>NZ_JOAX01000006.1 GCF_000720485.1 Streptomyces ochraceiscleroticus | reverse complement strand
GGCGTGCTGCTTTTCCACCGCCCGCGCGGAGCCGGCGTGGGTGGCTTCTTCGATGCGTCGCTGAAGATCCGCCAGCTTGCCCGCGGTGGTGTGGATGTGGGTATCGCTCACTGGTTGTTCCATCCCGAGGCTCATCGGTTCAGAAGGTGTCGTGCGGGACGTGCATGCCCCACACATCGCGCAGCGCGTGGGAGACCTCGCCCACCGTGGCGCGCAGGCGCAGGGCCTCACGCATCGGGTACAGGACGTTGTCGGTGCCCCGCGCGGCGTCGCGCAGTGCGTCCAGGGCGCGCTCTACGGCGTCGTTGTCACGCTCCTTGCGCAGGGTGGCAAGGCGCTCGCACTGGTCGGTCTCGATCTGGGGGTCGACGCGCAGCGGCTCGTACGGCTCCTCCTCGTCGAGGGTGTACTTGTTGACCCCGACGACGGTCCGCTCCTCGTTGTCGATCTCCAACGCGATCTTGTACGCGGACTTCTCGATCTCGGACTTCTGGAAGCCCTGCTCGATCGCCGTCACCGCGCCGCCCCGGTCCTCGACGGCCCGGATCAGCTCAAGGGCCGCCGCCTCGACGTCGTCCGTCATCGACTCCACGACGTAGGACCCGGCGAAGGGATCGACCGTCTTGGTCACATCGGTCTCGTAGGCGATGACCTGTTGTGTACGCAGGGCCAGCCGCGCCGCCTTCTGCGTCGGCAGCGCGATGGCCTCGTCGTAGGAGTTGGTGTGCAGGGACTGCGTCCCACCGAGGACCGCGCCCAGGCCCTGCAGGGCGACCCGTACGAGGTTGACCTCGGGCTGCTGCGCCGTGAGCTGCACGCCGGCGGTCTGGGTATGAAAGCGCAGCATCTGCGACTTGGGATTCTTGGCGCCGAATTCATCACGCATGATGCGCGCCCAGATGCGACGGGCGGCACGGAACTTCGCGATCTCCTCCAGCAGCGTGGTCCTGGCGACGAAGAAGAACGACAGCCGCGGTGCGAAGTCGTCGACGTCCAGGCCCGCGGCGATCGCGGCGCGCACGTACTCCTTCGCGTTGGCCAGGGTGAACGCGATCTCCTGCGCGGGCGTCGCCCCGGCCTCGGCCATGTGGTAGCCGGAGATGGAGATCGTGTTCCAGCGCGGCAGCTCCTGGTGGCAGTAAGCGAAGATGTCGCTGATCAGCCGCAGGGACTGCTTGGGCGGGAAGATGTACGTACCGCGGGCGATGTACTCCTTGAGTACGTCGTTCTGGATCGTGCCGGTCAACTGGTCGCCGGAGACGCCCTGTTCGGCTGCGACCAGTTGGTACAGCAGCAACAGCGTCGACGCGGGGGCGTTGATCGTCATCGACGTCGAGACCTTGTCCAGCGGCAGGCCCTGGAACAGCGTCCGCATGTCCTCGATCGAGTCGATCGCCACGCCGACCTTGCCCACCTCACCGCGGGCGATGGTCTCGTCGGAGTCGTACCCCATCTGCGTCGGCAGGTCGAAGGCGACGCTCAGGCCGCCCGTACCCGCGCCGACCAGCTCGTGGTAGCGCTCGTTGGACTCCTTCGCCGTGCCGAAGCCGGCGTACTGGCGCATCGTCCACGGCCGGCCGGTGTACATCGACGGATACACGCCACGGGTGTACGGAAACTTCCCCGGAGCGCCCAGCTTGGCGTCCGCGTCGAAATCCGTCAGCGCCGAGCCGTCGTAGAGCGGCTGGATCGGCAGGCCGGACTCGCTCTGTGCCACGGAATCCACGCGGACCTCCTCTGGTACTCGATCTCGTATTTACGGTACTCAGTACCGTTGGCGGGGGCAAGTGGTCTCCGGGCGCTGAGACAGGGAAGGATGGGCGGCCATGAGCAAGACACCCGCGCGCATCCGGCTGGCGGACGCCGCCTTCGCACTCTTCGACGAGCGCGGATACGAGCAGACGACCGTCGACGACATCGCCGAACGGGCCGGAGTGGGGCGTACCACGTTCTTCCGGCACTACCGGTCCAAGGAAGAAGTGATCTTCCCCGATCACGACCGGCTGCTCGCTGCGATCAAGGACCGGCTGGTCACCTCCAGCCACAGCACCGCACTGGTCGCGGTGTCCGACGCGGTGCGCCTGGTGCTGCTGCACTACATCGAGGAAGGCGACCTCGCTCGGCGGCGGTACGCGCTCACCAGCAAGGTCGCCGCACTGCGCGACCGGGAGATCGCCAGCGTGGCGCGCTATCAGCGACTGTTCCGCGAGTTCATCGCGGACCTGATGGGGGACCCGACGGCAACGGCTTCACTGCGGGCCGAGCTCATGGCGGCGAACGTGGTCGCGGCCCACAACCACGTGCTGCGCCGATGGCTGCGGGGCGAGTCCTCCGACCCCGTCGCGGAAATGGACGAGGCGATGCGCGAGGTGCTCGCGCTCTTCCCGGCCCCCTCTGTCCACGAGGCATCCGGCGACGATGGCACCACCGTCATCGCCTTCCGGACCGGCCAGGACCTGGACACGCTGCTGCCGTCACTGCGGAGATTCATCGAAGGGACCACCGGGCACTGACTCTCCGCCCCCCTCTTGTCGCCGACGAACAAAGCCCCGCGCGAAGTCATCATGCTGCCCAGCCGGTGCGGGTTCGAGCCGGGCGAATTTATTGTGGTGTGGGTCGAATCCCAGGCCATTCACAGCACGAATCAGCGGTACAAGGTGATCGATGTGGCAGTCGGTGTGATCGAGCGGGGCACGCGGCGCGCCGCGGACGCGGTCAAGGAGCAGCCCTGGCTGCCGAACGGACCGATCCCGCTCCAGGCCGAGTGGTCCCGGGCCGGGACGGCCGGCGTCGGCGCCCCTGATGAGGTGAGCCGGCAGGACGACCGGCGCGAGCGGCCCCGGACGTCGGCATGACGACCGCGATCGTGGTCGGCAGCGGGCCCAACGGGCTCGCTGCCGCCACTGCCCTCGCCCGGTACGGGATGGATGTCACCGTGTTCGAGGCCGCTGACGAGATCGGCGGCGGCACCCGGTCCAGCGAGGCCATCGTGCCCGGCCTCCTGCACGACCACTGCTCGGCCGTCCACCCCATGGCGGTGGGTTCGCCGTTCCTCCGGACGCTGGGCCTGGAACGGTACGGGCTGACATGGCGATGGCCCGAGATCGACTGCGTACATCCCCTCGACGACGGCGATGCCGGGGTGCTCCACCGGTCGATCGAGGAGACGGCCGAGGGCCTCGGCTCCGACGCGCATCGCTGGCGGCGCCTCTTCCGGCCGGCGAAGTCGTTCGACGACTGGGCGGCGGACATCATGGGCCCCCTCGTGCGGATCCCGGACCATCCGCTGCGGCTGGCGCGCTTCGGTGCTCCCACCGCGCTGCCGGCCTCCACTCTGGCCCGCCTGTTCCGGACCGAGAAGGCGAGGGCGCTCTTCGGCGGGGCCGCCGCCCACGCCTTCCGGCCGCTGCATCTCCCGATGACGTCGGCGATCGGCCTGGGCATCCTCACGGCGGGCCATCGGTACGGCTGGCCGGTGGCCGCCGGCGGGTCCCGGGCCATCACCGACGCGCTGGCCGCGCTCCTCGCCGATCTCGGCGGAAAGATCGAGACCGGCGTACGGGTCCGGAAGATCACCGACCTGCCACCCGCGGACATCGTCATGTTCGACCTCGCCCCGGCGGCCGTCGCGGACATCCTCGGCGACCGCCTCCCACCCCGCGTCGCACGCGCCTACCGCAGGTTCCGGCACGGGCCGGGCGCCTTCAAAGTGGACTTCGCGGTGGAGTGCGGCGTGCCCTGGACCAACCCGCACGCCCGCGAAGCGGGAACCGTGCACCTCGGCGGACCCTACGAAGAGGTCGCCCGGACCGAGCGCGAGGTTCATGCGGGCCGGATGCCGGACCGTCCGTTCGTCCTGGTGGGCCAGCAATATCTGGCCGACCCCGGGCGATCGGCCGGAGCCGTGCACCCGCTGTGGTCCTACGCGCACGTGCCGCACGGCTACACCGGCGACGCCACCGAGGCGATCATCCGGCAGATCGAAAGGTTCGCCCCGGGCTTCCGTGACCGTGTCGTCGGCATGGCCGTGAGGACGACGACCGAGTTCGCCGCGTACAACCCGAACTATGTGGGCGGCGATATCGTCACCGGCGCCAAGGACATTCGGCAGCTCGTCTTCGGCCCTCGGATCGCGCCGAATCCGTACGCGACGGGCGTGCCGGGGATGTACCTCTGCTCGGCCGCCACCCCGCCCGGACCCGGCGCGCATGGCATGTGCGGCGCCCACGCCGCGCGCAACGCCCTGCGCGACCTCGAACGCCGCCGCGATCGTGTACCCGATCGCGGGAGGAACACTGAGGGATGACACGACGCGCCACGCCGTTTTTCACACCCCTCCCTCCTCGGACCCGGTCGATGCTGATCCCCAGCGGCCAGGGCTGCGGGCGTTGGCCGACGACGGCGTGTCGCTGCGCGATCTGTCGCCACTGCTGGAGCGGATCATCGACGCCGGTTATGCGGCACCACGGCCCGACGCCGACCGTTTCCTGCTGCTGGACGATCCGGTCACCGCGGCCCGTACGGATGTCGGGGCAGGGCCCGGCGACCCGGCGTGGCTGGAGGCGTTCGTCCGTACCGGGCTGCGGAGTCAGATCGCCGCCCAGCACTCGGGAGGCCAGAACACCCTCGCGGTCTGCCTTCTGGACGCGCGTATCGACGAGTTGTTGCGGCAGCACTCTTGCGCGCCGGATCAAGCTCGCCGAAGGGGATGCGGCATGAGCACGGAAGCGAGTACCGAAGGCGGCAGGGGACTGCGACCGGGCCGGTACGGGCGTTGTCCGTGCGGGGGCCTCTACATGGAGCGTCGGGTAAAGATCAGGGTCGTCGACCCGCAGGGCACCGAACATCTGCTGACGAAGGTGCCGCAGGGCTGCTGCGTCACCTGCTCCATGCGCGTGTACAAGCTGGCCGTCCTGCAGCGGATCGAGAGGGTGTACAGGGGCGCGAACCTCCGCTGAGAGTCGGTTAGCTGACGGGCAGTCATACCTCGTCCGGCTTCAGTCGGCATTCCGCCGAGATCTCGTCCAGCAGGTCGATCAGTGCGTGCAGGGCCGGGTTGGGGTCGTTCTTGCGCCAGGCGAGGGCCAGCGGCAGCGGGGGAATGTCGGAGACCGGGAGCAGGACGACGCCCGGCACCTTCAGGTGGGCCGCGGACGCGGGGACGAAGCCGACGCCCACGCCGGCGCCGACCAGCGACAGGATGGTGTGGGTGTCCGGGGCCTCCTGGACGACGTTCGGGCTGGTGCCGTGCTTCAGGAACGCCTTGTGGATGAGGGAGACGATTCCGGCGCCCCGGTTGGTGGGATGGCTGACCACGGGCTCGTCGCGCAGGTCGAGCACGCCGACCTCCCGGCGCGTCGCCAATGGGTGTTCGGTGGGCAGCGCCACGGTGATGCCGTGCCGCGTGAGCTCCCGTACCTGTAGCCCCGAGCCCGCCACGGGCAGCCGGATGAGCCCCGCGTCGACCTCGTCCCGGCCGAGTCGACCGACCATTTCGCCGCCGAAGACCGGGCCGAGGACCTCCAGCCGTACGTGGGGCCGGTACTCGCGGAACTTCCGGGTCATCAGGACCAGCACCTCGTGGGAGGTGGGGCCGCTGAAGCCGAGCCGGACCACGCCGGTCTGCCCGGCGGCCGCCTGCCGGGCCGCCTCCGGCGCCGCCCGAGCCGCCTGCAGGGCGCGCCGGGCCTCGGTCAGAAAGGCCGCGCCGGCGCCGGTGAGCGCGACGTGCCGGGTCGTACGGCGCAGCAGCTCCACCCCCACCTCGCGTTCCAGCCGCTTGATCTGTTGCGACAGCGGCGGCTGCGTCATCTGCAACCGCGCCGCCGCACGGCGGAAGTTGAGCTCCTCCGCGACCACCACGAACGCCTGCAGGTGTCTCAGTTCCATCCGGCCACCTCTGCTCTGCGCTGGTCACAGCCCATTGTGTCGCTGCGGCGAATCAATCGTACGCAGGATTGGTGTTGGACGAAACTAGTTCGTTGCCCTTAGTTTCCCGAGCAGCAACATCGCGCCGTCGTACGGAGGGTCATACGCAAGGTCCATACGCAGGGTCGCCATTCCGGAAGGAAACGTGAGATGCGAACCGGACAGTTGCCCAGAGAAGAGAAAATGGCCCGCAAAGCAGGGTGGGCCTCTTTCATGGGCACGACCATCGAGTGGTACGACTTCTACGTATACGGCACCGCCTCGGCCCTGGTGTTCGCGCCGTTGTTCTTTTCCCGGGTCCCGGCCTCGGTCGGAATTCTGCTGTCCTTCGCCACCTTCTGGATCGGATTCCTGGCGCGCCCGCTCGGCGGCATCGTCTTCGGTCACCTCGGCGACCGGATCGGACGGAAGAAGGCGCTCATCGCGACGCTGATGCTGATGGGCGTCAGCACGGTCGGCATCGGCCTGCTGCCGACCTATGCCCAGATCGGCGCGGCCGCACCGGTACTGCTGATCGTGTTCCGCATGGTGCAGGGGCTGGCCGTCGGCGGCGAGTGGGGCGGCGCGGTGCTGATCGCGACCGAGCACGCCAAGAAGGAACGCAGCTTCCTGTTCGGCGCCTTCGCGCAACAGGGCTCGCCCGCGGGGCGCATCCTGGCGACGCTGTCCTTCCTCGCGGTCGCCCAACTGCCGGATGACGCGCTGCTGAGCTGGGCGTGGCGGCTGCCGTTCCTCGCGTCGGCGCTGCTGGTGGTCGTCGGTCTGGTGATCCGGCTGAGCCTGGAGGAGTCGCCCGCGGTCCTCGCGATGCGGGCGTCCCAGCAGACGGTGAAGGTCCCGCTGGTCAGCCTGTTCCGCGGCAACACGAAGACCGTACTGGTCGGCGTGGGCGCGGCCCTCACCGTGTTCACGGTGGTCTACGCGCGAGACACCTTCGCGCTGTCCTGGGCCACCGCGGAAATCGGCCTGGCGAAGAACGACTTCCTCGCGATTATTCTGATCGCCGGTGTGGTGCAATTCCTGGTGCAGCCTTTCGGGGCGGTACTGGCCACCCGTTGGAACGTGCGGAAGGCCGTCACCCTGCTGCTCGTACTCCAGTTGCCGACGCTGCCTTTGATGTTCGTTCTCGTCGGTACCGGGAATTGGACCCTCGCCATGCTGGGTGCGGTGCTCGCGACCATTCCGGACGTCATGTATTACGCCCTTCTGGCGGGCATGTTCGCGCAGGCGTTCCCGGCGAACGTCCGCTACACCGGAATCTCGGCGACCTATGGGCTCGCCGGGGTCCTCGGCGGCCTGGCGCCGGTGATCCTGCAGTCCCTGCTCACCGCCTCCGGGTCGATCGCGCTGCCGATCGGTTTCGCGGTGCTGGTGACCGTGGTGTCACTGTTCGCCGCCCGGGCGTTCCTCACGCTGTCGGCCAGCCGCGCGGAGGAGTCCGACCGCCCGACGACTCATCTCGCGCTGTAGATAAAGGAGTTGACCGTGTCTGCGAGCGAACCGAGCCCGAATCCGAGCGACCTGACCGACCAGGCCGAGCTGACCAGCCTGACCGACCCGGCCGCCCCGTCCGACCGTGGCGACGCAGTGCAGAGGCTGTTGTATCCGCGGTCCATCGCGATCCTCGGCGCGTCGGACAACCCGGCCAAGCTGTCGGGCCGGCCGGTGGAGTATCTGAAGCGCTTCGGGTTCGCCGGGCGGATCCTGCCGATCAATCCCACTCGCGGGACCGTCCAGGGCCTGCCCGCCCATCGCAGCCTCGACGAGGTGGACGGTGACATCGACCTGGCGATGATCATGCTGTCGGCGGAGCGGACGGCCGATGCGGTACGGGCCTGCGGTCGGCGTGGCGTCCCGGCCGCGATCGTGGGCGCGTCCGGCTTCGCCGAACTCGGCGGTGAGGGCGCGGCGCTCCAGCGTGAGCTGCGGGCGGCGATCGACGAGAGCGGTGTGCGGGTGCTCGGGCCGAACTGCCTGGGCATGATCGGGGTCCGGGACCGCGCGATGCCCACGTTCACCTCGGCGCTGGACGAGGACGTACCGCTGCACGAGGGCCCGGTGGCCTTCCTCAGCCAGAGCGGCGCGTTCGGCGGCTTCGTCTTCAACGAGTCCCAGAATCTGGGCATTGGGATCTCGCATTACCTCAACACCGGCAATGAGGTGGACCTTTCGGTGGCCGAACTGCTGGACGGGCTGGTGCGCACCGACCAGACGCAGGTGGTACTGGCCTATCTGGAGGGTGTCACCGGCGGCCGCAGGCTGTTGGAGGCGGCACGGGAGGCACATGAGCGGGACAAGCCGATCATCGCTGTGAAAGTGGGGCGGTCGGCGGCGGGGGCGCGTGCGGCGCAGTCGCATACCGCGTCGCTGGCCGGGGAGGACGCGGTCTTCGATGGTGCGGCGCGGCAGTACGGCATTCTGCGAGTGGACGGGCCGGACGAGATGCTGGGTGCCGCGCAGCTCTTCGCGACCGGGCGGCGGGCCAGCGGGCGCAGGCTGACCAGCCTGTCGGTCTCCGGTGGGGCAGGAGCCCTGATGGCCGATGCGGCCGCCCAGTACGGCTTGGAGGTGCGTCCGTGGGACGAGACGTGGCAGCGGAAGATGGCCGCCGCCATCCCGGCGTACGGATCTCCGCGCAATCCGGTCGACCTCACCGGCACCCTCCTCGCCGAGCCGGGCATGCTGCGCCGGGCGCTGCGAGTGGCCGTCGAGCATCCCGACACCGACATGATCGCGGTCCTGCTCGGCTGCGCGGACAGTTGTGCCACGGAGCTCATCGACGCGGTCGAGGAGGCGAATCGGTCCACGGACCGTCCCGTGGTCGTGGTGTGGACCGGGGGCAGTGGGCGGCCCAGGCAGCGGCTGCGGGATCTCGGCATCCCTTGCTACACCGGCCCGGGCAGCGCTGCCGCAGCGCTGGGGCTGCTCGCGGACTTCAGCCTGCGCCCCGCGCTGGTGCGGCCGCAGCGCCCCGCCGGTATCGATGACGCCGCCGCGCGGTCACTGCTGACCGAAGCGCGGGCCGCGCGGCGGATCCAGCTCGATGAGCACGAGTCGACCCGGCTGATCGCGGCGTACGGCATACCGTCTGCCGCCTCCCGCCCGGTGGAGTCCGCCGACGCGGCGGTGGCCGCGGCGGCGGAGCTCGACGGCCCGGTCGCGGTCAAGCTGTTGTCCGACCGCATCGGGCACAAGAGCGACATGGGCGGTGTGCGGCTCGGGCTCGACGAGGCCGGGGCCATTCGCGGGGCCGCCGACGACTTGTTCCGCATCGCCCGCGAGGCGGGAGTGGACGATGCCCGACTGCTGGTCCAGCGCATGGCGCCCGCCGGCACCGAGCTGATCGTCGGGACCAAGAACGACCCCGTGTTCGGCCCGGTCGTCGTGGTCGGCCTGGGCGGGGTACTCGTCGAGGCCCTTGCCGACAGCCAAGTCGCCGTTGCCCCCATCGACACCGACACCGCCCGACGCCTGCTCCTGTCGCTACGTGGCAGCCGGCTGCTCGGCGCGGTACGCGGCAAACCGCCGCGTGACATCGACGCGGCCGCGGAAACCATCGCGCGCCTGTCCTGGCTGGCCGCCGACCTGTCCGAGGACCTCGCCGAACTCGATGTGAACCCACTGCTCCTCGGCCCGGAAGGACACGGAGCCGTCGCTGTGGACGCCCTGGCGGTCCTGACCAGCCCGACCGAGACCGAATGAACGCGGGAACGGAGAACAACACCATGGAATCCACCGATTTCGAGGCCGTGCTCGACGCGGTGCGCCGCTTCGTGCGCGAGGACGTCGTCCCGCGTGAGGACGAGATCGAGGAGACCGACGCCATACCCGAGGACATCCGTCAAAAGGCAGCGGAGATGGGCCTGTTCGGGTACATGCTGCCCGAGGAGTACGGCGGCCTCGGCGCGAACCTGTACGAGGACGCACGGCTCGCCTTCGAATTCGGTTACACCACCCCCTCCTTCCGCTCGATGTTCGGCACCAACAACGGCATTGCCGGACAGGTGCTGGTCAACGCCGGTACCGAGGAACAGCGGAAGCACTGGCTGCCCCGGCTCGCCGAGGGCGCCGTCGCCTCCTTCGCGCTGACCGAGGCCGAGGCGGGCTCGGACCCGTCCGGCTTGACGACCCGCGCGGTGCGCGATGGTGACCGGTACGTCATCAACGGGTCGAAGCGGTTCATCACCAACGCCCCGCTGGCCGATCTGCTGGTGGTCTTCGCCCGGACGGATCCGGAGAGCCACGGTACGAAGGGCATCTCCGTCTTCCTGGTCGAGGCCGACCGGAAGGGCGTCACCATCGGTCCCAAAGACCCCAAGATGGGCCAGGCGGGCGCCTGGACCGCCGAGGTGTTCTTCGACGACGTGCGCGTCGGCAAGGACGCGCTGATCGGCGGCGAGGAGGGCGCCGGCTTCGGCACCGCGATGAAGTCCCTCGTGCGCGGCCGCGTGCACATCGCCGCGCTCTGCGTCGGCATGGCCCAGCGGATCCTGGAGGAGTCCGTCGCCCACGCCGCCTCCAACAAACAGGGGGGCAAGCCGATCGGCGAGTTCCAACTGGTCCAGGCGATGCTCGCGGAGATCCAGACCGGGGTACTGGCCGGCCGCGCGCTGGTCCTCGACGCGGCGCGCAGGTACGACTCCGGCGAGGACCGCAGGATCGCGCCCTCAGCGGCCAAGCTGTTCTGCTCCGAGATGGTCTCCAAGGCGGCCGACCTCGCGGTGCAGATCCACGGTGGCATGGGGTACATGCGCGGCACGGTCGTCGAGCGCTGCTACCGCGACGCCCGGCTCTTCCGCATCTACGAGGGCACCAGCGAAATCCAGAAGCTGATCATCGGCAGGAACCTGATGCGGGGAGCGAAGTGAGGGACGACCCCGCCGTACCGCAGGAGCTCCGGGAGCGGGAAGCGCGGCCCTCCCAGCCGCTGCGGGGCATGCGGATCATCGAGATCTCCAGCTATGTGGCGACCCCGCTGAGCGGGATGACACTGGCTCAGCTCGGCGCCGACGTGATCCGGATCGAGTCGGTCGGCGGTGCCCCCGACCGCACCCGCCTGCCGCTGGCGGACAGCGGGACGAGCCTGTACTGGTCGGGGCTGAACAAGGGCAAGCGCGCCATCGAGGTGGACCTGGCCTGTGAGCAGGGACGTCGGCTGGTCGCCGAGCTGATCGTCGGCGGCGGGCGCCGCGGCGGAATCGTGATCAGCAACTCCGAGCGGACCCCGGACCTGACGTACGAGGCGCTGCGGGAACGCCGCCCCGACCTGATCCACGTACTGCTGACCGGCCGCCGCGACGGTGGCACAGCGGTGGACTACACCGTCCAGGCGGCCACCGGATTCCCACTGGTCACCGGCCCGGAGGGCGCGGGACCGGTGAACCACCTGCTGCCCGCGTGGGACGTCGCCGCCGGGCTGTACCTCGCGACCGGACTGCTGGCCGCCGAACGCCACCGTCTGCTGACGGGCGAGGGCCAGCAGGTACGGGTCGCCCTGGAGGACGTTGCGTTGGCGACCGCCGGAAGCCTCGGTTACCTCGCCGAAGCACAACTGAGCAGCACGCCGCGGGAACGCATCGGCAACTACGTCTACGGCACCTTCGGCCGCGACTTCACCACGGCCGACGGCGAGCGGCTGATGATCGTGACACTCACTCCCCGGCACTGGCGGGAACTCCTGGCCGTCACTGGGCTCACCGACGCCGTCTCCGCGCTGGGGATCGCGCTCGGGGCGGACTTGGAGGAAGAGTCGGAACGCTACCGGCACCGCAAGGTCCTGGGCGGGCTGCTGGCCGGCTGGTTCGAGACCCGCACGATCGCTCAGGCGGAAGCGGCCCTGCGTACCACTCGCGTGCTCTGGTCGAAGTACCGGAGCTTCACCGATCTCGCCGCCGACGGCGCACGCCTGCTGCGCGAGAACCCGCTGATGGCACAGGTACAGCAGCCCGGGATCGGCAGCTACTGGGCGCCCGGATCGCCCGTCGTGATGGCCGGTGAACAGTCGCCGCCGGAGGCGTCGCCGCGGGTGGGCGCGCACACCGACGAGGTACTGCGCGCCGAACTCGGCCTGTCATCCGGCGACTTGGCGATGCTGCGTGAAAACGGCGTCATCCAGCAGCCAACTCACGACCCCGAGAAGGAGATTGACTACCATGGCGCTACTCGCTGACAAGACCGCGGTCATCACCGGCGGTGCCCAGGGAATCGGTCTCGCGATCGCCGAGCGGTTCGTCCAGGAGGGCGCGAAGGTCGTCCTCGGCGACCTGAATCTGGAGGCCGCCGAGGCGGCAGCCAAGGGACTCGGCGGTCCCGCGGTGGCCCGGGCGGTGCGGTGTGACATCACGAACGCCGGCGAGGTGGACACGCTCGTGCAGACGGCACTGGATGCCTTCGGCTCGCTGGACGTCATGGTCAACAACGCCGGAATCACTCGTGATGCGACGATGCGGAAGATGACCGAGGAACAGTTCGACCAGGTCATCGACGTACACATCAAGGGCACCTGGAACGGCACTCGCAAGGCGGCCGCGGTCATGCGCGAGCAGAAGAGCGGCGCGATCGTGAACATCTCCTCGCTGTCCGGGAAGGTCGGCATGGTCGGCCAGACCAATTACTCCGCGGCCAAGGCCGGCATCGTGGGCCTGTCGAAGGCCGCGGCCAAGGAGCTGGCGCACCACGGTGTACGGGTCAACGCCATCCAGCCGGGCCTGATCCGTTCGGCCATGACCGAGGCGATGCCGCAGAAGGCGTGGGACCAGAAGATGGCCGAGATCCCGATGCAACGCGCCGGTGAGCCGGGCGAGGTCGCCTCCGTCGCGCTGTTCCTCGCCTCGGAGCTCTCCTCGTACATGACCGGCACGGTGCTGGAAGTGACCGGCGGACGGTTCATGTAACCCCGGCGCTTGTCAGCCGCCCCGTTCGTCGTCGACCCGTCGTGGAGGCATCGAAAATTATGCGTGAAGCAGTGATTTGTGAGCCCGTCCGTACCCCCATCGGACGATTCGGTGGTGCCCTGAAGAGCCTGAGCGTGGCCGAGCTGGGCACGGTCGCGCTACGGGGGCTCCTGGCCCGTACCGGCCTCGACCCGGCCGCGATCGACGACGTCATCCTCGGCAACTGTTACCCGAGCAGCGAGGCGCCCGCCATCGGCCGGGTCGTCGCCCTGGACGCGGGCCTGCCGATCACCGTGCCCGGCATGCAGGTCGACCGCCGCTGCGGCTCGGGCCTGCAGTCGGTACTGCAGGCAGCGATGCAGGTGCAGTGCGGTGTCAGCGAGCTGATCGTCGCCGGTGGCGCGGAGAGCATGAGTAATGTCGCCTTCTACGCCACCGACATGCGGTGGGGCGTCAAGGGCCAGGGCGTGACACTGCACGACGGCCTGGCCCGGGGCCGCGCCACCGCCGGCGGCCGCAACTACCCGGTACCGGGCGGGATGCTGGAAACCGCGGAGAACCTGCGCCGCGAGTACGGCATCGACCGCGAGGAACAGGACCGGCTGGCGGTGACTTCACACCGGCGGGCGGTCGCCGCGCAGACCTCCGGCGTGTTCGCCGAGGAGATCATTCCGGTCACGGTACGGACGAAGAAGGGCGAGACCCTCGTCGACACGGACGAGCACCCCCGCGCCGACGCCTCGATGGAGACCCTCGGGGCCCTGCGCCCGGTACTGGGCAAGCAGGACCCCGAGGCCACCGTGACCGCGGGCAACGCCAGCGGCCAGAACGACGCCGCGGCGATGTGCGTTGTCACCCACCCGGAGCGGGCCGAACAGCTCGGCCTGCGCCCGTTGGTACGCCTGGTGTCATGGGGTCTGGCCGGCGTGGCCCCAAAACTCATGGGCATCGGCCCGGTCCCCGCCACCGCCGTTGCGTTGGAGAAGGCGGACCTGAAGATCTCCGACCTGGACCTGATCGAACTCAACGAGGCGTTCGCCGCGCAGGTGCTCGCCTGCACTCGCGAATGGGACTTCGGCGAGGCCGACTTCGCGCGGCTCAACATCCACGGTTCCGGCATCTCCCTGGGCCACCCGGTCGGCGCCACCGGCACCCGCATCCTCACCACCATGACCCGCGAAATGCACCGCCGCGACGCCCGCTACGCCCTGGAAACAATGTGCATCGGCGGCGGCCAGGGCCTGGCAGCGGTCTTCGAGCGGGTGAGCGCTTGAGTCCGAGGTAAAAATGCGGGCACGATCGGGCGGGAAGGCCGAGGAGGGGGAGAGACGTGTTGGTCGAGGAGAGCGTCCGGGTGAACGGCATCGAGGTGCGGTACCGGGTCGCCGGGGACGGGCCTGCTGTGGTGCTGGTGCATGGGCTGGGGGAGGACGGTGGGGCGTGGGGGCGGCAGCAGCGGGAGATTGTGGGGTGGCGGACGTACGCGTATGACCTGCGTGGGCACGGGGGGAGTGGGATCGGTGCTGCCGAGGGGAGTATCGGTCAACTCCGGGATGATTTGCTGGAGTTCGTGCGACTGGTGTCGGGGCCGGCCGTGTGTGTCGGGTTCTCGCTGGGTGGTGCGGTCGTGCTGGCCGCTGCGGCGGCCGAGCCTGAACTGGTCAGGGGAGCCGTGGTGTTCGGCACGTCCACGGTGGTGGGGAAGGCCGCGGTGGAGTTCTACGAGGAGCGGATCCGGCTGGTGCGCGCCGGGGATCGGCAGCGGCTGGCGGATGTGATGCGCGCGGACACGGCGGCCGCGCTGCATCGTACGGACGGGGACGTGGAGGTGGACGCGGTGACCGCGCGGCGGATGGCGGCCGTCGGGGACGGGGTCGGGTATGCCAACGCGGCCGCCGCGATGGCCGGGCTGCGGGAGCGCCCGCTCACCCCGGCGCTCGCCGACATCACGTGTCCCGTCGTCGTTGTCGGGGCGGCGCAGGACGCCTTCTGCCCTCGCAAGGCCGCCGAGATCATGATGGATGGGCTGCGGGGCGCGGAGTGCGAAGTGCGGTACGAGGAGATTCCGGAGGCGGGGCATTTGATGAATGTGGAGCGACCGGTGGAGGTCACGGATCGGCTCGTGGCAGCGCTGGAGTCGATGGGGGCCGGTTCCGCGTGACGGTCGCGCACCGGCCTCCCGCGTGATGGCCACGTACCGGCCCCGGGTGCCGGTGACGGCGCCCGGGGCCGGTGCAAGGGAACACGACAGCCGTGTGAGCTACGAGATCTTCGGCATGTCCCCCTTCGTAGTCCCCATGTCGATCACCGAGAACCCCGCCCCCTGCTGGTCCGACACGGCGGCGAAGCGGCCGAAGGGGCTGTCGTGCGGGCCGAAATGCACCTGGCCGCCGAGCTTGGTGATCTTTGCGATGGCCTCGTCGCAGTCGTCGACGGCGAAGTACGGGTTGATGTGCGAGGGCAGCCCGGCCGGGAAGTCCTCGGTCATCCTCATCCGGCCGAGGGTGGTGTCGCCGCCCAGCTCGTAGAGCTTGAAGTCGATGGCCTCGTCCTGCATCTTCTTCACGCCGTACGAGAAGAGGGCGGGGAAGAACGCGTCCGCCCGCTCGGCCTCGCGGGTGGTGATCTCGGCCCAGCAGTACGAGCCGGGCTCGCCCTGCTTCTCGAAGCCGCGGTGGGTGCCGGGCTGCCAGAGGCCGAAGGTGACGCCGGCGGGGTCGGCGGCGATCGTCATGTGCCCCAAGTCCCCGACGGCCATGGGGTCGATGACGATCCGGCCGCCGAGGTCACGGATCTTGCCAGTGGTGGCCTGGAGGTCGGCCGAGGCGAAGAAGAGGCACCAGGCGGTCGGCCAGTCCTGGCCGGGCATCTTGGGCGAGAGGCCGGCGACCCTCTTTCCGTCGGAGAATGCCTGGGTGTAGTTGCCGAACTCCGCCGAGCTCTCGCCGAAGGTCCAGCCCAGCACTTCGCCGTAGAAGGTCTTCGCTGCCTCCAGGTCGGGGAACGAAGCGTCGATCCAGATGGGTGTGCCCTCAGGTTTAACGGCCATGGCCTGCCTTCCTCCGTTTTCCGTTATGAGGTGTCTCTGTGGAGGTCTTGTCCGGCTTGCCACGGTATCCACTGATCTTGCTTTGTGCCCGGCGAAGGAATCGAACATACGGTCAATTTTCGAGAGTAGGGGGAGGGGTGGAGGGTGGCTCAGCTAAGCCCTCGGTCCTCAGCCCAGTTCCAGGCTTGTCACCCCGAAGATGGTCGCCGTGGACACAGGCCGGACCGGGCCGGTGTACATGCGGGCCGTGGCGAAGGACGGGGTGAGGCCGAGGGAGGTGGCCAGTGCGGTGGCCTCCGGGTTGGCTTCGGGGACGTCGATGGCGAAGGGGGCGCCGTCCAGGTCGGCGGTGAGGCCGTCGAGCAGGGCCCGGGCGTCGTCCGCGGTGTCGGCGAAGAGCGGCCCGATGCGGTATGCGTCGCGGCCGGGGCGGATCACGCCGTAACCGGTCACCCGCCCGTCGGCGACGCGGGCGAGCGCCCGATGTCCGTCGGCGGTCAGCCAGTTGCGCAGGAAGTGCGGGCGGTCGGCGGGGTATCGGGCGCCGTCGTACGCGATGACCGCGTCCAGCCCGGCGGCCTCGGCCGGGACCACGTGCGTGGGGGACGGGCGGCCGGCCGGCGCGGAGCCGCCGTACCGGTTGGTGCGGTAGGCGAGTTCGAAGCCGGAACGGCGGTAGTTGTCCTGCTGGGCCGGTACGCCGTCCAGGCCGACGGTGCGCTCGCCGGCGTGCGCGAGCGCGGTCTTCCAGGTGGTGAGGCCGTGGCCGCGGCCGCGCTGGTCCGGGCGGACGAGGTAGAAGCCCAGGAAGGCGTAGTCCGGGCTGTAGTTGACGACCGAGATGGCGGAGACCGGTTCGCCGTCGATCCGGCCGAGGAAGAATCCGTCGGGATCCTGGGTGAAGAAGCAGGCGGCGTCGGCCAGGCCCGGGTTCCAGCCCTCGGCCGCTGCCCACTCGCTCACGAGCTTCCAGTCCTCCGGCGTGGCTCGCGTGACGACGAGCTGATCAGGGGCCTGACGGGGCATGACGATGTCCTTTCCGGCGGGGAACGGGCCGCGCGGCGGCCCACGGTGCGGGCCATCCTTCCCGATCCGTTCACTCGTATCCAGCAAGCGAAGTGGCCGTCGCCCTGCGCGAAATGAGGGTCAAGTAGGGGAACGAGTAAGGAAAAGAAAGGAAAAGAGGAAGTCAAGTGCCTGGATTGGAAGGATTGCGATGTGCGGTGAGGAGGGGGTGAGCGCTAGCATGGGATTTGGTTGTCTGGGGCAACCAAATTCCCGGGGCGGGGGACGCTTGTGCCGGGTGCGGCGCCCTGCGCGCCGGACCGGCCCTGGGCACCCACCGACCGATGGAGTACCACCACCGGGGCGCGGGGACGAGCGCGCCGGTGTTCAGGAGGACATTCATGCCTGCCGAGGCATCCGCACCCCAGACCACCCCCACAACCCCCCACGAAAACGAGGGCAGTTCGACCAACGCGCCGCTCAGCCTCACTGACGCCGCGGCGCCGGAGACCCCATTCCGTACCTACGTCGAGGACATCCTCGACGCGCTGGCGGCCGACCCGGACCGCGAGCTCCTGGTGCACGGTGACCGGCGGCTGACTGCTGGTCAGTTCCACGACCTGGTGCACCGCACGGCGCACGCCATGGCCGCGCAGGGCATCGAGCGCGGCACCACCGTCACGCTGCTCAGCGGCAACCTCCCCGAGGCCATCGCGGCCCGCTACGCCGCCAACCTGGCCGGCTGCCGGGTCAACCACCTCTACAACAAGCTCTCCGCCGACGTACAGGCCAACATCGTGCGTGACGTGGAGACCCGCGCGCTGATCGTCGACCCGCGGCTGGCCGACCGCGCCGCCGAGCTGATCGAGCTCGCGCCCGTGCCGACCGTGCTCACCCTGGGCGAGGCCAAGCGCGAGATAGGCCGGGACGTGCTGGCGCTCGGCGCCGAGCAGCCCGCCGAGCCGTTCGCGCCCCGGGCGCTGCCGGAGGACATCTGCACCATCCGGCACACCGGCGGCACTACCGGCCACCCCAAGGGCATCGTCACCACCTTCGAGCAGTACAACCGCATGCGCGCGATGATGCACGCCGCGCAGGAGCAGGAGTACAAGCCGAAGCAGCTCGTGTGCACCACGATCGCGCACGCCGCCGGGATGCTGGCCGACGTCATGTTCCTCAGCGGCGGATCGGTCGTGCTGCACGACGACTTCGACCCCGCGGAGGCGCTGGCCACGGTCGAGCGGGAGGGCATCACGCACCTCTTCCTGCTGCCGCCGCTGGTCTACCAGTTGATGGACCACCCGGACTCCGAGCGCCGGGACCTGTCCAGCCTGCGCGCCCTGACCTACGGCGGCTGCCAGTCCTCGCCCGCCCGTATCGCCGACGCGGTCCGCCGCTTCGGCAAGGTGCTCGTGCAGTTCTACGGGCAGAACGAGGCCGGCGGCATCAGCGTGCTGCCCGCCGAGGAGCACGACCCGGACAACCCGGAGCGGCTCCGCTCGGCCGGCAAGATCCTGCCGGGCGTCGAGGTGGCCATCCGCGACACCGACGGCAAGGACCTGCCGGCGGGTGAGCTGGGCGAGATCTGCGTCCGGTCCGCCGGCACCATGACCGGGTACTGGAAGCAGCCGGAGCTGACCGCCGAGGTGCTGCGGGACGGCTGGCTGCACACCGGTGACGTGGGCTTCGTCGACGAGGAGAACTACATCACCGTCGTCGACCGGATCAAGGACATGATCGTGGTCGTCGGCGGCCATGTGTACACCACCGAGCTGGAGGACCTGCTCAACTCGCACCCGAAGGTGCTGCAGAGCGCGGTCTTCGGCGTGCGGGACGCGGACAACATGGAGCAGGTGTACGCCGCGGTCGTGGCGGTGCCGGACAGTGGCGCCGAGGCGGAGGAACTGCGCGCCGCGGTGCGCGAGAAGCGGGGCGCGATGTACGAGCCGGCCCACATCACCTTCGTCGACGCCCTGCCGCTGACGGACGCGGGCAAGCCCGACAAGAAGCTGCTCCGGCAGCAGGCGGAGCAGGCGCAGGCTGCCTAGCGGACTGCGCGGGCGGGTGCCGAGGTGCGCGGGCGGGTGCCGAGGCGTCCGCCCGCGCGGCTCTCACGCGTCCGGGTACACCGCCACCCGTACCGCCCGTGGCCCGTGCATGCCCTGGATCATCGCGGACTCGATGTCGCCGGAGCGGCTGGGCCCGGTGACCAGCTGCATCCCGGACGGCATCGGGGCGAGGCGGCCGAGTGCCGCGATCAGGTCGGCGTAGCCCGCGTACAGGCGGGACCGCGGCACGACCGCGAGGTGGACGCCCGGCAGTACCGCCGTGCCGCGGGGGCGGCCGGGCGCCGGGCCGATGGCGAGCGTGCCGGTCTCCGCGGCGGCACCGAGTACACCGGTGATACCGACCTCGGCGTCCCACGGGTCCGCCGGGCGCGGTCCCGCCACCTCCAGGCCCTTCAGGTCGGGATGCTCGTCGACGAGGGCGCGGCGGGCCCCCGCCCATTCCCGTACCAGCGCGAGCGCCTCGTCGCGCGAGGCGGTGAGCTCGCCCAGGCCGCCGGCCTCCGCCAGCCGGTCCCGGAAGAGCGCGGTCACCTGGTCGTTCATCCTTGCCTCCGGTCGCGGCCGTGGAACCATCTGCGGAACGCCCCCGCCTCCCGCAGCGGCGGCAGTGCGCGGCCACCGGCCCACCCGCGGCCCGGCCCCGGCAGCCGGGCCAGCAGCCGCTCGGGGAGCAGCCGGCCCGCCAGCCGGGCCGCCGCCAGCGTGGCGCGGAAGCCTGTCCCCGTACGCCACGCCAGCGACCAGGCCCGCCAGCCGGCGCGGGCCGTCCGGGCGTCGGGCCGCGCGCGTTCGTGCTCGGCGCGGAGGTTCACCAGCAGGTCGGGGATCGGGATCTTGACGGGGCAGGCGTCGTAGCAGGCGCCGCAGAGCGAGGAGAGGAAGGGCAGGTCGGAGTCCTTGCCCGGCTCGCCGAGCAGCGGGCTGAGGACGGCGCCGATCGGGCCGCCATACACCGCGCTGTACGGGTGGCCGCCGCCCACCGTCCGGTACACCGGGCAGGCGATCTGGCAGTTGCCGCAGCGGATGCAGGCGAGTACCTCTTCCTGCGGCGTGCCGAGCGCCTTCGTGCGGCCGTTGTCGAGGATGACGAGGTGCAGTTGCTCGGGGCCGTCCGTCTCGCCCTCCTGGCGCGGCCCGTTGACGAGCGTCTGGTAGACGGAGACCCGCTGCTTGGTGGCGGCGTCGCACAGTAGCGGGATGAGAACGCCGAGGTCGGCGAAGCGCGGGATCACCTTTTCCACGGTCATCACGGCGACGTGGATGCGTGGCTGGGAGGTCACCATGTCGGCGTTGCCCTCGTTGGTGACGATGGCGAGGGTGCCGGTGTCGGCGGCCGCGAAGTTGACGCCGCTGATGCCCATGCCGGCGGCCTTGAAGTCGGCGCGCAGCCGGGTACGGGCGAAGGCCGCCAGCTCGTCCGGATCGCCTGACACCTCGTCACCGGCGAGCTGGCCGAAGAGATCCGCCACGTCCTGCCGGGACTTGTGCAACGCGGGCGCGACGATGTGGCTGGGCCGCTCATCGGCCAGTTGGACGATGTACTCGCCCAGGTCCGTCTCGACCACCTCGATGCCGTGCGCGGTGAGATGGGAGTTGAGATGGATCTCCTCGGTGGCCATCGACTTGGACTTCACCGCGAGGCGTACGCCGTTCTCGCGGGCGATCCGCTCGATGACGGCGCGCGCGTCGGCGGGGGTGGCGGCCCGGTGCACCACGCCGCCGTTGCGCTCGACGTTCCCCGTGAGCTGCCGGAGGCACTTCTCCAGGTCGGGCAGGGTCTCGCGGCGGATGGCCGCGCCGCGTTCGCGCAGTCGGGCCACCTCGGGGGACCAGGTGCCGACGTGCCGTTGCTCGTCCAGGGCGGCGAGGCGGTCGTGGGTGGGGCGGGCGGTGGGGACGGTCAGCGCGTCGCGTGTGATGAGGGGGAGCGGGCGGCGGTGCGGCGGGATGTCGCCGGCCGCCCACTCGGGCCGGTCGGGACGGATGCGCTCGCGGCCTGCGAGCGCCGAGGAGTGCTGCTCGGTCATGCGGGCACCTCCGTCGCGGCGCCTGTTCCCGCGGGCACCTCCGCCGGGACCAGCGCGTCGCGCACGATCTCCGCGAGGTGCCGGGTACGGACCGGTGGCCCCGCCTTCCGCGCCCGGCCGCTCAGGTGCAGCAGGCAGCCGGGGTCGGCCGAGACCAGCCAGTCGGCGCCGCTCGCCGCCACCGTGCCGAGCTTGGTGTCGGCCATCGCCACCGACACGTCGGGGAACTTCGCCGCGAAGGTACCGCCGAACCCGCAGCAGGTGTCGCAGCCCGCCATCTCTCTGACCTCCAACTCCGCGATCCGGCTGAGCAGTTCACGCGGTGCGCGACGCTCGCCGAGCGTGCGGGCCATATGGCAGGAGTCGTGGTACGTGACCGAGCCGGGCAGCCGGAGCCGCAGCCCGGCGCCGTACGCCACGACGAACTGGCTGAACTCATAGGTGCGTTGGATCAGTGCGCGCTGCTCCGGGGTGGGCTCGCGCAATCGGCCGAGGTGGTGGTGGAGGTAGGCGGCGCAGGAGCCGGCGGGGGTGACCACCGCGTCGTACGGGGCGAAGATCCGCAGCCAGCGGTCGAGCAGCGCCCCGGCCTCCGCCGGATGCCCGGAGTTCAGCGCGGGCTGGCCGCAGCACGTCTGGCCGCGCGGCAGTTCCACCGTGACGCCCATCGCCTCCAGTACCTCCACCGTGGCCCGCGCCGGTCCGCCCGCCGCCAGGTCGCCCATGCACGAGGTGAACAGTGCGACCCGCGCCGGCCGGGGTGGTGCCCCCGCATCCGTATCCACGTCCGTCATCCGACTCCTCCGACTGCTCCGACTGCTCCGATTCCGTCCTCATGCCATCACCGACTCAACCCGCCGGGCCGTGTCCCGTACCGCGTCCGCCAGTGCCAGCACCTCCTCGCGGCTGACGACGAAGGTCACCGTGGAGACGCTGACCGCGCCGACCGTGCGGCCGTCGGGGGTGTGGACGGGCGCCGCGAGGCAGCGCACGTTGGGTTCGTTCTCCTCGTCGTCCAGGGCGTAGCCGCGCTCCCGGACGGTGGCGAGGTCGGCGGCGAGTGCGTCGAGGGTGGTGTGCGTGTGCTCCGTACGCCGCTCCAGGCCGGTGCGGTCCACCAGCTCGGCCAGGGCCGGCGCGTCCAGCCCGGCGAGGATGCACTTGCCGATGGCGGTGGAGTGCAGCGGCTGCTGCATGCCGACGCGGGACAGCATCGCGAACGGCTGCACGCCCTCGACCTTGTGGGTGTAGACGACGCGGTCGCCGCTGCGCAGGCCCATGTGCAGGGTCTGCCCGATCTGCGACTGCAGCTCGACGAGGGCCGCTTCGACGGTGGTGTGCCGGCGGCCCTGGCTCACCGCCGCGCCGATGCCGCTGGCGGTCGGGCCGATGCCGTACCGCCCGCCCGGGTACGCCACCGCCCAGCCCTCGGCGACCAGGGTGGCCAGCAGCCGGTGGGCCGTGGGCTTGGACACGGCGGCGTCCGCCGCCAGTTCGGCCAGCCGGAGGGGGCCCGGCGCATGGCAGAGCACCTCGATGAGCCGCAGCACCTTGCGAGGACCCGCGCCGTCGTTGGGCTTACCGGAATCCGTTCTCGCAGAACTCCTCGACGTCCTTGCAGAACTCGTTGACACGTCTTCGAGGCTAGGGCTAGCTTCCCCCGATATTCCACCCCCCTGAACGACGTTTCGCCAGGCGGAACGGCGGAACATTCTCCACTTCCTGGACCATTCGTGCCGACGTCAGGAGAACCCGTGACGACTCAGGCGGAGATAAGGCAGCTGTCCGACCGCGCAGCACAGCACGTCCTCAGCAAACAGGGCACCGACGCGGGGCGTCGCACCGGCTGGCTGATGATCTCTACGATCCTGATCGAGGCGTGGGATCTGTACGCGATCTCCTTCCTGCTGCTGTTCGTCAAGAACGACCTGCACCCCAGCGCCGCGATGCTCGGACTCGCCTCCGGCGCCGTGCAGTTGGGGGCGCTCATCGGGGCGCTGGGGGGCGGCTGGGTGGCCGACCGGATCGGCCGGCGCAAGGTCTTCATCATCACGATGGCGCTGTTCGTGGTGCTCGCGCTGAGCCAGTCCTTCGTGACCAGCATGTGGCAGCTCGTGGCGGTCCGGTTCCTGCTCGGCATCCCGCTGGGCAGCGACATCTCCACGGGCTACGCGTACATCATGGAGACCATGCCCAAGGGCAAGCGGGAGGTGATGGGTAACCGCTGGCAGGGCATGTTCGGGCTCGGTGAGATCGCCGCCATCGCGGTGATCACGGTGCTGTACCTCAGCGGCATGGACCACGGCCTGCTGTGGCGGATCGGCCTCGGCATCGGCGCGCTGCCCGCGCTCGCGCTGCTCATCGGCCGGCTGGACGTGCCGGACACCGCGCTCTGGCTGGTGCAGCGCGGCAAGTTCCGGCAGGCCAAGGTGGTCGCGAAGAAGATGTTCAACGACGACCTGGACATGCTGCCGGACGAGGACTTCGCCATCGAGCGGCCGCGCACCCGTGACTTCCTCGCCGGCATCTGGCAGGACCCCATTCGCCGCAAGGCCAGCATCTTCGCCTGGATCTCCAACGCCATGCAGGGCGCGGAGTTCGCCGCCTTCGCCTTCTACCTGCCGGTCATCCTCGTGCTGACCGGGGTCTCCGGCATCGGTGCCACCAACTTCGTCACCGGCGCGATCTACATCATCGCCACCATCAGCGGCTTCGTCGCGCCGATGGTGACACCGAAGCTGGGCCACCGGGGCGTGGCACGCTGGGGCTTCGGCATGGCCTTCGTCTCGCTCCTGCTGGCCGCGCTCTTCCTGCAGTTGGAGTGGCATGTGCTGGTGCCGCTGGCCGCCGCGGGCCTGATGTGGGGCCACTACTGGGACGCCTCGAACGGCATGACCATCGCCTCGATGGTCGCGCCCAGCCGGTACAAGGCCACCGCCTCCGGCTTCGGCTACATCTTCGTCAAGCTCGCCGCGTTCGTGACCATCTTCTTCTTCCCGATCCTCTTCACCGAGCTGGGCGTGCCGCTGGCGACCGTGATCGTCTCGCTGCTGTCCCTGACCGGGTACCTCGCGGCCACGTACATCCTCCCCGAGGTCTACGGCTACGTGGAGCAGGAGGAGGGCGTCGGGACCGGGCAGGGCGAGGGCCGGGAGCGGCCGGAACGGAGCGCCACCACCTGACGGCAACGGGCGTGTGTACGAGGGGTGAACGTCTCGCGCTTCGTGCCATTGCGCCCGAGTTTGCCCAGGTCAATGCCGTGGGGGCGAGTGGGTAGCACAGTGCGGCGCATGAAATCGTGGGCACAGGGACGGTCCTGGTCACCGTCACCCCCCTCTCCCACGACCCCGCCCCAGGGGTCCTGTTGACATGCACCGCGTAGAAAGGTGATGGCATGCCCATCGCACTGCTCCGGAGGAAGCGGGCCGGCCGTGGCCCGCGCGGAGCCGGCCTCCTGCACCCCGTCCCCCCGGGTGCGGGTGCCTTCAACTGTGAGGTGCTCGACCCGCTCGGTGAGCCGCTGCCCGGGGCCGAGGTCACCGTGACCTCCGCACACGGCGGGCAGGTGGTGGCGAAGCTGACGACGGATCCGTACGGTCTGTTCTTCGTGACGCTGCCCGTCGGCCGGTACAGCGTCCTGATCGCCTCCGACGGTCTGCAGCCGAACCGGCAGACCATCGACGTCCGGGAGGGCGAGACCCTGCCGCTCTCGTCGATCCGGCTGGAGTCCTCGACACCGCCCGAGCTGCCCCAGCCCGGCACGTGGCTCTTCGACCCGCCGCACACCGCGATCCGGTTCATCGCCAAGCACGTCGGCATGGCCAACGTGCACGGCCGGTTCACCCGCTTCCAGGGCGGCATCCGGGTCGCCCCGGACATGGCCGACTCGCGCATCGAGGTACGCATCGAGGCGGCGAGCATCAACACCGGCAACAACACCCGGGACGGCCACCTCCGCTCGGCGGACTTCCTGGACGTCGAGAACTACCCGTACCTGCACTTCGCCTCCACCCGCTTCATCCACAAGGGCGGCGCGAAGTGGACCGTGCAGGGCGTCCTGGAGATGCACGGCGTCAGCCGTACCGTCTCCCTCGACACCGACTACCTCGGCGCCGTCAACGGCGGCTACGGCGAGGAACTGCGCTGCGCCGCCCGCGCCACGACCGAGCTGCACCGCGAGGACTACACCCTCAACTGGCGCAACATGCTCGCCCGCGGCATCGCCGTCGTCGGCCCCACGGTCAAGCTGGAGCTCGACATGCAGGCCATGTACCGCTGCGAGGACACGCCGACTCCGCCGGAGTAGACCGGACGGCACACCCGCGGCCAGGGCCGCCTCCGCGAGTGCGGGGGCGGCCCTTCGTGTTGTGCGGAGTTGCGCGCACACCCTTGCGGCCGGGGCCCGGGCTCGGAGATCGTTTCGGCATGAGGGAGAACGCGTACTCGGCGGACGCGCACGAGGGCGGGGGACCGGCGCCCGCGGCCGCATGCATCGGTGGGCCCGGCACTGTGCTCAGTGAGGCGCAGGTGACGGAGTTTGTTGCCGGGCAGCTCGGTGGTGCCGGGCTGGACGGCCGGAGTGTCTGTGTTGTCGTGCCCGACGGGACCCGTAGCTGTCCGCTGCCGTTGTTGCTCTCCGCGGTGCACGGCGCGCTCGCCGGGCGGGTGAGCCGGCTGACCGTACTGATCGCGCTCGGCACCCATGCCGCGATGGACGAAGCCCGGCTGGCCCAGCACCTCGGCTATCCGGAGGGCGGCCTTGAGGACTGCTATCCGGGCATGACCGTACGGAACCACGAGTGGTGGGACCCGGGGACCTTCGTTTCGCTCGGCACCATCTCCGCCGAGCGGGTCGGCGAGCTGTCCGGCGGGCTGCTGCGCCAGGCCGTCGACGTCCGCCTGAACCGTGCCGTCGTCGACCACGACGTCACCCTCGTGCTCGGCCCGGTCTTCCCGCACGAGGTCGTCGGCTTCTCCGGCGGCAACAAGTACTTCTTCCCCGGCGTCGCGGGCGCGGAGATCATCGACCTCTCGCACTGGCTCGGCGCCCTGATCAGCAGTGCGGAGATCATCGGCACCCGCGGCATCACGCCGGTACGCGCGCTCATCGACGAGGCCGCGGCACTCATCCCCGGCCGCCGCCTCGCCCTCTGCGTCGTCGCGCAGTCCGGCACGGCGGGCGCGCTGCACTCCGTCGCGTGCGGCACCCCGGAAGCCGCCTGGGCCGCGGCCGCCGAGGTCTCCGCCGAGACCCACGTCCGCTACCTCGACGCGCCCGTGAAGCGCGTGCTGTCGGTCATGCCCGAGAAGTACGAGGACATCTGGACCGCCGCCAAGGGCTTCTACAAACTGGAGCCGGTCGTCGCGGACGGCGGTGAGGTCGTCCTCTACGCGCCGCACATCACCCAGCTCTCCGCCATGCACCCGGAGATCGCCGACATCGGCTACCACTGCCGCGACTACTTCACCGAGCAGTGGGACCGCTTCCGGCACCTGCACTGGGGCGTACTGGCCCACTCCACGCACCTGCGCGGCGCGGGCACGTACGACGCGGCGACGGGCGAGGAACGGTGCCGCCTCACGGTCACGCTCGCCACCGGCATCCCCGAGGACGTCGTACGCGCCGCGAACCTGAATCACCTCGACCCGGCCGAGGTCGACCCCGACGCCTTCGCCGCCGACCCGGAGACCCTGGTGGTGCCGCACGCGGGCGAGATCCTCCACCGGCTGCGCACCCACTGAGGAGCCGCACATGACACCCCCGCACCTGCCTGTGCTGACCGGCCGGGACGCCGCCATTGCGGATGAAGTGGCCGTACTGCTGCACGGCGCCGCGCCCCTGGGCGTCGCCTTCTCCGGCGGCGTGGACTCCTCGCTGCTGCTGGCGCTGGCCGTACGGGCGCTCGGTGCCGAGCAGGTCGTCGCGGTCCTCGGCGTCTCGCCCAGCCTCGCCGCCGACGAACGCGCCGGGGCCCACGAGGTGGCCGCCTCCATCGGCGCCCGGGTCATCGAAGTCACCACGTACGAAGGGGAGTCGGCGGCGTACCGTGCCAACGGACCGGACCGCTGCTTCCACTGCAAGGACGAGCTGTTCACCAGGATCTCGGACGAGGTCGTCGAGGCACACGGCCTCGCGGCGGTCGCGTACGGGGAGAACGCGGACGACGCCCGCCGGCCGGACCGCCCCGGCAGCCGCGCCGCCACGGAGCACCGCGTGCTGCGGCCGCTCGCCGACGCCGGTCTGGACAAGGCAGCCGTGCGCCGCCTCGCCCGCGCCCTCGGACTCCCCAGCGCCGACAAGCCGGCCGCGCCCTGCCTGGCCTCCCGCATCCCGCACTTCGAAGAGGTCTCGCCCGCCAAGCTCGGCCAGATCGAGCAGGCCGAGAAGGCGCTGCGGGGGCTGGGGTTCGGCGACTGCCGGGTCCGGCACCACGGGGACGTGGCACGCGTCGAGCTGCCGGTCGAGGACATCGCGCGGGCCGCCTCCGGGGAGCTGCGCGAGGCGGTACTGAGCGCGGTGCGCGCGGCCGGCTTCCGCATGGTCGCGGTCGACCTGGCGGGCATCCAGTCGGGTGCCTTCACACTGCCGCTGGTCAGCGCGACGGGGGGCGGCCGCCATGGCTGAGAGCACGCCGGACCTCACGGGCCTCGCGGAGCTGGATCACGACCGGGCCGCCCGGCGGGGCTACCCGGAGGCCGTCTACTGCGAGGGGAAGACGGCCGCCCAGGTCGCCGCCATCGCCGCCGCCGTACGGGAGAAGGGCGCCGACCCGGTCACCCTCTTCACCCGCGCGGACGACGGCCACGCCAAGGCGGTACTCGCCGAACTCCCCGAAGCGCGCCATGACGCGGAGGCCCGGCTGCTCGCCTGGCCACCGGAGCCGCCCCCGCCGGCCGGTGGCAAGGTGGTCGTGGTCTGCGCGGGTACCTCCGACCTCCCCGTGGCGCGGGAAGCCCTGCTCACCGCCGCCTACCTCGGCCGGGAGACCGACTTCGTGGCGGACGTGGGCGTGGCCGGGCTGCACCGCGTCCTCGGCAAACTCGACCGGCTGCGCGCCGCACGGGCCGTCGTGGTCGTCGCCGGCATGGACGGCGCCCTCCCCGGCGTCGTGGCCGGCCTGATCGCGGCGCCGGTCGTCGCCGTCCCGACCTCGGTCGGCTACGGCGCCGCCTTCGGCGGCCTCGCCCCCCTGCTGACCATGCTCAACGCCTGCGCCCCGGGCGTCGCGGTGGTCAACATCGACAACGGCTACGGGGCGGGCCACATGGCGGCCCAGATCGCGGCGCCCTGCTGAGTACGGCTACCTCCGGCCGGTCGGCAGTTCGGCGCCCGGGACCAGCCCGGATGCCACTGCCGCCGCGGCCGCGGCGTCCAGCAGCGTGACGACCGGCTGCCCCCGATCCGCGGCGAGGGCCGCCACGTCCTCGAATTCGGGGGTGGCCCGTACGATCACGCCACCGCGGTGGGCGACCTTGACCGGCACCTCGTCGTCGCCCGCCATGGGGACGCGTATCCACGTCCGCTCCAGTGCGGTCTTCCGTACGGCCGACTCGCGGACCCCGATCGTGCTGGTCTCCCGGAAGACCAGGTCGCGCAGCGCGTCGGCGCGCTGCCGCGGCGCCAGCACGCGGAGGGTGTGCGCCGGGCGGCCCTTCTTCATCAGGATCGGGACCAGCCAGGCGTCCGAGGCGCCGGCCGTCAGGAGCGAGGCGAGCACACCGGGCCACAGCCGCGGGTCCAGATCGTCGACGTTGGCCTCCAGGACGACGGCGGAGATCTCCTCGTCGGTCCCGGACGCGGCATCCGCCGGGGTGCCGATCACCACCCGTACGACGTTCGGCCGCCCCGGTGTGTCCTTCGTACCGGCGCCCACCCCGGTCGCCTCGGCCCGCAGCCGCGGCAGATCGCCGCACTCCGCAGCCAGTGCGGTCACCAGCGCCATGCCGGTCGGGGTGGCCAGCTCGCCCGTGCCGCCGCCCACCACCTCCCAGCCCGCGGCCAGTTCGAGCACGGCGGGCACCGGCACCGGGAGCTCGCCGTGCGCCGTGCGCACCCGCCCGGAGCCCAGCGCGGCCGCGCTCGCGGTGATCCGCGCGATCCCGAGGTCGTGCAGCGCGGCGCAGACCCCGACCACGTCCGCTATCGAGTCCCACGCGCCGACCTCGTGGAAGTGCACCTCCTCGACCGGCACGCCATGCACCCGCGCCTCCGCCGCCGCGAGCCGGCCGAAGGCCGCCAGGGCCCGGTCGGCCACGGGCGCCGGCAGCCCGGCTTCCTCGATCCGGACCCTGATGGAGCGCCAGGTGCGGTGCGGATGGTCCTCGGCCAGCGGCTCGACGCCGACCTTCGTGGCGCGCAGCCCGGCGCGGGTGACGGCCGCCTGCGTCAGCCGCACCGCGCCCGGTACCACCGCGTCGATCGCCTGCTGCACGGCCTCCGGCGCGGCACCGGCGTCGACCAGCGCGCCGAGCAGCATGTCCCCCGCGACGCCGGAGGTGACATCGAGCCAGGCCAGCCGGTGCGGGTCGGTCATGCGGTGCTCTCCTGCGGTGCTGCGGGACGTTCGCCGTACGGACACGGTCCCGATCCTAGGATCAGGAGTCGGGCGGCGTCTCGTCAGCGAAGATCTTGGTGACGAACGTCCCGTCCCGGTGACCGACGCGGCGGCGCCCCTCCACCGCTGACGGGGGAGGGGCGCCGCGCCGCGGCCGCGTGGTCAGGAGGCGGGGCAGTGCACGTGCGGGTTGAACATCGCCAGCAGCCCGTCGGGATTGTGCTTGTACAGCCAGACGTGCAGGTCGTAGTGGATCGGCATCTCCGGCGCGTGACCGGGCATCGGGCCGTCGAATCCGCGGCCGAACATCCTCGGCCGGTCGTCGTCGGTGTTCACGTTCTTGTCGCGGTCGAGGACGACGTACTCCAGGGCGCCCAGCCGGCGCTTGCCGTCATGGCCCGGGACGTAGACGAGCACCGCGGGCTTCGCCGGGTCGGTGGAGCCGATGTACTCGCCCTTGACGTAGTGGTACCCCATGCCGCCCTCCGTCGAGCTGACGCACTCGTCGGTGCGCTTGTAGCCCGCCTTGACGGCCTCCCGCTCGTCGGTGAACCGGGAGGTGGCATGCCGGGCCTTCGCCAGGTCGTGCCGGACGTGGTCCGGGTGGCCGGAGTCCAGCCGTTCGTGGGCGGCGGCCGGGCCGGGGGCGGCGGCCAGCGAGGTGAGCGTGGTGAGGCTGAGCGTCGTGAGGGCGAGCGTGGCAGCCAGTCGGCGTGCGCGCATGGGGCGGCTCCTGTCCGTGGGTGGGATTACGTCAGATGTGACGTCAGACAGGAGCCTGCACGCGCCGCCGCGGGACCGCACCCGGGGTTGGGCCGTTAGCGCGGTCGCCACTGCGAGGCGCGGGCGGATGTGCCCGCAGGGCACCAGGGCGAAACACGCGGACAAAACTCCAAGTCCTGCTGGACTCGACGGCATTGACGTACGTTCCCGCATGTCGGAGGCTTGCGGACGGTTCAGGCCCCCGTTCCGCTCACCCCCCATGGGCCGTCCGCGTTCCCGCCGTCCGACCGCACCCCGGAGGCCACGTGACCGTCCTCTCCAGATCCCGCACCGGCTCGCTCGCCGTCCTGCTCGCCGCCGCCACGCTCGGCACGGCGCCCTCGGCGGGCGCGGCCCCGGAGCCCGCGCCCGCACAGCCGCTCCCCGTGATCTCGCCGACGCCCCAGCACCTGTCCCGGGCCTCGGCCGACGTCCCGCTCGGCGGCCGCGCCGAGATCGTCGCCGGCAAGGACACCGACGCGGCAGCCCGGCGGCTGCTCACCGAGACGCTGCGCGCGCACGGCATCCATGACATCGATGTCACCGCCCGTGCCACGGGTCACGCCCCGCTCACCGTGCTGCTCGGCCCGGCCGGCCGCCCGGACGTGGCGGCGGCCCTGCGCGGCACCGACGTACCGACGCACGACGAGGGATACGCGCTGCGGGTCGCGACCGGCCGGCAGCAGCGCGCCACCGTCGCGCTCGGTGGCACCGACGCCGCAGGCCAGTACTACGCCGTGCAGACCCTGCGCGGCCTGATCACCAAGGGCCGGATCGCCGGGGCCGCCGTCTCCGACTTCCCGTCCATGCCGCTGCGCGGCTCCATCGAGGGCTTCTACGGCTCCCCGTGGACGAACGAAGAGCGCCTGGACCAGATGGACTTCCTCGGCGAGGTGAAGTCCAACACCTACGTCTACGCGCCGAAGGACGACCCGTACCACCGCGAGAAGTGGCGCGACCCCTATCCCGCCGAAAAGCTCGCCGAGCTGGGCGCACTGGTGAAGCGCGCGACCGGGAACCATGTCCGCTTCACGTTCGCCGTCTCGCCCGGCAACTCCATCTGCTATTCCGACCCGGCCGACGTCAAGGCGCTCACCGCCAAGCTGCAGTCGCTGTACGACCTGGGCGTACGCTCCTTCTCCGTCCCGCTGGACGACATCAGCTACACCAAGTGGAACTGCGCGGGGGACGAGCAGAAATTCGGCGCGCCGGGCCGCGGCCCCGCCGCCGAGGCACAGGTGGGCCTGCTCAACACCGTCCAGCACGACTTCGTCGCCACCCATGAGGGCACCAACCCGCTCCAGATGGTCCCCACCGAGTACGGCGACCTCACCGACACCGCGTACAAGCAGAAGCTGCGCTCGGCGCTGGACAAGGACGTCGAGGTGATGTGGACCGGCACCGAGGTCGTGCCGTCGGAGATCACCAACGACCAGGCCGCCAAGGCCGCCGAGCTGTTCGGCCGCAAGGTCTTCGTCTGGGACAACTACCCCGTCAACGACTACGGCCAGACCGCAGGGCGGCTGCTGCTCGCCCCGTACGACAAGCGCGAGGCGAGCCTCTCCGACCACCTCAGCGGCGTCGTCTCCAACCCGATGAACCAGGAAGCGGCCAGCAAGCTCGCCGTCTTCACCATCGCCGACTTCGCCTGGAACGACCGCGGTTACGACGTGACCCGCTCGGCCCGGCAGTCCGCGCTGCACCTCGCGGGCGGCGACCCGCGGGTCGCCGACGCCGTGCAGACCTTCGTGGACCTCAACCACATGGCGCCCACCTTCGGTGAGACGCCGTGGCAGCCGCAGGCCCCGGTGCTCAGCGCCCGGCTGGCGGAGTTCTGGAAGGCGTACGACACCGACCCGCGGGCCGCGGTGAAGAAGCTGAGCCCGACCGTCGAGGACATCGTGCGGACGCCGGGCGTGCTGCGCGCCGGGGTGCCCGACAAGCTCTTCCTGCACGACGCCGACCGCTGGCTGGACGCCACGGAGCTGTGGGGCTCGGCAATGCGGCACGGCCTGGCCACGCTGACGGCGGTTCAGGACGGGGACACGGCGCGGGCCGCGAAGGAACGTGCCGCCATGGACGCCGACGCCACCTCCGCCGGGAAGATCACCTCCGACCCGGAGGAGACCCGCCCGCACGGCCCCGTCAAGATCGCCGACCCGTTCATCGGTGACTTCCTCGCGAAGGTGCGCGAGCTGCAGGACGCGGCGGCGAAGGACTGACCGGAGGCCCGGGGGGTGCCCTCGTACGAGAGCACCCCCGAGCATCCGGACTGCCCTACTTCAGATACTCATTGGTGTAAGTCTTCTTCAGGTCCACATCGGCCTTCGCGATCTCCGGCGTGAAGGCGGACAGCACCTTGTGCACCGCCGCCGCGCCGTCGGGCCGGATCAGCCCGTCCTTGGCATAGGCGTCCTTGGCCTGCGCGATGGCCTTCTCGTAGACCGCCGGGTCGTCACCGGCGTACTTGCGGGGCATCTTGGCCGCGATCTCCTTGGCGGAGTGGGTGTCGATGTACTTCAGCGCCCGGACGATCGCCTTCGCGAGCTTGCGCGCCTGGTCGGGGTGGTCCTCCAGCCAGTCGCGGTCCGAGTACAGGACGGCGGCGGGGTAGGTGGACACGCCGAAGTCCTCCTTGACGCCCCGCTCGGTGCGGGTGTCGGTGAGGATCTTCACCCGCTTCGCCCCGGCCCGCTTCTGGAGCTGGGAGACGGCCGGGTCGAGCATGACGGCCGCGTCCACCCGGCCCTGCTCCATCGCCGCGACCGCGGTCGAGTCGCCCCCGATGCCCTGGACGCTCGCCGCGTCGGCCTTCATGCCGTGGTCGGCCAGCAGCTTCTTGAGGAAGAAGTCCGTGGAGGAACCGGGCGCTGTCACGCCGACCTTGGCGCCCTTGAGGTCGTCGACCGAGTCGATCTTCTTGCTCGCCTTGGGCGAGACCGCCAGCACCAGCGACGGGTACCGCAGCATGTTCACGAACGACACCACGTCCTTGTGCTTGGCCTGCATCTGGATCGTGTGGTCGTAGTAGCCGCTCACCACGTCGACGCTGCCGCCCTGCATCGCCTGCAGCGCCTTGGACCCGCCCTGCAGGTCCGCCAGCCTGACCTGCACACCCTCCTTCTTGTAGTAACCGAGCTGCTGGGCGAGCGTGGTGGGCAGGTAGACCAGCAGCGGCTGGCCGCCGACACCGATGCGTACGGCGTCGCCCCCGCCGGCGGACGAACAGCCGGAGGCGGCGGCGAGCGTGGCGAGGCAGGCCGCCGCGGCCACGGCCCTGCGCAGCGGGCGACGGACAAGATGGTGCGCCATGAACTCTCCTGAAGGACGGGGACGGGTCAGCCGTGGGTGCGCTCGCGGGCGGGCTGCCAGCGCAGCAGCCGGCGTTCGACGCGGTTGACGAGCAGATCGATGGCCACGACCACGACGGAGAGCACGACCATCCCGGCGAACACGCCCGTCGTGTCGAACGTCCCCTCCGCCTGCGCGATCAGATAGCCCATGCCTTCGGAGGCGCCGAGGTACTCGCCGACCACCGCGCCGACGATCGCGAAGCCGACGCTGGTGTGCAGGCTGGAGAAGATCCACGACATCGCGCTGGGCAGCAGTACGTGCCGGATGAGCTGGCTCTCCTTCGCACCCAGCATCCGGGCGTTGTCGACCAGCACCCGGTCCACTTCCCGTACGCCCTGGTAGGTGTTGAAGAAGACGATGAAGAACACCAGCGTCACGCCGAAGGCGACCTTCGACCAGATGCCGAGCCCGAACCAGAGCAGGAAGATCGGCGCCAGCACGACCCGCGGCAGCGCGTTGAGGACCTTGATGTACGGATCGAGCACGGCGGCCAGCGTCCGGGCGCGGGCCAGCAGGAAGCCGATGCCCAGGCCCAGCACCCCGCCGATGACCAGCGCGAGCGCCGCCTCCAGCAGGGTGGTCAGCAGATGCCCGGCGATCTCGCCACTGCCCAGCCACTGCCCGATGCGGCCCGCGACGGCGGTGGGGGAGCTGAAGAAGAACGGGTCGACGACGCCCGTACGGCTGCCCACCTCCCAGCCGGCGACGAGCAGTACGGCGAGACCGAGCTGCGCGGTGAGCACGGCGGGCCGCACCCGGCCGGTCCAGCCGGTCCGGCGGCGCCGCGGCCCGGCGGACCGGGACGGCGCGGTGTCAGCCGGCGTCTTGGACAGCTCCGGCGCCCGCGGTCCCGTGGGAAGCGCGCTCATAGGTCCTCATCACCTCGTTCCTCAAGTCCGCCCAGATCGCGCCGTACAGCTCGGTGAAGCGCGGCGTGGTCCTGATGTCGAGCAGGTCGCGCGGCCGGGGGAGATCGACGGGATAGCGGCCGACGACGCCGCTGCCGGGGCCCGCTGACAGCAGCACCACCTCGTCCGACAGCGACACCGCCTCCTCCAGGTCGTGGGTGACGAAGAGGACGGTCTTGCCGCTGTCGGTCCACAGCGTCAGCAGCTCGTTCTCCATGATCTGCCGGGTCTGCACGTCCAGCGCCCCGAACGGCTCGTCCATCAGCAGGATGTCCGGGTCGCCGATCCAGGTCTGGGCGACGGCCGTGCGCTTGCGCATACCGCCGGAGAGCTGGTGCGGGTAGGCGTTCTCGAAGCCGGCCAGGCCGACCCGTACGACCCACTCATGGGCCCGCGCCAGCCGTTCGGCCTCCACGCCGGACAGTTCGAGGCCGAACGCCACGTTCTGCACGACGGTCTTCCAGGGCAGCAGGGCGTCCTGCTGGAACATGTAACCGGCCCTGCGGTTCAGGCCGCGCAGCGGTTCGCCGCCGATCAGTACCTGCCCGGCGGACGGCTCGCGCAGCCCGGCGACGGCGTTGAGCACCGTGGACTTGCCGCATCCGGTGGGCCCGACGACCGAGACGAACCGTCCCGGAGCCACTGTCAGATCCACCTCCCGCACGGCCGTGTAATCGCCCTCCGCGCCGTGGTACGTCATCGTGACGCCGCGCAGCTCCACTGCCGCACTGTCGTCCCCGTCAGCCACCGGCACCCTCCGATCAGCGGGATCTGAAGATCACTCGCTGAGCATGATTGGTCACCACACCGTGATCGCGCAACGGTGTGGCACAAGGAAAGTCGGCCAGGTCCCGAGTAACGGGAAAGCGATCGCAGTCATGGCTCGTGCGGAGAGCGGGGCGCCTCGATGATTCGCCCGGCTCGTTAGTAATTCCGACTTACTCTCGCTTATTCCGACAAAATCGCCATACACTGTTGTCCGGTCTTCGGATGCGGCACATCACTCAAAACTGCGAGCCCACAGAGCGCATCATGTCTCCCTCATCGCCCCACTCCATGGCTGCCACTGCTCTCTACGTGTTGGCAGGAATGGTCCTTGCCGCTCCGCTCGTCGCGTGCGGTACGTCCAACGAAGCGCAGCACCAACACACCCGTGTTGCCTGGTCCGCTCCGTATGCCTCCTGGAACGCGCAGGCCGCCCGTCATCTCACTGCCCAAGCCACGGCACAGGACCGAGCTGCTGCGAAGGAGCGGGCTGCCGCGGCCGAAGCCGCTGCCCACGACAAGCGACCGGCCTCCTCGCAGCCCAGTGGCTCGCGGCCAGGAGAGGCACCGCAGCAACAACAGCCGTCCTCACCCGGCGGCGCGGACGGTCCGAAGCAGTGCACGACGGAGCCCGCTGATCGGACAGCATGCCGGCTGCCCGCAGGGGCGGAGATCGCTCCCGGTGGTGGCGATGCCGACGGTGACGGCGTCTTCGAGACGAACGAGCCGGTCGGTCCCGGGTACAAGGACCCGCGTGCTTACAACGGGGGCAAGACCTCCGGCGAGACCCAGTGCGAGTACCTGAGGCAACAAGGCATCGCCTGCTGACCGGCATTGTGCGGGTATCCGCCCGCATGGCGAGTGCGTGAGGCGAACGGCCGCGGCGCACCGGGTAGTCAGGGCGTGATTGTCGGTGCGCCGCGGCCGGTCTGCGGGCAGGCGCGGGGCCTGTGGCCGGCTCAGCCGGCCTGCGGGAAGGGGCTGTTGCCCGGGTCGGTGAGGGTCATGCCCAGTTGGGCGCGCTCGGTGAGCCAGCGGGTGGGGCGGTAGCGGGGATCGCCGGTCGTGCGGTGCAGTGCCTGCTGGAGGGTGAGCAGGCGGGGCGTGCCGATGGTGTCGCCCCAGGCGAGCGGGCCGTGCGGATAGCCGAGCCCGGTGGTGACGGCGGTGTCGATGTCGGCGGGCGTGGCGAGGCCGCGCTCGGCGATGGACGCCGCGACCGAGACGATCGAGGCGAGCAGCCGCTGCGCGACGGAGCCCGCGGTGTCCCGTACGATGCTGACGGCATGCGGCTCGTCCGCCTCGTCGCCGGGCGCCGCGAGCACCGCGCGGGCGTCCGCCGCGACCTCCGGGTCCGTGGCCGGGGTGGCCGCCAGCACCCGGCGCCGGGTGGGCAGCGACAGCGGGTCCACGCCGAGGGTGCGGGCCGGCGGCAGGTTCAGCCCGGCCACCGCCTCGGCGACGGTCGTGCCCCAGGTGGCCACCAGGGCGACCGAGCCGTCACCCGGGAGTTCGCCGTCGTCGAGCACCGCGCCTCCCGTGGCGAGTGCCGAGCGCAGCGCCTCGGTGCCGGGGCCGGTGTCGGCCACCCACACGGGCCGCTTGCCGTCACCGGTGATGGGCGGCTCCGGCGTGGCGGCCGGCGCCGGGTCCTCGGGACCGTACGCGTACCAGCCGCGGCCCGTCTTGCGGCCGTGCAGGCCAGCGGTCACCCGGTTCGGGGTGAGGAAGGAGGGCCGGAGCCGGTCGGAGTGGCGGAAGCCGTGCCAGATGGTGTCGATGACCGCGGCGGTCACATCGAGCCCGGTCAGGTCCATCAGCTCGAACGGGCCCATCTTCAGGCCGAGTACGTCGCGGGCGATGCGGTCGATGCCCGGCGCGTCGGCGACGGTCTCCTCCAGCAGCGCCAGCGCCTCGGTGACCAGCCCACGACCGGCGTGATTGACGAGGAAGCCGGGGGTGTCGGCGACGGTCACAGCGCGGTGGCCCGTCCCGCGTACCAGCTCGGCGAGGAGCGGCGGGATGTCCGCACGGGTCGCCGCCCCCGGCACCACCTCCACGATCTTCATCAGCGGTACGGGGTTGAAGAAGTGCAGGCCCGCCAGGCGCGACGGGTCACCCAGCGTCGCAGCGATCTCGGTGACCGACAGGGAGGAGGTGTTGGTCGCGAAGACCGTGGACGCGGGCAGCGCCTCGGCCAGCTTCCCGAACACCTCGGCCTTCGTGTCCAGGTCCTCCCGCGCGGCCTCGATGACCAGCTCGACCTCGTCGCCGGGCGCCCAGGGGGAGTCCAGCGGCACGATGCGGGCGAGGGTGTCCGCCGCCTCCTGCTCGGTCGTCCGGCCCTTGGCGGCGGCCCGGTCGAGCATGCCCCGGACGAAGTCCATGGCCGTGCCGACCGCCTCCGTACGGATGTCGCCCAGCTCGACGGTGTGCCCGGCGGTGGCGGCCCACTGGGCGATGCCGCGGCCCATGACACCGGCGCCCACGATCCTGATACGCACGTCAGATACTCCCTTGGTTCCTTGGCAGGGCCCCTCCCTCTCCCCATGAGGAGAGTCCCGTGATCGAGACCCCCTCCCCCGCCTCCACCACACTCCTCGTGAAGCTACTCCCACCCACTGACAATCCGGCGTGCGCCTCACACCCCGGGCGCTGTCCACCGCGGTCAGCGCAGGTACACCCGGTCCGGGTCGACATCCTCGCGCAGCAGGCGCAGCTCCTCGGCGCTGGGCGGCTGTACGGTCTCCACCGTGTCGGCGACCGCGAGGTCCCAGCCGGTGTTCTCGCGTACCTGATCCACCGTCACGCCCGGGTGCACGGCGACCAGCTTCAGCTCCTCGCCGACCCCCTCGCGCGCGAGGATGCCCAGCTCGGTGATGACCCGGGTGACGCCCGTGCCGAGCGGCCGCACGCCCTCTTCCAGGGCGCGGTCGGGGCCCGGCGTGGTGCAGAAGTCCAGCTTCTCCGTGAAGGAGCGCGGGTCGTGACGGCGCATCACCACGAACACCTCGCGGGAGTTGGCCATCACCTCGACCGCGCCGCCGGACCCGGGCAGCCGCACCTTGGGCGCGTCCCAGTCGCCGATGACGGAGGTGTTGAGATTCCCCCACTTGTCGATCTGCGCGGCGCCGAGGAACCCGACGTCGATATGGCCGCCCTGCAGGACGTACCCGAAGAGCGCGGGCATCGACAGGACCGCCTCGGCACCGGTGATCAGCACCGCGTCCGCGATGGTCTCGGGAAGGTGCGAGGGATGTGCCCCGCACACGCCCGACTCGTACACGATCTCCAGCCGCGGCGCGACCGTGAGGTGCGCGAGCGAAGCGGCGAGCGTGGGCAGCCCGATCCCGGCGAACACGGTCCGCCGCCCGGCCAGTTCCCGCGAGGCGACCACGGAAAGCCGCTCGGAGGAGGTCATTTCGGTGGGGTGAGTGGTCTCGGTGGTCACAGTGCTCTCGGTGCTCACAGTCGCCTCCCGTAGTTCACCGGCAGGCTGAGTGCCTCGCCGACCGCGAGGGAGTCCCAGAACTCCTCGCCCAGCTTGCTGACGTACTCCGCGTGGTCCGCGGTGTCGTACACCCACTCCTTCAGCCACGCCTGGAGACGGTCGGGGTCCTTGCTGATGCCGGACCAGGCGCGGTAGAAGGCGTTGTCGCGGTCGTAGTAACCCTGCGCGAAGGAGGGGTGCGCGCCGCGGGGGCAGGCCACGACCGCGTCCACGGCGTGGGCGGGGATCACCGTACGGTTGGGGTCGGAGCGGACGACCTCGTCCTCGACGATCTCCTCGACGACCACGACCGCCTTGTCCGCCGCGTAGACCGCCTCGGCCTGAACGCCCGTCAGGCCCCAGATCTGAGTGTTGCCGCTGCGGTCGGCGCGCTGTGCGTGAATGATCGTCACGTCCGGGTTGACGGGCGGGACGACGTACACCTGCTCGGGCTCGTCGTCCGGGCCCGGGTAGGGCGAAGTGACCTTGCGCAGGCCCTCGTTGACCGCGGGCAGGTCGCTGCCGCCGTACGAGCGCAGCGGGTAGAACGGCAGTCGCTGGGCGCCCGCGAGGTAGCGGCAGATCATGCCGTAGTGGCTGTACTCCTCGAAGACCAGCGGCTCGGGGTCGGCCTTCTCGACGCGGCGGCGCAGCTCACCGAGCGAACCCGCCGAAGAGTTGCCGACGAAGGAGGAGACGAGGCGGGAGACGCAGCCGGCGGCGAGCATCTGGTCCACGACGATGTCCGCGGTCATCCGGACCACGGTGAGGTCGCGGCGGCCCTGCCGGATGATCTCGTGCCCGGCGGCGGTGGGGATGAGGTGGGTGAAGCCTTCGAGCGCGACGGTGTCGCCGTCATGGACGAAGGAGGAGATGGCCTCCCGCATCGTCATGGTCTTGTCCACGGTGCTCCTCGGCGTGCGGGGTAGCGGATCCGGTCCCGGATACCGTTTCACCGGCCATTGATCTCCGTCCAATACCGAATTAAGGTCAGACTGATATCGGGAAAGAAATAGTCGTGCGCGTGGGTGGACGGAGACGGTTATGGAGCTGCGGCATCTGACCGCCTTTGTCGCGGTCGCCGAGGAGCTGCACTTCGGGCGGGCCGCCAAGCGGCTGCAGATGGCGCAGCCGCCGCTGAGCCAGCAGATCCGGCAGTTGGAGAAGGAGTTGGGCGTCCAGCTCTTCGAGCGCAACACCCGCTCGGTGCGGCTGACCAGCGCGGGCCAGTCCTTCCTCGATCCGGTGCGCACCGTCCTCGCCGACCTGGACACCGCCACCCGTGCCGCCAAGGCCGCCGGGCGCGGCGAGTACGGCCGGGTCACCATCGGCTTCGCGGGCGCGTCCACACACGAGACGCTGCCGCTGCTCACCCGTGCCGTACGGGCCGCGCATCCGGCGCTGGAGCTGGTGATGAAGGGCCAGACATACGCCAATGTCGCGCTGGCCGGGGTCGCCGACGGCTCCCTCGACCTGGGCTTCGTCCGGCTCCCGGTCACCCAGCCCGGCGTCGCGACCCGGGTGATCGACGAGGAGGAGCTGATCTGCGCGCTGCCCTCAGACCACCCGCTGGCCCGCCGCCGGCGCATCCCGATCGCCGCGCTGGCCGACGAGCCGTTCGTCAGCTTCCCCGCCAACGCCGGGTCCACGGTCCGGGACGCCACCGTCCGCGCGTGCGAGGCCGCCGGGTTCAACCCGCGGGTGGTGCAGGAGGCGCCCGACTCGTACACGATCCTGGCGCTGGTCGGCGCGGGCGTCGGCGTCACCCTCACGGTCACCTCCTGTCAGCACATCCAGCAGACGGGGCTGGTCTACCGGCCGCTCGCGGGCCCGCCGATCCGGCTGCAGGCCGCGCTGGCCTGGCGTCCGGACAACCCCTCGGCTGCTCTGCGTACCGTCCTCGCGGTGGCCGAGGAGGCCCTGCCGACACCGGAAGGCAAGACTCCGGCACGCCTCTGAGCTGCGGTGACATCCGATTGATAAGTCTTGCGTCCGAATCCTCGCCGAATTGGATATTGGACCGGCTCAGTACTCGGGTGGAAAAGTCACCGGGAAGCGTCCACCAGGAAAGGCCCGTGGCATGACCGACCCCACCGAAATCGTCCTCTGCGAACCGCTGCGCACCCCGATCGGCAAGTTCGGCGGCGCACTCGCGGGGCAGCGTCCCGCCGCCCTGGCCGCCCGGCTGATCACCGAGATCGTGCAGCGCACCGGCGTCGCGCCGGAGAAGATCGACGAGGTCATCCTCGGGCACGCCTGGCCCACCTCCGACGCACCGGCCATCGGCCGGGTGGCCGCCCTGGACGCCGGCCTGCCCGAGACCGTCACCGGTGTCCAGGTCGACCGCCGCTGCGGCTCCGGGCTGCAGGCGGTGCTGGACGCGGCGATGCAGATCAAGGCCGGGTTCAGCGACGTGGTGATCGCGGGCGGCGTGGACGTCATGAGCGCCGCGCCGTACTACACCCACGAGGGCCGCTGGGGCATCAAGGGCCCGAACCTCCAGCTCCACGACTCGCTCAGCCGCGGCCGGGTCACCGCGGGCGGCGCGAACCACCCCATCCCCGGCGGCATGATCGAGACCGCGGAGAACCTGCGCCGCGCGTACGGGATCAGCCGCGAGGAGCAGGACGCGCTGGCGCTCCGCTCGCAGCAGCGGGCGGGCCGCGCCATCGAGGCGGGCTTCTTCGACGACGAGATCGTGCCGATCACGGTGCGCGGCCGCAAGGGCGACACCGTCGTGGCCGCCGACGAGCACCCGCGCCCGGACACCACTGCCGAGCAGCTCGCCAAGCTCAAGCCGATCATGGGCAAGCAGGACCCCGAGGCCACCGTCACCGCGGGCAACGCCAGCGGCCAGAACGACGCCGCCGCTGCCTGCCTGGTGACCAGCGCCGCCACTGCCGAGCGGCTCGGCCTCACCCCGATGGTGCGGCTGGTCTCCTTCGCGCGGACCGGCTGCGCCCCGGAGACCATGGGCCTCGGCCCGGTCGGCGCCACCCGCTCGGCGCTGGACAAGGCGGGCCTCAAGCTCGCCGAGCTGGACCTGATCGAGCTGAACGAGGCGTTCGCCGCGCAGGTGCTGGCCTGCGCCAAGGAGCTGGGCCTCGGCGAGGCCGACCACGAGCGCCTCAACGTCAACGGCTCCGGCGTCTCGCTGGGCCACCCGGTCGGCGCCACCGGCGCCCGCATCCTGGCCACCCTCGCCCGCGAGATGAAGCGCCGCGAGGCCCGCTACGGCCTGGAGACCATGTGCATCGGCGGCGGCCAGGGCCTCGCGGCCGTCTTCGAGCGGGTCGCCTGACCGCTGCCTGACCCCGCGCACGGGGATCCTCCATACACGTACAAGTACGGCGTACAAGTAAAACCGCGCACCACCCGTACCACCCAGGGGCGCCGCTCGGACGACGCGGCGCCCCTGGTCTCCCCTTCCCTTGATCAAAGACGCCCAGGGAGTCCGTATGAGTGCGCCCACCGCGCCCACCGCACGCGACCGCACCAGAGCCGCCAACCGCGCCGGAATCGGCGCGTTCATCGGCTCCACCATCGAGTGGTTCGACTTCTACATCTACGGCACCGCCTCAGCCCTCGTCTTCGACAAGGTCTTCTTCCCCGAACTCGACGGCGCGCTCGGCACGTTGGTGGCCTTCGCCACCTTCTGGGTCGGCTTCCTCGCCCGCCCGCTCGGTGGCATCGTCTTCGGGCACTACGGCGACCGCCTCGGCCGCAAGAAGACCCTCGTCATCACCCTGTTGATGATGGGCGTGTCCACCACGGCCATCGGCCTGCTGCCCGGTTACGCCTCCATCGGCATCGCGGCGCCGATCCTGCTCGTGGCGATCCGCATGATCCAGGGCATCGGCCTGGGCGGCGAGTGGGGCGGCTCCGTACTCATCGCCTCCGAGTCCGCGCCCAAGGGCAAGTCCGTGCTGTACGGGGCCTTCGCACAGCAGGGCTCGCCGGTCGGCAACACCCTCAGCACGCTGAGCTTCCTGGCCATCAGCCAGTTGCCGGACGACGCCTTCACCTCCTGGGGCTGGCGGGTGCCGTTCCTCGCCTCCGCGCTGCTGGTCATGGTCGGCCTCTTCGTCCGGCTGAAGGTCGCCGAATCGCCCGCGATGGCCAAGCTGATCGAGAAGAAGGAGGTCGCGAAGCTGCCGCTGACCGAGGTGCTGCGCAGCCATCCGATGCTGATCGTCCTCGGCATCGGGGCCTGCACCATCGGCCTGTCCGCGACGTACTTCAAGTCCACCTTCGCGCTGTCCTGGGCCACCAGCGCCCTGGACTTCGACCGCAGCTCCTTCCTCACCATCATCCTGGTCGCCAACATCACCCAGATCATCGTGCAGCCCTTCGGCGCGGTCCTCGCGACGAAGATGAAGAGCTGGTCGCGCGCGGTCTGCGTGATGCTCATTCCCGAACTGGTCCTGATGCCGGTGATGTTCGTCCTCATCGGCACGGAGAACTACGGCCTGGCGATGTTCGGTGTCGCGGTCGCCACGATCCCGCACTGCCTGTACTACGCGGCGCTGGCCGGCATGCTCGCCAGCCGCTTCCCCGCCCATCTGCGCTACACCGGCATCTCGCTCTGCTACCAGCTCTGCGGCACGCTGCTGGGCGGCACCACCCCGATCATCGGCCAGTCGCTGCTCAACTGGACCGGCTCGATCACCGCGGTCATCGTCTACGCGGTCTTCCAGGTCGCGCTGACCATGGGCTGCATGCTGCTGCTCCTGCGCCGCCCGAACCACGACGAGACGGCCGCCGAGGCCGCCCCCGCCGCCCGGACCACCGCTCCGCTGCCCGGTTGAGCTGCGAGAGTCCGACTCAACCACGAGTTGATGCCCGAGACGCCGGATAAGGGTCACGGTGGGTAGGTGGACTGGTGCGTCCCGTTCCGCTCGTGAAAGGATGTGCGAAGCGGAGAGCGCGCGACTCAACTGTCCGTTGGGTGTGCGCGCTGCTTCGCTGTGGCTGGGACCAGGGCGAATGGGGATGGGACACCGATCATGGCACGAGGGGGTGACGGCGCGCCGAAGAGTGAGCACAGCCCGCTCGCCGAGCGGCTGAACCACCTCTTCGCGCACATGCACCCGCCCGGCGCGCCGTACACGAACGCCTACGTCGCCGAGGAGATCAGCGAGGGCGCCGAGTACGGCGACGTCACGCTCTCCGAGCAGTACCTCTCCATGCTCCGCAAGGGCAGACGCAGCAATCCGAGTCACGAAGTGCTGCGCGCGCTCGCCAAGTTCTTCGCGGTGCCGGTCGGCTATCTGGTGGGGGACCTCTCCCAGCCGCAGGCCGACCGGGTGGAGGAGGAGCTGCGCTTCCTCGCGGCCATGCGGGACCAGCGGGTACGGACCATCGCGCTGCGTTCGGTCGGCCTGCCGCCCGAGGTGCAGGACAGCCTCACGACGATCATCTCCCAGTTCCGGCAGCAGATGGACCTGCCGCCGGATCCGCCGGCGACCAGCGGTGAGGCGCCGCATGCCGGCCACTGACGAGCAGCTCTTCGCCACCTGGCGGCGGACGGGAATCGAGGACGGTACGGCCATGCGGGTACGGCGCATACGCCGGCGGTGCAAGCAGCTCGTACAGGAGCTGGCGCTGCCCGCCGCGACCGATCTGCCGGGCCTGTGCGAGGTCGTGGCGCGGCGCGTGGGCCGGCCGGTCCGGCTCGCGCCGATGAGCCTGGGCGGCGTGGTGTCCGGCATGACGGCGGGCACCGACGACGGCTGGTGGGTCTTCTACGAGCGGCAGACCTCGCCCTGGCACCAGACCCACATCGTCCTGCACGAGCTGAGCCATCTCCTCCTCGGGCACGAGCAGGACCCCACGGTCACCGAGGACGCGCTGAAGGTCTGGACGCCGTCCATGGACGTCGCGACGGCCGCCCGGCGGATGGGCCTGACCGCCCGCTTCGCTCGCCACCACTGCTACGACAACGCCACCGAGCACGAGACCGAGGTGCTGGGCACGCTGCTGATGGCGCATGTGGTGCCCGCGACCGCCAAGGACGACCCGCCGCTGAGCGGCGACGCCGCCGAGATCGCGGCCGCGCTGGCCCCGGCGCTCAAGCACATCCGCCGCGAGCTGGACGGCGCTCAGGGCGGCGGTCCGGAGGCCACCGGAACCGCTCCGGAAGCCCCGGGCGCCCGGGACACCGGCCCCGACGACGGGGAGCCGCCGCGTGTTTGACGTCGTCTACTTCTGCTTCGCGGCCGTCGCCTGGACGCTCGCCGGGTACAAGTTCCGCGCCTGGCTGCGCGACCGGCGCAACGCCGACCTGGGCCTGACCAGCATGATGACGGCCGGCGTCGCCACGGTCTTCCTGTTCTCGGCGCCGAGCCTGTACCGCGCCTTCGACCGGCTCACCGGCGTCGCCAACCTCGCCATGGTCTTCCTGTACTCCTCCGTCGTGGTCTTCGCGGCCGGCGCGCTGGTGCTGCTGCTGCGCTGGACCGGCGGCGAGGACGAGGCGGGCCGCCGCCGGGCCCGCTCCCGTACCCGCGCGGTCCTCACGCTCGTCGTCGTGGCCTGGGCGGTCGCCGTCACCGGCTTCGCCGTCGGCCGCCCGGACACCGTGGAGCACCCGCGCGACTTCAGCACGGCGTACACGGACGCGCCCGGCGTCATGGTCTTCCTGATGCTGTACCTCGCGATCTTCGGCGCCAGTCTTGCCGGGCTCGGCACGCTCTGCCCGCGCTATGCCACCAAGGTCGGCCCGTCCTGGCTCGCCCGCGGACTGCGCGTGCTGGCCGCCGGTTGCTGGCTGGGCCTCCTGTACTGCGCCTGCAAGCTCGTCGGCTTCGTCCTCTCCTGGGCCGGGCATCCGGCGCTCTGGCTCTCCAACGGCGTGGCGCCGCTGAGCGCCTCGGTCGCCGCGATCCTCGTCCTCACCGGCTTCGCGCTGCCCGCCGCCGGACCCCGCGCCTCCGCCTGGCGCCGGCTGCGCCGTCTCTCGCCCCTGTGGCGCGAGGCCACCGCGCAGGCCCCGGAGGTCACGATGGAGGGTTCCGGGCCCGGCCGCTGGCCCTTCGCCGACCTGGAGTGGCGGGCCAACCGCCAGATGGCCGAGATCCGCGACGTACAGCGCGGCATCCGCCGGTACGTCGAGTCCGACGCCGTCGACGTCGCCCGCGAGCGGGCCCGCGCGGTGGGCGTCGGACCGGAGCAACTGGCCGCCGTGGCCGAGGCCGTGGCGCTGCGCCGGGGCCTGGACAACCGGCAGGCGGGGCGGCTGCCGGAGCCGTACGCCGAATCCGTCGTCGTCACGACCGACATGGCGCCGGCCGCTGAGTACGAACATCTGGCGCTGGTCGCGGACGTGTACCGCTCGTCCCTGGCCGAGACGGTGCTCGGCGAGCTCCGGCAGCGCGACCGCGTCAGGGAGCGCGAGACCTAGCGGCGGCGCACCACAGACCAGGTGGCTCGGTACGGGGGTCCGAACCGCCTTCGGCGCAGGGCGGCACGGGGCAATGGCCCCGTAGCCGCCCTGCGCCTTGTCATGCCCCGGATACGGGAGGCGGGCCGGCACCCCATAAGGTCGGGATTCATGCAGAACGCAGCTCACACAGGCTCGCCCGACCGTCCGGACCCGATCGACACGACGATGCTGCTCGACGACCCCTACGCAGGATACGAGCGGCTGCGCGAGGCGGGCCCGGTCCACCGGATCACCGGCCCCGACGGGCAGCCCGCCTGGCTCGTCACCCGCTACGCCGACGTCCGCAGCGGGCTCGCCGACCCCCGGCTCTCCCTCGACAAGCGCAACAGCTCGACCGGCTACCGCGGCTTCTCCCTGCCGCCTGCCCTCGACGCCAACCTGCTCAACATGGACCCGCCGGACCACACGCGCGTACGCCGCCTGGTGGCCAAGGCGTTCACGCCCGGCCGTGTCGACAAGCTGCGCGCCCCCGTGGCGAAGGTCGCGCACGACCTGCTGGACGCCATCGAGGCCAAGGGCCGCGCCGACCTCCTCGCCGACTTCGCCGGGCCACTGCCGATCATCGTCATCTGCGACCTGCTGGGCATCCCGGAGCGCGACCGGCTCGACTTCCGAGCCTGGTCCGACGCGCTGATCACGCCGGACCCGGCCCGTCCGGAGGCGGCGAAGGAAGCGGTCGGCGCCATGCTGCGCTTCTACACCGGGCTGATCGCCACCAAGCGCGCCGAGCCGGGCGACGACCTGCTCTCCGATCTGATCGCCGTGCGCGACGAGCCGGACGGCGAGGACGGAGCCGGCGGCGTGGCGGGGGACCGGCTCAGCGAGGACGAACTGACCTCGCTGGCCTTCCTGATCCTCCTCGCGGGGTACGAGAACACCGTTCACCTCATCGGCAATTCGATCCTCGCGCTGCTCGACCACCCGGAGCTGCTGGCCGAGTTGCGTGCCGACCCGGATCAACTCCCCGCCGCAGTCGAGGAGTTGGCGCGGTTCGACGGCCCGGCGCCGCTGGCCATCCGGCGCTTCCCGCTGGAGGACATCGAGATCGGCGGCGTGCGGATTCCGGCCGGGGAGAGCGTGCTGCTCTCGCTCGCGGCCGCCAACCGTGACCCGGAACGATTCCCCGAACCCCACAAGCTCGACCCGCACCGCGATATTTTCGGCCATCTCGCGCTCGGGCACGGCATCCACTACTGCCTCGGCGCCCCGCTCGCCCGGATGGAGACGCAGACCGCCCTCGACGCCGTGATTCAGCGGTTCCCCGGGCTCCGGCTGGACGTCGAGCGGGACGAGATGCGGTGGCGGCGGAGCATCCGGGCGCGTGGCCTGATGTCGCTCCCCGTCGCCTGGTAACGCCGACTCGAACAGGCTTTTCCTGCATAACCGTTCCGGCATGCGGTAGAAAGGTTCTGAGCCCGCCCGGTGTGCATCCCCCGTCGCACCGGGCGGGTCTTCGCGTGTGACCCGTGAGCCGTCTGGCGCAGCATGTACTGCGCGTGCCGCTCCGTGTCCCTAGCGTGGTTGCATGGGAACCGACGCTGCTTCGACCAGGACAATTGGCGCCCTGACGGCCATAGCCGTGGCGGGCGCCCTCGCCGCTCTGCTCGCCCCGGCGCATGCCACGTCGACGCCCCAGGGCAGGGCCGCACCGGAACGCTCCACGACCCATACGGCGGCCGGGCCCGGAGCCCGGCACGCCGCAGCGCCGCCCGGCGGCCTCACCGCCCGGGCCTGGACCGTCACCGACGCCGAGACCGGTCGCGTGCTGGCCGCGAAGGAGCCGCACCGCCAACTGGCCCCGGCGAGCACCCTGAAGACCCTCTTCGCGCTCACCGTCCTGCCCAAGTTCCCCGCCGACATGGTCCGCACGGTCACCGCGGAGGACCTCAAGGGCGTGGGCGAGGGCAGCAGCCTCGTCGGCATCAAGAAGGGACAGCAGTACAAGGTCGCCGACCTGTGGCGCGGCGTCTTCCTGCGCTCGGGCAACGACGCCGTGCACGTCCTCGCCAACATGAACGGCGGCTGGCAGGCCACCGCACAGGAAATGCAGGCCAAGGCCCGTTCACTGGGCGCGCAGGACACGGTGGTGAAGACACCGGACGGGTACGACGCCCCCGGCCAGGTCTCCTCGGCGAGCGACCTCGCCCTCTTCGGCCGCAAGGGCCTGGAGAACGCCGACTTCGCCCGCTACTGCGCCACCGTACGGGCCGCCTTCCCCGGCGGCTCCCGGGGCCCGTACGACATCGTGAACACCAACCGGATGCTGTCCGGCACGAAGGGCGTGCCGCGCTATCCCGGCGTCATCGGCGTGAAGAACGGCTTCACGAGCAAGGCCGGCAACACCCTGATCGCCGCCGCGAAGCGGGACGGCCGCACCCTCGTGGCCACCGTGCTCGCCCCCAGCAAGAAGAAGAACGCGGTCTACAAGGAGGCCGCCACGCTCCTGAACTGGGGCTTCAACGCGAACTGACCCGCAACCGGGGCGCGTGCGCGGCCGCGGGGACCGGGCCGCGCAGCGCGTCGGCCAGGTCCCCGGCCCAGCGGCTGAGCCCGGTGACGTCGATGCCGTACGGCGCCGCGTGCGCGTACGGCTCGATGGCGGCGGCGCCGCGGTTCAGCAGCGAGGTGGCGCCGGTGACGTTGCCGCGCGCGGCGTGCGTGAGGCCGACGGCGAGCTGGGCGAGGCCGCGCCACAGCTCACGCTCCTGCGGCGGCCCGGATTTCCAGGCGTCCTCCAGCACCTCGTGCGCGTGGAACGGCTTCCCCTCGTCCAGCAGTCGCTGCGCCTCCGTCAGCGACTCCTGCGGCGTGCGGACCACGCCCTCGGGCTGCCGCTCGACGCCCTCGGCGCCGTACGGCAGCGGGCGGCCGAGACCGTCCCGCGGCCGGGCGTTGCGCGCCCGGCCCTCGGCGTCCCGGTCCCGGCGCAGGGGTGTCTCCGACACGCGCCGGGGCGCTGCGGCGCGGGCCGGAGGCTCGCTGTCCGCCGCGCAGTGCGGACAGGCCGCGGCCGGGTCCTCCCGGATCCGGCCGCACTCGTCACAGACCCGGTCCAGCCAGCAGGCCGCGTCGCCGCCCTCGTGGTGTTCCGCAGCGCTCATCAGCCGTCGACGACCTCGGTCTCGTAGAAGCAGAAGTGGTCCTTGATCTCCGCCACGTCCTCCTTGGGCTCCGGGTACGCCCACACGGCGTCCTCGGGCCCGTCCGGCAGCGACCAGTACGAAGCCGTCCCCTTGAAGGGGCAGTGGGTCTGCGTGCCGGAGGGGCGGAGCAGGTCGGTACGGACGTCCTCCGGCGGCAGGTAGTACCGGGCCGGATACCCGGTCTCGCGGAGCACCAGCGGACGGGTGCTGTCGGCGAGCACCTGCCCGCCGTGCGCCACGCGGACGTGGTCGGTGCTCCGCTCGACGGTGATGCGGTGGCCTGTGGTCATGGATGGTCCTCCCGGTCGAGGAACGGTCCCTCCCAGGGTCTCACCCGCGGGCGGTGCGGGCCCGGAGGACCTCCGGGCCCGCACCGTCTCAGACCTCCCGGATGCCCCGGCCCGCCCATTCGGGTGCCGGGTCGGTCAGCGCGGTGAGCCGGTCGCGCACCGCCTCCGGCAGCGGCGCAGAGCGGCCCGTGGCCTGGTCGACGTGGAGCGCGAACAGCTCCTCCGTGGCGACCGGGTCGCCTTCCGTGTCACCCACGAACATCTCGTGCAGGAAGCGGACCTTCTTGGTGTCCGCGCCCAGCACCGTCGTACGGACGACGAGTTCGGAGTCCCGGTCGATCTCGTTCAGGTACCGGACATGGGCCTCGACCGTGTACAGCGAGCAGCCGCTCGCCTCGCGGTACTCCGGGCCCAGCCCGGTCTCCGCCATCAGCGCGTCCGTGGCGAACCCGAAGACGAGCACGTAGTACGCCTCGCTCAGGTGGCCGTTGTAGTCGATCCACTCGTCCTTGACGGACTGCCGGAAGAGCGGGAGCGCGGCCGCCGTCACGTGGCGTCCTTGCCGAGGCGGCCGGTCGCCCGCAGTACGTCGATGACGCCCTGGTCGCGCTCGGCCACCAGGTCCGCGTACGTACGGCCGTCCGCGGCCTCGTCGCAGCCCTCGACCACCGCGTCCCGCAGCGCGCGGTCCAGCTCCGGGGCCTCCAGCCGGGTCCACGGGGACTTCAGGGACGGGCCGAAGTGGTCCAGCATGTGCGCCATGCCGCCCTCGCCGCCGGCCAGCGCGAAGGTGAGCATCGGGCCCATGAACGCCCAGCGCAGGCCCGGGCCCTCGGTGATGGAGTCGTCGATGTCCTTCACGGTCGCCTCGCCGTTGGCGACCATGTGCAGCGCCTCGCGCCACAGGGCCTCCTGCAGGCGGTTGGCGATGAAGCCGGGCAGCTCGCGGTCCATGGTGATCACGGACTTGCCCGCGATGTCGTAGAAGCGGGAGGCCCACTCGACGGCCGCACGGTCGGTCTTGTCGCCGCCGACGACCTCGACGAGCGGGATCAGGTACGGCGGGTTGAACGGGTGGCCGACGACCAGGCGGCCGTTGTCGGCGGCCTCGCTGTGCATGTCGGTCATCGGGTAGCCGGAGGTCGAGGAGGCCACGACCACGCCCGGGCGGGTCGCGGCGGTCAGCTCGGCCAGCAGCGAGCGCTTCAGGTCCAGCTTTTCCGGGGCGCTCTCCTGCACGAAGTCGGCGTCGGCGACGGCCTCGGCGAGGGTGGGCGCGACGGTGAGGCGGTCCTTGGAGGCGCCGTCGGCGAGACCTATCTGCTCGAGCGCCGGCCAGGCGGCGTCGACGAGGCGGCGCAGCTTCTCCTCGGCGTCGTCGGCCGGGTCCCAGGCGGTCACGTCGTAACCGCGGGCGAGGAAGTGGGCGACCCAGCCGCCGCCGATGACGCCGGCGCCGATGCAGGCTACGCGGCGCACGTCTTCGGGGGCTACGGGGGAGGGGGTGGTGCTCATGGGGACGGCTCCTGTGGTCGGGGCGGAGAGGAGTCAGGCGCGCGGCTTGAGGCCCAGGCGGGCTCGGGCCTGGTCGGGGGTGGCCACCTTGGCGCCGAGGGACTCGGTGATGGTCACGGCGCGCTCGACGAGCTGCCCGTTCGTGGCCTTCACGCCCTTGGAGAGGTACAGGTTGTCCTCCAGGCCGACGCGTACGTTGCCGCCGAGCAGGATGGACTGGGCGACCCACGGCATCTGCATGCGGCCGAGCGCGAAGCTGGCCCACTGCGCGTTCTCCGGCAGCATGTTGACCATCGCCTGCAGCACGCCCGGGTCGGCCGGCGCGCCCCACGGGATGTCCATGCAGAGCTGGAAGATGGTCGGGTCGTCCAGCAGGCCCTCGGCCAGAAGCTGCTTGGCGAACCAGAGCTGGCCGGTGTCGAAGATCTCCAACTCGGGCCGTACGCCCAGCTCCTGGATGCGCTTGGCGCCCTTGCGGAGCATCTCCGGGGTGGAGATGTAGAGGTTGTCGCCGAAGTTCAGCGAGCCGCAGTCCAGCGTGCAGATGTCGGGGAGCAGGTCCTCCACGTGCGGCAGCCGGTCCAGCCCGCCGACCAGGTCGGTGCCCGGCTGCGCGCCCTTCTCCAGCGGCTGGTCGGCGTCGAGCACCAGGTCGCCGCCCATGCCGGCGGTGAGGTTGATGACGACGTCGGTGCCGGTCTCCTTGATGCGCTCCACGACCTCCGCGTACAGCTTCGGGTCGCGCGAGGGGTCGCCGGTCTCGGGGTCGCGGACGTGGATGTGCACCACGGCGGCGCCCGCGTTCGCCGCCTCCACGGCGGACTTGGCGATCTGCTCGGGCGTCACGGGGACGTGCGGGGAGCGGCGTACGGTGTCGCCCGCGCCGGTCAGCGCACAGGTGATGATGACCTCGTCGTTCATGACGGGAGTCCCTTCTGCGGGTGGTGGGGTGACGTGCCGTCAGGTGACGGCGAAGGGTGCGAAGAGGGGGTGTGCGGGCAGGCGTCGGCCACGCCTGCCCGCACACGATCGGGGCGGACGGTCTCGTCCGGTGGAGCGCCTTACGGAGCGGTCAGTTCGCTTTCCACGAAGGCGATCAGCGCGGCGTGCATGGAGTCGGGGGTCGTACTGCCGGGGGCCGTGGCCAGTACCTGCGTGGCCAGGCCGTCGATCAGCGCGGTCAGCCGGAGCGCGGTGAACTCCACGTCGACGGGGCGGAAGACGCCCTGCTCGACGCCGCGCCGCACGACGTCGGCGACGGTGGTCCGCCACTGCCGGTAGTAGTGGTCGTGCAGCCGTCCGACCTCGGTGGAGCGCGCCGCCTGCGCCCACATGTCCAGCCAGACCAGCCACTGCCGGCGCTGCTGCTCCGTGCGCGGCGTCTGCAGTGCGATGAGGTGCAGCAGCTCCTCGCGGGCGTCGATCGCGCCGGCCAGGCCCTGGGCGCGGCGCTCGGTGTCCTCGTCCATGCACCAGCGGACGGCGGCCTCCAGGAGGTCGTCCCGGCCGGGGAAGTGGTAGTGGATCGCGGCCGTGCTCGTCCCGCAGGCGGCGGCGATGTCGGCGACGCGTACGGAGTGGAAGCCGTGCTCGGCGATCAGCCGGACCGTCTCGCGGACGATCTGCAGCGGCCGGCCGCCCTCGGGGAGCGTGGCGGGCCCGGCGTCCTCGCCCGGCGGCGCGGGCGTCCCGGGCCGGGAGCCCAGCAGCCGGCCCGCGTCCACGCCGCCGATCTCGGCGATGCGGACGATCTCGGCGACGGTGAAGCGCCGGGTCCCGCTGAGGGACCGGGACAGCTTGGACGGGTCCATCACGATCCGCCGGGCGAACTCACGGCGGCTGCAGCCGATGCCGTCGATCACCTGCTTGACGCGGTCCGTGAGGTCGCCGTTCTCGTCGGCGAGCCGGGTGCCGGGGTCTTCGTGCATGGCTCGGGACCGTAGCAGCGTGATGAGATCAGCGCAACGCCCTGCACGGGGAAGAGGGCCTCCAAACACCCTCAAAACGGCGATATTCAGCGGGAAGGCGCCACGTGATGAGGACTGACTGATGAGAAAGTCAGGACGATTGCCCGGCTCGCATGCCCGGGGCACGGATAACCCTGTAAGAGCAGAAATGTGGCAAAGTGACGAACATGGCCGAACGGGGCGCGCAGCCCCCTGCCGTGTCGGCACCGGAGCAGTGGCCCGCCCCGCCGGACCTGATCCTGGCGCTCAACGGAATGGGGGGCTTCGACTGGGACCTGAAGCGCGGGCGCATGTACATGGACGCCGCCGCGCTGCGGGTCTTCGACCTGCGCCCCGGCGAGTACGACGGCCGCCCCGAGACGCTCTCCTGCCGCGTGCCGCCCGCCGAGGCGGCCCGCCTGGATTCCCTGGTCGCCCAGGCCATCAAGGAGGGCAGCGCGACGTACGGCGCGTACTTCCGCGTCCGCTGCCGCGACGGAACCCTGCGCTGGACCCACAGCCACGGTGCCATCCACCGGGACGGCACCGGGCGGCCGTACCGCATCATCGGCATCGTCCGCGACGCCCGTCAGGAGCTGGCGCTCTCCCGCACCGCAGACCCGGCGAAGGCGGGGGACCGGCGCCGCCGCCGGCACAGCTCCGTCGTGGAGCGCACCACCGCGGCGCTCGCGCACGCCAGGACCGTCGGTGACGTCATCGCCGTCCTGGGCGACAGCCAGGGGCTGAGCCGGCTCGGCGCGGAGAACGTCATCGTCGGGCTGGTGGAGGCCGGCCGCATCCGGCTCGTCTCCGAGGGGCAGTCCGGCAGCTTCGTACCGGAGCACCGGTTCACCCGGGTGGCGGACGACTTCCCGATGAGCGAGGTCGTACGCACGCTCACGCCGCGCTTCGTCCGGTCCCGCGCGGAGTTCGCCGCCTGCTACCCGCGCCTGTGGCCGCACATCCAGCCGCTGGACATCGGCTCCGCTGCCTACCTCCCGCTGATCGCGCAGGCCCGCCCGATCGGCGTGCTCGGGCTCTTCTACCGCGAGGAGAGCGACTTCGGCGTGCAGGAGCGCAGCATCCTCGTGGCGCTCGGCAGCAGCATCGCGCAGAGCCTCGCCCGGGCCATGCTCTTCGACCAGGAGCACGACCTCGCCGAAGCGCTCCAGCAGGCCATGCTGCCGCGCCGCATCCCCGCCGTCCGGGGCGCCCAGGTCGCGGTGCGCTACCGCGCGGCGCGGCTGGGCCGGGACATCGGCGGCGACTGGTACGACGTGATCCCGCTGCCCGGAGGGTCCCCCTCGGGGGGAGGGCGGCTCGCCGTCGTCATCGGCGACGTCCAGGGCCACGACATCCAGGCCGCCACCGTCATGGGACAACTGCGCATCGTGCTGCGCGCGTACGCCGCCGAAGGTCACGCGCCCGCCACGGTCATGGCCCGCGCCTCCGCCTTCCTGCACGAACTGGACACCGAGCGCTTCGCCACCTGCACCTACGCCGACATCGACCTGACCACCGGCGCCCTGCAGATCGTCCGCGCCGGGCACGTCGACCCGCTGCTGCGGCACGCCGAGGGCATCTGCCGCCGGCTGCGCGTGGCCGGCGGGCTGCCGCTCGGCCTGTCCGCCCAGTTCGGCCACCTGGACTACCCGGTCACCACGGTGCGCGTCGCGCCCGGCGAAACGCTGGTGCTGTGCACCGACGGCCTGGTCGAGCGGCCCGGCGCGGACCTCGACGAGGGGATGGCCCAACTGGCCCGGGAGGTCCGCGCCGGACCGCAGGACGTCCAGCAGCTCGCCGACCGGCTGTGCGCGCTGTCCCTCAGCGGCGACGGCGAGGACGACATGGCGCTCCTGCTGCTCCGCCGCAGCGGTACGCCCCGGCCGCACCAGTAGCTGCCGTCTGCAGCCGGTAAGGACTAAAGGTGGCCCCCGCCACATACAGTCCCCGTGCCGCGTGCTTTACTGCCGCGTGCCCACTGAGACCGCCCCCGCCGGCCTGCGCTCGCGCATATTCGCCGACCTCACACCGCTGCGTACCTCCGTCCACTACCGCCGCCTGTGGACCGGCAACACCGTCTCCTGGGTGGGCCAGCAGATGACCGCGCTCGCGGTCTCGCTCCAGGTCTACGACATCACCCACTCGACGTTCTCGGTCGGGCTGGTCGGCCTGTGCTCGCTCGTTCCGCTGGTCGTCTTCGGGCTGTACGGCGGCGCCATCGCCGACACCGTCGACCGCCGCACCTTGGGCCTGGCCAGCGCCCTCGGTGCCACCGCGATGTCCGTCGTCCTGGCCTCCGCCGCGCTGCTGGGCGTCCGCCAGGTCTGGCTGCTGTACGTCGTCGTCGCGCTCCAGGCCGTCTGCTTCGCGATGAACTCCCCGGCCCGCGCGTCGATGATCCCGCGCCTGCTCCCCACCGAGCAGCTCCCCGCGGCCAACGCCCTGAACTCCCTCACCAGCAACCTCGGCCTGATGGGCGGCCCGATGCTGGGCGGCGTTATCGTCGGCCTGTGGGGCTACCAGGCCGCGTACCTCATCGACGTCGTCGCCTTCTCCGCGTCCCTGTACGCGATGTGGCGGCTGCCCTCGATGCGCCCCGACCACGAGCCGGGCGCGGACGGCGCCCGCCCCAAGCGCGCCTCCGTCCTGGACGGCCTGCGCTTCCTCGCCACCCGTCCCAACCTCCGGATGACCTTCTTCGCCGACATGGCCGCGATGGTGCTCGCCCAGCCGCGCGCGCTCTTCCCGGCCGTCGCCGCGCTGTGGTTCGGCGGTGACGCCAAGACCGTCGGGCTGCTGGTCGCCGCGCCCGCCGTCGGCGCCGTACTGGGCGGGCTGTTCTCCGGCTGGCTTGGCGCGATCCGCCGGCACGGCCTGGCGATCCTGCTCGCGGTCGCGGCGTGGGGCGCCGCCATCGCCGTCTTCGGCCTGACCCGCAACCTCTGGCTGGGTCTCGTCTTCCTCGCCGTCGCGGGCTGCGCCGACACCGTCTCGATGGTCTTCCGCTCCACGATGCTGCAGGCCGCCACCCCGGACCGGATGCGCGGCCGCCTCCAGGGCGTCTTCATCGTCGTGGTCGCGGGCGGGCCGCGGCTCGGCGACTTCCTCGCCGGCTCGGCCGCCGACCTCGCCACCCCGGCCGTCGCCGTGGTCGGCGGCGGCCTGGCGTGCGTCGCCGTGGTGGCCCTCCTCGGCCTGAGCCGCCCCGCCTTCGCCCGGTACGACGCGCGGCACCCGCAGCCCTGACGCGGGGCGCCGCCCCGACGCGCGGCCGGGCGCGGCTCAGTACCGCTCAGTACCGCTCAGTACCGTGTGATCGCAGTGTCCCCCGACCGCGTCCCGATCGCGATGTGCGGCCGCTTCCCGGGGTCCGCCCAGGCCAGGATGCGGGCCATCGCGCCCGCCGGTACCGACACGCAGCCCGCCGTCGCGCCCTTGCCGTTGACGTGCAGGAAGATCCCGGCGCCGCGGCCGCGCACCGGCTTGTCGTAGTTGAAGCCGATGACCAGCGCCCGGTCGTACTGCGTCGGGTAGTCGGCCAGCCGCTCCGACTCCTTCGCGGCGCAGTCGGCGGGCAGCGGCTCGGCCCAGCGGTTGTACGACGCCGAGGCATTGTCCTCGCACCACCAGGAGTTGTCGTGCACCCGGCGGTAGGAGACCTCCGTACCGGCTGGGGCCGCGCCGATCCCGAAGCCGTAGGGCAGGTCGTACAGGCCGGTGGGCGTGGTGTTCGTGCTCTGCTTGCGCGTGCTGCCCTCGGCCAGGCCCTTCGCGCCGAAACGGGCGGGCGCCGAGCCCGCCTGCCGCCACTGACCGTGCCGCTTCTCCCACCAGATCAGCCGCCCGTGCGTGGACGCCGTCCGCGGCGCCTCGGCCGTGATGAGCTGCCGGCCGCCGCCGGTGTCCGCCATCCGGGCGGGCAGCGGCGTGCCCGTCCGGTCCGTCGTCGGGTGCCCGGGCTCTGCAGCGGCCGGGCCGGAGCCGGCCGTGACGGCCAGCGTGAGCGCGGCCGCACCGGCCGCCATTGCCAGGAACGAACGCTTCATGACGGCACTGTAGGGCGGAATCCCACCGCGCGCGGTAGCGATAGCCGGGCCAGACTCGGGTACGGGGGCCAGGAGAGAAACACCGCCGCGGGCGGACCGCCCGCGGCATGCACCACACCGTGAGATCCAGGAGGTCTTCCGTGGAACGGCAGCCGCACCCCGCGCGCGCTCACGACCCCGGCGGCCCGACACCGCCCAGCCCCGGCCCGGGGCCGGTCCCGGACCCCGTGCCGGGCCCGCCCGACCCCGTACCGCCCACCCCCGAACCGTCCCCGGTCCCGCGTCCGCCAGGGCCGAACCCCGACCCGGTACCGGAACCGTCACCGCAGCCCAGCCCGCTGGGCTGACCGCCGCACCGCACCCGTATCCGCACCACCAGAAGGAGAGGTGCTTCCCATGGCCATCGCCACGGTGAATCCGGCCACCGGCGAGACCCTCAAGACGTTCGACGCGCTCAACGAAGGCGAGATCGAGGACCGGCTGGTCCGGGCGGAGCAGACCTGGCAGGAGTACCGCACCACCGGCTTCGACCGGCGTGCCAACCTGCTGCGCAAGGCGGCGGAGCTGCTGGAGGCCGACGCCGACGACATCGCCCGCACGATGACCACCGAGATGGGCAAGCCGCTGGCCCAGGCCCGTGCGGAGGCCGCCAAATGCGTGAAGACGATGCGCTGGTACGCCGACCACGCCGAGGCGCTGCTCGCCGACGAGCACCCCCGGGCCGCCGACATCAAGGACTCCGGCGCGGCCCGCGCCTACGTGCGCTACCGTCCGCTGGGCCCGGTCCTCGCCGTCATGCCGTGGAACTTCCCGCTGTGGCAGGTGATCCGCTTCGCCGCGCCCGCGCTGATGGCGGGCAACGTCGGCCTGCTCAAGCACTCCTCGAACGTCCCGCAGACTGCCCTGTACATCGAGGACCTCTTCCGCCGCGCGGGCTTCCCCGACGGCGCCTTCCAGACGCTGCTGATCGGCTCCGGCTCGGTCGAGATGATCCTGCGCGACCCCCGGGTGGCTGCCGCGACGCTGACCGGCAGCGAGCCCGCGGGCCGCTCGGTCGCGTCCATCGCCGGTGACGAGATCAAGAAGACGGTGCTCGAACTGGGCGGCAGCGACCCGTACTTGGTGCTGCCCTCGGCCGACCTGGAGAAGGCGGTGTCCACCTCCGTCACCGCTCGCGTGCAGAACAACGGCCAGTCCTGCATCGCCGCCAAGCGCTTCATCGTCCACACCGACGTCTACGACGAGTTCGCCTCCCGCTTCGCCGAGAAGATGGCCGCGCTCGAGGTCGGCGACCCGATGGCGGACGAGACCCAGGTGGGCCCGCTCTCCAGCGAGCAGGGCCGCTCCGACCTGGAGGAGCTGGTCGACGACGCCACCATGCACGGCGCCACCGTGCTGTGTGGCGGCGGCCGGCCCAAGGGCATGGACCGCGGCTGGTTCTACGAGCCGACCGTGCTCGCCGACGTCACCAAGGAGATGAAGATCTACTACGAGGAGGCGTTCGGGCCGGTCGCGACCCTCTTCCGGGCCGCCGGCCTGGACGAGGCGATCGAGATCGCCAACGACACCTCCTTCGGCCTCAGTTCGAACGCCTGGACAGAGGATGTGGCCGAACAGGAGCGGCTGGTCCGGGACCTCCGGGCGGGCGGCGTCTTCTTCAACGGGATGACCGCCTCGCACCCGGGCATGCCGTTCGGTGGCACCAAGCGCTCCGGGTACGGCCGGGAGCTGGGCGACCACGGCATCCGAGAGTTCTGCAACATCACCACGGTCTGGTACGGCGCCAAGGGCTGACCGCCCATGACCGACGCCTTACGCGCCCTCGGGCGCGGGCACGGTGAACTCGCACCACAGCGCCTTGCCCGCGCCCCGGGCCTCCGCGCCCCACCGGTCCGACAGCGCCTCGACGAGCAGCAGCCCCCGCCCGGAGGTGGCGGTCTCGCCGGGGCTGCGCCGCCGCGGCCAGTGGCTGGACCGGTCCTCGACCTCCAGCCGGACCCGGCCCGGCGGACCGGCCAGCAGCTCCAGCGAGACCAGCGCCCCGCTCTCGGTGTGCCGCAGCGCGTTGGTGATCAGCTCGGTGGCCACCAGCTCGACGTCGCCCGCCACCTCCCCGGCCCGCCACTGGTCCAGCATCCGCCGGAGTTGGGCGCGGACCTCGGCCGGGCCCACCGGGTCGGCCTGGTGGACATGGAGCCGGAGGCGCGGCGTGGCCGGACCGCCGGGCTCGGCCAGCCGGCGCAGCAGCAAGAGGGCCATGTCGTCGGGGGAGCCCGGCTGCTCCCACAGCAGCTCCGAGAGATGGTCGGCCAGCGCGTCCAGCTCGCCGGGCCCGTCCTGTACGGCGCTGGTCAGCGCGTTGATCCCGGCAAGGATGTCCAGCCCCGGCTGCTCGACCAGGCCGTCGGTGCACAGCAGCAGCGTGGAGCCGGGCTCCAGGAAGAGCTGCGTCTCCGGGTAGTGGTCCTCGCCGAATGCGGTGGCCAGTCCCAGCGGCAGCCCGCCGTGCACGGTCGGCCAGTGCACGTGCCGTCCCGCGTCCGAGATCATCGGCTCCAGATGCCCGGCCCGCGCCACGTGCAGCACCCCCGACGAGATGTCCGCCTGGATGTACGTACAGGTCGCGAACCGCTCGGTCTCCAGCTCGGCCAGGAACCGGGAGGCCCGCCCCAGCACCGTCTGCGGCGGATGCCCCTCGGCGGCGTAGGCGCGCAGCGCGATCCGGAGCTGGCCCATCACGGCCGCCGCGTGGGTGTCGTGCCCCTGCACGTCACCGATCACCACCCCGGTACGGCCCTGCGGCAGCGGGATCACGTCGTACCAGTCGCCGCCCACGTCCCGGCCGGTCCGCGCCGCCTGGTACCGGACCGCGACGTCGCCGCCGGTGATGGCGGGGATCCGGCGCGGCAGCATCGATGCCTGCAGCCCGGTCGCGAACTCCCGCTCCTGGTCGAAGAGGGTGGCCCGCTGGAGGGACTGCGCGATGACGCCGGCCAGCGCGATCGCCAGGTTCCGGTCCTCCGCCGTGTGTCTCCTCGGCTCGGTGTCGACCAGCCCGAGCGCGCCGATCACCTTGTCCTGCGCAACCAGCGGCAGGAACGCCGCGCCGCGGACGCCGATGCCCTGGACGTACGGCTCCAGCCGCGGGTAGCGCCGCAGCAGTTCCTCGCGGGAGGTGACGAAGGCCGGCTCGCGGGTGAGCGCCGCCTCGGAGAGCGGCAGCGTGCGGTCCAGCGGCATGTGCAGCAGCTCGGGCATGTGCAGCGGCTCCGTGGCCGCGATGACGTCGAAGACGCCGTTGTCGACCAGGCCCAGGATCAGCGCGTCGGCGCCCAGCCGCAGGGGGCCGTCGCGGTCCGTGAGTACATCGGTGACGTCCTGGACCGACAGCGCCCGGGACAGCGCGGTGGTGGTCCACTGCACCAGCGTGGTCTGCCGCTCGCGCTCCTCGTCGGGGATGCCCAGCAGCGCCGAATCGGCGAGCTCGGCGGTGGCCTCGCGGACGATCCCGGCCATCCGGTAGGGGCGGCCCGCCTCGCTGCGCAGGATGCGGCCCTGGACGTGCGTCCACCGCGGCGTGCCGTCCCGGCAGCGGATGCGGAAGTAGGCGCCGCAGGAGCGCCGGCCCTGCTGGATCGCCTGGACGACGGCGCTGTCCAGGCGGTAGCCCTCCTCCTGCGGAACCCGCTGGAGCAGCGCCGGACGCGTCCCGTCGAACTCCTGCGCCTGCAGGTCGAAGACCGCGAGCCCGCCCGCGTCCAGTTCGAAGGCGCCGCTGTCCAGGTTCCAGTCGAAGGAGCCCATCCGGTTGAGCGCGAGCAGGTCGGGCAGGTCGATCCGCGGCCGGTGGATCTCCTCGTGCTCGGGGTGCCCGAGGAGGCCGCGGCGGTCCCGGCGCCGGTCCCGGGGGTCGGTGTCGTCCGCGCTCTCCCGTTCCGCGCCGTCCCAGCTCCGCTCCATATCAGGATCTTACGGTCATATGGGGCGAGTATGGGTACTGAGAACAGCGGGGTGTTCCGGACCGTACGCGGCGCCGTCACCCCGCGCGCACGGGCACCACCGCCCGCCGCGGGCCCCAGGACACCAGGGCACCGGAGAGGCGGTGCCCGCACCGACGGATCGAGGAGATCGTGAACAGCACCCTTCCCGTCATCGCCGGCGTCGATGGCTCGGTGAACAGCCTCCGGGCGCTGGACTGGGCGGCCGGCGAGGCCCGGCTCGCCGGGGCCACGCTGCACGCGGTGCACGTCTGGCCGATCACCCCCATGCCGCGCGCACTCGGCGATGCCCACCCGCACCCGGTCCCCGACCCCGCCGACCCCGTGCTGCAGGACGTCAGAAATCACCTCGCCGAGCGCGCCGACGCCCCCGAGACGCGGTACCTCTCCGCGCACGGCGCGTCCACCTCGACGCTGATCCGGCTGAGCGGCCAGGCCCGGCTGCTGGTCCTCGGCTCGCGCGGCCGCGGCGGCTTCACCAGCCTGCTGCTCGGCTCGGCGGGCCGGGCCGCCGCCATGCGGGCCGCCTGCCCGGTCGTGGTCGTGCCCGACGAGCGGCGCGCGGAGCCGGGGGCCGGCAGGCAGGGCCGGATCGTGCTCGGGCTGCACCCGGAGGAGACCTCCGACGAGACGGTGGACTTCGCCTTCGCCGAGGCCGAGCGCCGCGACGCGGAGCTGCGCGTGGTCACCGCGTACCCGAACCCGTACCCGATGCTCATCGCCGCCGAGAGCCTGCCGCCCGGCAGCCCCACGTCGGGCGAGCTGGAGGCGCACGCCGGCGTCCAGCAGGAGGAGCGGCTGCTCCCCTTCGTCGAGCGGCACTACCCGAAGGTGACCGTCGACCCGGTCCTCGTGCAGGGTGACGTGGCCGGCCGCCTGGTCGCCGCGTCCCGCGCCGCCGACCTGGTCGTGGTCGGCCGGCACCGCCGCCGGCTGCGCGACGGCGGCCTGATGGGCTCGGTCGCCAACGCGGTACTGCTGCACGGGCACTGCCCGACGGCGGTGATCCCCGTACGGTGACGCCGTACGCCGGCCCGCTCAGCCGCTGACGGCGGCCGGCGCGGTCACCGGCGTACCGGTCCGCGTGCGGTGCGCGAGCTTCGCCGTGCGCGTGGCCACGTCGACCGTGTACGCGTCGATCGTCAGGCCCTTCGGAGACACTTTCAGCACCATGAAGCCGTGGCTCGCGAAGTCCTGCCACGCCGCGGGGAGACCGAAGTGGGCCTTGCCGTCGCCCGTCTTCGAGGCGGCGCCGCACACGACCTGGCGGGTGCCGCCGGTGCGTGCCGAGGGCTCCAGGACCTGCAGCGTGTGGTCGTGGCCCGAGAGGATCAGGTCGGCCCGGCCGCACACCACCTCTTCGTACAGCTCCTTGAGGTGGACGCCGCTGGTGTAGTGGCCGACGGTGAAGCCGTCGTAGGAACCGGCGCTGCCGTGCTCGCCGTTGTTCAGATACGGGTGGTGGCCGAGCACGATCTTCCACTGCGCCCGTGACTCCTTCAGCGCGCCGTCCAGCCAGGCCCGCTGCTCGCGCATGTACGGCCCGTCCCAGTGGAAGTAGGGATCGGTCTGTACGACGTAGGAGGAGACGGGGGTGGTGTCCAGCGCGAAGAACTCCACGAGCGGGTCGCCGCTGCCGTGCGCGCCCGAGCCGGCGGGCAGCGCCACGCTGTAGTAGCGGCTCGGCATGTACCACCGCTTCGAGGTCGTCGCGTAGGCCACCTCCCGGTCGCCGCGCGCGGGGTCGCCGCCGCTGCCCGGTATCAGCCCCGAGCAGTCGTGGTTGCCCAGCACCATCAGCCACGGCACGTCGATACCGGTGTTCGGCTTCTCGAACTTGTCCTGGAACTCGGAGTCGTGCGCCGACTCGGGCCCGTTCTCGTAGATGTTGTCGCCCAGCCCGACGGCCAGCCCGATCTGCTCGCTCGCCATCAGGTCCCGGGCGGCCGCCGCCACCGCGAACTGGCCCTCCTCGCCGGTGCCGGCGTCCCCGGTGACCAGTACGGCGAACTCTCCGTTGCCGTTGGGCGCGGTGGGGAAGGGGTACTTCCCGTCCACCGCCCGGTCCCGCGCCGCGGCCGGTGCGGCCGCCCCGTACGGCAGCACGGCGAGCGCGGCGCCCGCGACGGCGCCGCCCAGGAGCGTGCGCCGGTTCAGGTTCAGTACGGGAGCGGTGCGCGTGGCGGCGGGGGTGGTCGGCTCCCCGCCGGGGACCGTGCCGCTCCGCACCCACTGGTCCTCGGTCATGTCCGCCTGCGGCGGAATCAGCTCACACATGCCAGGAGTTGTCTCATGACCTACTGGTCAGTTGGTGAAGATGTCATGAACGCGACGTAGACGTTCGGGGGTTTACACACAGGCCCTTACCGCACGAGCCTGCGCAGCGTGCGACCGCAGTGTCGCGCGTACGCCCGTTGGAACACCGGGACCAACGGCCCGGCCAGCCGCGTGTACCACTTCGCCGCTCTGCTGAAGGCGGTGACGGTGAACCAGACGGAGCCGTCGGCGCGCAGCTCCGCGACGAAGGACTCCTCGCCGCATTCGGGATGCCCTTCCAGCGTCCCGTAACCGAAACCGATGCGGTCGCTGTCGTACGTGCTCCACACCACCCGGCACGGCGCGGTGATCCGCAGCGGGCCGACGCCGAGACCGCTCTCGACCGGCACGCCCGGCTCGGCGGCCTCGGCGCCGGCCCGGATGCGGATGCCGGCCGCCCGGTGCATCCGGAAGGCCGTGATCGCCTCACCGGCCCGCTCGAAGACGGCCCGGCCGCGCCCGACCGGCACCTCGACGTGCAGATGGTGGTACCCGGCGGGGAGCGGGCCGTGCTGGGTGGCGCCGTGTTCGGGGTAGCTGAGTGCGGCGGTCATGCGCGCTCCTTCGAGCCGGTGGTGCGGTGGCGGCGGGGCGGGGTCAACGCGTCCATGCCTGCCCCCTCCTTGAACGTGTTCAAGTGACGCTCATGGCAGACCGTACGCCGTGAGTTGAACTCGCTCAAGCGAGGGGTGGTGGCGGCGCGTCCTGCGGCGGCTGGCCGGAAGCGTCCGGCCGTACCCGCATTCCCTGGTGCCCGGTCATGGCGGTCGGGCATCTTCGGTGGGCAGCCGGCCGCATCCCCCGGTGCCGGCGGTCGTTACCCGGACGAATCCCAGCGAAAGGCAGACCGTTGGCATCGATCTCCCAGCCCCGTGTACGGCTCGCAGTCCTGGCGGTGTCCACCGCCCTGCTCGGCGCCGCCGCGACCGCGTCAGCGCCCGCCCTCACTTCCGCGCCCGCCGCGGCGGACCGGCCGGCGGCGGGCGGTCTGGCGGCGGGCCGCCCGTACATCGAGACCAGCCTCTTCTTCGGCACCGCCCATCCGGACGGCAGCCCGCCCGTCACCGACCGGCAGTTCCGGGGCTTTGTGAATGAGTTCGTCACGCCCCGGTTTCCGGACGGGCTGACCGTCCAGCAGGGGGAAGGCCAGTACCGGGACGCGAACGGGAGGATCGAGCGTGAGCGCTCCTACGAGCTGATCCTGTTCTACCCCACGGGCCAGGCGGGGCCCAGTGGCCGCAAGATCGAGGAAATCCGCTCCGCCTATGAGAAGAAGTTCGCCCAGGAGTCCGTGGCGCGCGTCGACGATCGCACCAGCGTCGACTTCTGATCCCCGCTCCCTCGCGGGACGGCCCGGGTCGCCGGCGCTCATACCTCCATCGCGCCGTGCCGCCCCGCGCCCGACGCGAAGCGTGCGGCGCCCTCGGCGGCGTGGGCCAAGGACGCCTGGCCGTAACGGAGTTCGGCATCCATCGCCGCCCCCTCCGTCAGTCCGGCCTGCTCCCGCACCGACGCCCGGTCGCCGCGCAGGCACTCCTGCGGGAAGCGGGCGAGCTCCGCCGCCAGCCGCTCGGCCTCCTCCCGGGCCCGTCCCTTCGGCACCACCCGGTTGGCGAGCCCGATGTCCAGCGCCTCGGCGGCCGACACCGGGCGCCCGGTGAGGATCAGGTCCATCGCCCGGCTCTCGCCGATCAGCCGCGGCAGCCGGACCGTGCCGCCGTCGATCAGCGGCACGCCCCAGCGGCGGCAGAACACCCCGAAGACCGCGTCCTCCTCGGCCACCCGCAGATCGCACCAGAGCGCCAGCTCCAGGCCGCCCGCCACCGCGTAACCACTGACCGCCGCGATCACCGGCTTGGACAGCCGCATCCGGGTCGGGCCCATCGGCCCGTCGCCGTCCGGTGCCACGCGATTGCCGCGCTCGGTGCCGATCGCCTTGAGATCGGCACCCGCGCAGAACGTGCCGCCCTCGCCCCACAGCACCGCCACCGACGCCGCCTCGTCCGCCTCGAACTCCCGGAAAGCAGCCGCGAGCTGACGTGCCGTCACTCCGTCCACGGCGTTACGGGCCGCCGGCCGGGACAGGACGACCGTGGTCACCGGACCCTGCCGCTCGACCCGTACCGGGCTCAACCCGCAACCTCGGCAGGAGACTTGACGCGCGCCCGGGCCAGCACGCCGCCCAGGTCCGCGCCGGCCGGCAGAGTGCCGAAGGCGTGGCCCCACTCGCCGCCCAGCCGCGAGGCGCAGAAGGCGTCCGCGACCGCCGGGTCGCTGTGCCGGACCAGCAGCGCACCCTGCAGGACCAGCGTCAGCCGCTCCGCGAGCGTACGGGCCAGCAGTTGGGCCCGGTCCGGATCGGCCAGCTCCGGCAGCATCGCCTTCAGTCGCGCCACCGCCGCGTCCAGCCGCGGGTCGGCGCCGGCCGCGGTCTCCACCTCGGCGAAGTACGCCTCCAGCGCGGCCGGTTCCCTGCCCAGCGCGCGCAGCACGTCCAGCGCCGCGACATTGCCCGAGCCCTCCCAGATGGAGAGCAGCGGGGCCTCCCGGTACAGCCGGGGCATCCCCGACTCCTCGACGTAACCGTTGCCGCCGAGGCACTCCAGGGCCTCCGCCGCGTGCGTCGCGCCGCGCTTGCACACCCAGTACTTGCCGGCCGCCAGCGCGAGGCGGCGCAGCGCGCCCTCGGCGTCGTCACCCGCCTGCGCCCGGTCCACCGCCGCCGCCAGCCGCAGCCCCAGCGTCGTCGCCGCCTCCGACTCGATCGCCAGGTCCGCCAGCACGGAGCGCATCAGCGGCTGATCGGCCAGCTCCTTCCCGAACGCCCGCCGGTGCGCGGTGTGATGCAGCGCCTGCCGCAGCCCGGCCCGCATCCCGGCGGCCGAGCCGAGCACACAGTCCAGCCGGGTCATGTTGACCATCTCCACGATGGTCCGCACCCCGCGCCCCGGCTCACCCACCGGCCAGGCCACCGCCTCGTCGTACTCGACCTCGGAGGAGGCGTTGGAGCGGTTGCCGAGCTTGTCCTTCAGCCGCATCAGGTGGAAGCGGTTGCGGGTGCCGTCCGGCAGCACGCGGGGGAGGAGGAAGCAGGTCAGCCCCTCCTCCGTCTGCGCCAGCGTCAGGAACACATCGCTCATCGGCGCGGAGGTGAACCACTTGTGGCCGGTGATCCGGTACGTCCCGTCCCCGGTCGGCACGGCCCGCGTGGTGTTGGCCCGCACGTCCGAGCCGCCCTGCTTCTCGGTCATCGACATGCCGGCGATCAGTCCGGCCTTGGCCAGCGGCGGCCGCAGCCCGAAGTCGTACGTGCGGGCCGCCAGCAGCGGCTCGTACTCAGCGGCCAGCCCGGGCGAGGCCCGCAGCGCCGGAACCGCCGCGTACGTCATCGAGATGGGGCAGCCGTGCCCCGGCTCGGCCTGCGACCACACGTAGAACTTCGCGGCCCGCACGAGATGGCCGCCGGGGCGGTTCTCGGCCCAGGGCGCCGCGTGCAGGCCCTGCTCCACCGCCACGGTCATCAGCTCGTGCCACGCCGGGTGGAACTCCACCTCGTCCACCCGGTGGCCGTACCGGTCGTGCGTGTGCAGCTTCGGCGGCTGTTCCTCCGCCATCCGCGCCAGCTCCTGCACCTCCGCCGAGCCGGCCAGCGCGCCCAGCACCTGCACCTCGCGCTCACCCCACCCGGCGCCCTCCCGGTGCAGCGCCGCCAGCAGGGCCGGGTCGTCCGCCGCGCTGAACCCCGTGAGCGGCGGCGCCTGATTCAGGACTTCATGGGTGACGGTCATACGGCCGACATTACAGTTGTCGAACACGCGATGGAAGTGTGTAAGGGTGGCTGTCAGGATGACCGTCATGGATTCACGCCTCGCCCTGCGGCCGCTCACCGCGCGCTCCATCGTGCTGAGCACCCTCCTCGGTCATCACCCGCCCCGGCTGCCCGCGCGCGCACTGGTCAGGGTCGGCGAGCTCTTCGGGATCGCCGAGGGCACCGTCCGCGTCGCCCTCTCGCGGATGGTCGCGGCCGGTGACCTGCGGCAGAGCGACGGCTCGTACGGGCTGACCGCGCGCCTCCTGGAGCGTCAGGCCCGCCAGGACGAGAGCCGCGCGCCGCGTACCGGCGACTGGTCGGGGGAGTGGGAGATCGCGCTGGTCGCCGGCGCCGAGCCGCGCAGCGCCGCGGACCGCACCGCGCTGCGCCAGGCCATGGCGGCGCTCCGGCTCGGCGAGCTGCGCGAGGGAAGCTGGCTGCGCCCCGCCAACCTCGACCGGCCGCGGCCCGCCGTCGCCGTCGAGCAGTGCACCTGGCTGACCGGCACGCCCGACGGCGACCCCGCGGCGCTCGCCGGCCGGCTGTGGGACCTGGCCGGCTGGTCGGCGCGGGCCCGTGATCTGCTCGCGGCGCTCGGCCGGGCCGCCACCCCCGCCGACCGTTTCACCGTCTCCGCCGCGATCCTCCGCCACCTCCTCGCCGATCCCCTCCTCCCGGACGCGCTGCTGCCCGGGGACTGGCCGGGGGATGAACTCCGCGTCCGGTACGGCGAGTTCGAGGCGGAGCTGAGCGAGCTGCTCCGCCGCCACATCGAGGGCTGAGGGGGCTGCGCGCCGAGGGCTGAGAGGCCCGGCGGCGGCGCGGCCGGCCGGCTCGACCGCCGGTCCGCCGCGCCGCCGCGCCGCTCACGGCCCCGGCGTCAGACCCTCCGTACCGAACGTGAAGTCCAGGAACAGGGCGGCGGACAGTACCGCGTGGCTGCCGCGCGGGGTCAGCAGCGGGTCACGCATGCGCAGGTGCAGGCGGTCCAGGGCCTCCCGGCCCGCCGGGCAGCCGTAGCCGCCGGCCCGGACCACGTCCCGGGCGTCCATCTGGACCGACAGCAGCGCGGCGGGCCCGCCCTCGTGCAGCAGGGCGGTGTCGTCGAGCGTCGCCATCAGCGTGAGCAGCGCGTCCATCCGCGCGGCGATCTCGGGCCTGCCGTGCGCCCGGGACTCGCGCAGCGCGGGCAGCGCCACCCGCCGCACGTGCGGGAATCCGGACCCGGCCTGGCCGGTCGCGCCCGGTACGTGGAAGTGCAGCCGGGCCCGGCCGCCCGGTGTCTCGACGGGCTTGGGCGTGCCGTCGTACGGCATCCGGGCCAGCGTCGCGGCCGCCGCGCAGGCGGTGTAGCCCGAGCGGCAGCCGGTGGCGGCGGCGCCCGCGACGAGCAGGCCGACGGCCCACAGCTCGCCCCGGTGCCCCGCGGCCTCCGCCGGGAGCCGCTCGCCGAGCCGGCCGAGCTCGGCACGCAGGTGGCGGTCGAGGCGGCGGCCGTCGGCGGTCTCCGCCACCGCGGTGAAGACCGGGCGGAGCGCCGGTATGGAGCGGAGTTCGGCGGCGGGGTCGCCCGAGTCGTGCGGCGTGCCCGCGTCGGGGATCCGCGGCAGCCGGGCACGTGCCGTGCAGGCGGCCACCGCGAGATCCGCGAGGAGGTGCGGGGTGACCGGGGGAGCGAGGTGGGCGGGCGAGGTCGGCGCTGGCCTGAGCATCGTCGGTGCCTTCCGTCGTGCGGGTCGGTCGGTCGAGGGGGACGGTGAGCGCGTCCCGAGCCTGTGATGCCGCCCGCGACGACCCGGTACGCGGGACTTTCGTCCCGTATCCGCGGCCCGTATGTCCCCCTTTCGCGGCGATTGCCGGCACCCGCCGAGGCGCCCGCTCACGCGCGATCTTGTGCGATCGCACTACCCAGCTCGCATCTGCTAAGCCCAATCCACAGTCTTCCTTGCAGGTGAGAGGGCATCTGCCATAACGTGCCGCACATGCAGTCCTACACGATCGGTCAGGCGGCGCGGCTGCTCGGTGTCAGTGCCGACACGGCGCGCCGCTGGGCGGACGCCGGCAAGGTCCCCACCCACCGGGACGAGGCCGGTCGCCGGCTGATCGACGGCCGTGACCTGGCCGCGTTCTCCACCGAGCTCGCCAAGAGCGGCGCCGGCGAGGACGAGCCCGCCGCCACTTCCGTCCGCAACGCCTTCCCCGGCATCGTCACCGCGATCAAGCTCGGCGACGTCGCCGCGCAGGTGGAGATCCAGGCGGGCCCGCACCGCCTGGTCTCGCTGCTGACCCGGGAAGCGGTGGAAGAGCTGGGACTGGAGGTCGGCATGCGGGCCACGGCCCGCGTGAAGTCGACCAACGTCCACATCGACCGGGTCTGAGCCCCGAGGAGTACGCATGCCCCGCCCCCGTACGGCCCGCCGCACCGCCGCCGCCACCGCGCTCTGCGCCGCCCTGATCGTGCCCCTCGCCGCCGGCTGCGGCGGCGGGTCCGGCGACGAGGCGTCGGGCAGCGGCAAGAAGACCACGATCAAGGTGCTCGCCGCGGCCTCGCTCACCGACGTGTTCAAGAAGGCCGGCGCCGCGTACGAGAAGGCCCACCCGGACACGGTCGTGAAGTTCTCCTACGCCGGCTCGCAGCAGCTCGCCGCCCAGGTCGAGCAGGACTTCCCGGCGGACGCGCTGGTCACCGCCGATACCAGGACCATGGACGGCCTCAAGGGACGGACCGGCACCCCGGTCACCATCGCCCACAACCGCCTGGTCATCGCCACCGGCAAGGGCAACCCCAAGAAGGTGATGGACCTCAAGGACCTCACCGACAGCAAGCTCAAGGTCGTCCTCGCCGCGCCCGAGGTCCCGGTCGGCCGCTACAGCCAGCAGGTGCTGGACAAGCAGCACCTCAAGGTGAAGCCGGTTTCGCAGGAGCAGGACGTGCGCGGCGTGCTCAGCAAGGTGGAGCTCGGCGAGGCCGACGCGGGCATCGTCTACGCGACGGACGCGAAGACCGCCCCTGACAAGGTCGACGCGGTGCCGGTCCCCGACGACCAGAACGCCGTCGCCGCCTACCCGGCCGCCACCCTCAAGGTCTCCGAACACAAGAAGCAGGCCGACTCGTTCGTGAAGTGGCTGCGGTCGGCGAAGGCGCAGCAGATCCTGCGCGACGCAGGGTTCCAGAAGCCATGAGACCCTCCGTGCGCCGGGCGCCGCTCGCGCTGGCCGTACCCGCCGTACTGGCCGTGGCGTTCCTGTTCGTCCCGCTGGCCGGCGTCCTGGCCCGTACGACCTGGTCGGACCTGGGCACCCACCTGACGGCGCCCGGCGTCACGGACGCGATGTGGCTCTCGCTGACCGTCGCGTGCTGGGCACTGGGGCTCTCGCTGCTGCTCGGCGTGCCGCTCGCCTGGCTGCTGGCCCGGGTGGACTTCCCCGGCAAGGCGCTGGTCCGCTCGCTGGTCCTGCTCCCGATGGTGCTGCCGCCGACCGTGGGCGGCGTCGCGCTGCTGCTCGGCTTCGGGCGGCGGGGGCTGCTGGGCGGGGTGCTGGAGGACTGGTTCGGCGTCCAGTTGCCGTTCCACACCTCCGGCGCGGTCATCGCCGCGACGTTCGTGTCGATGCCCTTCCTGGTGATCAGCCTGGAGGGCGCGCTGGCCGGACTGCACGCCCGGTACGAGGAGACCGCGGCCTCCCTCGGCGCGGGCCCCTTCCGCGTCTTCTGCACCGTCACGCTGCCCATGGTCGCCCCGGGGCTGGCCGCCGGCGCCGCGCTCACCTGGGCCCGCGCACTGGGCGAGTTCGGCGCCACGATCACCTTCGCCGGCAACCTCCCCGGCGTCACCCAGACCCTGCCGCTCCAGGTCTACCTGCTGCTCCAGGACAGCCCCGAGGCCGCGACCTCGGTCTCGCTGCTGCTCCTGGCCGTCGCGATGGCCGTACTGGTCGCACTGCGCGGGCGGTGGTCGGTGGGCGCCACGGCGAAGGCGCGTACCGGAGCCGCCGAGGCGGGTGCCGGAGCCGCTGAGGGCGGTACGGACACACCGCCCGCCGACACGCTGCCGGCGGCGCCTTCCGAGGAGCTCCCGGCGGACGCGCCCACCTGGCCGCTGCACGCCGACGTCACCGGCTTCACCCGCCTCACCCTCGACGCCGGCCCCGGCACCACCATCGCCGTCGTCGGCCCCAACGGCGCGGGCAAGACCACCCTGCTGCGCGCGCTCCTCGGTCTCACCCCGCGCGCCCACGCCGCGCTGACCCTCGGGGACTACGACGTCACGGCCCGGCCGCCGCACCGCCGCGGCGTCGCCTGGGTACCGCAGGACGGCGCGCTCTTCCCGCACCTCACCGCCCTCGGCAACACCGCGTACGGCCTCCGCGCCCGCGGTGTACACCGTGCGGAGGCCCGGCGCGCCGCCCAGCAGTGGCTGGACCGGCTCGGCGTCGGCCACCTCGCACACCGCCGTCCGGCCGGCCTGTCCGGGGGGCAGGCCGGCCGGGTCGCGCTGGCCAGGGCGCTGGCGGCCGGGCCCCGGCTGCTCCTCCTCGACGAGCCGCTCGCCGCCCTCGACCAGACCACCCGGGCGCACGTGCGGCACACCCTGCGGCAGCATCTCGCCGGCTTCCGCGGCGTCTGCCTGCTCGTCACCCACGACCCGGTCGAGGCGGTCTCGCTGGCCGACCGGGTACTGGTACTCCAGGACGGCAGCACCCTCCAGGACGCCGCGCCCGCCGAGGTCTCCCGGCACCCCCGCTCGCCCTGGGTGGCCCGGATGCTCGGGCGCAACGCCTGGCCCGGTACGGCCACCGCCGACGGCCTCGCCCTCGCGGACCGCCCCGGCCGGCTCACCGCCGCCGAACCACTGGAGAAGGGCACCGAAGCGCTCGCGATCATCGGCCCTGAGGCGGTGTCCGTGCACCGCGTCCGCCCCGGCGGCAGCCCGCGCAACGTCTGGCCCGGCCGGGTCCGCGAACTCACCGCCGCCGGCAGCCGGCTGCGCGTCCTCATCGGTTCGCCGGAAGTCCCCGACCTCGTCGCCGAGATCACCCACCAGGCCGCCGTCGAACTGGACCTCCGCGACGGCACGGACGTCTGGATCAGCGTGAAGGCCACAGAGGTCACGCTCGTACCGGTGTGACGCACCGTCATGTCCGGCGGCGTTTCATGCGGCGTTTGGACCGGACGGCAGCGGAAACCCGCAACGGGCGCCGCCGGCCCGAGCGGCGGCTCCTGTCCACGAGTGTCCACGAGCTGGAGGTCGGTCACATGACCAGCAGCAAGGAAAGCAGCGACGTCACCGGCACCAAGGACAAGAACTACAACCTGCTCTGGTTCACCGAGACGTGCCTGAACAACGCCCTGCGGATGGAGACGTACATCCAGGACGCGGACCGGGAGAAGGACACCGAGCTCGCGGAACTGTTCCGCAAGGCCCAGGCCGACAGCCGCAAGGGCGCCGAACTGGGCAAGCAACTGCTCCGCAGCCGGCTCGGCGACTGACGACCGGACTGACGGCCGGACTGACGACGAGGGTGTCGGGCGGTGCTCTGCGGAGCACCGCCCGACACCGCTCCTACAGCGGCAGTACGCACACCGGCATCGGCGCCTCGAACGGCTCCCCGGTGGGCCGTAGTTCGCCCGAGCGCGGGTCGACGCGGAACACCGTGACCGTATTCGAGCGCTGGTTCCCCGCGAACAGCAGCCGGTGGTCCGGCGAGAAGGCAATGTGGCGCGGGAAGTCGCCGCCGGCCGGCACGGTGTCCAGCAGCCGCAGCCGGGCGCCGCGGTCCTCGACGGCGTACCGGGTCAGACTGTTGTGACCGCGGTTGGCCAGACAGGCGAACCGGCCGTCGGGGGTGACCAGGAACTGGGCCGGGTAACTGGTGCCGGGGCCGGGGCCGGTGCCAGTGGGCTGCGGGGCGCCGGGCGTGAGCCGGCCGGTGGCGGGATCGTACGCACACACCACCGCCGTGTTGTCCAGCTCGTTCGCGAGGTAGGCGTAGCGGCCGCCGGGGTGGAAGGTGAGGTGGCGCGGACCGGCGCCGGGGCGCAGCGCCGCGGCGGACACCTGGCGCAGGGTGCCCGCGAGCGGGTCCAGCCGGTAGCTGTAGACGGTGTCGTTGCCCAGGTCGACGGCTAGCACATGGCCGCCGTCGGGGCTGGTGACGATCTGGTGCGCGTGCGGCCCGTCCTGCCCGGGACCGGGCGGCGGCGCGGAGTGCGTCACGAGGTCGGTGCGCTCGCCGAGCGCGCCCGTCGCCGGGTCGACGGGGTGCACGGCGACGCTGCCGGAGAGGTAGTTGGCGCTCAGCAGCCAGCGGCCGCTCGGATGTACCGACAGATGGCAGGGGCCCGCGCCGCCGGTGGAGCGGCTGCCCAGTACGTGGTGCGCGCCGTCGGCGGCGAGCCGGACGGCGGTGACCGCGCCCTCCGCGTTCTCCTGGACCGCGTACAGGGTCCGCCGGTCGGGGGAGAGGGTCAGGTAGGAGGGGTCGGCGACGCCGGTGAGCACGCCGGTGCCGGTGATCTCGCCGGTCACCGGGTGGTACGCCGCCAGCCCCACACCGCTGCCGCCGCCCGGCTGGGAGGTGTACGTGCCGAGGAACAGCGGCCGGAGCGCGACAGGGCGGGGGCGCCCGGGGCCCGCCGCGCCGACGGCCCGTACGGCGCTCGCGGCCCCCGGCCCAGCGGCCGCCGCCCCCGCCGCCAGCGCACCGAGGAAGCCGCGGCGGCGGAGCCGCCCCGCGGACCCGTTCTCCGACTCCGGCATGCGGTCACTCATGGCAACACCTCGGGATCTCATGATCGGGGCGCGGGACGGCAGCCAGAGTGGTCCATACCACCGGCGCTGACAAGACCCCCGGCACCGCCCGGTCCAGGGCGGTTCATTTGCCCGCTTCGCCGGGAAGCGTACGATCTTCCGTGGAGGGCTACCCGTGTCCGCAGGCGAGAGCACGCAAGCGAGAGAGCGGAAGACAGTCCGATGACCTTTGAAGAAACGGTGTCCGTACCGGCCGGCGGCGTCTCCCTGACGGGCGACCTGCGGGTACCCGAACCGGCCCACGCGGTGGTCGTCTTCGCGCACGGCAGCGGGAGTTCCCGGCACAGCCCGCGCAACCGTGGCGTCGCCGCCTACCTGGAGGCGTCCGGCCTCGGCACCCTGCTGATGGACCTGCTGACGGAAGAGGAGGACCGGGTCGACGAGGAGACCCGCGAGCACCGCTTCGACATCCCCCTGCTCGGCGAGCGGGTGGTCGCGGTGGTCGACTGGCTCGGCACCCAGCCGGTCACCGAGCGGCTGCGGCCGCACCTCTTCGGCGCCAGTACCGGATCGGCCGCAGCCCTGGTGGCCGCCGCCGCCCGCCCCGAACGGGTGGCCTCCGTCGTCTCCCGCGGCGGGCGCCCCGACCTCGCGGGCGACGCACTGCGACAGGTCCGCGCCCCCGTCCTGCTGATCGTGGGCGGCCACGACGAATCCGTACTGGACCTGAACCGGCAGGCCGCCGCCGAGCTGACGGCGCCGTGCCACACCCACGTGGTCCCCGGCGCCACCCACCTCTTCCCCGAATCCGGCGCCCTGGACCAGGTCGCCGTCGCGGCCCGGGACTGGTTCCTCGCGCCCGGAGAGCCGCCGCACGGGGAGGAGGGCGCGCAGTGACGGCCGCGGCCGACTCCGCGGATCTCGCGGAGATCACCGCCCGCGCCCGGCCGCTGACCGGCCCGCAGTCGCTGGACCCGCTGCTGGAGCGGATCGGCGACGCCCGGTACGTCCTGGTGGGCGAGGCGTCGCACGGTACGGCCGAGTTCTACCACTGGCGCGCCGAGCTGACCCGCCGGCTGATCACCGAGAAGGGGTTCTCCTTCGTCGCGGTGGAGGGCGACTGGCCGGACTGCCAGGACGTGCACTGCTCGGTCACCGGAGCGCCCGGCGCGCCCGCCGACCCGGCCGACGCGCTGGCGGACTTCCGCCGCTGGCCGGCCTGGATGTGGGCCAACACCGACGTGGCCCGCTTCGCCCGCTGGCTGCACGCCCACAACGAAGAGCTGCCCCCGGACCGGCGCGTCGGCTTTTACGGACTGGACGTCTACAGCCTGTGGGAGTCCCTGGAGGCCGTACTGGACCATCTGCGGGAGCACGACCCCGGTCGGGTGGATCAGGCCCTGGAGGCGTACCGCTGCTTCGAGCCGTACGACGAGGACCCGCAGAGCTACGCGCTGGCCACGCGCCTGGTGCCCAGCGGCTGCGAGCCCGAGGTGATCCGGCTGCTGGTCGCGGTCCGCGAACGGGCGCAGCAGGCGACGGCCACCGACGGGAGCCTGGCCGACCTCGCGGCCCGGCAGAACGCCGAGGTACTGGCCGGGGCGGAACGGTACTACCGGGCGATGGTGCGCGGCGGACCCGACTCTTGGAACGTGCGCGACCACCACATGGCGGACACCCTCGACCGCCTGATGGACCATCACGGCCCGCACGCCAAGGCGGTGGTGTGGGAGCACAACACACACGTCGGGGACGCCCGCGCCACCGACATGGCCGAGGCGGGGCTGGTCAATGTCGGGCAGTTGGTCCGCGAACGGCACGCGGCCGACGGAGTGGTCCTCATCGGATTCGGGTCCTACGAGGGCACGGTGACGGCGGGCGAGAGCTGGGGCGCCCCGCCGCAGACCATGCAGGTGCCGGCCGCCCGGCCCGGCAGCACCGAGGAACTGCTGCACCGGGCCCTGCCCGGCGGCGCGGCGCTCTTCCTGCTGACCCCGTCGCCCGGCACCCCCGGCGCACAGCCGGCCGCGGGCCCCGGCCACTGGACGCGGATGCCGCGCGACCACCGGGCCATCGGCGTCGTCTACCGCCCGGAGCGCGAGAAATGGGGCAACTACGTCCCGACCGTGCTCGACGAGCGGTACGACGCGTTCCTCTTCCTGGACACCACCCGGGCGCTCACGCCGCTGCCCCGGCAGCACCCGGCCGACACGGGCGAGGAGGAAACCTGGCCCACCGGCCAATGACCGCTCGCCATCCATCGTTCCGACCGCCTTCCCGACCGCCTTCGTGGCCAAGGAGACAGCCATGCGCTTCACGGACCGAAGAGACGCCGGCCGGCAGCTCGCGCAGCGGCTGCGGCAGCACCTCACGGCGGCGGGGCCCGACGCGCCGGACGGGCCCCTCGTACTGGCCCTGCCGCGCGGCGGGGTGCCCGTCGCCGCCGAGATCGCCCGCGAACTGGGCGCGCCGCTGGACGTCTTCATCGCCCGCAAGATCGGCGCCCCGGGCCAGCCCGAACTGGCCGTCGGCGCCCTCGCCGGCGAGGACCCCCCGGTCTTCGACCGCCGTGCCCTGCAGTTCCTCGGCCTGGCCGAGGACGAGCTGGCCGCCGACGTCGCCCGCGAGCGCACCGAACTGCACCGCCGCGAGGACCTCTACCGCGGCAAACGCCCCGAACTCGTCCTCACCGGCCGCACGGTGATCCTCGTCGACGACGGCCTGGCCACCGGCATGACGGCCACGGCCGCGCTGCGCAACTTGCGCCGCCGCGGCCCCGCCCGCGTCGTCCTCGCCGTACCGGTCGCCTCCCCGACCACGGCCGCAGCGCTGGGCCAGGAGGCCGACGACGTCGTCTGCCTGAGCAGGCCACCGGACTTCCGCGCGGTCGGCGAGTGGTACGAGGACTTCACCCAGGTCTCCGACGAGCATGTCATCGAATCGCTGCGGGCGGCCACATGAGATCGCGTGCGCCGTTGAGATAGTGGGCGCCGATGTCGCGGAGGCGGTGGGCAGGGGAGCTACGAGTGGTGAGGGCGCGGGCGTTGCGCCAGAAGCGGTCGAAGCCGGGGTCGGTCGCGGGGGAGGGGGCCTGGGTCCCGGCGGTGAGTTCGAGGACGCGCGTGGTGATGTGCAGCGCCGACTCGGTGGCGACGGCCTCGGCGGCGGCCACGAGGAAGGCGATCTCCGCGCGTTCGTCGGGGCCGAGCCCGGAGCCCGCCAGTAAACCCTGTGCCATCGCGTCCGTCGCGCGGCCGACGACGGACGACGCGCTGTGCGCAGAGGTCGCCAACTCCCCGTAAGCGAGCAGCAGATAGGGGTCCTCGCCGGGCGCCGTCGCGTACTCGCCGCTGCCGGTGTCGGTGAACGGATGGACGCCGGGTGCCACCCGGCTGATGTCCCGCGCCTCGGCCAGGGCGCCCTCGGCATTGCCCAGGCCGACGTGGAGCAGGATGAGGCGGAGGGCGAGCGGCGCGAGCGCGGTGTAGGGGGAGACGGTGTACTCGTCCCCCGGGACGGTGCCGAGCACCTGCGCGGCCGCCACCGGCACGTCCTCGAGGCCCACGGTGGCCGCCCCGGTGAGCCGCTGGCCGAGCCGCCCTTCGGGAGCCTCCGGACACACGGTGGTGAACACCGGATCCACGACCACGATCACCGACTCGCCACTGTCGGCATGCGCCGCGGAGAGCAGGAGCCGGTCGGCGACGCCCCCACCCGCGGCGAGCGCACGCTGACCGTTCAGTACGTACTTCCGTCCCGCCTTCTTCCCGACGGGCGTGAGCAGCAGCCCTGCCCCAACCGGCGTGCCGGGCGCCTCGGTGCTGCCGGCCCAGAGCCAGCGCTCGCGCGCCGCCCGGGACTCGACGCGGGCCGCGTGCTCCGGCGCGCCGAAGAGCCGGGGGCCCCAGGACAGCACGTAGTGGCGGGCGAGGAGTTCGGCGAGGGAACTGTCGGCCGCGGCGATCTCCCGTACGGCCGCGCAGGCGGTACCCCAGTCGGTGCCGCGCCCCTCCGGGCCGGGCGGCGCGAGGAAACCCGGCAGGCCGGCCTCGCGCAGCCGGGAGACCTCCTCGAACGGCGGCTTGCCCGCCCGGTCGCGGGCGCTCGCGTCGACGGCGAGGTCATCGGCGAGTTCCCGGACGGCGCGCGGCCAGATCCCGTCGCCGTCCTGCTGCCCGGTGACCGGCGGCGGCCCAGCGGCGTACCGGGCCGCGGGGTACGGAGTCATCGAGTCGGTCACCGCCCCGTCGTACCGGCCTCGGCGGGACGGACGTCCGCCGCTTCCGCCGCTTCCGCCGCGTCGGCCACGTCCGCCGCGGGCCGCGGTGCGGTCGAGGCGGTGCGGCGGTGCTCCTTGAACGAGTACCCGACGGCGGCCGCCCACAGCGCGTAGATCAGACCGTAGACCGTCCATTGGACGGCGTCCCCGGCGGCGAGCCAGTCGCTCCGCAGCAGGGTGCGGATGTTGGTGAGCACGATGATCCCGCCGACCGCCGAGCCGAGGATGCGCGGCGGTACGTGGCGGACCAGCCAGGCGGCGATCGGGGCGGCGATGAGCCCGCCGGCCAGCAGGGCCACCGCCCAGAGCCAGTTGACGCCCTCGGAGCCGAGACCGACGAAGAAGCCGACGCTCGCGGCGACCGCCACCAGGAACTCGCTGGTGTCGATGGAGCCGATGACCTTACGGGGTTCCAGGCGGCCGCTGGCCAGGATCGCCGGCGTGCCGACCGGCCCCCAGCCGCCGCCCCCGGTGGCGTCCAGGAAGCCCGCGACCAGCCCGAGCGGGGAGAGGAACCGCTTGCGCAGCGGCTTGTCGAGGTTGCCGGTGGGCAGCCCGGAGAGGGTGAACCTGGTCAGCACGTACAGGCCGAGCCCCAGCAGGACGAGCGCCATCACCGGCTCCGCGACCTCGGTGGAGAGCGCGGAGAGGAAGGTCGCGCCCGCGAAGGCGCCGACGGCCCCGGGGATGCCGATCTTCAGCACCACCCGCCAGTCGACGTTGCCGAAGCGCCAGTGCGCCGCACCCGAGGCGAGGGTGGTGCCGATCTCGGCGAGATGGACGGTGGCGGACGCGGCCGCGGGGTTGGTGCCCACGGCGAGCAGCAGGGTGGTGGAGGTGACGCCATAGGCCATGCCCAGGCTGCCGTCCACGAGTTGGGCCCCGAGCCCGGCCAAGGCCAACAGGATCAGCGTACGCACGGCTACCTCACAGATTCCCTATGTTTCCCACTGGATTGATAGGAATACTGGGTGCGAAAGAGTTTGACAGCAAGGGGCTGTTCGGGATGCGGACTAACGCGTCTCGCTATACGAGAAAAAGCAGGTGTGAAGGCATCTCTCAGGGATTCGTCCACGCCTCCGGAGTCTCGGTCAACCCGAGGACCTCCGGGGGGAGTTGGGCCGACGCGACATCGGCCAGCGAGACCCCGTCCAGGATCTGGCGGACGTTGGCGCGCAGCGCGACCCAGAGCGGCAGCAGCGACTCGGCGGGCCCGGTGTACGACAGCTCCGGCGGCCGGACGCCGCGCACCGACACCAGCGGCCCCTCCACCGCGCGGATCACCTCCGCGATGCTGATCTCCTCGGCCGGCCTGGCCAGCCGGTAACCGCCGTTGCCACCGCGCTGGCTGCGGACCAGCCCGCTGCGGCGCATGTCGTTCAGGATGCCTTCGAGGAACTTGTGCGGAATCTCCTGGGCGGCGGCGATGGCCTCGGCCTTCAGCGGTCCGTCGTCGGTGGATGCGGCGAGCTGCAGTGCGGCCCGTACCGCGTAGTCCGCCCTGGCTGAGATGCGCATACCCGCATTATCCCGCACGGCCGGGGGCGCGCCGGACGGCCCGGGCCCCGTGTCAGACGTCCCGCGTCCTACGATCACCCAGTGGCGCACAACGACGGACACAACGACGGGCACCAAGAGGGATACCTCCTCGACAACCAGCAGTCCGAGGCAGGGCAGCGCTTCGACGCGCTGTCCGAGCTCTTCGACCCGGTCACCTTCCGGCACCTGACGGCCGTGGGCGTGGCCGAGGGCTGGCACTGCTGGGAGGTGGGGGCCGGCAGCCCCGGCATCCCGGCCTGGCTGGCCGAGCGGACCGGGCCGGCCGGCCGCGTACTGGCCACCGACATCGACACCTCCTGGATGCCGGCGGACGCCGCCTACGAGGTCGCCCGCCACGACGTGGGGACGGAGGAGCCGCCGGCCGGGCCGTTCGACCTGGTGCACGCCCGGCTGGTCCTCGTGCACGTACCCGAGCGCGCGGCCGCCCTCGAAGCGATGGTGCGCGCGCTGCGGCCGGGCGGCCGGCTCGTACTGGAGGACGCCGACCCGGCGTTGCAGCCGCTGAGCTGCCTGGACGAGTACGGGCCCGCGCAGCGGCTGGCCAACCGCCTGCGGCGCGGCTCCCGCGAACTGCTCGCCCGGCGCGGTGCGGACCTGGCGTTCGGCCGCACCCTGCCGCGGCTGCTGCGCGAGTCGGGCCTCACCGAGGTCGAGGCCGACGCGTACTTCCCGATCACCTCGCCGGCCTGCACCGCCCTGGAGGACGCGACCGTACGGCAGCTCCGCGACCGCCTGACCGAGGCGGGCCTCGCCACCGACGAGGAGATCGAGACCCACCTCGCGAACATCGCCTCCGGCGAACTCGACCTGACGATGGCACCGCTCATCTCGGCGTGGGGGCGGAAGCCCGGCGGCTGAGTGGCCTGCGTCGTAAGTCCTCGGCGGTCAGGCGTCGGGCGGTGCTTCGAGGAATGCGAGGGCCCTGGCCACGAACGCGTCGTGGTACTGGAAGATCCCGCCGTGTCCGGCGTCCGGGTAGAGGGGGACGAGCTCGCCCCGGGGCAGCCGTGCGGCGAGGTCGAGGGTGTTCTCGCTCGGCACCATCCGGTCGCTCTCGCCGTTGGCCACCAGGACCGGCTGGTGGATGCGGGACAGGTCGGCCGGCGCTTGCAGGCCCCATCGCTTGATGGCCTTGAGCTGGGCGCGGAACGACGTCAGCGAGATGGCTTTGTCGCGGTCGTCCGTGCGCTCCTTCAGCCGTTCCACGAAGGCGCGTGCTTCGCGTCGGCCGTGTTCGGTGTCGGTGAAGAAGAGGAACTCCTTGGGGTCCTTACGGCTCAGGAATCCCTTCAGCATGTCGCGAAGGGTGAGTGCGGTGACCTTGTCGATGCCGGGGCCTCCGGCGGGGCCGGTGCCCGCCAGGACGACCCTGCGCACCAGTTGCGGTTCCTGTGCCGCGATGACCTGGGCGATGAAGCCGCCCATCGACAGGCCGAGCAGGTCGACCCGCTCGAAGCCCAGGGCGCGGATGAACAGCACCGCGTCGCGCGCCATCGCCTCGATGGTGTCGGGCGTGGCGCCGTCCGACGCGCCCACTCCGCGGTTGTCGAAGGCGATCACCCGGCGCCGGGCGGCGAGTCCGTCGACGACGCGGGGATCCCAGTTGTCCAGGACCGCGGCCAGGTGGTGGAGCAGGACCAGCGGTACGCCGTCGCTTTCCGGGCCGAGCTGCCGGTGGACGAAGTCGACGCCGCGCACGGACACCGAACGGGTCGGCGCGTCCTTGTACGACGACGGGGCGGGCGTGGGGCTGGGGGAACTGCGCGGTGAGCTCATGACCGGTTCCTGTGGGGGTGTCGACGGCAACGGTGGTGGGGGCGGGATCCTCTTGCTGCGTGGGGCCTGTCGGTGGTGGGGCGGGGGCCGGCCCTCACACCATCGCAATGACGACCTTGCCGGCCTTGGCCCGGCCCTTCTCGGCGTACTCCATGGCCTCACGGGTCCGGTCGAAGGGGAAGACGCGGTCGACGACGGGGCGGATCTCTCCGGCGTCGACGAGCCGGGTGAGTTCGCGCAGCTGGTCGCCTGCGGCCTTCATGAACAGGAAGGAGTAGGTGACGCCCTGGCGCTTGGCGTGGCGCCGGGTCTTGAAGCTCAGCGCGTTCATGGCCTGGCGGAGAATTGGATTGACGCCCAGCTCGCGGGCGAAGTCCGCGTCGGGCGGCCCGGCGATGCTGATGACCTTGCCGCCGGGCTTGAGGACCGGCAGGGATTTCTCAAGGGTCTCGCCGCCGAGGCTGTCCAGGACGACGTCGTAGCCGTCCAGGACCTCCTCGAAGTCCTGCGTGCGGTAGTCGATGACGACGTCCGCACCGAGTTCCTTGACCAGCTCGGCGTTGGCCGCGCTCGCGGTGGTGGCCACCTGCGCGCCCAGGTGCCTGGCGAGCTGGAGGGCGACGGTGCCCACCCCGCCGGAGCCCGCGTGGATCAGGACCTTCTGGCCCGGCTGGACCTGTGCCCTCTCGACCAGCGCCTGCCATGAGGTGAGGGCGACCAGGGGGAGGGAGGCGGCCTCAGCCATGGTGAGGGTGGCCGGCTTGAGAGCCAGGTCGTGCTGGTGGACGGCGATGAGTTCGGCGAAGGTGCCGATCCGGTCCTTGGCGGGCCGGGCGTAGACCTCGTCACCCACCGCGAACCGGGTGACGGCCGAGCCGACCCGGACCACCACGCCGGCGAGGTCGTTGCCCAGGACGAGGGGGAGGCGGTAAGGCAGGATCAGCTTGAAGGCGCCGTCGCGGATCTTGAAGTCCAGTGGGTTGACGCTCGCCGCGTGGATCTCGACCAGGACGTCCTCGGGGCCCGGTCGCGGATCGGGCGACTGCGCGGCGCGTACCGCGGACTGGTCACCGTACTTCTCGATCAGGAAGGTCTTCATCGGGCTCTCCGTGTCTCGTCCGTGGGCGGCAGGTGCTTCATGCCACGCTCGGCGCGGCGGCGAGCTGCTGCTTCACGTACCGGGTGGTCTCGTCGGCGAGGACCTCGGGCAGGCCCGTCTCGATGCCGGACAGGGCCTGGGCGGCGACCTCGGCGGGGTCGGCCTTCTGGTCGGCGGGAACGCCGGCGGCCATGTCGGTGTCCATGTATCCGACGTGCAGCGCCGTCACGGTGATGCCGCGGGGCGCCAGTTCTTCTCGGGCCGCGTCGGTCAGCGCCCAGGCCGCGGCCTTCGACGCGGCGTAGGAACCGAGGCCGGCCGGGTGCAGCCAGGACAGGACCGACAGCACGTTGAGCACGGCGCCGCCGCCGTTGGACTCGATGACCGGGGTGAAAGCCCGCGTCACGGCGAGCGGGCCGAAGAAGTTCACCTCCATCTCCCCGCGCACCGCGTCCGGGCTGCCCGCGATCAGCGGCGTTCCGGTGGAGATGCCCGCGTTGTTGACCAGGAGTGTCGCGTCGGAGGCGGTGCGGGCCGCGGCCTGGATGGACTGCGCGTCCGTCACGTCGAGCTGCAGCGGGATGGCACCGGGAAGGTCTACCGTCTCGGGGCGCCGGGCTGCCGCGTACACCTTGGCTCCGCGCTCCAGGAGCTGGGCGGCCAGATGCCGTCCGAGCCCTCGGTTGGCGCCGGTGACCACTGCGACCGCGTTCTTGAGCTCCATGAGCACTCCCAATGTGGGGGCGGGGTGACCGCCCGTTCATCAATAGATGTCGAGCAACATCTAAACTCTACCCTAGAATAGATTCCGATCGACATCCAAATGGGAGGGTGACCGATGGGCCGCGTATCGCAGGCACAGGCACAGGAGAACCGCCGGCGGGTGGTGGAAACCGCCTCCCGGCTGCTCCGGGAACAGGGGACCCAGATCAGCGTCGCCGACCTCATGAAGGCGGCCGGTCTGACCCACGGCGGCTTCTACAAACAGTTCGCCTCCAAGGAGGAGCTCGTCGACGAAGCCACCGCCCACGCGTTCGCCGAACTCACCCGGCACCACAGGGACGGGCTCGATCAGTACGCCGGGCAGCGCGACGCCGCTCAGCGGGCGGTGATCGACGCCTACCTCTCCACCGAGCACCGCGACAGTCCGGCCGACGGGTGCCCCGTCGCCGGACTCGCCGCCGACATCGCCCGCGCCGGCGCGGGCGATGAGGCCCGCCGCGTCTATACCCAGGGAGTAGGCGACTTCGCCGACTGGCTCGCCACCGAGGACCAGGACGGCATGACCCGACTGTGCACCATGCTCGGCGCACTCGTCCTGTCCCGGGCCACCAAGGGCTCCCCGCTCTCCGAGGAGATCCTCACCACCGCACGCGAGGCACTGACGGCCACCGACTGACCGAGACGCGGTGCGGGGCGGCACGCCGCAGGGAGGGTGTACGCGAAACGCTGAGCGCTAAGCGCTGGTGCCACCGTGTCGGCGTGTGTGATCGGTCAGGGCCGGGTGTGACCGTGTCGGCGCGCGTGATCGGTCAGGATCTCCTCGATGACATGCCGGGCGATGGCCGCCATGACCGGATTCGTGCCCCGGTAGTACCGCAGCTCGGCAAGGGCGACCGACAGCGCCCAGCCGCGCCCCCGCGCCCACGCCGCGTCGTCGGCCCCCACGGCGGTACGGAAGGCGGCCCGCGCGTCCGCCGGCAGGAGGTACCACGCCGCGATCAGGTCGACCGCCGCGTCGCCCAGCCCCAGGCAGCCGAAGTCGATGACGGCGCTCAGCCGTCCGTCCTCGACCAGGACGTTCCCCGGCTGCAGATCCGCGTGGATCCACACCGCGAGCCCGGTCGGCTCGGGAGCCCGCAGCGCCTCCTCCCATGCGGCGGCCGCCGTCTCGGTATCGATGACGCCGCGCAGCCCTTCCACATCACCATGCGTCGCGGCATCCCGCGCCGCCAAGGGCTCACTGCGAGAGGAAGGCGGCCCGCCGACGGTATCGATCCGCCGCAATGCGCCGACGAACTCGGCCAGATCCTTGGCGAAGAGGCCGGGGTCGAGGCCGAGCCCGGGAGTGGACTCGGTGCGGCCCGGAAGCCACCGGTAAACGGACCAGTGCCAGGGGTACCCCTCACCGGGCACTCCCTTACCCAGCGGTACCGGAACGGCCACCGGCAGTCGCGGGGCGAGCCGCGGCAGCCACCGGTGTTCCTTCTCGACATCGCCGGCGGAACCCGCGGCGCGCGGCAGACGCACGACCATGTCCCCGCCGAGCCGGAACATGGCATTGGACGTACCCGCCGAATCCACCGGCCGGACGGCAAGCCCCGCCCACCGCGGGAACTGCGCGCCGACCAGCCGACGCACGAGCCCGACATCGACCCCGCCGCCACTCATGAGCCCCCCTCGGGATTCACTGATATCGCTCTCTCAGCCGGTGTGGAGGATCCGAAAGCGATCGGGTTCCGCCGGATCCCGGTCAACTACTTGGATGGGGGGCCGAGCCCATTGCCACACGCTGCTGCCCGGCGTGCGGGAGAACTGGATCTGCCCGCGAGTGCCTTCGACGGAAAGGCGCGGCCAGGATTCAGCAATGCGCGCCCGGTCCGCGCCGTGCGAACGCAGTACATCGGCGAGAACGGTGACCGTGTCGTAGCCCTCGAAGGCGACGAAGGAGGGCGCCTCGGACAGTCGCTCACGGAGGGCCTTTTCGACGCGTGCGCCGAGTGGGGTGAGGCGCTCGGGCAGATAGCGCAAGAACGGAATCGCGGCGCCGTCATCGCCCAGCGACGCCGCCCATTCGGCGAATTCCGGTTGTCCGGCCGGAGCACCCATCAGGATCCCGGCGAGGCGCTGGTCGCGGCGGACGGCTTTGACGATCGGCACGGCCGGCTCCGGGTGGCCGACCAGAAGAAGGAGGGCTGTCGCGCGAGTGTCGACGAGTGCGTCGCACACGGCCGTGGGGGCGAGCGCGCTCATGTCGAGTTCGGTGACCGTGCCGCCGTGTGCAGCGAAGTAGTCCCGCAGAATGCGGGTCCCGGATGCCCAGTAGACACTCGGCTGGGTTGCTACGGCGATGTGGCTGTGGCCCGCGCCGAGGAGGAAATCCGCGTAAATCTGCCAGCCGCGGGACTGCGGCGGGGAGAGGCGTGCGACCCTTCCCCGAGCTCTCGGCTCCGCTCGAGCAGGGGAGACCCCATTCGTCGGCTGTTCGATGAGCGCGTCGAGAACCGCTGACGAGCAGAGGTACGGCAGGCCGAGGGCGTCGGCCCTGGTGGCGGCGGCGCGAGCGACGACGCTGTGATACTCGCCCGCCAAGGCGGCCACGCCCAGGCGAGCCAATTCCTCCACGGCCGCCGCGGCCTTCTGCGGATCAGCCGCGGTGTCCCGGACCACCAGCTCGAGTGGTCTTCCGCCGATGCCGCCGGCGTCATTGACTTCGCGAACAGCCAGTTCGAGGCCGGCGAGCAGGTGGTGGCCCGCTTCGACCCAGCCGGGCCGAGTCAGCGGGACGAGAGCGCCGATCCGGACGGACGGTCCGTCGGTCCGATCGGCTCTGGGTGACGACGGTGGCGTCTTCATGCGTGGGCTTCCCCCGTGTGGGCCCCTGCCCGGACCCGGGCAGGGGCCGAGGTCTCGTCCTGTTTCTCAAGACCTGTTGGCTGTTACTTGTTACCTGTTACGTATGGCCGGCGAGTTGGAGCATCTCGACCGTTCCATTGCCTCCGCCGGCGTCCAGGACCAGGAATGTGGCGCGTGAGCCCTGACTCAGGCGGATCTGGAACTGATCGCCCTGCAACCGCTTGTAGTTCGTGTCGCCGGCCCTCGCGGCTGCCTGGGCGGGGTGGAGTCCCTCGCTCTGGATCGCGTTCTGGAATATGTCGAACTTCTCTTGTTCGGAGGCGGTGAGCTGGCCGTTGACTTCCATCCGGCTCTTGTCGAACGTCCAAGGCATGGCGCGCCTATTCCGTCGTCACCGTGATGTCTTCGAGGGTCAGGTTCTTGACGGCTAATTCGACGCCGCCGAAGGAGCGCTCGAACTCATTTCGTCCCACCCTGAGCGCGTTGACCTCGGTCGCGGACCCGCCGGCCGTCATCTCGAAGTTTCCATCGGCCTTGCAGTCGACGATCACCTTGGTCTGCCTGCCGAAGGCCCAGGTGGGGATGTGTGCCTGTACTTCCTGCGGGGCGAGCCGAAAAGGACCGGCCATGGGTAATGCCTCCCGTGATTCTCGGTTTTTTCTTCTTCTCGCCCAACTGGGTACCGGTCTTTTCTGTTTGCCGTCAAGGTCGCGTCGAGTCGGACCGGGTGGATTCGGACGCCCTGAAGATCCTGAATAAGTGTGTTACGGGAAATCGCAGGGCGTTTCCGGCAGTTGACCGGAAAGTGTCCACAGATTTACGGACGTTTCGTCGCCGCGGGTCCAGGGGGCGCGGAATGACGGGCGGGGGACGCCGCGGAGGCCGTTGCGGAGACCGATGAACGCGTCCTATTTCCTGCGGACGCTCAACCGTCAGGTGGTGGCCAGCGCTGCCCGGGATGCCGCGAGTGCCTGCTCGGCGTAGCCGCGGCCGAAGAGCACCGTGTGCACCAGCAGGGGGAAGAGCTGATGCAAGCCGATGCGGTCCGCCCAGCCGTCGGCGAGGGGCGCCGCGTCCTGGTAGCCGTCCAGTACTCGGTCCAAGTGCGGGCAGCCGAACAGGTGGAGCATCGCCAGGTCGGTCTCGCGGTGTCCGCCGTGCGCGGCCGGATCGATCAGCCAGGCGTGGCCGTCGGCGCCCCACAGCACGTTGCCGTTCCACAGGTCGCCGTGGAGCCGGGCGGGCGGCTCGGCCGGGCCCGCCAGGTCGGGCAGCCGCTCCACCACTTGCTCGATCACGGCTGCCTCGGCGGGGCGCACCGTGCCGTCGTCGACCGCGCGGCGCAGGTAGGGCAGTACCCGGTACTCGCCGTACCAGCGCGGCCAGTCGGTGCCGGGGACGTTGCGCATCGGGGCCAGTCCGATGGTGGCGTCCTGGGGCCCGCCGGGGGGCGGGGCGCCGAACGCGGGCGCGCCTGCGGTGTGCAGGGCGGCCAGGTCGCGGCCGAGGCGGTCCGCGGCCGCCGCGCCCGGCCGGCCGGACGCCACGCGGTCCATCACGAGCCAGCGCCCGTCCTGGCCGTGCACCGCCGGGAGACGGACCGTGCCGGCGTCGGCCAGCCAGCGCAGCCCGGCCGCCTCGGCCCGTACCGCGCCGGGGTCGTCGCCGCGCTTGACCATCACCGTCCGCCCGCCGTCGAGCGTGACCTCGGCAAGCGCGGAGGACAACCGCCGTTCACCGGTCACCGGCCGCCCGGTGAGCCGGGCAGCCACGGCCCCCGGGCCCTCGTCACCCCCGGCCGTCGGACCGGCGTCCGTCGGACCCGCGGTCATGCCTCGTCCAGGCGCTCGCGCACCCAGGCGAGCAGGCCGGGCGTCGCGGCTTCGATCATGGCGAGCATCTCGTCGAAGCCCTCCGGCCCGCCGTAGTACGGGTCGGGCACTTCCCGCTCGCCGGCGGCTCGCGGGTCGAAGGACCGCAGCAGCCGGATACGCGACGGATCCGTCACCAGGCGGCGCAACGCCTTTTCATGGCCGAGGTCCATCGCCACGAACAGATCGGCGTCCAGATGCTCGGCACCGACCTGGGCCGCGATGTTCTCGGTCGGGTAGCCGTGCCGGTCCAGCACCTCGCCGGCCCGCTCGTCGATCGGCTCACCGACGTGCCAGGGCCCGATGCCGGCGCTGCTGACCCGTACCGCACCGTCCAGTCCGGCCCGGCGCAGCTGCTCGTTGAACACCAGCGCGGCCGACGGCGAGCGGCAGATATTCCCGCTGCAGATGAAACAGATGTGCACGGCACCAGGGTACGGCCGCTGCCCGCGGCACCGCCGCACCCCGCCGACCAACGGCATGGTGGGGGCTAGGGCGTGTGGGGACGGGCTTCGTGCCGACGCTGGGTGGCGTGCAGGGAGCCGAGCAGATGGAGGGACTGGGCGCTCGGGGTTCCTGGCTCGGCGTGGTAGATGACGAGCTGCTGGCCGGGGGCGTCGCGTACGTCGAAAGCCTGATAGGTGAGCGTCAGAGGACCGACCTCCGGATGGCGGAGGTGCTTGGCGTCCTGGGTCTTGCCGCGCACGGTGTGGGCGTTCCAGAGGCGGGCGAAGTCCGCGCTGTGCTCGGTGAGCGTGCGGACGAGTTCGCGCAGCCGAGGGTTGTCCGGTGCGAACCCGGCTGCCGCACGAAGGTTGGCGACGGTGGCCTGGGCCGCCCGGTCCCAGTCCGCGTAGAAGTGCCGACCCGCGGGGTCGAGGAAGGTCATGCGCGCCAGGTTGTCCGCCGGGCTGAACGGGGCGTACAGGGCATCGGCAAGAGCGTTGACGGCGAGGAGGTCCAGGGTCCGGTTCATGACGAACGCCGGGGTGTTCGGATAGCCGTCCATCAACTGCCGCAGCGCGGGACTGACTTGCTCGACGGCGTGTACGGAGGTCCCCTCGCTCGGTGCGACCCCCGCCAGCCGGTACAGGTGAGCCCGGGAATCCGCGTCGAGGCGCAGCGCGCGGCTCAGCGCGTCGAGTACCTGGGATGAGGGGTTGCGCTCGCGCCCCTGTTCCAGGCGGGTGTAGTAGTCGGCGTTCACTCCGGCCAGGACGGCGACCTCTTCACGGCGCAGTCCGGCGACTCTGCGGGCCCCGTAACTCGCCATGCCGACGTCCTCCGGCTGCAGGCCGGCGCGGCGTGCGCGCAGGAAGTCTCCCAGGTGGTTGTCGTCCATGCGGCCAGGCTAGGCGGTGGCTCGGCGCGCTGCCCGGGTGTGCCGCACCCAGGCAGCGCGGACCCTGGCTGACCGCTGCTGACCTGCGCAGACTCGGCTGAGCGGGCCGGCACCGCACCGATCAGGCGGCGGGCCGGCCCAACGGAGAAGCTCCGCCCGAACACGTACCGCCGGAACACCTACCGCGGACCACGTGCCGGAAGCCGGAACACGTACGAGCAGAAAGCAACCCGATGACGATGACGCCGAGAACCGATGCACCTGATCCGACGCATGATCCCTCCACCGCCGCCGACGCATTGCCGAACGCGCCGACCGCACCCGGTGCCCTGGCGCTGCTGGTCCTGTGCGCCGCGCATTTCATGGACGCCATCGACCTGTCCGACGTGGGTGTGGCCCTGCCCGCCATCCAGCACGACCTGGGCATGACGTCGGCCTCCCTGCAGTGGATCGTGTCCGCCTACGCGCTCGGCTACGGAGGCTTCCTGCTGCTGGGCGGCAGGGCAGCCGATCTGCTCGGCCGGCGGCGCACCTTCATGGCCGCCGTCGCCGTGTTCGCCGCGGTGAGCGTGCTGGGTGCGATCGCCCCGAACGGCGGCCTGCTGATCGCGGCACGCCTGGTCAAGGGTGTCGCCGCGGGCTTTCTCGCCCCGGCGGCGCTCTCCCTCATCACCACCGGCTGGCCGGAAGGACCGCGGCGTGGCCGCGCCCTGGGCTGGTACGCCACCGCCGGTGCCAGTGGCTTCGTCAGCGGCCTCGTCCTCGGCGGTGTGCTCACCGAGGTGTCCTGGCGGCTGGTCTTCGCACTGCCGGTGCCCATCGCCATAGCGGCGCTCATCGCCGGACGCCGTCTCCTGCCCGTGGATCCTCCGTCCCCCGCGCGGGAGAAGACCGATGTGCCGGGCGCCCTCACCGCGACCGGTGGCCTCGTGACCTTGGTTTACGCCATCGCGCAGGCGCCGGAACACGGCTGGGGATCCGTCCGTACCGTCATCCTGTTCACCGCGGCAGCTCTGCTCCTCGCCCTGTTCCTCGGCATCGAGGCAAGGTCCGAACGCCCTCTGGTACCGCTGTCCTTCCTGACCCGGCGCAGGACCGCGGGCACCAATCTGACCATCTTCGCGATGTGGGGCGCCTACACGTCCTTCGCGTTCCTCGCCACGCTGTACCTCCAGAACGTGCTGCACTGGACGCCGCTGCAGACCGCCGGCGCCTTCGTCCCCCTCGGCCTCGTCAACGGCGCGCTGGCACCGTTCGCGGGACGCCTCGCGGCACGGTTCGGCGCCCACCGGATGATCGCGGCCGGCATGCTGCTGCTGGCGCTGTCCTACGCGTTGTTCTTCCGCATCGGCCCCGACGCCTCCTTCCTCTCCGTCGTCCTGCCCGTCATGGTCCTCAACGGGCTCGGCACCGCGGCGACCTTTCCCGCCCTGAACATGAGCGCGGTCGCCGGTGTGCCCGACCGGGACCAAGGTCTGGCCGGCGCCCTGCTCAACACCTCGATGCAGATCGGCGGCGCTGTGGTCCTCGCGGTCGTCACCGCGGTGGTCGAAGCCGGGCAGCAGGCGAACGGCGGCGGTGATCCGCTCGCCGGCTACGCCCCCGGTACCGGCGTCATCGTCGCCGCCGTACTCGCCGGCCTGAGCGCCACGCTCCTCATCCGGCAGCGCCGCCCTGACGAAAGGAACGCAACGTGACATCCGTAACTCCGGCCGCCGAGGCCGCCGCAGCCTCCGAGATCACCGAGTTCGCCGGAAAGGTGGCCCTCGTCACCGGGGCCGCGCGTGGCGTGGGCAAGGAGGCCGTGGCGCTCCTCCACGCCCGCGGCGCCCGTGTCGTCGCCGTCGACCTGCGCCCCGGCATCAGGACCCTGCCGGACGAGTTCCCCGGCGTCCTGGCGATGACCGGCGACATCGCACAGGAGGAGACCGCCGCCCGAGCGGTGCGGTCGGCCGTCGAGAGCTTCGGCGGACTGGACATCCTCGTGAACAACGCCGGACGCACCCTGAACAAGCCCGTCACCGACACCACCGCCGAGGACTGGGACGCCGTGATGGCGGTCAACGCCCGCGGCTCCTTCTTCTTCGCCCGTGAAGCCTTCCGGGCCATGAAGGCCCGGGGCGGCGGAGCCATCGTCAGCACCGGCTCCTACACCTGCACCGTCGCCCTGCCCGAAGGCGCCGCCTACAGCGCGTCGAAGGGCGCTCTGGCCCAGCTCACCAAGGTGCTCGCCGTCGAGGGCGGACCGCTGGGCATCCGCGCCAACATCGTTGCCGCGGGCGTCATCGAGACCGATTTCCTCGATACGTTCCGCACCGACAGCCGTGCGTACCTGGCGTCCTTCGCCGACGCGCAGCCTCTGGGACGGGTGGCGCAGCCCGAGGAGATCGCCGAGGTCCTGTGCTTCCTCGTTTCCCCACGCGCCGGCTTCATCACAGGAGCCGTGGTCGCCGCGGACGGCGGCTTCACCGCGGTCTAGGCGGCGTGACCACCGCTCCGCCCGAGGGCACAGAAAACCGGCGCCGACCCGGCGCAGAACTTCAATAGACTGGCGGAGCGATGACGAAAACGGGGGCAGGGCTGTGGACACCGTGCAGGTGACGCTCAGGGGGGACCGCAAGCAAAGGGCGGCGACAGCCATCGCGTAATTCCGGGTCCACCGCAGTGAGCGGAAGTATCCCGTCGCGACGGAGGTTGTGCTGAACGCCGGCCCCCGCGCCCGCCCCCGACGACTGAGCCACGAATTCCAGTGAGGTGTGCCCGACCATGATCGAACCCGCGAACGCCGGGGGCGTGGAGTCTCCGCCCGGCAGTTCCCCCGCACGCGCTCCCGTGCGCGCTTCCGTGCTCATAGCCGTGCTGGTCGTCTCGGCCTTCGTGATGATCCTCAACGAGACGATCCTGAGCGTCGCCCTGCGCGACCTCACCGTCGACCTGGGGATCTCCACCACGACAGTGCAGTGGCTGACCAGCGGCTTTCTCCTGACCATGGCCGTGATCATCCCCATCACCGGCTTCCTGCTCGAACGCTTCACCGCGCGCCAGGTCTTCCTGGCCTCGCTGACGCTGTTCACCCTCGGCACGCTCGTCAGTGGCCTCGCGCCCGGGTTCGGGGTGCTGATGGCCGGGCGCGTGGTGCAGGCGTGCGGCACCGCCGTCATGCTGCCGCTGCTCATGACCTCGGTGATGCGCCTCGTACCGCCCGAGAAGCGCGGCGCGACGATGGGCACGATCAGCATCGTCATCGCGGTCGCCCCCGCCGTGGGGCCGACGGTGGGCGGTGCGGTGCTCGCCTCGCTGGGCTGGCGCTGGATGTTCTGGATCGTCCTGCCGCTCGCCGTGGCCGCGCTCGTCATGGGCGCGGTCTGGATGCGCCTGGACAGCGAGACGCGGAAGGTGCCGCTGGACCTGCTCTCGGTACTGCTGTCTGCCGTCGGCTTCGGCGGCGTCCTCTACGGCCTGGCGTCCGTCGGCGAGTCCGGCGGTGCGGAGCACGCGGTCGCGCCGTGGGTCCCGATCGTCGTCGGCCTCGCGTCGCTGGGCGTGTTCGTCGCACGCCAGCTCAGCCTGCAGCGCGCGGACCGCGCCCTGCTCGACCTGCGCCCGTTCAGGACCCGTGCCTTCACTGTTGCGCTGGTCCTGTCAGCGCTGCTGTTCATGTGCCTGCTGGGCGTCGGGTCGATCATGCTGCCGCTGTACCTGCAGACCGTGCTGCGTACCAGTACGTTCGTCAGCGGTCTGGCCGTCCTCCCCGGCGGGCTCCTGCTCGGCCTGCTGGGCCGTCCGGTGGGCCGGCTGTTCGACCGCTTCGGCGCCCGCCCGCTGGTGATACCGGGCGCGCTGGCCCTGGCCGTCTCGCTGTGGCTCTTCACCTTCCTCGGCGCCGGTTCACCGCTGGCCGCGGTCATCGCCATCCACATCCTGCTGATGGCCGGGCTCGGGCTGATGATGACGCCGCTGATGACCGAGTCCCTGGGCGCGCTGGACGGTCACCTCCAGTCCCACGGCAGCGCGATCCTCGCCACGCTTCAGCAGGTCGCGGGCGCGTTCGGCACGGCCGTCTTCGTCACCGTCGCCTCCCTGAGCACCTCCGACCCGTCGGGCGCACCCGACGCCGGCGGCCTGCGTACGGCGTTCATGGTCGCCGGAGTCATCGGTGTGCTCGCCTTCGTCACCTCGCTGTTCATCAGCCGCACGGCACGCCCCGCCCCGCCGCACCCCACCCCGGCCGCCGACCCGGTGCCGACGGCCGGGTCCGCCCCCTAGGCGCTCCCCGTACATTTCCAAGGTGATCGTCCGACCGCCCGTTCATCCCCCGGTGGATCTCGATAACCGCAGGTGGAGGGACGAATGGCGGGGTCCGGGCCGCATAGCGTCGAGCCCGGACGGCCGACATGACCACGAGGCTCGTGATGTACGGGAAGGCATTCGCTCCGGAGTATCACGGGTTCCTGCAGGCCCCTGAGCTGCAGGAACTCCCGGCCTATGTGTCCTTGGGGGGCCACGTGCGGGTCTGCATGACTTCCCGGGCCAGGTCGCGGATTCTGGCGCTGTGCGAGCGGGCGTGGTTGCGCAGGATGGTGAAGGCGGCGTCGGCGTCGATGCTCAGGTGGCCGGCGAGGAAGCCCTTGGCCTGCTCGATGATCAGGCGGGTGTCGAAGGCACGTTGCAGTTGGTCCACCAGAATTTTCTGGTGGGCGACGGTCTGGTGGGTGGTCAGGGCGATGGCGGCGGTGTCGGCCAATGCCTGGGCGTAGGTGCAGTCGGTGGCGGTGAAGGGGCTGGCGTCGCTGCGGTAGAAGACCAGCACACCGCGGATGGTGCGGCCCTGGCGCATCGGGGCGGCGTACAGGGCGTGAAAGCCGGCATCGGTGGCAGGCGAGCGCTGCTGGGGCCAGGCGGAGGCAGCAGCGGACAGGTCGGTCACGGAGACGGCGTCTCCGCTGGTGTACGCGGCGGTGCTGGGCCCGCTGGCGTGAGCGGCATGGGCGGCGAAGGAGGCGGCGGCGGCCGAGGAAGCGGCCACGGTCTCCAGGTCCCCGAAGGCATCGGGCATTTCCATACTCAGAGCGCTGCGGGGCACCAGGCAGGCGGCGTGCTCCAGCACCAACGCGGCGTGGGAATCCAGGTCGAACGGCACGTCGCTGGAGCTGGTCAGCGCCAGCAGAGCGTCGACCAGTGCCTGCTGCCGTGGTTCGCCTGGCGCGGGGGAACCCGGGGTCATGGCAGATCCTCCACCGGGAGCCGCCGTTGGAGGAGGTCGTCGGCCACCTCGGCCAGCGGGCGCTGTACGACGAAGGCGTGCGCACGCAGCCGGGCCAGGGCCTGATCCGTATCCAGGTCCAGGCGGGAGACGAGGAAGCCGACGGCCTGCGAAATCACCGCGAGCGGCGGCGGGATGAGCGCCACCTCCTCCTCGTCGTCCTGGTCGGAGGCGATCAGGGTGTGGGCATCGTGCAGTAACAGCACCGCTGCCGCTGCCGCGTAGGCTGCCGCCATCCGTTCCCCGGTCGTCGACAGCGCCCCTGCGGTCGCGCGGTAGAGCGAGAGCACCGCCACCACCTGTTCGTGCAGCAGCACCGGGAAGGTGAACACCGCCCGGATGCCTGCCTCCCACGCCTGCCCGGCGAATATGGGCCAGTGCTGCGCGGGCCCATCCGCCTCCAGGTCCTCCGCCAGTACCGGCCGCTGCTCCGCATGCGTCTCGATACAAGGACCCTCGCCCAGGTCGAACTGCAGGGCTTCGCCCGGTTCGGCGAGCCAGCCGTGCGTGCTGACCGTCAGCCGGGACCCGGCCGTGGGATGTATCGCCACGGTCAGCCCCACGGCATCGATATCCGGCACCACACGCTGGCAGTGCTCGGATACCTCGGCCAGCCCTCCCCCTGCTGTCAGCATGGCCACCAGCACGGCCACCAGCTCCGTATCCGACGACGGCACCCCGCTCATCGGGGACCCGGCCCACGCGGCTGGTACAAGCACGTTCCTTTTACCGGGTGCATCCCATGCCCCGATCTCCTGAACGCCCACTACCAGCCGTGCAGCCGAAAGCGCCCGCCCGGGCTACCGCAGGACTTGGGCAGCGCCCCGACTGGGGCACAACCGTCCCACCCCCTCATCGTAGGACAGATCATGCGCCAAATGCGGCTTCATCCCCCTCATTGCCGTAAGCCACCTGGCGTACGTAACATCCGTCCGCCCGCCGGGCCGACGACGGCACCCCCAGACGCCGGCGGCGTCGAGCCCGCGGAAGCCTCGCCATCGCGATTCCGCTGCTACCGCCGCACCGCATAGGACACGGTATAAGCCCTGTTGAGCGAGGGTGGATCGTCTCGATCGGTATCAAGGAGACGTGGGTGTGCAAGCGGTGTGCGGGACGTCACCAGCCACCAATAGCCGGTTGTCGGCCGTGGCCGAGTGTCGTCGACGCCTGGCCGGCACAGCCGGACGGGCTCGGGGGTGAACCGCTGGGCAGGTGGTTGACGCCCAGGCGGACGTACGGCCCACCACGACGGTGTAGCCCACGCCTCGGTGAGCGCAGCCGCGTCCCCGGTGTGCCCGGGGATCGTGCGCGGGTGACGGTGTCGCGCTGGATGCGTCATGCTGGAAGCCCACACAGCCGGTGTGGAGGGAGGCGCGGTGAGTGACCGTGGACTTCTCCTGGTCATTGACTCTGCCCTGTACGCAGATCAGTGTGCTGCTGGCCGGCAGGCTGGCAGGCGCCGCGGTGAGGGTTCTGGGTGTGGGGAGCGCGGCATCCGGGGACCTGCGTGAGAATGTGCACGCTGCCGGCGGTTATGTGGTCACGTGCAGCCGGGCCACCGCCTTTCGCGTCGTCATCACGGTGGCAGGCAGCCGATGCCAAGTGGTCGTCACTGACTGCGAGTTCGTTTCCCGGGCCCCTCCTGAGCACGGCGGCAGCGACGGGGCTGATACCGCCAAGCGCGCCATGATGCTGCGTCAGCTCTCGGCGCGTGCCGATGCCGTCGAGGTCCGGGACAACGAGGGCGGTGGGGTGCTGATCCGCTTCGATGTTCAGTTGCCCTGAGCGGAGCCGTCGCTCGGCGGAGAGCCGTAAGCTGAGTGCGGGGAAACGGTGGTTGACCTACTCGTCGGCGTCGACGCCTGTCATCGGCCGGTGGTCCGCCTCGCACCCCCAAGGACGGTCACGACGGGTAGGACGGCACGAGCCGTCGGCTTGGGACCGCGTTCGGCCCACGGCGCACCACAGGGGCGGTGAGAGCCACCGATGTCAGACCAGCACCAACCTCATGAGGAACGTGAGCAACAGGACAGCGGCCTGTTCCCTCCTGATCTGCTCGCCCAACGCCTGAACATGATTCAGGACTTCGTCTGTCAGTCCTGTGACAACTATGAGCAGCATCCTGCGCAGTCGCAGCGGATGCTGCTGGTGTTCACCGCCGTTCTGGCCGGGTTGACCCAGGACCTCCAGCTCATCCTCACCCCGGAACTGCTGCACCGGGCCCAGGAGGCAGTGAGGATCGCCGCGGAACGTGAGGATGTCCAGCTCACCGAGCAAGGTCACCAGAGCGCGGCACGGCTGCTCGCCGGGATCTGGGGCACAGGCGCCACCGAGGGCGTCACCAGCGAGATCTGGCAGACCGCGGCACCGGGCCTGGCCGACGCCTGCGTACAGGCGACCCGTCTCACCGGCCTGTATCCGCGGTGGAACGAGGCTGACCGACCGGACAGCTGAGCCGGTCGAGCTCCGCGTCGCTCATGCGGACGGCTCGGTGGAGGGCCTCCCGGCTCCGCCCCCTAGGGGACTCCCCGTACATCTCCAAGGTGATCGTCCAGCCTCCCGTACATCCCCCGGTGGATCTCGATAACCGCAGGTGGAGGGACGAATGGCGGGGTCCGGGCCGCATAGCGTCGAGCCCGGACGACCGACATGACCGGGAGGCTCGTGATGTACGGGAAGGCATTCGCTCCGGAGTATCAGGGGGAGCTGGGGGCGGAGTTGAGTGTCAACTCCTCGTACGAGGATGTGCTGGCCGCGGCGCGGAGAGCACGGGGCGCGGCCGGGACGCCGGGGGACGCCGCGCGGGCCGCGCTCGCGGAGGCGGAGGCCGGGCGGCGGCTCGGGCGGGTGGCAGAGGCGGAGGACGCCTGGCGGGCCAGTTACCGCAGTGCGCGGGCCGCGCAGGACGCCGCCGGGATGGCGTGGGCGCTGTGGAGCGGCGGTACTCTCGCCCGCCAGTGCGGGCGGCTCGCGCTCGCCCGTCGGCTGCTCGCGGCCGCCGTAGCGTTCGCCGAGCAGGGCGGCGACCGCCTCGCCCACGGATACGCGCTCGCCGGGCTCGCCGAGACCGGCCGGATACAGGGCGACTACGAGGCCGTCGCCGAGTTGCACGAAGAGCTGCTGGCCCAGGCCAGGGCGCACGGCGAGGCCCGGCACATGGTGTGGGCGATGTCGGGGATCGCGCAGATGCACCGCAACAAGGGGGAGTACGAGAAGGCGCTGGAGCTGTTCGAGGAGTCGGTGCGGATCGCCGAGGGGGCCGACGACGTGCGGGGGCTCGCGTGGTCGTTGCGGGGCGTCGCCGATGTGCGGTCCGTGCTGGGGGAGACGGCGGAGGCATTGCGGCTGCTCAGCAAGGGGGAGGCGCTGTGCCGGGGGCTGGATCTCGCCGGGGCGCTGGCGTACAACCACAAGATGCGCGGGAACGTGCTGTACCGAGCGCGGCGGTACGAGGAGGCCGCGGCCGTCTACCGGGGTGCGCTGGAGGAGTTCCGGGCCATGTCCGAGCCGCGCGGCAGCGCGCTCGCGCGGCTGGGGCTGGTGAAGTCCCGGGCGCGGACGGGATGGCCGTACGACGAGGTGGTCGCCGAGCTGGACGACGTCGAGCGCGAGGTCACCCGGATCGGGCTGCGGCACGCCCGCGACATGGTCAGGGCCTTTCGCGCAGAGCTGTCGGCGGGAAGAACTGCCGTACCGGCTCCCGGTGCCACCACGCGCCGGTCTCCCGCAGTTCCCGCCAGGTCGTGAAGCGGTAGCGGTAGAACAGGGCCCGTACGTGCCGGGGCGGCGCGTCGGGGAAGGGGTTGCGGCGGAGCAGGCGCAGGGTGTCGCGGTCGTTCTCCAGGAGGCGTTCCAGGAACGGGCCGAACCAGCGGCCCGCGTAGCCCGGCGACAGCGCCGCGAACCACATCAGCCAGTCGAGGCGGAGGTGGTACGGAGCGAAGGGGCGCGGCATGCGGCGTACGTCGCCGGGCTTGCCCTTGAAGTCGTACTCCCGCCACTCCGTGTCCTCGGTGATCACCTCGTCCGTCGTGCCCTCGATGACCACCTCGTGCCGGATCCGGGTGATGGAGCCGAAGGCGCCGTACGCGTTGACCAGGTGCAGCGGCTCGAACGAGGTGTTCATCCGCTGCCGGCGGGAGAGCAGGTTGAGCGCCGGGCGGTAGCTCAGGTACAGGACCCCCGCGGTCGCGGCGATGACCACGATCTCGTACCAGAGCGGGGGAGGGGCGAGGTCCGCCGGCGGGCCGACGAGGCCGCCGAGGCCGACCGCCGAGGCGTCCACGACGGACACCGCGATCACGATCGTCGCCCAGTTCAGCCAGGCGAAATTGCCCGAGAGCACCAGCCAGAGCTGGGTGGCGATCATCGCCAGCGCCGCCCAGGTGGCGATCGGCTGCGGGGTGAAGAGGAGGACGGGCGCGAGGAGCTGCGCCACGTGGTTCGCGGCCGTCTCGACACGGTGCAGCGGCCGTGGCAGGTGGTGGAAGAACCAGCTCAGCGGGCCCGGCATGGGCTGCGTCTCGTGGTGGTAGTACAGGCAGGTCAGGTCGCGCCAGCACGGGTCGCCGCGCATCTTGATCAGCCCCGCGCCGAACTCCAGCCGGAACAGCAGCCAGCGCAGCAGCCACAGGACGAGGACGGGCGGCGCGGTGCGCGCGTTTCCCAGGAAGACCGCCAGCGCGCCCGTTTCGAGGAGCAGCGTCTCCCACCCGAAGCCGTACCAGGTCTGCCCGACGTTGACGATCGAGAGGTACATCGCCCACAGCGCGGCCCACCACACCATCGACGCCCACAGCGGCACGGCGTCGGCGGCGCCCGCCAGGACGGCCGCCGCCAGCAGCGCCCCCGCCCACGCCCAGCCCGCGAAGAAGCGGTCCGAGAAGCGCCAGTGGAAGACCGACGGCGCCACCCGGAACGGCACGCGCCGCACGAAGTCCGGTACCGGGGTCATGCCGCGCTCCCCGATCAGCGCCCGGAACTGCAGCGCCGCCGACACGAACGCGATCACGTACAGCGCGGCCAGGGCCCGCTGGAAGACCAGCCGGCCCAGCCAGTACTCGGGTGCCGGGAACCACTCCACACGCCTATCCGTAGCACCGCGGAAGGCCCGGCGCCCGGCACCCGCCGCCCGTGTCCCCGCCCAGCCCCCGGACGCGTGCGGGCGGGGCGCAACCACACGCCGCCGGAGTGGCCGAAACGGGCCGTACGGGGGCAGTTTCTCCGTCCTGTAACCCTATCGACGGTAATTACCGCGCAGCGGGGAACCCATGTCGTTAGGCTGGGGGGCGACGGACGACCTGTCTGGGAGATGCCGACATCCTCGGCCCGTCGCGGGATGCGCCACGAACCATGGCCGAACTCCCGGTTGTGACATACGGCGCCACCGCGTCATGTACCTCATCCCTTTGGCTAAGGAGTGCGTGGTGGCACCGGAACAGACGATCAGCAAGCAGCCCCGACCGAAGCAGGGCGAGCGCCAGGGGCGTATCCGGGAGGTGCGCAACCTCGAGGTCTGGAGCCGCTGCGCCCCGGTCCACCTGGCGGGCTGCGACGACGAATCCACGGCTGAGCAGCACATCTTCCGCGGCATCGACTGACGGGTACGGCCGGCCGGGTGACCCGGCCGGCACGTTTTTGCCTGCCGGCCGCTGCCTACGGCCGGCATCTCTTCGGGCCGTCGCCTACGGACGGCGGCCCAGCAGGCAGAGCAGCCGGGTCTGGTCGTCGGCGCCCGGCGGCGGCTCGATCGGCGGGGCGAAGAGCCCCGATTCGCTCAGCTCCTTGGCGTACGGCTCGACCTCCCGCAGCGCCGTGGTCACCAGCTCTCCCGGCAGCTCCTCGGACGCGCCGACCGCCCGTGACAGGTCCCAGGCGTGCACGACCGCGTCCATCGTCATCTGACTGCAGTACGCGGCCGCGCCGGTCAGCCCGTACGAGAGATGGACTTGCCGGTCCAGGGCGCCGGGCTCGCTGAACGCCGCGACCGCCGCGACCGCGGCACGGTCCCAGGTCGCGACCGGGTCCTCACCCAGCACATCGCCGCTGAACTCCTCGCCGACCTCCTCGATGGTGGCGCCGTCCCGCACCAGCCGCGGCACCCACAGCTGCTCGGCGGTGAGGTGGTTCACCAGGTCGCGCACCGTCCAGTTCGTGCACGGTGTCGCGGCGTCCCACTGGTCGTCGCCCACGGCGTGGACGCGGTCCCCGAAGAGCTCGATGGCCTCGCCGTGCCGGCGCAGAATGTCGTTGGGCTTCATGCCTCCTCAGCATAGGAGCGGGGCCGCCGCGGCGGCCCTCCGACGCGCGCCCGCTGCGCGCCCCCGGCAATCGCGCCGAGTGACCGGATCGCGGTCGTGAGGCGCTATGAACCGGCCTATCTGGAGGTCGCCTCTGGGCCCTCCGTGTGCTTCGTGCAATTCCCCTTCCGTAGACGGGAGTTGGCGTGCCATTCTTGCGCCGCATCGGTGAACGATGTTCACATACGTGACTTTCATCGTGACTTCCGTCGGCGGAAAGGGCGTACGCCATGGCACCCCTGGAGCATCTCGGACGATCAGGACGATCAGTAGGCCGGCGGCGCGTCCTCGCCGCCGGCGCCGCGCTCGCCGCCGGCGCCGCGCTCGCCGCCGTACCGGCGCTGTCGGCCACCGCGGCGCGCGCGGCGACGGCCGGTGTCACGGCCGGCGGGCTTCCCTCCCGGGCGGAGATCACCGCCGTACTGCGCAGAGTCGCCGACCACTGGATCGGCGCGCACGCCGACCCCGGCGACAACCAGTGGGCCCGCGCCACGTTCTTCAGCGGCCTGATGGCCCTGTACCGGCTGACCCGCGACGCCCGCTATCTCGCGTACGCGCGCGGCTGGGCCGAAGGCCACGGCTACGCGCTGCACAACGGCGTCACCACCCGGCACGCCGACGACCACTGCGCCGGGCAGACCTACCTCGACCTGTACGAACTGGAGCCCGAGCAGGGGAAGATCGCGGCTCTGGAGGACTCGCTGCACCGCATGGTCTTCACCGACCGGCCGGAGAAGAACGACGACTGGTGGTGGGACGACGCGCTGCACATGGCGATGCCGCCGTTCGCTCGAATAGGTCGGCTGCGCGCCGAACCCGCCTACTGGGACAAGCTGTACGCGCTCTACACGCACACGAAGTCGGCGGAGGGCGGCCCCGGACTGTACGACCCGGAGTCCGGCCTCTGGTACCGCGACAAGCGCTTCCTGCCCGGCGGGATCCTCTCGCCGGACGGCAAGCCCGTCGTGTGGTCGCGCGGCAACGGCTGGGTGGCCGGGGGCCACGTCAAGACGCTCAAGACCCTGCCCGCCGGCGCCCGGCACATACCCGAATACCGCGCCACCCTGGTACGGGAACTGGCCGCACTCCGCGCCGTCCAGCGCGCCGACGGGTTCTGGAATGTGAACCTGGCCGACCCCGCGCACCTCCCGGGCCCGGAGACCAGCGGCACGTCCTTCTTCCTGTACGCCACCGCCTACGCCCTGCGCGCCCGCCTCGTGCCGCGCACGCCGTACCTCCCGGTCGTGACGCGCGCCTGGCAGGGCCTCACCGGGACGGCCGTGCACGCCGACGGCTTCCTCGGCTACGTCCAAGGCGTCGGCGACCGCCCCGAGTCCAGCCAGCCCGTCGGCCCCGGCACGACCGCGGACTTCGGCGTGGGGGCCTTCCTGCACGCGGGCTGCGAGCTGGCCGGACTGGCCGCATAGGCGGCCCGGCCGTCCGTTACGCCGGGGCCTTGTCCGGGACGATCTGCAGCTTGCGGCCCGTGCCGCGCTTGAAGGTCTCCAGGGCCTCGGCGTACTCGTCCAGCGCGAACTGGTGGGTGATCATCGTCTCGGAGTCGATGACGCCCTTGCCGAGCAGCTCCACGGCGCGCCCGTAACTGTGCAGGATCGCCATCGAGCCGACGATGCGGATCTCGTCGTTGTAGATCCGGAACGGCGAGAACTTCGCCAGCTCCTGGTCGGGCGCGCAGCCGAACTGCTGGAACGTGCCGCCGCGGATCGGCCGGGTCAGCCCGTCCTCGATGGCCTTGATGTTGCCCGTGCAGTCCGTGACGACCTCCCAGCCCAGCCGCCGCTCCAGGTCGTCCGCGCTGGTGGCGACGTGGTCGGCGCCGAGCTTCTTCGCCACCGTGAGGCGGTCCTCGTTGATGTCCACGACGGAGACGGAGCCCGCCCCGGCGCGCTGGGCGACCTGCATGTAGAGCAGGCCCATGGTGCCCGCGCCGTAGATCAGGAAGTTGTCGCCGAGCTTGGGGTCGACGATGTCGAAGCCGCGCACGATCGTCGACAGCGGCTCGATGAGCGGGGCGTGCCGCAGCTCCACGGTCTCGGGGAGCCGGTAACAGTTGCGGGCCGGTACCTTCACGTACTCGGCGGCGGCGCCGTCCACGGTGATGCCGATCGTGCCCCACTGCTCGCAGAGGTTGCCGCGGCCGATGGCACAGAAGTGGCAGGCGCCGCAGTAGATCGCCGGGTCGGCGGCGATCTTGTCGCCCTCGGCGAAGGCGGTGACGCCCTCGCCCACCGCGACGATCTCGCCGGAGAACTCGTGCCCCGGGATCACCGGGTACCGGGTGGGCCCGAACTCGCCCGCCAGCATGTGCACATCGGTACCGCACAGCCCGGCGGCGGTGACCTTGACGACGACCTCGCCGTGGCCCGGCGCCGGGTCCGGCACGGTGGTCACGGAGAGCTTGTGCGGTTCCTCGATGACGACTGCGCGCATGGTGCTCACACCTTTCGGGGGGAGGGACGGGGCGGGGGAGCGGCGGTTCAGGCGGGGATGACGCGGTTGCGGGACTCGACTTGCTTGATCTTCTCCACCTTGGGCGCCGAACCGCCGCCCGCGAAGTCGGAGACCAGCCAGTGGTCCAGGCATACCAGCGCGGCGTGCACGCCCATGGTGCGGCTGCCGAAACAGGCGATCTGCGCGTCGTTGGACTTGCGGGCCCGCTCGGCGCTGTAGCTGTCCGGGATCTGCGCGGCGCGGATGCCGGGCACCTTGTTGGCGGCGATGGCCATGCCGATGCCGGTGCCGCACACGAGGACGGCGCGCTCGTGCTCGCCGCGGGCGACGCTGCGCGCGACGCGCTCGGCCACGTCCGGGTAGTCCTCGTCCGCGGTGGCGCTCAGGTCGGTGACCGGGTAGCCGCGCTCGGTGAGGTGCGCGATGATCGCGTCCTTCATCTCGAAGGCGGCGTCGTCGCAGCCGATGGCGATGCGGTACGTCATGGGTGTTCTCCCTGGGAGCGGTCAGGCCGGTTCAGAGCGGTTCAGGGCGGTTCGGACGGGGGCGATCTCGTCGAGGACACGGCGCAGGCCCTCGGTGTCGTGGGCGAGCCGGCCGAGGAACAGGCCGTCGACGGGTCCGGTGGAGAGCCGGGCGTACGTACCGGGCCCGGCGGTGCCGCCGTAGATCAGGCGGCCGCGTACGTCGTGCTCGTCCAGGCAGGCGCGGATCGCGGCGGCCACCGTGAGGACGTGATCGGCGGGGGCGGGATCGGCGGCGCCGATGGCCCAGACCGGCTCGTACGCGATGATCACCTCGCTGCCCGGCACGGCGCCCGCGAGCGCCGCCCGTACCTGCGTGAGGGTCTCCTCGACGGCCGCCCCGGGATCGGTGCCGTCCCGCTCGCCCGCGCAGACGACGGGGACCAGCCCGGCGGCGGTGGCGGCGCGGGTCTTGGCGCGCACGGTGTCGTCCGTCTCGCCGAAGTGCGCGCGCCGCTCGGCGTGCCCCACCTCGACGTACGTGGCGCCGGCCTCGGCGAGCATCCCGGCGGACACCTCACCGGTCCACGGGCCGGACTCCGCCCAGTGCACGTCCTGAGCGCCGAACGCCACGCCCGTGCCGGCCAGCAGCTCGCGGGAGTCGGCCAGGGCGGGGAAGGCGGGGAGGACGAACAGGTCGACGGCGCGTGCGCCGAGCGCGGCGGTACCGGCCAGCGCGGCGACGTCCGCGAGCCACTTCCGGGTCTCGGCGAGACCGAAGTACAGCTTCAGCGAGACGCCGATCACGGGGCGGCGGTCAGGGATCACGTCATTCATGATGCTTAAAACAAAAGCACCTGTGAAGTTCACAAGTCAAGGCGTGAACTTCACGAGATCGGTGTTATTTCGGCCGGGTCGTACCACTGATAGCCGGGGTGGCGCGCGAAGAATGCGCGAAGGTGCGGAATAGCCGCGAGCCCGCTACGGTTGGGCGGTGTAGTTCACTATTCAACTAACGCAGCGCAGTCAACCAACGCAGCGCACGGAGGCGGGCACCATGCAGTTCGGGATCTTCACCGTCGGAGACGTCACCACCGACCCGACGACGGGCCGGACGCCGACCGAGCACGAGCGGATCAAGGCGATGCTCGCCATCGCGCTCAAGGCCGAGGAAGTGGGCCTGGACGTCTTCGCGACCGGCGAGCACCACAACCCGCCGTTCGTCCCGTCCTCGCCGACCACCATGCTCGGCTATATCGCGGCGCGCACGGAGAAGCTGATCCTCTCCACGTCCACCACGCTGATCACCACCAACGACCCGGTGAAGATCGCCGAGGACTTCGCGATGCTGCAGCACATCGCCGACGGCCGGGTGGACGTGATGATGGGCCGCGGCAACACCGGCCCGGTCTACCCCTGGTTCGGCCAGGACATCCGCCAGGGCATCCCGCTCGCCATCGAGAACTACGCCCTGCTGCACAAGCTGTGGCGCGAGGACGTGGTCGACTGGGAGGGCAAGTTCCGCACGCCGCTGCAGGGCTTCACCTCGACCCCGCGCCCGCTGGACGGCGTGCCGCCCTTCGTGTGGCACGGCTCGATCCGCAGCCCGGAGATCGCCGAACAGGCCGCGTACTACGGTGACGGCTTCTTCGCCAACAACATCTTCTGGCCCAAGCACCACTTCCAGCAGCTCATCCGGCTCTACCGGCACCGTTACGCGCAGTACGGGCACGGCACCCCCGAGCAGGCCATGGTCGGCCTCGGCGGGCAGGTGTTCATGCGGAAGAACTCCCAGGACGCGGTCCGCGAGTTCCGCCCGTACTTCGACAATGCGCCCGTGTACGGGCACGGCCCCTCCCTGGAGGAGTTCACCGAGCAGACCCCGCTGACCGTCGGCAGCCCGCAGCAGGTCATCGAGAAGACCCTCGCCTTCCGCGAGTACTTCGGCGACTACCAGCGCCAGCTGTTCCTGATGGACCACGCGGGCCTGCCCTTGAAGACCGTGCTGGAGCAGCTCGACATGCTCGGTGAAGAGGTCGTCCCCGTGCTCCGCAAGGAGTTCGCCAAGAACCGCCCGGCCGAGGTGCCGGACGGGCCGACGCACGCGGCGCGCGTCGCCGAGCGCGACGCCGCGGCCCTGGAGGAGGTGGCGGAATGAAGCCGCTGAAGATCGTGGCCGTCTCGGCGGGGCTGGGCGTCCCGTCGTCCACCCGCCTGCTGGCCGACCGGCTGGCGGCGGCCACCCGTCAGCAGGTGGCCGACGAGCCGGGCCGTGCGGTGGAGGTACGCGTCGTCGAACTGCGCGACCTGGCCACCGACGTCGCGCACAACATGGTGACCGGCTTCCCGTCGCCCGCGCTGGCCGAGGCCATCGAGGCGGTGTCGGAATCGGACGGCCTGATCGCCGTCACGCCCATCTTCACCGCCTCCTACAGCGGGCTGTTCAAGTCGTTCTTCGACGTCATCGACAACACCGCGCTGACCGGCAAGCCCGTGCTGATCGCGGCCACCGGCGGCACGGCCCGGCACTCGCTCGCCCTGGAGCACGCGCTGCGCCCCCTCTTCGCGTACCTGCGCGCGGTGGTCGTCCCGACCGCCGTGTACGCCGCGTCCGAGGACTGGGGCACGGGCGGCAGCGGCCCCGGCGGCGCGCTCACGGAACGCATCGACCGGGCGGCGGGGGAGCTGGCCGCCCTGATCCTGGGGCGGGCGGCCACGGCACCCGCGGCCGAGCCGGCCGACGACGCCTTCGACGTCGTGCCCTTCGCCGAACAACTGGCCGCGCTGCGGGCCAACTGACCGCCGCGGCACGGCGCACCGCAGGTCCGCCATGACCTCCGAGGTCATCGACGCGCTGACCCGGGCCTGGAAACGTACGGGTCAGCGCGGGCCGCACGGAGCGGCCGGCACCCGTTCGGGCATCCGGGCATCCGGTCATTCGGGCAAGGAGAGGGGACTGTCATGAGCGCGTACGCCGTGGGTCACATCAAGGGCGAGAGCCGGCACGAGGACGTGCTGTCCTACATGGAACGCATCCAGGAGACGCTCGACCCCTTCGGGGGCCGCTTCCTGGTGCACGGCGCCAAGGCTGAGGTCCGCGAGGGCACCTGGCCCGGTCACCTGGTCCTCATCGAATTCCCGGACCTGGACAGCGCCCGCACCTGGTACGACTCGCCCGCCTATCAGGAGCTCATACCGCTGCGCACCCGCCACCTCGACGCGGACATCCTCCTGGTCCCGGGCGTCCCGCCGGGCTACGAGGCGGCCCACACGGCGGCCGCCCGACGCGCGGCGGTCTAGAACCCGCGCCGGCGCGCCGGCCGGCGTGGCACGCGGTTCACAGTCCGGCGACCTCCGCGAGGACCCTGGCTTCCGCCAATTCCTCGGCGCCGCCCGGTACATCGTCGTGCGCGGCGGCGTACAGGGCGCTCTCCACGGAACGGGCCACGCCCCAGGCAGCCATGCGCTCAGGCTGCTCGTCCAGCCGGTCGGCGAGCAGTCGCAGACGGCAGCGGAGCACCTCGCCCGGCGACTCGTGCTCGAAGGGGTCGTCGAGCTGGGTCAGCAAGGGCCAGGGATCGTATCCCGGGTCGCCGGTCATCGGCTTCGGGTCGATGGCGAGCCAGCCGCGCGGGCCGTCGGCGGCCAGCACGTTGCCGGGGTTGAAGTCGCCGTGCACGACGACCTCGCGGCGGGCGGTCGCGGGCAGCTCGCGCAGCAGGGACGCGCCGAGTTCCACCAGGCCGGGGTCGTAGGGCGGCCGGAGCCGGGCCGCGCGTTCGCGCACCTGGTCCGACCATTCGGCACAGACCGCCGCCACGCTCTCCAGCTCGCCGTCCGGGGGCCGGGGCGCGCGCCACAGGGCGTCCAGTACGTCGGCGGCGCGGCCGAGCCCCTCTTCGGGGGAGAGGGCGGTGTCCGGGGGAGCGGTGTGCCGGCCGGCTTCCGGTACCGCGTCGAGCAGTGTGGTGCCCGGTACGCAGCGTTCGAGGAGCAGCGCGTGCCGTGCCGGGTCATGGGCGAGCAGCCGGACCGCGCCGTGGCCGCCCCAGGCGCGCAGTGCGGCGGCCTCACCCGCGGCCTCCCGGTGCGGCCAGGTCACCTTCAGGACGGCCGGGCCGCCGTCGGGCAGCCGCACCGGGGCCGCCCAGGAGCAGCTGCCGCCGTGGAACGGGGGCGACAGGCGCAGCTCCCACCGTTCGGCGGTCTCGCGGACCAGCCGCGGCAGCCGGGCCAGCCAGGCCCGGCCGGAGGCGTGCGCGGCCACGGTCCCGGCCACGGGGAGGCCGGGCGGGAAGAGGTCGGGCCGCCAGGGGGCGGCCTCGGCGTCCGTGTCCAGGGGCTGGGGCATGGCCGCACGGTAGCGGTTGCCGGGCCCGTGCGGTGGCCGCGCGGTGGGGTGCGGGGCGAGGTATGAAATTGTTGAGTGCCCGCCAGGACGAGAAAGAGGCGTACGGCGCATGACGGAGAGCCCGGCCGCACGGCCCAGGAACCCGCGCGGCCAGGGTGACCGGCTGCGCGAGGAGCTGCTGAGCGCCACGGAACGGCTGCTGGAGCAGGTCGGCAGCGAGGACGCGCTGTCGCTGCGCGCCGTGGCCCGCGAGGCGGGCGTCGCGGCGCCCAGCATCTACCGGCACTTCGCCGACAAGACCGAGCTGGTCTGGGCGACGATGCAGGTCAGCTACGAGCGGCTGGTCGAGGACATGGCGGCGGCCGGCGCGCTGGTCCCGGAAGGGGACCCGGTGGCCCGGCTGCGTGCCCGGCTGCGCGCCTACTGCACGTACGCCGTCGATCATCCGGCGAAGTACCGCCTGCTCTACGAGACACGGCAGTCCCCGGTCGGCCCCGAGCGGCTGGCGCAGCACCCGGCCGGCCTGCTGGTGCGCGGCCTGCACGACGCGCTGGCGGCGTGCGAGGAGGCGGGCTGGCGGGTGCGCGGCTCCCGGGAGGAGGCGCCGTACGTCCTGTGGTCGGCGGTGCACGGCCGGGTCATGCTCTGGCAGGTCCTGCCCGCGGCGAAGAACCCCGAACGCCTGCACCGCTTCGTGGACGAGATCCTCGAGCTGCTGCTGGAGCGCTGACCCCGCGTCGTCCGGCCCCCGCTGTACGTCCGCCCGGTGCGGAGGCGTTCAATGGGGCCTTGAGTTGTAATTAGCACCTAATCTCGCTCCCCAGGCACCCCCGGCTCGTTTATCTGCCTATTACACATGTAAGTTTACGGTTGTTAGGCGAAGCCCCACCGCGGCGCACGTCCTTGCGGTACGTGCCTTCTAGGAGCGACATGACCGTCACTTCCCCCCATGCCCCGCTGCCTGTGGAACCCCCCACCGGCTGCCCGTTCGACCCGCCCGCTGAGCTCGGCCGGATGCGGATCGAGGAGCCGATCAAGAAGATCTCGCTGCCCGACGGAAGCTGGGCCTGGCTCGTCACCCGGTACGCGGACATCCGAGCGATCCTCGGCGACACCCGCTTCAGCTCCGACACCACCACCCCGGGCTACCCGCTCAGCGGCATGACCGGCGGCGCCAACCAGCAGAACCGCGGCTTCATCCGCATGGACCCGCCGGACCACACCCGGCTGCGCCGGATGGTCACCCGCGAGTTCATGGTCAAGAAGGTCGAGGCGCTGCGCCCGGAGATCCAGCGGATCACCGACGAGCTCTGCGACGCGATGCAGACCGCCAAGCTGAACGGCGCGGACTCCGTCGACCTCGTCGAGGCCCTCGCGCTCCCGGTGCCCTCCCTCGTCATCAGCGTCCTGCTCGGCGTCCCGTACGAGGACCACGCGGTCTTCCAGGGCCTGACCGGCAAGCTGCTCTCCCGCACCATCCCCCGCGAGGAGGCCGACGCCGCCCGCGAGGAGCTGCGCGCGTACCTGGACTGCCTGGTCACCGCCAAGGAGGCGAACCCGGGCGACGACATCCTCAGCCGCCTCATCGTCGAGCAGCAGCAGGCCGGGGAGATCACTCACGACGACGTCATCGGCTTCGCGGCGCTGCTGCTGGTCGCCGGGCACGAGACCACCGCCAACATGATCGGCCTCTCCGCGCTGAGCATGATGGGCGAGCCGGGGACCGCGCAGCAGCTCCGTGAGGACCCGTCGCTGATCCGCGGCGCCGTCGAGGAGCTGCTGCGCTTCCACAGCATCATCCGCAACGGCCCGCGCCGCGCCGCCACCGAGGACATCGAGATCGGCGGGCAGCTCATCCGCGCCGGCGAGGGCGTCGTGGTCGCCGTGCCGTCCGCCAACCGCGACCCGGAGACCTTCGAGGACCCCGACACGCTCGACGTCTGCCGCCCCAACGCCCAGCACCACGTCGCGTTCGGCTACGGCATCCACCAGTGCCTCGGGCAGGCGCTGGCCCGCGTCGAGCTGCAGGTCGTCCTCGGGACCCTGCTGCGCCGCTTCCCGACGATGCGGCCCGCCGTCCCGATCGAGGACATCCCCTTCCGCACGGACATGGCGATCTACGGCTGCCACGAGCTGCCGGTCACCTGGTAATCACCTCCCCACCACCCCACAGGAGCAAGAAGCCATGAACATCACCCTCGACGTCGACAAGTGCTGCGCCGCCGGCCAGTGCGTCCTGGTAGCGCCCGAGGTCTTCGACCAGCGTGACGAGGACGGCATCGTCGTCCTGCTGGACGCCCAGCCGCCCGCCGAGCAGCACGCCGCGGTCCACGAGGCCGCCGCCATCTGCCCCGCCGCGGCCATCCAGGTCGACGCATGACCGTCGGACGCATCGCCGTCGTCGGCGCCTCGGCGGCCGGTCTCGCCGCCGTCGAGGCGCTGCGCCGGGGCGGCTGGAGCGGCGAGCTGACGCTCGTCGGCGACGAGCCGCACCTGCCGTACGACCGGCCGCCGCTCTCCAAGCAACTGCTGAGCGGCGACTGGGAGACTGACAAGCTGGGACTGCGCACGGCCGAACAGCTCGACGCGCTGAACATGGACGTCCGGCTCGGTACCAAGGCCACCGCGCTGGACGCCGGGACGCGCACGCTGACCCTGGACGACGGGGACCGGCTGGCCACCGATGGCGTGATCGTCGCCACCGGCGTCCGGGCCCGCACCCTGCCGGGACTGGCCCGCCTGGACGGCGTCCACACGCTGCGCACGCTCGACGACGCGCTCGGGCTGCGGACCTGGCTGTCCGGCGCGCCGCGGCGGCTGGTCGTCGCCGGCAACGGCGTGCTGGGCTGCGAGGCCGCCGCGGTGGCCCGCGAGCTCGGCCACGAGGTCACGCTCGTCGGCCGCGACCCGCTGCCCATGGGCCGCCTCGTCGGCGACGGCGTGGGCGCGCTGCTGGCCGCCGAGCACGAGCGGCACGGCGTACGGCAGCTCACCGGCGGCCTGGACGGCGTGGAGACGGCGAACGGGCGCGTCACCGGAGTACGGCTGGCGGACGGCGGCACGCTCGAGGCCGACACCGTCCTGCTCGCGATCGGCTCCGAGCCGGCCGTGGACTGGCTGCGTGCCGACGCGGCGCTGGACACCGCCGACGGGCTGCGCTGCGACGAGTACTGCGCCGCGGCGCCCGGTGTCTACGCCGCCGGTGACGTCGCCCGCTGGTACCACCCGGGCCACGGTCGCCACCTGCGGATCGAGCACCGGATGAACGCCACCGAGCAGGCCATGGCCGCGGCCAAGAACCTGCTCGTGGAGCTGGGCGTCTCGCAGGACGAGCGCCGCCCGTTCACGCCGGTCCCGTACTTCTGGTCCGACCAGTACGGCATGAAGCTCCAGGCGTACGGGGTGCTCGCGGGCGCCGACCGGGCCGAGACGGTGCTGCTGGACAAGGAGCAGCGGCAGGTGGCCGCGCTGTACGGCCGCGACGGGCAGGCCACCGGCGTGCTCGCCGCCGGACTGCCGCCCCGGCAGATCCGCGGGCTGCGCGCGGTGATCGCCACGCCCGGCCCCTGGGAGGAGGCGCACCAGCGCCTGCTCGCGGCCGTCGGCGCGGAGTGAGACGGGGGACGCCGGCCGGCGTGGAGCGACCCGCCGGCCGGTGTCCCCGATCATGGAGGGCATGACCGACTCGTACGTACGGGTGCGCGGCGCCCGTGAGCACAACCTCCGCGCCGTCGACGTGGCCATCCCGCGGGACGCCTTCTGCGTCTTCACCGGCGTCTCCGGCAGCGGCAAGTCCTCGCTCGCCTTCGGCACCCTCTACGCCGAGGCGCAGCGCCGCTACTTCGAATCGGTCGCGCCCTACGCCCGGCGGCTGATCCACCAGGTCGGCGCGCCCAAGGTCGAGGAGATCAGCGGGCTGCCGCCGGCCGTCGCCCTGGAGCAGCGCCGCTCGGCCCCCACCTCCCGCTCCTCCGTCGGCACCGTCACCACCCTCTCCAACAGCCTGCGGATGCTCTTCTCGCGCGCGGGCGACTACCCGGCGGACAGCACCGGACGCCTCGACTCCGATGCCTTCTCGCCCAATACGGCGGCGGGCGCGTGCCCCGAGTGCCACGGGCTGGGCCGCGTCCACCGGGTCACCGAGGACTCCCTCGTCCCCGATCCCTCGCTCTCCATCCGCGACGGCGCCATCGCCGCCTGGCCCGGCGCCTGGCTCGGCAAGAACCTCCGCGACATCGTCGCCACGCTCGGCCACGACATCGACCGCCCCTGGCGCGACCTGCCGGCGAAGGACCGCGACTGGATCCTCTTCACCGAGGAACGGCCGGTCGTCACCGTGCATCCGGTACGCGAGGCGGGACGCATCCAGCGGCCGTACAAGGGCCAGTACCAGAGCGCCCGTCACTACGTGCTGCACACCTTCGCCGACTCGCAGAGCGAGACGCAGCGCAAGCGCGTCGCACAGTTCCTGGTGTCCGAGGCGTGCCCGGCGTGCGACGGGCGGCGGCTGCGGCCCGAGGCGCTCGCGGTCACGTTCGCGGGACACGACATCGCGGCGCTGGCCGGGATGCCGCTGGCGGCGCTCGCCGCGCTGCTGCGACCGACGGCCGAGGGCGCGGACGGTAGCGACGGTACGGACGGTTCGGCCCAGGAGAGCGTGGCGGGCACTCTCGCGCGCGACCTCGTGGCCCGCATCGAGGTGCTGACCGAACTGGGCCTCGGCTACCTCAGCATGGACCGGCCCTCGCCCACCCTCTCCGCCGGCGAACTCCAGCGGCTGCGCCTGGCCACCCAGCTCCGCTCCGGCCTCTTCGGCGTGGTGTACGTCCTGGACGAGCCGTCGGCGGGCCTGCACCCGGCCGACACCGAAAACCTGCTGACCGTCCTCGCCCGCCTCAAGGAGGCAGGCAACTCCCTCTTCGTCGTCGAGCACGACATGGACGTCGTCCGCCGGGCCGACTGGCTCGTGGACGTCGGGCCGCACGCCGGGGAGCACGGCGGACGCGTACTGCACAGCGGACCGGTCGACGGCCTCGCGGACGTGGCGGAGTCCCTCACCCGCCGCTACCTCTTCGACGGGCCCGGCGGCGACGGTGCGCGCGAGCCGCGCAAGCCCTCGGGCACCGTGCGCCTGTCGGGCATCCGGCTGCACAATCTCCGGGGGCTGGACGCGGAGTTCCCGCTCGGCGTGTTCACGGCCGTCACCGGCGTCTCCGGGTCGGGCAAGTCCACCCTGGTCACGCAGGTACTCGCGGACGCCGTACGGGAGCGGCAGGGCGGCCCGGACCCCGAGGACGACGACGAGACCCGCCCGACGGCCGAACTGGCGGCCGCCGAGGGCCTGGACGCCGTCGACCGGCTCGTCCGCGTCGACCAGAAGCCCATCGGCCGCACCCCGCGCTCGAACCTCGCCACCTACACCGGCCTGTTCGACGCCGTACGGAAGGTCTTCGCGGACACGGACGAGGCGCGCGCCCGCGGATACAAGGCGGGCCGCTTCTCCTTCAACGTCGCCGCCGGGCGCTGCGAGACCTGCCAGGGCGAGGGCTTCGTCGCCGTCGAACTGCTCTTCCTGCCCGGTACGTACGCGCCCTGCACGGCCTGCCACGGAGCCCGCTACAACTCCGAGACCCTGGAGATCACCTACCGGGACCGGAACATCGGCGAGGTACTGGAGATGACCGTGGACGTCGCGGCGGACTTCCTCGCCGAGGTCCCCGCCGCCGCCCGCAGCCTGCGCACACTCCAGGACGTCGGCCTGGGGTACCTGCGGCTCGGGCAGCCCGCGACGGAACTCTCCGGCGGCGAGGCGCAGCGCATCAAGCTCGCCACGGAACTGCAGCGCACCCGCCGCGGCCACACCCTGTACCTCCTGGACGAGCCCACCACCGGGCTGCACCCGGCCGACACCGAGGTACTGCTGCGCCAGCTCCACGGGCTGGTGGACGCCGGGAACACGGTGGTCGTCGTGGAGCACGACATGGGCGTGGTCGCGGGCGCCGACCACGTCATCGACCTGGGGCCGGGCGGCGGCGCGGACGGCGGCCGGATCGTGGCGTCCGGCCCGCCGGCCGAGGTGGCGGCGGCGCGGGGCAGCCGCACGGCGCCGTACCTGGCGCGGGCGCTGGCCGACTTTGGCGAGGACGGGGGAAGGCCATGACCGGCCTTTGGTGACGGTCGGTTAATGTACCCGGGTCGGTTACCCGAACGACACCACAACAGCACCGCATGAAGGGGGCACCCCGTGGCAGACATCGAGCAGGCCAAGGCCACATTCGCACGGTTCGACGCGAACGGCGACGGCAAGGTCACGGCCGAGGAGTTCAAGCACGCGATGGCCGAGATGGGCGACGCCTACGTCACCGGCCCCGTCGCCGAGGCCGTCATCAAGGCCAAGGACACGGACAGCGACGGCCTGATGTCCTTCGACGAGTTCTGGACCGCCCTCCAGAAGTCCTGACCACCACACGGCCCCCGAACGCGCCCGCGCACCGGACAGCCTCCGGCGCGCGGGCACGTTTCTGCTTCGGCCGGGCCCTGTCGCCCGCTCAGAGCCGCCCTTCGCGGTCCTCCAGGTCGGAGATCTCGCGGTTCGCCCTGCCGAGGTCGGAGCGGCGGTAGGAGTACGCGAAGTAGATGACCAGGCCGATCAGGAACCACACGGCGAAGCGGACCCAGGTCTGCCACTCCAGGAAGGTGATCAGCCAGATCGAGAACACCACTCCTATGGCCGGAACGACCGGGACGCCCGGGCACTTGAACGTGCGGGGCAGGTCGGGGCGCTTGTAGCGGAGCACGATGACGGCGATGCAGACCACGACGAACGCCAGCAGGATGCCGATGTTGGTCAGTTCGGCGGCCTCCGCGATGGGCAGGAACCCCGCGATCAGGGCCGAGGCCACGCCCACGATCCAGGTGACCCGGGTCGGGACGTGGCGGGTGGGGTGGGTCTTGGCGAACCACTTGGGGAGGAGGCCGTCGCGGCTCATGGAGAACCAGACGCGGGTCACGCCGAGCATGAACGTGAACATGACGGTCAGGATGCCGATGATCGCGCCGACCGCGATCACGTCCGCCAGGCTGCTGAGGCCGACCGACTTGAACGCCGTGGAGAAGCCGCTCTCCGGGTCGATCTTCGTGTAGTGCTGCATGCCGGTCAGGACCAGGCAGGCCAGGACGTAGAGGACCATGGAGATCAGGAGTGAGTACAGGATCGCCTTGGGCATGTGGCGCTGGGCGTCCTTGGACTCCTCGGCCGCGGTCGACATCGCGTCGTAGCCGAAGACCGCGAAGAAGACCGTGGCCGCGCCCGTGAACGCGCCGCTGGCCCCGAAGGGGAAGAACGGCGAGTAGTTCCCCGTGTTGATGTGGAAGAAGCCGACGGCGATGACGACCAGGACGACCAGGACCTTCAGGCCGACGACGATCGTCTCGAAGCGCGCGGCGTTCTTGATGCCGAGGGTGAGGAGGTAGGCGATCAGCAGGCACAGGGCCGCGGCGAAGAGGTCGACGCGGTGGCCGTCGCCGGTGCCCGGGGCCCCCAGCATCCAGGCGGGCAGATCGACGCCCATCTCGCCCAGCAGGAAGCTGAAGTAACCGGAGATCCCGATCGCCACGACGGCGACGATCGCGGTGTACTCCAGCAGCAGGTCCCAGCCGATGAACCAGCCCACCAGCTCACCGAGGACCGCGTACCCGTACGTGTAGGCGGAGCCCGCCTTCGGGATCAGCCCGGCGAACTCCGCGTACGAGAAGGCGGCGGCCGCGCTCGCCACGCCCGCGATGAGGAACGACACCAGCACCGCGGGACCGGCCTTGCCGTTCGCCACGGTGCCGGCGAGGGTGAAGATGCCCGCGCCGATGATGCCGCCGACACCGATGGCGGTCAGCTGCCACAGGCCGAGCGAGCGGGTGAGCTGTTCGCCCTTGCCGCCCTCGGTGTCCTGGATCATTTCGATCGGTTTGCGGCGTAGTACGCCCTGTCCCGCACGCAGCCCCATGGGATGTCCTCTCGTCGGTCCGACGGCGGATCATCATCGTCCTTATCGGACGCTTACGGAAGGCGACTCCCCATACTGCGGGCGGCTCCGCTGAATCAGTCGGAGTCCTCCAGCCGGAAGCCGACCTTCAGGCCGACCTGGTAATGCTCGATCTCGCCGTCCACGATGTGGCCGCGCACCTGCGTCACTTCGAACCAGTCCAGGTTGCGCAGCGTCTGGGACGCGCGCCGCACGCCGTTGCGGATGGCGGCGTCCACGTTTTCGTGGGACGTTCCCACGATCTCGGTCACACGGTAGGTCCGGTCGGTCACGGCAGACTCCCTCGTCGGCGTGTCGGTTCGGCGTGTCGCTTGGCGCGGCGGGCCTTCTCACACAGTGCACCGGGCCGCCGCACCCCGCCTCCCGAGAGCGGTCAGGGGACGACCGTCACCGGCCAGCGGCCCGCCTTGACCAGCCGTACCGCGACCGAGCCCATGATCCGGTGCCCGGCGGACTCCGACGCGCCGACCACCACCGCGTCGGCCTTCAGTTCGTCCGCCATCTGGAGCATCGCGTTGTACGGATCGCCGCGCACGGTGTGGAACTCCCACCGCAGGTTGTAGATGCCCTCGAGGCGCTCCGTCGCGGAGCGGATCTCCGCCATCAGCTCTTCCGCTATTTCGTCCGTGGTGTACGTGACCGGGGCGCCCAGCGCGGCGCCGGCCGGCAGCACCGGCTGGACGTACACCAGGACCAGCTTCGAGCCCTGGCGGCGGGCCAGCCCGGCGGCGTACGAGGCGGCCCGCCACGACGACTGCGTGCCGTCGATGCCGACGACGATGACCTTGGGCCCGTCCGTACCGCGCTCGAAGGGCGCGGGCGTCTTCTCCTCCACGGGTGGAGGGTATCCGTCCGCGCCCCAGTTCGATCCTTCGGCCCTGTCAGGGGCCGTCGGGATGGCGCTTGCGCCACTCCAGCAGGAAGTCGTCGGCGGCCTGCAGGCCCATGTCCAGCAGGGCGCTCCGCCCCTCCTTGCCCAGGGTGAAGTCGGTGATGCACACCCCCGAACAGTCGACGGTCATGCACCGGTCCCGCACACCGGGCCGGTCCAGGTGGGTCTGGTCGTGGCCCACCAGCCCGGTGCTCACCACTTCTTGGAGCAGCCGCAGCGGGGGCGACATCACGAGGGACAGCACCGGGAAGAGCTGTCCGATGCTCTCGGGGAGGTCGGGGATGATGCGTACGCCGAAGGTCGGCCAGCGCGCCTCCTTCCCGTCGGTGCGGTCGAAGCACTCGATGGCGAAGTTGGAGAGCACCCCGCCGTCGACGAGCACGGACGTCTCCCCGGTCTCCCGGTCGGTGAGCGTCCGGGGCCGGAAGTAGAACGGGATCGACAGCGACGCCCGTACCGCGTCGGCCACGAGCTGTTCGTCCGGCGGCAGATGGAACCGGTGGTAGTCCCACGGCAGGCGCAGCAGGCGGCCGTGGGTGATATCGGTCGCCATCACCACCAGCTTGTAGGACTGCTGCGGGTAGGTGGCCGGGTCGGCCCCGCTGTCCTCGCGCCGCAGGTCCCCGAACGTCTCGACGCCGAGGGCCGCCAGTTCCTCGCCGATGAAGTTGTGGATCCAGTCGCCCCGGTAGGCGCCGCGCCGGGTCCACAGGGCCAGGCCCTCGCTCAGGAAGGGGACGGGCGGCGGGTACCGGTCCGGGATGCGGCGGAGGTCGAGCCGTTCGATGAGGTCCCGGAGGTGACCGGCGCTCATCCCGGCGGCCGTGAAGGCGGCCACGATGGCGCCCACCGAGGTGCCGGCGACCCGGGGGAACGTGTAGCCCTCCTCCAGCAGCCGGATCACCGCGCCCGCGGCGCCGAAGCCGCGTACTCCACCGCCTTCCAGCACCAGGTCCGCTCTGTTCGGCATGCTCCTCCTCGCCTCCTCTCGGTCACGCCGGGTCAGGTGGTCTGCTCTTCCTTGTGGGCCCGCTTGCCGCCCTCGGTGATGTTCCACGTGGCGAAGGGGTTCTTCACCAAGGACAGCGAGGAGCGCAGCTCGGGGTGGTGGCGCAGCAGTACGGTGCCGAAGGAGTTGTCCTCGATCCACTTCATGCCGGCCTTCGAGTACACCTCCGGGGTGTAGTACTCGGTGAAGAACCGGTCGCTGTTGAGCCGCCGCGAGGCCATGAGGATGAAGATCCGGAAGGCGGTGTCGCTGAACGCGAAGCCCGCGGGCCGGCGTTCGGCGTACATGCCGACCATCAGGTCGACCTTCTCGATGTCGTCGCGGTAGATCTTGCGGATCTCCCTGGCCCACATCTTGTTGTCGGTCAGGTCCTCGAAGCTCGCCGCCGGCTTCAGCCGCAGCAGTCGGCGGAACTCGTTGTAGCGCGGAATGCCCAGCTCGCGGTTGCGCAGGATGTCGGTCGCGGCCAGGTCCTGCAGATGGCCGTCCGGACGCTCGTACTCCTGCAGGAACTTCGGGAAGTTGTGGAGCGTCACCAGCCCCGGCGTGAGCGTGCCGAAGCTGTAGAAGAGGTCGCTCATCGGGATGGTGTCGAGGACCTTGAGGGCCTCGGGCCCGGAGATCTCCCGGAAGTTGGCCTCGCGCAGCGTGCCGTCGTCGGCGGCCGCGCGGAAGTGCCATTCGTCGCGGATCAGCGGGTGCATGCGGTAGACCGCGGCGAACTCCTCCGTCAGGGAGTACGGCACGCCGTAGTGGTCGGTCTCGCTGCCGGGGATGCCGCTGATGATCTCGCTGTCACTGATCCTGCCGAAGAGGTTGCTCACCCGCTCACCCGCGATGCCCCACCAGTTGGCGTGCAGCGCGGTGACCGTGGTCGGGTGGCTGATGACGGCGGGGGTCCACTCCACGGTGTGGATCTTGGCGAGCAGGGCCGCGTTGACCAGCCGCGCGCGCTGGAAGATCTCCTCGTCGCCCCAGGCCGGGTACGTGGTGTGGAGGTGGTCGCAGATCGCGTTGTGCTCGCGTGTGAACAGCGTCTGCATCATGGCCAGTCCGAGCCAGAACCCGGGGACGCGCGCGGGGTCCTCGCCCGGCGCGCCCGGGAACGGGAGCTGTTCGTCGTCGCCGACGTGCAGCTTGCCCAGTTCGCCGGTGCGGCGGTGCCGTTGCTGCTCGGCATTGGCGCCGTAGATCTGCGAGCCGTCCCACCAGTGGGAGAACTCATTGACGTGGGTCATCGGCGTCTCGGGCGGCGCGGCCGGGTCCCGGGTGGGGTCGTCGGGCGTCCGCATGATGTACATGGGCCGCTCGGGCCATGTGTCGCCCTCGAGCAGCGGGACCTCCCACGGGTTCTCCGTCGGGCTCTTGCCGTGGCTGAGCCAGTCGCGGACCATGAACTGCAGCCAGGCGGCCAGCAGCGAGTTGGCTCCGGTGGCGGGCACGAACTCGGTACGGGTCAGCAGGGTGCGGCTGACCTCGCGGGGGTCCGGCGTGCCGAGGACGTCCTCGGGCGTATTCGGGGCGATCTTGTGGAGCGGGATGTTGCGGCCGAAGCGTGAACCGGCCATGCCCATCCGCGGGTTCTTCAGGTCGTTGTAGGAGCCGTCGGCGGTGCGGTTGATCCGGTGGCTCTCCGTCGGCGGTTCCACCTCGGGGAGGTTCACGGACGGCAGTTGCGAGGTGTCCTGCAGATTGTGCCGGCGCAGCGAGACCCGCAGGCCGAGCACATTGAGCAGGCCGAGCGGGACCGGCAGTCGGTCCCAGCCGATGCGGCGGTCGATGTACTCCGCCGCCCAGGTGATGATCTTCCAGGGCAGGGTCGAGCGGTAGCCCGACGATCCGGTGTCCGCGTCCTGTGTGGCCATGATTGTCCCCTGTTCGCCTGCTCAGTGGATCGGTGGTAGGTCGGCGGCGTCGGCGAGGATCACCTCGCTCGCCTTCTCGCTGATCATGTAGACCGGGGTGACGACGAAGAATCCGGGGATGCGCGGGAAGACCGAGGCGTCCACGATGCGCAGCCGGTCCACCCCGTGCACCCGGAACCGGCTGTCCACGACGGCCGACGGGTCCCCGGCCGGGCCCATCTTGCAGGTGCACGAGGCGTGATGGCCCCATGCCTCGTCCTGCACCCAGCGCCGCACCTCGTCACGGGAGTCGACGTCGGTGCCGGGCCACAGCTCCCTGCGGATGACGCCGTCCGCGCGCCCGTTCATGGAGCGGACGAACTCCACGGCGTCGACCATCGCTTCGAGGTCGTCGCCCGCCTTGTCCGTCCCCTCCGAGAAGTAGTGGAAGTTCACCAGCGGCGTGTCACGGGGATCGGTGGAACGCAGCCGCACCCGCCCGCCGCTGTTGTGCGTACGGCTCTTGAGCACCGCCCAGGTGAAGCGGTCCTTCTCGCGCAGCGTTTCCTTGGAGTACCCCGGGTAGTAGCCGCGGAAGTCGGCCGGGATGCCGAAGACGAAGAGATCGGGGAGGTCGAGTTCGGGGCGCGACTTGCGGATGATCCCGATCACCGCGCCATTGGTGGTGTAGAGACCTTCGCCGCGCTGCCACGCCCGGTAACAGGCGTCCGGTGCGACGCCGGGCTGCGGGGCGTGGAAGGTGCAGTCCTTGATGACCGGGAAGTCTCGGTTCATCTGGGAGACCACCCCGACCTCGTACCGGTCCTGGAGGTTGGCGCCGACACCCTGGCGGTCGGCCCGCACCGGGATGCGGTGCCGCTCCAGTTCCTCGCGCGGCCCGATGCCCGAGAGCATCAGGAGCTGCGGGGTGTTGAACGCGCCTGCTGCCAGCACGACTTCACGCCCGGCCAGCGCGCGGCGGGTCACGGGCAGCTCGGCGGCGGAGTCGGCCGCCGGGTCGGCGCGGTAGGCGTGCGGCTGCTGGACGTAGTCGATGCCGGCGGCCGTGCCGTGCTCGTCCAGGACGATCCTGGTCGCGAGGGCGTTCTGGCGGATCACCAGCCGGTCGGGATGGGCCGCCTGCACCGACAGCACGCGCTCACGGGCGGCACTGCGGTGGCCCCGGGCGGTGGAGAGCGGGATCTGCCACAGCCCTTGGAGGGAATCGGGCTGCAGCCGCCAGTCGTTGGGGTCGACCAGCCCGCCCAGCCCCTCCTTGGGGGACAGCGGGCGGCCGAAGGCGTCGGCCAGGGTCGCCTCGGCGGCGGAGAGCAGCACCTTGAGCAGTTGCTTGTCCTGGATGACCAGTCCGGGGTCGGCGAGGTTGGTGGGCAGCCAGCCGTCGAAGCCGTGCCGGGACTTGTTGACGTACCGGTCCGAGACGAACGGCAGCAGCTTCAGCAGCGAGCGGAGCAGCGGAACCGGCGGCAGTTCCTTGGGCCGGGGACGGTACTCGCAGCGCTCCAGCCGCTCGAAGTAGCGGCGCATCGCCGAGCTGCGCCACGAGGAGTCGCCGGTGGCCTTGGCGATGTCGTCCCAGTCACGGTTGTACGGGTACACCGTGATCAGCGCGTGGTGGGCGGTGCAGCCGCCGACCGTGCCGGCCCGCGGATACAGGATGCCCTTGTCGGCCACCAGCTTGCTGTCGCGCTGCCGGCGCTCCTCGTCGGCGTAGTGCTGGACGAAGTAGTCCCAGCGCTGGGCGGGGTCCTCGGAGGCGTCCCCGTGGAAGGCCGGCACCTGATAGTTGTCGTTGTCCGGCGACTCGCCCGCGTCCAGCAGCAGCACCCGCATGCCCGCGAGGGCGAGATTGGCCGCCAGCGGCGCACCGCCGGCCCCGGCGCCGACGATGATGTAGTCGAAGCCCCGCTCGGGTTCGGGGGCGGCGTCCGGGCCGGTCATTTTGACTGCTTCCACGCCTGGAGGCACAGGGCCACGTTGGTCGCGGAGATCGCCGTGATGAGGGCCGCGGTACGGGGCGGCACCATGCCGCGGATGCCCAGCAGGGCCGCGGTCATCGTGTCGCTGCCGTGGATGAGAAGGCCCTCGCGCAGACCTTCGCGCAGTTTGTCACCGTCGTCGGTGAACATGTGCAGGCCCAGCAGTACCGTACGGATCCCGAAGAGCCGGAAGGCGTAGACGGCGGCCGGCGGGGGCGGGGACGTGCCCTCCAGCCGCTGGATGAGCACGGTGGGTGCCACCAGCGCGGTGGCACCGTTGAACAGGCGGATGGACGCCAGGGCGTACTGGGCGTACGGGCGGAGTGCGGGTTTCTTGGTCTTTCCCATGATGTGCTTCCCCCGACTTGCGGTGTCGGTTTCAGTGGCGTCGGTCGGTCATGGACGGCCGCGCGTCATACGGAGCTGCGCCGGCCGAGCCGGGCCGCGCTGCTGGCCTCGTACAACGTCTTGCGGGAACGGTTGAGATTGCCGAGCGGACGGAACATGTCCGTGGTGTTCCACGGCGTGAACGCGAGCTGCTCGATCCGGCGGGAGGCGGCCTGCGCCTCCTCGCTGTCGATGTCCTGCCGCTCGATGGTCAGCAGGGCCACCGGCACCGGCGGAGCGATGTCTTCTGGCCACTCCACCGAGGCGTTCTCGACGGGGGTGCGCGCTTCGTCCGCGAACAACTGGAGGCACAGCTCGAAGACGATGTCCTCCTGTGCCAGCCGCCGGGCCAGCTCGGTCCGCAGATAGCGGGGGTCGGAGCGGTCCCGCCGGGGCGCGGGCACACCGGTGTCGCTGTCCCGGGGGCGCAGGAGATACCGGACCGGTCCGGCGTCGGCCCACAGGATCGGACTCTGGCTCCAGTAGGTCTCCCGGGCCAGGCTGCCGACCTTCCGGCCGGTCGCGGCCTGGAGGACGCGGCGCATCCGGTTCGCGGTGGACCAGCCCACGGCCCGCGGGAGGGCGAACAGGAACCGGGATGCCACCGCCGCGGTGGACGTGACGCCCGCCATGACCGTGGCGAAGGCCACGAACTCCCGGGCGTCGGCGGCGTGCGAGGCCGGTGTGTTGAGCATCAGCAGGTCATGGCTCTGGTCCTGCGCCGCCTGGATGCGCAGGGCCACGCCGCGCAGATCGGGGGCCGCGTCGGGCCGCGGAATTCCGGTGGAACTCGACAGTCGCACGGTGACCGGGTAAGCGGCACCGGGCTGCGCGAAGCCGCCGCTCAGCCCGGCCGGCAGGGAGTCGAGGAAGCGCAGCCGCGCGTTGTCCAGTCCCAGCACGGGACTGGCGTGGAAGACCCGGGCCGGGCTGCCGGCGCCCGCCGCCTGCTGGTTCTTCTGCTGCACCCGCACGATGTCGGCCCGGAGCCGCTCGAAGAGCAGGCGCTCGGCCTCGGCACTCCCGCCTTCGTAGCGCTCGTACTGCAGGGGATCGGCCATCGAACCCACCCTCCGTACCTGCTGGGGAAGGCGACGCTACCGAGCGCCGTGAACGACAGCAGCGCGAGTTTCGGGCCCGTTTCGCGCCCGGCCCACGGGCCGGGCGCGAACTGGCGGAGGCGGCAACGGAGCAGGTCAGCGCCGGGAGCGAGCGGGTGCACCCGGCCCGGCGAGGGGCGATACGGTGCCTTCCCTCCCGCCCGCCCCACCCGGCCGTGCCGCCCATGGCCGGGATCCTTCACAGCGAGCGGACACTCACGACTCCGGGCCGGTGCCGCGCATCGGGAGCACCGGACGCCAGGGCGCGAAGGCGCCGGCGTCACGCGGCAGCATCGCCGACAGCTCCGGGCAGTGCCGCAGGATGACGGAGTTCATCCCGTTGCGCGCCACCCAGTCCATGCCCAGCGGCGTGTAGATCTCGGGGCGGAAGTCGACGGTCAGGAACCGGTCGGACTGGATGCGGCGGCTCGCCATCAGGATGAAGATCCGGAAGGCGGTGTCGCTGAACCCGAAGCCCTGCGGCGGGGCCTCCGCGAACAGCCCGACCATGGTGTCGATCTCGTCGACGTCCCGGTACACCTCCTTCAGGAGCGCGGCCGTGTCCGGATCGGTGGTGACCTCCTCGAAGCGCGTCAGCCGCGGCTTGTGCAGCCCGGCCCGGAAGTCGTTGTACCGCGGCACGCCGCGCCGCCGCGTCCGTACCAGGTCCACCACCGACAGGTCGATGATCTCGCCGTCCCGCTCGAAGTGGGTCAGCGCGCGCGGGTAGTTGTGCAGGGTGATCGCGCCCGGGTGCGCGATGCCCAGCGAGTACAGCGAGTCCGTCAGGCCCGTCTTGCGGGCCAGCCCCTCCGCCGCGCCGCCCTGCAGGTCGTTGAAGGACAGGGCCTCCAGACGCTGCCCGAAGTGGTGCTCGCGCAGCTCGTAGTCGTCCGGGATCAGCGGGTGCATCCGGTAGACGGTGACGAAGTCCTCGGTCAGCGAGAACGGCACGTTGTGGTGGTCGGGCAGGGTCTTCGGGATGCCGTGCAGGGAGTTCGCCTCGACCAGCCACAGACCCAGCCGCTGCACCCAGTTGTTCGGCGGACCCTCCCAGTTGGTGTGCAGGCTGATGTCGATGGCCTTGGTCGCCAGGATCGACGGCGTCCACTCCACCGTGTGGATCTTCGCGATCAGCGCGGAGACGATGAGCCGCGCGGTCTGGTAGACCTGCTCCGCGGTCATCTTCGGGTATTCCCTGTGCAGCGCGTCGCAGACCGCGTTGTGCTCGCGGGCGAAGAGGGTGTGGATGACCGACAGGCCCAGCCACCAGTTCTCGTTGAAGCCGGTCAGCGGGATGCCGTTGGAGCCCATCGGCAGATGGCCGTCCTCCAGGCGCAGCTTGGCGCCGTCCGGCTCGCGCAGGCTGCGCGCGGTGCTCTCGTCACCGCCGTAGACCTCCGAGCCGTCCCACCAGGGCGAGGTGGTGTTGGTGAAGAGGATGGGCGGCTTGCCCGAACGCTCCAGGCCCCGGTTGTCGGCAATCCGCATGACGTTCTCGGCCGGGCCGCCGGGGGTGTTGTACCAGGTGCTGCCGGGCGGCAGCGGTACCTCGACCGATCGCTCGGCGAGGGAGTACCGCTGGTGGTTGACCCAGTCGTGGACCTGGAACTGGATCCAGGCGGCGGCCAGGACGTTCAGCGAGGTCGCGGGCTGGAAGGCGCGGCGGTGCAGCAGCTCGCGGGCCACGGTGACGGCGTTCGGGGTGTCGAAGAGGTCCGGGCGGTAGACCGGCTTGAGGTTGCGCCCGAAGGTCGCCCGGCCGGCCGCGCCCATCCGCGGCGCCGACAGGTCGGTGTGGGAACCGTCGTACGAGCGGGCCGTGCGGGCGCGTTCGTCCACCGTCTCCGGTACGGGTACCGCCCTCGGCGGCGCCTCGGGCAGCTCGGTGTCGATGAGGTTGCGGCGGCGCAGCACCTGCCGCAGGACGACCAGGTTGAGCAGGCCCGCCTCCAAGGGCAGCCGGTGCCAGGGGAGGAATCGGTTGAGCCTGGTGAACGCCGCCCGCAGCGGCACCCCGAGCACCGTGTTGCGCAGCGGTTCCTCGGTCCGGAAGCGGGTGCCGAGGCGGTGTGCCGCGCTCGCCTGGTACGCGGCCTTCCTGGCCCGGTTCAGATTGCCCAGCGGGCGGAAGTCCTCCGTGGTGTACCACGGGTTGAACGACAGCTCTTCGATGCGGCGGGCCGCGGAGCCGGCCTCGGCGGTGGTGAGGTCCTGGCGCGGGATCGTCAGCCGCGCCACCGGAATCACGGGCGCGTCCGACTCCCGCCACTCCGAGGCGCCGTCCTCGATCGGCGTGCGCTTCTCGTCCACGAACCGCTGTACGCACAGGTCGAATTCGACGTCCGCGGCGGCCAGCCGCTCGGCCAGCTCGTGCCGCAGGTGGTCGGGGTCGTGCCGGTCCGGGCGGGGCGCGGGCGCGCCGCCGGGCGTGGGCCGGAGCTGGTAACGCACCGGCCCGGCGTCGCCCCACAGACATGCGCCCCGGCTCCAGTACGTCTCGCGTGCCAGCGAGCCGACCGTGTGCCGCGTCGCGGCCTGCACATTGCGCCGCATCCGTGTCGCGGTGGACCAGCCGACCGCCAGCGGCAGCTTCACCAGCAGCCCGAACGCCTTCTGCAGGGGTGTCCTGGCGCCCGCCAACGCCTTGGCGAACGCCACGAACTCGCGGGCGTTGCGCGCATGGCTCACCGGGAAGTTGGCCGCCAGCAGATCGTGGGTCTCCTCCGCCGACACCTCCACCCGCACGGCGACGCCGCGGATGTCGGGCGAGACGTCGGAGCCCGGTATGCCGTAGGCGTTGGACAGCCGTACCAGCGCGGGGTACTCGGCCCCCGGCTGGGCATAGCCCTGGGCCAGCGCGGGCGGCAGATCATCGTTGAAGCGCAGCCTGGCGTTCTCCACGCCGAGGATGCCCTTCGCATGGAAGGCGCGCTGGACACCTGGCGCCCCGCTGCTCGTTTTGTTCCGCGACTGCACGCGCATCAGCTCGCGCGCCAGCTTCTCGAAGAGCAGCCGCTCCGCCTCTGGGCTGCCGCCTTCGTACGTCTCGTACTGCACGTAACTCACGGTGTCGGCCATGGGTCCGCACCCTCCGTACGGGAAGAAGAGCGGCCGACGCTACCGGCCCGGGCTCCGCCCTGGCACGGTCCGATTCGCGCCGATTCCGCCCGGCCTCCGGCATCCGCAGGGGAGGCCGGCGCCGCGGTCGTCGTACCCGCTTCCCGTGGGCTCTCAGGTGTCCCGTTCCTCGGCCGGAGCCGGGGGCCAGGCCGTGGGGGAGAGGAGGCCGAGGGTGTAGGCGCGGGCGACCAGAGCGGTGCGGTTGGGGACGCGGAAGCGGCGGGTCAAGCGGGTGAGGTGATAGTTGACGCCGTCGACGGTGAGGCCGAGGTCCTTGCCGATGGCGGCCGTGGTGGCACCGGCGGCGGCGAGGGCGAGGATGCGGGACTCCACGGGGCTGACCTCGGCGGCGGGCGGCGGCGCCGGACGGTCCTCGTGGACGCGGAGGATGGCGAGCAGCGCGGGCGGCTCGTCCGAGGGGTCGCCGACCGGATCAAGGGTGAGCATGCCCTCGTACTCGGGTCCGTCCGCGCCCTCGCGCCAGCGGACCTCGACGGGGTAGCGGGAGCGGCGGCCCATCCGTACGGCCTCGACGAGCCGGCCGACCTGCGAGATCGCCCGGGGGCTGAAGTGGTCCAGGAGGTTGCGGCCGCGGAGCTGGCCGCGCGTGGTGCCCCACACCGCGGCCATCGCCGGATTGGCGATCAGTATCTCGCCGTCGGCGCGGCACACCGCGACCGGCAGCGGCATCCGGTCCAGCAGGATCAGGAAGTAGTTGTGCCAGGGCGCGGCGGCCGGGCCCGGCACGCCCGGATGCGCGAAGAGGTCGTCACCCATCGGCCGGTGACACCTGTCCTTCCGTCTCGTACGTCCATCGGTCCTGCTCCGTCCGGCGGACCGCGCGGGCCGCCCGTACCGCGAAGATCATCTTCCGCCGGTCCGCAAGACCCGCGCGCAAGAAATCACTGCACAATCATGCAGTTACCGCGGGGAGCGCGGCACACCGGGCCGGTCACTGTGGAGTCATGAGCGATACGCAGCTTCAGAGCGCCGACACCGTCACCCTCGACGACGACGGCATCCCCGTGGTGGACATCACGGCCGCCGGCCTCTCCCGTACCCCTCTCCAGCGGGCCATGGGCCTGGCGCGCGAGCACGGCCCGATCTTCCGGCGACGGCTGCACGGCCGGGACGCCACCTTCGTCACCTCCCTGGAGCTGGTGACCGAGCTCGCCGACGAGACCCGCTTCGAGAAGGCCGTCGGGCCGGCCCTGGAGAACGTACGGGAGTTCGCCGCCGACGGGCTCTTCACCGCCTACAACGACGAGCCGAACTGGGCCAAGGCGCACGACATCCTCATGCCCGCCTTCGCGCTGGGCTCGATGCGCACTTACCACCCGGCCATGCTCGCGGTCGCCCGCCGGCTGATGGCGAGCTGGGACCACCGGGTCGCCGAGGGCGCGTCCGTGGACGTGCCGGACGACATGACCCGGATGACCCTGGACACCATCGGACTCGCCGGATTCGGCTTCGACTTCGAGTCCTTCGGGCGCGAGACGCCGCACCCCTTCGTGGACGCGATGGTGCGCTGCCTGGAGTGGAGCATGACGCGGCTGGCCCGTAAGCCGGGCGTCGACTACACCGAGCGCGACGAGGCGTTCCGCGCGGACGCCGACTACCTCGCCTCGGTGGTGGACGACGTCATCAGCGCGCGTACCGCCTCCGGCGACACTTCCGCCGACGACCTGCTCGGCCTGATGCTCGGCGCGCCGCACCCGGAGGACGGCACGACCCTGGACCCGGCCAACATCCGCAACCAGGTCATCACCTTCCTGATCGCCGGCCACGAGACCACCTCCGGCGCGCTCTCCTTCGCCCTCTACCACCTGCTCAAGGACCCGGTCGCGCTGCGGATCGCGCGCCGCGAGGCCGACGAGCTGTTCGGTGACGCGGCCGACCCCGACCCGTCCTTCGAGGACATCGGGAAGCTGGCCTTCACCCGGCAGGTGCTGAACGAGGCGCTGCGACTGTGGCCCACCGCGGCCGCGTTCAGCCGGCAGGCGAAGGAGGACACGACGCTCGCCGGCCGGTACCCGGTCGAGGCCGGGCAGATCTTCACGGTCCTCACCCCGATGCTGCACCGCGACCCGGTCTGGGGCGACAACCCCGAGCTGTTCGACCCGGCGCGCTTCGCACCCGAGGCGGAGGCGGCCCGTTCCCCGCACGCGTACAAGCCCTTCGGTACCGGTGAACGCGCCTGCATCGGGCGGCAGTTCGCGCTGCACGAGGCGACCATGCTGCTGGCCCTTCTGGTGCACCGTTACCGCTTCGAGGACCACGGCGACTACGCGCTGACCGTCAAGGAGACGCTGACGCTGAAGCCGGACGGCTTCACCGTGCGGCTCGCCGAGCGCACCGCCGCCGACCGCGTGGCCGACCGAGCGGCGCTCACCGTGCTCCCCGGCACCGGCACCGCGGACGACGCGCCCGCCGCCGACGACGGGCTCCCCACCCGGGTACGGCAGGGCACCGGGCTGCTGCTCCTGCACGGCACCAACTACGGCACCTGCAAGGACTTCGCCGAGCGGCTGGCCGACGAGGCGACCGGGCTCGGCTGCGCCGCCGAGGTCGCGCCGCTGGACGCCTACACGGGCGCGCTGCCCACGGACCGCCCGGTGATCCTCGTGGCGGCCTCCTACAACGGCCGCCCGACCGACGATGCGGCCGCCTTCACGGCCTGGCTGGAGGGCGCGCCCGAGGGCGCCGCCGACGGCGTTCCCTACGCCGTCCTCGGTGTCGGCGACCGCAACTGGGCCGCCACCTACCAGCGCGTCCCCACCCTCCTCGACGACCGGCTGGCGGAGCTCGGCGGCGACCGGCTCCTGCCGCGCGCCGCGGCCGACGCCTCCGGCGACATGGCGGGCACGGTCAAGGACTTCACCGCCGCGCTCCGTACGGAGCTGCTGACCCGGTACGGCGACCCCGCGAGCATCGGCGCCACCGCGGCGCCCGATGAGGGCGCGTGCACCGTCACCGAGATCACCGGCGGCCCCCTGGACGCGCTCGCCGCCCGCCACGGCCTCACCCCGATGACCGTGACCGAGGCGTACGACCTCACCGCCGAGGACTACCCCCGCAAGAAGCGGTTCCTGCGGCTCGCCCTCCCCGAGGGCGTCACCTACCGCACCGCCGACCACCTGAGCGTGCTGCCCGCCAACAGCCCCGAGCGGGTCACCCGCGCCGCGCAGGCGCTCGGTGTGGACCCGGCGACGGTGCTCAGCATCCGCCAGCCGGGCGCGGGCCGCGACGCGCTCCCCGTCGACCGCCCGCTGAGCGTCCACGCGCTCCTCACCCACCACCTGGAGCTGAACGCCCGGCCGACCGCGGAACAGCGCGCGCTGCTGGCCGCGCACAACCCCTGCCCGCCCGAGCGCGCGGCCCTCGAAGCGCCCGGCGAGGACGACACCCGGACGACGCTGGAACTGATCGAGGCGCACCCGGCACTGCGCGGCGCGCTGCCCTGGCCGGTCGTCCTGGAGCTGCTGCCGCCCATGCGGACCCGGCACTACTCCGTCTCGTCCTCGCCGGCGAAGGACGGCCGGCACGCCGACCTGATGGTCTCGCTACTGCCCGGCGGCACCGGTTCGAGCCATCTGCACGCCCTGAAGGCCGGTGACACGGTGCTCGCTCGCGTCCAGCCCTGCCGGGACGCCTTCCGGATCGATCCGGCCGACGGCACCCCGGTGATCATGGTGGCGGCCGGCACCGGCCTGGCGCCCTTCCGCGGCGCCGTCGCCGACCGCACGGCGGCCGCCGGACCGCTCGCCCCCGCCCTGCTCTTCTTCGGCTGCGACGCGCCCGACGCGGACTTCCTGCACGCCGACGAGCTGCGCGCGGCGGAGGCGGCCGGCGCCGTCGGCGTACGCCCCGCCTTCAGCGAACGGCCCGAGGACGGCCGCCGGTTCGTCCAGCACCGCATCGAGGCCGACGGTGAGGAGGTCTGGCGGCTGCTGGAGTCGGGCGCCCGGGTGTACGTCTGCGGCGACGGCAGCCGGATGGCACCGGGCGTCCGCGCGGCCTTCCGGGAGCTGTACGTACGCCACGGCGGCGGCACGGCCGAGGAGGCCGAGGCATGGCTCACCGGGCTGACCACCGAGGGCCGCTACATCGAGGATGTGTACGCGGCGAGTTGACCGGCCTCCGGGGGCGTGCGGGCGGCCGACGACGGCGGGGACCGGCATCCGTACGACGACAAGTACGGTCGTGCGGACGACATGCCGGTTCCCGCTCTGGCCCCCCGGCTCCCGGCACGCCAAGGTGGACCCGTGCGACGGATGCGGCGCCTCGGGCACAGGCCCCGCGGGCGCCGCATCCGCCGGGGCGCAGCCAGGCGCCCCTTGAGACCGGCCGTCCGACCTTGGAGCGTCATGACCAACGCCCTGATCATCGGCGGTGGCATCGCGGGAGCGGTGACCGCGATGGCCCTGCAGAAAGCCGGCATCGAATCGGAGGTCTACGAGGCGTACGCGAGCGGCGCCGACGACGTCGGGGCATTCCTCGTCGTCTTCGAGAACGGTCTGTCGGCGCTGCGCGTCATCGACGCCGACGGGCCCGTCATCGAGAACTCCTTCCCCGCCGGTCGGGTGGAGTTCCTCAGCAGCACCGGGAAGCGGCTGGGCGAGCGCCCGATGGCCGGGACGGGGGACCAGGACGCCGAGGGCGGCGCGCCGGACGGTGCCGGGCCCCGCACGTTGCGCCGGGCCACGCTCTACCGGGTCCTGCACGACGAGGCGACCCGCCGCGGCATCGCCGTCCAGCACGGGAAGCGGCTGGTGGCCGCTGAGACCGTGGAGAACGGCCGGATCGTCGCCACCTTCTCCGACGGCACCCGCGCCGAGGGCGACCTGCTGATCGGCGCCGACGGCATCCACTCCGTCACCCGCAAGCTCATCGACCCGGCCGCGGCCCGCCCCCGGTACACCGGCCAGAACACCGTCTGCGGCTACACCCGGGACGCGAAGAACGCGCCCGAACACGGCACGTACAGCATGATCTTCGGCAAGAAGGCGTTCTTCGGGTGCACTCGCGCGCCCGACGGCGAGACCTGGTGGTTCGCCAACGCGCCGGGGCCCGAGCTCTCCCGCGACGATCTGGCCGCCTCCACGGCCGACCAGTGGCGGCACCGGCTCGGCGCGCTCTTCGAGGAGGACAACTCCCCGGCCGCCGACATCATCCGGTCCACCGGCGAGACCATCGTCGGCTCCAACTCCTATGACATCGCCGCCACTCCACGCTGGTACACCGACACCATGGTCATCATCGGGGACGCCGCGCACGCCGCGGCACCGAACGCCGCACAGGGTGCCTCGATGGCCATCGAGGACGCCATCGTGCTGGCCAAGTCGCTGCGCGACCAGTCCGACAACCGCCGTGCCTTTCGCGCATACGAGGAACTCCGCCGCGAGCGCGTGGAAAAGGTCGTGGAGGCCAGCGCCAACATGGCCCGCCGCACGGCGTTGGGTCCCGTACGCCGCGTCTTCCGCGACACCGTCCTCCCGCACCGCGTCGCCCGCACCGAGGCCGGCGCCGCCAACTGGCTGACGTCGTACCGGATCGAGTGGTGACGCGGCCGGCCGGTCAGTCGGTGGCGGACCGTCCCGCCGCCGGGGAGAGCTGGACGACGAGGAGGGCGATCCCCGCGAGCAGGACGTTGCGGGTGGCCGCGTCCAGGCCGTTCCAGTCCTTGGACTGCCACATCGCGAACCACTCGCCGCCGATCGCGAGGAAGCCGGCGCCGAAGAGCAGCAGGACCATCAGGAGGCCGAGGGTGGCGAGCCGCCGGGCCCGGTCCCGGCGCAGCGCCCACAGCGCGGTGGCCACGACGAGTACGGCAGCGGCGGCCGTCTCCCAGGCGATGATCGCGATGTAGGCGGCGTCCTGGAGCGGGTGCGAGGTGATGGCCCGCCACATCAGGTCGGGGTCCTTGAAGGTGGTGTCCATCGCCAGGACGTGCTGGACGAACGCGCGATTGGTGTCGAAGTCGGTGATGTTGCCGAAGGCGACGAGCGCCATGTACAGCGCGACCGTGCCCGTGAGGAGTCCCGCCGCGAGAGAGGATGCCGCCACTGCTCGTCTGCCGCCGGCCATGTCAGCCTCCACCGGAGAGTCCGCCGCTGTCGTGTACAGGACGACATCGTAGAGGTACCGGGACGGCCTGTCCGCCCCTCAAGTCCCGTACGCTGCCCGCTGATCGACTGACCAACGAGAAAGCAGGGGCACATGGGCAGGCAGCGGCGTACGGGGGCCATGGCAGCGGGTGTGGCGGGAGCGGCGTTGGTGGTGGGGGTGGTGGCCTGGCCGGCGGGCGCCGGGACTCCGGCCGCGGCGGGCACGACGTACGACACGACCACAGCGGTGGGCGTGCACAACGCGTACGAGAAGGCGAAGTACCCCTACTTCGCCGACGCGTTGGACTCCGGCGCCGGCCTGCTCGAGCTGGACGTGTGGACCAACGGGCTGGGCAAGTCCTGGCGGGTCTCGCACGGCAATCCGCTCGGCAACGACAACAACTGCGAGAACGCCGCCACCCCCGCCGAGCTGCGCACCAAGCCCCGCAACCAGGACCTCGGCGGGTGCCTGGCCGACCTGCGGGCCTGGCACGAGGCGCACCCGGGCCACCGGCCCGTACTGCTGAAGATGGAGCTGAAGGACGGCTTCAACGACAAAGGGGGCCGCGGCCCGGACGAGTTCGACGCGCTGGTGCGCGACAGGCTGGGGGATGCGGTCTTCGGGCCCGGCGACCTGATCGGGGACCACGCGACGCTGGACGAGGCGGTACGCGCCGACGGCTGGCCGGAGCGGTCGGCGCTGGCCGGCAAGTTCCTGATCGAGCTGATCCCGGGCACGGTCGAGGAGGGCAACCCGGCCGACCGGCTGTGGACCGACCGCGAGTACGCCACCCATCTGCGCACCCTCGCGGGCGACGGACGGCTGTCCGCCGCCACCGCCTTCCCCGCCGTGCACGGTGCCGAGTCCGGCGACCCCCGCTCCCGCTACACCGACCCCGCGCTGCGCCCCTGGTTCGTGGTCTTCGACGGCGATGCCACCGCGTACGCGGGCGGCATCGACACCGGCTGGTACGACACCCGGCACTACCTCGTGATCATGACCGACGCGCACAACGTGGCCCCGGCCATCGATGCCACCGAGCCGACCGAGCGGCAGGCCAGAGACCGGGTGGCGCTGCTGGCCAAGGCGCACGCCAGCGTGCTCACCGCCGACTGGTACCCGCTGCCGCAGGTGCTGGGCGAGGTGGTGCCGCGCGGCTGACACGCGGCGCCGGGGGTGGTTGTACAGGTTTCAAGCACTGTGTAGGGTGAGATGTCGAGACTTGAACTTTCAAGTACTCCTCATACGTCCCGCCCGACACAGGAGAGAGCAGTCGCATGACCACCCCCACCGGCACGATCGCCCCCTCCCGCGATGTGGCGCCGGCGCGCACCGCGTCGACCGCCGCCCACGACCTGGGCCTGCTGCTCCTGCGGCTCGCCGTCGGCCTCACCATGGCGGCGCACGGCTCGCAGAAGCTCTTCGGCTGGTTCGGCGGCCCCGGCCTGGACGGCACCGGCCAGTTCTTCACCATGAGCGGCTATCCCTCCGGGAAGGCGATGGCCGTGGTCGCCGGGCTCACCGAGACCCTCGGCGGCCTCGGCCTCGCCGTCGGCCTGCTCACCCCGCTCGCCGGCGCGGCCGTCCTCGGCACGATGGTGAACGCGCTGGCCGTGAAGTGGGGCGGCGGCTTCTTCGCGCCCAAGGGCGTCGAGTACGAGCTGCTGCTCACCGTGGCCGCCGCCGCGCTCACCCTCACCGGGCCCGGCCGCTGGGCCGCCGACCGCCTGCTGCCCGGCCTGCGCCGCGAGCGCGGGGCCTACGGCGTCGCTGCCGTCGCCCTCGGCGTGATCGTCGCCTTCGCCGTCCTGCTGCTGCGCAAGTGACCCCCAGGGAGGTACCCATGTCCGTACGCCGCCTCAACCACGCGGTCCTCTACGTACGTGAGCTGTCGCGCTCCGTCGCGTTCTACACCGACGTCCTCGGCTTCACCGTGGACACCGAGATCCCCGGCCGGGCCGCGTTCCTCCGCGCCGAGGACACCCTGAACGACCACGACCTCGGCCTTTTCGCCCTCGGCGACCAAGCCCCGGGCCCCGAGCACGGGCGGGCGGGCCTGTACCACCTCGCCTGGGAGGTCGGCACCCTCGGCGAGCTTGCCGACACCGCCGCCCGGCTGCGGGCCGCCGGCGCGCTCGTCGGCGCCAGCGACCACCTCGTCTCCAAGTCCCTGTACGCCAAGGACCCGGACGGCATCGAGTTCGAGGTGATGTGGCGGGTGCCGCGCGAGGACTGGCCGGGCCCCGAGGACGGCGGCGCCCAGGTCCTTCCGCTCGACCTGGAGGACGCACTCCGCCGCTGGGGCCCCGACCTGGCGACCGGGGCAGCCGCGGGCTCCGCCACCTGAGCGCGGGGTCTCAGCCCCCGCTCGAGGACAGCAGATCCTTGAAGGGCTGGATCGCATCGACACTGCGCAGCCATGGATCGTCGAAGTCCCACACCAGGAAGAGCAGAAAGGCGATCAGGGCGGTGAAGACTCCCGCCATCAGCAGTTCCCGTCCTGATCGCCGGATCTGCAGCGTGAAGACCAGGCCGACCGTGACCACCGCGCCCGCGAGAAGGCCGAACCACACCACCGGCGGCAGCGTCGCCCCCGCGCTCTGCCCGCGGGCGGCCCGCGCGCCGTCCGCCACCGCGACCTGGTCGACCAGCGGCTGGTAGGACTGGTTCTCGTAGTCGCTGCGCGGGTGGTAGTCGGTCACGTCGGCGCGCACCTTCTCCAGCAGCGCGGTCCCGGTGGGCGTCAGCTCGCCCTCTTCGGTCATCACCGGCCACTCCTTGTGCACCACGTGCGAGACATAGCCTTCGACGTCGGTGCGGATACGGTCGCGCACCGGCTCCGGATACGCCCGCGCCCGCGCGCTCACCTCGTGCAGCGCCTGCGCCTCCGTGCGGACGGTGTCCTCCGCCGCGCTGCGGGACTCCCACACGCCCGCGATGGCCAGGCCCAGCACGATCGCGTAGACCACCCCGATCATCATCGTCATGTACTCGATGACGTCGGGCGTCTCGGACGGATCGTCCTCCTCCTCGTCGATCCGCCGCTGGTTCAGGACGGTGACGAGCAGCACGACACCGCAGGCCGCGGCCATGGCGATGCCGAGCACCAGCCATTCCGACATGGAGACCTCCAAGAGGACGTACGAAATAAGGAAACAGGGGTGGGCGTCAGGAACGGCGGCCGCCGGATCCGGAGGAGGAGCGGGGGCGCAGCACGGCGGCGGCCAGCACGGCCGGGGCCATGATCAGCAGCATCGTCGTGACCAGCGAGCGGCCGCCCCGCGCCTGCTGGCCGGTGACCGCGTACGACCGGGGCGTCAGGGACGGCGAGGGCTTCGGCTTCGGCGCCTCGGAGGTCGGCGGCGGTTCCGGGGGCGGCTTCGGGCGCGGCGCGGGCGGCGGCTTCGGCGCGGGCGGTGGCGGCGCGGGCGGGGTGGTGACCGGCGCGGGCTCCGGTGGCGCGGGCTCGGGCGGTGGCGGCGGTGCGGGCTTCGGAGGCGGCGGCTTCGGCGCGGGCGGTGGCGGCGTGGGCGGCCGGGGCGTCGGCGACGTACAGGGCCAGTGCCAGTCGTCCGGCAACCCCGGTACCCCGGTCGGGGCCGTCACCGGCGGCTTCGTCCCGGCGTAGGAACAGTTGTCGCCGTGCGCGGCCGCCGACGGCGCCCAGCCCACCCCTGCCACGAACGCGGCGGCCGCCAGGGCCAGTCCCGCGCGATGCGATCGATACACGCCGAGAGGCTGCGCAGCGCCGCGCGCGATCAAGCATCCCGTACGGGTGATTCCCCTGATAGTGGGGATTACCGTACGGTCGGGTGCGTGACGGCTGCCGAGGTGTTCACACCCCAGACCTACGCTACCGGCGTCCCCTACGCGCTCTTCCGTGAACTGCGTCTGACCAGCCCGGTCTGCTGGATCGAGGAGCCGGCGGTGGCCGGCTGGCCGGCCGGTCCCGGGTACTGGGCGGTGCTGCGGCATGCGGATGTGAAGCATGTCCTGCGTAGCCCAGAGGTGTTCTCTTCGTACGCGGGTGCGACGCAGATCCGGGACCCCGACAGCGCTCGGGACCTCGCGTTCGTCCGCGCGATGATGCTGAACCAGGACCCGCCGGACCATTCCCGCATCCGCAAGGTCGTCGCCGCGGCCTTCACCCCGCGTGCCGTACGGGAGTTGGAGGCCGTCATCGACGCGCGCGCCGCCGAGCTCGTGGGGCAGGTCGCCGAGGCGGGCGCGGCGGACTTCGTCGAGGTCGCCGCCGACCTGCCGGTCTGGACGCTGGCGCACGTGATGGGCGTGCCGGACGAGGACCGGCGGCTGCTCTTCGACTGGTCGAGCCGCGTCATCGGCTACCAGGACAGCGAGTACGCGGAGTTGAGCACCGCCGACCCCGCGACGCTCAGCCCCATGGGGCGGGCCGCGCTGGACCGCCGTCCGCGTACGCTCGTCCGTCCGGACGGCCGTCCGGTGAACCCGCGCTCCCGTGAAGCGCTCGCCGACATGTTCGCGTACGCCCACGCGCTCGCCGAACAGCCGCGGCCCGGCACGGTGATGGCCCACATGCGGGAGGGCGGCCTGACCCGTGAGGAGTTCGAGAACATGTTCTTCCTCTTCGCGGTGGCCGGGAACGAAACGCTGCGCAACGGCATTCCGGGCGGGCTGCACAGCCTGCTGTGCCATCGGGAGCAGTTCGAACGGCTCCAGAGGGAACGGGAGTTGATTCCCGCGGCCGTCGAGGAGATGCTGCGCTACTGGCCGCCGGTGATGGACTTCCGGCGCACCGCCGTGCGCGACGTGGAGCTGGGCGGCCGGCGCATCCGGGCGGGCGAGAAGGTCGTGGTTTACCACGCCTCCGCCAACCGCGACGAGACGGTCTTCGCCGACCCCGACCGCTTCGACGTCACCCGCAGTCCGAACGACCACGTCAGCTTCGGCTTCGGACCGCACTTCTGCCTCGGGTCGCACCTCGCCCGCGTACAGATGCGGGCCGTGCTGCGGCACGTACTGGACCGGCTGCCCGGCCTCGAACTCGCCGGGGAGCCGGTCCGGCTCGTCTCCAACTTCCAGAACGGGCTCAAGCACCTGCCTGTACGGGCCTGAGAGCGCCTGCGGGCAGCACTGGCGCCCCACGGTGCCCGCGGGATGCCCTAGCGCCGTACGGCGAGCGACAGCGCGAAGCGGGCCGTGCCGTCCGTCCACCAGTCGCGCAACTCCAGCCCGGCGGCGCCGAGTTCCCTGCGCACGCCCTCCTTGCGGAACTTCGCGGAGACCTCCGTGCGCACCTCCTCGCCCGCCGCGAAGTGCACCGCGAGGTCCAGCGCCGGGATCTTCACGGTCTGCTCCTTCAAGGACCGCAGCCGCATCTCGATCCACTCCCGCTCGGCGTCCCACACCGCGCGGTGCGCGAACTGCGCCGGGTCGAAGTCGGCGGCCAGCTCGCGGTTGATGACGGTGAGCACGTTCTTGTTGAACTCCGCCGTGACGCCCTGGCTGTCGTCGTACGCGGCCAGCAGCGTCCCCTCGTCCTTGACCAGGTCCGTGCCGAGCAGCAGCGCGTCGCCGGGCTCCAGCAGGTCCCGTACGGAGTGCAGGAAGCCGGTCCGCTCGGCGGGGAGCAGGTTGCCGATCGTGCCGCCGAGGAAGGCCAGCAGCCGGGGCCCCGGCGCCTCGGGCAGCTCCAGGCCGCCCTGGAAGTCGGCGACCAGCGCGTGCACGGTGAGCCCCGGGTGGTCGGCGAGCAGCGCCTCGCCCGCCGCGGCCAGCGCGCTCTCACTGACGTCGACGGGCACGTAGGTGTGCAGCCGGGTGAGCGCGTCCAGCAGGTGCCGGGTCTTCTCCGAGGAGCCGGAGCCCAGCTCGACCAGGGTGCGGGCCCCGGTGGCGGTGGCGATCTGCCCGGCGCGGGCCAGCAGGATCTCCCGCTCGGCGCGGGTCGGGTAGTACTCGGGCAGCGCGGTGATGTCCTCGAAGAGCTCGCTGCCCCGGGCGTCGTAGAACCACTTCGGCGGCAGTGTCTTCGGGCTGCTGGTCAGGCCCTGGGCGACGTCGGTACGGAGGGCGGCGGTGGTGGCGTCGGGGGGCAGCGTACGGGTGATGGCGAGGGGACTCACGCGACGGGCTCCTTGAGCGGGGTGAGCAGGACATCGGTACGGGTGGCGGCCAGCAGGGTGCGGTCGGGGACCTCGGTCCAGCCGTCCCCGTCGTCCGAGGGTTCGGAGGCGACCAGCATGCCGGGCGCGCGGCCCGGCAGCGGGCGGTGGAAGAGCGTGTCGCCCCAGGTGGTGGCGGTGATCGTGGCGCCGTCGGTGAGCAGCAGGTTCAGCCGGGAGCCGGGGGCCGCGGCAGCCACCTCGGTCACCGTCTCGGACAGCGCCTCGGAGGCGTCGGCGCCCTGCTCCAGGCGGTGCTTCACCAGCGCCCACAGGAACGCGGCGTCGCAGCGCGCCTCCAGGCCGAGCAGCGCCTCGGAAGGCAGCCCGGCGGCCAGGGCGCCGAGCGAGCCTGGCCAGCCGCTGACCGCGCCGTTGTGGCTGAAGAGCCACCGGCCCCCGGCGAACGGCGCCGCCGCGGCCTCGCCGTCCGGGCAGGCGAGGGTGGCGTCCCGTACGGCGGCCAGCACGGCGCCGCTGCGGACGACCCGGGCGAGGTCGGGCAGGCAGGCGTCCGCCCAGATGGGCCCTGCGCGGCGGTAGCGGGCCGGCACGGGGTCGCCGGGCGCGTACCAGCCGACCCCGAAGCCGTCCGCGTTGACCGTGCCGTACTTCTGGCGGCGGGGCGCCCAGGACTGCCGGAACAGGCTGTACTCGGGCGCGGTGAGGACGTCACCGAGCGGGACGTCGGGACCGAGGTAGGCAAGGTGACGGCACATCAGGCGCGCCTCCTGGCGGGGGGCTCAGGGGGCCCCGGGCACACGGGGCGCGCCGGGGCCCTCACGCGTCCTCCGGGCCCGCGTCCCGGGCCGTGCGGAAGCCGGCGAAGATCTGCCGGCGGACGGGCAGGTCCCAGTTGCGGAACGTGCCGCGGCAGGCCACCGGGTCCACCGCGAACGACCCGCCGCGCAGCACCTTGTACGCGTCGCCGAAGAACACCTCGGAGTACTCGCGGTAAGGGAACGCCTGGAAGCCCGGGTACGGCAGGAAGTCCCCGGAGGTCCACTCCCACACGTCCCCGATGAGCTGCCGGACGCCCAGCGGCGACTCGCCCTCGGGGTAGCTGCCCACGGGCGCCGGACGCAGATGGCGCTGGCCCAGATTGGCGTGCTCGGGGCCGGGGTCCTCGTCGCCCCAGGGGTAGCGGCGGCTGTACCCGGTGTGCGGGTCCCAGCGGGCGGCCTTCTCCCACTCGGCCTCCGAGGGCAGCCGGCGCCCGGCCCAGCGCGCATACGCGTCCGCCTCGTACCAGCTCACATGCAGAACCGGTTCTTCAGGAGCGATCGGCTCGGTGACACCGAAACTGCGACGCACCCATCCGCTGCCCTCCCGCCGCCAGAACAGCGGCGCTTCGAGCTTGTTCTCGCACACCATCCGCCAGCCCTCGGGGGCCCACCAGCGCGACTCCCGATAGCCGCCGTCCTCGATGAACCACAGATACGCGGCGTTGCTCACCGGTGTCGTGTCGATCCGGAAGGCGGGCAGCAGCCGGTGGTGCGCGGGGCGTTCGTTGTCCAGCGCCCACGGCTCCCGGGAGGTGCCCATCGTGAAATGGCCGCTCGGCACCAGCACCTCGGGGCCCACCACCCCCTCCGCGGTGTCCGGGGGCGGGGGAGCGGTGAGCGCGGCCGGGCCGCGCCGCAACTGGTGGGTGATGAGCATCGTCTCGTCGTGCTGCTGCTCGTGCTGCGCGACCATGCCGAACGCGAATGCCTGCTCGACCAGCCGGTCGCCGCGCAGCGGGGTCTTCTCCAGGACGTCCAGCACCCGGCCGCGCACTTCGTCGACGTAGCTGTGCGCCTCGGTGGGGGCCAGCAGCGGCAGCGAGGGCCGCTCGGCCCGGGGGTGCTCGAACGCGTCGTAGACCGAGTCGATCTCCGGGCGCAGCGCCTCCAGCCCGCCGACCGCCCGCATCAGCCACTGCTCCTCCTGGTTGCCTATGTGGGCGAGGTCCCACACCAGGGGCGACATCAGGGGCGAGTGCTGCGCTGTCAGGTCGGGCTCGTCGACACACGTGGTCAGCGCCTGCGTACGGGTGCGGGCGGCGAGCAGCGCCGACGCCGCGCGGTCCCGGAGCTTTTCGGGATCGTGGATCACTGGCTGTCCTTCCCTGGGATGCGCTCGACGGTGCGGGCGTACTCCGCGGCGAGCGCCGCTTCCTGGGCGTCGGCGGCGCGCCGGGCCGCCGGGCTCTCCGTGGGCGTGGGGGCGTACTCGGGTGCCGCGTACGCCGCGTCCAGCAGGTCGTCGGCCGGGCAGCGGCCCTGCGCCACATAACGCTCGATGAACTCCTCGACGGCGGCGAGCACGTCGGGCCCGGCGCCGAGCCGGGGCAGCGCCGCACGGGCGGCCGCGAAACAGACCGTCGCGGCGGCGGCCAGCTCCGGGTCGGTCAGCCCGTTCCGGGCAGCGCGCCGCCACAAGGGGTTGCGCGGCGCGGGGCGGTCGCCCGCCGTCTCGGCGAGCGGCTTGACGGCGCGGTACGCGGTCTCGGCGGCCTCGGGGTCGTCGAACAGGGCCGCGGTCACGGCGAGCGGCACGATCCAGCCGTCGCCCGGCTGCGCGTCGATCATGCGCAGTTCGAGGTGACCGCGCGGCCGGACCGGCGGGAAGAGCGTGGTGACGTGGTAGTCGAAGTCCTCCGCCGTGGGTGCCCTCGGCGCCTTCGTGCGCGTCCACTCGCGGAAGGACAGCCCTTCGGGCGCGTCCCAGGGCCCGTCCGCGGCGCGCAGGCACATCACGGGCGCGTCCAGCGCGTACGCCGCCCAGGCCGCGCGCGGATCGGGGCCGTCGGCGGGCGCGAGGGTGCGGGCCGGGTCGAGCTGGGTCCAGATGGCCTGGCGGGTGGAGCGGTAGCCCGTCGGGCATCCCTCGCTGGTGGGGGAGTTGGCGAAGGCCGCGGCGAGCACGGCACCGAGGAGGTGGGCGAGGCGCCAGCGCCGGCCGTGCCCGAGCGGCCCCGGCTCCTCGTATCCGGCGTCCAGGCAGACCTGTACGGAGGCGGTGCCGCACATCATGGACCGGCCGGCCTGCCCCCAGCGGTCGAAGTACGCCTCCATCGCGTCGTAGCGGGGCTCGTCGAGGATGCGGTGCGGCGGGTGCCAGGGGTTGTGTCCGTGGCCCGCCAGGCTCAGGTCCATGGCACGCAGCGCGGTGCGTACCAGCGCCAGGTCGGCCGAGACGGCCGTGACGCACTCGGTGAGGGAGGCGGCGGGGAGCGAGCTGAGCTCCAGCTGCCCGCCCGGCTCGAAGGTCAGGAGCGACCGCAGGGGGAGCGCGCGCAGGGCGGTCATCGCGCTGCGGACGCGCTCGCGCGGCAGGGGACATCGGGGGTTGCGCGCGTCGTGGACGAGATACTCGATCTCGACCCCGATGCGCTGCGGAGGCCCGGTCTTGAAGCAAATGCCGTGCAGGTGGGCTGCCAGCTCCGCTTCCGTGACCGCGCGCTGTACGGGCATGGACTTCCACTCCCTCCGTGTCCGGCCGGACGGCCGGACGCAGGCTCCCACCTAAGCGGGTGCGAGCGGCGCACTCAAGGGCGCATCAGCGCCCGGCAGAGCACGCGCCGCGCACGGCCCGCGGGGCGTCGCGCCGGAGCACGACGGCGCACCCGCACGGGAGTCTCTCACTGCCGATACCCCGCCAGGAAGCGTCCGATGCGGCTGATGGCGGCGTCGAGGTCGTCGGCGTACGGGAGTGTCAGGATACGGAAGTGATCAGGGCGCGGCCAGTTGAAGCCGGTGCCCTGCACCACCTGGATCTTCTCCCGCAGCAGCAGGTCCAGCACGAACTTCTCGTCGTCGTGGATCTTGTGCACGGCCGGGTCCAGGCGCGGGAAGGCGTAGATCGCGCCCTTGGGCTTCACGCACGACACGCCCGGGATCTCGTTCAGGCGTTCCCACGCCCGATCGCGCTGCTCGCGCAGCCGGCCGCCCGGGAGTACCAGGTCGTTGATCGACTGGCGGCCGCCGAGCGCCGCCTGGATGGCGTACTGCGCGGGGGCGTTCGGGCACAGCCGCATCGAGGCCAGCGTGCCCAGCCCCTCCAGGTAATCGGCGGCGTGCTGCGTGGGCCCGGAGACCACCAGCCAGCCGGACCGGAAGCCGGCCACGCGGTACGCCTTGGAGAGCCCGCTGAAGGTGAGGCAGACCAGGTCGGGGGCGAGCACCGCGACGTTGTGGTGCACCTCGCCGTCGTACAGGATGCGGTCGTAGATCTCGTCCGCGAAGACCATCAGACCGTGCCGCCGTGCCAGGTCGAGCATGCCTTCCAGGAGCTCGCGCGGGTAGACGGCGCCCGTCGGGTTGTTGGGGTTGATGATGACCATCGCCCGCGTCCGGTCGGTGATCTTCGCGGCCATGTCGTCCAGGTCCGGCAGCCAGTCGGCGGACTCGTCGCACAGGTAGTGCACCGCCTTGCCGCCCGCCAGCGTCGTCACCGCGGTCCACAGCGGGTAGTCGGGGGCCGGGATCAGTACCTCGTCGCCGTTCTCCAGCAGCGCCTGGACCGCCAGCGAGACCAGCTCCGAGACGCCGTTGCCCAGGTAGACGTCGTCGACACCGGTCTCGGTGAGGCCGAGCGACTGGTAGTGCTGGGCGACGGCCCGGCGCGCCGAGAGGATGCCGCGGGAGTCGGTGTAGCCGTGCGCGCGGGACAGGTTGCGCATCATGTCCTGGAGGATCTCCTCGGGCGCCTCGAAGCCGAAGAGCGCGGGGTTCCCGGTGTTCAGCCGGAGCACGCTGTGCCCGGCCTCCTCCAGCGCGTCGGCGTGCTCGATCACCGGCCCCCGGATCTCGTAACAGACGTCGGCCATCTTGCTCGACTGCTTGAACTCCATGCGGCGGCCTCCCGGTCCCTCGCTCGCCGCGGCGCGGCGCATCGATGGTTCTCCTTGGTTTTACCAAGCGCGAACTTGGAAAGTCCAACCTCTTGTCTATGCTGGGATCATGCCGCGCCGAAGTTATGACCAGTACTGCGCCGTCGCCCGCGCCCTGGACGCCGTGGGCGACCGCTGGACCCTGCTGATCGTCCGGGAGCTGCTGGCCGGGGCCCGGCGCTACACGGACCTGCACGCCGACCTGCCGGGCGTCAGCACGGACATGCTCGCGGGCCGTCTGAAGGACATGGAGCGCGACGGCCTGACCGTCCGCCGCAGACTCGACCCGCCCGCCGCCGCGTTCGTCTACGAACTCACCCCGCGCGGCCGCGCCCTGCTCCCCGTCCTCACCGCTCTGGCCGACTGGGGCGCGGCCGACCTCGGCGCACCGCAGCCGACCGACGCGGTCCGGGCCCACTGGTTCGCCGTGCCGCTCATGCCCCGGATCGCCCGGTACTTCACGGCGCAACGGCCGCAGGGCGCCCCCGTACGGGTCGTGGAGGTCCGGCTGGACGAGGGGACGTTCCACATCACGCTGGGCGCGGAGACGGACGCACAGGCGGATTGGGGCTACGCGGACGGCCCTGCCCCGGCGCCGGACACCGTACTGGAACTGGACGCGGCGGCCTGCACCGAGGTGATCTACGATCGGCTCTCACTCGCCCACGGCATCGGCACCGGCCGCATCCGGGTGACGGCCGGCGGCGAGCCGGCCGGCGTCCCGGCGGCGACCGCAGGCACAGCGACGGGATGACACATGCGCAAGGCGCCCCTGGCGGTCTTCGACCTGGACAACACCCTGGCGGGCACGGCGCACCGGCAGCACTTCCTGGAGCAGCGGCCGCGCGACTGGGACGGCTTCTTCGCCGCGGCCCCCGAGGACCCGCCGCTCCCCGAAGGCATCGCGCTGGCCCTGGAGAGCGCGGCGGAGTGCGAGATCGTGTACCTGACCGGGCGGCCCGAGCGGTGCCGCGCCGACACGCTGGAGTGGCTGGCCCGGCACGGGCTCCCCGAGGGCCGCGTCTGGATGCGCCCCTCCGGTGACCGCCGCCCGGCCCGCCACACCAAGCTCGAACTGCTGCGCAAACTGGCCCGTGGCCGTGAGGTCCGCGTCGTCGTGGACGACGACGAGCTGGTCTGCGACGCGGTCCAGGCCGCCGGCTTCCCCGTCGTGCGGGCCGGCTGGGCCACCCACTCCGCCGCCCTGAAGGACGCCCAGGAGCGAGAGGGCCGCACCTGAAGGAGCGCGCCGGTCAGTCGTGGCCCGTGGGCCGCGCCCGTACGTGCACGCGCTCGCCCTGGGGGCCGAACAGGCAGAGGTACTCCACCGGTTCGGGGCCCGCGCTCGCGAAGCTGTGCGGCGTGCGTGTATCGAACTCGGCGGCCTCGCCCGCGCTGAGTACGAGGTCGTGCTCGGCCAGCCTCAGCCGCAGCCGGCCGGAGAGCACGTAGAGCCATTCGTAGCCCTCGTGGGTCCGCTGCTCGGGGTGCGGGGCATCGGGCCGCCCCGGGGGCAGGATCAGCTTGTAGGCGTGCAGGCCGCCGAGGTGCCGGGTGAGCGGCACGAAGGTCTGGCCGTTCCGGACGACGGGGCGCGGGTGGATGCGGGGGTCGCCGGTGGGCGGCGCGCCGACCAGTTCGTCCAGCGGGACGCCGTACGCCTTGGCCAGCGGCAGCAGCAGCTCCAGGGTGGGTTTGCGCTGCCCGGACTCCAGTCGGGAGAGCGTGCTGACGGAGATGCCGGTGGTCTCGCTCAGCGCGGTCAGGGTCGTCCCGCGGTCCCTGCGCAGTGCGCGGAGCCGGGGGCCGACCGCGGTGAGCACACCGGCGAGGTCATCGTCTGCCATGCCCCCATTTGCTGTTTCGGCAATAAACTTTGTCAAGTCGGCGGCGCGGTCCGAGTATCGGCAGGGAAGCAGCGAGAAGCCGCTACGAAGGAGCGTGTGTGCCGATGACCGATACGCAGATCTCGGACGAGGAGTTCTGGAACACCCGGTACGCCGAGAGCGGCCGGATCTGGAGCGGCAAGCCCAACGCGGCACTGGTCCGGGAGGTCGCGGACCTGGCCCCGGGCCGGGCCCTGGACCTGGGCTGCGGGGAAGGCGGCGACGCGATCTGGCTGGCCCGGCAGGGCTGGCGGGTCACCGCCGTCGACGTCTCCCGTGTGGCGCTGGACAGGGCCGCCGGGCACGCGGCGGAGGAAGGCGTCGCGGACCGCATCGACTGGCAGCGCCACACCCTGGGCGAGACCTTCCCCGAGGGCACCTTCGACCTGGTCTCGTCCCACTTCCTGCACACCCTCGGCGAGCTGCCGCGGGAGGAGGTCCTGCGGACCGCCGCCGGCGCGGTGGCGCCGGGCGGGGTGCTCCTCGTGGTGGGCCACTCCGGGCCGCCCCCGTGGGAGCCCGACGCGCACCCCGATGTGCACCTTCCCGTAGCGCGCGAGGTCCTGGCGGACCTGCGGCTGGCCGAGGGGGAGTGGGAGGTGCTCGTCTGCGAGGAGCACGAGCGCCTCCAGACGGCGCCGGACGGACAGCAGATGGTCCGGACCGACAACACGGTCAAGGTGCGCCGCCTGGCCGGCTGACCGCCGCTCACGATTGCCCCTCCGATATCTGTTCCCTCACGGATACCGACCGCTTAGTATGCCGATGGCACCGAGGCCACCGACGTCGTGAGGGGAAGCTCAGTGAAGGCATGGCGGGTACACGCGAACGGCGAGCCACGCGAGGTGATGCGGCTGGACGAGGTCCCGGACCCACAGCCGGGCCCCGGACAGCTGCTCCTCCGGGTGAAGGCCGCGAACGTCAACTTCCCCGACGCGCTGCTCTGCCGCGGCCAGTACCAGGTACGCCCGCCGCTGCCGTTCACGCCCGGCGTGGAGATCTGCGGCGAGGTGCTCGCCGCCGGTGACGGCGCGGACGTCGCCGTCGGCACCCGCGTACTGGCGCAGCCGCCGCTGCCGAACGGCGGATTCGCCGAACTGGCCGTGGTGGACGCCAAGTCCGTCCTCCCGGCACCGGACGCGCTGGACGACGCCGAGGCCGCCGCGCTGCACATCGGCTACCAGACCGGCTGGTTCGCGCTGCACCGCCGCGCACACCTCCAGGCCGGCGAGACGCTGCTGGTGCACGCGGCGGCGGGCGGCGTCGGCAGCGCCGCCGTCCAGCTCGGCCGGGCCGCCGGCGCCCGCGTCATCGGGGTCGTCGGCGGCCCCGAGAAGGCCGCGGTCGCCCGGGAGCTCGGCTGCGACGTGGTCATCGACCGGCGCGCCGAGGACGTCATCAAGGCCGTGAAGGAAGCCACCGGCGGCCGCGGCGCCGATGTCATCTACGACCCGGTGGGCGGCGACGCGTACGCCCAGTCCGCCAAGTGCGTGGCCTTCGAGGGCCGCATCGTCGTCATCGGCTTCGCCAGCGGCACGATCCCCAGCCCCGCGCTCAACCACGCGCTGGTCAAGAACTACGCGATCCTCGGCCTCCATTGGGGCCTGTACGCCACCAAGGAGCCGGCCGCCATCGGCGCCTGCCACGAGGAGCTGACCAAGCTCGCCGCGCAGGGCGTCATCAAGCCGCTGATCGGCGACCGGGTAGCGCTGGACGGCGCCGCCGACGCGGTGCAGCGGGTCGCCGACGGCGTCACCACCGGACGCCTGGTCGTCCTCCCCGGAGAGGCGGGCGCCCGATGACCGCGGAGACCACCGCACGCCCTGTCGACGCCGAGGAGCTGCGCCGGCGCACCGCCGAACTGCTCGCCGCCCATCCGCCCGCCACCACGGAGCGACTGGACTTCCTGCGCGCCCGCTTCGCCGCAGGGCTCGCCTGGGTGCACTTCCCCGAGGGCCTCGGCGGCCTGGGCGCGCCCCGCGCCCTGCAGGCCGTCGTCGACGAGGAGCTGGCGGCCGCCGGGGCGCCCGACAACGACCCGGGACGGATCGGCATCGGCCTGGGCATGGCAGCGCCCACCATCCTGCGGTACGGCACCGAGGAGCAGCGGCAGCGCTTCCTGCCGCCCCTGTGGACCGGCGAGGAGGTGTGGTGCCAGCTCTTCAGCGAGCCCGGCGCCGGCTCCGACCTCGCGGGGCTCGCCACCCGTGCCGTGCGCGATGGCGACAGCTGGGTCGTGGACGGCCAGAAGGTGTGGACCTCCGGCGCGCACAAGTCCCGCTGGGCGATCCTCATCGCCCGGACGGACCCGGACGCGCCCAAGCACCGCGGCATCACGTACTTCCTCTGCGACATGACCGACCCCGGTGTCGAGGTGCGGCCGCTGCGCCAGATCACCGGCGAGGCGGAGTTCAACGAGGTCTTCCTGACCGGCGTCCGGATTCCCGACAGCCGGCGCCTCGGAGAGGTCGGCGAGGGCTGGAAGGTCGCGCAGACCACCCTGATGAACGAACGCGTCGCCATCGGGGGCAACCGCATCCCCCGTGAAGGCGGCATGATCGGCGTCGCCGCCGCCGACTGGCGCGAGCGCCCCGAACTGCGCACCCACGACCTGCACCAGCGGCTGCTGCGCCTGTGGGTGGAGGCCGAGGTGGCCCGCCTCACCGGCGAACGGCTGCGCCAGCAGCTCATCCAGGGCCAGCCCGGCCCCGAAGGCAGCGGCATGAAGCTGTCGTTCGCGCGGCTCGCCCAGGAGATCAGCGGCTGGGAGGTGGAGTTCCTCGCCGAGGACGGCCTCACGTACGACAGCTGGACGCACACCGGCTCCGACGTACTGAGCTTCACCGGGCGCGAGGCGGGCTACCGCTACCTGCGCGCCAAGGGCAACAGCATCGAGGGCGGCACCTCCGAAGTGCTCCTCAACATCGTCGCCGAACGCGTGCTCGGCCTGCCGTCCGAGCCGCGCACCGACAAGGACGTCGCGTGGAAGGACCTGCCCCGATGACCGACCAGCAGACTCTGGCGGACGCCACGGCGTCCGAGCTGCCCGAGGGTCCGGACCTGCTCTACTCCGAGCCCGAGGACGACCTGCGCGCCGCCGTGCGGTCCCTGCTGGCCGACCGTGGCGGTCCGGCCGCGGTCCTCGCCGAGCTGGAAGCGGGCCGCACGCACGACGCCGCCCTCTGGCGCTCGCTCGCCACCGACATCGGGGCGGCCGGGCTGCTGGTCCCCGAGAAGCTCGGCGGCCAGGGCGCCGGCCCCCGGGAGGCGGCCGTCGTCCTGGAGGAGCTGGGCCGGGCCGTGACGCCCGTGCCGTACCTGACGAGCGCCGTCCTGGCGGTCACCGCCCTGCTCGGCTGCGACACCGGCCAGGACGAGGTCGCGCGGCTGCTCGCCGCGCTGGCCGCCGGTGAGCGGATCGGCGTGCTCGCGCTGCCGCTGCCGACCGCGCCCGCAGGGCCGCTGGAGCCGCCCGTGCGGGCCGGCGCCGACGGCGCCCTGCTCGGTACGGTCGCCTCGGTCGCCGACGCGGCAGCCGCGGACGTGCTGCTCGTCCCCGTGCGCGCGGCGGACGGCATCGAGCTGTACGCCGTGGACACCGATGCGCCGGGGCTGCACATCGAGACGGTCACCCCGCTGGACCTCACCCGTCCGCTCGCCCGCGTCACCTTCGACGGCGCCGCGGGCCGCCGGCTGGCCGGCTCCGACCGGGCCGGCGCGGCCGTACGGAGGGCCCTGCTCACGGGTGCCGGGCTGCTCGCCTCCGAACAGCTCGGCATCGCCGAGTGGTGCCTGACCGAGCTCGTCGAGTACACCAAGCAGCGCCACCAGTTCGGCCGCCCGGTCGGCTCGTTCCAGGCGCTCAAGCACCGGATGGCCGCGCTCTGGCTGGAGGTGGTGTCGGCGCGGGCGGCGGCGCGCAACGCGGCGGACGCGCTGGCCACCGACAGCGCGGACGCCCCGGTAGCGGTGGCCGTCGCCCAGGCGTACTGCGCCCCGGTCGCGGTCCGCGCGGCAGAGGAATGCCTCCAGCTCCACGGTGGCATCGGCATGACGTGGGAACACCCGGTGCACGTCTTCCTGAAGCGCGCCAAGAGCGACGAGATCGCGCTGGGCGCTCCCGGACGCCACCGCGCGTCCCTCGCCGAGCTGGTGGACCTCACGGCCCCGTAGGAGCCGGCGGGCACACCGGCTGCCGGCCGACGGCTGTGGGGGCCGTCGGCCGGCGCCGTACGTCAGGCTCAGTGGGGATGGGGCACGACCACCAGGCCGTCGAGCAAGGCTTGGAGGCCACTCTCGAAGAGCCCGTCGAGGTCCAGGTCGTAACCGTCGGCGCCGAAGGACTCCAGGAGCCGGGCGAACGTCGGATACCGCCCCGAAGCGGCGATCGCCCCGAAGCCATCTTCCTGAGCCTCCAGCCACTGCTCCTGGGAGAGGCCGCTCACGCTTGCGGCGTGCGCCTCCCGTTCGAGGTGGACGGCGAGCCCCTGGACGTGGCTGTAGAGCAGCACATTGATGTCCAGCATGGTGGTCCCGTCGAGCCCGAGGCCGTCGAGAGCGGCGAGCATCCACTCCGAGTAGGCCATCAAGTTCGGCAGCGCCAACGGGCGCGTGAGCGGGGCGAGCTGGGCCAGCCAGGGATGGACGCGGTGCAGCGCCCAGAGGGCCCTGGCGCCCGTCTCCAGACGCGTCCGCCGACAGGTGGGCGGCTCGGCCGGGTACGCGATCTCACCGAGCACGCTGTCGGCCATCAGCAGGACCAGTTCGTCCTTGCCGTTCACGTACCGGTAGGGCGACATCGCCGCGGTCCCCAGACGGGCCGCGACGCCGCGCATCGACAGGGCCGCCAGCCCTTCCGCGTCGGCGATCTCGATGGCCGTACGCACGATGCGGGCGCGGGTCAGTTCCTGGTCGGACGGGGGCGCTGCACGGGAACCGCGAGCCGTGCCCCCGGTACGCCGGGACGGTGCCACCACCGTGCCGGCCCGCGGCCGGGCCTCCACCAAGCCGTCCTGCCGCAGTGCGTTCAGCGCCTTGGTGGCCGTCGCCAGGGCGACGTGCCACTCCTCGGCGATCCGCCGGGTGGACGGCACCCGGTCACCGGCGACCAGCTCGCCGTCCTCGATGCGCCGCCGGATCTCCGAGGCGATGCGCAGGTACGGCGGAAGATTTTCCGCGGCCATCCTGCCCCCTCTCTCATCTGTACTAGTACAGAGGCTAGCAGTGAGAACGTGGCGAGGACGCCTCTTCAGCGGCTTTCTGTCCTAGGGCAGCCGGGAGAACCGGTCCCGATGAGCTGCTTCCCCCGATGGCGCGTACGACGTACATTCAGCGCGTACATCGTACGTACTGTCCGAGGGGGACCCATGAGGGCCAGAACCGTGCTCGTCTCAGGGGCCGGCGTCGCCGGCCTCGCCACCGCCTACTGGCTGCGCCACCAGGGCTACGAGCCGACCGTGGTCGAGCGCGCTCCGGGGCTGCGTCCGGGAGGGCAGGCGATCGACGTCCGTGGTGTCGCGCTGGACGTCCTCGACCGGATGGGCGTACTGGCGGACGCGCGCCGACTGCGCACCCGGATGCGGGGCATGTCGATGCTCGACGCCACGGGGGAGGAGCTGTGGCGCTCCACCGAGCAGACCTTCAGCAGCGGCCGGCTCGACAGCGATGACATTGAACTGCTCCGCGACGACCTCACCGCGCTGCTGTACGGGCAGGCGCGCGACGGCATCGAGTATCTCTTCGGCGACTCGATCGCCACCCTCCAGCAGGCACCCGACGGCGTACGCGTCGGTTTCGAGCGTGCGCCTGCCCGCAGCTTCGACCTCGTCGTGGGCGCGGACGGCCTGCACTCCACGGTGCGCCGGCTGGCCTTCGGTGCCGAGCCGGAGTTCCTCCGCCATCTCGGCGCCTACGTGGGCGTGTTCAGTACCGGCAACTTCCTGCAGCTCGACGACTGGCAGGTGTGGCTCCAGGACGGCGGCACGAGTTACGTCGTCTACCCGGCGCGCGGCAACAGCGAGCTCAGGGCCACGCTCGGCTTCTCGTCCGAGCCCTTCGCGTACGACCACCAGGACACCGGGCAACAGAAGGCGCTGCTCCGGGAGCGGCTGGGCCACCTCGGGTGGGAGACGCCGAAACTGCTGGCGGCCATGCGGGAGGCGCCCGACTTCTACTTCGACGCGATGGCGCAGATCCATATGGATCGCTGGACCGCCGGCCGGGCGGCGCTCGTCGGGGACGCGGGCTACTGCCCCTCCCCGCTGTCCGGCCAGGGCACGAGCCTGGCCCTGGTAGGCGCCTACGTGCTCGCCGCCGAGCTCGGCCGGACGCCCGACGACTACCGGGCCGCGTTCGACCGCTACGAGGCGCGGCTGCGCCCCTTCGTCGCCCGTAATCAGGCGCTGGCAACGGAGAACCCCTCCGGGCCCGCTCCCGAGGAGGCGGTCGAGGCGGCCAAGAACGCCCTCGCGCTCGATGGTTGACCGTTCGACCATTGTTTCCGGCCTCTGTGCCTGCCCGTGTGCCTGCCTCACCGGGCACGCGACGCCCCACTGGCCGGATGGCGCCCCACCGGGCATGTCGGAAAAGTGAAGTTCCGGTAGCGTCGTACGTATGAAGGTCGCACCCCGACGACCCGCGTTCCGGTCGGTGCCGGCCCTGCCGGCTGCCGGCGCGGCGCTGCTGCTCGCGCTGGCGCCCGTCGCGGCTCCCGGGGCAGCGGCCGCGTACGGGGCGTCGGCGGGGTCCGTCGTCGCCTCCGCGGCGCGCGACAGCGGGGGACTGGACGCGGCGGCCAAGGCGCTCTCCAAGGGGCCCGTGTACGTCGACCCGCGGGCCGCGGGACGGCTGCCGGACGGGCAGGCGGACGCGCTGGCGAACGACATCGAGGAGGCCGGGAAGCCGGTCTTCGTAGCCGTGCTGCCCGCGAACTCCGACTATCCGTCCGCGACGCTCTTCGAGGACCTGCGCACCCGGGTCGGCATCCGGGGCGTGTACGCGGTCCAGCTCGGCGACCGGTTCGACGCCCGCGCCGACGGCGACGTGCTGTCCCGGGAGTCGGTGCGCCACCTCGTGGGGGCCGCCCAGCGTGCGCACCCCGGTGACGCGACCGCGCAACTGAAGGACTTTGTCGCCCAGGCCGACAAGCAGGCGGGGGACGGCATGCCCGAGACCTGGCAGGGCGCGGGCGGCAGCGGGGCCAGCACGGGTGCGCTGGTCGGGCTCGGCGTGCTCGTCGTCCTCGGGGCGGGCGGCGCGTACACGGTGTACCGCCGCTCCAGGCGCCGCCGTGAGGCCGAGGAGCAGGCCGCGCTGGACGCGCTGCGGGTCGTGGTGGACGAGGACATCACCGCCTACGGGGAGGAGCTGGACCGGCTCGACTTCCGGCCCGGCGAGCCGGGCGCCGACGACCCGATGCGCGCCGACTACGCGCAGGCCCTGGACGCGTATGAGAACGCCAAGCAGAGGATGGCGGAGGCACGGCACCCCCAGGACGTGCGGAAGGTGACCGAGGTACTGGAGGGCGGCCGGTTCGCCCTCGCCACGCTGGCGGCCCGGCGGGAGGGCCGGCCGCTGCCGGAGCGCCGGCCGCCGTGCTTCTTCGACCCGCGGCACGGCCCGTCCGTCGCCGACGCGCAGTGGGCGCCGCCCGGGGGCGCGGAGCGCACGGTCCCGGTCTGCGCGGCCGACCAGACGCGGCTGGCGGACGGCCAGGAGCCGATGACCCGTACGGTGCGCACCCCGTACGGCGAGGACCGTCCGTACTGGGACGCGGGCCCCGCCTACGGGCCCTGGGCCGGTGGTTACTACGGGATGCTCGGCGGCGGGCTGCTCCCCGGGCTGTTCCTCGGCACGCTGCTCGGCTCCTCGATGATGGGCCCGGCCGCCTACGGGTGGGGCGACGGCGCGTACGGGGACGGCGCCGGCGGCGGGGACTACTCGGGCGGCGACTTCAGCAGCGGCGACTTCGGGGGCGGCTTCGGGGACGGCGGGGGCTTCGGGGGCGACGGCGGAGGATTCGGCGGCGGCTTCGGCGACTGACCGCCCGCCCCGCAGCGCCGTCATGTTCGCGGGCCGCATCGTCGAACTCGCCGACGCGGCCGACTTCTTCGGTACGCCAGGACCCCGGCACCCGTACGCGCGCGGCCTGCTCGATGCGCTCCCTGAACGCGCCTTCACGCCCATCCCCGGCCAGCCGCCGGAGCTGGGCGCGCTCCCCGAAGGCTGCGCGTTCGCCGTCCGCTGCCCGCACGCGACGGCCGTGTGCGACGTCGTGCCCGAGCCGGTCAACGGCGTGGCCTGCCACCACGTACCCGTAGGCGCCCTGGCCCCCGGAGAGGCCGCCGAAGCTTGACCTCCCGGACATCACCGCCGGATACGACCGCGCCCGGCCCCTCGTGCGCGGCGTCTCCCTGCGCGTCGCACCCGGTGAGGCGGTCGGGCTACTCGGCCCCAGCGGCTGCGGCAAGTCCACGCTGGCGAAGGTGGCGGCCCTGCTGCACCGTCCCGACCGGGGGAGCGTCGTCGTGGACGGACACTGATCTATGACGAAATGACCGCGATGCTCGACGCCTCGACGACGGCCGCGCTGGTCGCGGTGGTGGAGGAGTACCGCGCGGAGTCCGGCGCCGGCCTGCTGGCCGTCGGCCACGACCGGGTACTGCTCGAACGGCGGTGCGGCCGTACGGTGCGATGGGAGGCGTTGACGCAGCATGCGCCCTCGCGGCCCCGGCAGCCGTCCGGTGACCCGCAGTGATCACCCGTTCGGCGGACGCCTGACAGGAGAGTGAAGGCCGCGAAATACGCCAAACTGGCGCCGTTGATGGCCCGTTCGGGCCACCGAGGGAGGTTCGCCATGGCTATTTCGGTCTCAGTGGTCTTGCTGCTCGTCGTGCTGGCCGTCGTCTTTATGCGCAGCGGGCAGCTCAAGCTGTCGCACGCCCTCGTGTGCGTGCTCCTCGGCTTCTTCCTCGCCGGCAGCAGCCTCGCCCCCGACATCAGCAACGGCCTCTCCGGCGCCGCCGACCTGGTCAGCAGCGTACGGCCCTGAGCGGAGCCCCCTCAGAGCCCCCGCGCGAAGACCCCGATCCCGTTCGGTACCGGTCGCTCCGCGCCGCCCGAAGGGTGGTTGCGGACGGTCGCCGCGCCGCTCCCCGGCTCGCGCAGGACGAGCGTCGAGGACCCGCCGCCGTCCAGGTTCAGCGCGTCCCGGGCGCCGATCCGCGTCATCAGCCCGGCGAGTTCGTCGATCGTCAGCCCGGCGTTCCCCTTCGTGCCGTCCAGCGCGAGCAGGTACAGCACCCGCCCGTCCCCGCCGACGCCCGCCGCGGTACGGACCGCCGACGCAACGGTGTCCAGGCCCGGCAGCGGCGCACCGTCCCGCAGCACCGGGAAGCCGCCCACCGCGAACCGCGCGGGGCCCGGCCGCTGCCCCACCAGTCGGTCCGTGACGCGCACCCGCTCGCCCACCGACAGCTTTCGCAACTGCCGCGCACCCTCCTCGCGCCCCACCAGTACTGTCGTGCCTTCGGGCACGCCGCCGCGCCCCGGCGTGTCCGCGACCTTCTCGACCCGGCCGCCGCGCACCGTGACCTCGGTGGTGTCCTCACTGCACGGCGCCGCACGGTCGGCGTCCGTGCCACAGGTGGCGCGCACCCGGGAGGTGGTGCCCCACTCCGGGGTGTACGCGCCGATGCCGTCGACCGGCAGCGCGTACAGGTTCAGCCCGCGCAGCGGCAGCCGGCCGTCCGGCGTGGCAACCGAGCCTTGCAGCGACAGCCGGTCCAGCCGGACCCGCCGGTCCGGGCCCACCGCGATGACGTCCTCGGCCGTCGTGCCGGGCGGTAACGGGGGCCCGAACCGCTGCCCGTCCGGCACCGCCGACTTCAGCCGCCGCCCGGACGCGATCGCGGGCCCGTCGGACGCGCCCGTCGGCTCGACACCCGGGTGCTGATCCTCCGTTATGTTGAAGAAGTCGCCGTTGACGCCGGCCACCGCGTCCTGTGCGTCGGCCATCGCGGACACCGCCTTCCGGGCGCCGACCGCGCCCGCGTACAGCAGGTCGACCGAGACGTCCGGTCTCGCCAGGTCCACCGTCAGCAGGTGACCGCGTGCGATGCCGCGCGGCACCGCCATCGAGAACTGGGTGTACGTCACCCCGGACGCCGCCGGGGCCGTCCGGCCCGTACGGAGCACGTCCGCCGAGACGGCGGCACTCCCGCCCGCCACGCCTCCGCCGGCCAGTGCACCGGCCGCCAGCAGAACCGTCAGTACCGCGCGGACACGACCGCACCGCTGCCTCACGATCACCCCAGTTGTCACGCCGACTGTTCCTTGGGCCAAGGAAGTACACCACTGGAGGGGCGCGCACACGCGCAGAAGCGCCGTGGCACCGGTGTACGCCGCTCCGTCGGCGGCCGCCGCTCCGGGGCATACCCGGGCGGCAGCCGCCGGGGCGTCAGGAGGCCGCCCGTACCAGGTTCATGTAGCGCGCCCAGTCCCAGTAAGGGCCCGGGTCCGTGTGGTCGGTCCCGGGCACCTCGACGTGTCCGATGATGTGCTTGCGGTCTCTCGGTATGCCGTACCGTGCGCAGACCGCGGCTGTGAGCTGCGCGGACTGTTCGTACATGGCGTCCGTGAACCACCGCGGCTGGTCCACCCAGCCCTCGTGCTCGATGCCGATGCTGCGGGTGTTGTAGCTCCAGTTGCCCGCGTGCCAGGCGACGTCGTCCTCGCGGACGAACTGGCCGATGTACCCGTCGGCGGAGCGCACGCAGTAGTGCGCGGAGACCTGGGCCTTGGGGTTCTGGAAGATCTTGACCGTGTCGGCGTACGTCTCCTGCGTGACATGGATGATCACCATGTCGATGGCGTACTGCGCCGGGCGGTTCGCCGCGGTGTAGTTGGCGGCAGCGGCGGGGGTCCAGTGGACGTCCGGATAGGCGGCGGCGCGGGAGCGGTGGGGGGCGGCCTGCGCCAGGCCGGTGCCGAGGGGGACGAGGGCGGCGGCCGCCGCAGCGGCGCCGGTCAGCAGGCGGCGGCGGGACGGCCGGGGGATGTCGTGCTGCATGCGATCTCCTGCCGGTGTTCATGGGGGGAGGGGGATGCTCGCGAACCTGCCACGGCCCGCGGACCGTGGCGTGAGAACGTGCACATGCGGTCCCTCGACGTCAGGAACCGCACGGCCTCTGCCATCGTTCTGCCCGGTCCGCTCATGCCTCGACCAAGAACACCGGAAATTCTTCCGGACGCTACTGCCGCCCCACTCAGCGCAGTTGCCCCACTCACCGCAGTCGCCCCCCGCTCCCACAGCCCCACCTCATCGCGGCGCAGCCCCGCCCCGTCTATGCGGGGCGGGGACCGGCCCCTGCGGCGAACCCCCTCCGCAGGGACCGGCGGGCCTCTCAGTGCCCGATCTCGACGTCCTCCAGGATGCCCAGCGCGTCCGGCACCAGCACGGCGGCCGAGAAGTAGGCGCTGACCAGGTACTTGATGATCGCCTGCTCATTGATGCCCATGAAGCGCACCGACAGGCCGGGCTGGTACTCGTCCGGGATGCCCGTCTGGTGCAGGCCCACCACGCCCTGGTTGTCCTCGCCGAGACGCATGGCGATGATCGAGCTGGTCTGGTCGGGGTTGATCGGGATCTTGTTGCAGGGCAGCAGCGGGATGCCGCGCCAAGCACGCACCTCCTGGCCGCCGAACTCCACGCCCGTCGGGTAGATGCTGCGGGCGTTCCACTCCCGGCCGATGGCCGCGATGGTGCGCGGGTGCGCCAGCAGGACCTGGGTCTTGCGGCGGCGCGAGATCAGCTCGTCCAGGTCGTCCGGGGTGGGCGGGCCCGAGCGGGTGTGGATGCGCTGCTTGAGATCGGCGTTGTGCAGCAGGCCGAACTCCTTGTTGTTGATCATCTCGTGCTCTTGCCGCTCGCGCAGCGCCTCGACCGTCAGCCGCAGCTGCTGGTCGAGCTGGTTCATCGGGTCGTTGTAGAGGTCGGCGACCCGGCTGTGGATCTTCAGTACGGTCTGCGCGACGCTCAGTTCGTACTCCCGCGGCGTCAGCTCGTAGTCCACGTACGTGCCCGGCAGTTGCGGCTCGCCGACGTGGCCGGACGCCACCTCGATGGCCGCCTCGCCGTGCTTGTTCTGCGCGGGGATCAGCGCGGCGCGGAACTGCTCGATGTGGCTGCGCAGCGCCTCGGAGCGGCCGGCCACCTCTTCGTAGGCGGAGCGGGGCAGCACCAGTGCGGTGCCCCGGGTGACGGCGCGGACGGTGTGCTCCCAGGTGCCCTCCCCGGAGAGCAGGGCCGTGGCACCCACGTGGTCGCCGTCGGCGAGCACGCCGAGCACGGTGTCGTCGCCGTACTTCCCCTGGCCCACGCGCTCCAGCTTGCCGTGCGCGATCAGCACCACCTGGTCCGTGGGCGTGTCGCGCTCGATGAGCACGTCACCGGGGGCGAAGTCGCGCTGCTCGAAGCGGCCGGCCAGCCCCTCCAGCGCCGCCTGGTCCGTCAGCCCGCGCAGCGGCGCCAGTTCGCGCAGCTCCACGGGGATGACGCGGACCTCGCTGCCGGTGCTGGTGAACTCCACCCGGCCGTCGCCGAGGGTGTGGGTGAGCCGGCGGTTCACCCGGTACGTGCCGCCGGAGACCTCCGTCCAGGGCAGGACGCGCAGCAGCCAGCGGGAGGAGATCCCCTGCATCTGCGGCACGGTCTTCGTGGTGGTTGCCAGATTCCGTGCCGCCGCCGTGGCGAGGCTCGACCGGGCCTGGTCGTTCGCGGAGTCGCCGAGGCCGGAGGTCGGGTCGAGCGAAGTGGTCATGGAGATGCTCACCTATTCCTGTGCCGGTGTGAAACGTGCGGCCGAAGGCCCGGCCCACAGGGTCGGGCGTCATTCGGCGGGGTCCCTTTGTGAGGTGCGTCACGCGGCGGCTTGAATTGCCGCGGTCGTGGCTTGAATTCGCGGTTCAGTGGCCGATCGCCACGTCGTCGAGAATTCCGAGTGCGTCCGGGACCAGGACGGCCGCGGAGTAGTAGGCGCTCACGAGGTAGTTCAGAACGGCCTTGTCGTCGACGCCCATGAATCGGACGGACAGGCTTGGCTGGTATTCATCGGGAATTCCGGTCTGGTGCAGCCCGACGACACCCTGGCGTTCCTCGCCGGTGCGCATCACGAGGATGGAGCTGGTGCCTTCCTTGCTGACCGGGATCTTGTTGCAGGGGAACAGCGGCACCCCGCGCCAGGACGGCAGCGAGTGGCCCATGAAGTCCACGGCCGCCGGGTACAGGCTGCGCCTGCTGAACTCCCGCCCGATGGCCGCGATGACCTTGGGGTGGGCCAGCAGGAAGGACGGCTCCTTCCAGACCCGCGCGAGGAGTTCGTCCAGGTCGTCGGGGGTGGGCGGACCGCTACGGGTGGGGATGCGCTGGCGCGGGTCGGCGTTGTGCAGCAGGCCGAACTCGCGGTTGTTGATCATCTCGTGCTCTTGCCGCTCGCGCAGCGCCTCGATGGTCAGCCGCAGCTGCTCCTCGACCTGGTTCATCGGGTCGTTGTACAGGTCGCCGACGCGGGTGTGGGTGCGCAGCACGGTCTGCGCGACGCTCAGTTCGTACTCCCGCGGCTTCAGCTCGTAGTCCACGAACGTGCTGCCGAGGACCGGCTCGCCGTGGTGTCCCGAGGCGATCTCTATGGCCGCCTCGCCGCTCTCGTTGTGCGGTGCCGGGGCGCCGGACCGCGCCGCCTCCAGATGCGCCCGCAGCGCTTCCGAGCGGCCCGTGATCTCGCCGAGCGCGCTCGCGGGGAGCGTCAGTACGGTGACCCGCGTCACGGCACGGTAGGTGAACTCCCAGGTCGTGTCCGGTGTGGTGAGCGGCTTGTCGCCGAGGTGGTCACCGCCGGCCAGCGCGCCGAGCGTGGTCTCGTCGCCGTACTTGCCCGTGCCGATCCGGTCCACCCTGCCGTGCGCGATCAGCACGACGCGGTCGGCCTGCGCGCCCGCCTCGGCGATCAGCTCGCCCGCCGCGTACTCCTGGCTCTCGAAGCGCTCGGCGAGCGCGGTGAGGACCTCCGTGTCGGTGAACTCCCGCAGCGCGGGCAGTTCGCGCAGCTCGTCGGGGATGACGCGCAGCTCGGCGCCGTCCGAGGCGAACTCGATGTGGCCGTCGCCGACGGTGTACGTCAGCCGGCGGTTCACCCGGTATGTGCCGCCGGACACCTGCACCCAGGGCAGCAGTCGCAGCAGCCACCGGGAGGTGACGTTCTGCATCTGCGGCTGCGTCTTGGTGGTCGTCGCAAGATTGCGCGCCGCGGTCGTGGCCAGACTGGTCAGGTTCGTATTTTGGCTTTCGCCTCCGGCGTCGGAGAGAGTTTCTTGCTGAACCGTCACAGCTGCCCCACCCATCTCTGGAAGAAGTTGAAATCGGCCTATCCGCCGAACAGAGAAGGTAGTCGCACTGATTTTATCTGCACAATCCCTCAAATGAGTGGCGTAGAAAGGGAATTGAGTGGATAGGCTCAGCGGAACAGCTATCTCTCGGGCGCAGCGGAACACGCCAACCGGAGGAATGCCGCGCGGGGCGCACGACGGCGCTTACGGGGCCCGCGGGAGTGCTCGCCCTGAAGGGCACCGCGGGGCCGAAGACGAGCCTCAAGCTCCGAAGAGGGGGCCCGCCTCCGTGAGGGTCTCCGTCAGCCGCTGCCACGCCGCCGCGTCCCGCTCCACCGCCTCGTAGCGCTCGCCCCGGTCCGTCCCCCAGCGCCGCGCCACCGCCGCCGGATCCTCGCCCAGCAGCAGCCCCGCCGCCTGCGCCGCGGCGCCCAGCGCCACCAGTTCCCCTTCCCGCGGCACGATGACGGCCCGCCCGGACAGCCGCCGTACGGTGTCCCGCCAGGCCCGCCCGCGCGCCCCGCCGCCGATCAGCAGCAGCGGCTCGTCCGCCGCGGTCTCCGGCCCCGCCACGAGGTCCAGCGCCCGCAGCAGCGCGAACACCGCGCCGTCATAGGCGGCCTGCAGCACCTGTCCGCCCGTGGTGTCGTGCCGCAGCCCGTGGAGCAGGCCCGTGGCATCGGGGAGGTTCGGCGTGCGTTCGCCGTCCAGGAACGGCAGCACCACCGCCGAGCCACCCGGCTCCACCGCCTCCCGGTCCCGGCCGAGCAGCGCCGCCATCCGGTCCACCGCGAGCGTGCAGTTCAGCGTGCAGGCCAGCGGCAGCCAGTCGCCGCGCGCGTCCGCGAAACCCGCGACCGTACCCGTCGGGTCGGCCGGGCGCCGGGTGGTCACCGCGTACACCGTCCCCGAGGTGCCGAGGCTGATGACCGGGCGCCCAGGGCGCAGGCCCAGCCCCAGCGCCGCCGCCATGTTGTCCCCCGTACCGGCCGCGACCAGCGCTCCATGGGGCAGCGGCAGCCCTTCGGGGCGCACGGTCCCGGCAGCCTCTCCGGGGCGCGCCACCCGCGGCAGCATCTCCGTAGACAGTCCCACGTGCCCGAGGACCTCCGCGTCGTAGGACTCGGTGGCCGAGGACCACCAGCCCGTCCCCGAGGCGTCGCCGCGGTCGGTGACGGCCTCGCCCGTCAGCCGCTCGGTCAGGTAGTCGTGCGGCAGTCGCACCGCTGCGGCCGCACGGGCCGCCGTCGGCTCCTGTGCCCGCAGCCACGCCCACTTGGCCACCGTGAACGAGGGCCCGGGCAGGCTGCCCGCCCGCGCGGCCCACGCCTCGGGGCCGCCCAGCTCCTCGATGAGGCGGCGGCTCTGCGGCGCCGGCCGCACGTCGTTCCACAGCAGCGCGGGGCGCACCGGACGCCCGGCCGCGTCCAGAGTGACCAGCCCGTGCTGCTGGCCCGCCACGGAGACCGCGGACGCCTGCCGGGCGGGGTCACCACAGGCCGCCAGTGCCCGCGTCAGCGCCTCCCACCACTCCTCGGGGTCGCTCTCCTTGCCGGTCCCGGCGGAGACGGTGTGCGGCGCCTGGCCGCGCGCCGCCACCTCTCCCGTCGCCGCGTCCACGACCAACACCTTCGTGGACTGCGTGGAACTGTCCACGCCGACCACGAGCGGCCCCGCTCCCCACGCGCCCATCACCACTCCTCACTCGCGTGCCCGGCACTCGGACAGACGGCGTGCTGACACCCCGTCATGCGAACAACTCCCGCACGAACATGACCTCGTCCGCCTGATGGTGCACCCCGCCGCCCTCGTGGCCGTTGAACCGCCACACCCGAAGGTCCTTCGGCCCCGCGTAGTGGTGGTACGCGGCGAAGCCGGTGGAGGCCGGCGTGATGGTGTCCGCCAGACCCGTACCGAAGAGGGCGGGGACCTCGGCACGGGCGGCGAAGTTCAGCCCGTCGAAGTGGTCCAGGGTGTCCAGAGCGGCATCGATGTGCAGCCGCTCCCCGGCGAAGTACGCGGCGAGTTCGGTGTACGGGCCGGCCTCGGCCACCTCGACGGCGCGCCGGATGTGCGTCATGAACGGCACCCGGATGAGCGCGGCCGCGAGTCCCGGCACCAGGCCCGCCACCGCCAGGGCCTGCGCGCCGCCCTGGCTGTTGCCCTCCACGACGATGCGCTCCGGGTCCACCCCGGCGTGCTCGCGGGCGGCCTCCACGGCCCGTACGGCGTCCGTGTAGAGCCTGCGGAAGTAGAACTCGTCGGGGTCCAGGACTCCGCGCGTCATCATTCCGCCGACGGACGGATTGGCGGAGCCGACCGGGTCAGGGGTGTCACCGGGCCGGTTGGGCCCGGTCTGGCCGCGCGGGTCCATCACCAGGGTGGCGTACCCGGCGGCCGGCCAGAGCAGCCAGTCGTGCGGCAGGCTGCGCCCGCCCCCGTAGCCGAGGTACCGCACGACGCACGGCAGCGGCCGCCCCGCGCCGCGCGGCAGCAGGAACCAGCCGCGGATACGGTGCCCGCCGAAGCCGGAGAACTCCACGTCGTAGGTGTCCAGCAGGTCCAGACCCACGTCGATGGGGGTGAAGCGGGCGTCAAGAGGGCAGGCGCGCGCCTCTTTGAGGGTGCGCTGCCAGAAGGCGTCAAAGCCGGCCGGCTCGGGCCGTTCGGGGCGGTAGGTGCGCAGGTCTTCGAGGGGCATGTCGACGAACACCGGCGGGCTCCTGAGGCTCGGGGAAAACCGATCACCGCTCACCATGCCCCGAGAGCGGGTGTTCGACCCCCGGGTGGCTGGCGCGCCTCTCCGCGCCACCCGCCCCTACACGCGCTCCGTACGGCTCACCGGTCCACGCGCTTGCCCTCCGGGCCCGTGTCGGCCACCTCGCCGACCTCCGCCGCCGCCGGGTCCAGTACGCGCGCCAGGAAGGTCCGCGTGCGTTCGTGCTGCGGGGCGCCCACCACCCGGTCCGGCGGGCCCTCCTCGACGATCACTCCGCCGTCCATGAAGACCACCCGGTCGGCGACCTCCCGGGCGAAGCTCATCTCGTGCGTGACGACCAGCATGGTCATGCCCTCGTCGGCCAGCGACCGCATGACGGCGAGCACGTCGCCCACCAGCTCCGGGTCCAGCGCCGAAGTGGGCTCGTCGAAGAGCATCAGCTCCGGGTCCATGGAGAGCGCGCGGGCGATCGCCACCCGCTGCTGCTGGCCCCCGGAGAGCTGCGCCGGGTAGGAGCGCTCCTTGTCGCTCAGCCCGACGCGCGCCAGGTTCGCCCGCGCGGTGCGCTCCGCAGCGGCCCTGTCCCGGCGCAGCACCCGCCGCTGGGCGATCGTCAGGTTCTCCAGCGCGGTCAGGTGCGGGAAGAGGTTGAAGGACTGGAAGACCATTCCGATCCGGCGCCGCACCCGGTCGATGTCCACGTCCGGACCGGTGACCTCGGTACCGGCCACCGTGACCGTCCCCGAGGTCGGCTCCTCCAGGAGGTTCACACAGCGCAGCAATGTCGACTTGCCCGAGCCGGACGGCCCGATGACGCACACCACCTCGCCGCGCCGCACCGTGAAGTCGATGCCCTTGAGCACTTCGAGGGCGCCGAAGGACTTGTGCAGCCCGGTGACCTCGATGGCGGTCGCCTCCCCGGCCGCCGGCGCCCCGCCCGTCGTCGCTCTGTCGGTCGTCATACCGGTCACCTGGCCTTCGCCGTTCGGGCCTCGAGCCGCCGGACGAGGTGCCCGAGCGGGAGGGTGATCACGAGGTAGAGCAGGCCCGCGACCAGGATCGGCGTCAGGCTCTTGTACTCGTTGAGCGCGTCCCGGCCGAAGTTGGCCAGCTCGTACTGGCCGAGCGAGAGCCCCAGCAGGTACACCAGCGAGGAGTCCTTGGTCAGCAGGATCAGCTCGTTGGTCAGCGGCGGCAGGACGATGCGGAACGCCTGCGGGATGACGATGGAGACCATCGCCCGGCCGTGCGACATGCCGAGCGAACGCGCCGCCTCCGTCTGCCCCTTGGGCACGGCCAGGATGCCCGCCCTGATGGTCTCCGCCATGTAGGCGGCGCCGACGAGCCCCAAGGAGAGCATCACGGTGACGTACTGGTCCAGCGCCACTTCGAAGGCGAGCGGCACACCGAAGCCCAGCGCGATGAAGACCAGGAGGGCGGGCACGCCGCGGAAGAACTCGATGTACGTGACGGCGATCCAGCGGTACGGGGGCACCGACGACAGTCGCATCAGTGCCAGGACCAGCCCCAGCACCAGCCCGAACCCGAAGCCGAGCAGCGTGTAGAGGACCGTGTTGACCAGCGCGGTGGTGAGGATGTCGGGGAACAGTTCGCGCGCGATGCCGACGTCGAAGAACGCCCGCCGCAGCTGCCCCCAGTCGGCGACCAGCGCGACGACGACCACGATGACGGCCAGCAGGGCGTACTGCGACCCACGGATCACCCGGGTCCGTTGCCGTTTGGACAGCGACATGCGTGCAGAGCTCCTCGGAGGTGGACGGCGCGGGTCAGCTCTGCGGCGTGGTGCCGAACCACTTCTTGTAGATCCTGTCGTAGCTGCCGTCGGCCTTGGCCTTCTTCAGCGAGGCGTTGATCCTCTTGCGCAGCGCGTCGTTGCCCTTGCCCATGCCGATGCCGTAGAGCTCACCCGTGTTGAACTCCGCGGTGACCTCGGTGTCGGGGTTGGACTTGACGTAGTCGAACAGCGCCCCGTTGTCGTTGATGCCGGCGTCCACCTTGCCGGTCTTCACGGCGGTCAGCAGCAGGCCGAGGTCCTCGTACTCCACGAGGTCGACGTCCGTGCCCGCGTGCTTCTTGGCGTAGATGCCGCCGGTGGTGGCCTTCTGGTAGCCGAGCTTGCGGCCCTTGAGGTCCTCGACCTTCTTGTAGGGCTTGCCCTTCTTCGTGATCAGGGCCTGGGTGGCGTTGAAGTACGGGTCGGAGAAGGCCATGACCCTCCTGCGCTCCGGCGTGATGGTCATGCCCGCCGCGGCCAGGTCGCACTTGCGAATATTGAAGTCCTGGCCGGTCTCGATGCCTTCGAAGGGCGTATTGACGATCTCCTGCTGGACCTTGAGGTCCTTGGCGATCAGGTCGACGAGGTCCACGTCGAATCCGACGATTTTGTCGCCCTTCTTCACCTGGAAGGGCGGGTACGGCAGGTGCGTGCAGGTCTTGAGCGTGCCCTTGGACACGAGCTGCAATCCGGAGCCCTGCTTCCCCTCGGACTTCGTGCTGGTGCAGCCGGCCGCCAGGGCGACGGCCGCGACGACGGCTATGACAGGCAGCGGCGAGCGAGCTGACACCGGTCCTCCAGGGGAAACGTTGAAGATCAACAGTGACCTGCCGACGGCGAGTTGGGCTGAATCCTGCCACCGGCCGTGTCCGCTGTCTCCGCCGTGGGGGTTGCGTCTGCATAACGACCTTGATCCGTCACGCGCACGAAACGGCCCCGCCACGTACGGGCGGGGCCGCAGCACATCAGAGGGGCGTCAGGGCGAGACGAGACCGGCGAGGGCGGAGACGGAGTCGGGGCCCACGCGGCAGCAGCCACCGATGAGGCGCGCGCCGCGCGCCGTCCACGCCGTCACGCGCTCCGGAGTGAACGTCGCCCGCCCGCGCCAGGCACGCGCCTGGGCATCCCACTCCTCACCGCTGTTCGGATAGACCACGACCGGCTTGCCGGTCACCCGCGCCGCCAGCTCCACCGCCGCGTCCGCGTCCTCCGGTACGCAGCAGTTGACCCCGACGGCCACGATCTCGTCCGCCTCGGCGGCGAGCGCGAACGCCTCCGCGAGCGGCTGCCCGGCCCTGGTCCGGCCGCCCTCGACGCTGTACGACAGCCACGCCGGCACTCCGAGGCCGCGCACCGCGCGCACCAGTGCCCGCCCCTCGTCGGCGTCCGGCACCGTCTCCAGTGCGAACACATCGGGTTCCGCGGCCGCCAGCACCTCCAGCCGCGGCCGGTGGAACCGCTCCAGCTCGTCGACGCTCAGGCCGTACCGGCCGCGGTACTCGGAGCCGTCCGCGAGCATCGCGCCGTACGGGCCGGCGGAGGCCGCGACGTACAGCGGCCCCGGCACGCCGTCTTTCATGGCGAGTCCGGCGGCCTCCCGGGCCAGCTCCACGCTGCGGCGCAGCAGTCCGGCCGCCTCCTCCGGGCCGATGCCGCGGTGTGCGAAGCCTTCGAAGGTGGCCTGGTAGCTGGACGTGATGGCGACCTGGGAGCCTGCTTCGTAGTAGGCGCGGTGCGCGGCGGTGATCGCGTCCGGCTGCTCGGCGAGCAGCCGGGCCGACCACAGCTCGTCACTGAGGTCGTGCCCGGCCGACTCCAGCTGGTTGGACAGCCCGCCGTCGAGGACGAGGGGGCCGCGGGCCAGGGCTTCCGCGAATGAGGGGGAGGAAGTGCTCATGCCATGAAGCCTGTCATTCCAGCGGACGAAAGGTGAAAGCGAACGCGGCGGGAGCGGCTTCGAGGCGGTACTTCGGGAGCACGCCAGGGCCGCACGACCCGCTGCCGATCCCGTGCTGTGCGTGATCCAGGTTCAGCCACACCCGGTCACCGGCCACCAGGTCCGGCGTGTGCCGGGCGGCGTCCAGCTCCTCGGAGGTCCAGCGCCGCGCGGTGAAGAAGTAGTGCGGCTCTCCTTCGATACGCAGCCCCGTCCCGTCCGGACGCGTCAGCTCCGCCCACCGCACACCGATCCGCGCGCCGTTCTCCTGCGGCCGTACGTACGGGGTCTGTAGCGCGTCGACAGGCAGCGACCAGCGGCCCACGCGGGCCGCTGCGGACGTGTCCGGATATGCCTCGCCCGGACCGCCGCCGAACCACCGAACGGCGCCCAGATCGCCGTCCAGGCCCATCCGTACCCCCAGCCGCGGCAGCGGCGCCGGCCAGTCGCCCTGGGGCGTCACCGCCACCTCCAGCCGCAGCGCCGCTCCGTCCGAGGTCCAGCGGTGCACCACGGCGAAGCCCAGACTCGTGGCGGCCGGCGCCACCCTGGTACGGACGACCAGCGCGTCCCCCTCCGCCGTCACGGCGTCCGTGCGGTGCCGCATCCGGTGCAGGCCGATCCGTCGCCACTCGGGCCCGCAGCGCTGCCCCGGCTGCCAGGGCGCGCCCTCGTCGTTGTCCGTGGGCGCCCGCCAGACGTCCAGCCGCGGGCCGGTCACGGGGGAGCCGCCGAGCCGGCTCAGGACCCCGGTCGTGGCATCGAAGACACCCGGACCGAGAGTGAGGGTCCGGTCCGTGCCCCGCCGCGGGGCCGCGCTCGGCGTCCACGGCCGCGGCACCGGAAGCGGTGCGGCCGGCAACTGCCCCCACGCGATCTCGTGCCCGGCCTCGGCCCATACTGCGTCCTCGGCCAGCACCGCCCGTACGGTCCACAGCGCCTCGCCGTCCCGAGGGGCGTCCTCGGGCGGCGCGGGGAGCTTCACTTCGGCGCTCTCGCCGGGCAGCAGCGGCGGCACCGCGAGCGTCCCCTCCGCGACCGGCAGACCCTCGACCTCGTAACTCCAGGGGAAGGCGAGCGCGGACAGGTCGGCGAAGTCCTGCAGATTGGTGACACGCACCGCCCCGGGTGCGCCGTCCGGGCCGACCGCTTCGAAGCGGACCGGCTCGATGACCTTCTTGTACTCGATCAGCCCGGGGGAGGGCACGCGCTCCGGGAAGAGCAGCCCGTCGCACACGAAGTTGCCGTCGTGCACCTCCTCGCCGAAGTCTCCGCCGTACGCGTGGTACCGGACGCCGTCCGCGGTGTACTGCCGCAGCCCGTGGTCGATCCACTCCCACACGAAGCCGCCCTGGCAGCGCTCGTAGGTCTCGAACAGCCGCTGGTACTCGCTCAGCCCGCCGGGACCGTTCCCCATGGCGTGCGCGTACTCGCACAGCACGAAGGGGAGGCCGCGGCGCCGGGCATCCAGAGTGCCGTCCGGGAGCGGCTCCTCCGTACGCCGCCCGATCCGCTCGACCTCGGCGTGGTCCGCGTACATCCGGGAGTAGACATCGGTGTCGGCGCAGCCGGGGTCGCCCTCGTAGTGCAGCGGCCGGGAGGGGTCGCGTTCCCGCATCCACGCGGCCATCGTGGACAGCCCGCGCCCGGTGCCGCACTCGTTGCCGAGGGACCACATGATGACGGACGGGTGGTTCTTGTCGCGCTCGACCATCCGGCGGGCCCGGTCCAGCAGCGCCGGCGTCCAGCGCTCGTCGTCGACGGGATTGGCCCGCCAGCCCTGCTGGGCGAAGCCGTGCGTCTCCAGATCGCACTCGTCGACCACCCACAGCCCCAGCTCGTCGCAGAGGGCCAGGAAGGCCGGGTCGGGCGGATAGTGGCTGGTGCGCACGGCGTTGATGTTGTGCTGCTTCATCAGCAGCAGATCGCGCCGCATGACGTCCGCTCCCACCGCGCGCCCGTGCGCCGGGTCGAACTCGTGCCGGTTCACGCCGCGCAGCAGAATCGGCCGCCCGTTGACCTTCAGCAGCCCGTCCTCGACGACGACCGTGCGGAACCCGATGCGCAGCGGTACCCGCTCCCCGGAGGTGGCCAGCTCCGCGTCGTACAGTCGGGGCGTCTCCGCCGTCCACGGCTCGACCGGCACCGTCGCGCTCTCCCCGGTCGCCAGCTCCAGGCCCAGCTCCGGTACGGTCACCCGCCCCGCGGGATCGCTGTCCACGCGCAGCGTGCCCTGCCCGGTGCGGTGGTCGTACTCGGCGTGCACGAAGGCGTCCCGCACGGCGCCCTCGGGGCGGTGCCGCAGCTCCACCTCGCGGAAGACGCCCGGCAGCCACCACTGGTCCTGGTCCTCCAGATAGCTGCCGGACGACCACTGGTGGACGCGGACCGCCAGGACGTTGCGCCCCGGCCGCAGCAAGGAGCCCGCCTCGAACTCGTGCGGCAGCCTGCTGCCCTTGAAGTGACCCAGCTCGCTGCCGTTCAGCCACACCCTGGCACAGGACTCGACGCCCCCGAAGTGGAGCGCGGCGGAGCCCGCCGGCCAGTCGGCCGGGAGGTCGAACGCGTACCGGTGGTCGCCGGTGGGATTCTCGTCCGGCACCCGGGGCGGGTCCACGGGGAACGGATATCCGGTGTTGGTGTACGCCGGTGCGCCGTGTCCCTGGAGGACCCAGTGGCCCGGCACCCGCAGCTCCTCCCATGCCGAGTCGTCGTACTCGGGGCGGGCGAAGCTCGCGTCCTCGGAGGCCGCGGTCGGCGACAGCCGGAACCGCCAGGTTCCGCCGAGCGGCAGCCGGGCGGCGTCCGACCCGGGCAGCCAGGCGCCGGGCGGCAGACAGCCGCTGCCCGGCGTCACGTCTTCGTAGTACGGCACGTCTTCTTCGGAAAGCGGTACGTGTTCCTCGTACGTCACCATCCCGTCAGCGAAGCACGCACGCTTCCCGATTGCGACCACATCCGGCTGTTCACCGGGTGTCCCCCCGTCGTTCAGAGGAGGCCGTGCCGGGGCGGCCGGGTGCCGTTCAGGACGTACCGCCCGATGTGCTGCACCTTCCAGCGCACGGGGTCGTGCAGCGTGTGGGTGCGCGCGTCGCGCCAGTGCCGGTTCAGGTTCAGGCCGTTCAGCGCCGCGCGAGTGCCGGCCACCTCGAAGAGCGCGCTGCCGGCCTCCACCGCCGCCCGCGCCGCCTGCACCTTGGCGGCGGCCACCGCGATGGACGCCCCGGCCGCGCTGTCGTCGGTGAGGTCGGCCGCCGCCGCGTCGACGCCACGAGCCGCCTCGGCCAGCAGCGCGCCCGCGGCCCGCACCCCCAGGGCCAGCTCGCCGAACTGCTGGATCAGTAGCGGGTCCTCGGCAGCGGTCTCCAGCCCGCTTTCGAACCATGGCCGGCTCTTGGCCCGGACGAATTCCGCCGCTTCGGTGAGCGCGCCCTCGGCGATCCCGGTGTCGATGGCCGCGTGCAGCAGCTGGGCGAGCGCGCCGTGCAGCTGCGGGCCCCGGAAGGTGAGGTGGTGCGGCACCACACGGTCGCGCGGGACCAGCACGGATTCCAGCCGCACCGTGCCGCTGGCGGTGGTGCGCTGGCCCATGCCGTCCCAGTCGTCCACGACCGTCACACCGGGCGCGTGGCGCGGTACGTAGGCGACGTGCAGCTCCTCGTCGTCGCCGCGGGCCAGCACCGGGATCCAGTCGGCGAACAGGGCGCCCGTGGAGTAGTGCTTGGTGCCCTCCAGGACGTACGAGCCGTCCGGCTGGGGTACGAGCCGGGTACGGATGTCCTGGACGTGCTTGGTGCCCGCCTCCGACTGGGCGTTGCCCAGCCGCCGCCCGGCCAGCACCTCCTCGAAGAAGAACTTCTGCTGCTCCGCAGTCCCCTGGCGGCGCAGCACCGCCACGTACACGAAGTGGCTCTGCGGAATCTGCGCCAGACTCGCATCGGCGCTCGCCAGCAGCCGGAAGACCCCGGCGAGCGTTTCGGCCGTCACGTCCGCGCCACCGTGCGAGCGCGGCACTGTAATGCCGAGCAGGCCGCTGTCGGAGAGCCGGTCCAGTTCGAGGCGCGGCAGCCGGCGCTCGGCGTCCCGGTACGCCGCGCCGGTACGGAACTCCGCCGCCAGTTCGGCCGCGACGGCCAGCGCCTCCGCGTCGTCGGCGATCACATGGGCGACGGGGCCGGTCACGCCGCGACTCGCAGGGGCGCGCGGTCCAGCGCCGCCGCGAACTGGCCGAGCACACCGTCCAGCGCCTCGCGCGTCCCCGGTGCCACGTGGACGCCGCCGCCCTCCTGGACGGTGATGTCGCGGTCCAGGACGAACCAGCCCTGCACGATGTGCGAGGCGCCCATCGAGGACAGCACGGGCCGCAGCGCGTAGTCGATCGCGAGGACGTGCGCCGTGGACCCGCCGGTGGCCAGCGGCAGCACGGTCTTGCCGGCCAGCGCGTACTGCGGCAACAGGTCGAGCAGGGACTTCAGCAGGCCGGAGTAGGCCGCCTTGTAGACGGGCGTGCCGATGACGATGCCGTCGGCCTGTTCGACGAGCCGGGTGGCCCGGACGATCGCCGGGTGCCCGAAGTCCGCGCCCAGCAGGGCCTCCGCAGGCAGCGTCCGGACATCCAGCGGAATCACTTCGTGTCCTTGTTCAACAAGGGCGGTGTCCAGGTGGCGCAGCAGTCGCGCCGTACGGGAGGTGGGGGAGGGGCTTCCGGAGAGGGACAGCACGGTGGCCATGGAGGTTCACCTCGGGGTGTGTGGTGGTGCGAACGCGTATGAGAAGAGCGGCGGGCCCGCCCGGTCCGGGCCCGCCGCGGTGTGCCTACGAGTACCGGGTGGCGGGAGGCTTACGAGTACCAGGTGGGCTCCGGCAGCTCGCCCGTGAGCACGAAGCGGCCGACCTCGCGGCGCTTGTAGGCGACGGGGTCGTGCAGGGTGTGCGTACGGATGTTGCGCCAGAAGCGGTCCAGGCCCTCGGAGGTCGCCGTGGACCGTGCGCCGGTCACCTCGAAGATCCGGTTCGCCACTTCCAGGGCCACGTCCGTGGCCCGCGCCTTCACGGCCGCCACCCGCACCTCGTGCTCACCGCGGTCCCGCTCGGTCACCGCATCGGGGTCGGAGTGCAGCGCCCAGCCCTCCTCGGCCACCTGGTCGGCCAGCGCCTCGGCGGCCCACAGCTTCGCCGTCAGGTCCCCGTACGTGTCGATCACGTAGGGCTCGTCGACGGCCCGCTCGTGGCCGCCGTGCAGCCACGAGCGGGCCTTGGTACGGGTGTAGGTCCCCGCCGTCTCCAGAGCGCCGGCCGCGATCCCCAGGTAGAAGTGCGCGAACACCAACTGGATGGTGGGCACGTTGAGGGTGTTGTAGACACGTCGCTGGAACGACTTGTCGACGTAGCCCGCCGCCGCGCTCCACGGGACGCGCACCCCGTCGATCGTCACACTGCCGCTCTCCGTGAGCCGCTGCCCGATGTTGTCCCAGTCGTCGTGGAAGGTCAGGCCCGCGCTGTCGGACGGCACGATGGCGAAGACGTGGTCGCCCTCGGGGTTGTCGGGCCCCACGCTGCCCTCCAGGACGCCCTCCAGCACGGTGACGTCGGAGACCCTGCTTCCGGTGGAGAAGGACTTCCGCCCGGTGAACGTCAAGGTGTCACCCTCGTCCCGTACGACGACGTCGTTGTCGCGCGGGTTGACGGCGCCCCCGAAGAACCAGCGGTTGCGGGCGGCCTCGGCCTCCACGTGTTCCCACTGCTCCCGCGTGCCGACCAGTCGGGCCGCCCAGTTCCACAGGTAGTGGTAGCCGAGAAGCTGGCCGATCGACCCGTCGGCCTTGGCGACCTCGCGGACCACCCGGTATGCGGTCGGCCAGTCCTGGCCGCCCCCGCCGTGCTCGACCGGGCCCAGCAGGGTGACCAGTCCCGAATCCTTGAGCAGTTGGACCTCGTCGTACGGGGTGGCGCCGGCCCGGTCCCGGGCGGCGGCGTCCGTCGCGAGGACGGCGGCGACCTCGGCGGCGCGGTCGACCCAGGCACCGGAGGTGGCGGGCGCGGGGCGGTGCTGCCAGTCGGTGTGTGCGGCGGTGCTCATACCAGTACTCCTTCGGAGAGGTTCTCGTCCTGGGCTTCCAGTTCGCGTACGAGCGGCAGCACCCGCTCGCCGAAGTACTCGACCTCTTCCAGGTAGTGCAGGAAGCCGAGCAGGAAGAGGTCGACGCCGAGCTTCTTGTAGGCCACGATGCGCTCGGCGATCTGTTCCGGTGTGCCGATCAGCCCCGTACGGAACCCGTCGTTGTACTGGACGAGGTCCTCGAACGAGGAGTCCTGCCACATGCCCTTGCCGTCGGCGGTGGAGCTGCCCGCTTGCCGGACCGCGTCACTGAAGCCGTGGACCGCCTGTGTGTCCGCCTTGGCGACGATCTCGCGCAGGACCTCCCGGGCCTCCTTCTCGGTGTCCCGGGCGATCAGGAAGCCGTTGAGGCCGAATTTCGGGGCCGTACGGCCGGCGGCCGCGGCGGCCGCCCGGACGTCGGTGAGCTGCTCGGTGACCCCGTCGAAGTCCTTGCCGTTGCTGAAGTACCAGTCGGAGACCCGGCCGGCCATCGCGCGGGCCGCGGTCGAGTTGCCGCCCTGGAAGATCTCCGGGTGCGGGCGCTCCTCGGTGTTCAGCGGCTTAGGCTTCAGCGAGAAGTCCCGGATCCGGTAGAAGTCGCCGGCCAGTTCGGCGTGGTCCTCGGTCCACACCGCCCGAAGGGCGCGGATGAACTCCTCGGCGCGCCGGTAGCGTTCGTCGTGCTCCAGCCACGGTTCGCCGAGCGCGGTGAACTCCTGCTTGAACCAGCCGCTGACCACGTTGACGGCGAACCGGCCTCCGGAGAGGTGGTCGGCGGTGGCCCCGAACTTGGCGAGCACGCCCGGGTGCCACAGCCCCGGGTGGACGGCGGCGATGACCTTCAGGCGCTCGGTGGCGAGCAGCAGCGCCAGGCTGAACGAGGTCGACTCGTGCTGGTTCTCGGCGCCGTAACTGGCCATGTAGCGGACCTGGCTCAGCGCGTACTCGAAGCCGTTGTCCTCGGCGAGCCGGGCGAGTTTGCGGTTGTAGTCGTAGCCCCAGTCGGTGCGCTGTTCGATGGTGCTGGTGACCAGGCCACCGCTGACATTGGGCACCCAGTAGGCGAACCGCGCCGGGCCGCCGGCGGGTTGTGGAACATGAGCGGATGCGGACATGCAAGAACTCCGGATCGCTGAAAAAGGGCAGGGGGAATCGAGGTTTCGGGGTGGAGAAAAAGCCCGTCAAGGCGGGCGGAATCACCGGTGGCGGAAACGCACGGAAAACTCGTGAAAATGAGACCGCGGCGTGCGCGAACAAGCATGAATCGTGGGGCAAGCGCGGCGCGCGTACGCGGAATTACCGGACCGGTGAGTGTCCGTGAAACGAGAAGGCGGCGCTCAGGCCGACGGACGACACAGGGCGCTGGAGACCCGGACGAGGTCGACGTGGCGCCGCTCCGTCAGGCGCTGCGGCAGACTCGATCGCGGCTTCATCAACACGTCACCTCCCTGCAACATTTCTTCCGGAACAGGCCGTGAACGGCCTCCGGGTGGGCCTTCCGGGCAATTCCCAGCGGCACTGCCGGTGAGTTTAGCGTCAAGACGCCGCATCGGTCGATTCGGCATCCTTGAGGTGGTGACAGGTTCCCCCTTGAAGTGGCGCTCCGTCAATATGCAACGGAAGATCGGCACCGGCAGTCGAGCATGCGAGAATCGCTCGCAACCCACCAAAAAAGGAAAGCCGGCTGGTGCGGTGGGCGGCAGAACGCCGGAAGGCGCGGGTCTCCGTTATCGGACGAGGAGGTCCGGGCCCAGCGGAGGACGTTCACGCCACTGATCGACCATGGGGGCCAGCATCGGGCCCAGTTCCGGCATCGAGGGCACGACCGCCAGCGCCCCCACCACCTGCAGCAGCCGCGCCCGCTCCATGACGTCCAGCAGCGCGCGGTCCAGAGAGTGGCCGCTCACGCGCTCGTACTCCGCTGCCGCCCGCGGCCCCACCATGGCCAGGTCCCACTCCACGGGGCCACTGGTGACGTCCTCGAAGTCGCTGAAGAGATGCCCCTCGGCGGTCCGCAGGAGGTTGTACGACGGCCCGTCCCCGTGCAGCGGCTGTATGCGGGCCCCGGGAAAGCGGCCGGGCAGGTCGGCCGCGAGCGCTTCGAGGACCGCGTACTCCTGCTCCGCCCGGTCCAGGTCGGCGGTCGTCAGCCCCTGCGGCTCCTTCCGCAGCGCGGCCAGCAGCGGCTCGACCGTGGGCACCACGGGGGACAGAACGGGCAGCTCGCCCGGATAGCGGGCCAGGAAGCCGTGCAACTGCGCCGTCCAGCCCGTCTGCTCGACGAAGCGGTCCTCCAGCGCCTCCGGACCGGCCGCGACGGCCTCGCGCAGCGGGTCCTTTTCGTCGACGAACTCCCAGAAGGTCAGCGATCGGCCCTCGCATGCGACGGGTTCCCGCGGCACCAGGGGGCTGGGCCGTACGACCGGCGCCCCCGTGTCGGCCAGCCAGCCCGCCACATCCAGTTCGCGCCGCTGCTTGATGGTCTGCTCCTCGGCGGACACCAGGGCGAGCGACGGTACGCGGACGACCACCGGGTCCGGCGCGAGGTGCACCAGTACGTTGAACACGTCGTGCAGGACCCGTGGTGCGTCCGCTCGCAGGCCCAGCCGCCGCGCCGCTCGGACCGCGATGCGGACGGCGCGCTCGGCACGTTCGCTGAGGGGAGTGCCGGAGGAGTCCGGGCTCGGATTCGCCATGGTCCGATCGTGACGACCGGTGTGGACGGTGTCGACGCATTTTCGGGCGGGGAGCGCGACTTGAGGAGCTGCGCCCCTCGGAGCCTGCGTGCTCCCCTTGGGACCCGTGTGCTGCGTATCCCGTGTTACGTCCTTTCCTCCGCCAGGAGGGACGCGAGGGCCGCTGCCGGATCCTCGTCCGGCGGCCCCGAAGGCAGCCAGCGGCCCTGCTCCTTCCGGTACGGCCACCAGCCACCGTCCCGCCCCAGCCGCAGTTGCGCGTCGCTGCCGACGACCGTCCACCTGTTGCGGGTGACCCGGAACCGCGGCCGGTCCCCCTCGTCCGCCCAGGCGGCTGCCAGCCCCGTGGTGGCGCGAGCCAGCGCCTCGGGGCCCGGATTCCACTCCTCCTCCAGTACCGCGAGCCCGGCCGGGCCGCCCTGTCGCCACGCCCGTACGGCCGCCGCCAGACCTCTGGCATCCCGCCCCGAGGCCGTCGCGAGCCGTTCGGCGACCGGGGCAGGCGGGCCGGCCGCAGCGAGCCGTACGAGGTCCTCAGCGGGCGTCGGGCCGCTCACCGGCGGGGCGTCCGCGTGCCAGGTGGACAGCGCCTCGGCGAGCAGCCTCCTGGCCCGCTCCGCGGTGTCCCCGATGAGGAACTCCAGGGCCGGTACGTCGACCCCGGGCGCCGGCGGGGTGCCGCCGCCGAGCGCGGGCGCGGCGCCCGCCTCGCTCACCGGAGGCGGAGGCGGCGGCAGCGGCGGCAGGCCCTCCTGGGCCGCGAACGCCTCGGCCGCCGGCACACCGGCCTCGGCGCCCGGCGCACCACCGGACGTGGCAGTGCCCTCGTCGTCCTGATCCGGCGCGTACGCCTGTGCGCGCGCCGCACTGCGCGCCTGCAGCTCGCCCAGCAGCGCCTCCTCGCCGCGTCCGCGCAACAGGAGCAGCACGAACGGATCCTGGTCCAGCAGCCGTGCCATCTGATAGCAGAGCGCGGCCGTATGGGCGCAGTGGTCCCATGCCTCGCAGCCGCAGGACGGCTCCAGATCGCCGATCCCCGGGAGCAGTTCGACGCCGGCCGCCGCCGCGTCCTCGACGAGCTGCGGCGGCATGTCACGGTCCAACAGTGCGGCGATGTGCCCCGCCCGGTCGGCGACCATGTCCAGGAACCGGTCCCAGTCCGCCGCGCCCAGCTCCTGGAGCAGCACGTCCGAACGGTGAGCGGTGCGGTCGCGGTCCTGAACGACGGCGGTGATCCGCCCCGGCCTTACGGACACCGCGCCCACCGCCCCCGCACGGGCGTGCCGGCGCCCCAGCTTGAGCTGCGCGCTGTCCAGCGCGGTGTCCTCCAGCGCCTTCAGCCACGCCTGCCCCCACCATGTGCGCGCGAAGCCGCCCCCACGGGCGGGCGGCAGAGCGGCGAAAGTCCGCTCGGACCGCCCCGTCTGCTCGTTGCCGTACGTGCCGTCGGCCCCGTCGTCGTTCGCGCCCTCGGCGCCGTGGAAAACGCTCATCGTTCGCCCCCTCGAAGCTCCACCAGGTCCGCCAGTTCCGCGTCGGTCAGCTCGGTGAGCGCGGCCTCGCCCGAGCCCAGTACGGCGTCCGCCAGCCGCTGCTTCCGGGCGAGCATGTCGGCGATCCGGTCCTCCACCGTGCCCTCGGTGATCATGCGGTGCACCTGCACCGGCTGGGTCTGGCCGATGCGGTACGCGCGGTCGGTGGCCTGCGCCTCGACAGCCGGGTTCCACCACCGGTCGAAGTGCACGACGTGGGAGGCGCGGGTCAGGTTCAGCCCGGTGCCCGCCGCCTTCAGTGACAGCAGGAAGACCGGCACGTCTCCGTCCTGGAAGCGGCGCACCAGTTCCTCCCGGCGCGTGACGGGCGTACCACCGTGCAGCAGTTGGCTCGGCACGCCACGCGCTGCCAAGTGCGCCTCCAGAAGCCGCGCCATCCGCACGTACTGGGTGAACACGAGCACGCCGGCTCCCTCGGAGAGCAGCGTGTCCAGCAGCTCGTCCAGGAGCTCCACCTTCCCCGAGCGCTCAGCGAAGCGCCGCCCGCGCTCCTGCTCGGTACCGTCCTCCTTCAGGTACTGCGCGGGGTGGTTGCAGATCTGCTTGAGCGAGGTCAGCAGCTTGACCACGAGGCCACGGCGGGCGAAGCCGTCCGTGCCGGCGATGCCGGCGAGCCCCTCGCGCACCACCGCCTCGTACAGCGCGGCCTGCTCCGCGGTGAGCGCCACCGCGCGGTCGGTCTCCGTCTTGGGCGGCAGTTCGGGCGCGATGCCCGGGTCCGACTTGCGGCGGCGCAGCAGGAACGGCCGTACGAGCCGCGCCAGCCGCTCCGCTGCGGCCGGATCAGTACCGCCCTCGACGGCCTGCGCGTAGCGCGCTCGGAAGCGGCTGAGGGAGCCCAGGAGCCCCGGCGTGGTCCAGTCGAGAATCGCCCACAGCTCGGAGAGGTTGTTCTCCACCGGGGTGCCGGTCAGCGCCACCCGGGCGCCGGCCGGCAGCGTCCGAAGCTGCCGGGCGGTCGCGGAGAACGGATTCTTCACGTGCTGGGCTTCGTCGGCCACGACCATGCCCCAGCCCACTCCGGCCAGCTTCTCGGCGTCCACCCGCATCGTCCCGTACGTCGTCAGCACGACCTCGCCGGCCGCCAGGTCCGCGAGGCTGCGCCGCTCCGCGTGGAAGCGGCGCACGGGAGTGCCCGGCGCGAACTTCTCGATCTCCCGCTGCCAGTTGCCCATCAGCGAGGTCGGGCAGACCACGAGAGTCGGGCCCGCGGTCTCCGGTGCGGCCCGGCGGTGCAGATGGAGCGCGATCAATGTGATCGTCTTGCCCAGCCCCATGTCGTCGGCCAGGCAGCACCCGAGGCCGAGCGACGTCATACGGTGCAGCCAACCGAGGCCGCGCAACTGATAGTCGCGCAGCGTCGCGGCGAGCGCGGGCGGCTGGGGAGGCGCGTCGTTCCCCTGATGCTCCGGGTCGGCGAGCCGGTCGCGCAACTGTCGCAGCGGGCCGGATGCCTGTACCTCCACGTGCTCGCCACTGCCGCTCTCGACCGCTCCCGTGAGCGCTGCCCCGAGAGCGTCCATGGGCGTGACTTTCTGGTCCCGGCGTTCGTGTGCGGTGCGCAGCGCTTCGGGGGCGACGAGCACCCACTGGTCGCGCAGCCGTACCAGTGGCCGTCCGGCCTCCGCCAGCCGGTCCAGCTCCGCCCGGCTCAGCTCGTGCTCCCCGATGGCGAAGCGCCAACTGAACGACAGCAGCGCATCGGCGGACAGCAGCGACGGCAGAGCGGACTCCGTACGGTCCGGCGCCGACACCGAAGGAGCCGCCGCCTCCGGTGGGCCCACAACGGCCCGCGTGGTGAGGCTGCGGGCGAGCTGCTTGGGCCAGTGGACCTGTACGCCGGCGGCCGCGAGTGTCCGTGCGCCGGGTCCCAGCAGGTCGCCGATCTCCTCCTCGGCGAGCTCCAGAGCGTCCGGTACCGCGGCGGAGAGCAGCGGCTCCAGCGGTGCCCAGGCGGCGGCCGCCCGCCGCAGCGTCAGCAGCGTGTCCGTGCGGGCGCGCGCCCCGAAGGCACGCCCCGCCGGCGAGTCGCCCGCCCACACGTCGGAGACATCGGCGACCAGTGCCGGGTCGGTGAGGCTGTGCAACTGGAGGACGGCGGAGAAGCGTGCAGGGGTGGGGCCGCCGTCGGAGCCGAGCGCGCCGTCCTGGCCGTCCAGCCCGGTGATCTCGATACGGAGGGACAGGCGCACCCCGGCGTCGTGTCCCGCCGCCACATCGGCCGCCCAGGCCCGTTGCTCGGGGATGTGCTGCGGCGCCTCTGACGCGTACGCGGGGTCGCCGAGGGCCGTCACGGCGGCGGGGGAGCGCGGCAGCCCGTCGGCCACGGCGTCCAGGAACGAGCGCAGCAGCCGCTCCGGTGCGGGCAGCCGGACAGGGGAGCTCCCGGGGAGCGGCGTGGCGTGCGCATACGGAGGCATTGCGCCGGCCAGCTCCCGTATGCGGGCGGTGTCCTCCGGTTCGAGCGGGCCGCAGCGCCAGGCGTCGTACTCGCCAGCGCTCAGCCCCGGCAGCAGCCTGCCCCGCGCCACGAGGTGCAGCGCGACCACCGAGGCGGCGCCCCAGAAGGCCGCGGCGGGGTGCGCGGTACGGGAAGCGCGCGCCCGAGTCAGTACGGGGAGCGCGGCGGCGACCGGCACGAAGAGGGCAGGTACCTCCCGGATGACGACCTGGCCCTCATCGGCGGGCAGGGCGACGGTCAGCCTCTCGGCGGACACGGCGCCAGCGTCGAAGCCGCTGGGCAGTGGCTCGCCCTCAGGTCGTGGCTCACCGTCGAGCAGTGGCTCGCCGTCGGGCCGCCAGAAGGCGATCCGTCCCCTGCGCGGCGGATCACCTGGCACGTACACGGCGGCGCACCGGGAGAGGCCGGGGAGCCGGTCGAGGGTGAGCGCGGGAAGTGCTGGCACGTGCCGACGACTCCTCAAGTTTGACTACTTGCCTTCGGAGCGGCCGAGGGTACAGCACGATCCGCGCCTTTGTGGAACCTCCGGCGCCGATCCGGCGTTCAATGGAAGACAGCGAACGCGGCGTCCGCCGCGGAAAGGGCGTGAAGGATGTCCACACGTGCGAAGGTCGCCGTCGGCGGCGTGGCGGCAGGCGTGATCCTGCTGTGGCTGCTGCCGTTCTGGGCGGCGCTGCTGGTCATGATCGGGGTGCCCGCGATCGCGTATCTGACGCTGGACCCCTCGCAACGGCGGCGGCTGCGCCGCGTCACCCGCAAGGAGCTGGGCCGCTGAGCATCCCGGAAGCCGCGATGGCGCGGCCGGCGCCCGGATGACCGTGCGCGGCGCCACCGCGGCACGGCCGTGACACCGCCGCGCGCGGTGTGCTGCCTCAGGCCGGCCGGGCCGCCATCGCGTCCAGCGACTCCAGCAGTCCGGGGAGCTCCGGGCCGCGGCCCACGGGAAGGACCTCGCCCGGTTCGTCGTCGAGCAGGACGAAGGCGATGTCGTCGGTCCGGGCGACCATGCTCCAGCCCGGCCCGTCCACGCGCAGGGTGCGCGCCTCACCGGCGGCGAAGGACGACCGCACCCGCCCCGGAGGCGGAGGCTGCCGCACGTACTCACGCGCCTCGTCCAGTACCCGCCGCACCCCCGCGTGCGGCTTGGTGCCGGGATCGACGAACGTGACCTCGCCCTCGACCTGCTCGCGCCACGCCGCCCACTGCAGGGCGATCTCGTCCGCTCCGAGGCGCCGTTGGGCCGGCCCCCACTCCAGCGCGTCCGGAGGCGCCAGCGGCTTCGGATCGCCCTCCTCGGGCGCCGGGTCGTGCGGCGCCGGCACTCCGGGCGCCGCCACCGCGAGCGCGAGCGGCCAGCCCGGCAGCGCCGCGACGATGCTGTTCTCGTCGGGGGAGAGGTCGTACTCCATACCGCAGTCCCAGGCCGCTATCGCACAGGCGACCAGCGAGACGTCCTCGGTCGCGACGGTCCAGCGCGCACCCCGGCCGTCCTGGCCGAGCACCAGCCCGTAGCCCTCCTCGTACGGCTCCAGGCGCAGCTTGGCGCAGACCTCGGGATAGTCGTCACCGAGCACGCTCGGGAACTGCCCGGGCGTCAGCAGCACCGCGGTCAGTACGAACAGCTGGTCGTCATCGACCTCGCCGATGTCGCTGCCGTCGCCGACGGCGCCCTCCGTCGCGGACACTGGGCCTCCCACTCGGTTCGCGGCCCGGGCAGGTGCCGACCGCACAGATCACGTCGTCGGCGCACCTTAATTGGCCGGACAGGCGATTGTCACGGCCCATGTGCCCGCTCCCGGTAGCCGGCGCGGCTCAGGCGGCCGGCAGGCTCAGCAGGTCCCTGGCCACTTCCTGCGGCGACTGACGGCGCTCCCGCGCCAGCGCGATCAGCGCCCTGCACGCCAGTTCGTTGATGCCGAAGGCGAGCGCTTCCGGTGACACCCAGTCCGCGGCCTCGGCGCCGCGGTCCTCGTCCCCTTCGGCGCACGCCGCCACATGTGTGGCCGCCGCATCGAAGAGGTTGTGCGCGCCCTTCCTGGCCGGCTCCCGCTCCGGACGTGGCGGCCTCGGTCCGAACAGGCCATGGGCGAAACGGAGCCGGAGTCTGCGAAGGAGGTCGGTCATCATTCCCCCATGCCAATAGAGAAGCGTACGGAGCCTTTCAAGTCTCCCCTCTCCCCGTAGGGTTGGACCTTCGGCGACGAAAGGGACGGTGTTCTCGTGAGGCGTTACGACTTCCTCAAGGAAATTCAGCGGCTGGATCCTGAGCGCGACTTCCTGCGGATCTTCCGCATCACGGTGACGCATGAGTTCCCATGGGACGTCACCAGAGCGCTTGAACTCGCCCTTTACCGTACGTACGCGGTGCCCAGCATCGGCCGTCTGCTCGCGGAGACCGCGGAGCTGACGGAGCGTACGCAAAAGCGCTACGACGACACCGCGCTCCTTCTGGACTCGGTCGTCGAGCACGGCTTCGAGACCGAGGACGGCCGCACGGCCATCCGGCGCATCAATCAGATGCACCGTAGCTACGACATCAGCAACGACGACATGCGTTATGTGCTGTGCACGTTCGTGGTCGTACCGAAGCGCTGGATCGACCAGTACGGCTGGCGGCGGCTGAGCGAGCACGAGAAGCGCGCGATGGCGGCGTACTACAGGACGTTCGGCAAGCACATGGGTATCACCGACCTGCCCCGGACCTACCAGGAATTCGAACGCTACCTGGACGACTACGAACACGAGCACTTCGGCTGGGACGAGGGCGGCAGGCGCGTCTCGGACGCCTCGCTGGACCTGATGGCCGGGTGGTACGGGCCGCTGGCCCCCGTAGTGCGCGCCGCGAGCACGGCACTCCTGGACGACGCCCTGCTGGACGCGTTCCGCTACGACCGGCCACGCCCGGCAGTGCAGGCCGCCGTACGCGGCGCGCTGCGACTGCGCGCCAAGGCGGTCCGCCTGCTCCCGCCGCGCCGCGCCCCGCACTACGCCCGGCAGAACCCGGAGATCAAGGGCTACCCGAACGGTTACCGCATCGCCGACCTCGGGACCTTCCCCAGGGGCCGGCCGGGCGCCGTCGGCTGCCCGGTGCCGCACGCCGCTGCGGAGCCGGGCCACCGTTGATGTGCGGTCACCCTCGGCGCACGGCCAGCGCCAGGTAGCGCGCGTCCTCGTCCACGTACTGGATCAGGTCCCAGCCGCTGCGCGCCAGCATCGGCCGGAGGTTCGGCTCCGCCCGTAGGTCGTCCGGGGTGAGCGGTCGTCCCTTACGAGCGGCGAGGGCGGCCCGGCCGATCGGGTGGAAGAGCGCCAGCCGCCCTCCGGGCCGTACGACCCTGGCCAGTTCGGCGAGGTCGTGCGGCGGATCGGCGAGGTGGGAGATCAGCCCGGCCGCGAAGACCGCGTCCAGGGCGCCGTCCCGGACCGGCAGCGCGGAGACGTCCGCGAGCAGCAGGGCCGCCTCGGCACCCCGCCCGGCCCGTACGGCTTCCTCCAGCATCTCCGGCGTGAGGTCGGCCCCGAACACCGTGCCGGACGGCCCCACAGCGGCGCGCAGCGCGGGCAACGCCCGTCCGGTGCCGCATCCGGCGTCCAGTACGCGATCGCCCGCCCGCAGGCCCAGCTCCGCGATGCCTGTCGCGAACGCCGGCCCGTCCTCGGGGAAGCGGCTGTCCCAATACCGTGCCCGCTGCCCGAAGAACTCCCGCACGTCGTGGGTCTGGTGACCGGACCAATCGCGGCGACCGGCGCCTTCAGCGGGGGCGCTGTCGGCAGGGGTGCTGTCGCTGAATTCGTTCATGGTGCCGTCATGATCCCCCATCGGCCGTGTTCTGTGCGGTTCTGATCCCGCAACGACCGGAACATCTGTAGGCGCGCAGATTCGGGCGCGGGCCGGTCGGGCGTCGGCACCGCACCGCCAAATGCCAGCACTTCCGGACTGTGCGCCCGGCGGGCGGCCCCGACGCGGCTAGCGTCCCGTGGCCATGGGACACCTGGACCATCTTCCCGGCCCCGAGGGCCGGGATTTGTCGGGCCCACGGGGCCGGGGAGCGCACGTCGCACGGGATAGCCGCTTTCTTCGCCCCCGTACAGTGCGCGCCCGCTTCCTCTGCGTGCTCGCGGTCCCCGTAGTGGCCCTGCTCGTCCTCTGGGGCTCGGCGACCGTCACCGCCCTACAGGACGCTGCGGCCGCGCGGCAGGCACAGCGCATCGAGGACGAGGTACGCGCGCCCGTGTACGAGGTGGTACGGGCCCTACAAGAGGAACGCCGGGCCGCCGTCGCGTACCTGACGGACCCCACTCAGGCGCGCAAGGACACCTTCGGAGCCCGCACCAGGGAGACGGAGAGGGCCACCAGCCGGTTGCGGCAGGGCGGACGGCGCACAGTGGCCGAGGCCGCGGGGTTTCCGGCCCGCACGGCCGACCGCCTGACGGACCTCACCACCGCACTCGACGCGCTGCCGGAGCAGCGCCGGCTGACGACGGAGCGCTCCCTCACCTGGCAGCAGGCGTACGGCCCTTACACGGCGGCCATCGCCTCGGCCTTCACCCTCAACGGAGCGCTGAGTGGTCCTGCGGACGGCACGCGGCACGTTGGGGAATGGGGCCTTGTCCGTGAGCTGCTCGCCCAGGAGGACGCCGTCCTCACGGCCGCCGACCTCACCGGAACGCTCGACAAGGACCGGCAGCGGTCGTTCACCGGTACCGTCGCGGCGCGGCGCCTCATGGAGCGCATCGCCACCGAGGACCTGCCGGCAACCCTGGACGCGGCCTGGCGCACGCTCGCCACCGGCCGCGCTCACGCGGACGTCCGCGCCATGGAGCACGCGGTGAGCGCCGCCGCCCCCGGCCGCGGCGCGGCGCAGGCGGCGCCAGGTGCCCGCTGGCGCCCCTCGTACGAGCACCTGCGGCGCGGACTGCACGGCATCGAGAAGGAGCTGGCCGCCGAGGCCGCACGTCGCCCTGGCCCGCTCGTGTACGGGGTCTCGCAGTCCGCTGCTGCGGCTGTCGGCCTCGGGTTCGTTGCCCTTGTCCTCTCCTCGGCCGTCGCCTTACGGATCGCTCGCGGCCTGATCAGGGAACTCACCGCCCTGCGTGACGGTGCGCTCGGCATCACCGAAGCGTTGCGTGAAGCAGGTGCCGGCCGACAGGCCGACACCCCCACCGCCCCCGAGACACCGCCCGCCGAGGACGAGATCGCACAGGTCCGCGCTGCCCTGGACAGCGTCCACCGGGCAACGCTGGACGCGGTCGTGGAGCGGGCCGAACCGGCCGACGGCATCAGCGGTGTCTGCGTCAACCTCGCCCGCCGCAGCCAGATCCTTCTCCACCGCCAGCTCGCCCTCCTGGACAGCATGGAACGCCGCTCCCAGGACCCGGCCGAACTCGGCGACCTCTTCCGGCTCGACCACCTCACCACCCTTATGAGGCGTCACGCCGAGAGCCTGCTCATCCTCTCGGGCGCGGCTGCAGGACGCGCCTGGCGGTCACCGGTGCCGCTCACGGACGTGGTGCGCGCGGCGGCGTCGGAGACCGAGGACTTCGCGCGCATCGAGGTGCGGCGTCTCCCCGCGGGCGCGATCCCGGGTAGTGCGGTCGCGGAGCTCACCCACCTACTGGCCGAGCTCATCGAGAACGCCGCACAGTTCTCACCGCCGCACACCAAGGTCCGGGTACAGGGCGAACAGGTCGGCACCGGACACGTGCTGGAGATCGAGGACCGTGGCCTGGGCATGGAGGAGGCGGCACGGGACGAGGCAAACCGACGCATGGAGCAGGCCGGCTCGCCCGACCCGTCCGACGGCGACCGGCTGGGGCTCTTCGTGGTCAGCCGGCTGGCGGCCCGGCACGGCGTACGCGTCGTCCTGCGCGCCTCGCCATATGGAGGCACGACGGCGGTGGTACTCCTGCCGAACGCCCTGGTGCACGAGGCCACGCCCCCTCTACGGAGTGCGCCGGCCGACCCGCCCCGGGACGCGCCACTCGAGCGGGTACGTGCACACCTCGAACGCAGGACCGGCCGCGCACTGGAGCCGCCGGCAGACGCAGCGATGACGGCCTCGCCCGATGGCGTGGCCCCGCCCGACGACCCGGACGAGCTCCCGCGCCGCATACGGCAGCGCAGCCTCGCCGTTCAGCTGCGCGAGCCGTCCCCTGCCGCGGCGGACACGTCACCCGAGGCGGAGCCCACGCTCGTCCCGGAAGAAACACGCACCCGTATGACCGCCTATCGCCACGGCTGGGTCCGCGGCTCCACGGACGGAGAACCCTGATGCACGAGGAACGAGCGAGCGGCACACCGTCGCGTCCCCGGAGCGGCCTCGACTGGCTGCTGGACGATCTGGCCGTCCGGGTGCCGGAGGTCCGGCATGCCGTGGTGCTCTCCGGCGACGGCCTGGTGACCGGGACCTCGGGCTCGCTGCCTCGGGAGGACGCCGACCACCTGGCGGCCGTCGCCTCCGGGTTCCACAGCCTGGCCAAGAGCACGGGGCGCCACTTTTCCTCGGGAGGAGTGCGCCAGACGGTGGTGGAGATGGACAACGGCGTCCTGTTCGTCGCCGCGGCCGGGGACGGTTCGTGTCTGGCGGTGCTCAGTACGGTGGTGGCCGACATCGGGATGATCGCCTACGAGATGGCCCGGCTCGTCCAGCGCGTGGGCGAACACCTGCGTACCCCACCGCGCTTCACCACATGAGCGGCGCGGGTGGCGCGTGATGCCCCGGGACGGCCTGCACCGGGCCGCGGCCGTGCACCGCAGCGGTGATCCAGTTCACCGAATCGCCCCGCGTGGTGACGCGAGAGGGATTACGGTCCTGACCGTAACGCCCGGGCACTGCACAACGGCCCCACCGGACCGCTCCGGTCACACGGTCCGGCACCGGCGTGACCGGGCCCCGGCACCCCAGCACGCGTCCACCTTCACCTGCGCACTTGTCCCGAGTGCGCACACCGCTTCCTGGAGGACAGTACCGATGGTTTCCGCGGATTCCGTGCACCCCGGAACGGTGCAGGACGAGCCCGAGATGGCCTTGAAGATCCTGATAGCGGGCGGCTTCGGAGTCGGCAAGACGACACTGGTCGGCTCGGTCAGCGAAATCCGCCCGCTGCGCACGGAGGAGTACCTCACCGAGGTGGGGGAGGGGGTCGACGACATCCGCGGTGTGGTCGGTAAGAACACCACCACGGTGGCGATGGACTTCGGCCGGATCACCATCAGATCGGGCCTGTCGCTGTACCTCTTCGGAACCCCCGGACAGGAGCGCTTCTGGTTCCTGTGGGACGACCTCTCCGAAGGCGCCCTGGGCGCCGTCGTCCTCGCGGACACCCGAAGACTGGCGGACTGCTTCCCCGCGGTGGACTACTTCGAGAACCGCCGGGTGCCGTTCCTCGTGGCCGTCAACTGCTTCCCCGGAACGCGCCCCCACGGCGCGGACGACGTGTCGCGGGCGCTGGACCTGGACGGCGGTACGCCGGTGCTGCTGTGCGACGCGCGCGACCGGGACTCCGGGAAGGAAGTGCTGATCCGGCTGGTCGAGCACGCAGGACGGATGCACACGGCCCGCCTCCTGGACACTGCGAGCCGCCCCTAGCCCCGCAGCCGGGCTCGGAGTCAGTCCGCGATCCCCGCCATGGCCGGCGCCTTGTCGGCATGGACCCGTACCTGCCGTCGGCCCACACGTTCGCCGGCGGAGACGAACGTCTGCCACTCCTCCTTGATCGTTCTTCATGCCACGGAACCATCCTGCTGTATCCGGAGTTCCTGAGGCCGGAGGGTGGGTGCCGACGTGTCCGGGCCGCTTGCCGAGAACGCGGAGGTGAGCGAGGCTGGCACAGCGGTGCGCGACACATGGCACTGCCGACCGGTAAGTAGCACGGTGTTACGGGGAGGAAGCGGGCATGGCACTGAGCAGCGGACTGGACTGGCTGCTGGACGACCTGACACGGCGAGTCGATCAGGTACGGCACGCCCTCGTGCTCTCCAACGACGGCTTGGTCACCGGGGCGAGCGAGGGGCTGGTGCGGGAGGACGCCGAGCACCTGGCCGCGGTCGCCTCCGGACTGCACAGCCTGGCCAAGGGATCCGGGCAGCAGTTCCGGGCGGGCCGGGTACGGCAGACCATGGTCGAGTTCGACGACGGGGTGCTGTTCGTGACGGCGGCGGGCGACGGCAGTTGTCTGTGCGTGCTGGCCGAGGCCGACTCCGACCTGGGGCAAATCGCGTACGAAATGACGCTGTTGGTGAACCGGGTCGGGGAACATCTCGGCGTCGCGGTGCGCCAGCCGGAAAGTTATCCACAGGTCTGAGGTGGGGGTTGACCCGCTGTCACACTCCGCGGCTACAGTCGTGACTGTCAGTGATTGGACTGTAGCGGGGGAGTGCGACATGACCGCGATGTACGACGGTTCCGAGACGCTCGCGATGGGGCGGGCGGCTCGTGAACTAGGTCTGAAGACAGGTGAGTTCGAGCTCGCCACGCAGCTCGAGGAAGTAATCACGGTCCTGCCGGGGCCGGGCGGCGCGCCCGGCCGGCGGCGGGTGCCGGCGGCGGAGGTCGAGCGGCTGCGGGAGGAAGAAGGATTCCCGGACACGCTGCGTGAGCGGATCCGCGTCGTCGGCGCGACAGAGGGCGCCGAACTGCTGGGCATCGCCCCCGGCAGGTTCCTGCGTCTGGCCCGGGCGGGCTGCTTCGGCCCTGTCCGCTTTTATGTGAACCGCTACGGCGCGATCGTGTGGCAGTACCTCGCGGCGGAGCTCCAGGCTTTTGCGGGCAGGGAGTTCAGTCTCATCCACGGGCCCACTCCGCCGCCGATGCGCGAGCTGCTGACCCGCGGACAGGACTGGCGGGGCAGGCTGTGGCGGAGTCGGCGGGTGGCCCAGCTCGTGGAGGAGGCGGACGGCTCCTGGGCGGTCTCGGCCGTCATTGCCGCCGTACTGCCGCCGGAAGAGCTGGCGTCGCTGGTCCGTGACCCCGCGGAGCGGGCCTGGCTGCGCAAGCTGAGGCCACGCCTGTCGTCGGCCGGGGCGAACACGAACCGCACCCGTGAGGCGGTCGAACGCGCGGAGACGGCCGAGGAGTTCGACGAGGTGATGTGGTACCGCATCAGCCTCTCCCGGCAACTGGACGCGGCCCGCCAGGAACACCCGGCACCGCCCCTGTCCCGCCCCGGCGCCGCCCCTCCGCGCCCGGCCTTCGACGAATCCCGCCTTCAGGAGCCGTACGGAGAAGATCTCTGTGTGGCAACGGGCCCTATGGCAGCCGACCCTGACATGGTGAGCCCTGCCACGGCGAGCTCCGCGACTGCGAGCCGCATGGGAGCGACGAATCGCGGCAACGTGTCCGCTCCCGCCGAAGCGCTGGTCCACAAGCTCGCAGATCACAACGACTCCGGTGGAGCGCCAAGCGACGAGGTCGCTGTGCTTCACGGCCCCGATGAAGCGCCGCCCCATGAGCAAACCGCGCCCAACAGTCCCGACGGGATGCCAAGCGGAGCGGTAACCACGCCCAATGAGCCCGGTGGAGCACTCGCCCCCGAGGCAGCCGCGCGCCGCGCTCGCCTCATCCGCGCACGGACAGGTACCGCGACCACCTCCCGCACCCGGCCGAGGACCGCAGCTACCGGCGGCGTCCCGACCCGGTCCGGTACCGACAGGCCCGGCTCGTTGTTCGCCCGGCGGCGGGCCGGAAGGACCGGCGAGACGGCCGGACCGTCCCCGGCCCGGCGGCCGTCGGCCGATCGGCCCGGCGCGCCCCCGCCCGGCCGGGGCCGGGGCTTCGCCGGTCGCTCCCGTCCTCAGTCGCCGAGCTTGCGGAAGAGCCCTTCCTGGACGACCGAGACGAGCAGCCTGCCCTCACGGTCGTAGATACGGCCACGGGCCAGGCCCCGGCCGCCGGTGGCGATCGGCGACTCCTGGTCGTAGAGGAACCACTCGTCCGCGCGGAACGGCCGGTGGAACCACATCGCGTGATCCAGGGACGCCATGTCGAACCCGCGCGGACCCCACAGGGGCTCGATCGGGATGCGCACGGCATCCAGCAGCGTCATGTCGCTGGCGTACGTCAGCGCGCAGGTATGGACGAGCGGGTCGTCACCCAGCGGCCCGACCGCCCGCATCCACACGGCACTGCGCGGTTCCGCCCCCTCGATCTCCTCCGGCTTCCACCGCAGGCGGTCGACGTAGCGGATGTCGAAGGGCTGGCGGCGGGCCATCCGCTCCAGCGCCTCGGGCAGTCCGCCGAGGTGCTCGCGGACCTCCTCGGCCACCGTCGGCAGGTCCTCGGGAGCCGGTACTGCCCGGCCGATCTGAAGTTGATGCTCGAAGCCCGGCTCGGGCTTGTGAAAGGAGGCGGTCAAATTGAAGATCGTGCGCCCCTGCTGGACGGCCACGACCCGGCGCGTGGTGAAGGAACGCCCGTCACGCACCCGCTCGACCTGGTACACGATCGGCACCCCGGGACGGCCCGGCCGCAGGAAGTACGCGTGCAGTGAGTGGACCGGCCGGTCGCCTTCCGTGGTCCGTCCGGCGGCCACCAGCGCCTGCCCGGCGACCTGGCCGCCGAAGACCCGCTGCAGGGATTCCTGGGGGCTGCGGCCGCGGAAGATGTTCACCTCGATCTGTTCCAGATCGAGCAGGTCGACCAGCTTTTCCGCCGGATTGGTCATCTACGGGCGTCCTTCCTCGGTGTCGGAGAGGAGTCGGGGCAGAGGCGCTCGGCCGGCACGAGACCCACGGTGGGACCTGAGCAGGCGCCCACGGTCGGAACCGGGCGGGCGCCCACCGTCAGTACCGAGCAGGCTTCCATGGTCAGAGCTGACCCACCGAGGTGACGCGCACGACCGCGCGTCCCTCCTCGTCCGAGGCGGCGAGATCCACCTCGGCGGAGATGCCCCAGTCGTGGTCGCCGTTCGGGTCGGCAAACGTCTGCCGGACCCGCCACAGTCCGTGCGCGGGGTCCTCCTCGATCTGCAGGAGCTTGGGGCCGCGCGCGTCCGGGCCGGTGCCCAGGTCTTCGTACTCGTCCCAGTAGGCGTCCATCGCGTCCGCCCAGGCGTCCTCGTCCCACCCGGAGTCGGCGTCCAGCTCGCCCAGTTCCTCGACCTTGTCCAGCGCCGCGAGCTCGACCCGGCGGAACATCGCGTTGCGGACGAGCACGCGGAAGGCGCGGACGTTGGTCGTGACCGGCTTGACCTCGTCCGCGTGCTCCATGGCCTCCTCGGCCGTTTCCGCCTCGGGGTTGGCGAGCTGTTCCCACTCGTCCAGGAGGCTGGAGTCGACCTGGCGGACCATCTCGCCGAGCCAGGCGATGATGTCCTCGAAGTCCTCGGACTTCAGGTCGTCGGGCACGGTGTGATCCAGGGCCTTGTACGCGCTCGCGAGGTAGCGCAGCACGATGCCCTCGGTCCGGGCCAGTTCGTAGAACGAGACGAACTCCGTGAAGGTCATGGCCCGCTCGTACATGTCGCGGATGACCGACTTGGGCGACAGCGGGTGGTCGCCGACCCACGGGTGGCTGCGCCGGTAGAGGCCGTAGGCGTGGGAGAGCAGCTCGTCCAGCGGCTTGGGATACTCGACGTCCATGAGGCGCTCCATGCGGTCCTCGTACTCGACGCCGTCGGCCTTCATCTGGGCGACCGCCTCGCCCTTGGCCTTGTTCTGCTGCGCGGCCAGGATCTGCCGCGGGTCGTCCAGGGTGGACTCCACGACCGAGACCATGTCGAGCGCGTAGGAGGGCGACTCGGGGTCGAGCAGGTCGAAGGCGGCCAGCGCGAAGGTGGACAGCGGCTGGTTGAGCGCGAAGTCCTGCTGCAGGTCCACGGTGAGCCGGACGATCCGGCCCTCGGCGTCCGGCTCGTCCAGGCGCTCCACGATCCCGCCGTCCAGCAGCGAGCGGTAGATGGCGATGGCGCGCCGGATGTGCCGCAGTTGGTTCCTGCGCGACTCGTGGTTGTCCTCCAGCAGGCGGCGCATGGCCTCGAAGGCGTTGCCGGGCCGGGCGATGACGGAGAGCAGCATCGCGTGGGTGACGCGGAAGCGGGAGGTCAGCGGCTCCGGCTCGGAGGCGATCAGCTTCTCGAAGGTGTTCTGGCCCCAGTTGACGAAGCCCTCGGGGGCCTTCTTCCGGACGACCTTCCGGCGCTTCTTCGGGTCGTCGCCCGCCTTTGCGAGCGCCTTCTCGTTCTCGATGACGTGCTCGGGCGCCTGGGCGACGACGAAGCCCGCGGTGTCGAAGCCGGCCCGTCCGGCCCGGCCGGCGATCTGGTGGAATTCGCGGGCCCGCAGCGTGCGCACCCGGCTTCCGTCGTACTTCGTCAGCGCGGTGAACAACACGGTGCGGATCGGGACATTCACCCCGACGCCGAGCGTGTCCGTCCCGCAGATCACCTTCAGCAGACCCGCCTGGGCCAGCTTCTCCACCAGACGCCGGTACTTGGGCAGCATGCCGGCGTGGTGCACGCCGATCCCGTGCCGCACGTACCGCGAGAGGTTCTGCCCGAATTTGGTGGTGAAGCGGAAATTGCCGATCAGCTTGGCAATCTCGTCCTTCTCGGCCCGCGTGCACATGTTGATGCTCATCAGCGCCTGCGCCCGTTCCACGGCCGCGGCCTGCGTGAAGTGCACGATGTAGACCGGTGCCTGGTGCGTCTCCAGCAGCTCGGTCAGCGTCTCCGTCATCGGTGTCGAGCGGTACTCGTACGACAGCGGCACGGGGCGCGTCGCGGACCGGACGACCGAGGTGGGATTGCCCGTACGCCGGGTCAGGTCCTTCTCGAACATCGAGACGTCGCCGAGCGTCGCCGACATCAGGATGAACTGGGCCTGCGGCAGCTCCAGCAGCGGAATCTGCCAGGCCCAGCCGCGGTCCGGCTCGGCGTAGAAATGGAACTCGTCCATGACGACCTGGCCGACGTCCGCGTCCCTGCCGTCCCGCAGTGCGATCGAGGCCAGTACCTCGGCGGTGCAGCAGATGACGGGTGCGTCGGCGTTGACGGAGGCATCGCCGGTGAGCATGCCGACGTTCTCGGTGCCGAAGAGCTTGCACAGGTCGAAGAACTTCTCCGAGACCAGCGCCTTGATGGGGGCGGTGTAGAAGGTGACCTGGTCCTTGGCCAGGGCGGTGAAGTGCGCGCCCGCCGCGACCAGACTCTTACCGGAGCCGGTGGGGGTGGACAGGATGACGTTCGCCCCCGAGACCACCTCGATCATTGCCTCTTCCTGGGCAGGGTAGAGCGAGATGCCCTGCTGCTCGGCCCAGGTCGAAAAGGCTTCGAAGAGGGCATCGGGGTCGGCGTCGTTCGGCAGATGATCGATGAGGGTCACGCCCCCATACTGCCTTCCTTCACCCCGGAAGCGGGAACCGGCGGGTTCTGCGATGATCATCGGGCGCTACGCTGTGTCGCCGACCACACGTCACCGGCGCGCGAACACCCGTCGCCGGGGCGAGAACAAAGACGACAAGGGGTGGGGAACAACCATGATGGGACCGGCGCACTCGCTGTCCGGGGCCGCGGCCTGGCTGGGGGTGGGCGCGGCGGCCGGCGCCGCGGGGCACCCGATGCCCTGGCCGGTGGTTGTCGTCGGCGCGCTGATCTGTGCCGGTGCGGCCCTCGCCCCCGACCTGGATCACAAGGCGGCCACGATCTCGCGCGCCTTCGGCCCGTTGTCCCGGGGACTGTGCGAGGTCGTCGACAACATCTCCCACGCCGTCTACAAAGCCACTCGGATGAAGGGCGACGCACGCCGTTCCGGTGGTCACCGCACCTTGACCCACACCTGGCTGTGGGCGGTGCTCGTCGGCGCGGGCATGTCAGTACTGGCCGTGCAGGGTGGCCGCTGGGCGGTGCTCGCCATCCTCTTTGTACACATGGTCCTCGCCATCGAAGGGCTGCTGTGGCGGGCGGCGCGGGTCTCCAGCGATGTGCTGGTGTGGCTGCTCGGCGCGGCCTCGGCGTGGATTCTCGCCGGGGTGCTGGACCAGCCGGGGAACGGCTCGCACTGGCTCTTCACGGACCCGGGCCAGGGGTACCTCTGGCTGGGCCTGCCGATCGTGCTGGGCGCGCTGGTGCACGACATCGGCGACGCCCTGACCGTCTCGGGCTGCCCGATCATGTGGCCCATCCCGATAGGCCGCAAGCGCTGGTACCCGGTCGGTCCGCCGAAGGGCATGCGCTTCCGCGCCGGCAGCTGGGTGGAGCTGAAGGTCCTGATGCCGGTCTTCACCCTCCTCGGCGGCATAGGCGGCCTGACGGCCCTCGGCTTCCTGTAGCCCTTGGGCACGGAGCCCGCGGCAAACCGGGCGCCCTCGGCGCTCCGAGCCCCCGGGCCGGCCTCGCTGAGCCGGGCGGTCCAGCCAGCTCGAGTGGCCTTGCCGGTCCGAGTGGCTCGATCGGGCGGAGTAGCTCAGCCGGCCTGGGCGGGCCGGCCGGGCCGGTCGGCCGGCCAGGGCGCCGGGCCCCGAGCGAGCGGCCTGACGCCCGGACGCGGGGGTCCGCCTCCTCCGGCCGGAGTTCCCCGGCCGTGCTCCCTGGAGGTCATCGGCCCCTGGAGAGCACAGGCAGGACGAGTGGATCAGGCGTGCCAGGAGCGCCAGAGGGCGGCGTAGGGGCCGTCGGCGGACACCAGCGCGTCATGGCTGCCGAGCTCGGTGATGCGGCCGTCCTCGACCACGGCGATGACGTCCGCGTCATGGGCGGTGTGCAGCCGGTGGGCGATGGCGACGACCGTACGGCCGTCGAGCACCTTGCCCAGCGAGCGCTCCAGATGACGGGCGGCCCGCGGGTCCAGCAGCGAGGTTGCCTCGTCCAGTACCAGCGTGTGCGGGTCCGCCAGGACCAGCCGGGCCAGCGCGATCTGCTGAGCTTGCGCCGGAGTCAGGGCATGTCCGCCCGAGCCGACCTCCGTGTCCAGTCCCTCCGCCAGCCCGCGTGCCCAGCCGTCCGCGTCCACCGCGCCCAGCGCGGCCCACAGCTCCGCGTCGTCGGCGCCCGTGCGGGCCAGCAGCAGGTTGTCGCGCAGCGAGCCCACGAAGACGTGGTGTTCCTGGTTGACCAGCGCCACGTGGGCGCGTACCCGTTCCGCCGGCATCCGGGACAGCTCGGCGCCGCCCAGGGTGATCCGGCCCGTGCGCGGCGCGTAGATGCCCGCGAGGAGCCGGCCGAGTGTCGACTTGCCCGCGCCCGACGGACCGACGAGCGCCACGCGGCTGCCGGGCCGTACCCGCAGCGAGACGTCGTGCAGGACGTCGACACCGTCGCGGTAGCCGAACCGCACCTCGTCGGCGTGGACGTGCCGGCCGTCCGGGGTGATCCGTTCGTCAGCCGCCGCGGGCTCGATCTCCCGCACGCCCACGAGCCGTGCGATCGACACCTGGGCGACCTGCAGTTCGTCGTACCAGCGCAGGATCATGCTGATCGGCTCGACCATCATCTGGGAGAGCAGCGCGCCCGTGGTGAGCTGTCCGAGCGTCATCCAGCCCTGCAGGACGAAGACACCGCCGAGCATCAGGACGGCGGCGAGGTTGAGGGTGTGGGTCGCGTTGATCACCGGGAAGAGGACCGAGCGGAGGTAGAGCGTGTACCGCTCCCACTGGGTCCACTCGCGGACGCGCCGCTCCGACAGCCGGATGCGGCGGTCGCCGAGCCGGTGCGCCTCGATGGTGCGCCCCGCGTCGACCGTCTCGGTGAGCGCGGCGGCCACCGCCGCGTAACCGGCGGACTCGGAACGGTAGGCGCTCGGCGCGCGTTTGAAGTACCAGCGGCAGCCCGCGATCAGCAGGGGCAGCGGGACGAGTACGGACAGAGCGAGCGGCGGGGCGGTCACGCCGAGCGCCCCGACCAGCAGCCCGATCCAGACCACGCCGATGGACAGTTGCGGCACGGCCTCGCGCATCGCGTTGGCCAGCCGGTCGATGTCCGTGGTGATCCGGGACAGCAGATCGCCGGTGCCGGCCCGTTCGAGTACGCCGGGCGGCAGTCCGACGGACCGTACGAGGAAGTCCTCGCGCAGGTCCGCGAGCATCCGCTCGCCGAGCATCGCACCGCGCAGCCGGACCATCCGCACGAACACCGTCTGGATGACCAGGGCGAGCGCGAACAGCCCGATGGTGCGCTCCAGATGCAGACCGCGCGCGCCGTCGGCGAGGTCCTCCACGAGGCCGCCGAGGAGATACGGACCGACCATCGAGGCGACGACGGCGACGGCATTGACGGTAACGAGGAGGACAAATGCTTTTCGGTGACGGCGGATCAGCCCAGCGACGTAACTGCGTACGGTCGCGGGGGAGCCGACGGGGAGAATGGTCGTGGTGCGTGCGGCTTCCGGATCGTGCTCCGGCGGCGCCAGGCCGATCATGCCGTCTCCTCGATGGAGTCGAGCGCGCCTACGCGGGCGTGCGGTGGGGTGGCGGATCCCGTGTCCCGCGGGATGTCCGCCGAGGCTTCGTGCGAGGTGTCCTGCGCTCCGTCACGCGGGCCTGCGGGCAGGCCCTCACCCGGGTCTTCCTGCGGATCTTTCCGCGGGACGGAGGCGTCGGCGGTCTGCTTCCGCGCACGTTCCTCGTCGGTCTCCCGGGTGACGACCGAGAGGTAGGCCGGGCAGGTACGGAGCAGGTCGCGGTGCGGGCCGACCGCGGTGACCTCGCCGTAGGGCAGGAAGACCACCTGGTCCGCGCGGTCCAGTACCAGCGGGCTGGAGGTGAGGACGACCGTGGTGCGGCCGTCTCGCAGGGCGTGCAGACCGTCGGCGATCCGGGCCTCGGTGTGGGAGTCGACCGCGCTGGTCGGCTCGTCGAGTACCAGCACCTCGGGGTCGGTGACCAGCGACCGGGCCAGCGCCAGCCGTTGGCGCTGGCCGCCGGAGAGGGAGCGGCCGCGTTCGGTGATGCGGCTGTGCATCGGGTCGCCCGAGCCGTCGGTGCCGGACTGGGTGAGCGCGGCCAGTACGTCGTCGCACTGGGCGGCGGCCAGGGCCTGTTCGGCGGTGACGGCGCCGGAGGACGGCACGTCGAACAGCTCGTGCAGTGTTCCGGACAGCAGTACCGGGTCTTTGTCCTGGACCAGGACCGCCTGGCGGGCGGCGTCCCGCGGTACGTCGTCCAGGGGGGTGCCGCCGAGTTCCACGGAGGGGAGAGGGGCGAGCGTGGGAGCGGCCGCGTCCGCCGCGGCCTCCCCGCAATCCTTCTCGCCGCCCTCACCCGTGGCGTTGCCCGGGTCACCCGCGCCGCCCGTACGGCTCGCGGTCGCTTCGCCGGCGTCGGCCCGGTCGGCCGAGTGGCTCGCGGAGTTAGCCTCGCCCGGACCACCGGCGGCGCACTCACCACGCTCGTCCCGCTCATCCCGTTCGTCCGGTTCGCTCGCCGGATGGCCGCCCAGTCGTTCCGCCAGTCGGCCCGCCGCGTCCGGGTCGCCGCAGACCACCGCCGTGAGACGGCCGGCCGGGGCGAGCAGGCCGGTGGCCGGGTCGTAGAGGTCGCCCTGAAGCGGGGCGTGGTCCGTGATGCGGCCGTCGGCCGGACGGCTGAGCGCCAGGACGCGGGCCGCCCGTTTCGCGGACGGCCGGGAGAAGGAGTACGCCTGGGCGATCTCCTCGAAGTGCTGGAGGGGATAGAGCAGGAAGGTGACCGCGCTGTACATGGTGACCAGCGCGCCGATCTCGATACGGCCGTCCAGGGCCAGCCGGGCGCCGTACCAGACGACCACGATCAGCAGCAGTCCCGGCAGTGCGACCTGGACGGCCGAGATCAGCGACCACATTCGGGCACTGCGGACGGCGGCCTTGCGGACGTCCTGGGAGGCGGTGCGGTAGCGGCCGAGGAAGAGCTCCTCGCCGCCGATGCCGCGCAGCACGCGAAGGCCCGCGACGGTGTCGGAGGCCAGTTCCGTGGCGCGGCCGGCCTTTTCCCGCTGTTCGTCGGCGCGGCGCGTCGCGCGCGGCAGCAGCGGCAGCACGGCGAGTGCCAGTACGGGTACGCCGATCGCGACCACAACGCCCAGCGTGGGCTGGTAGATCACCAGGGCCACGCACACGCCGACCGTGGTGAGCGCGGCGGCCGAGAAACGGGAGATGGCCTCGACGAACCACCCGATCTTCTCCAGGTCGCCGGTGCTGACCGCGACCACCTCGCCGGCCGCGACCCGCCGGGTCAGGGCGGAGCCCAGCTCCGCGGTCTTGCGGGCGAGCAGTTGCTGGATTCGGGCGACGGCGGTGATCCAGTTGGTGACGGCGGCGCGGTGCAGCATCGTGTCGCCGACCGAGACCAGTACGCCCAGCACCACCATCAGGCCGCCCGCGAGGGCCAGGCCGGCGCCGGAGCGGTCGGCGACGGCCTGGACGGCGATGCCCACCGGAACAGGGAAGGAGGCCACGGCACCGGTGTGCACCAGTCCCCAGGCCATGGCCTTGAACTGGCCGCCCAGTTGCCGGCGGTAGAGCCAGACCAGGAAGCGGCCGCCGGTACGGACGTCGGGGACACCCGGGTCGGGATGCGGTAGATCGCGAATCTGCATGACGTCCAAGCGTTTCGTCGAGTACGGAGCCCGGACACGGAACCCGGACGGGAGTCCGGGTACGGAGCCCCGGCCGGAGGGAGCGGGCCGGGAGCCCACCGGGCGCGGCAGGCGCGGCGGAACAGGGCATGGCTGTGCCGCTTGCGTCTGCGACAGGAGCAGGGCAGAGCCATGGAAGGTTGGCGTGGAATGGCCGGGATTTTCAATCGTTTTTCTGGCGGAACGCATGGATCGGGCCACGATGTGCGGTTCGGGAGCCGCGTCCGCCTCGCCGGATGGACCGGGACAGGAGGGTGCGACCATGTGAACCATGCGGAGTACAAGTAAGGCGGCCGTGCTGGTCGCCGCGGGGCTGGTCCTGGTGACGGGTTGTGGCGGTGCCCAGAGCGACGGCAAGGAGGCCGCCGGTCGCGCGGGGAAGCCCAGCGCCACGCCGTCGACGGGGCTGACGCGCATACCCGGCGTGGGGCAGAAGCTGCAGTCCCGCATCCCCGCCGATTCGCGGCAGGTGATCGCGGTCTACGGCGATGGCGAGAACGCCACCACCTCGACGGTCGTGCTGTACACGAAGGACAGCGACACGGAGGACAAGGGTCCGAAGGGCGGCGACGCGAAAGGGGACGGCAGCACCTGGAGCAGGGAGCGTAGTTGGGAGGCGCACAACGGCAAGCGCGGCTGGACGCTGCACCACCACGTGGGGGACAAACGCAGCCCGGTCGGCGTGTTCACGCTCTCGGACGCGGGCGGTGTGTTGCCCGACCCGGGTGCGAAGCTGCCGTACACCGCGTCCGCAGCCTTCACTCCGCCCTCGTACTGGGCGAAGCGGACCCGGCACGACTTCGACTACGTCATCGCCATTGACTACAACCGTGCCAAGGGTGTCTCGCCGCTGGATCCGACCCGGCCCGAGGGGGAGTCGAAGGGGGGCGGCATCTGGCTGCACATGGACCACGGGAGCGGTACGTCCGGCTGTGTGAGTCTTTCCAAGTCCGGCATGCGGTACCTGCTGCGCACGCTCGATCCCGCGCAGCACCCGGTCGTGGTGATGGGCGACAAGGCCCACCTGGAGGCGTGAGCGCGCACCCCGAAGGATGACAGGCCGGTGACAGGCTGTCGTACCGGCGGTTACTTGGAGCAAGCTCCAAGATTTTCTTGGATGTAACACCGACCCCTTCTGTGCGGCATGGGGCTCAGCCATAGTGGCGGATCAGCGGAGAACGGAAGTCCGTTTTCGCATCCCAGAATCCGTCCTAGGGAGTGCCCGTGTCGCACGCCACCGGATCGCTCGCTCGCCGAGCAGGCCGCATGCTGCGCACCAGTCTGTTCACGCAGGTCCTCGTCGCCCTGCTCATCGGAGTCCTCGTCGGACGGTTGTGGCCGGAGTTCGGCTCGGCCGTCCAGCCGCTCGGCGACGGCTTCGTCCGCCTCATCAAGGCGATGATCGCCCCGCTCGTCTTTTGCGTCGTCGTCGCCGGCATCACCAAGGCCGGTGACCTCAAAGCCTTCGGGCGGATCGGCCTCAAGGCGCTGATCTGGTTCGAGGTGGCGACCACCATCGCGCTCGTCGTCGGCCTGCTCGCGGGCAATGTCTTCGGGCCCGGAACCGGCATGCACGTCGACCCGGCGTCGCTCGACCAGAGTGCGGTGGACGAGAAGACCGGCGGTGGGCAACTGCCGTCGACCTCGCAGTTCATCCTCGAATCGCTGCCGGACAGCGCGGTCGGGGCGTTCGCGGAGAACTCGCTGCTCCAGGTCCTCGTCCTGTCCTGCCTGGTGGGCGCGGCGCTGCTGCACCTCGGGCAGACGAAGGTGCCGCAGATCCTGCCGTTCATCGAGCAGGCACAGGAGGTCGTCTTCACGATCGTCGGCTACATCATGCGCCTCGCGCCGCTCGCCGTCTTCGGAGCGACCGCTCACCTCGTGGGGGAGTACGGCCTCGGCGCGATGACGACGTACGCGAAGCTCATCGCGGTCTGTTACGGCGTCGCGCTGGCCTTCCTCGTGCTGCTGGGGCTCGCGCTCAAGGCCGTCACGGGGCTCAGCCTGTGGAAGTTCGTCCGGTACACCCGCGAGGAGCTGTTGCTGGCGCTGGGTACGGGCTCCAGCGAGACGGTAATGCCGCGCATGATGCAGAAGCTGCGTGCCGCGGGCTGCCGGGACGACGCGGTCGGGCTGGTCCTGCCGACCGGTTACTCCTTCAACCTCGACGGTGCGTCGATTTATCTCTCCATCGGCACGCTCTTCATCGCGCAGGCCGTCGGGGTCGATCTGTCGATAGGTCAGCAAATCACCGTTGTGCTGATTCTGATGCTGACCAGCAAGGGGATGGCGGGCGTACCCGGTTCGGCGTTCCTGGCGCTGTCGGCGACCGCCTCCGCGCTGGGCGTCATCCCCGCGGCGGCCGTGGCGCTGCTGCTCGGCGTCGACCGGATCATGGACTCGATGCGGGTCGTCACCAATCTGCTCGGCAACTGCGTCGCGGTCTTCGCGGTCTCCCGCTGGGAGGGCGCCCTGGACCGCGTGACGGCGAAGAAGGTCCTCAACGGGGAGGCGCCCGCGACGCCCGCCACGTCCGCAGGGCCCGCCACCGCCACAGCCCCCGCCACCGCCACAGCCCCCGCCACTCCCGCCGCGCCCGGTGAACCCACTGCGGCCGGTGAATCCGCCCCCGCAGCGAACCCCGTCCCCGCCGACGCACCCGCAGAAAAATGACCCCGCGGGGCCCGGCGCAAAGCCGGGCCCCGGCGGCGGCCGTCACCTCGCAACGCCATCCGCCGTCACGCCCCCACGGCCTCCGCCGTCACCCCGCCGGCTTCTCCGAATCCATCCCCGGCCGGGCCTTTTTCCAGTCGCCGCGTGTGAAGTCCGGGACCTCCAGCGGCATGCCGTGCGCCTTGATCGACAGGTCGCTCAGCGGTACCGGCGCGGTCCAGGTCGCCGCGTCGTACACGTCGAAGTCCGGTACCAGGCCCAGGTGCAGGCACTGGGTCAGCCGGAAGACCAGCATGTAGTCCATGCCGCCGTGCCCGCCGGGCGGATTCGCGTGCTCCTTCCACAGCCAGTGGTCCCACTCCGCGAACTCACCGAAGTCGTGCCACTGGTCATCGCTGTGGCCGGGCTCAAGATAGATCCGCTCCGGGTAGTCCTCGAAGACGCCCTTCGTGCCGCCGAGGCTGTTGATGCGGCTGTAGGGGTGCGGGGTCGAGACGTCGTGTTCCAAGCGGATCACGCGGCCCTTGGCCGTCTGGACGAGGGAGATCGTCCGGTCGCTCTCGATGTACGTCTCCTTCCAGCTCGGGTCGCCGGCCGGCATGTGCTCCTTGCGGTACGCGGTCAGGCCCAGCGAGGGAGTGCCGAAGCTGGAGATCCGTACCGCCCGGTCGCCGCGGTTGACGTCCATGTAGTTGGCCACCGGCCCGAACCCGTGGTTGGGGTACAGGTCGCCGCGCAGCCGGGTGTGCCACAGTCGGCGCCACGGGCCCTCGTAGTACTCCGGGTCGAACATCAGGCCGCGCAGGTCGTGGTTGTAGGCACCGGCGCCGTGCAGCAGGTCGCCGAAGAGGCCCGCGTGCGCCATCCGCAGCACCCGCATCTCGTTCCGCCCGTAGCAGCAGTTCTCCAGTTGCAGGCAGTGCTTACGGGTCTGTTCGGAGAGATCGACCAACTCCCACAGTTCGTCCAGCCGGAGCGCAATCGGACACTCGACGCCCACGTGCTTGCCGTTGAGCATGGCCGTCTTCGCCATCTCGAAGTGCCAGTCCCAGGGCGTGGCGACGTACACGAAGTCGATGTCGCCGCGCTTGCAGAGGTTCTCGAAATCGCGGTCGCCCTTGGTGTACACGGCCGGGGCGGGTTGGCCGGCGTCGGTGACCTTCTTCGCGGCCTTGGCGGTCTTCTCCTTGACCGGGTCGCAGATCGCCACGACGCGGGTGTTCGGCACGGCGAGGAAGAGGTCGATCATGGAGCCGCCGCGGTTGCCGAGGCCGACGATGCCGACGCGTACGGTGCTGCGTCCTTCGAAGGGCACGCCGATCATCGTCTTGCCGCGCCGCTTCGGCACCGCCGCGGTGTCAGGGGCGGACCCGGCAGCGGTCGGCGTCGCTGCTGACGGAGCCGCCGATGCCGTGTCCGCGGCCATTCCGGCGAGTCCGAGCCCGGCGCCCGCGGCGCCCGCGGTCCACAGCACCGAACGACGGCTCGGACCGGCCCCGTCGGCCGTACCGTTGCCGCCGGCTGCGCCGGCCCCGCCATCGGCCATACCGGCCCCGCCATCGGTCGCGCCGGCGCCGCCGTGCTCGTCGTGTTGGTCGTGAGGCTCAGGTCGTGCGTCGTGCATGGGCCCTCCCGGGGTGCGGATGGTGCGCGGCGAATACGTCCAAGCTCGAAGAGGACCCTGGTGGTTGAGACCAGTGGGCCACAAGGGGGCTCATTGGACTCCTGGGGCGAGTTCTTGGACTCTTCTCTTGCGCAAGCTCCTGGAAATTCTTGCGGAATGCCTTGACGTGTTCACTTCGTAAAGGCAAGCTCCCTCGCGGAATCCCCCCACGGCGGCCAGGCGCGTGGCTGCCTTCGTGGACGCGTCCCCCACCGCGTCCGTATGCAGAAGGAGCCGCATGCTGCATCAACGATCCCGGATACTCGGCGGCGCGCTGGCCGGTGTGCTCGTCGCCGCCGGCCTCGCGACCCTCGCGCCCTGGCAGTCCCAGGCCACCCCGCCCGGCGAGAAGACCGTCACCGCCACACTGTTCGAGCGGCCGTACGCGGACGTCGGCAGGGCCTGCACCGACCAGCTCGGCCCGGCCGGTTACGGCTACGTCGAGGTCTCGCCCGCCTCGGAGCACATCAAGGGTGACCAGTGGTGGACGTCGTACCAGCCGGTGAGTTACAAGATCGCGGGCCGGCTCGGCGACCGCGACGCCTTCGCCGCCATGGTCTCCGCCTGCCACAAGGCCGGCGTCAAGGTCATCGCCGACGCGGTCATCAACCACATGTCCTCCGGGTCCGGCACGGGCACCGGCGGCACGCAGTACACGAAGTACAGCTACCCCGGGTACTACCAGGACCAGGACTTCCACTCCTGCCGCAAGGACATCGCCGACTACGGCAACCGCGACGACGTACAGAACTGCGAACTGGTGGGCCTGGCGGACCTGGACACCGGCAGCGACGCCGTCCGCACCACCATCGCCAAGTACCTCGACGACCTGCGCTCGCTCGGCGTCGACGGCTTCCGTGTCGACGCCGCGAAGCACATGGCGGCCGACGACATGGCCGCGATCAAGGGAAAGATGAGCGATCCGGGTTTCTGGATCTCCGAAGTCATCTACGGGGGCGGCGAGGCGGTCAAGCCGGAGGAGTACACGGAGATCGGCGACGTCGATGAATTCCGTTACGGGGGCCACCTCAAGAGCGCCTTCCAAGGGGGTAGCATCGCCCAGTTGAAGTCCGTCGCCGACGGCAAGCTCAGCAGCGGGTCGGCACGTACCTTTGTCGACAACTGGGACACCGAGCGTAACGGTTCGACACTCACGTACAAGGACGGCGCGGCGTACACGCTCGCGAATGTCTTCATGCTGGCCTCGCCCTACGGCTCGCCCAACGTCTTCTCCGGCTACGAGTGGTCCGACAAGGACGCGGGCCCGCCCAGCGGCGCCGACGGCTGGACGGACATGCACGCGAAGCAGGAGATCACCGGCCTGGTCGGGTTCCGCAACGCGGTCGGTGATGCCGAGTTGAGCGACTGGTGGGACAACGGGTCGAGCGCAATCGCCTTCGGCCGCGGCGACAAGGGCTTCGTTGCCCTCAACGCAGGCGACGGCGAGCTGTCCGAGACCTTCGCGACGTCGCTGCCCGCCGGTACGTACTGCAACGTCGCAAAGGCCGCGCCGGACTCCTGCGACGGCAACACCGTCACGGTCGGTGATGACGGCAAGGCGCAACTGACCGTGCCCGCCAAGAGTGCGGTGGCCCTGCACGTGGGCGCCAAGAGCTGAGCTGTGGGCGCCAAGAGCTGAACGCGCGCACCCGTACGACGCGGCCCGTCCTTCAGGCGGGCCGCGTCGCCCGTTCCAGCTCCAGCAGCACCGAGTAGTACCCCCGGCCCTCCGTCGCGTGGTCCATGCCCACCTCACACATGCGGTTCGCCGACAGGTGCGCGTCGAAGTGACGGGAGGTCACCTCGGCCGCCTCCCGGGCCGTCGCCGCCTCTGTCAGCTCCTTGTGCAGCATCCCGCGGTCGCCCGCGAAGGCGCAGCAGCCCGCGTCGTCCGGTACCACGACCTCCTGGGCGCACGCCTCGGCGACCGTACGGAGCTGCGCCTCGTCACCCAGGTGGCGCATCGAACAGGTGGGGTGCAGCACCACGGAGTCCACGGTCCGCACCACCTCCAGGTGCGGCAGCAGTTCCTCGGCCGCCCAGACGACGGAGTCCATGACGGTCAGTTCGGCGTGCAGTTGTTTGTTGTCCTCGGTGAGGTACGGGACGATCTCGTGGGCGATGCCGAGCGTGCACGAGGAGGCGTCGACGACCAGGGGGAGCCGGCCGCCGGCGGTCCAGCCCCAGGCCGCTTCCACGATGCGGTTGGCCATCACGGCGTTGCCCTCGTCGTACCCCTTGGAGTGCCAGATCGTGGCGCAACAGGTGCCCGCAACGTCCCCAGGGATCCAGACCGGCTTGCCGGCCCGCCGGGAGACCGCGACGACGGCCTCGGGGAGGGAGGGGCCCGTGTACCCGTCCGGTTCGCCGAAGATCCGGTTGACGCACGCCGGGTAGTAGACCGCGACCACGTCCTGCTTACGGGTGGGCGGCAGCCGGCGGGCCGCCGCGCCCGGGATCTCCGGCAGCCACCGCGGTACGAGGTCGGGGCGTACGGCCTTGCGGGCGGCGTCGGTCACGGTCTCCAGCAACCGGTCGCCGATCCGGTCGCTGATCCGCTCGGCCGCGGCGACCGAAAGCCGCGCCGATGCCTCGACCGCCTTGAAGCGCTTGGCGGCGAGCGCGGCGGCCTTCTCCTCGCGCGGGGAGTGCCGGCGGTGCCGGAAGTCCTTCATCATCGCGCCGGTGTCGATGCCGACCGGGCAGGCCAGTTTGCAGGTCGAGTCGCCCGCGCAGGTGTCGATCGCGTCGTAGCCGTACGCGTCCAGGAGCGCGTCGGTGACGGGCGAGTCCGGGCGCTGGCGCATCATTTCGCGGCGCAGCACGATGCGCTGGCGGGGCGTGGTGGTGAGGTCGCGGCTGGGGCAGACCGGCTCGCAGAAGCCGCACTCGATGCAGGGGTCGGCGACCGCCTCGACCTCGGGGATGGTCTTCAGGCCACGGAGATGCGCCTTGGGGTCGCGGTCCAGGACGACGCGCGGGGCGAGGATGCCGTGCGGGTCGAACAGGTCCTTGATCCGCCACATCAGGTCCGTCGCGCGCGGGCCCCATTCCAGCTCCAGGAAGGGCGCGATGTTGCGTCCGGTGGCGTGCTCTGCCTTGAGTGAGCCGTCGAAACGCTCCACTGTCATCCGGCAGAAGTCGTCCATGAAGGCCGCGTAGCGCGCCACGTCCGCGGGCTTTGCGGCGTCGAACGCGAGGAGGAAGTGCAGGTTGCCGTGGGCGGCGTGGCCGGCGACGGCGGCGTCGAAGCCGTGCCGGGCCTGCAGCTCCAGCAGCGCCGTGCAGGCGTCCGCGAGCTGTGCGGGCGGCACGGCGAAGTCCTCGGTGAGCAGCGTCGTACCGGAGGGCCGGGAGCCGCCGACCGCGGTGACGAACGCCTTGCGGGCCTTCCAGTAGCCCGCGATCGTGCCCGGATCGCGGGTGAACTCGTTGGTGACGGACTCGACCGGCGCGACCAGTTCCAGGTCGCCGAGCACCTGTTGGGCGGCCTCTTCGTAGGCCGCCTGACGTTCTTCGTCCGGGGCGCGGAACTCCACGAGCAGCGCGGTCGTTTCCGTGGGGAGTGCCGCCCAGTCGGCGGGTACTCCGGCGACGCGGACCGAGGCGCGCAGCGTGTTGCCGTCCATCAGCTCCACGCCGAGCGCGCCCGCTTCGTTGAAGCGCGGGACGGCGGCGGCAGCGGCCCGCAGATCGGGGAAGAAGAGCAGTGCGGTGGAGGTGCAGCGGTCCAGGGGCAGGGTGTCGAATACCGTCTCGGCGATGAAGCCGAGCGTGCCCTGCGACCCGACGATCAGGCCGCGCAGGATCTCGACGGGGGTAGCACCGTCGAGGAAGGCGTCGAGCCGGTAGCCGTTGGTGTTCTTGAGCTCGTACTTGGCGCGGATGCGGGCGACCAGCTCGGGGTCCGCCTCGATCTCCGCCTTCAGGGCCAGCAGCCCGTCGCACAGGGCCGGTTCCGCGTGGGCCAGCTCCTCGTCGGCGGCCGGGTCGGCGGTGTCCACGACCGTCCCTGACGGCAGCACGACCGTGGCGGAGGCGAGCGTGCGGTAGGAGTTCCGGGTGGTGCCGGCCGTCATGCCGGAGGCGTTGTTGGCGACGACGCCGCCCAGGGTGCAGGCGATGGCGCTGGCGGGGTCGGGGCCGAGCAGCCGGCCGTGGCGGGCGAGCGTGACATTGGCTCGCGCGACGGTCGTACCGGGGCCGATACGGGCCTGCTCGCCGCTGCCCAGTACCTCGATGCCGGCCCAGTGGCGGCGTACGTCGACGAGGATGTCCTCGCCCTGTGCCTGACCGTTGAGGGAGGTGCCGGCGGCGCGCAGGACGACCTTGCGGCCGTGGCCGTGCGCGTAGGAGAAGACCGCCGAGACGTCGTCGATGTCCTCGGCGAGCACGACCACCTGCGGGACGAAGCGGTAGGGGCTCGCGTCCGAGGCGTACTTCACCAGGTCGGAGAGGCCGTGCAGCACCTTCTCCGGGCCGAGCAGGGCGGTCAGGTCGCCGCGCAGCGGCTCGGGCGTCCCGGACGCCTGCTCGTCGGCCACCCGGTCGACGGCCGGGCCCTCGGTCGTGGCGGGGCGCAGTACGGTCGGCTCCGGCTCCAGCAGCGGCATGGCTTCTCCTCGTCGGCGGCCCCTTGGTAGCGGCCCATCGGTTCAGCGTCCTTCAGCAGCGCCGCCCCGGCTCGTCGACCAGGGTGGACAGCAGCCCGCCGAGCAGCTCGCGCTGGTCGGCGGTCAATGGAGCCAGGATGTCCTCCGCGGCGGCCCTGCGCGCGCTTCGCAGCGCCCCGAGTGTCGTCCGGCCGGTCTCGGTCAGTTCGATCCGCACGACGCGGCGGTTGGCCGGGTCGGGGACCCGGCGTACGGCGTCCGCCGCCTCCAGCGCGTCCACGAGAGTGGTCACCGCGCGCGGTACGACGTCCAGGCGGGCCGCCAGGTCCGCCATCCGGGGCGGGGTGTCGCAGTGCGCCACGATGCGCAGCAGCCGGGACTGCGCGGGGGTGAGGGCGAGCGGTTCGAGGTGCCGCTTCTGCGCGCGGTGCATCCGCCGGGTCAGCCGTACCAGCTGTTCGGCGAGGTCGGTGTCGGGGGCGGTACGGGGGCCGGACTGGGGGGAGGACATGCCGGGAGAGTATCAGGACCATGTTCATTGTGAGTATAGGTAACAATGGGCTACCCTCGGCAGGCACCCGGGCCCCGACGCGGGCCGCCGCAACCCCGGAAGCCGCCGCCGCGATCCCGGAAGCCGCCCGTCGGCCCCGACCTTCGAAGGAGCTCATTGCGTCCCGACACCATTGACTGGACCCCGCCGCCCAAGGACGAGCAGCAGCCCGTCCAGGTACGGCGGATCCTGCGCCTCTTCCGCCCCTACCGCGGCCGGCTGGCCCTGGTGGGTCTGCTGGTGGCCGCCGCCTCGCTGGTCTCCGTCGCCTCGCCGTTCCTGCTGCGCGCGGTCCTCGACGTGGCGATCCCGGAGCGGCGCACCGGACTGCTGAGCCTGCTCGCCCTCGGCATGATCGTCACCGCCGTGATGAACAGCGTCTTCGGCGTGCTGCAGACGCTGATCTCCACCACCGTCGGCCAGCGCGTCATGCACGACCTGCGGACCGGTGTCTACGCCAAGCTGCAGCGGATGCCGCTGGCGTTCTTCACCCGTACGCGCACCGGCGAGGTGCAGTCCCGCATCGCCAACGACATCGGCGGTATGCAGGCCACCGTCACCTCCACGGCGACCTCCCTGGTCTCCAACCTCACGAGCGTCATCGCCACCGTCGTGGCCATGCTCGCCCTGGACTGGCGGCTCACCCTCGTCTCCCTCCTGCTGCTCCCGCTGTTCGTCTGGGTCAGCCGGCGGGTCGGCAACGAGCGCAAGCGGATCACCACCCAGCGGCAGAAGCAGATGGCCACGATGTCCGCGATGGTCACCGAATCGCTTTCCGTCTCCGGCATCCTGCTCGGCCGCACGATGGGCCGCGCCGACTCGCTCACCGAGAACTTCACCAAGGAATCCGAACGGCTGGTCGGCCTGGAGATCCGCGCCAACATGGCGGGCCGCTGGCGGATGGCCACCATCGGCATCGTCATGGCGGCCATGCCCGCGCTGATCTACTGGGCCGCGGGCCTGGTGCTCCAGCTCGGCGGCCCGGTCTTCTCCATCGGCACGCTCGTCGCCTTCGTCTCCCTCCAGCAGGGCCTGCTGCGCCCGACCGTCTCGCTGCTCACCACCGGCGTGCAGATGCAGACCTCGCTCGCGCTCTTCCAGCGCATCTTCGAATACCTCGACCTGCCGGTGGCCATCACCGAGCCCGAGAAGCCGGTGCGGCTGGCGGCGCCCCGCGGCGAGGTCCGCTTCGAGGACGTCACCTTCGCGTACGACCCGGCCGCCGCGCCCACCCTGAGCGGCATCGACCTGACCGTCCCGGCCGGCGGCAGCCTCGCCGTGGTCGGCCCGACCGGCAGCGGCAAGTCCACGCTCAGCTATCTGGTGCCGCGGCTGTACGACGTGACCGGCGGCCGCGTCACTCTGGACGGGGTGGACGTCCGCGAGCTGGACTTCGACACGCTCGCCCGCTCGGTGGGCGTGGTCTCCCAGGAGACGTACCTCTTCCACGCCTCGGTCGCCGACAACCTGCGCTTCGCCAAGCCCGACGCGACCGACGAGGAGATCCGCCGCGCCGCGCGGGCCGCCCAGATCCACGACCACATCGCCGGCCTGCCCGACGGCTACGACACCCTCGTGGGCGAGCGCGGCTACCGCTTCTCCGGCGGCGAGAAGCAGCGTCTGGCCATCGCCCGCACCATCCTGCGCGACCCGCCCGTGCTGGTACTGGACGAGGCCACCAGCGCGCTGGACACCCGTACCGAGCACGCCGTCCAGCAGGCCATCGACGAGCTGTCGGCGGGCCGCACGACGATCACCATCGCGCACCGGCTCTCCACCGTCCGCGACGCCGACCAGATCGTCGTCCTGGACGCGGGCCGGATCGCCGAGCGCGGCACGCACGACGAGCTGCTGGCCGCCGACGGCCGGTACGCGGCTCTGGTACGCCGGGACGCGCACGTGACACCGGACGGACCGGCACCGGACGAAGAAGAGCCGCTCTCCCCGTCGCGCGCCGCCCTCTCTTAAGCTCGGGCCCATGCTCCTGTGGATCAACGGCCCCTTCGGCGGCGGCAAGACGCAGACCGCGCACGAGCTCCGGCGGCGCCTCCCCGGCAGTGTGGTCTGCGACCCCGAGCACATCGGCTTCGGCCTGCACCGGACGCTGCCGCCCGGGCTGCGCGGCGACTTCCAGGACCTGCCCGCCTGGCGGCAGGGCGTGTACGAAGTACTGGACCGGGCCCTGGACGGGCACGACGGTACGGTGATCGTCCCGATGACGGTCGTGGAACCGGCCTACTTCCAGGAGACGGTCGGCCGGCTGCGCGACCGCGGCCACGACGTACGGCACTTCGCCCTCCTGGCGGACCGCCGGACGGTGCTGCGGCGGCTGCGCGAGCGCGGTGTCGGCCGCGCCCTCCATCTCCTCGCGGGCCGGGACGTGCCCCCACACCACGAGAGCTTCGCCGTGCGGCGGCTGGACCGGTGCCTGGAGCAGTTAGCAAAACCGGAGTTCGCCGAGCACCTGTGGACCGACCGCCGCACCGTCCCCGAGGTGGCCGACCGCATCGCCGCCTCCGCCGGCCTGCGGCTGACCCCGAACACCGACGGCCCCCTCCGGGGAAGGATCCGCCGGGCCGGGGTCGGCCTCCGCCACATCCGCTTCGACTGACCTGCTCGCAGGCCCTGTTACGCGGGCGTCAGCCGGTACGCGTACGTGTACTCACGGTCGGCGTGCAGCAGGTACTGCTCCAGTGGGGGTGCGCCCCAGGAGTCGTTGCCGCCGACGCCCATCTGGCGGTGGTTGACGCCGAGCACCGTCTCGGGGCGGCGCTTCAGCTCGTACGGATGGCGCGGCCCGTCCAGATCATGCGGCGTGTAGTGGAGCGCACTGATCTCCAGCAGTGGCGCGTCGTCGCCCGGCTCGGCGCGCACGGTCAGGCCCGCGCCGTCCCGGTCGGTGAGCGAGGCGTGCCGGACGTCCACCACGTTGCCGGTCTGCTGCGGCCGGACGTAGGGGCCGTACTGGTCGTCCACCGAGGAGCGGTAGCTGCCGACGAACGCGGCGGTGCGCCGGTCCTGGTAGTTCTCGTGCGGACCGCGGCCGTACCACGACAGCGTCTCGAAGCCGGCCGGGACGGTGAGGAGCGCGCCGACCATCAGCAGGTCGGGCAGGCCGGCGCCCGGCTTCAGGGTGTGCGCGACGCGCACCTCGCCGTCGCCGCGCACGGTGAAGACCGTGCGCCAGGTGGAGGCGGCGGGGGAGGTGGGCAGTGTGCAGACGACCTCGATGGTCACCTCGGACGGTGAGGGCTGCCCAGACTTCACGGAGTCCACGGTCCGCTTCGTCCCCGCGTCGCGCCAGGTGCGCAGCGTCTGCTGGGCCTTGCGGCCGATGTCGTTGTCGGTCGGCCCGCGCCAGAAGTTGGGGACCGGGCCGCCGGCCAGCAGGGTCCGGCCGCGGTGACGGTAAGAGGACAGCGTCCCGGTGGACTTGTCCAGGACCACCTCGACGTCCTTGCCGCTGACCGTGACCGCCTTGTCGGTCTCGGAGACCTCGAGGGCGGGGAGCGAGGACGCCGGAGGATCGGTCGGAGCCTTCGTGTGCCAGGGCAGCGCCAGTTGTTCGGCGGCGACGCTGTGCCCGGCGTCCGCCCACCGGGTGCCGCGGCGCAGCACGAAGGAGAGGTTCAGCCAGTACTCGGCACCGGGCTCTGGCCGCGCCGGACGCCGGTACGGAATGCGTACGGTGCCGTCCTGGCCCGGCTTGATCTGCGGCGCGGGGAGCGTGCCGTGCTGGATGCACGCCCCGTTACGCGTCACTTCCCAGCGCAGCTCGTACGCGTCCAGGCCGAGGAAGAGTTGCTTGTTGGTGACCTTCACCGTGCCGGACGCCAGATCGGCCGCGGCCATCCGGATGGCCTGATAGCACTTCTTGACCTCGTGGATCGCCGGGTGCAGCACGCGGTCCGAGGAGACGATGCCGTTGCAGCTGAAGTTGCCGTCGGTGGGGTAGCCGGGCTTCCAGTCGCCGCCGTAGGAGAGGTACGTGCGCTTGCGGTCACCGGGGACCGGGAGCCGGATGGCCTGGTCGCAGAAGTCCCAGATGAAGCCGCCGTGCAGGTTGTCATAGCGCTCGAAGACGTCCCAGTACTCGCGGAAGTTGCCGGTGCTGTTGCCCATGGAGTGCGCGTACTCGCACAGGATGAACGGCTTCGGGTTCCCGGACTTCCCGTACTTCTCCACGTCGGCCGGCTTGGTGTACATCTGGCTTTCCATGTCGGCCACGGCGCTCTGGCCTTCGTAGTGGACGGGCCGTGAGGAGTCCCGGCCGTGCGTCCACTCCGCCATCACCTTGAAGTTGTCGCCCCGGCCCGCTTCGTTGCCCAGCGACCAGACCACGATCGAGGGATGGTTCTTGTCCCGCTCGACCATCGTGCGCATCCGGTCGAGGCAGGCCTCGGTCCATTCGGGCAGGCTCGCCGGGAGCTTGTCGCGCACGCCGTGCGACTCCACGTTCGCCTCGCCGATCACGTAGAGCCCGTACTCGTCGCACAGCTCCAGCCAGCGCGTGGAGTTCGGGTAGTGCGCGGTGCGCACCGCGTTCACGTTGTGCTGCTTCATGATGCGGATGTCCTCGATCATCCGCTCCTCGGGGACCGCCTGGCCGTGGTCCGGGTCGGACTCGTGGCGGTTGACCCCGCGGAAGACGATCGGCACGCCGTTGACCGTGAACTTCCCCGGTTCGCACACGACCGAACGGAAACCGACACGGGTGCGCTGGATGTCAACGGCCTTGCCGTCGGGGCCTGTGAGGGTGACGACGAGCGTGTACACGTTGGGGGCCTCGGCGGACCAGAGGGCAGGAGCCCGCACCGTGGCCTCCGGCTCTACCGTGACCTGCTCGTCGTCGCCGAACCGCACCTCGGCGGCGAGGGGCCGGGGGAGTACCGGCTTGCCCTGCGCGTCGTACAGCACCGCCGAGAGCCGGTGTTCGCCGGGCGCGGCGGAGCCCCCATTGCGTACGGTCGCCGACACCTTCAGCGTCGCGTCCCGGTACGCAGCGTCCAGGTCGGTGTGCACGAAGAGGTCGTGCAGATGTACCTGCGGGACGGAGTACAGATACACCTCGCGGAAGATCCCGGACAGGTCGATCATGTCCTGGTCCTCCAGCCAACTGCCGTCGGACCACCGGAAGACCTCGACGGCCAGGCTGTTCTCGCCGGGCTTGAGCTTCGTGGTGATGTCGAACTCGGCGGGGGTGTAGCTGTCCTCGCTGTAACCCACCTTCTCGCCGTTGACCCACACGAAGAACGCGGACTTCACGCCCTGGAAGGAGAGCAGGGTGCGGCGGCCGTCCCAGTCCTTGGGGACGGTGAACGTACGGCGGTAGGAGCCGACCGGGTTGAAGTCGTGCGGGACCTGCGGCGGCTGCGGGTCCTCATAACCGATCCACGGGTACTTGATGTTGAGGTAGATCGGCTCCGGATAGCCCTCGATCTCCCAGTTGGAGGGGACGGGGATGCGGTCCCAGGAGCTGTCGTCGTAGCCGGGGGCGTGGAAGCCCGTCGGGCGCTCGTCCGGGTTCTTCGACCAGTGGAAGCGCCAAGTGCCGTTCAGGGAGCGGTGGTACGGCGATCCGGAGACCTTGCCGGCCAGCGCGGCCGCGGCACTCGCGTACGGGATCAGGCGCGGGCGGGCGGGCTCCCGGTTGACCTGGAACGTGCGGGGCGCGCCGTTCCACTCCTCGCCCGCTGCCGAGGCCCGTCCGGCCACGGCGGCGAAGGCACTTTTCTGCGCGCTGAAGGCGGCCCAGCCGGCCAGGGCTGTGCCGGTGGCGAGGAACGACCGGCGGCTGAAACGACGCGAGGACATGCGACAGCTCCGAACGTAAGGCAACAGGAAGCATCAGGATCGAACGCAAGCCGACGCAACACAAGCCTCACGCACGCCATTTCACTCAGAAAGCCACGCGAGCCTCACTCGGGGCTCCACTCAAGGACCCACTCAGGGCCTCATCAGCACGACCTCCAGCGTCCGCGGCCCGTGCACGCCCTCCACCCGGTCCAGCTCGATGTCGCTCGTCGCGGACGGCCCCGAGATCCAGGTCAGCGGGCGGCCCGGAGCCAGCCGCTCCAGCGCCTGCGGCACCGACGCCACGACCTGTTCCGGCACCCGTACGACGCAGATGTGATGGTCCGGCACGAGCGTGATGCGGCGGCGGCCCTGGTCCGGGCTCCCGTCCAGGACGAGGGTGCCGGTCTCGGCGATGGCGACCGCGCAGCCCGTCACCACGCTGTCCACCGCGTCCAGCTCGCCGGGCGTCGTCTCCGGCACGTCCGGCACCACTTCCAGGTCACAGGCCGCCAGCCACTCGGGCGGCAGCCCCGCGGGCGCCACCACCGACCGCGACCCCCGCTCGCCCAGCAGGTGCGCGAGCAGGCCCGGCAGCCCGGCGGCGTCGATGTCGTGGACGATCGCGCGGTAGTCCGCGAGGTTCGCCGCCAGCAGTTGCACGGTGTCCTCCGCGGGGTGCTCGCCGTGCTCCCGCAGATAGTCCCTCGGCACCGCGGTCTCCTCGGGGCCCGAGGCCCGCGGTACGTCCGCCAGCGCCCGGCGCACCCGCGCCAGCACCACGTCCCGGCTGCTCACTTCCCGCCCTCCTCACGTCCGTTGCCGCGCTCCCCGCCTCGGGTGCGCTGCCACCAGTCCCGGAACGACTCGGCGGGTACCGGTGGCAGGTCGCGCGTGTCCGACCAGGCGCGCCCCGGGCCGGGCAGCCGCCGCGGGTGCAGCTTCCGGGTACGTGCCGCCAGCCGCTGGCCCGCGCGCAGCACACCGGGCCGGTCGAAGACCAGCCCCGCCGCCCGCATCGCCGCCCGCTCCGCAGCGTGCCCCTTCGCGGGCTTGATCAGCGTCTTCACCCCGCGCCGCGTGACCTTGCCGCCCTCCACGACCCGCTCGCGCAGATGCACCAGCACCTCCGGGATGTCGATCGCGACCGGGCACACCTCGTAACACGCCCCGCACAGCGACGACGCGTACGGCAGCGAGGCGTCCAGCGCGCTCGCCGTGCCGCGCAGCTGCGGCGTGAGGATCGCGCCGATCGGTCCCGGGTAGGCCGAGCCGTACGCGTGCCCGCCGGCCCGCTCGTACACCGGGCAGACGTTCAGACAGGCCGAGCACCGGATGCAGCGCAGTGCCTGCCGGCCGACCGTGTCCGCGAGCGTGTCCGTCCGGCCGTTGTCCAGCAGGACCAGATGGAACGTCTGCGGCCCGTCGCCGTCCGTGGTGCCGGTCCACATGGAGGTGTACGGGTTCATCCGCTCGGCCGTTGAGGAGCGCGGCAGCAACTGGAGGAAGACCTCCAGGTCCTGCCAGGTGGGCACCACCTTCTCGATGCCGACGACGGAGATCAGCGTCTCCGGGAGCGTCAGGCACATCCGGCCGTTGCCCTCGGACTCCACGACGACCAGCGTCCCGGTCTCCGCCACCATGAAGTTGGCGCCGGAGATGCCGACCTTGGCGCGCAGGAATTTCTCCCGGAGGTGCAGCCGGGCCGCCTCGGCCAGCTCCGCCGGCCGGTCGCTCAGCCCGTCCGGCGCGGGCCGTCCCCAACTGCCCATCTCGGAACGGAAGATGTCGCGGATCTCGGAGCGGTTGCGGTGGATCGCCGGGACCAGGATGTGCGACGGGCGGTCCTTGCCGAGCTGCACGATCAGCTCCGCGAGGTCCGTCTCGTACGCGCTGATCCCGGCCTCGGCCAGCGCCTCGTTCAGCCCGATCTCCTGCGTCGCCATCGACTTGACCTTGACGACCTCGCGCTCCCCGGTGGCCCGCACGAGGCGCGTCACGATGCGGTTGGCCTCCGCCGCGTCCGTCGCCCAGTGCACCTGGCCGCCCGCCGCGGTCACCGCCTCCTCCAGCCGCTCCAGATAGTGGTCCAGGTGGCGCAGCGTGCGGTCCTTGATCGCGCGCCCCGCCGCGCGCAACTGCGCCCAGTCGCCCAGCTCACTCACCGCCCTGGCGCGCTTGTCCCGGATGGTGTGTGTGGCGTACCGGAGATTGGCACGCAGCCGGGTGTCGCGGGTGGAGCGGGCGGCGGCCGCCGGGAAGGCGGGCATGCCCAGGTCGGTGACGCTCACAGCACGTTCCCTTCACTCACAGGGCATGTCCTCCCAGGGCATGCGCTCACAGCACGTTCCCCTCCGTACTGGCCAGGATCTCCGCGATATGGACGGGCCGGACCGTCGAGCCCTGCCGCGAGAGCGTGCCGCCGATGTGCATCAGGCAGGAGTTGTCGACCGTGCAGACCGCCTCGGCGCCGGTCTCCTGGATGTGCCGGGTCTTGTCGGCGCCCATCGCGGCGGAGACGGCCGGGTTCTTGACGGCGAAGGTGCCGCCGAAGCCGCAGCACTCCTCGGCGCCCGGCAGCTCGCGCAGTTCGAGGCCCTTCACATGCTGGAGCAGGGCACGCGGCCGGTCCCCGAGTCCCAGCATCCGCAGGCCGTGGCAGGTCGGGTGGTAGGTGACGGTGTGCGGGTAGTACGCGCCCACGTCCGTCACCTTCAACACGTCGACCAGGAACTCCGTCAGCTCGTACGTCTTGGGCACGGCTTCCGCCGCCGCCTCGGCGAGCGCCCGGCCGCGCCCCTCCGCCGCGGCTTTCTCGCCCAGCCGCGGATAGTTGTCCCGCACCATCGCCGCGCACGATCCTGAGGGCACCACGACGTACTCGTAGTCGCGGAAGGCCCGCGCGTACCGCAGCGCGAGTGGCTCGGTGGCATGCCGGTATCCGGTGTTGAACTGCGGCTGCCCGCAGCAGCTCTGCTCGGCCGGGAAGCCGACCTCCACGCCCAGCCGTTCCAGGAGGGTGACCACCGCCCGGCCGGTCCGTGGGTACAGCGTGTCGTTGATACAGGTGACGAAGAGCGCTACGCGCACGTTGCCATCTCCTTTCGGCCGCCGAATCCCCTGGCGGCCACCGGCCTCGCGGAGGCATGATCACCTGACGGCTCATCCTGCCCGAGCGGCAGGGCCACGTGAAGGACCCGGGAGCGGAGGCGCATGTCGAGCGCGGAGAACAAGAAAGCGGACCGGCAGGCGGGGGAGCGGCGCCCGGTGTCCGCGGTGCGACAGCTCGTCGCGGCGTCCGTAGGCAATGCGGTCGAATGGTACGACTGGTTCCCCTGCACGGACGCGCAGGCAGTCTACTTGAGCGCCCCGTACCTGCATCAACGCAGGTCGGCGTAGATACATGAGCGATCATTCATGTGCAGGTGTTGCTGGGTTTCGCCGCCTCTGGCCGGGTCGATGCTGACTGTTTGCTGACTTGCCTGACGGGTAGTCAGGTGCGCTGCGAGTGTCTGCGGTGAGTCCTTGCGAGGGTGCAGGTTCTCGCTCTTGATGTCAGGCGGTCTCGATGAGGCGGTCGCCGGTGAAGGTTCATCCGTGGCGCGTAGCGCTACGACTTCTGGAGAGGTTGGCGCGGCGTAGTCGCCGTGCCCGTAGACGGGGAGATTCGGATCATGGCAGCTTCCAGAAAAGGGCCCGCGCCCGAGGATGGGTCGGATTCCGCTACTGGTGAGGGGTCTCGCGCGGGTGCTGTGACCCCTCCGGCGCGTCCTGTCCGGCAACTGTTCGCCGCCTCGGTCGGTAATGCGGTCGAATGGTATGATTGGTACACATATACCTTCCTGGCCACGTACATCGCCGCGCAGATCTTCCCCAAGAGCGCGTCGAACTCACTGGTGCCGCTGCTCTCGACGTTTGCGGTCTTCGCGGTGGGGTTCTTCATGCGGCCCGTCGGCGGGCTGGTGATGGGCGCGGTCGCCGACCGGCGCGGGCGCCGTGCGGCGCTGACGGTGACGATTCTGCTGATGGGCGGCAGCAGCCTGCTGATGGGGCTGACGCCGACGTACGCCGCCGCCGGGATCCTCGCGCCGGTCGTCCTCGTGCTGGCCCGGCTGTTGCAAGGGCTGTCGGTGGGCGGGGAGTTCGCCGCGTCGACCACGTTCCTCGTGGAGTCGGCCGGGCCCGGGCGGCGGGGGCTCTTCTCCAGCTTCCAGTACGTGTCGACGACCATCGGGCAGCTCGTCGCGTCCGGCGTCGCGGCGCTGCTCGTCGCGAATCTCGCGCCCGCCACCATGGGCAGTTGGGGGTGGCGGGTCCCGTTCGTGTTGGGCGCGCTGCTGAGCCTTGTGGGCTTCTGGATCCGGCGCGGCGCGCGCGAGACGCGCAGTGAGGAGCAGGCGAAGGCGCCCCGCCCCGGCCTCTTCGAGGCGCTGCGTCGCCATCCGCGCGAGTCGCTGCTGATCTGCGGGATCACGGCGGGCGGCACGCTCGCGTACTACACGTGGACGTCGTACCTGCCGACGTACGCTGAGCTCAACGCCGGGGTGGAGAAGGCGGACGCGTTGCTGGCGGGCACCCTCTCGCTGACGTTCTTCGCCGTGCTCCAGCCCGTCGCGGGGATCGCGTCCGACCGCTTCGGGCGCAAGCCGCTGCTGCTGATGTTCGGGATCGGCTTCGCCGTGCTGAGCGTGCCGCTGCTGAGCGCGCTCGATGACTCCTTCGTCACGCTGCTGCTCGTGCAGTGCGCGGGCATGATCCTGCTGAGCGGCTTCACGGCCATCTCGGCGGCCGTGAACGCGGAGACGTTCCCGGCACGGGTGCGCGCCGCGGGCATCGGGTTCCCCTACTCGCTCACCGTCGCCCTCTTCGGCGGCACGGCGCCCTACATCGGCACGCTGTTCAAGGACATGGGGCACGCCGGCCTCTTCCCCGTGTACGTGGCCGTGCTGTGCCTGGTCTCCTCCGCCGTCTACCTCCGGCTGCCCGAAACCGCTCATCGCCCGCTGGAGCGGTGAGGCTGGGGGCACCGGCTACCGGAGAGGGCGCTAGGAAATGGCCCGCGAGTCAACAAGGCGTGCTTTGGGGCACGTCCTTTTACAGGTGAGTAGGGGCTGGAGACAGCCCGACGGGCGTCTGGCACTGCGAGCATCCGCCAAGTCCTTCAGGGCGCCCACCGCGTCACCTCTCGCGGGCCGCTTCGGCCGTAGGCTCCACAGCGGGAAGGCGCGTGAGGCAAGTGGAGCTCTGCACTGCTCGACGAGTTGGGAGGGCTGCCATCGCTGGCCATCGTTTCACTCTCTGGCTGCAGGCATCCTCTCGACACAGGAGACGACCGAGTCAGGGGACTGCTCACGCGCAGGCCGGAAATACCGGGACCTTGCTCTCATGGCTGGCGGTCGGCGGCCGGACGCATTCCCCGACCGCGCCGCCCTGCTGGAAATAGCCGGGACTTCAGGCCTTTCCCGGCTACTGTCGTCGACATGTTGTTCCGTTCACGCCGATTGGAAGATCTATTCGGCGGGCGCCTGGACGACCTGGCCTACAACGATCTAGCGGCGCTCGTCGGCAACCCGGACGCCGCAGAAGCCGAAGACCTTGACTACAAGCAGGCTCATTACAGCGCCGATGACAAGGGTCGTGAGGAGCTGGCCAAGGATGTCGCCGCCTTCGCCAACCACCTTGGCGGCCTCATCATCCTAGGTATGGCCGAGGTCAACGGCATTCCCAGCAAGGTCTTTGACGTTGATTTGCAGGACAAGGATCTGCGTCACATGCACCAGGTGATCGCCTCCAATACCGAACCGAAGGTGCCGTGGGAGGAATACCGCCTAACGAACCCCACGTGCCCTGGGAAGGGAATTTGGATCATCGCTGTCCCCCGCAGCCCCCTGGGCCCGCACGCCGTCACCGCGCCGCCCGTGAAAGGTAGCAAGGAGGTCCTGCGGTATCCCCGGCGTGCACGCAGCCAGACCGACTGGCTATCCGAGACATTCGTCGCTACGGCCTACCGTGACCGATTCGCCGCGGCAGCCGCTCGGGAAGAGCGGATTAATCAGGTTGAATATGACCTGCTATCGGAAATCAGGAATCGCAACACCCCGCACCTGCTGGTCTCACTGATGCCCGAGATCGCCGGATGCATGCCGATCAATCACGATTCCTTCGACCGCTACGGCAACGAATTGCGGACAATCCAGCCGTTCCTCGGCCGTCAAGATCAGCCCTTTGCCACAGTACGCATCGGCGCCCGCCGTCTCATCGTGGAAGAGCCGCGCCAGTACTCAACAGCCAGTCGAGCAGAACTGCACCGAGACGGGGCTGCTGCCTGGGCTATCCCACTGCGGACCCGTCCCATCACCCTGGAGGATGGGGAGATCCACAGCGCTGAGCCGGACGCTGTGGTCCACATACTGATGTCCGCGCTGCACTTCCTCGGATCGCACGCACGTGACCGTGCCGCCGCCACGGGAACAACCTACGTCTCCGTATGGCTTCTCGATGAACCGAGCACGCATCCTAAGGTGCTGCCGATGCTATCCCTCCCTCTCCCGCGCCGGACACCTGCGCTCCCGTTGCGGATTGACCGCTACGACCCGCGAGAAAGTGAACCGATCGAGCTGAGCACGCAGGCGTGCAAGCAGGCCACCGCACACGGCACCGCACTCCTGGACGACCTCGCCGACGCCAATGTCGGCCTCGTACAGACCGCTGCCTTGCTGGCCGACGAGCTCTTCCAAGCGTTCGGCATTCCGGAAGCCCGTCCTATCACCCAGTCTGGGCACCTGCGACGCAGCGAGTGGCAGTCCAGCCTCCTAAACCAGATCACAGCATGGGCCACTACCCACGGCGTCCAGTTTCTTGACGGGTAGTCAATTGGACCGATTCACACCTCGCCAACAGCGTGCTGACACCGTGGCGTACCGGAAATCGCCTCAGGGCTTCGGGATAGACGACGGATAGTTGCACTGCAACTGTCTTCGTCGACGCGGCAAGGTTGGTCGGGGACGGGGAGCTGTGCCAGCTCCGCGGTCACCTCGCGAGGTGACCGCCTTCAGCTGACGCGATGAGACTTACCGCGGCCGGCGCTTGGGCGGCACGGCACCGGGAATAACGTCGAGGTTCATGTGCTCTTTGAACAGATGTACGAGGTTGGCGCCGTCCAGGAGTTCCAGCCGTCCGTGGTCGTTGGCGAAGGCTTCGCTGGCCCGGCCGAACCAGGAGGTCGTCGCCAGGATGCCTTTGGCGGCGCGCTTGTGCTCTACCACTCCGGCGAGGGCGGAGACGGTTTCGAAGGGCACCACGTTGCGGGTGCGCTTGGCCTGGATGATGCACAGGCCCTTCATGATGGGGTCGGTGTTCATCGCGATGGCATCGACGCCCTCGTCCTTGGACGGCTGGGTGTTGACGCTCTCCAGGCCGATCGCTTCGAACAGCTGCCGCACCAGGTGCTCGAACTCGGTGGGGGAGAGGTCCATCAGCACCGGCCGGCTGTCCAGGCCCGCCACGACGTCCAGGCCGTCCATCAGCCGGAACTTCGACAGGTCGAAGGTGACCAGCGGGCGCACCGGCTCCAGGTCGTAGGGGTTGGGGGAGATCAGCGCCCGCAGGCGCTGCAGACAGGCCCGCGGATCGACCTGGGTCAGCACCAGCTGCTCGAACTCTGCCCGGTCGGCCTGGAGAGTGATCAGGCAAGGGTGCACCTCGCGGCCGGTGGCACGGTCGATGGTGGCCACATGGCCGTTGAGCGCCACCGACGCCACCACCCCCTCGGTATCGGCGGCGAAGAGTTCATAGACGGTACGCAGCGCGGTCTGCGCCAGCACCGAGGCATACAGCTCCTTGCGTTCCTTCTCCGGCCGTGGAACCGGCGTGATCTCATCGCGGCTCTTCACATACCGGTAGCCGCGGGCCGCCGGCACCACGTCCTCCAGCGGCAGGTCGATCTCGACCAGGAGGTCGCCGGTATCCGCCTGGTAGGAGACCCGGTGCGCTTTGGGAAAGCCATGCGGATAGACCGAGGCCGCCAGGACCTGGTCCACGAACCACTCCACCGCCTCGACATCGCGCTCTCGATAGGCGTCGCGGCGCTCGTCGATCTTGACGTTCCACTGCGTGACCCGGTCCGTCTCGCGGCGGTCATGCTCCTCATGCCGAACCCGGGCCGCCTCCAGCTTGTCCACCCGCTTCTTCTCCTCTCGGGTGTGCTCCTGGAGTGCCCGGTCGAAGCGCTGGTCGCGCCAGCTCCGCTTCCGCCTCATAGCCCCGGCGCCCGAACCCCAGCGCACCCAGCAGCCCGCGCGGAGGTTCCGGCTCGTACTCCTCCCAGCGCGGCGCCGGTGCTGGGCGGTTCCGCCCCTTCGGCGTAAAGGCCGGCGCGGTGAACTCCTGTCGCAGCGCCTCGAACGTCAGGGGAGAGCGGTCGACCACCGCGGTGCGCAGCACCGTCTGCAGCTGTGCGATGTCGTGCTCGGTCACGCTGGTCTTGTCCACGGCCTCCTGTGCGCGAGCGGCCTCATACGCCAGCTTCTCCTCCCGTGCCTTCCGCTTGGCCTCGGCTTCCACGGCTTGCGTGCCTTCTCCCGTTCCCGGGCCTGCCGCGCCATCTCCCGCGCGTACGCTTCGCCCCCGCCTCTACTCGCCACTTTGCCCCCAGATCATTCACGTGCGCTTCGCCGCACTGATTACCCAGTTGGCCACACCAACCCCGGTCCCAAAGCGTTCGGCGTGCCCGTCGGTCACATGGCGAACAGGTCGCCCTGTGCGTACTCGGCGACCGTGCGTAAGGGGTAGGCCAAACCGAGAAGCATGAAGGTGTGGGGATGAGCTTTGATGTTGCCGACGAAGGCGTGTACCGCGCGGTCGGGTCTGAACATCCTCGTCAGCCAACGCTCGTACAGCTTCTCGCGCACCAGGCCCTGCCCATAGCGGTGCAGGTACTTGCGGTAGCTCTCCCCGGCTTCCCAGTCCTTGAGGTGCATGGCATGACCGGGGCAGTACCGGTCGGAGCAGGTGAATCTGTAACGCAGCTGTACAGGTACCCATTCAAGAGGCTTCAGGTCCTGCTCCAACAGGTCAAGCTGATCAGCCAGAGCGGCCTTGGAGGCCGGCCACGGCTCTGCGTCGGCCAGCTTGAGTGTGGGGGTACTGGGAAGCCGGAAGAGCCCCAAAGAGGAGCCGTGGCGCGCCTGTTCGCGGCGTATTGCACACAGCGATGGTGACACCAGTGGCCGCAGGTATTCCCATCGTCGGGACCAGCCATCGGCGGGGGAGAGTTGATCGAGAACCTTGAGGCTCTCCAGGCGTGGACGCAAGCTTTCCGGGCGCTGGTCATGGCGGTGCCGCTCGACATCGACCTCGATGATCGAGTACTTCGTGAACTGTGCCTCCTGCGCGAGTAGCCGGAAAGGCACGGGGAAGAGCCGCACATGTCGTGGGGCCCCATCGTCGAGGCGAACGCCAGCCACACAGCTGGTCTCCCGGTACTTCTTCGACAGCTCAGGATAGGTCTTGACTGTCACCATGATGCGGGCGCGCTGCGGCGTTCTGCCCATCGTTGCCCCCCAGCCCGATGCGACCTCAACGGTTACATTGGAGGCAACGGCACCGTCTGCCGCAAGGGGGCGTAGCGAGTCTGCAGCCGCGCTCAGACAAGAACGGTGACTTCCCGGCCGACATGCGTGGCCACCTTTTCCAAGACCAAGGCGCGATGGCAGTGATCGGCATCGCGTTCATAGCACAGCACCGCCACCCGGGAGATGCGGGCTAGCTCTGCCAGAGCATTCAGTTGTGCTGCCGCCGCCTCGGAACGAAGCACGGTGGCAAACCGTGCTCGGCCCTCGGCCAGTCGCCCCTCCCAAAAGGGCGCACGGTTGTCTTTGGGGTTGCCCAGCGCCCGCAGGTGTACGTATTCGATCCCGGCAGTGCCAAGCGCGGTCTGCAAGCGTGTCTTGCTGAAGCCGGGTTTGCGGCTGATCGGTGTGAGGCGCACGTCCGCTACTGTGTCAATTCGCTCACTGGCCAGTGCCGCGATGAACGAGTCGATGTCTCGGCCCTCATAGCCGATCGACCACAGCCCCGGTTCCGGCCGAGCGGCGCGGAAGAGACCATCCAGGCTGACTTCCAACGCCGCGGCAAGGGCGCCTATGGTGAAGAAGCCTGGCTGTGTCGCGCCCGCATTCTCCAGCCGCATCAGCGTGCGTGAGTGTATGCCCGCCTCCTTGGCCAGCCGATCCCTCGTCCACCCGCGCGCCTCACGCAACGACCGCACCTGCCGGGCAAGTTTCTGTGCCTGGGTTCTCTCCTGGCGGCTTGCCGCCGGTCGACCTGACATGGGCCGCGATCCTAGCTCCCATTTGGGTGGAAACGCGAACCGCGCTCAAGGGGCCGTCGATGGTTCAGCCGCAGCGACGAGACTTACTCGCAAGTCATGCTCGTCCGCGTGGGCAGCACGCCTACCCGTGCCGAGCTGGGCCGGAAGGTCCGCATGCACGCGTCTCCGACTGGAATGCGACCAAACCGCCCGGTGACTTCGTCGTCCGATGATGGCAGGAGAGGGGCCGCAGTGAAGGTGGCGGCCGTTGGAAGGTGGTACACCTGCCCGCGCTCGCCGCCCGGAGTGCGGAACCGATTTGTTCGGCCGGGAGTAGAGGGCTGTTGGTGCGCCCGAAGATCCCCACGCGAGATAATAAGGCTCTACCGGAAGTCGTGGGCGGACTTAAAAGGAGTCCCGATCGTCCGAAAGGTGGCTTACCTGTATCAGGAGTCCCGTCCCGCGGTGGAAGCTGTGACCCACGATCACCGACGAGGCGATTGGGTGGAAGTGCATGCCCTCGTCGGCCGGCGGTGCGGGAGGCGCCGTTTGGGCGGCGAAATTCTCACCAGTGGCGTTCAGCACATTTCCGAATCGACGAACAATTCTGAGCGTTGCCCGTTGAGCACGCCCTCTTTTGGTGATACTGCGGCTTACTTGCCTGAGGAGACGCTGTCAGGAACCCGAGGGTACCTCGATGTTTACGTCATGTACTTCCCCGATCAACGCCCCTGACTTGCGGTTCTGATCGCAATCAGGCTCCTAACATGCGTAAATGCGCCTTACGGAAACTTTCACGTTCGTACGCCTTTGTGCGGCTGGAACTCCCCACGGCCTCCCCGGCGGGGGCCACTCTCCCCAGAAACTCCCCAAGGGGGGCGTTGGAGAGTGGCCCTCTGTCCGGATCTACGCTCCGTAGCGAGCACGCCTGCCGTGTCCTGCGTTGTCAGAGGCAGGGGAGTCTGGACGCGGCCTGCAGGCAACGTCTAGGGGGAAGGCCCGCCCCTTCCAATCTCAGAGCGACTTCCACCGTCTGCTGATGACCACGGTCATACGTCGGACGATCACTGTCGGGATAGGGGCGCAACGTTAGTGAGCTGAAGAGCAGCGTTCTTGAGGCTCCACGCGGTGCCCCCGTTGTCGCGTACCGAGCCCGCCGCACGGTCCCGAGCTGCCCACGGGTGGGTGCGACGCACCTTGCTGGAGATGCAGGTCGCGGTCGATGGCTTGGTCCGGGCACCACGGCTCCGGTGACCTGGCCGAGCTGGTCGACGTGCCGAGCGAGGCCGGTGGTCGACTGCCTGGCCGCAACGCTGCGACGGGGCGGTTCTGGTGGTCGCTGGCATGCGGGGTCCGCACCGGCTCCAGCGCGAGCAAACTGGCCAAGGCGCTGGATGACCCGGCATACGGTGGCCGGCGAGACGCCGAACAGCGGCGCGAGCTGCCACATGGAGAGGTTCGTGCGCTATCACAACGGCCACCAGTAGCACGCGTTCGGGCCGCGGCAGCCGCCACGGACGGCCTCATCCGCAGCCCTCCCCAGCGCGTTCGCGGACCGTTTTAGCAGCCGCCAGAACTGATCCACCCGTAGCCCGGTGAACGTCTCCACCCACACTTGCTCAGCCCTCAGCCCTCAGCCCTCAGCCCTCAGCACCCCAGCCACGCAGAGGAAATGCCCTGACCACGGCCTTCTGCAACGCGCTTTGGGAGCGACGACGGTTCAAGCCTGCTTCGAGGCGAGTTCGACAATGGTGATGTCGGACGGGGCACCTACGCGGACCGGTGGGCCCCAGGCTCCGGCGCCGCGGCTGACGTACAGCTGGGTGTCGCCGTAGCGTTCGAGGCCCTCGACGGTCGGGTTGGCGAGTTCGGCGACGTAGTTGACGGGCCAGAGCTGGCCGCCGTGGGTGTGGCCGGACAGCTGGAGGCCCACGCCGTGGCGGACGGCGTCGTCGATGACGATGGGCTGGTGGGCGAGGAGAACGGAGGCGCGGGAGCGGTCGCGGTCGCCGAGTGCCTTGGCGAAGTCGGGGCCCTGGCCCTGGTCGGCGCCGGTCACGTCGTTGACGCCGGCGAGGTCGAAGCCGGGCAGCTCGGTGCGGGTGTTTTCCAGTGGGTGCAGGCCGAGGTCCCGTACCTTGTCGACCCACTGCTCGGCACCGACGAAGTACTCATGGTTGCCGGTGACGAAGTACGAGCCGTGGCGGGACCGGAGTTGAGCGAGTGGCTCCACGGCGTTGCCGAGGTCTGCGACGTTGCCGTCGACCAGGTCGCCGACGACGGCGATCAGGTCGGGCTGGGTGCGGTTGATCGTGTCGACGACGTGCTGGGCGAAGCCGCGGCCCAGGACCGGGCCGAGGTGCATGTCGCTGACAACGGCGATGCGGTAACCGTGGGCGGCGCGTGGCAAGTTCGCCAGCGGGACCGTCAGCCGCTTGACTTTCGGGCCGCTGAGCATGCTGTGGGTGCCGTAGCCGACGGTGCCGAGGGCGACTGCCGCGGCAGTGCCGCCGACCACGCGTGAGACGAACAGCCGACGCGACGGGCCTGCCCGCTCGGGCCGCGGACGAGCCTCGGGCTCCGGTGTGTGCGGGCGCTCGGCCAGCGCGACGGGCCCCGTGGGTTCATGCGGAGTGGACCCGCCGGACGCCGTCACCGCCATGGACTGGGGCTCACCGACGGCGAGTTCCTCGTTCTGAAGCGTCGCGGGCTCAGCGGTTTCCGCCGCTCTTGCTCCGTCTCGCCGGGCGAGCCGACGCAGCAGTATGGGCCGGACGACTTCGCCCGCGAGCAGCGCCAAAAGCAGGTACAGGAACAGCACCAGCCACAGGTAGCCGGGCCAGGCCATGAGCTGCCGGACGGTGAACGGGGCGATGGCTCCGGCCGTCTGGGCCCCGGCCGTAAGGAGTGGACCGGCGACCATCACACAGGTTCCGGCACGGCGGAGGGCCGAGCCGGGCCGCGTCGTGTCGCGTACGAGGCGCCGCCACACGTAGAAGTGGAGCGCGCCGAACACTATGAGGAATATGACGACGAACACGGCTCTGCGTGGTCCTTTCTCGGGATGATCAGGGGGACGGACGTGTCCCTGTGCCGTTGGCGGCCGGCCGTGGAGCAGGAGTCGTGGCTTTCTACGTCGTCAGGAGCGTGCGGACCGGCGCTACGTCAACGGGCCGATGAATCGGCCCAGTTCTCTGCGACAGTGGCAGTCCTGTGGCCCGGTTGGTGTGCGCGATGATCTCGGCGGTGATGGAGATAGCCGTCTCTTGCGGCGTACGGGCACCGAGGTCCAGACCGATCGGGGAGTGCAGGCGGGCGAGTTGCGCTTCGGTGAGGCCCGCCTCGCGCAAGTGGTGCAGGCGGTGTTCGTGGGTGCGCCGGGAGCCCATCGCTCCGACGTACGCGACGGGCAGGCGGAGTGCGTGGGTCAGTAGGGGGATATCGAACTTGGCGTCGTGGGTGAGAACGCAGATTGCCGTGCGAGAGTCGACCGTTGTGTGTTCCAAGTAGCGGTGGGGCCAGTCGACGACGACCTCGTCAGCGTGCGGGAAGCGGGCCTTGGTGGCGAAGACGGGGCGGGCGTCGCACACGGTGACCTCGTACCCGAGGAACTGTCCGGCCTGGCTGAGGGCGGCGGTGAAGTCGACGGCGCCGAAGATCAGCATGCGGGGGCGAGGGGCTTGGACGTGGACGAGGACGGAGATCTGCTCGGGGCATGTGTCCGCGTCGCCGCCGAGCGCTACGTGTGCGGTGCGGCCCGCCCGTAGCAGTGCCCTGGCGTGCGCGGCCACCGCATGGTCTGTCGGGCCGCCGCCATCCAGCGTTCCGTACGACGTGATGTCGTCGCTGAAGACGCACACCGTACGGCCGACCAACTCTCCTGGCCCGCCGGAGACGTGAGCCACGGCGACGGGCCAGCCCTGGACGGCTTCTTCGAGGGCCGGCAGGAGGTGGGGCTCGGCGACGGGGTCGACGCGTTGGATCAGGACGTCGAGTTCGCCGCCGCAGGTGAGACCTACGGCGAAGGCGTCGTTGTCGGAGTAGCTGAAGCGGACGCGTTGGGGTGGGCCTTCGCCCTCCAGGACCTGAAGGCACAACTCGTGGACGGCGCCCTCGACGCAGCCGCCGGAAATGCTTCCGGCCACGTTGCCGTTCTTGTCGACCGCGACCGACGTGCCGACGGGCATGGGTGCGCTTCCCGTGACGTCGACGATGGTGGCTAGGGCGAACGGGCGGGCTTCGCGGCACCAGCGGTGCAGTGTGTCCGCGATGTTCAGCATGAGTGGTGGTTCTCCGTTGTTCTCCGTGTGCCCGAGGCGGTCGCCTGGTGGGGCCGGCCGAAGTCCGCAAGTGCCCCGGGCCGGCGTTCCACCGGGACCCGGGGCACTCGGCTTCTCTCAGATCAATGCCTCAGCAGTGATGGGGAGTTGACGGACGCGACGGCCGGTAGCGTTGAAGACCGCGTTGGCGATTGCGGGGGCCACGCCGACCATGACGACCTCGCCGAGTCCCTTGACGCCGAGCGGGTCGGCCTCGCGGTCCTCGCCGTCGAGGTAGATCGCCTTGAGGTCGGGGACGTCGGCGTTGACAGGGACGAGGTAGTCGGCGAGGTTGGCGTTGACGATGCGTCCGTCGCGGTGGTCAGTGACCGTGTGCTCGAGGAGAGCCTGTCCGATGCCGCCCACCATGCCGCCGAATGCCTGGCTCTCGGCGAGCTTGGGGCTGATGATGCGGCCCGCGTCGTACACGCCCAGAACTCGCCGCACGCGCACCAGGCCCAGGGCGGCATCGACGGCCACCTCGGCGAAGGTCGCGTTGTAGGCGTGGAGGGAATGCCGCTCGGTACTCGGAGCCCCGCTGTACGAGCCGAGGGATTCGAGGTGTGTGCGGTCGTTGCGGGACAGCAGGCGCTGGTACGTCTCGCCGCGTGTCGGGTTGCCCTTCGCGTGCAGCCGGCCGCCCCGTACCACGACGTCGTCGGCGTTCACCCCGTACAGCGGTGATTCCTTGTCCTCGATGGCGAGTTTGATCGCCTGGCGGCGGACCTGGTTGCAGCCATCAAGGACGGCGGAGCCGACGCTGGCCATCGTCATCGAGCCGCCGTGCGGCGGGGTCTGCGGGAAGAGGGAGTCACCGAGCTTGAGCGTGACCGTGCGGACGGTGAGGCCGAGAGCGTCGGCGGCGACCTGGGTCTGGGACGTGTACGTACCGGGGCCCATGTCGCTGGCCGCGGTCTCGACGACCGCCGTGCCGTCGGCGTCCAGACGGACGTGAGCCTCGGCGGGCATGCGCGCGGTGTGATAGACACCCGCGGCCATCCCCATGCCGATCAGCCAGTCGCCCTCCCGGCGCGAGCGGGGCTTGGCTGATCGTCGGTCCCAGCCGAACTCACGGGCACCCACGGTGTAGCACTCCCGCAACCGCCGCGTGGACCAGGGAAGTCCGGACGACTCGTCCTCGTCCGGCTCGTTGCGCTGGCGCAGCTCGATCGGGTCGACCCCGATCCGGTCGGCGAGTTCATCGAGCGCCGACTCGATCACGTACGACGCCGTCGCGGGGCCCGGGCCGCGCATCCAGATCGGGGTGTTCACGTCCAGCGGCACCGTCCGGTATGCCTGGCTCACGTTGGGCGTGCTGTAGAGCATGCGGCCCGGGTCCAGGACGCCTTCGCTGAACGTCTCGTACGAGGAAGTCTCGTGCTCCATCTCGTGGGCCATGGCGATCAGTCGGCCTTGGCGGTTGCTGCCGAGCCGCAGGCGGTACTCGTACTCGGGCCGGAAGCCTGTCGCGAAGTACTGCTGCTTCCGGCTGAGGACGAGCTTCACCGGGCGCTTCGCCACCCGGGCGGCCAGCGCGGCGACGACGGTGTGGGGCCAGCAGCGCAGGCCGCTGCCGAAGCCACCGCCGACGAACGGCGAGATGACCCGCACGGACTTCAACGGCAGATCGAACACCGTGGAGAGCTCGGTCTGGGTGCCCACCACCCACTGCGTCTTGTCCCACACAGTGAGCTTGTTGCCGTTCCAGCGGGCGATGGTGGCGTGTGGCTCCATCGCATTGTGGTGGTTGCGCGCCAACCGGTACGTGAGGTCGAGGCGTACGTCCGCCTTCCGCAGCCCGGCCTCGACGTCACCCCGCGCATACGACGTCGGCTTGTCCGGCTTGCCCTTGCTCAGTTCGGTCGAGGGCTGTTCGGCGTCGTAGCGCACCTTGACGAGGCTCGCTGCGTGCTGGGCCGCTTCCAGAGAGGTGGCGACGACCACGGCGACGGGCTGTCCGTGGAAGCGGACCTTGTCGTCCTGGAAGACCCGAAGACGCGCGCCCGGCGGGTTGTTGGACGCCTTGTTGTCCTTGTACGGCAACTTGGGAGCGTTGCCGTGGTGGATGACGCTCAGGACGCCGCGCTGGGCCTCGGCGGCGCTGGTGTCGATGCCAGTGATCCGGCCGCGTCCGATCGAGGCGTCGACGATGACGGCGTACACCACCCCGTTCACCTCGTGCTCGGCTGCGTAGCGGGCCTTGCCGGTGACCTTCAGCCGTCCGTCGACACGGGAGAGCGGCGCGCCGACGGCGGCCTGCGGCTGGGGGCTCATGTGTTGTCTCCTACGGTGCGCAGCTGACGTTCGACGGTCCGCTCGAGCAGGTCGACCTTGAAACGGTTGTGCTTCAGTGGGCGTGCACCCTCGGTGGCCTTCTCCGCGGCGGCGGCCCACAGGGACTCGGACGGGCGCTGACCGATGAGGTGTTTCTCGACGGCGGGCAGCTTCCACGGCACAGTCCCGACGCCACCGGCGGCGACCTTCGCGTCACGGATGACTCCACCGCTGATGTGCAGGGCGACGGCTGCGGAGGTCAGTGCGAACTCGTACGACTGCCGGTCACGGACCTTGAGGTAGCCCGACTTGAGCGGGCGGGGGAGTGCGGGGAGCTCCACAGCGGTGATCAACTCACCGCGCGTCAGAGCCTGTTCGTGGTTGGGTGTGCTGCCGGGCCGGAGCAGGAAGTCGCCGAACGGCACGGTGCGCTCGCCGCCGGGCCCGAGCAGGTGGACCTGCGCCTCCAGGGCCGCGAAGGCGACGGCCACGTCGGACGGGTGTGTGGCTACGCAACTCTCGGACGTGCCGAGGATCGCGTGCGTGCGGTTGAAACCCTCGCGCGCGGCGCACCCCGAGCCCGGCTCGCGCTTGTTGCAGTTGGCCGTCACATCACGGAAGTAGGTGCAGCGGGTGCGCTGCATGATGTTGCCGCCGATCGTGGCCATGTTGCGGAGCTGGGCGGACGCGCTCAGCTCCAATGCCTCGGACACAACCGGGAAGAGGCTGCGCACCTTGGAATGGGCGGCGGCGTCGCTCATCGTCACCAGCGCGCCGATACGCAGGCCCCCGCCCTTGGTGACGGTGACATCGCGCAGGGGCAGTCCGCTGATGTCGACCAGCGTCTCCGGGCGTTCCACGGTCTCGCGCATCAGGTCGACGAGGGTGGTGCCACCGGCGATGTAACGGCCTCGGCGGCCCGCGTTGAGGGCCTCACGGGTGTCGGAGGCCTTGGTGAAGGTGAAGGGATGCATACCGGCCGCGCCTCACTTCCGGCGCGCGGTCTGCTCGACCGCGCGCACGATTTTGGGGTAGCAGCCGCAGCGGCAGATGTTGCCGCTCATCCACTCCCGGATCTCGTCCTTGGACCCGGCGTGGCCTTCCTCGATGCAGCCGACGCCGGACATGATCTGGCCGGGGGTGCAGTAGCCGCACTGGAAGGCGTCCTCGTCGATGAACGCCTGCTGCAGTGGGTGCAGTCGGTCCCCGTCGCCGAGTCCCTCGATGGTGGTGACCTCGGCGCCGTCGAGCCGAACGGCCAGCGTCAGACAGGAGTTGACGCGCCGCCCGTCGACCAGGACCGTGCACGCGCCACAGGCCCCGGCGTTGCAGCCCTTCTTCGAGCCGGTCAGGTCCAGGTGCTCGCGCAGCAGGTCGAGCAGCGAGGTGCGGTTGTCGACGGTGACGGTGTGCTTGCGGCCGTTGACGGTCAGCGTGACCCGGCTGCTGGGGGCCGCGGAGGCGGCCGCCGCCTCCGGCTTGGAGAGGATGCTCCCTCCGAACACACCGCCCGCGATCACGACGCCGCCCACTGCGGTAGTCGTGGCGACGAACGTACGCCGGGTCGGCGCGGACTCCTCGGTCGGAGGGGACGATTCTGACTCGGGTAGCTCGGTTGACATACGCAGTCTTTCGCTTGCGAAGGGAGGGGGACTCGCTGCTGGCGGAGCCGCAGCATAATCCGCACCGTTATCGCCGACGGCTCTTTTGGGTTCCCGCTGTCTGATATTTATCGGCTGACGGGACGTTGTGCGGTGTTTCCGAAAAATACACAGACGGAGTAGTGGAGAGCGAATTGTGGGACCTCTGGATTACCTCCGCGAGAGGTGATCGCGGAGTTCCTTTTGGATGCCTACACCGCGATCTTACGACGAAGCAGGAGGCTGCGGGATGATTTTGGGGTGCCCTGCTGGTACACCCCTCAGCAGTAACCCCTTGGGTCCTTTGTGCGCTGCCGAGGCGCCGGGCGGACAATACTCTTCCGATGCCGCCGCGCGCCGCAAATATTTCGCTCCTCAAGCATTGGGCAGTGAAAGAGTGGGCACACCGGGCCTGTGATCGTCAGTCGGTCGACAGTGATGGCTTGCAGGGGGCCGGCTCCTGCGACGCCGCCCAGGAGGCGAGCAGGCGCAGGCGCTCATCGGAAGGAGAGCAGGGCTCCGCGGTGTAGACGGTGAGGGTGAGCCCCGGCTCCGCGGCCAATTCCATCCCTTCGTACGCCAGGGAGAGATCGCCGACCACAGGGTGGGAGAAGTGCTTCACGCCGGTGCCGTGGTGCCGCACGTCATGCGCGCCCCATCGCCTGCGGAATTCTTCACTGCAGACCGACAGTTCGCCGATCAGATCGTGAAATTCCTTGTCGTAGGGATTACGGCCGGCTTCAGTGCGCAGGATGGCCACGGTGACGTCGGCCATCAGGTCCCAGTCCTGATGGAAAAAGCGGGCCCTTTCGTCCAGAAAGTCGAAGCGGGCGAAGTTCGGAGTACGTTGCGGGTTGGCGTACAGGTCGCAGTAGAAGGCGCGTGCCAGCCGGTTCGTGGCCAGCAGGTCCATCCGGCTGTTGCGGACGAACGCCGGCCCTTCGGTGATCGAGTCGAGCATCCACTGCAGGCTCGGGCGCGGGGTCCACTTCTTCGTTGCGCGCCGTCGGGGCCGCTTCACCGCAGTGAATCCCCCGGCAGTCTGCGCCAGGTTGAACAGATGGGCCCGCTCGGCATCGTCGAGCTGGAGCGCACGAGCGACCGCGTCGAGTACACGCGCGGACACCCCGGCCACGTTGCCGCGCTCCAGCTTGGCGTAGTACTCGATGCTCACGTCGGCCAGTGCGGCGACCTCTTTGCGCCGCAGTCCGGGGACCCTGCGGTTGCTCCCCGCCTGCAGCCCGGCCTGTTCGGGTGTGATCTTTGCTCGCCGCGAGACGAGGAACTCGCGGACTTCCTTCCGATTGTCCACATCAGGACCGTACGCGCAGGATGGCGAAGACGGGGTGCCCTGTCAGTACCCCTCTCGACAGGGACTCCCCGGCGGGCGCGGACTGCGGTTTGCTTGATTGCCGAGAGGACGGCCACCGGCACAGCGCAGTGGTCAGAGGAACCGTCCCGTCCCCGCCGACCTCGAAAGGAGGCGCGTGAGCGCCGCCCCCGCCACCTCTGGCACCCCTGCCACCGGTGCACAGGCCGTCGGCCGTCCCCTGGCCCTCGTCCTGTGCCTGCTGACGGTCTTCGGTCCCATCTCCATGGACCTGTATCTGCCCGTCCTGCCCGCGCTCACCGGCGAGCTGGCCGCGGCGACCTCCACGGCCCAACTGACCGTCACAGCCTGCCTGTTCGGGCTCGCGCTGGGCCAGGTCGTGGCCGGGCCGCTGTCGGACCGGTTCGGCCGTAGGCGCCCGCTACTGATCGGCGTGATCGCCTACGTCCTCACCTCGGCGCTCTGCGCGATCAGCCCGACCGTGGAGACGTTGATCGCCGCACGCTTCGTGCAGGGGCTGGCCGGGGCCGTGGGCATCGTGATCGCGCAGGCCGCGGGACGTGATCTCTATTCGGGCAAGCGGCTGGTGCGGTACTACGGGCGCCTCACCGTGATCGCCGGGCTCGCCGCGATCGTCGGGCCGGTGTTCGGCGGTCAGCTGGCCTCCGTCACCGACTGGCGCGGGATCTTCCTGTTCCTCGCGGCCGTCGGAGTGGCGATTCTCGTCGCTGTCCTGCTGGTCTTCCGGGAGACGCTGCCGCGGCAGAACCGCGTCGCCGGCGAGCTCAAGCACACCGGCCGTGCCTACCGAAGGCTGCTGTCCGACCGTGTGTTTCTCGGCGCCGTGGCCGTCATCGGCTTCCTGAACGCCGCGATCTTCGCCTACCTCAGCGGCGCAACGTACGTACTGCAGGGCATTTACGGGCTCTCCCCGCAGGGCTATTCGTTCGCGTTCGGACTGAACTCCCTCGGCTTCATGGCGTTCGGCTTCGCCGCCGGCCGCCTGTCGGAGCGGTGGTCGGAACGGGGAACGTTGGTGACGGGGCTCGGCATGTGCCTGGCCGGGTCCGGCGGGCTGTTCGTCACCGCGCTCCTGCAGCTGCCACTGCCCGCCATGGTCGTCTCGCTGTTCCTGATGGTGAGCGGGGTGGCCACCGCGACTCCGCCGGCCACGTCGCTCGCCCTGGCGCACTACCCGGACATCGCGGGTACGGCGTCGTCCCTCCTGGGGCTCGCCCAGTTCGCTTTCGGCGGCCTGGTCGCCCCGCTCGCGGGCATCGGCGGCCCCGACACCGCAGTACCACTGGGAGTCGTCACGCTCGTCTCCGCCGCGCTCGCCACAGCCGTCTACGTGTCACTGATCCGCCGTTCCGCGGACGTGCTCCCTCGCCAAGTAGATGAGCGTCCCGGGGAGTTGACTCGAGAACCCGCGCCGACTCCCTAATGAGTCCCCCCATACCCGTCACAGCGACCGAAAGGAGGCATCCCATGCGTAGCAAAGCACCCTGGTTCCTGTGCGTTCTGGGCGTCCTCCTGGTCGCCCTGCAGTTCATCTGCGCGCTGCTGCCCAGCACCTCCGGGCATGTCACGCTCGGCATCACCTCGGCTGCGCCCGCATCGTCCTCGAACGTGGTCGTGGTAGGAGACGGAGGGCACGACGCCCAATACGAGGAAGCGTTCGTCGCCTCCTGCCCCGACGAGGACACCGACGAGGAGCCGACCGCTTGGCCGGGGAACCGCGACCGCTACCGGCCTGCCACCGAGCCCCCGACGAAGTCCTCGACCGGTTGCGTCGGAATGCATGACTTCAGGGTCGCCTCCCATGGCGGCCTGACGGGCTCTCAGGTCGAATGGGGACCGACCACCACCCCATCCCTCACATCACTTCAGGTGTTCCGCTGCTGAGCCGCTCCGCGGGCCGGCGACGCCACCCTCTGACCTCACCTCGCTTGAATCGACTGCTGAGTCGACCCGGGGAATGTGGCCGCGCCCGCCTCCGCGCTGTGCTCAACACACCGACGCGTCGTCCACGACGCGCCAGGAGGAACTACAGAACATGCAACCGTTCATCGATTACGCCCGCTCCTTCGGCAGCCAGTACGCGGAGCGCTCCACGGAGCTCGCCCCGCTGGCCGAGGGCCAGTCTCCGCAGGTCCTGTTCATCACCTGCTCCGATTCGAGGGTGGTGCCCGCCCTGATCACCGGCGCCCGCCCTGGCGATCTGTTCGAACTGCGTACTGCGGGCAACATCGTCCCGCCCTACGCCTCACAGCAGCCCACGGGTGAGGCGGCAACCATCGAATACGCGGTGGAAGTGCCGGGGTCGAGGACATCGTCGTGTGCGGCCACTCGCACTGCGGGGCCGTCGGTGCACTCGTCCGGGGCGACGACCTGACCGCCGTGCCCGCAGTACGCGATTGGCTGTCCCACGCGGCCGACCTACCCGCCGGTGCGGTCGAGGATCCGACCGTCGCCGAGGGCGTGCAGAGCCATGTGCTGGCGCAGTTGCTGCGGCTGCGCTCGTACCCGTGCGTTGAACAGCGCCTGAACGACGGCCGGCTGAGCCTGCACGGCTGGTTCTACGAGGTGCACACCGGCACCGTCCTGACGCACGACCTGCACTCCGACGCCTTCCGGGCACTGTGAGGTCATCGTGGACATCTCGTCGAAGTTGCCTCACCTGCGGCAGGACTTTGCCGCCTCCCTCGTCGTCTTTCTGGTCGCCCTGCCCCTGTGTGTGGGTGTCGCCGTGGCGTCGGGTGTTCCTGCCGAGCTGGGCCTGATCACCGGCATCGTGGGCGGTCTCGTCACGGGTGTACTGCGTGGCAGCAGCCTCCAGGTCTCAGGTCCGGCGGCCGGGTTGACCGTGCTGGTCTTCGAAGCCGTACGGGAATTCGGCCTGCCCGGGCTCGGCGTGATCGTGCTGGCCGCCGGGCTGCTCCAACTCGCCATGGGGGCACTGAGGTGGGGACGCTGGTTCCGCGCCATCTCCGTCTCCGTGGTCGAGGGCATGCTCGCCGGCATCGGGCTCGTGATCATCGCGGGTCAGCTCTACGCGGCAGCCGGCATGGACGCACCGGCCTCCGGCCTCGGCAAGCTGGCCGGGCTGCCGGGGGCGCTGGCCGACGCCGCCGGGAGTACCCAGGCCCTCGCCTCGCTCGCGATCGGTGCCGGAACCATCGCTGTCATGACGCTCTGGAAGCGCATGCCGAAGCGCGTTCCGGCCGTGCCGGGCGCGCTCGCCGCGGTCGTCCTCGCCACGCTCGCTTCCCTGGCCTTCAGCCTGCCGGTCGCGACGGTCGAGGTGCAGGGCCTTGTCGGCGCCATCCAGGTGCCCGGGCTCGACGCCTTCGGTGAGCTAGCGAGCGTAAGCGTCCTGGGTACGGTCTTGGCCTTCACCCTGATCGCCTCCGCGGAGAGCCTGTTCAGTGCGGCGGCCGTTGACCGGCTGCACGACGGCCCGAAGACCGACTACGACAAGGAGCTGATGGCTCAAGGCGCGGGCAACGTGGTGTGCGGCGGGCTCGGGGCGCTGCCGATGACCGCGGTGATCGTACGCAGCGCCACCAACGTCCAGGCAGGGGCGAAGACCAAGGCATCCCGAGTCCTGCACGGCGTGTGGCTGCTGCTCTTCGCTGCGCTGCTGCCGTCCACTCTGGCACTGATCCCGCTGCCCACCCTCGCCGGCATCCTCATCCACGCCGGCTGGAAGCTGATTCCCCTGCGCGATCGCGACGCTGTGGCGCGAGCACCGCGGGGAGGCGCTCATCCTGGTCGTCACGGCGGTTTCCATCGTCGCGGTGAACATGTTCGAGGGCGTCCTGATCGGCTTGGCTCTGTCCGTGGTCAAGGCGGCTTGGGATGCCTCGAACGTCAGGATCGAGGTCATCGACAAGGGCTCAGGCCCCATCCATGCCTATCTGACGGGCAACGCGAGCTTCCTGCGGCTGCCGAAGATGCTCGACCGTCTGGAGTCGCTGCCCCAGGGCAGGCCCATCGGCCTGGACCTGTCCGGCCTGTCCCACCTGGACCACGCGTGCCGGGCGGCCCTCGAGGACTGGGCAGCGCGGCACGCCGGCCCCGGGACAGAGCCGGTCGAGATGACCGAACCCCTGGAGGTGAAGTCCGCAGTCGGCTGAACCACCCGTGCGCCGGCGGTCCTCGTGCCCCGGGCCTGTGGCCGAGACATCGAGTCTCTCGGCCACAGGCCCGCGGGCCGTGGAACCGCTCTGGTCCAGCTGTGGAGTATTTGCGGATTGCTCATGGTCCCTGCCGGATGTCGTCCCGAGGGGCGGATTTCTGGAACGCCCGCTGGGAATTCCGTACGTCCGTACGCAGTTCCTTCGGCCTTCCCGTCCTTTCTGGATTCGAGTGGCATACCTCACGTGTCGGAACCGATGTGGCTTTCTTGGCGTTCTCTCGATTACCGGTCTCTTCGAAATCCGGATGAGAAAGGTTCTTCGATGGCAATGCTCGACTTCACCATCTTGCTGACGGTGGTCCTCTTCGCTGCTTCGGGCTGGCGACGTGGGTTCGCGGCTTCTCTGGTCGCATTTGTGTTCACTGCGGCGGGCGCCCTGCTCGGCCTCGCCCTACTGCCCTGGATTCTCGGCGAAGTAGGGGACTCCGCAACATCGGTGGCCGTTGTCGCCCTCGTGACCGTCCTGCTTCCGGCGGCTCTCGGCGCGGCCTTGGCCCACCGGCCCGGGCTGTGGCTGCGCGGCCGCTTCCTCGCCCGCGGGCCACTGCGCTGCGCCGACGGCGCGGGCGGCGCGCTCGTTGGAGCGGCCGCTCTGATCGGCGTCGTCTGGATCGCGGGCAACGCCGCTCTCGGTTCCCCATATGCCTCCTCCGAGCTCCAGGACCGGATACGCGAGTTGGCCACGATGAACGTCCTGGCCGACCGTCTGCCCGCGCAGACCTCCACCTGGATGGGCCACGCCTCAGGAGCCCTCACCGACGCGGGCTTCCCGCAGGTCCTCAACCCGTTCCAGAACGAGCCCGCCACCGGTGTGCCCGAGCCCTCCGGTGACACGGTCACCGCCGACGTCGCCCGTGCCGCCGAGCAGAGCACGGTGAAGGTGACCGGCTCGATAGAAGGCACCATGAGCACTTCCGAAGGCAGCGGCTTCGTCTTCGGCGACGGACTGGTGATGACCAACGCTCACGTCGTCGCCGGTGTCGACAGCCCGTACGTGCAGGTCGCAGGTGTCGGGCAGCGGCTCGCGGCCAGCGTGGTCAGCTACCACCCGGCGGCCGATGCGGCAGTGCTTCGGGTGCCTGGCCTCAACGCGCCTGAACTCTCGTTCGCCGATACCGGTGCTGCGCGCGGCACTGCCGCCGTGGTCGCCGGCTATCCCGAGAACGGGGGCCTCGACTTGCGGGCGGCCACCGTGGCCACCCGGATGCACGCCACCGGCCTGGACATCCGCGGTGAATCACCCGTGACCCGGGACGTCTACCAAGTCCGTTCCACCATCCGCCCCGGTAACTCGGGCGGTCCGCTCCTCGGCACCGACGGACAGGTCTACGGCATGGTCTTCGCCCGCTCCGCCGGCGACGGGGACACCGGCTATGCGCTCACGGCCGACCAGCTGCGAGACATCGCCGTAGACGGAGCGGCTGCCACGGAGCCCGTCGACACAGGCACAAGGCCGGCAGAGTAGGAGAGAATTCCGAGAGGGAAATTCCCCACCTGAACCAAGAAAAGATGGCGTGACGGTGCTGCTCTCTCGGCACGGTCGACGCCGTGAAGAATTCTGGAAAATCGTCCTGATATTCAGTGCCGTTCCCCATCGGGCTAAATGAAGCGAGCCCCCCTGCTCGCCCGCCATGAAATTCAAGGAGACCCTTACTGTGGCACGCAGTATCGCAACGAACACTCGCGTCGACCTCGACGAATTGCTGGACTTCGTTCGGCCCAGGCACCGCGCGATCCTGCTCACCAGGCGTTCCGACGGAAGTCCGCAGGGCTCCCCGCTCACGTGCGGGCTAGACGATTCTGGTCGCATCGTCGTTTCCTCCTACCCCGAGCGGGCGAAGACCCGTAACGCCAAGCGTGACCCCCGAGTCAGCGTCATCGTGCTCAGCGACGACTTCAACGGCCCTTGGGTGCAGGTCGACGGCTCGGCCGAGGTGCTCGATGTGCCGGACTCGGTGGAACCGCTCGTGGAGTACTTCCGCAACATCTCCGGTGAACACCCCGACTGGGACGAGTACCGCGCGGCGATGCTCAAGCAGGGCAAGTCGATCATCCGCATCACGCCGGAGCGGTGGGGTCCGGTCGCTACGGGTGGCTTCCCGGCTCGGCTGGCGGAGGACTGAACACCGTGACACGCATCTCGGGCCTCATGCTCGTTCGCGCCCTGACCGCCGTGGGCGTCATCGTCACCATGAAGCTCGCTGTCTGCGCCGGGTCTCCCTGACCTCCGCTGCCTGCTCGACGGTGCTCCTTCCCGCCATCGCCCACTTCCCGCGTCACCTCGATCTCTCACACCGGACGAAACAACCCTGTGAATCGACATCCCGAATCCGAGTCCGAACCCAACTCCCGTACCGTGGCTGCCACGAGCAAGAGAACGGACCGCGCGGCCCGCCGACCGCGCAGCGTGCTCCTCGCGGGCGCCGCCCTGGCCGGTGCGCTCGGCATCACCGCAGTCGCCGTCACCGTCGGCGGTGACGGCGGCGCTGTCGGTATGCGCGGACCCGGCCAGGTCAGCGACAACAGACCCGGCGTGGTGGACACGGCGGCCGCCGAGTGGATCGCTGCCTCGTCCGCCAACTACCGCACGGCCGACCGCCCCGATGACTATTCCGTCGACCGCATCGTCGTCCACGTCACCCAGTCGCGGTTCATCGACGCCACCCGTGCCTTCCGCAACCCCGCACACCAGGCCGCCGCTCACTACGTGGTCCGTGCCTCCGACGGCCATATAGCTCAGACCGTCCGCGAGGCCGATGTCGCGTATCACGCGGGCAACAGGGAGTGGAATGAACGCAGCATCGGTATCGAGCACGAGGGGTATGTCGACGACCCGCAGCGCTGGTTCACCGACACCGCCTACGAGGCTTCGGCACGACTGGCCGCCGATATCGCAGACCGCCACGACATTCCCATCGACCGCGAGCACATCGTCGGCCACAACGAAGTCCCCGGCGCGGACCACACCGACCCCGGCCGACACTGGGACTGGGACCGCTATCTGCAGCTGGTCCGCGCTGCACAGGGCGGCCGCACCACGGCCTGAACAGCGCCCCTTCGCGTACGGCGTCGTCGTCGGCGGCGACCGTACGGGAGGGCTGGGCGCATGAGAGCGTTGTACGGATACCCACTCGCCGCTGGCCCCGGCGGCGAGTGGGCCCACGCCGGGCACCGGGGAGAAGGCCCGAAAACGAAGCTGCCGGCCCCGCCGGTCCGTCCGCACGGGCAGGACCTCCGAGGCCGGCAGGAGCAGCGAGGCTCCGCTCAGCGTGCCGTGAAGCCCCCATCGACGGGAAGCGCCACTCCGGTGACGTAACTGGCGGCATCGCTGCACAGCCACAGCACCGCGGCCGCGATCTCCTCCGGATCGCCGAGCCGGGCCATCGGTGTCACAGAGAGCGTGGCGTCCACGTCGAGCTCGCCCGCGGCGCTCATGCGGTCGACCATCGGCGTGGCGATCGTGCCGGGGCAGACTGCGTTCACGCGTACTCCGAGCGGTGCGTACTCGAGGGCGACGCTCTTGGTCTGGCCGAGTACCCCGTGCTTGGTCGCGTGGTACGACGCGCGTTCGCTGCCGCCGACAAGTCCGCCGAGTGATGAGCAGTTCACGATCGCGCCGGAGCCCTGTCGGCGCATCTGCGCCAGCTCGTGCTTCATCGACGCCCAGACACCGCGGAGGTTCACCGCGACGACCGAGTCGAAGGCTTGAGCGGACTCCTCCGCGGCGCCGGCGGGCGGGATCATGATTCCGGCGTTGTTGAAGGCCATGTCGAGGCGGCCGAACGCCTCGACCGTCGCGGCGACGGCATCCGCGACCTGCTGTTCGTTCGCCACGTCACACTCGATCGCCAGTGCGCGGAGGCCCTTGCTCGTCAGCTCGTCGGCGAATCGGACCACGGCGTCACGGTTGACGTCCGCGAGCGCGACCGCGGCTCCTGCTTCGGCGAAGGCTCGGGCCGTAGCCGCGCCCATACCTGCGCTGGCGCCCGTGATGAACGCGACCTGACCCGTGAAGTCGCACTGCACCATGGAGAGTTGCTGTCCTTCGTTCGTGATGGCCTGAAGGGGAGACAGGCGCGCCACCGTCGCAGCCGGTGGCGCGCCTGTGTCATGAGCACAGTGGCCACAAGGTCGCAGAGGTCACAGACCGACCGTCTGCCCGCCGTCGACGACCATCGCGTGCCCGGTGGTGAACGCACCCAGGTCCGAGCACAGCCACAGCACCGCGGAAGCGATCTCCTCTGGGCGCCCCATGCGCCCGACCGGCTCCTGGGCGATCACGCGTGCGCGGCCTTCCGGCGTGCCGCCCGAGAAGCGGCTCATCATCGGGGTCTCGATGATGCCAGGGCAGATCGCGTTGATCCGGATCCTGTCCGCGGCGTAGTCCAGTGCCGCGGACTTCGTCAGGCCGATGACCGCGTGCTTGGCCGCCGCGTAGGCGGCCTGGCCACGGAAACCGATCACACCCGCGCCCGAGGAGGTGTTGACAATGGCGCCGCCGCCGGACCTCAGCATCAGCGGAATCTGCTGCTTCATGCACAGGAATACGCTGCGCAGGTCGACGTCGAGGAGGCGGTCGAACTCGGCTTCTTCGATGTCCGCGAGGGGCGCGGGCGGTTGCTCGACGCCGGCGTTGTTGAAGGCGATGTCGAGTCGGCCGAATTCCTCGATCGTCTGTTCCAGGGCGGCTGCGATGTCCGCGGAGCGTGTGGCGTCGCACTTCAGCGTCAGGGCCCGTCCGCCATGCTCGGTGACCTGCCGTGCTGTCTCCGTGTTGCCCTCCGCGTCGATGCCGGTGACGACCACGTTGGCGCCCTCCTTGGCGAACGCGACGGCCGTTGCGCGGCCGATGCCGCTACTGGCACCGGAGATGAACACGACCTTGCGTTCGAACTGCCGTGCAGTCACGTTCTGTCACTTCGCTTTCTCGATCGGGTGGTTGAACTGGCTCCCTGCCACCGGGTGCCCGCTGCTCGGCGCGGCGCCGGTGGCAGTGGTCGGTGCAGCGGTCGGTCAGGGCTTGAGAAGGGTCTTGACGGCGCGGCGTTCGTCCATCGCCTGGTAGCCCTCGGCGACCTGGTCCAGCGGCAGGGTGAGGTCGAAGACCTTGCCGGGATCGATGCGGCCGGTCAGGACGCGGTCGATCAGGTCGGGCAGGTAGCGGCGTACGGGGGCGGGTCCGCCGCGCAGGCCGACGTGCGAGAAGAACAGCTCCTGGCCGTCGACCGCCACCTCGTGCGGGACGCCGACGAAACCGACGTTCCCGCCGGGCCGGGCCGAGCGCAGCGCCTGCTGCATGGCCTGCGCGGTGCCGACGCACTCCAGGACCGAGTCCGCGCCGATCCCGCCGGTCAGCTCGTTGATACGGGCCACGCCCTCCTCGCCGCGTTCGGTGACGATGTCCGTGGCGCCGAACTCCAGGGCGAGCTTCTGCCGGGGCTCGTGCCGCGACATGGCGATGATCCGCTCTGCGCCGAACTCCTTCGCAGCAATGACACCACACAGCCCGACCGCGCCGTCACCGACGACCACGGCCGTTGAACCCGGCTTGACCTCGGCGGCTTCGGCGGCCCACCAGCCCGTGCCCATCACGTCGGACACGGCGAGCAGGCCGGGCAGGAACTCATCGGCCGGGTGCCCGTCGGTGGCGACGAGGGTGCCGTGGGCGTTGGGGATTCGAACGTACTCGGCCTGGCAGGTGGACATGAACTCGCGGTGCAGACAGCTGGACTGGTAGCCGTTGCGGCAGTTGGCGCAGGTGTTGTCCGAGGTGGCGAAGGAACCGACGACGAACTGCCCCGGCTTGACGTTGGTGACCTCGCTGCCGACCTCCTCGACGACGCCGACGTACTCGTGCCCCATCGGGTGTGGGGCCCCGATCGGCTCCAGGCCGCGGTACGGCCACAGGTCTGAGCCGCACACACACGTGACCGTGGTGCGGATGATCGCGTCGGTCGGCGTCAGGATTCTCGGGTCCTCGAGGGTCTCGAAGCGGACGTCGCCGGGGGCGTGGATCACTGCTCCGCGCATGCGGGGTTTCCTTACGTGCTGAAGCGGGCCGCACATGCTGACGCCGCTGGTGCCTTCGTCGTACTCGATCGGCCCCCGCGGTCCGTGACGCCGTAACGCCCGTCCCGGGAGATGCCAACTCTTCCAGGTAACCGTGATTCCGCGTGGGCAGCGAGTTACCAGCAGGGGGTGTACTGCCAGGGCCCCCCTCCCGCCGCGTGTGCTACGTACGGTCGACACGTGGTGCGCGCACTCGCCTCGTGGATCGCTGAACGGGATCTCGTCCCCTCGGACCGGTCCACAGCAGTACGGCTGAGGGGTGGCCGAGCTGCGGGCCTCCGTGAGGCCGACAGCTCGGGGGCCCGTTCCTCCGCCTACGGCAGGTGGATCCGCGCCCGCACATCGCCCAGACCGCGTGCGACGAGCAGCTCACCGGCGCCGAGCGGCCTCCACGCCCGACCGTCCTCGTCCCAGCAGCGGAGAAGACGGCTGTCGCAGGCGACCTCGACCTTCGCCGTCGCTCCGGGCTCCACGAGAACGCCCGTGTAGCCGACGAGGCGTACCGGGTGGGCCGCGTCGACCGGCTGGAAGTACACCTGAACGGTCTCGCGCGACGTACGCGACCCGGTATTGGCGAGCTCGACCTGGACGACCGGGGCACGGCCGCCCGAGACCAAGGTGGCGCCGACGTAGTCCCACGAGCCGTAGCCGAGGCCCTGCCCGAACCAGAACAGCGGCTCGGGTGCGGTACTGGCGTGGTGGCCGCGATACCCGATCGAGGGACCTTCGGTGTAGCGGACGGCGAGGTCCTCGCCCGGGGTGACGGCCCACGCGGGGGTCTGACCGTCGGCGCGGGGATAGCTCGTGACGAGGCGGCCGGTGGGCTCGGCCCGGCCCGTGAGAACGTCGGCGACCGCATCGCCCGCCTCCTGCCCCGGCAGCCCCGCGACGAGCACGGCGTCGACGTCGTCGAGCCACGGCATGAGGATCGGCGTCGCAGCGTTGACCACCACGACCGTGTGCTCGGCGGCAGCAGCCACGCGGCGCACCAGCTCGTCCTGCCGGCCGGGCAGGGCAAGGGTGGACTTGTCGACGGCCTCGGTCTCGTCCTCCTCGGTAAGGCCCACGACGACCACCGCCGTGTCGGCCGCCCGCGCCGCACGTTCCGCGTCAGCCAGCGCCTCGTCGTCGGTGGTGGTCCGCTGCTCGGCCACGAGGGCGACGGACCCGAAGGAGCCCGTGGCGAGCAGATGGCTCTCCTCCGCGATGTCCAGGGCCGGGTTCGCCGCGAACATCGCCGCCCAGTCGACACCGGCGATGTCGAGCCGTGCCGTGACGAGCGCATGGGCGGGAAGGTTGAAGGCCGCCACGCAGGAGGGCGGGCGCAGCATCGCCTCGGCGGGGTCGTACCCGGTGATGGGCAGCTCGTGGCGCTGGACGGCACCGGTCTCGGCCGACACGGTCCAGGTTCCGGCCGCGATCCCGCCGAGCCGTACAGGTCCTTCCTGGTTGTTCAGCCGCGCGGTGAACGTCACGGCGGCGGGTTCCTCGGTGAAGTCGTCGTCCCAGCCGATGGTGATCGTGGTGCCGTCCTCGTGCCGGCTGAGGAGCTCGGAGCCGTCGGCGGCGAGGTAGGTGACGCGCACCCCGGGTTCCCCGGTGACCGGGTCGCTGACGAACGTGGGATCGGCGGGCACCGGCCGTGTGCGCACGTCCACACCGTCCACGACGGTCAGACGGTCGCCCAGCCGGGCCGTGAGCGCGTCGGCGATGCTGGTGAGGTGAGGTGGGTTGACCTGTGCGGAGCCGCCGCCCATCCCCTGCGTCTCGTACGCGTGCCGCCCGAAGAGCGCGAGCGCGTCCGGGGCATCCAGTGGGAGGACATTCTCGTTGTTCTTGACCAGGACCATGCCCCGGGTCGCGATCCGGCGCAGTTGTTCGCGGCGCAGGTCCGAGTCGGGTGCGGGCCAGGGCCCCTCGCCAGCCGTGACCGCGTTCAGGGCGCCGGTGCGCTCGGCGAGGAGAAGCAGGCGCGCGAGGTGTTCGTCGACCGTTGCCTCGGGCACCTCGCCCCGGCGGACGGCGGCGACGAGCAGGTCGCCCCAGGGGCCGTCAGGTCCGGGCATGACGAGATCCAGGCCGCCGTTCGCGGAAGCGACGGTGCGCTTGACGGCGAACCAGTCGCTCATGATGAGCCCGTCCCAGCCCCACTCGCGCTTGACGATGTCCTGCTGGATCTCGCGGTGCTCGGTGGCGGTGACGCCGTTGATGTCGTTGTACGCCGCCATCATCGACCAGGCCCCGGCGTCCTCCGCCGCCATCTCGAACGGCAGCAGATACACCTCGCGGAGCGTCCGCTCCGTGACCCGGGAGTCGACGAAGTTGCGCAGTGTCTCCGACTCGTTCGCGACGAGATGCTTGAGACAGGCGGCCGTCCCCCGCGCCTGCATCCCGGACACGTACGCGGAAGCGGTACGGCCGGTCAGATACGGATCCTCGGAGTACGCCTCGAAGAGACGGCCACCCAGGGGCGAACGGTGCAGGTTGACGGTCGGCCCCAGGACGACATGGATGTCCTGGCGGCGCGCCTCGTCGGAGAGCATCTCGCCCACCTCCCGGGCGATGTCGTCGTCCCAGGAGCCGGAGATCAACGTCGCGTTGGGGAAGAGCGCCACTGGCTCGCCGCCGGCGAACTTCAGTCCCCGTACGCCCGTGGGGCCGTCGGAGAATGCCATGGGTGCCAGTCCGATGGAGTCGGCGCCGGGGAGGGTGAAGGCCGTCTCCCCGGTGAGCAGGCGGACCTTCTCCTCCAGTGAGAGGCGGGCGATCAGCGGCAGCTGCCGTACGAGCGAGTCGGGGAGGACGGTCTCATCGGTGTCGTCCGTGGTGATCGTCGAGTCATTGAAAGGGGCGTTCATCGAGGCGTTCTTTCAGGCGTGGAGTGTTCGGGGCGCAGTGCAGCCGCCGACGGCGGGGGAGGGCGTTCTCCGCTCACCGCACCTTCTTGATCGGGAGGATGGCGCAGGCGCCGGCCAGAGCTGCCAGTGCGGCCGTGGTGAGCAGCAGGTCGTAGTTCGGGGCCCCGGCGGTGGTCGCTACGGTGAGCAGGCCCGCGCCGATGAACGGGGCGAACGAGGAGGGCAGCGCGTTGGCGATGTTGAAGACGCCGAGGTCCTTCCCGCGATCCTCCGGGTTCGGGAGGATCTGCAGGACCAGGGCGAGGTCGATGGCCATGTAGATGCCGTAGCCGACGCCGATGAGCGCCTCCACCAGGTAGAACTGCTCGACCGTGTCGATGTGCAGCAGCAGGTACGTGCCGATCGCGAAGATCGCGCTTGATGCGAACACGAACACCTTGCGCCGCCCGAGGCGGTCCGACAGCCAGCCCGCAGCGAAGCCGCTGATGATCAGGGAGATCGTGTACCACAGCACGCCCTGGGAGACGATGCCCGGCACGTCGGCCCTGGGAACGTCGAGCCGGTTCATCACGTAGGGGAACCGGAAGGTGACGAACAGCATGTTGGCGGTGATCACGAAGAGCCGCGACAGCCAGGCGAAGCCGAAGTCGGGGTGCTTGATGGGGTTGACCCAGAAGGTGCGGAGCAGCACGCCGAGACGGAACGGCTCCGGTTCCCCGTGCCGCTGCACCTTGTCCGGCAGCACCAGTGCGTACATCACGATCGCCAGGGCACCGACAAGGGCAGGCGCCATGAACATGGCGAGCGTGTTCGTCGACAGCAGCGAAGAGATCCACGTCGCGAGGAAGATCGCGATGTTCTGCATGATGCCGAGCACTGCGGAGACCCGGGCGTACTGCTTCTCCGGCAGCTGATCGGCCAGCGTCGCGGTGAACGGGCCGTACGCCGCGTTCGCGCCGAACTGGGCGACGAACCAGGCGGCCGCGAGCATCCAGACGTTCGAGGCCACGGCGATCAGGAAGAACGCCACTACCATGATCGCGACACCGCTGATCATGTACGGGCGGCGCATCCCGAAGCGCGAGCGTGACCGGTCCGAGAGGCGACCGAAGATCGAGTTGCCGAGGAAGGCGCCGATCGCGCCGTACCCGAGCACGTTCCCCACGATGGTGGTGAGCTCCGTGTCGCTCTGCGCCAGCTCACCTGCCTTGACCGACATGCCGATCATGATCGGTGCGAACAGGGCGATGAACAGGCCCAGTTGACCGAAGGCCAACGCGGAGATGAAGAGGACGCGCTTCGGCTGCGGCGACTCTCCTGGGAGCTGCGCGGCCGGTTGGGAGGACGCCTCGACCGTGGGCGGGTCCTCGGGGGCCTTGCTCGTCGAAGTAGTGGACATCATTGTCTCCGGGGTCCGGTGGCGACCGCAGCGGCTGTGACCAGGCGCCGGCGGCGGGGAAGCGGCGAAGAGAAGGGGGAGAGAAGAGCGGGATCGCGGGCGAAGAAGGTGGATGCCTCGCGGAGGCGGTAGCAGGCCGCTGACATGCAGATGACCACGTCGGGAATTCCACGGGGAGTCCCTGGGGAGGGGGGTACCGCGAGGGTCTCCTTCGGAGCCGTTTGCGCGGGCTATCGTGGAAAGCGTGGATAACCGTGCAGAGGTCCGCGAGTTCCTCACTTCCAGACGTGCCAGAGTCTCGCCCGAAGACGTCGGACTGCCGGCCGGAACGAACCGGCGGGTCAGCGGCCTGCGGCGCAGCGAGGTCGCCGCGCTCGCCGGGGTGAGTGTGGAGTACTACACCCGCCTGGAGCGCGGCGCAATCAGCGGAGCGTCCCCGGAAGTGCTCGACGCGCTTGCCAAGGCGCTGCGCCTGGACGACGCCGAGCGAGCCCATCTCTTCGACCTCGCGCACGCCGCGAGCCCGGTCGCCAGGCCGCCGCGACGGCGCAGTGCAAAGGGCTGGACCCCGCACGAGAGCCTGCAATGGGCGCTGGACGCCGTCATCGCAGGGCCTGCGTTTGTACGTAATGGCCGTATGGATCTCCTCGCGGTGAACCAGCTCGCGCGGGCGTTCTACATGGAGCTGTACGACATGCCCGACCAGCCGCCGAACATCGCCCGGCATGTCTTCCTGGACGACCGGGCGCGCGAGTTCTACCCGGACTGGGACGCTTTCGCGGAGGTCACGATCTCCATCCTGCGGGCCGAGGCCGGCCGGGATCCGCACAACAAAGAGCTGCATGATCTGATCGGCGAGCTCGGCACACGCAGCGAGGAGTTCCGCCGTCGCTGGGGTGCGCACAACGTCCGCCACCACGGCACCGGCTTCAAGACCTTCCGGCACCCTGTCGTGGGCGAGATGACACTGGCATTCGAGGGCCTGGAAATGGCCGCCGAGCCCGGCCTGACCCTGACGATCTACAGCGCGGAGCCGGGCTCTGCGTCCGAGGAGCGGTTGCGCCTGCTCTCCTCCTGGGCTGCGGGCGAGTTCGAGACGGCGTCGCCGGAGCAGCGGCACCGTACGTAGCGCTGAACAACACGAAGGAGGGGCGGGACCGCCATAGCGGCCCCGCCCCTCTTCCGTGTCGCTGGCGGTTCGGTGCGCTCAGCGACGGTCGCGGGCGAAGAGGACCGTGAGCGGGAGGAAGTAGAGGGCGGCGATGGCCGTGCCGACCATGACGGGGCCGGTCGCGCCGAGTGCGGATTCAAGGGCGAAACCGGCGATCCACGAGCCCACCGCCGTGCCGAAGTTGAACGCGGAGGTGCTGAGCGCGGACGCGAGTGTGGGTGCCTGGTCGGCGTAGCCGACGGCCTTGCCGATGAGGATCGGGTTGGTGGCCATCCCGAACAGGCCGAGCAGTGCCACGAGGATGACGGTCACGATGGCGTTGTGGGAGAACAGCGCCAGCGCGCCGAGCACCAGGAACGTCATCGCGGCACAGGTGAACAGAACTCGGTACGGCCGGTGGGCACCGAGGTGTCCGCCGAGGTAGGAGCCGATCAGCGCACCGACCCCGTAGGCGACCAGGACGAGCGGCACCGCGGAGGTGGGCAGGCCGGTGTTGGTGACCAGGAGCGGCGAGATAAAGCTGTACGCGGCCAGCGAGGAGCCGCAGACGATGGCGCAGCAGGCCAGGGCGAGCCAGACGCGGCCGTCCCGCAGACTGGCCAGCTCGGCGCGCACGGAGGGCAGCGGGCTGGATGTCGGGTCCGGGGCCACCTGGCGGTAGACCACGAGGGCGCCGAGCGTGGCCAGGGCGGCGAGCGCCCAGAACGGGCCGCGCCAGCCGACGATCTGCCCGGCGAAGGCTCCGAGCGGGACACCGAGCACGTTGGCGAGCATCCCGCCGCCCAGCACGATGCCCAGCGCGCGAGAGCTCGCCGCAGGTCCCGCGGCCTTGGCGGCCACAACAGCTGCGACAGCCCAGAAGGCGCCCGTCGCCAAGGCGGTGAGGAAGCGGGCGCCGAGGATCAGTGCATAGTTCGAGGTCAGCGCGACGATGACGTGGCCAACGGTGAAGACGAGCAGCGAGAGGCTGAGTGTCAGGCGCCTGGCGAATTTGAGGGTGAGGATGGCCATCAACGGGGTGCCGACGATCATGCCGATTGCAAACACGGTGATCACCAAGCCCGCACTCGCCATGGAGATGTCCAGGTCGTGGGCGATCTCCGGAAGGATGCCCGCGACGACGAACTCTGTCGTTCCCATGAGGAAGGTGCCTGCGGCCAGCACGTAGATCACCAGCGGCAGGCGTGTTCGGGGAATCGTGGGTGTGGTCTGACTCGGGCTTATGACGGTCGTCATGGCGGGGGGAGAAAAACTTTCTGATCAGCGAAGCGGAAGGAGAGGCCGGGAACGTCCGTGGCGACGGCGGCCGTCTGCTTGTACAGGACATCAGTCTTTCTGTGACGAAGGGAGTCCCGGTCGAGGGGGGTACTGAGAGGGACTCCCGGCGTGAGAGATCGCTGCCTAGCGTGGGAGACCTGAGTGGACTGTGGCCGCCCCTGGTCGCCCCCGACCCACGCAAGAGAGCCATGCACTGCAGCCCTGCCGCTGGCCAGGAGGGATGTCATGACGACGATCGCCATCATTGGTGCTGGTCCGGGACTCGGTGCCGCCGTGGCCCGACGTTTCGGCCGCGAAGGATTCTCTGTCGCGCTGATCTCGCGCACCAAGGAGAACGTCGAGCGGCTCGCCGCCGGCCTCTCCGCCGAGGGCATCGAGGCGCGCGGCTATGCGGCCGACGTACAGGACCGGGCCGGCCTCGGTGCTGCGCTCGCAGCGGCCACCGAGGATCTCGGCCCGATCGACGTGCTGCAGTACAGCCCGGTCCCGCGCCGGGACTTCCTGCGTCCCGTCCTGGAGACGGCGGCCGACGACCTCGCCGCTGCCGCCGAGTTCTCCATCCTCGGACCGGCCACCGCGGTGCGGCAGGTGCTGCCAGGCATGACGGAGCAGGGACGCGGCACGATCCTGCTGGTCAACGGGGCGAGTGCGGCGCGTCCCAACGGTAACGTGGCGGGAACCTCGGTCGCCTTCGCCGGCGAGTCCGCGTACGGGCAGATGCTGCATGACGCCCTTGCCGAGCGGAACATCCACGTCGGACAGCTGATCATCCCTGGCGCCATCGGGGGCGGCGATCCGCTCTATGCCCCCGAAGCGTTGGCGGACCGGCTGTGGGCGATCCACGCCGAGCGAGGACCGTTCCGTACGACCGTCGGCGCTGGAACGGACTGACACCGTGCGGTCACCGGCGCATCGACCAGTAACAGGCTGTCCGCGGTCTTTGACGACGGGGGACACTCCCTCGAGGGGCGTCCGCCCCCGGAGGCGGGCAGCCCGACTGTTCGGTGTCAGGCGGCGGTTCGGGCTTCTCTTCGGTGCCCTCGTCGTGACCGTCTCGGTGACCTCGTGTGTAAGCGGTACCGAGGGCGGACCGCCATCCTCGTCGAGTCGAAGTGCCTCGGCAGAGCCCGGAGTTGAGAAACCTCGAGTGGTCGCCGAGGGACTCCAAGCGCCGTGGTCGATCGCGTTCCACGGCGATGTCCCGCTGGTCAGCGAGCGCGACTCGGGCAGAGTCCTGGAGCTGGGCCGCGACGGCGACAGCCGCGAGGTCGGCACGATCGCCGGGGCCCGGGCCATGGGCGAAGGCGGACTCCTGGGGCTCGCCGTGCGCGACGACCACCTCTACGCGTACTTCACCGCCATCGACGAGAACCGCATTGAGCGGTACGCAATCGAAGGCCGGGCGGGATCACTGCGCCTGGGGCCGCCCGAGGAGATCCTCGGAGGGATTCCCGCGGCGAGCTACCACAACGGCGGACGCATCGCCTTCGGCCCGGACGGAATGCTGTACGCGACCGCTGGTGACGCCGGCGACGGAGACCGCGCCCAGGACCGGCGCGCACTCTCTGGGAAGATCCTCCGCATGACCCCCGAAGGCCGGGTACCGGACGACAACCCCTTCCGTGCGTCCCTGACCTGGAGCTACGGCCACCGCAACCCGCAGGGCATCGCCTGGGCCGACGACGGCACCATGTACGCCTCGGAGTTCGGGCAGGACACCTGGGACGAACTCAACGTCATCGAGCCGGGCGGCAACTACGGCTGGCCCAGGGTCGAAGGCATCGCGGGGGAGGACGAGTTCATCGACCCCGTGCAGCAGTGGGCTCCCGCGAACGCCAGCCCCAGCGGCATCGCCGTCGTCGGAGACGCCCTGTACGTGGCGAACCTGCGCGGGGAGCGGCTTCGGGAGGTTCCGCTGTCGGACCCGGGGACATCGACCGAGCTCCTCGCCGGCCGGCACGGGCGGCTCCGGGACGTCGTGCCCGCGCCGGACGGCTCGCTCTGGGTGCTCACCAACAACACCGACGGCCGGGGAGACCCCGGCCCCGACGACGACCGTGTCCTCGGCATCCGCGTCGACGACTGACACGGCAAGCTCACCGATGCCGCAGCACGGCATCCGTTTCACGTCAGGAACTCATGTCACGCGGAGATGCCTATATCACCACGTCCGCCACGGGGCCGCTTGTACCCGGGACGGTCGAACGGCGCCCGGTCGGCCCGAAGGACGTGCTCATCGACATCTCCTGGGCGGGCATCTGCCACTCCGACATCCATACCGTCCGGGGGGCGAGGTCCCGTACCCGCTCACGGTCGGTCACGAGATCGCCGGGGTCGTTACCCAGGTCGGCTCCGAGGTCACCCGGCACAAGCTCGGTGACCGGGTCGGGGTGGGCTGCATGGTCGACTCGTGCCGGGAGTGCACCAACTGCCGAGCCGGATACGAGCAGTACTGCCTGAACGGGTTCACCGACACGTACAACGGCGTCGACCGCGACGGCAGTGTCACACAGGGCGGGTACTCCACCCACGTCGTCGTCGACGAGCGCTTCGTGCTGCGTATCCCTGAGGCGATCCCCTTCGAGAAGGCCGCGCCGCTGCTGTGCGCCGGAATCACCGCCTACTCGCCGCTGCGCCGCTGGAACGCCGGACCAGGCAAGAAGGTCGCCGTCATGGGGCTCGGCGGACTCGGCCACATGGCCGTCCGGCTCGCCCACGCGCTCGGCGCGGAGGTCACCGTCCTGTCACGCAGCATGAACAAGAAGGACGACGCGCTGCGCCTCGGCGCGGATCACTACTACGCGACGAGTGACCCGGCCACGTTCGAGAACCTGGCGAACACTTTCGACCTCATCGTCAACACCGTCAGCGCCCCGCTCGACCTGGACAGCTACCTCAGGCTGCTGGCCTTCCGCGGAACGATCGTCAGCGTGGGAGCGCCGCCGGAGCCGGTCCCGGTGACGCTGTTCACCCTCTTCGAGAACGGGCGCTCCTTCGCCGGCTCGAAGATCGGGGCATCGCCGAGACCCAGGAGATGCTCGACTTCTGCGCGGAGCACGGCATCGCACCGGACGTCGAGATCATCCGCGCCGACCAGGTCAACGAGGCATGGGACCGGGTCCTCGCCTCGGATGTGCGATATCGGTTCGTGGTCGACAACTCGACGTTGGCGAGCTGAAGGCGGTCAGCTGAATCGGCAGGCTTCGCCGTCCTGTTCGACACATTGCCCCGTCCCTCCAGCAGCAGTCGGAGGGACGGGGGCAATACGGTGGTCCAGGCACGGGGCGGGATCGCCAAGGGCCTCAGTGGACCGGCCAGTGGTTGTCGGTAGGGAACCGGGCAGCACCAGCTACAGCCAGCTCCCCTGGAATGCCGACCTCGCGGACCTCGCAGTCCTGCTGCCGGGGCGGAATAGGTGACACGCGGCCCCCGTCGGGGCGTCCTTGGTGGACAGCTTGTGGGGCAGGTCCCCGACCTCCTCTTCGTGGTTGAGGTCGCGCACGGGACGCGGGATCAGGGGACGTTGTGGCCGGCGGCCTGGATGAGCCCGTACCACTCGCTGCGGGAGAGCGGGATGTCCGAGCCGGCGGCGGCGTCGGTGACGCGCTGGGGCTGGGTGGTGCCGAGCACGACCTGGATGC
>NZ_JOAX01000005.1 GCF_000720485.1 Streptomyces ochraceiscleroticus | reverse complement strand
GTTGACCACGCCCGGCGGCAGCAGATCGGCGATCAGGTCCATGAGGACGAGGAGGCTGGCCGGGGTCTGCTCGGCGGGCTTGATGACCACACAGTTGCCGGCCGCAAGGGCGGGCGCCAGCTTCCAAGTCGCCATCAGCAGCGGGAAGTTCCACGGAATGATCTGGCCGACCACGCCCAACGGCTCGTGATAGTGGTACGCGACGGTGTCCGCGTCGATTTCGGAGAGGCTGCCTTCCTGCGCGCGTACCACCCCGGCGAAGTAGCGGAAGTGGTCGACGGCCAGGGGGAGATCGGCGGCCAGGGTCTCGCGGACCGGCTTGCCGTTCTCCCACGTCTCGGCGACCGCCAGCTTCTCGAGATTCTCCTCGATCCGGTCGGCGATCCTGTTCAGGATGTTGGCACGCTCGGTGGTGGACGTGCGGCCCCACTTGCCGGCCGCGGCGTGGGCGGCGTCCAGGGCGAGGTCGATGTCCTCGGCGGAGGAGCGGGCCACCTGGGTGAAGGTCTTGCCGTCCACCGGCGACGCGTTGTCGAAGTACTCGCCCTTGACCGGCGCGACCCAGTCGCCGCCGATGAAGTTGTCGTACTGCCGGGCAAAGCTGACGACGCTGCCGTCGGTGCCGGGCTGGGAGTACACCATTGCTGCGCTCCTCGCTGGGAATCAATGTGCGGGTGATGTGACGGCAACGCCGTCGTAACCCTGCTCACTGTGGCCGCACGAGGTTGGCGAAAGGTTGGGGAACTCCGTGTAAACGGCACGGTACCGGCACGCCACGCGGCACCCGGTGCCGTCAAGCCCCTGCGGCTCTCAGGCCCGCAGCGCCGTCCGCAGCCGCCCGGCGGCGATCCCGCGGCGGACGTCGTGCGTGCCCAGTACATCCAGCGCGTGCTCGTGCACCGCGGCGTCGTACGGCGCGTACTCGCCGAACCGCAAGGCGTGTTCCGGGCGGGCGCTGGCCAGTACGGCCTCCCGTACGGCGACCTCCAGGTGCTCGCGCCACGCCACGATGCCCGGCGCCTCGGAGTCGGGCAGCAGCGGGCCGCGGTAGTGCCGTACGGCGGTCTCGGTGTCACCGCGCTCCAGCGCCCGCAGGACTTCGACGGCATCGCAGGTGACGGCGGTGGTCAGGGCGTACTTGCGGGTGGCGACGGCGCCGCCGAGCGCGCGCCGCAGATGGGAGACCTCCGCCTTGAACGTGGAGGCGGTGACCGGCCGGTCGCCGTAGAGCGCCTCGCGCAGCCGGTCCGGCGAGTAGCCGTCGGGCTCCAGCGCGAGCAGCGTCAGGATCTCGAGCTGGCGGGGACGCAGCCGCAGGAGCGCGCCGTCCCGTACGACATCTTCGCTGCCGAGGCACGAGAGCCGCACCTCCGAGGCGCGGCCGTCCTGCCCGGGCAGCGCCCCGGGGGCGGTCCGCAGTCCGGCCTCGATGCCGGCCGCCAGGGTCCGTACGGTCGACATGGCCAGCGGGTGCGAGCGGTCCCAGGTGGTGGAGAGGTCCAGCACGCCCAGGATCCGCCCGTCGGGGGCGTGGATCGGGGCGCAGTAGCAGACCCAGCCGTGCAGCGCGGCGACCAGGTGCTCGGCGGAGAAGACGGTGGCCGGACGGCCGGTGCGCAGCGCGAGCGAGAGCGCGTTGGTACCCATGGCGGGCTCGTCCCACCGGCCGCCGGGGGCGAAGTTGACGCGCTCGGCCCGGCGCCGCATGACGCGGCCGCCGCAGGTCCACAGGATTGTGCCGGACTCGTCGGTGACCGCGGCGACGAACCCCGCGTCGTCGGCGATGCTGCGCATTTCGTCGGCCAGCGCGGTCACCGGGCCCCGCAGCAGCGACCCGGACCAGCCGGACCCCACCGTGCCGCCCTCGGAGGTCGGCGCGCTGTCCCGCTGCGGGTCGACGGAGTCCAGCGAGCGGACCCAGGATTCGGTGACCTCGCGGCGCAGCGCCGCGTCGCCGGGCAGGACCCGGCGGACCGTCTTCAGCTCCGGCACCCGACGGGCCCACTCGCCCTCCAGCGCGGCCCGTCGCTGCCGAAGTCCCACATGCTCTGACATAGCAGTTCCCGACGGAATAGCAGTTCCTGGCTTCTTCATCGTCGTCATGCCCATCGGCACGCGCTGGTGATCATTGTCCGGCGCACTGTCCTGAAATGCACCTGACCGATCGGAGGGGCAGGCGCGCCATAATGGAGAGTGCGCGGCGCGAGTGAGCACGCCTACCTTGTTTACCGCACGTCACGGCTCTGTTAAATCTATGGAGGTCGCGCAACCGCTGGCGATGTCTCGTGCCCTGCGTCATTGACTCCGCAGTCTGGAGGTCCCGTGCCCTTTCTGCCGGGAGGCCCATCATGACCGAGAGTGACCGGTCAGCCGGCGACTGGTACGGCGACGCACGCCCGGAAGAACTGGTCGGCCCGCAGCGGATCGCACCAGGTGCCGGACGTGAACCGTGCCATCTCGCCAAGTTCCACGCCCCGGAGATCGTCTTCGGACCCGGGTCGCTGGCCGAGCTGGGGCACTGTGTGCTCCGGGTCGGCGGGCGGCGCCCGTTCCTGATCACCGACCCCGGGCTGATCGAGGCGGGCTGGGTGGACGAGGCCCTGGGCCATCTGCGGGCGGCCGGACTGCGCCCCATCGTGTGGCACGGGGTGACACCCAACCCGAAGGACCACGAGATCGCGGACGCCTTCGAGCACTACGCGGCGAGTGGTTGCGATGTGGTCGTGGGGCTGGGCGGCGGTTCGTGCATCGACGCGGCCAAGGGCGTGGCGATCCTGTCCGGCAACGGCGGGCGCATTCTCGCGTACGAGGGCGTGGACCAGGTCGTGCACCCGATCCCGCCCACGGTCATGGTGCCCTCCACCTCCGGCACCGGCGCCGACGTCTCACAGTTCGCGGTGATCACCGACACCGCGGCACACATCAAGATCACCATCATCAGCCGCACGCTGGTGCCGGAGATCTCGGTGATCGACCCCCGGCTGCTGACCACCATGCCGGAGTGGCTCAACGCCGCCACCGGCCTGGACGCGCTGACCCACGCCATCGAGGCGTTCGTCTCCCGGGCGCACAATCCGCTGACCGACAACCACGCCCTGCACGCCGTGCAACTGATCACCGGCCATCTGCTCGGCACCCAGTTGCGGCCCCGGGAGGTCAGCCCGCGGCTGGCGATGGCACAGGGGTCGCTGGAGGCCGGCATGGCGTTCACCAACGCGATCCTGGGGGCGACGCACGCCATGAGCCACCAGGTCGGCGGCCTGCTGGACGCGCCGCACGGCGTGGTCAACGGCGTCCTGCTGCCGCACGTCATCCGGTTCAACGCCGATATGCTGCCGCAGCGTTACCAGGCGCTCGCCACGGCGGCAGGACTGGCGGACGAGGGTGCGCCGTCGAACGAACTGGCCTACGCCCTCGCCGAGAAGGTCCGGGAGCTGGCGGACGCGGTGGGCGTACCGAAGAATCTCAGCAGTCTGGGGGTCACCGAGGCCGATGTGCCCCAACTGGCCCGCACCACCTTGAAGGACGCCTGTCTGGCCACCAACCCGAGGGACGTGGACGTGGCGGACATCGAGGCGCTCTTCCGCGCGGCCCTGTGAGGTGACCGCCATGAACGAACCGGACCGGGACCCGCCGCCCACCGCCGACCTGGGCGTACTCACCGGCCTGCGCTCGGGCAAGCGCTCGTACTACCCGGCCTACATCCGCTCCACCGAGCGCCTGGAGCGGGCCGTGGAAGCGCTGGACGGCATCTCGCGGGCCCTGGTCCGCACGGCCGAGGGTCCGCGCGCGCTGGTCGAGGCAGTGGTACGGGCGGCGGCCGAGCACCTGCAGGCGCGCTGGCTGCTGCTGGCGGTGGCGGACGGCGCGCTGCGCGCGGCCCGGCCGCGCTTCCTGCTCTACGCCGACGATGTACTGATCGACGACGAGTCCCGGCTGCCCGCCGAGGTCCGCGCGCACCTGGAAATCCTGCGGACCCGGCCCTGGGAGGCCGAGTCCACGCCGGGCGGCGAGGGGTGGGTGCGGGCGCCGATGACCCTGGACGACGAACCGGTGGGCGGCATCGTGGCCCGGCCCGGCCCCGGTCTCGAGGTGGCCGCCACCGACCTGGCGATCCTCCGGGTGCTCGCGAACCAGGCCGCCGTGGCCCTGCACAACTCCTTTCTCTTCCACGCCGCCACCCGGCTGCGCGGCCGCACCGAGCAGCTCTCCGAGGCGGCGCAGCGGCAGGCCAGGGACCTGGCAGCGCGCAGCGCCGAGCTGGCCGAGACCCAGGCGCGGCTGCTGCACGCGATGCAACGGCAGACGCTGGACGACGAGCGGCACCGCATCGCCCGGGAGCTGCACGACAGCGTCACGCAGTACGTACTCAGCGCGGGCATGACCATCGAGGTGTGCCGGGCGGAGCTGGCCGCGATGGGTGGCCCGGCCGAGGACATCGCACTGCGGCTGACCTCGGCCAAGGACCTGAACCGGCAGGCCGTGGAACGGCTGCGCAACGCGATCTACGCCCTGCACCACACCTCTGACGAACCATCAGGACCACTGCCGGTGATGCTGGAGCGGCTCTCCACGGTCCACCAGACCACCGACCTGGAAGTGCGGGTACGGGTGGAGGGCAGCCCGGTATCACTGCCACCGCAGGCCGAACAGTCGATCCTGCGGCTGGCCGGTGAGGCGCTCTTCAACTCCGCCACCCACGGCAAGGCCGACCGGGCACTGGTACGGCTGCGCTACCTGCCCGACTCGGTCACGCTGAGCGTCTCCGACGACGGCAGCGGCGATCCGGCCCAACTGCGCCGGGCGCTGCGGCTGTCCCGGGCCGGTGACACCTCGGGCCGCCACCGCGGACTGACGAACATGGTCGCCAGGGCCGAGGAGCTGGGCGGCATCTTGTCCATCCGCCGGTCGCGGATGGGCGGCATCCTGCTGCGGGTGGCCATCCCCCTGCCGGTGGGCGTCGAACAGGAGGAATCCGATGATTACTGAACAGCAGGCGCCGGCCGCACCGCTGACCTCCCCCGTACGGATCATCCTGGTCGACGACCACGCGATCGTCCGGCACGGGCTGCGCTCGATCCTGGAGCGCGAGGAGGACCTGGAGGTGGTGGGCGAGGCCAGTACGGCCGCCGAGGCCATGGCCGTCATCGAACGCGCCCGCCCCTCGATCGCACTGCTGGACCTGAAGCTGTCGACGGGCGCCGACACCGAGGGCCTGGACCTCTGTGCCAAGCTCACCGAGCGGCACCCGAGCCTGGCGGTCCTCGTCCTCACCACCTTCCTGGACGACTCCCTGGTCGCGGCGGCCATCCAGCACGGCGCGCGCGGGTACGTCGTCAAGGACGTGGACACCACCGAACTGCTGCGCGCCATCCGGGCGGTGGCCCGTGACGAGAGCGCCTTCGACTCCCGGTCCGCGGCCGCGATGGTGCGCTCGATGCGCGTCAAGGCCGATCCGGAGCCGGCGAAGGCCACCTTCACCGAGCGGGAGCAGCGGGTGCTGGAACTGCTCGCCCACGGTCTGAGCAACCGGGTCATCGGCGCGAAGCTGTTCATCTCCGAGACCACGGTGAAGTTCCACGTACGCAACATCATGCGCAAGCTGGACGCCAGCAGCCGTGCGGAGGCGGTGTACGAGGCGAGCAAGATGGGCGTGATCTGAGGGCCCTCGCCAGCGGGCAGGACGCGAAGGGGCGGGGGCCGGCTGTGGCCGGCCCCCGCTCGCCTTCGGATCGGTGGTGCGTGCGCCGGGTCAGCCGCCCACGGCCGGCCGGCCGAGCGGCAGTCCGCGTCCGCCGGTGGCCACCGACGTCACGTGGAAGAAGAGGTACGCGCCGACCGCCGCGAAGGAGAAGACGGTGTATCCGCCCGCGGTCTGCAGGGTCGCGGAACCGCCCAGGGTGGCGAGCAGAACCAGCGTGAGTGCCACGTCGATCAGCACGAACAGCAGGGTGAAGGCGGCGGGCAGCCGCAGGGTGCCGAGCGTGAGCAGGACGACGGTGGCCAGCCAGGAGATCAGGAAGAGTGCCTGGGCCCCGGTCGCGGCTTTGGGGGTGATGCCGAACCAGTTGTGCAGCAGCCCGAGGACGAGGACCGCGTAACTGAGCCAGAAGCCGGTGAAGATGCCGAAGATCGCGGCGACCGCGCTCTGCCCCAGGGCAGCCGCCCAGAGCGCGGCGATGAGCTGCCCGATGGCGGTGGCGGCGAGGATGATCGTGACCGGTGCGCCGACGGCGTCCGCCGGTACGTATCCGATCAGGGTCAGGCCGAGGGCGATCGAGCCCACGATGAAGGTGGGCACGCCGATCAGTGCCGGATCTCCGTCCAGCGGTCCGGGTGTTGCCTGTGCCGCCGCGGTGGGTGTCTCCACCGCGGCCTGTTCCGATACAGCCATCGGACGCTCCTTTGCATCTCGTTGCATGCTGGTGAGGTGGCGCAGGTTCGAGGTGGCGCAGGTCTGTGGGATGGCGCAGGTGTGTGTCGTGGCGTGCGGGTCAGGGGGTCAGCCGGTGTCCAGGACCAGCCAGCCGCCGTGGTACGACGAGGCGGTGTACGGGCGGCCCGTGCGGCGGCCCATGCGGTCCAACTGGTCCTGGTCGAAGCACCGGACGTGGCCGTACGCGGAGGTCGCCTCGTCCTCGTACGGCACGGCGACCACCACCCGCCGCCGGGCGAGCCGCAGTGCCTCCTCCACTACCGCGTCGCCGTGCTGGGGATCGAGGTGTTCGAGCACGTGGATGACGGTGACGGTGTCCACCGACGCATCCGGCAGCGGCACCCGCGACGCGTCGCAGGCCAGGGTGCCCAGGCGCAGGCCGAGCGCCTCCGAGGCGGCGCCGAGCAGCCGCATGGTGCCGCGCGAGAGGTCGGAGGCGATCACGGTGTGGCCGGGGCGACGGGCGAGCATCAGCGGCAGGAACCCGAAGCAGGAGCCCATGTCCAGGACGGTGCCCGCCTCGACCAGGTCCAGCGTGCGGCGGTACACGGGTGCGAACCCCGCGATCGAGGAGTGGTCGCAGTCCGCCGCGGGATCCTGCCAGCACTCCCGGATCCGGGTCAGTGTGTTCTCGTAGAAAGTGGTCCAGGCGGCCAGCGGTCCGTCCACGCAGGAGCGCACCACGCCGGTGAAGACCCGCTCGAAGATGTCGGGACCGGACAGCCAGCCGGGCGCGAACAGCTCCTCCGCCAGCAGCCCCGCCAGGTCGTTGTCCAGTTGGCCGGGACGCAGCCAGTGGCCGACTTCCACCCGGCGGCCGCGCCGGCGCAGACAGAAGTGCTCGGTCCGCACGATCGGCGCAGGATCCCGGTCGCGGCCCTGCGACGGGCTCTCCCGGATCACGACGACCACGTCGTCGGCGTACCGGCCGGGCGCATTCGCCGCCAGCGGATCGATGCGTTGCGCCGCACGGCGCAGATCGGGAACGCTCATCGTCCGGTCGCCTCCGCCGCCATCCGGTGGGCCGTGCGCTGCAGCCCTGCGAGGTCCGCGACCACCTGGACGCGGTCGCAGAACTCCGCGTAACGCGGCAGGTCGCAGGCGCCCAGGCCCCAGGAGTACCGGGGTTCCGGGGTCAGCCAGATCGTCTGCCGCACCCTGCGGGTGATCTCCTCGAAGGCTCCGGTCCGCGGGTCGTTGCCGTTGCCGCGGCCGTCGCCCAGCACGATCAGGCTGGTGCGCCGGCCCAGGGCCGCGGCGTGGTCGGCCAGCAGCAGGTCGAAGGTTTTGCCGTAATCGGAGTTGGCATCGGTGTCGAGCAGTCCGCCGCCCTGCAGCCCGTCGAAGACGAGCCCGAGGGCCCGCTCCAGCGGATGCTCGGTGAACAGCTCGGTGATCTCGGTGGGTTCGTCGACGAAGGCGAAGGAGCGGACCTGCCCGAAGAGCGACTGCAGGCCGTGGACGAGGTGCAGGGTGAACCGTGCAGTGGCCCGTACCGAGAGCGAGACGTCGGCCAGCACCACCACCCGCGGCTTGTCCTCGGCCCGGACGGTGGTGACCGGGCGGAACGGAATGCCGTCGTAACGCATGTTCCGGCGCATGGTGCGTCCGGCGTCCACCCGGCCGCGCGGGCTGACCCGGCGGCGGCTGGTCAGCGCGCCGCGCACGGAGCGACCCACGCGCCGCAGCGCCTCCTCCAGTTGGGCCCGCTCGTCCTCGTCGACCGAGTCGAGGCGGGCCCGTTCGACGGGCTGTGCGGCCTCCTGAGCCACCGTCTCCATGCCGGCCAGCCGCTCCAGATGCCGCTTCAGCAGCTCGGGCAGGTTCCCGATGACCCCGGTGAGCTGCCGGCGGAGCGCGGCGAGGGCTTCCTCGTCGGCGTCGTCGTCATCAGCTTCCCGGTCGAGCCAGCCGAAGAGGGCGTCCTGCTGGGCGACGGTCAGTTCGGTGTCAATACGCTGCCCGGTCGCCGTGGCGAGCTGTCCGGGGATGCCCGCGCCGTGCAGCCGTTCGGTCTCCAGTTGCACGGAGGGGGCCGCGTCCGCGCCCCCGGTCGCCCGGTCCTTGGACAGGACGATCTCGTCGGTCATCGAGGCCATGTCGATCTTGTTGGCCTCCTGGTGCAGGTTGTACTGCTGGGCCAGGTCCCGCTGGTCGAAGTAGTCGCGGATGTCGGCGGGCTTGTCGTGGCTGTGGCCCTGCTGCGGCAGCTCCGAGGGCTCCTCGGAGACGGTGAAGGACTCCAGTGCGCCGGTGTCGGTGAGGTCGTCGTGCTCATGGCTGTGGCCGTGCCCGCCGTCCCCGCCGCCCACCGGGAGCAGCGAGAAGTACGCCGTGAACAGCTCGTCGAAGACCTCGTCGTCGCGCCGGTCCTTGACCAGCGTCATCCGCAGCGCCTCGCGCAGCGTCTCCCTCTGGTCGAGCACCCCGGGCTGGGCCGCCCCGCGCATGGCGTCCATGGCTTCCGACACCGACACCCGCAGCCCGAAGAGGCGCAGCAGGCGGACGAACCGGTGCACGCTGCTTTGCATGCCCTCGCCCCCGGCTCAGTCGGTCCGGCGCCGGGCGATGGCGGCGAAGGCACGGGCGCCCTGGCCGCCGCCCGGCTTGGGGCGGCTGACCGGGCCCGCTCCTGGCGCGCCGTAGTAGCCCTCGTCGTGGCGGCCCTGCTGGTCCATGGCGGTCCGTACGGCCGTTCCATCGGGCTCGCCGTCATGGCCGTCGTGGCCGTCGTGGGGGCCGTGATCGTGGCTGTGGCCCGGACCGTGGTCGTGCCCGTGGTGGTGCCCGTGCCCGTCGTGATGGTGCCCCGGAGCGGGCAGCTCGCGGTTGGGGTCGACCAGCCGGGGCAGCACGCCCAGCGCGCGGTTCATGTCCCGCTCGTACTTGAGGACCACGTTGGCGGTCTCGGCGAGGATCTCCGGGTCCAGTTCGTCGACACCGAGTACGGCCAGCGTGCGGGCCCAGTCGATGGTCTCGGAGATGCTGGGGCTCTTGCGCAGGTCCAGCTCGCGCAGGCCGCGTACGACCTCCACCAGCAGCTGGGCGGCGGCCTCCGGCAGCCCGGTGTCCTTCGAGCGCAGGATCTCCAGCTCACGGTCCGCGTCCGGGTAGTCCAGGAAGAGGTGCAGACAGCGCCGCTTGAGCGCGGCGGACAGGTCGCGGGTGTTGTTGGAGGTGAGCACGATGTACGGCGGGACCTTCGCGGTGTACGTGCCGATCTCGGGCACCGAGACCTGGTACTCGGCCAGGCACTCCAGCAGTACGGCCTCCAGGGCCTCGTCCGCGCGGTCGACCTCGTCGATCAGCAGGACGGCCGGCTGCTCGCCGCGGATCGCGTCCAGCAGCGGGCGCGGTGCGAGGAACCGGTCGGAGAAGAACACACTGTCCTGTTCGCCGATCCGGTGCACGGCGGTGGCCAGGTCGGGCGCGTCGGCGGTGAGTTCACCGATCTTGTCCCGCAGCATCTGGGTGTAGAGGAGCTGCTTGCCGTAGTCCCACTCGTAGAGCGCCTTGCTCTCGTCCTGGCCCTCGTAGCACTGCAGGCGCAACAGCCGGCGTCCCGAGGCCGCGGCCAGTGCCTTGGCCAGTTCGGTCTTGCCGACCCCGGCCGGGCCTTCCAGCAGCACCGGCTTCTCCAGCCTGGCGAGCAGGAACACCGTCGTGGCGAGCCGGCGGTCGGCGATGTAGCCGTGGGCCGCGAAGCGCTGGACGACGTCATCGACCGAGCCGAACTCCTGGTCCTGAAACGGCTCCTGAGAATGATCTGTGCCGTGCACGATTCCTCCGTAACTCCGTCCGGGGGCGGAGCGGGGGCGGGGGGAGGTGCCGCCCCCGCTCCTGCCGATGTCGCTCGCTGGTCACTCAGGAGCGACTCAGCCGAGCAGGTCGTCCAGGTCGCCGTTCATGCAGTGCTCGACGACCGGGCGGACGGTGTCGAACGTGCACTCCTTGGCGTTGCCCGGGGTGCAGGCGTCACCGAGGACGTGGTGGGTGATCCGGTCGACGTCCGCGTCGTCGCCCTTGATGACCGACGCCTGCTCGTAGAACTTCGTCGGGCCCTGGCCCAGCCGGTTCTTGGAGTAGGAGTCCTGGGTGACGTCGGTGAACTTCTCCGGGATGCCGACGTCCCGAAGCAGCCGGATGCCGGCCGCCAGCGCCGCCTCGGCGGCCTTGACCTTGGTCATGCCGTGCGTGTCGACGCCCATCGCCTCGGCGATGTCGGCGAACCGCTCGTACTGCGCGGGCATGTTGAACGCCCAGACACGGGGCAGCGCGATGGCGTTGTTGAGCCCGTGGTGGGTGTCGTAGAAGGCGCTGATGGCGTGTGAGATGGAGTGGATGATGCCCAGGCCACCGGAGTTGAATGCCTGTGCCGCGATGTACTGCGCGTACATCATCCCCTCGCGCCCGGCCAGGTCCTGGCCGTTCCACACCGCCTGCCGCAGGTGCTGCGCGGTCAGCTTGATGGCGTGCAGCGAATTGCCCAGCGAAGGCTGGAAGTTGAGCCGCGAGACATACGGCTCGGAGGCGTGCGCGAGCACGTCGAAGCCGCACTGCGCGGTGTAGTCCAGCGGGCAGTCGTAGTACAGCGTCGGGTCGTCGATGGCGAGGGAGGCCACCGAAGCGTCATCGAACGCCACGTACTTGTGCGGGTTGTCGGGGTCGGTCGTGGTGTCCGTGATGACGTACGCCCACGAGGTCTCCGAGCCGGTTCCTGCGGTGGTGGACACCGCGATGTGCGGCGGGTTCTTGGGGTTCTCCGACTTGTTGAAGCCCTCGAACTCATTGACGCTGCGGCCGTCGTGCGCGACCGAGATACGGGCGCCCTTACAGGCGTCGTGCGAGGACCCGCCGCCGATGGAGACGAACGAGTCGCACTTGTTCTCCTGGTACATCGCCACGGCGTCCATGACGTTGTAGTCCTTGGGATTCGACTCGACCTTGTCGTACACGACGACCTCGAGGCCGTGGTACTTCATCGACTCGACGATCTTGTGGACGGTGTCGCTGCCGCGCAGGCCCGTGGTCATCACGAGCGTGCGGCGGAAGCCGAGCTTCTTGGCCTCGGGGCCGATCAGTTCATGTGCGCCCGGGCCCATCATCGCCCGGGGGAAGGGGTGGAATTCCTTGATCGGAAACGGCTTGAGAAGTTCATCGACCTGCATGATCTCCGGTTCCTCTCTGCTCGACGAGTGGCGTGATTCACCTTCCGGGAGCGGGCCGCGACGGGGGTACCGGCCAGGCGGACGGCAGCCGGGCGCGATCGGACGGGAGGGTGCCCGTCCGTTCGGACGGGGTGCGCGGATGCCCCTCCGATCGGACAGGTCGAGGGGGCCCGGTCGCATGGTGGGGCGGTCCCGAGGCCGCGCCTAACGTCGAATCCGTTCCCACCAACCCCTCTCTCCAGGAGGTCCGCCATGCAGGACGACTTCACCGCGATCGAGCAGGACAACGACGCGACCGCCTTCACCCCCGAGGACCTGACCGAGGAGCTCCTCGTCGAAGAGGTCTCCATCGACGGCATGTGCGGCGTGTACTAATGCCCGCGCCCACCGCCTCCTTCAGTCCGGACCGGGGCTACCGGCTCAATCCCAACGTCGCGCTGCGCCCCGAGCCGTTCGGGGCGCTCGCGTACCACTTCGGCAACCGCCGGCTGTCCTTCCTGAAGGACCTGGCGCTGGTGGAGCTCGTCGAGCACCTCGGCGAGCACCCCAGCGCCCGGGAGGCGCTGGCCACGCTGCCGGCGGCGCAGCACGAGCCGACGCTTCGCGCGCTGGCCGTGCTCGCCGCCACCGACATGATCGTCCCCGTTTAGAGAGCTGGAGCCACCATGCTCGTCGAGCAGTTCAAGCACGGGCTCAACGCCCCCATCTGTCTGACCTGGGAGTGGACCTACGCCTGCAACCTGGCCTGCGCGCACTGCCTGTCCTCCTCCGGGCGGCGCGACCCGATGGAGCTGTCCACCGACGAGATCAAGTCGGTGATCGACGAGCTGCAGCGGATGCAGGTGTTCTACATCAACGTCGGCGGCGGCGAGCCGACCGTGCGCGCCGACTTCTGGGAGCTGCTGGACTACGCGATCGCCCACCAGGTGGGCGTGAAGTTCTCCACCAACGGGCTGCGGATCACGCCCGAGCGCGCCCGGCAACTGGCCGCGACCGATTACGTCGACGTACAGATCTCCCTGGACGGCGCGACCCGCGAGGTCAACGACGCGGTCCGCGGACCCGGCTCGTACGACATGGCGATCCGGGCCATGGAGAATCTCGCCGAGGCAGGCTTCGAGAACTTCAAGATCTCGGTGGTCATGACCCGGCAGAACGTGTCGCAGTTGGACGACTTCGCCGCGATCGCCGACCGGTACGGCGCCCAGCTGCGCATCACCCGGCTGCGGCCGTCCGGGCGCGGCGCGGATGTCTGGGACGAGCTGCACCCCACCGCCGAGCAGCAGCTCGAGCTGTACGACTGGCTGGTCGGTCACGGCGAGCGCGTCCTCACCGGCGACTCGTTCTTCCACCTCAACGCACTGGGCTCGGAACCGATACCGGGGCTGAACCTGTGCGGTGCGGGGCGCGTGGTGTGTCTGATCGACCCGGTCGGGGACGTGTACGCCTGCCCGTTCGCCATCCACGACGCGTTCAAGGCGGGCAACGTCCGCTCCCCCGGCGGCTTCGCCGAGGTGTGGCAGTCCTCCTCGCTGTTCCAGGAGCTGCGCGGCGAGCAGACCGGCGGCGCGTGCCGCTCCTGCTCGGCGTACGACGTGTGTCAGGGCGGCTGCATGGCGGCGAAGTTCTTCACCGGGCTGCCGCTGGACGGCCCGGACCCCGAGTGCGTCAAGGGCCACGGCGCCACCGCACTGGCCGCCGTCGACCGTGCCGCGCTGCCCCCGCAGGGCACCGACCACTCGCACAAGGGGCCGGTGCGCAGCCAGCCGGTTTCCCTGGGCATGCCCGCGCTGAAGGTCAGCCGCCCGGACCGCTTCTGCGACGAGAGCCCGCTGGCCGGCATGGAAGCGCGGTGAACGGCAGCAGCGTCGCGCGTCCGAACGACCGAACCGAGAGACGACGAAAGAGGAAGAAGCCATGAGCGGTTGGTTCGAGACCGTGACGGAGGCCCAGCGCAGGGCCCGGAAGCGGCTGCCGAAATCCGTCTACAGCGCATTGCTCGCCGGCTCCGAGAAGGGTGTGTCCTACGACGACAACACCACGGCCTTCACCCAGCTCGGCTTCGCCCCGCATGTCGCCGGACTGTCGGCCAAGCGTGAGATGGCGACGACGGTCATGGGGCAGGACATCTCGCTGCCGGTGATCATCTCCCCGACGGGCGTACAGGCCGTACACCCCGACGGGGAGGTGGCCGTGGCCCGCGCGGCGGCGGCCCGCGGCACGGCGATGGGCCTGAGCTCCTTCGCCAGCAAGCCGCTGGCGGACGTCGTCGAGGCCAATCCGCAGACGTTCTTCCAGGTGTACTGGATGGGCACCCGGGACGTCATGCTGCAGCGGATGGAGCGGGCCCGCGCGGCCGGGGCCAAGGGGCTGATCGTCACCCTCGACTGGTCCTTCTCACACGGCCGGGACTGGGGCAGCCCCAAGATCCCCGAGCGGCTGGACCTCAAGGCGATGCTCCGCTTCGCCCCCGAGACGCTGTCCCGCCCGCGCTGGCTGCTCGACTTCCTCAAGAGCGGCAGCATCCCGGACCTGACCGCGCCGAACATCGCCGAGCCCGGCAGCCCGGCACCGACCTTCTTCGGGGCCTACGGCGAGTGGATGCAGACGCCGCCCCCGTCGTGGGAGGACGTCGCCTGGCTGCGCGAGCAGTGGGGCGGCCCGTTCCTGCTCAAGGGGATCTGCCGGGTGGACGACGCCAAGCGGGCCGTGGACGCGGGCGTGACCGCGATCTCCGTGTCCAACCACGGTGGCAACAACCTGGACGCCACCCCGGCACCGATCCGCGTCCTGCCGTCCATCGCCGAGGCCGTGGGCCACCAGGTCGAGGTGCTGCTCGACGGCGGAATCCGCCGCGGCAGCGACGTGGTCAAGGCGGTCGCGCTCGGCGCCAGGGCGGTGATGATCGGGCGCGCCTACCTGTGGGGCCTGGCCGCGGGCGGCCAGACCGGGGTGGAGAACGTGCTCGACGTCCTGCGCGGCGGCATCGACTCGGCGCTGCTCGGGCTGGGGCGCTCCAGCATCCATGAACTGAGCGCCGACGATGTGGTGATCCCGCGGGGCTTCACCCGCTCGCTGGGCGTCTGAGATGCGACCGCGGTACCGGGAGAACACGCCATGAGTACCCCTCTCGCGGACCTGGCCTGGCCGGAGCTCACCGAGCGCCGCCCCCTGGTCCTGCTGCCCCTCGGCTCCTGCGAGCAGCACGGTCCGCACCTCCCGCTGGACACCGATGCCGCGGTGGCCTCGGCGGTCGCCGAGCGGGCCGCCGCCCGGCTGCTCGGCGAGCTGGACCTCGTGATCGCACCGGTACAGTCCTACGGGGCCAGCGGCGAGCACGAGGGCTTCGCCGGCACGGTGTCCATCGGGCACGTCGCGCTGCGGATGCTGGTCACTGAGATCGGCCGCTCGATGCTGCGCTGGGCGGGCCGCCTGCTGGTGGTCAACGGGCACGGTGGCAATCTGACGAGCCTGGCCGACGCGGTGACCGGGCTGCGCGGCGAGAGCCGGGACGTGGCCTGGTGGCCGTGCGTCCCGCGCGGCTCCGACGCGCACGCGGGCCGCACCGAGACGTCGATGATGCTGCGGCTGCGGCCCGAGGCCGTACGCGGGGAGCGGGCCGTCGCCGGGCCGACCGAGCCGATCCATCTGCTGATGGAGCGGCTGGTACGCGACTCCGTGCGCGGCGTCAGCCCCTCCGGCGTCCTCGGCGACCCCGAAGGGGCCAGTGCGAGCGAGGGGGAACGGCTGCTGGAGCGGATGGCGGCCGGCCTCGCCGACGCCATCCGCGGCTGGCAGGTGTCCGACCGGGGCCGGCTCGGCGCGGGCCTCGCGCACGGAGTCCCGCGATGACGGGCCCGGTGACCGGCCGGCGGGTCGCCGTCGTGACCGGCGCCGCCCGGGGCATCGGGGCCGCGACCGTGACGCGGCTGGCGGAGGACGGCTGGGCGGTGGTCGCGGTGGACCGCTGCGCGGACGATCCCGACGTGCCGTACCCACTGGCCCGGCCCGGCCAACTGGAGGCGCTGGAGCGGGAGTTCCCGTTGGTGCGGGCCGTGCACGCGGACGTGCGGGACGCGGCCGCGCTGCGGGCCGCCGTGGAGCTCGCCGAGACGGAGTTCGGCGGGCTGGACGCGGCCGTGGCCGGTGCGGCCGTGCTGCTCGGCGGGGGCCCGGTGTGGGAGCACTCCGACGCGCACTGGCGCACCCTGCTGGACGTGGACGTGCTGGGCGTCGCGCATCTCACCCGCGCGGCCGTCCCGGCCCTGCTCCGCCGGCCGCGGCCGCGCACCGGCCGGTTCGTCGCGCTCGCCTCGGCCGCCGCACACCGCGGACTGTGGGGCCTGGGCTCGTACTGCGCGGCCAAGCACGCCGTGCTCGGGCTGGTCCGCTCCCTCGCCTGCGACCTGCAGGGCACCGGCGTCAACGCGGTCGCCGTATCGCCGGGGTCCACCCGCACGGACATGCTGCGGGCCACCGCCGACCTGTACGGCCTGGCGGATACGGAGGAGCTGGCCGAACACCAGCTTCTGCAAAGGCTGTTGGAACCCGAGGAGGTCGCCTCCGTCGTCGCCTTCGCGTGCTCGGAAGCGGCCGCCTCGGTCACCGGAACCGTGCTGCACGCCGATGGGGGGTTCGCCGGATGACGACCGCACCGGATCTTCCGCCGCCACCTGGTACCGGACTGCCGTACGGCTTCGGTGTCGAGCTCGACGGGCAGGTGCACCGGTCGCGCGACGGCCGGCTGCTGCTCGGCGGCTCGCCGCCGCGGCTGCTGCGGATGACCGCCAAGGCGGCCCTTCTGCTGGACGGCGGCCGGTTCACCGTCACCGACCGGACCACCGCGGCGCTCGCCCGGCGGCTGCTGGACGCCGGAGCGGCGCATCCGCGCCCGCCCGCGCACCCGCCGGGCCGGGCCACGGTCGTCATCCCCGTGCGGGACCGGGCCGACCTGCTGGACCGGCTGCTGGCCGCCCTGCGCGCCGACCCGCAGACCGAGGACCTGCCGTTGCTGGTGGTGGACGACGGCTCGCGGAACCCGGCCCCCGTGGCCGAGGCGGCCCGCAAGCATGGCGCCCGGCTGCTCGTCCACCCGCACAACCGCGGCCCGGCGGCCGCCCGCAACACCGGACTGCGGCATGCCCATACCCCCTACGTGGCGTTCTGCGACTCCGATGTGCGGCCCGAGGCGGGCTGGCTGGCACCGCTGCTGGCGCAGTTCGCCGACCCGGCGGTGGCGCTCGCCGCGCCCCGGATCGTCGCGGTTCCCGTGCCCGGCCCCGGCCGCCTGGACCGGTACGAGGAGGTCCGCTCCCCCCTGGACATGGGCGCGCGCGAGGGCCCCGTCGTCCCGCTGTCCGCGCTCGCGTACGTGCCCAGCGCCACCATCGTCGTCCGCAGGTCCGCCGTCGGCAGCGGCTTCGCCCCCACGATGCGGGTCGCCGAGGACGTGGACCTGTGCCACCGGCTGCACGCCGCCGGGTGGCGGCTGCGCTACGTACCGCAGTCCCGGGTCGGCCACCGGCACCGCACCGACCTGCGGAGCTGGCTCGCCCAGCGCGCCGGGTACGGCACCGGCGCGGCGGACCTGGCGCTGCGCCACCCCGGCCAGGTGCCGCCGCTGTACAGCGCCCCCTGGTCGCTGGCCGCCTGCGCACTGCTGCTGCGCGGCGGCCCCGCCCCGACCGCCGCGGCAGCGGCACTGACCGCGGCATCCGCCGTACGCCTCACGCGGCGGATGCCCGATGCCGACGCCCCCGTCCGCGCGGGGACGCTCCTCTCGCTCGCCGCGCTGCGCGGCACCGCGGAACAACTGCTGCGCTGCGCGACCCGGCATCACTGGCCGCTCGCCGTGGCCGCCGCGGCATGCAGCAGCCGTGCCCGGTACGTGCTGCTCGCGGCCGCCGTCGCCGAAGGGCTCGCCGACCACCGGCGGTCCGGCGCGGCGCTGGACCCGCTCACGTACACGGCGATCCGGCGGCTGGACGATCTCGCGTACGGGTGGGGGGTGTGGCAGGGCGCCTGGCGCCGCCGCACCACCGCACCGCTGGTACCGCGCATCGCCCGGTCGCGGCCGGCGAAGGGCCGCCGCGGCGCCGCCCGGACACCCTTCGCCGAATCCGCGCACCAACCTCACACCAACCTTGCCCGGCAACAGTGACGACGTCGCGGGCGGGCGCAGCCGCACAGCAGCACCGCTCGCACCGCACTTGTGGCGTCATACCTGTTGCCTCACCCCTCACCCCTCACCCATCACCACGCTCATCCACCGGAGGCCCCCGCATGACCCGGCGAACGGACCGACACACTGCTGCCGAGGACCAGATCCCGGCCCCCGCCCCGGCAGACGACCGGGGCGGGTTCTGGGCGGAACAGGCCGCCCGGCTGCACTGGGACACTCCGTGGACGCGGGTGCTGGACTGGTCGGACGCACCGTTCGCGAAGTGGTTCGCCGACGGCCGGCTCAACGTGGCGTACAACTGCGTGGACCGGCACGTCGAGGCGGGCCACGGCGACCAGGTCGCCTTCCACTGGGAGGGCGAGCCGGGCGACACCCGGAACATCACCTACGCCGACCTGCAGCGCGAGGTGAGCAGGACCGCCAACGCGCTGCTCTCCCTCGGCCTGGCCACCGGCGACCGGGTCGCGATCCAGCTGCCGATGATCCCCGAAGCGGTGTTCGCGATGCTGGCCTGCGCCCGGCTCGGCCTGCCGCACAGCGTCGTCTTCGGCGGCTTCTCCCCCGCCGCGCTGCAGTCCCGCATCGAGGACGCCGAGGCGAAGCTGCTGATCACCGCGGACGGCCAGTACCGCAGGGGCCAGGCGGTGGCCATGAAGGACGGCACCGACGAGGCGGTCGCGCACACGCCGAGCATCGAGCACGTCCTGGTCGTCCGCCGTACGGGCTCGGCGGTGGCCTGGACCGAGGGCCGGGACCTGTGGTGGCACGACCTGGTGGATGCCCAGGCCGATACGCACACCCCCGAGGCATTCGACGCCGAGCACCCGCTCTTCATCCTCTACACCTCGGGCACCACCGGAAAGCCCAAGGGCATCCTGCACACCTCCGGCGGCTATCTCACCCAGGCCGCGTACTCCCACCGCGCGGCCTTCGACCACCGGGCCGGGCAGGACGTGTACTGGTGCACCGCCGACATCGGCTGGATCACCGGGCACTCGTACATCGTGTACGGGCCGCTGGCCAACCGCGCCACCTCGGTCATGTACGAGGGCACGCCCAACACCCCGCACGAGGGACGCCACTTCGAGATCATCCAGAAGTACGGCGTCTCGATCTACTACACCGCGCCCACCCTCATCCGCACCTTCATGAAGTGGGGCGAGGACATCCCGGCGCGCTACGACCTCTCCTCGCTGCGGGTGCTGGGCAGCGTCGGTGAGCCGATCAACCCGCAGGCGTGGCTGTGGTACCGGGAGCACCTCGGCGGCAACCGTACGCCGGTCGTCGACACGTGGTGGCAGACCGAGACCGGCGCGATCATGATCGCCCCGCTGCCCGGCACCGGCCTGGCCCCCAAGCCCGGTTCGGCCCAGACCCCACTCCCCGGCATCTCCGCCAAGGTCGTCGACGACCAGGGCGTCGAGGTCGGCAAGGGCGAGTCCGGCTACCTGGTGCTGGACCGCCCCTGGCCGGCGATGCTGCGCGGTGTCTGGGGGGACACGGAGCGTTACCGCGAGACGTACTGGTCCCGGTTCGCTCAGCAGGGTTACTACTTCGCCGGGGACGGCGCGCGGTACGACGAGGACGGCGACATCTGGCTGCTGGGCCGGGTCGACGACGTCATGAACGTCTCCGGGCACCGGATCTCCACCGCCGAGGTGGAATCGGCGCTGGTCTCCCACCCGAGCGTGGCGGAGGCCGCGGTGGTCGGCGCGACGGACGCCACCACCGGGCAGGCCATCGTCGCGTTCGTCATCCTGCGCGGGAGCGCCGCGGACGGCTCGGCCGAGGCCGCGGACACGATCACCGCGCTGCGGAACCACGTGGCGCAGGAGATCGGCCCGATCGCCAAGCCCCGGCAGGTCATGGTCGTGCCGGAACTTCCCAAGACCCGTTCGGGCAAGATCATGCGCCGGCTGCTGCGGGACGTGGCGGAGCAGCGGGAGATCGGGGACGTCACCACGCTCGCCGACGCGTCCGTCATGAGCCTGATCAACAACGGCCTCGGCGGCCCCGCCGCGAAGAGCGACTGACTCCCCTCCAGCCCCCACTCCCTCACGCAACAACCAGAAAGGCACCCTCCCCGATGCGACTCGTCCTCATCGGCCCGCCGGGCGCGGGCAAGGGCACCCAGGCAGCCATCCTCGGCACCGCCCTGGGCGTCCCCCACATCTCGACCGGCGACCTGTTCCGGGAACACGTCGGCGGCCGGACCCCGCTCGGCCGCCGGGCCGCGGAGTATCTGGACGCGGGCGCCCTGGTCCCCGACGACGTGACCAACGCGATGGTCCGGGACCGGCTGACCGCCCCCGACACCGCCAAGGGGTTCCTGCTGGACGGCTTCCCGCGGACGACGGCACAGGCCGATGTCCTGGCGGAGGTGCTCGCGGCCGAGGGGCAGCAGCTCGACGCGGTGGTGGAGTTCGACGTACCGGAGGACGTGCTGCTCGAGCGGCTGCTGGCCCGTGGCCGTACGGACGACACCGAGCACGTCATCCGCCGCCGCCAGGAGGTCTACCGCAGCCAGACCGCACCCCTGCTCGCCTACTACGAGGACCTTCTCCTGACCATCCGCGCCACCGGCCCCGTCGAGGACATCGCCGAGCAGGTCCTCGACGCCCTCGACGCCGTACGGGAACGCCGAGAGGCGTGGTCCGGCGAGCGGCGGGCCTCCTGACGGCCACCGGCGACCACCTGCCCCCTCCGAAAGGAGGGGGCGCTTTCATCCCCTTGCCCAGCTACGGCGCGCGAAGCGGATGCGTAGCGTCATTAGTGAAGCAGTGAAGCAGTGAAGTACTGAAGCAGTCACCAGGCGGTTCGCACACGCCACCCCCCCCTCCTGCACACTCCGGGGTCGATCATGAGCACCACAACCCTCCGCGAGACGAAGCAACCGCCCGCCGCGCCCCGCACGGCACAGCGGCCGGTTCCCCGGCCGGTCATCTCCCCCGCCCGGACGGCGCCGCCCGTAGCTCCCCACGGCTACCGGACCGGCCCCGATCACCAGGCCGTCCTGTCGCTGCCGGCAGAGGTGCGCTGGGTTCCGGCGGCACGTCACTGCGTCGCGGCCATCCTGGCCCAGTGGCGGTTCCCGTCCGCCGACCGCGAGTCCGCCGAGCTCGTCGTCGACGAACTCACCGCGAACGCCGCTCAGTACGGCCGTCGCGACATGACCGTCCACCTGTCCCTGTCCTCCGGGGTCCTGCGGATCTCGGTGACGGACTCCGGTGTCCCGGTCGGGCCGCGGCCGCCCCGGGACGCCGCCCCCGACGAACACGGCCGGGGCCTCGCCATCGTCGAACTCCTCGCCAGTGAGGTGCGGATGATCCAGGGCCCTCTCGGCCGACAGGTCAGCGTCGTCCTCCGCGCGGCCACCACGGGAACGTGAGCGACAAAGGCGCTAAGACTTACCGGACAGCGCGCCGGCCACGACACGCAGGTCCGACACCAGGCCGGCAAACGCCGCCTCGCGGTCATCGGACCGCAGAATCGCCGACGGGTGGAGTGTGGCGACGACGAACCCACCACCCCTCTCCCCCTTCTCAGCGTTCTCTTCCTTCTGAGGGAAGGGAATGAGCGTGCCCCGGTCCTTCGTCACCCGGAACGACGGCCCCAGCAGCGCCTTGCCGGCGGTCGCCCCGAGCGCCACCACCACCTCCGGGTCGACCAGGCGCAGCTCGGCATGGAGCCAGGGACGACAAGCCGTCATCTCCCGCAGGCTCGGTGCCTTGTGGATCCGGCGCTTGCCCCGCGACGCAGGGGTGAACTTGAAGTGCTTCACCGCGTTGGTGACGTACGCCTGATCAACGTCGATGGCGGCGTCCTGCAACGCCTTCCGCAAGAGGCCGCCGGCCGGCCCGACGAACGGCTCCCCCTGGCGGTCCTCCTGATCACCCGGCTGCTCGCCGACGAGCATGACGCGTGCCGAAGGGCTGCCCGCTCCGAAGACGGTCTGGGTGGCGTCCTGGAAGAGCGGGCAGCCCCGGCAATCCGCCGCGGAACGCCGATGCGCCGCAAGCCCACCGCGCTGCGGCAGAAACGGTGTGGCGTCGTACTGCTCCCCGGCGGAGTCCTTACCGCTTCCGGTCATCGGCGTCATCTCCTGAGTCGCTCTGCCACTTGCTCTGCCACTTGTCCTGCCGCGCTACCTCACTACTCCGGAACTCCCACCCATCTTCGCCGCCTTCCGCCGCCATCGCAGCCGGACACGCCCGCATCCAATGGACGGCTCGCGGCCACACTCCTCACGGTCTCGCGGTCACACGTCCCAGGTGACCGGAAGGCTCTTCACCCCGTAGATGTCCGCGGTCTCCGGGCGCAGGCCGACCTCTTCGGCCGGTACGGCCAGGCGCAGCGTGGGGAAGCGCGTGACCAGGGCGGAGAACGCGACCCGCATTTCGACGCGGGCCAGTTGCTGGCCCAGGCACTGGTGGATGCCGTGGCCGAAGGCCAGATGCCCGCCGTCCTGCCGCTTCAGGTCGAGCACGTGCGGGTCGGTGAAGCGCTCGGGATCGCGGTTGGCGGTGTGGTACGAGAGGATGACGGGCGCGCCGGCCTTGATGGTCTGGCCGCCCAGCTCGACGTCCTCCAGCGCGGTCCTCATGAACGTCTTGGCGACGCTCAGATACCGCAGCAGCTCCTCCACGGCCTGGTCGGTGAGCCCGGGATCGGCGCGCAGCGCGGCCAGTTGCGCCGGGTTCTGCAGCAGCGCGAAGGTGCCCAGCGCGAGCATGTTGGCGGTGGTGTCGAGCCCGGCCGCCAGCAGGATCAGACTGATCCCTCTGAGTTCCTCATCGGTCAGGTCGCTGTCGGTGAGGTCGCTCAGTACGTCGTCGGTGGGGTGCGCGCGCTTGGCGGCCACCAGCTCCGCGAGGTAGTTCTGGGTCGCGGTGTAGGCCGCTATCAGGTCCTCGTCGCTGGTCTCCCCGTTCATGAAGGACTCGACGTTCGCCTGGAAGGAGCCCCGGTCCTGGTACGGCACCCCCAGCAGCTCGCAAATGACGATGGCGGGGATGGGCTTGGCGAACGCCGTCACCAGGTCGGCCGGCGGTCCGGTCTTCTCCATGGCGTCCAGGCAGTCGGCGGTGATCTGCTCGACGCGCTCGGTGAGCAGTCGCATCCGCCGTACGGTGAACTTGCCCATCAGCGGCTTGCGATAGCGCCGGTGCTCCGGGTCGTCCATGAGGAGGAACTCGCCGGGCGACGCCGGAGGGACCTCGATGTCGCCGTAGTCGATGGTCGGGTGGTAGCGCATGAGCTCCTTGCGCGAGCTGAACCGCGAGTCGGCCAGCACCGATCTGACCAGGTCGTATCCGGTGATCAGCCAGCCGGCCTTGCCGCCGGGGAAGGTGTAGTGGCTGATGGGGCCGTGCCGGCGGGCGTCCGTCAGCTCTGCCGGCGGGTCGAAGGGGCAGCCGGACTGACGCGCCGTCGGCAGCGTTGTGACGGTGTGGACGGATTCACCCATGACCATTCCTCATCTCGCGACAGTACGCGTTTAACACACCCCGAAAGCTACGTTGCATTCACCGCTCCGTCAATAAATCAATAACCAACTCCCCAAGTTTTCCCAGGTACATGGCGGCAAATCGATGCAATGACCCTGACCTCGAATGCAACACCGCGTTGCAATGAATGACGGCAAAGGCAATACTGACGGCATGCCAGGAGGACGATTGACCCAGCAGGACCGCCAGCGCATCGCGGCCGGACTCGCCGACGGCCTCTCCTACGCCGAGATCGCCAGACGGCTCGACCGGACGACCTCGACGATCAGCCGGGAGGTCGCACGCAACGGCGGCCCCAGCAGCTACCGGCCCCAGCAGGCGCACCACGCGACGGTCCAACGGGCGCGGCGAGGCACACCGGCACCCCCGCGCGAGGCCGGTGCGCCGAGCAGCGCGGCGGAAGAGGAGATCATCGAGCTGGCGGTCAGGTCGGGGATGCCGAGGATGACGGCGCGCGTACACGTCGACCTATTGCTCTCCGAGGACGGCAGACGCACCGCAGCCGAGCTGACCCGCAGGCTGAATGTCAGCCCGGCCTCCGTCTCCCTGGCCGTGAACTTCCTGGTCCAGCACGGCTATGTCCGGCGCGAGCGCGACCCGCAACGGCGCCGCGACATCTACGTGATCGACGACGACGCCTGGTACCACTCGATCGTGGTCAGCTCACAGCAGACCCTCGCGTCGGCGCGCGCCGCGATGGCAGCAGCGGAAACCTTCGGGCCCGACACCCCCGTCGGACAACGGCTGACCAGAGCAGGCACATTCCTGGAACGAGTCATCCTGGACATGAGAGACTCCGCCGACCGCTGGCGCTCCCTGCTGGCCTGACGAGTCCCAAACATGCAAAAACCTGCTTCGGGCGATCCCCCGCAACGCCCTACAATGACGCGTATATGCAGGTCAGAACAGCTTCTCCAGTCCGCAGGTCAGCAAAGTGTCAGCATTGGACGGAGAAGTTTCATCTTGGCCGGCAAGACGCTCGCCCACGGCATGGGCACGTTCCGCAAGAAGTGCAAGTGCGCTAAGAGAGCATCTGATCTAGGTAGTTGGTGTTCTGGGATGGTTTTGTGACTTGTGGCGTTGACGGTCGTTGCGCGGTGTGTGAGTGCTCGTCGTTCGTACCGCAGTGATGTGTCCGATGCCCGCTGGGCTTTGATCGAGCCGGTCTTCACGGCCTGGCGGGCGAGACGGACCGGGCCGGGGGCGGCAGCCCGGGTGCACGATCTGCGGGAGATCGTCAATGCGATCCTGTAGGTCAACCGCACCGGCATCCCATGGGAGTACCTGCCGCACGACTTCCCGCCGTACAAGACGGTCTACGACTACTACGCGAAGTGGGAAGCTGACGGGACCACCCGGCAGGTCCACGACCTGTTACGCGACAGGACCCGGCGGGCTCACGGCCGCAAAACGGAGCCGACCGCGGGCGTGGTGAACGCCCAAAGCGTCAAGACCTCGGCAAACGTCGCCGAGGCCAGTCAGGGCATCGACGCCGGCAAGAAGATCAAAGGACGCAAGCGACACCTGATCACTGACGCGCTCGGTCTGGTGCTGGCTGTCCTTGTCACCGCCACGAATGTGCACGACACCAGCGGTGGCAAGCTCCTGCTCGACCAGCTGGCCGCGGCCCATCCCAGCGTGACGAAGGTCTGGGCCGACGGCGGTTACCAGAGCAGCATTCTCCACCACGGCGCCCGGCTGGGCATCGATGTCGAGGTCGCGCGGCGGCCACGTGCGAAGGGGTTTGAACCGCTTCCGAAGCGGTGGGTGATCGAGCGAACCTTTGGCTGGCTGATGCAGCACCGGCGCCTGGCACGGAACTACGAAGCCCTACCGCAGCGATCCCAGGCGATGGTCCACTGGGCGATGGCTAACAAAATGTCTCGCGAACTGACCGGAGAATCCACACCAACGTGGCGAACCGAAACGGACATCCCACTCACATCCGCGTGAACATTGATCAGATGCCCTCTAACAGCGTCGCGCTGATGCCCAGCACGGCGCCGATGAGAGTGCTGATCTGTGTCCCCCCAATTCACGGGGCGCACCATAGGTCCGTCATAGCCTCTGCGACACCCCGCCTATCGCGCCAGGGGCCATGGTCGTTGGGTGTGGTGCCTCGTCCGAGCCACGAGACGTGCTGCCGAACCCAGATCACCGTGGCGAGTCCGGTGACTGCATGCTCCGGGCAAGCTCGTCCAGCTTCCGTTCATCAGGGCTGGTCGGCGCGCCGAAATACACGTACAGAACGTGCCCCTCGGAGCCCGCCAGCGCGAACGTCTCGAAGTCGAGCCGGAGCACTCCGGCTCCGTCGACCGCGATCCGTTTCTGTCCCATGACCCGGTCGTACACGTCGTGGGAGTCCCAGAGCGCCCGGAAGGTTCCGCTCTGAGCACGCATGTCGGCTACAAGCGCGTCGACTTCCGGGCGACGTGCTGCCGCGGTGGCCCTCAGGCCGGCGACAGCCTGAAGGGTGATGTCTTTCCAGTCGGGGTAGACCTGGCGTGCCCGGGGGTCAAGAAAGGTGAATTCGATCAGATTGCGGCCCGCGTTCCAGGCTGGATTGACCCGCGCGGCCAGGTCCGTGCCCGCCAGGACGTCACGGCGGGGACTCACGACGAATGCCGGCAGGTCACGCCAGCGGTGCAGGAGATACTCCACCCCTGACCGTACGGTCCGGCTGGTTGCCATATCGGGTTGAGCGGGAGTCAGAGAAGGGGCGGCAAGAGACCACAGGTAGGCGCGTTCCGTGTCGTCGAGGCCCAGGGTGCGGGCCAGGGCTTCCAGGATCTCCCGGGAAGGGTTGCGGTCACGCCCCTGCTCAAGCCGTGTGTAGTACGACGGACTGATGCCCGCCAGAAGCGCCAGCTCCTCTCGGCGCAGTCCCCTGACCCGACGCCGGGTGTGGTCGACGATACCGGCGGAAGCGGCGTCGACCTTTTCCCGGCGACTGCGCAGGAAGGAACCGAGCGGAGTGTCATCACGAGCCATGAAATGCGACTTTACCGCTGGGAACGGCTCATCGTGCGTCCGGCATGAACGGGAAGCTGTCCCTGCGAGAGCCACCCTTGAGGGGGTGTGGCACCGGGCCGCATCTGTCGGTTGCATGGAGACATGTTCAACAGCACCGACGAAACTTCCGTATGGCTGATCACTGGCTGCTCCAGCGGCCTGGGCCGCGCCCTCGCCGAGCACGTTCTCGGCCGCGGTGACCGAGTCGCGGTCACCGCCCGTGACCGAGCCGCCGTCACCGACCTCGCCGACCGGTACCGCAACCGAGCGCTGGCCCTGAGCCTGGACGTCACCGACCCGGACTCGGTCGCTGCCGCGGTCACCTCCTGCGAGGAGCACTTCGGGCGCATCGATGTGCTGGTCAACAACGCCGGCTACGGGTACCTCGCGGCCGTCGAGGAAGGCGAAGACGCAGCCGTGCGGGCCATCTTCGACACCAACGTGCACGGCGTGGTGACCGTTCTCAAGGCCGTTCTGCCCGGCATGCGAGCCCGCCGCTCGGGACGCATCGTCAACGTTTCCTCATTCGGCGGGCTCGCCGCGTTCGCGGCCACGGGCTACTACCACGCCACCAAGTTCGCTCTGGAGGGACTTTCCGAGTCACTGGCAGCCGAGCTCGCCCCGCTGGGAATCGGGGTGACGATCGTGGAGCCGGGTGGTCTGCGCACCGAGTGGGCGGGACGGTCCATGCAACTGTCCCCCTTGCGGCTGGAGGACTACGAAGAAACCGCAGGCAAGCGCCGCGCCTCCACACTCGCAGCCTCCGGCCGCCAGCCCGGCGACCCGGCAAAGGCCGCCGCGGCAATCGCAGAAACGGTGTATGCCGACCGGCCGCCCCTGCGCCTGCTTCTCGGTTCGGACGCCCTGGCAGGTGCACGGGCTCGCCTTGAGCGCCTGCACCAGGAGATCGATGCCAATGAATCTCTCACCAGGAGCGCAGACCTGGAGGGACAGTGAACCCCGCAGGTGCCTTCGTCGTGGTCGGCGCCGGGCCGGGACTCGGTGCCACTACCGCCCGGCGCTTCGGTCGTGAAGGGCATCCGGTCGGTCTGGTCGCCGCAACCACACGGCACTGGAGACGATCGCCGCCGACCTGACCACAGCACAGTGAGGCGCTGATCACCTGGGTGGCGATCACGTTGATGACCCACCGTCGGACCCGCCCGGCCCGCCAGGCTCTTTCCCGTGCTCCGCGGCTCGGCGCCGGGCGTCCAGCCATGCGAAGCCTGCCCGGATCTGCGCAGACCGCAGGCACCGGGCCGAGCAGACCATGACCAGTCTCTTGCCGTCGCGCCCAGGGTGGCGCGCACAGATCGCTGAGGAGTCCGGCAGGACGGACAGCAACGGATCGCCGCCCTCCCACAGCCCTGGCTCCCTCACGCGGCCGCACTCGTCGCACGCCTCCAGCAGCGGCCCCTCATCGTCCTCGCCGTCCACTGCGCCGTTTTCCGGTCCATCCCAGCCCATGTCAGCGCTCCCGCGGTGATCCGGGACAATGACCCTCGCCCCGCTCCATCCCGCAGACCTACCCCGTCCGGCGATCCCTACGGAGGTTCCCAAACGGCTCACACAACCCGCGCGCCACGAGCACCGGTTTTGTCTCGCGTTCACCGGGCATGCGCGAGCCGTACGGGAGTCCGCAGCCCCTCCATGCGGGGCGCTGGATGGTGAGAAGGCAGCTGCCCGGCGCCGGCCGAGGAGCAGGTGCCAGGACACACCGTCCCAGCCGGCGTCCCCGGTGGGCGGTATCGAAGGGGCAGGGGTCATGGTGGAGTGGCACGTCGGAGGGTGGAGTTTCCTCACCAAACATGCCCACGTACTCCTGGCCATCGCGCGCGACCCCGCCGCGCGCCTCTGTGATATCGCGGCGGCGTGTCAGATCGCCGAGCGCACTGCCCAGACCGTGGTCTGCGACCTCGAAGCGGCCGGTTACCTCCGCCGGGAGCGGATCGGTCGACGCACCCACTACGCCCTCCGCCCGGAGGGCACCTTCCGCCATCCGGCAGAGGCCGGCCTGCCCATCCAGGCGCTGCTGGAAGCCTTCATCCCCTCACCACAGCGGACAGTGAAGCCACCTCGCCTGTCGACGAGGTGAGAAACAGACGAGTCAGAGAGTTTTCCCGTCGTGCGGCCGGCCCTCCTCCGTACTGGGCGGGAAAGGGAGGGCGACGGTGCCCTCGACGACTTCACGGGCCAGATCCGCGATGCGCATCTGATGATGACGAGCGTGGCAGCGCAGGCGCTGGAAAGCGGTGTCGGGGTCGATGGCGTGGTGGGAGGTGAGATAGCCCTTGGCCTGCTCGATGACGGTGCGGGTGTCCAGGGCTCCTTGGAGCTGTGCGCTCAGGGTGCGGTGGTGGTCCAGGGTGGTCTGCTGAAGCAAGGAGATGGCGGTGGCATCCGCCAGGGCCCGGGCCAGATGGCGGTCGGCCTCGGACAGGGCGCCGGGGACGCGGCGGAAGAGGTTCAGTACCCCGATGGTCTCCTTCCGCAGCAGGATCGGGCTGGCATGCACGGACAGGTAGCCGGCACCGCGGGCGCGGACGCTGAACTCCGGCCAGCGGCGGGAGGTGGTCAGGTCCGTGTGGTCGACGGGAACGGCGTCGTGGTACGCGGTGAAGCAGGGGCCTTCGCGGGCGTCGAGCTCGAAGAGCTCCACCAGACGGACCTGTTCGGAGGTGGTGGCCACCAGGCGCAGCGGTCCGGTGCCCGGCAGCGCCAGCATCACCCCGGCGTCGCCGATGTCGAGCAGGTCCATGCAGTGTTCGGCGACGCGGTAGAGGAAGTCAGCGGGGTCGAAGTCGGCGACCAGGGTGTCGGCCAGATCGATCAGCGCGGCGGCCACCCGCATCTCACGCGGGGGCGGAGACTCGCCGGGGGGGCGGGTCTGCGGCGGGCAGGGGCGGGAGGGGCATCACGGCCTCCGATCGGCGGTGTCAGCGACCGGACCGGAAGCATCATGCACGGGGACTGGGTGGAGACCACCCGGAAACAACCAGCACTGACCTGCCACCAGACTACGCCCGAAAACATGGTCCTTTCAGCACCGGCCCAACGCCCGCGCCAATCCGCCCACAGGGCGCGTTGCGGAAGATCGCAACCAGGTACTGAGTTACCTGGACATCTGACCTGCTGTGTCCCTGAATGGCTGCTCCAGGACCCGCGGCCGAACCTGCCGACCACAACTGCGGCTGCAGTACCAGTACTGTTTTTCTGACCGATAAGTGCCTTGCAGGAGTGGGTGATTGAGGTGGGGATGCAGCAGGGAATGGGGAACCTGCCCGCGCAGGCCACCCGGACAGTGGGGCGCGAACCGGAACTGGCGCAGCTGCGGAGGCTGGTGGCAAGAGCCCGGCTGGTGACCGTGACCGGGGTGGGCGGGGTCGGCAAGACTCGGCTGGCCCTGCAGGCCGCGGCCGATCTGCAGCCATGGTTCCGGGACGGGGCATGGCTGGTGGAGCTGTCTCCGCTGCGGAAGGGCAGCGTACTGCCGTTCGCCATCGCGGAGGCGCTGTCGGTGGCCGACCAGGCCCTGTGCCCCATGATCGATGTGGTGGCGGATCACCTGGCCGGCCGGGAGGTGCTGCTGATCTTGGACACCTGTGAACACCTCCCTGAAGCCTGCGCGTTGGTGGCCGAGACGCTGCTACGGGCCGCCCCGGGTCTGCGGATCGTGGCCACCAGCCGCCGCCCGCTCGACATGATGGTGGAGGAGGTGTTCACCCTGGAGCCGCTGCCGGTCCCCAAGGCGGGCGCCCCCGCCCCGGGCGAGGACGCGGGGGACGCGGGGGATGCGGTGGCGCTGTTGGCGGACCGGGCCGCGGCGGCCGTGCCCGGCTTCGCGGTCACCGAGGCCAACTGGCCACAGGCAGCGGCCTTGTGCCGGCGGCTGGAAGGGCTTCCGCTGGCGATCGAGCTGGCCGCCGCCCGGCTCGGCGAGCTGCCGCTGACCGAGCTGACCCGGCGGCTGGAGGACCGGTTCACGGTGCTCAAGACCACCGAGGAGCCGACGCACGAGGCAGACGCTCCCGCGAGCTCTCGGCTTCCCTCCATCAGGGAAGTACCCCCTTGGCATCGGGCGCTGCGCACCGCGATCGGCTGGAGCCATCAACTGTGCACCCCCGCCGAGCGGTTGCTGTGGGCTCGCCTGTCGGTATTCGCCGGGTCTTTCGACCCCGCGGTGGCGATGCAGGTGTGCGCCGATGAGCATCTGCCCGCCGAGCAGATCCCGAAGCTGCTCGGCAAGCTGGTGCACGAGTCCCTCCTCATCTGGCAGCCGACCGCGGCCGGGGAGCGGTACCGGATGCTCGATACCATCCGCGAATACGGCGCCCACTGGCTGCGCCTCCTGGGCGAGCGGCGCCGGCTGCACCGCCGCCACCGAGACTTCTACCTGGCGCTGGCCCGCGCGGGCGACACGGCCTGGTTCGGTCCTGACGAGTTCGCCTGGTTCGACCGGGTCTGCAGCGAGCACGACAACCTGCGCGCCGCCCTGGAGTTCTGTCTGACCGAGCCTGAGGGACATACAGCGCTGGATCTGGCCGGGGCGCTGTGGTTCCTGTGGTATCCCTGCGGGTTTCTCAAAGAGGGCCAGCACTATCTGGAGCGAGCCCTGGCGCTGGACACCGCGCCCAGCCGGGCCCGCAACAAGGCCCTGTGGGCCTGCGCCCTCACCGCCCTGCTGCAAGGCGACACCTGCACCGGCACGGCCCTGGCCCAGGAGTGCACCGCAGTGGCCGAACAGCTCGGTGACAGCGACGCGTTGACCCTCGCCCTGGTCACCACTCATAGCGCGGCGTGGATACGCGGCGACCTGGACGAGGTGGTGTCCACCATGGAGTCCCTGCGTCCCCATCGGCGCCCCGGCGAACTCACCCTCGCCACGCAGTGTGTGCACGTCGGCCTCGCCAAGGTGCAGGCCGCCCGGGGGCGGTTCGAGGACGCCGTCGCCGAACTGGAGGAGCTGCGCGCCCTGTGCGCCCGGCGCGGCGAGCGGTGGGCGCGGGCCACCGCCGACTGGCATCAGGCACGCATCGAGCTGGCCCGCGGCAACCCGCAGGCCGCCCACGCCTGCGCCCGGACCTCCCTGGAGGTCAACCACCGGCTGCACGACCGTCCGGGCGTGGCGATCTGTCTCGACCTGCTCGCCCGGGCCGCGGCTGCCCGCGGGCACGCCGAGCGCGCCGCCCACCTGCTCGGTCTGGCCCAGCAGGTCTGGGACATCCTCGGCCGGATACAGTTCGGCGTTCCGGAGCACATCGCCGTGCGCCATGCCTGCGAACAGCAACTCCGCCACGCCCTCGGGAACCACGCCTTCGAGACAGCGTTCCGCACCGGGTACGAGACCGACCCGGACACCGGCATCGCCCACATTCTGAGCACGCCGAGCGCCTCTCGCCCGGGCACCTCACAGGACCTACCCGGCTGGGACTGACCCCTTTGCGACGACAGGTTCCGTCGATTGCCGCTGAAACAGGCGAGGTGGCGAGAGAACCGGTCGTATGTGGGATGCGCCGCGGTTGTTTCCACTCGGTTGCCGCCAGTCGGTGAGGCGAGCGCTGGGCGGCTGCTATGTGTGAACGGTTCTGCCATGCCTCCGGAATGGAGAGAGGAGAGGCGGATGGGTTTTGTCTCCTCCGCCAGATGGCTCTGGCTGATCGGCGCTGTCGGCCCGGGCGTCGTTGCCGCCGCTGTCGCCACGGGCAGCCGTACCAACCTGATCGGTGTGCTGATGACGTGACCACTGCTGGCATCCACTCAGCTGGACAGTCGCCTGACCGCCGCCTCGGTGCATGCGACCTGGGCGGCACACCGACTTCGCTACCGACGACGATGTCACCCTCGTCCTGACCGAACCCGAACCCTGCGTACTGCTCCAGGAAGAGGGGGCGGGCCGCCGTACGAACCGGCCGCGCACCACCCGGGTCACGACCACGCCCCAGGGGCGGACCGTGCGTACCGTTGACGGCCCTGACAGCAGGAAAGGCAGGATGATGGCTTCCGTCAATCCTGACGAGCATCGATTGCAGCCGTTCCCGCTGGTGCTCACCGCGCTCATCGCCGCCGAAGCGACCAGTGCCTTCGAGGCGGCGATGCTCACTTCAGCAGTGCCGAAGCTGATCGCCGATTTCCACCTCAAGACGACCGATGCCGGCTGGGCCCTCACCGGATTCACGCTGATGGTCGCCGCATCTGCCGTGATCGGCGGCAAACTCGGCGACCTCTTCGGCCGTAAGAAGGTCCTCAGCATCATCCTGTTGCTGTCCATTCTCGGCTCGGTGGTCAGCGTCGGATTCGGAACCTTTCCGGCGATCATCGCTGGACGCACCATTCAGGGCGCTTCCGGTGCCGTACTGCCGCTTGTGATGGGCATCTCACGCGAGGCGGTGGAGCCCCGGCGGGTTCCGATGACGGTAGCGGTCGTGGCGGGGACGGCGACCCTGGCCGGAGGGGTCGGATACTTCGTTTCGGGCGTGCTGATCCAATTCGCCACGTGGCAGGCGATCTTCGTTGCAGCGGCGGCCCTGGCCGCGTTCGCGGCCGTGCTGTGCCACTTCTGCCTGAGCCCGTCGCCCGTGTCCCACGTCAAGGGCGGGAAGATCGACGTGGTCGGTGCTGCCCTGTTCATTCCTGCCCTGACGCTGCTCCTCTACGGCGTAACTGCCTCGCAGACCGGTGAATGGACCAGTCCCGTGGTGCTCGGGACCACCGTCGCGGGGGCTCTCTTCTGTCTGTTCTGGGTGTGGTGGGAGCTGCGCGTGCCGGAACCGATGCTGAACCTCCGCCTGCTCACCGTCCCTAAGTACGCGCTGACGATGGGCATCGTCGCCTTCTTCGGGTTCGGCGCAATCGGCGGAATGCAACTGGTGCAACCGCTGCTGTTCCAGTCGCCCGATGGTGCGCCCGTGGGGCTGGGTATGAGACCGTCGCTGTTCGGGACGATGGCACTCGGCCTGTCCATCCTCGGTTTTCTTTTCGCGCCGGTCTCCGGTGTGGTAGCCCGGCGGGTCGGCGCGAAGCGCTCCATGCTCCTCGGCATGGCGCTCCTGACGGTCGCCATACCCAGCCATTTCCTCCTTCGGGAAAGCCTTCCGCTCATGGTCGTCGTGCTCGCGCTGACCGCCGTCGGCGTCACCTTCGCGTTGACCGCGATTCCCAATCTGCTCGCCGAGGTCCTGCCTAAAGAAAACATGAGCGCAGGCATGGGATTCTCCACGGTGATTCGGAGTCTTTTCCAGGCCGTGAGCCTCTCGATATTCGCGTTGGTCCTGTCGAGTTCCGTGGTTCCTGGCACACAGCATCCGCAGACCGGGGCGTACGGTCTCGTGATCGGGACGGCCACGGTCGGGGTCCTCATCGGGCTCGTGCTGGCCTTCCTGGTACGTGGCGGCCGGCCCTGACCTACCAGGCCAGGATCGCTTCTCGGGGTCGAAACGTCAGAACTGGGGACCACGAAGAACAGCGATACATCGCCTTGCGAGGGCCGCTCGAGGAAATGACGCAAGCCGAGGCCGGCTCGGCGGGGATGAATCCGCCAGACCTGTACGCCGCAGCGATCAGCTGGTGGTCTACGGCCGTCGCCCCCTGCGGTCTCGATCAGCTCATGGCCGGACTCCCCACTGACGGTGTGGACTTCTCTCGTGCGTTCCGACGGGCCTGTCGCTTCGGTGAAGAAGTCCCGCAGGACCGCGCGCAGCTGCCGCTGCTCATCGGTTTCGGACAACAGCTGAAGGTAGGTCCACCTCAGGGTTACGGCGGAACATGGGACCTCCATAGGTCAGCCAGCCTTGCCCGGCTACTGGGCCTACTTCTGCTGGGCCTGCTTCTGCTGGGCGTACTTCGCGGAAGCGGCGTTGATCTCCGCCATGGTGCTGGTCTTCCACTCGTTGTCACGGGCCCACGCGTTGTGCTCGCGGACGGGCTGCAACTGGCCCCGGAACTCCGGGATGACGTACTCGGCCCAGAGCTCGACAGCACGCTTCTGCCGGTCGAAGGTGGTGAAGTCGGTCAGCGTCATCACGGAACTGCCGAAACCACCGGTCTGGTCCGCCAGCTTCCGGATGAGCTCGATGGCCGTGTCCGGCGTCCCGATCAGGACCGCCCCGGACGCGATGGCGTCGTCGATCATTCCCTCGACGTCCGGCTTCTCCGAAGCGGGCAGCGGCGAGACGTGGGCGAGGTAGTTCCAGATCTCCTCGAAACCGTGGGCGCAGTCCCTGCGCGCCTGCTCCTCGGTCTCGGCGATGTGTGTGATGGCGGAGAGGCGCCTCATCCTTAGTGAACTGCGCGTAGTAGCGGGCCCGGCCACTGAGAGTGTGATCGGCCTCGCTCTCAGTCAGCCTTACGCCAGCGGGTGCGCAGGCTGAAGGCGGCGCTCTTCGGGCGGCGCTCACGCGTGAAGACCCCCTTCTTGTTCCCGTCGACGCGGAAGACGCCGGGCGCGGTGGCGAAGTCGGCGAAGTGCCATACCTGTTCTCCCACTACTGCGTCGATTCGGTCGAACACCCGGTGATACACCTCGAGCAGCTCCGTCTGGTACTCCTCGGTCCACGGGCTGGGCACAGCGCTGCGCAGACCGGGGTAGGTGTCGGCGCCGTACTCGGTGATGACGATGGGTTTGTCGTACTGCTCCACCCACTGCCGCAGTTCGGCTTCCAGCTCAGTCTCGGCCGCCGCCAGGTCATCGGGGCCGAAGTACCAGCCGTAGTAACGGTTGAGCAGTACGACGTCGAACAGGTCGGTGACCGCACACTGGTCCGGTGATCCCATCAGCGCGTTGACATAGGCAACGGGCCGGGTGGAGTCCAGGCGGCGGGCTTCGGCCGCCAGGGGGGCGAAATAGTCGCGCGCCTCCGGTTGGACGTTGTCGGGCTCGTTGGCGATGGACCAGAGGACGACGCTGGGGTGGTTCTTGTCCCGCGCGACGAGTTCCCGGATCGCCTGCAGGTGGGTGCGCTGAGCTGTTTCCCCGATGGTGTGCTGAGAGAACGTGGACACCTGCTTGCCGGACTTGAAGACACCTCCGGCGATGTTGAGATTCAGGCCGACCGCCGCAGTCTCGTCGATCACGACCACACCGTGCCGGTCGGCGTAGTCGAGGACCTCTTCCGCGTAGGGGTAGTGCGAGGTCCTGAACGAGTTCGCACCGGTCCACTCCATCAGCGCGAAGTCATGCACCATCAGCACGTCGTCATGGCCTCTGCCGCGCACCGCGGCGTCCTCGTGCTTGCCGAATCCTTTGAAATAGAAGGGGGTTCCGTTGATCAGGAACTGCTTGCCCCGCACCTCCACCGTGCGCACGCCGACGGGCTGGCGATAGCCGTCGATGACATAGCCCGAGGTGTCCGACAGCGTGGCCTCGAGTTCGTAGAGGTAGCCGTCGCCCGGTGCCCAGGGGTGCACGTCGGGCACCCGTAGTGTGCCGACCGCACCGATGGCGGCGGCCACCTCGGTGCCCGAGGCGTCGCGCAGCGACACATGGACCGAGTTCGCCTCCCCGGAGCAGTCCACTCGGTAGCCCACCACGCCGGTCATGCCCTCGAAGCTCGTGACCACGGTGATGTCGCTGATATGCGTGCGGGGCGTGGTGTAGAGCCAGACCGGCCGGTGCAGGCCCGCGTAGTTGAAGAAGTCATGGAAGTACCGCTGCGCTCGGCGGCCGTCGGGGCGTTCCTCGACACGGCCCGGCGGTATCGAACCCCACGTCAGTTCGTTGTTGACCACGGCGGTGACACGGTTCTCGGCTCCGGGCCGCAGGTGTGCGGTGACGTCGGCCTCGAACGGGGTGTAGCCGCCTTCGTGTGCCGCGACCTCGGTGTCGTTGACCCAGACGGTGGCGCGGTGTGTGGCTGCGTCGAACCGCAGGACGATCCGTTCGCCTGCCCATCGGGCCGGCACCCACATGCTCGTCTGGTACCACGCGTCGCCGACGTGGTCGCGGACTGTCACATCAGGGAAGATGTCGTTATAGCTGGCCGGTACCGGGATGTCCACGGCAGCAGCGAGCGGTGAACGCCACCAGCCTTCGGTGCGGCCGACTCCCTCCGGGTCGAGTCGGAGCCTCCACAGGCCGCCCAGTGAGCGGCGTTCACGGGTGGGGCCGTCCTGCGGGCGAAGCATCGTCGGTTCTCCTGTTCCTCGCGTGATGGTCACGCGGTGGTCGATGAGTAGAGAGCAAGCCTCGGAGTGCGCCATGCCAGTCCCGGATGGCAACGGGTCGTTGCGCGGGCCGTCGCCCGCGTTGGTCAGGCTCAGGCGACCGCGGGTGCCGTCGACTCGCGGGATCGGCGGAGCGTGATCGCGGCAGTCCGCTTTCGATCAGCTGGAAGCCGTCCACGTTGGCTTCGCGCAGCTCATCAGGTTCGGCTCGTCCGGGGTCCTCGTGCGGGTGGAAGGGACCGCGCTTGACTCCAACCGTCAGGCCGTGGCCGGATCGACGTGTGAACCGGCAGCAGCCAGTCGATGCTGATGGCACCCCGGCTATTTGATGCCGGTGTTGGCGATTCCCTGGATGAAGTGTTTCTGGAGGACCAGGAAGAGCAGGATGATCGGCGTGACGACGGTTACCGCGCCGGCCAGCAGCAGGCCGTAGTTGGTGCCGTTGGCTCCCACTGAGAACAACGCGAGCGCAACCGGCAGCGTGTAATGCTCCTCGGTCTGCGCGACCACGAGTGGCCACAGGAAGTTGTTCCACTGCGCGAGGAACGTCAAGATCGCCAGTGTCGCCAGAGCAGGTCGGCAGAGCGGAAGGATCACGCTGAGAAAGGTCCGGACTTCACCCGCGCCGTCGAGCCGGGCCGCCTCGACGAGGGAATCCGGGATGTCGTGGACGAACTGGCGCATGAGGAATACGCCGAGCGGCGTCACGAGGAACGGCAGGATAAGCCCCAGGTAGGAGTTGCTCAGGCCCATGTTGCTGACCAGGACGAAGAGCGGTACGAACGTGGTGACGCCCGGGATGATCAACATCGTGAGGACGAGGCTGAACAGGACGCGTTTCCCAGCGAACTCGATCTTCGCCAACGCATACCCTGCCATGGAGCAGAAAAGCAGATTCCCCATGACGCAGGCCATGGCAACCAGCGAACTGTTGAAGAAGTACAGTCCGAAGTTCTGCTTCGAAAGCAACCGGTCGAAGTTGACAAGGGTCGGAGAGTCGGGGAGCCACGTACTAGGATGAGCGACTATTTCACCAGTCGGCTTGACCGACCCGAGGAACATCCACGCGAACGGAGCCAGCGTCGCGAGGAGGCCAAGGATCAAGGTGCCGTAAAGCAAAGTACGGGCGGTCCGGGTGCTTCGGGGTGCGCCGGCGGCTCGGTCGGCCGGAACCGTCCTTGCGGTCATGGTAGCCATGTCAGACTTTCGCTCGGAAGATTCGGAATTGAACGAAGCTGAGCAGCGCGATCGCGGTCACCAGCACGTAGGAGGCGGCGGAGGCCAAACCGTAATTGCCGAATCCGAATTGCCGGTACGCGTAATAGCTGATCGATACCGTGCTGTCCAGGGGGCCACCACTCGTCATCACGAACGGTTCTTCGAAGAACTGAAGGTAACTGATGCTCAGAAGTATCGCGACGATCAGGGTGGTCGGCCTGAGAAGTGGCAGAGTGATACTCCGGAAAGCGCGCCATCGTGTAGCGCCGTCCATGCGTGCCGCCTCGTGCAGTTCGGCAGGCACCGATTGCAGTCCCGCCAGGAAGATCACCATGGGAATGCCGAAGTGGCGCCACACTGCCATCAGGATGAGCGCGGGCATCGACCAGTGCGGATCGTTCAGCCAGTCGGGGCCGTGGATTCCTATGGCGGCAAGGGCGGAATTGATCATCCCGTCCGGCTTGTAGAGGTACCTCCACACCACCGCGACTGCCACAATGCTCGTCACCACGGGGGCGAAGTACCCGACCCGGAAGAGTGCTTTCGCGCGCCGTATCCCTGAGTTGAGTGCGACGGCGAGGGCGAGGGCGATCACCATCGTCAGAGGAATTCCCACGGCGACGAAATAGAGTGTGTTGAGGACCGCGCGGACGAACGTCGGATCCGCGAACAGGGCGCTGTAGTTGTCGAGACCCACGAAGTTGACGCTGAATGGTGTCCGCACGTCCCGGCTGGTGATGTCGGTTACGCTCATCGACAGCGAGGAGAAGACCGGCCAGACACCGAAGGTGGCGAACAGCGCGACGAACGGTGAGCAGAAGCCCCAAGCCATCAGTGTGCGTCGAAGGCTTGACATGGCCCTTGGCGGTGCCGTTCGCCGCGGGCCGACGGCGCGGTCCGGCGATGCTTTCACAGAGGCGGGCGAAGTCATCGCTGGTCTCCGGTTCCGATCGTCGACGCCTTGGCCTGGATCCGGTGCAGAGCCTCTTCTGGTGAAGAGACGCCCTTGGCGACCTTCTCGATCTCGGCATCGAATACCGCGGTGACTTGCTTCCACCTCGCGGCAGTCGGGCCCGGCTGCGCGGTCTTGAGCTGAGACCGGAAAACGGCCAGGGCAGGATCGGTCGCGATCTTTCCTGCGTTCCAGGCCGACTGCACGGCGGGAAGGTCGCCGGACAGTTCATACCACGCCGTCTGGCTGTCGGGCCGGGCCATCCACCGGATGAACTTCCAGGCCCCCTCACGGTTCTCGGCGTTCTGGAACACTGCCCATTGCCCGCTGCCGACGTAGCTGGCATTGGAAGCCGGCCCCGCCGGGAGCGGTGCGATCCCCACCTTGTCATCGACGAAGGACGCGCCACCGGCGGACTTCAGCAGCCCTTGCTCCCACGGGCCCGAGATGAGTGCGGCAGTGGAGCCGGCAACAAACTCCGGCTCGATCTCGCCGAGGCTCACCGGGCCATTCGGGCTCACGGTCTTCGAAGCGAAGAACGACTGGTAAAACCTCAGCCCCGTGAGCGCCTCAGGGGTATCGAAGGTGAACTCGCTCTTGTTCTCGTTCATGAGCCGGGCTCCGGCCTGCCACATGAAGGGCAGGACGCTCTGCCAGCTCTGGGCGGCCCCGGTGGGCAACGAGAGGCCCCACTTGGCGCCTTCCTTCTGGAGAGCCTTGAGGAACGGGCGGTAGTCGTCCCAGGTCTTGGGCGGAGACATTCCGGCGGCCCGTGCCATGTCCTTCCGGTAGAAGAGGCAGCGGGTCTCCACGTACCAGGGGACGCCGTACCGAGCCCCCTCGAACGCACTGCTTTGGACGGCGCCTGGATAGAAGGCCGAGTCGTCGACCAGCTTCGGCGGGACTTGCTCCAGCCCTCCCGTGGTCGCGAACGTCGCAAGATCGGCGGAACCCACCAAAGTCGCGTCCGGGGTGTCACCGGACGCGATCGCCGTTTCGACCTTCTTGCCGTAGTCCTGCCACGGAACCGCCGTGACCTTCACCCTCGCGTCAGGGTTCGCCTTCTCGAACCGGGCAGCCAGCTTGGGCAGGAGCTCACCCTCCGTGCCCATCGCCCACACAGCGATGTCGCCGGTGGCAGGTGAGCTGTCGATGGGGGCACCTGCCGACCCCTGACCCTGCTTGCTGTCGGTTCGGCCGCAACCCGTCAGAAGCAGCGCGGCGGCCAAACCGACAACGAGTGTCCTCACGGCCTGTGGTCTGAACATCCTTGTCCGATCCTCTCCACCCGATGAATGCGTGAGCGGCTCTTCCGCACGTCTGGTAGGTGAGCGAGAAGGTACAGCGAAAACCGAACAGGTGCCACAGTTTCGACAGATTGAAGTTGGGCCCGCCGCCGCTGCTGTCGCCGGCTCCGCGCACAGCCGATCGGCGCGACGGGAGCGCCCTGGGGAGGCGGCGAAGGGCGGCGTGACCGGCACCTTGCCGCCATAGGGTTGATGCCATGACCGAAGAGATTCGCCCAGTCGCCCGGCGGGGGCCCTACGCCAAGAGCGCGCGGCGACGAGCCGAGATCATCAGCTCCGCCACATCCGTCTTCTCAGCGTGCGGCTACCGAGGCGGGTCCCTGCGAGAGATCGCGAAACAACTCGATCTCAGCCTGACCAGCGTGGTGCACCACTTCCCCAGCAAAAGCGCGCTCCTGGTGGCCGTCCTTGAGAACGCCGACTCCGCAAGCATCGACTCCTTCGAATCGGACAGCCGGGGAGAGGGCGTCGCGTACGCCGTCCTGCAGTACGTTCGCCGCAACCTGGAGCGGCAAGAGATGCTGCGGCTGCTCGCCCTCATGGCTGCGGAATCCTCAGCTCCGGACCACCCCGCGCATCAGTGGTTCCGTGACAGGTACGAGAGGGTCATCGCCACCGCCGCGATGGTCATTCGGCGGGACCAGGAGAAGGGCCGCATCTCCAACAGCAGGGATCCCCAAGAGATCGCGGGGTCCCTTATCGCACTGTGGGACGGACTCCAACTCCAGTGGCTCATAGACCCGCGACGCGACCTCGTCGCCGGGATGACAGCCGCGATGGAAGACCTCCTGGGTACCGAAGTTCCCGCAACGCGTTGTCCGCGGCCGGAGCGGCCGTCCTCCCCTCCTGGCTGAGCGGTCTGGACGGTGGGCCGTGCCCGGACGACACCCCTGTAACGCTCGCCGTCACGAGCCGGTGGGCACCCCTCCGGCCGAACCGCAGGTGTCAGTGTTTCCGCCGGCAGAAGCCGATCACCGGTGGGCTGATGATGATCGGGTTTCCGAAGAAGTCCTCCCCACGCCCGACCGCGTGCTGGAAGTTCCCGCGCGGGCCTTCGCGGGCGAGGGCAAGTCACTCCTCGGCTCCTACATGGGCAACGCGGTTCCGGGGTTGTCCTAGTCACGCGGCCAGCGCGAGGTTATGCATGGGGGCGACCGCTCGGATGGCATGCCGGAGGCCGATGCCGCGCTGGCGGCAGTCGCGGCGGATCTTGTAGTGCAGGGCCGTTCTTCTTGCAGTCCCCAGCCCTGCCTTCGCCCCGGCGTACAACGGCGCGGTCGGGGCGAAGGCATCCCAGTACTCGGCGGGTGTCAGCAGCCGTGGAAGTCCAGAGCCGGGCGGGGGTTGCCCGCCCGTAGCGCTGCGGCGGCGGACTCCAGGCCGGTGCGGGCGTCCTGCGTTGCGAACAGCGGTACTGACAGGTCGAAGAGATCCCGGTCCGCCGACGCGATCCCGCCGAGGGCCCAGCTGTGCAGCAGGGCCTTGTGCGCGGCGTGGGCCTGAGTGGGACCGGTCAGCGCTCGGTGGCTGAGTCGGTGGCCAGGGGAGCCCGACGGATGCCGGGGCGGTAGCCGAGGCGGCGGGAGGCTTCTTCGGCTGCCTCGATGACCTGAGGCGCGAGGCGGCTCACGTCGGCGGGGGTCAGGCGCTGCGTCGGCGCTCCGATGCCCAGGGCCGCCACCAGTTCGCCGGTGCTTCCGAAGACCGGAGCGCTGATCGAGGCCGCGCCGACGTCGCGTTCTTCGAACGACGCCGAATAGCCGACCCTGCGGACCTCCTCCAGCTGCTGGTCCAGCAGGTCGATGTCGACCACGGTGCGGGACGTGTGCGGGGTGAGCCCGTGGCCGACCGCAGCCCGGCGTGCCGTGGGGTCGAACGCCATGAAGACCTTGCCGGCCGAGCCCGCGTGCAGGGACATCACCATGCCCACCATAAACAGCCGCATGACCGCATGGTGGGTCTCGGCGAGCCCCACCACTGTACGGAAGGGACCATCTCGTACATAGAGGCAGGCCGACTCGCCCGTCCGGTCGCGCAGTTGCTGGAGCGCCGGTCGGGTGAGCTGCACCATGTCCAGGCCGAAGGTGCCCGGGGCCGCCCACCGCACCAGGCCGAGACCGATGCGGTACGTGTCGCCGTTGCGGTCCAGGAAGCCCTCGCGCAGCAGATTGTTCACCAGCCGCTGGCAGGTGCTGGCGGGGAGACCGGTGGCCCGGGTGATCTGCTGGAGGCTCAGCTCGGGCTGTTCGATGGTGAAGCACTCCAGGATCTGGCGGATCTTCTGCAACACCAGAAGTTGCGGCGTCCCCGCCTTGTCGCTCGTGCTCATCACCCGTGTCTCCCCGCCGGACTCAGCTGCCTACGCGGACATACCGTACGTCAGCCGGTGGTGACCGCTGTACGCAGGGCCACCGGCGTCGCCGGCACGGCGGACAGCGCGGAGTCGAGCTTACGTCCCAGCAACGCGTGGAGTTCCTCCCGGAGAGCGACGAGTTTCTCTGCATCGATCCCGGTGCTGATCCCCGCGTGGTGACAGAGGTTGACGAGATCGTCGGTGGCGATGTTCCCCGCCGCGCCGGGGGCGAACGGGCAGCCGCCGATCCCGCCCAACGAGGCGTCGAAGCGGCGGACGCCCAGCTGAAGTGCTTCCCAGGCGTTCGCCGAGGCCATGCCGTAGGTGTTGTGCAGATGCAGCCCCAGTGGCAAATCCGGCAACGCCGTGCGCACGGCGGAGACCGTTCGCCGGATGTGCCAAGGGCTGGCCGCGCCGATCGTGTCGGCGAGATGGAGCACCCGGATGCCCAACGCGCTCAACTGCCGGGCCAGACCCACCACCGTGTCGGGACTGGTCTCGCCATCGAACGGACAGACGAAAGCCGTGGCGATGCATGCCTCAATCCGCACCTGAGCCTCGGTCAGCAGCGCCGCGGCAGGACGCAGCCGGGCCAGGGCCGCCTGACTGGGCACTCCGGCGTTGGCCTGGCTGTGGCCGTCGCTCGCCGAGACGATAAGGCGGACGTTGCGGGCGCCGGCCGCCAGCGCCCGGCGCGCTCCCCGCTCGTTGAAGACCAAGGTGTGCAGCGCCGCCGACTCTCCGGGCCGCAGTTCGGAGACCAGTTGATCGGTGTCCGCCATCTGCGGGACCTTCCCCGGGTGAACGAACGAGCCGATCTCCAGCGAGGTCAGCCCGGCGTCCAGCAGCCCATAGGCCAGCCGGATCTTATCGGCGGTCGGAATGACCACCGGCTCAATCTGAAACCCATCACGGAGCAGAACATCCGTGATCAGAACATGATCGACCGTGCCCGCTGTGTCACTCACTTACACCACTCCCAGGTCCCGCAGTTCCCCACGGCGTATGTCGTCGATCCCCAGCTCGGCCAGTACGGCATCGGTGTGCTCGCCCAGCTCCGGGCCGAGCCACCGGGTGCGCCCGGGGGCCTCGGTGAACTTGGGCACGATGCCGGGGAAGGCCACCTCCCGCTCCTGACCCGGCGTGATGGTTACCCGGTGCCGCTCCAGCATGCCGCGGGCCGCATAGTGCGGATCCTTGGTGATCTCGGCTGCCGTAAAGATCGGACCGGAAGGAATCTGGCCCTCTTCCAGCCGCTGCAGCACTTCCTCGTGCGGCAGCTCCTCGGTCCAGGCCGAAAGGGCGGCGTCCAGCTTCCCGGCGTGCCGCACCCGGCCCGCGTTGTCGGCCAGCTCCGGGTCCTCGGCCAGCTCCGGGCGACCGATCACCCGCATCAGCCGCTTGAAGATCGAGTCCCCGTTGCCGCTGATGACGACGTAACGGCCGTCGCCGCACAGATAGGTGTTGGACGGCGCGATCCCCGGCAGTGAGCTGCCAGTGCGCTCCCGCTCGACCTGGAAGGCGTCGTAGTCGGGGGTCAGGGACTCCATCAGGGAGTAGACCGCCTCATACAGCGCGACATCCACCACCTCTCCCTGACCGGTGACGCCACGGCGGTGTAGCGCGGTCAGAGCGCCGATGACCGCATACAGGCCAGCAACGGAGTCGGCGAGGCTGATGCCGACCCGGGTGGGCGGCCGGTCGGGATAGCCGGTGAGATGCCTCAGCCCGCCGGTGGCCTCCGCCACGCCGCCGAAGCCGGGGCGGTCTCGGTAGGGACCGCTCTGCCCGTAGCCCGAGATGCGGGCCAGGATCACGCCCCGGTTCACCTCGCGCATCTGCTCGATTCCGAGTCCCCAGCGTTCCAAGGTCCCGGGCCGGAAATTCTCCAGCACCACATCGGAGCGCCGGATCAGGTCGAGGGCGACCGCACGGCCCTCGGATTGTTTCAGATCCAGCGTGATGGACCGCTTGTTCCGGTTCATCACGCGGAACAGCAGCGAGGTATCGCCCTCGTGGAGCCGCCACCGGCGCAGCTCATCGCCGCCCAGGGGGCGCTCCACCTTGATGACATCGGCCCCGAAGTCCGCCATCAGGCGGCCGGCCGAGGGTGCTGCGATGAAGTTGCCCAGCTCCAGCACCCGCAGACCGGCCAGCGGCCCGGGTGCCTCGCTTCTGCTCTGACTCAGTTCAGACATCAGCAAGCCTCTCGCTCGATATCCACATCGTGAGTTGCGAACTCAAGATGCGGGATTCCGCTGCGCGGGTCAACCCCCGTCCGTACTACGGTCACCAGCAAAGTCGCTAAGTAAGACTGTCAGATTCGCCAGGCCTGGAGTATTGACCCGCCTGACGGCCGCCTTCATCATGAGTGGCCATCCCACTAAATGGTTGCAGGCTGATTTCAGGCACAGCTGGCGACGCGTGTCCGAGCCGTCGCCTTCACCGCCGTCGCATCGAAGGAACGAGTGGATGTCAGACATCACAGTCCTGATCAACACAGCGGTAGCGATCGTCGCCATCGTGGTGCTGATCGTTCGCTTCCGCGTGAACCCAGTGATCTCCCTGACACTGGGTTCGCTCTACCTGGGGCTAGTGACCCAGCTCGGCTTCGGCAAGACGGTCAAAACGATCACAGGCGGCTTCGGCGACATCATGGCCGAGGTCGGCCTGCTCATCGCCTTCGGCGTGCTGATGGGCTCGATACTCCAAGAGATGGGCGCCATCGAGCAGTTGGTCAAACATCTGCTCCGGCTGTTCGGCCCCAAGCGCCTGCCCTATTCGATGTCGCTGACCATCGGCACCCTGCTGCAGTCGATTTACCTGGACGTGCTGCTGGTGATCTCCGCTCCGCTGGCACGCTCCGCCTCCCGCCGGATCGGCCCGCTGGGCACGCCCCGCATGGCCGCCGCCATGGCCATCGGACTCGAGTGCGGCATCGTCCTCATGGTGCCGGGCGTCGGCGCGCTCGCCCTGGCGGCTCTGCTGCACGTCCCGCTCGGCACGATGCTGCTCTGGGGCCTGGCGCTGACCATCCCGACGATCCTCATCTCGGTGACGATCATGACCTTCCTGTTCCGGCGGGGCTTCTGGAACAGCGCCACCGACGAGAGCGACGACGCGCAGAGCGTCGAGACGGCGGAGACCACGGAGCCCGTGAAGGCCGCCGCAGCTGTGGGGGCCGCGCAGGCGGCCGGGACGGTGCCGAAGACGCCGGCATGGCGGGACGCCGCACCGGCGAGCGGGCCGACGGCTACCAATTCCGGCGGATCCCAGGATGGAGCGGGCGGTGAGGCAGGCGGTCCTCGCCTGCTCGTGCGCTTCGCCCCGCTCATCGTCGCCCTGCTGATGATCGCCACCGGCGCGATCGCCGAGGCTGCGGGCTGGAAGAATGAGGTGCTGACGTTTGCCTCGGACCCGGTAGTCGCCCTGCTCACCGGGCTCATCGGCACCGTCTTCATCGGCCGTGTCGTCGTGGGCCAAAAGCGGGTGGAGAAGGCGATCGCCAGTGGCTTCAAGGAGAGCGGTCAGATCCTCATCCTGACCGCGGTCGGCGGCTCGCTGGCGGCGGTAGTAGCGGCCGGCGGCCTGGGCGACATCCTGCGCGGATACTTCACCGCCCACACCTTCTCGCCGCTGCTGATGGTCTGGGCGATCGCCGCGGTCCTGCACATCGCCGTCGGCTCGGTCACCATCTCGGCCATCACGGCGGCCGGCATTCTCGGGCCGATCGCGCCCGGGCTCGGCATCGACCCGGTGCTGATCGCGCTGGCCGCAGGGGCGGGCTCACTGTTCGCCGTGCACGTAACCAGCAACACTTTCTGGCTGCTGCAGTCGCTGATGGGGCAGACCACCCGTGGCACTCTCAAGACCTGCACCGTCAGCGTCTCGGTGGCCTCAGTCGTGGCCATCCTCCTGCTCCTGCCCATGAGCATGCTGTTCTGAAGTACCGGCCTCCGAACTCACGCGAGAAACCGACAGGAAGGCACCACAGCCCCTCGCTCCGCATGGCCGAAGGCAGAATCCCCGAACTCGGCAACGACATCGCTTCCCCGCCGCCGGCGTGAGGAAGGGCCCTGCACCCGTCGGTTGCAGGGCCCTTCCTCAGCACCCCTGCCAGTCGAATACGGGGCGAAGTTCATACGAGCAATTGCGGATCATTGAGGCCCATGCGACGTGAAGTTCGCAGGTCACGGGTCTGGTGTGAGGAGCGGGCAGGGTACTCATGTTGGTCGTTGGCCGGTGTCCATGGTGAAGATCGTCTGGCCTGTCGGCCGGAGGCGTTGTCGGTTTCGGCTGCGCCGCCCGCCGTGCCGCTCTTACGAACCGTCATCGGGCCGGTTCGCCTGGAGATCGTGAGAGGGCGTGGGAATGCAGGAACTGGAGCGGATCACGGCTCGCCGGAGTGAACTGGACACGCTCACCGAGGGGTTGGCCAAGCAGCTGCATGAGGTCCAGGCCGAGCGGGAGGAACCGATAGTCGCCGAGCGGGTCCTGAGCCGGCTGGCCGAGCAGGACCGGCCGAGGCCGTTGCACCGATTCCCGCCCGGGTGGCGGGCCGGGCAGTACTTCTGATCCCGCACCGCAGCGAGACTGGCGACGAGGCCGCCCTGCCCGGCAACTACCGTAAGATCCTGGCGATCGTGCGGGACTTCGACGGCCCGGTGCAGGTCAGGGCGGTCGGCGAACGGCTGGGCCTGGACACTTCGGTGCGCGGCAAACTGGAGCCGCTGCGGGCGAAGATGACCAAGCTCGCCGACCGAAAGATCATCCAGGTGCGGCTCGACCTCCCAGTATTCCGTGAACGCGACGCGGCCGCCATGAGCATCCGCGCGCTCAACGCCCTCTTGGACTCTCATGGCCTGTCCATGAAGCCGGGGGAACAGCAGCGTTTTTCCGAAGCGTACTTCCGTCACCTGCAGGACAGGCTGAAAACGCCACGGGCTATCAAGCGATACTTCGGGCAAGCCGACGCCACCCTCGGTTCTCTCGTCCACAACGTGGACCTCGTCGACTTCCTGCTTGTCACCTTCCTGCGCACCAGCGAACCCGGCGTCTACCGGATGCTGGCACGCCACCGCGCCGAGCTGACGGGCACCAGCTTCCATCCGACCGCATGACGCGACACCCAGCCCGACCAGCGGGTCGAGCAGTGGCGGGCCCGCCTACGCGATGCCGGCGTAGCCGAGGAACACATCGAAGGCATGCTCAGCCTCCTGTCCCTGATGTTCGTTCCCATCCGCCAGGCACTTGGCCATGGTGGAGACGTGAAAGCTGTCGCGGAGCGGCGGGGCATCGGCAGCGACGACTACTTCGACCGGTACATCGTCTTCGGTGTTCCGAACGATGACCTCTCCGAAGCCGTCTTCGACCGAGCACTGGCCCAGCTGGGAGGCCGGCACACCGCACGAGGAAGCGGCCGAGTTGCTGCTCCGGCTTCGGGCAGATACTCACCGGATCACGCGCAGGATCCAGCACCGTCGCACAGGCGGCATTCCGGTTCCCGCCGCCGCGCTCCTCCAGGCCATGGCTGACTGCTGCGGACACCTGACCGCCGATCCGCAGGTCATGGGGCTGGTGTCAGCCGAGTGGAGCCTACGGTTTCTGGCCCAGGATCTCCTCGCATCCCGGCCCACGAGCGGCCCCAAATGCTGGCCTCGATGGCCGCTACCCCCGACGGCGCGATCCTGGCGCCCGGGTTTTCCACCGCGTTACCAACTCGGACGACGCCGACTCCGAGGGAGCGCAGGCCGCCGAAAGCTGGGTCGGGCAGGCCCTCGATGGCCTCGTAAGCCGATTTACCCAACACCTGGCGCCGGCGGTAGCACGGCCCGCCGATGACCTCACCGAATTGGAGAGCACCCTGATCTGGGTATGGCACCACACCGCTCCCGACAGCGTCTCTGCCTGGCTGCGTCAACGGCTGGAGGACAAGTGGGCCCTCCTCCCCCTCCTGGCCGCTCTCATCAGCCCGGCGGATCTTCCTTCCTCCTCACTTATCGACGACGACACCCTGGCTAGGCTCACCGCGATGTTCGGGTCCGACGGTCTCTGCGCCTGTCTCCACTCCCCTATACCTACCGATCAGCACCAGGCCAACATCCTCCAAGCACTCCGGAGCCGCCTGACCAGCCATGAAAATCCAGAGAACGACGCCCCTTCCTGATCACTGCCTGATCACTGCGGAGATCCGCTACCAGCAGTGCCTGAATGAGTCTTCTCGCCTGCTAGCAGACCAGGCAATTTGCTCACCGCCCCCCGGAAACTCCCCGATCGGCCAGACGAGCTCTCAACGACATGATCACGAGCCAGGCGCTACTAATGATCACGGCCAGCCAAGGCGCCAAGTCAGCTGCCAGCCATCAGCTCCCAGCCAGCCACAGCAGGTTCCTCGGCCGATCTCGGATGAACGCGAAGCGGTAGAGCGCGAACCGTCGGGTGCAGCGCGATTCGGCGCCAGGCAGTGGACCCCGCACGGCCGGAGGAAATACCCGGCAGTACTGGGGCCCGCCCGGCACCAAACCCGCTGGCCGGTCGGACGCCGGACCCCCGCCTCACCAACCCACCCACCCGCACGGACAACGCAGCGGCAGTGCAGCCGCCCCCTCGACCGGTGCTCGGGCTGGGCCCTGGCAGGGGCGGCTCACGGCTTCACCAAACCTGACAGGTAGTCAGCAGAGGCAGCTTGGGTCAGCATTGGTCCGCCCAGAGACGGTCAGAGATGGCCACACCTGCAACTTGAGTTCTACACGGCACAGTGGACCTGACCAGCAAAAACGCTGGTCAGAGACCTCCGGACCGGAGATGCTTGGACCTGCTTCGGGCGATCCCCCGCGTCGCCCGAAGCAGGCGGCTTGACCGGATACTGGCCCGGGGTGGGGCCGGCGTCCGGCGGCTCGCTGAGTATATTGGCCAAGAGCCAGTCAACGCAGGAGTTACAGCATGTCCCCCCGCAGCGCATCGGTCAACGAAGAATTGCGGCGGCGTTCCCGGGAACGGCTGCTGCAGGCGACGGTCGAGCTGGTGGACGAGCGGGGGTATGAAGCGACGACGCTGGGGGACATCGCGGAGCGGGCCGGGTCGGCGCGTGGCCTGATCTCGTACTACTTCCCCGGTAAGCGGCAGTTGCTGCAATCCGCTGTGCACCGGCTGATGCATCTGTCCCTGGAGGCCGGGCTGAGCCGGGAGCCGTATCCGGACGGGCCGGACGCCGGGCGGGAGTTGCTGGCCCGGGCGATCGACGCCGTCCTCGGGCTGGCCCGGGACCGGCCGAAGCTGATGCGGACGCACATGGCGGGCATCCTGACCGCCGAGGGGTTCATCCAGTGCCCCGAGCAGCAGCGGCTCGCGCAACTGCTGCGGGACACGGTCGTGGCGTACGGCTCGGCCGACCCCGACACCGACTATCCGCTGCTGCGCGCGCTCCTCATGGGCGCTGTGGTCGCCGTACTGCTGCCGGGCGCGCCGATGCCGGTCACCCGGCTGCGGGGTGAGCTGTTCCAGCGGTACGGGCTGGACTGGGAGCTCGGCGCCCCGCCGGACGGTGATGATGAGGATGAGCGAGAACCGTCCGGTGGGATGCTGTCGGCAGGGCAGGAACAGGCCGGGCAGCGGCCCGCCCTGGTGACGCCCGGCCAGCAGTAGGCGGAAGCCGTCAGCGGTAGTCGGGCTGGGTCTGGACGTTCAGTTCCGACAGGTGGACCGAGCGCGCGCTGTCCGTGCGGGGGTCGCTGATCTTCAGGACGTCGAAGCCCTTGGCGATGTCGTTGGAGTAGATGTGGCCGTTGTAGTAGTACGCGGACCAGGAGCCGCCGGTGTCGAGGGTGTCGGCGGAGAGCGGGCCGCGCTCGAAGTAGCCGATCTCCTTGGGCGCGGTGGAGTCGGTGAAGTCCCAGATGGAGACGCCGCCCTGGTACCACGCCTGCACCATGATGTCGCGGCCCTTGACCGGGATGAGCGAGCCGTTGTGCGCGACGCAGTTCTCGGTGTCGGCCTGGTGGCGCGGGATCTTGTAGTAGCCGCGGAAGACCAGCTTGCGGTGGTCGCCCTTGCCGGTGATGTCGTAGATGCCGTCCGCGCCGCGCGTCGGGCCGGTCTTCTCGTTGCAGGTCGGGGCCACGCCGCCGCCCAGTTCGTCGGTGAAGACGACCTTCTTGCCGCTCTCGTTGAACGTGGCGGAGTGCCAGAAGGCGAAGTTCACGTTGTCCTGGACCCGGTCGATGACCTTCGGTGCGGCGGGGTCCTTGATGTCGAGCAGGATGCCGTCACCCATGCACGCGCCGGCCGCCAGCTTCAGCTTCGGGAAGGTGGTGAGGTCGTGGCAGCCCGTGGTCTTGGAGACGCCGGGGTTGGCGGGGCCGCCCGGGTTGCCGCCGTCGGGGAAGAGCACGGGGAAGTCGACGACCGCGGCCTTCTCGGGCGCCGAGCGCGGCACCTTGATCACGGAGATGCCGTCGTGCGGCGGTTGGCAGTCGGGGAACGTCTCGCTGGGTGAGTAGGAGGAGACGTAGACGTAGACGTTCTTGCGGTCCGGGGCCAGGGTGTGGGTGTGCGAGCCGCAGGCGGTCTCGACGGCGGCGACGTACTGGGGATTCTTCTTGTCGCTGATGTCGAAGACCTTCATGCCCTCCCAGGAGGACTTCTCGGTCGCGGGCTGCGTGGTGCTGCTGCAGGAGTCGTCGCTGCGCGAGGAGTCGGTGGAGAGGAACAGCAGGTCCCCGGAGACCGAGACGTCGTTCTGGGAGCCGGGGCAGAGGACCTGGCTCACGGTGCGGGGTGCGCTGGGCCGGGAGATGTCGTAGATCGCGAAGCCGTCGTAGTTGCCCGCGAACGCGTACTTCCCCTGGAAGGCGAGGTCCGAATTGGTGCTCTTCAGCGCCGTCTTGGGGAGGTTGGCGAGGTGCTGGACGTTGTCGCTGTGGACGATCTCGTCCACGCCGGGGATCTCGCCGTTCTCCATGGCCGCCTTGGTGTCGGCGCGCTGACCGCTGCTCACTTCCCGGTGTACGGACGGGGTGTCGCCCGGGTCCGGGGTGGCGGCGGCCGGTCCGGCCGCGAAAAGCGAGGCGATCAGGCCGCATGCGGCCACGGCCGCGCGGAGGTGCCCGCGGCGCGTGAGGGACCGGCGTGCGAGTGACCGGCCTGCGAGTGGTCTTCGTACCGTTGGTGCCGTGGGTCTGTGCGTCGACGACGTCACAGCGTCCTCCCTTGAGTCCGTCCGGGGTGGTGAACGGTTGTCCTGAGCCCGGGTCTGGGCCTGGGCCTGGGTTTGACCCTGGGTAGTATCGCGCCGCTCATGTACATCTCAATAGGGGGCAATGAAGATGTCATGCGTGGGCAACGAACGGGCTGGTCTAGGACGGGAGTTCGCGGTGAAGCGTGTCGGGCGTGCCAGGAGAACCGCCGCCGGGGTCGTCGCGGCCGTCGCCGTCGCGGTCCTCGGACTGAGCGGTTGCGAGGCGGGCGGCGGGCGGGACGACGCGGCCGCCGGTGACGCCGGGCAGCAGGTCATCGCGCCCGGGAAGCCCGGCGAACCGGCCCGTACGCTCTCCCCCGACGAGGCACGCAAGGAAATCGGCGACGACTCGCCGAACTCCGCCGACTTCTCGTACGTCCAGATGATGATCGAGCACCACGGGCAGGCCCTGGTGATGACCGAACTCGCGGACAAACACGCCGAGTCGGCGACGGTACGGCGGATCGCCGACCGGATCGACGCCGCCCAGCGGCCCGAGATCGACGCGATGAAGGGCTGGCTGACGAAGCACGGCGGGCCGCGCGCACAGCATGGGCACGAGGGCCATGGTGATCAAGGGGCGGAGTACGCCGCCATGCCCGGTATGGCGACCGACGCCCAGCTCGGCCGGCTGCGCGCGGCCCGTGGCGAGCGCTTCGACGCGCTCTTCCTGAAGCTGATGATCACCCACCACCAGGGCGCGGTGACCATGGCGACGGAGGTGCTCTCCGACGGCAACAACGTCCGTGTGGAGGAGATGGCCACCGACGTCATCGCCCAGCAGACGGCCGAGATCGACCGGATGCGGAAGGCGGCGCCGTAGGAAGTGCCGGAGAGTGCGTCGCAGGGAATGCCGTAGGGCGTGCCGTACGACGTGTCGTCCTGTGCGGCGGGCGGGGCGGCGCAGGGCGCGTGTTTCGGATCGTTCCCGTGGCGTTTTGCGCCACCCCAGGGGGCACATCCGCGCGGCACACTCCCCTCTACCGCACAGTGGTGCGATCCTGGAGACATCCCGCGGAAGGGGCCTCCCAGTGCTTCGTGTCGCAGTGATCGGATCGGGACCGAGCGGGGTCTACACCGCTCAGGCCCTCGTCCAGCAACAGGCCGTCCCGGACGTCGAGGTATACGTCCTGGACCGGCTGCCATGCCCGTACGGACTCGTGCGGTACGGCGTGGCGCCCGACCACGAGAAGATCAAGAGCCTGCAGCACACGCTGCGCACCGTGCTGGAACATCCACGGGTCCATTTCCTGGGCCACGTGGACGTCGGCACGGGCGGGCTCGACCACGCCGGGCTGCGCCGCATCTTCCACGCGGTGGTGTACTGCGTGGGCGCCGCCACCGACCGGCGGCTCGGCATCCCGGGCGAGGAGCTGCCGGGCAGCCGCTCCGCCACGGAGTTCGTGTCCTGGTACAGCGCGCATCCGGACGCGGCGGCGGCCGGCGGCTTCGCGCTCGGCAGGTCGTCCGCCGTGGTCATCGGCGTGGGCAATGTCGCCGTCGACGTGGCGCGGATCCTCGCCCGCGCGGCCGGTGACCTGGTGCCGACGGACGTGCCGCAGCCCGCCCTCGAAGCGCTCGCCGGCAGCGGTGTGCGCGATGTCTGGATGGTGGGGCGGCGCGGCCCCACGCAGGCGAAGTTCACCACGAAGGAGCTGCGGGAGCTGGGCGCGCTGCCCGGCGCCGATGTGGTGGTACGCCCCGATGAGCTGGCGATGGACCCGGCGTGCGGCGCGGACCCCGGCGCGCTGCCGGCCGTGGTGCGCCGCAATGTCGATGTGCTGCGGGAGTGGTCCCAGCGGCCCGTGTCGCCGCCCGACGGCCCGCGGCGCCGCATCCACCTGCGGTTCTACCTGCGCCCCGCCGAGCTGATCGGCGACGCGCGGGACGGTGTGCGGGCCGTGCGGTTCGAGCGGACGGCGCCGGACGGGCAGGGCGGGGTGCGCGGCACCGGGCAGTACGAGGACATCGAGGCGGGGCTGGTGCTGCGCTCGGTGGGGTACCGGGGTGTGGCGCAGCCGGGGCTGCCGTTCGACGCGGAGACGGGGACGGTGCCGAACGCGGAGGGGCGGGTGCTGCGGGACGGCACGACGTGCCCGGGCGAGTACGTCGCCGGGTGGATCAAGCGCGGGCCGACCGGGGTGATCGGTACGAACCGGCCGTGCGCGAAGCAGACCGTCGGCTCGCTGCTCGAGGACGCGCCGGGGCTGGCCGGGCGCGAGCTGCCGGAGGACCCGGTGGCGGCGCTGCGGCGGGCCGGGCAGCGGCCGGTGCCGTGGCCGGGCTGGCTGGGGATCGAGGCGGCGGAGGCGGCGCTGGGCCAGGAGCTGGGGCGTACGACGGTCAAGATCCCGGACTGGGAAGGGCTGCTGGAGGCGGCGCAGTCGGGGCAGTGACCGGGCGATGGGACGGAGGCCGGGCCGGTCGGTGACCGGCCGGCGCCGGGCCCACGAGGAGCACCGGCGCAAGGGCGCTCACCGCCGCTCGGCGCCGTGCAAGTGGGCCGGCGTGACCAGTCCGGCCCGGTCGGCGATCACCGCTGCCTGTACGCGGTTGAGTCCGCCCAGCTTCGCGAGCAGCGCGCTGACGTGGTCCTTGACCGTGCCGTGCGCCAGGTGCAGGCGCAGCGCTATCTCGCCGTTCGAGTGGCCCTCGCCGACCAACGCGAGCACCTGGCGTTCGCGGTCGGTGAGGCCGCTGACGCTGCGCGCCGCGGCCGCGTCCGGCTTGCCGCCGAGGTAGCCGCCGATGACTGCCGGGGTGACGCCGGGCGCGAGCACCCGTCCGCCGTCGACCAGTACCCGTACGGCGTGCACCAGTTGCTCGGGGGCCGTGTCCTTCAGGAGGAACCCCGCCGCCCCCTCGTGGAGTGCCGCGCCGAGGTACTCCTCGCCGTCGAAGGTGGTCAGCATGGCGGTCTTCGGGGGCTGCGGCAGGTCGCGCAGCCCGCGCAGGATGGTCAGCCCGTCCACGTCCGGCATCCGGATGTCCAGCAGCAGCACGTCCGGGCGGTGGGCCAGCAGCGTGGCCCGCGCCGCGGCGCCGCCGCAGTCCGCGACCACCTCGATGTCGGGCGCCGAGCCGAGGATCAGCCGCAGCCCGGAACGCACCAGCTCCTCGTCGTCCACGACCACGACCCGAATCACCCGAGCACCTCGTCCCCGCTGCCGGCCGCCGGCCCCAAGGCCCACGCGGCGCTTCCCGCGATCGAGGTTACGGCAGGTAAGGGGCGCCCGGACGGGACCTGAAGACGAGATCGCGGGCTGCCCGCCCCCGCCGGTCGGCGGGGGCCCGGGAGGAGTTCCGGGCCCCCAGGAACGACTGGTCAGGACCGGCTGGTCGCACCTGTCGCGGCCGCGCCGGCGCCGGCGCCGAGACCGGCCGCCGCCTGCCGCCGGGCCGCGGTGAGGACGGTGTCCAGCAGGCCCGGGAAGAGGTCCTCCAGGTCATCCCTGCGCAGCGCGTTCATCTTGGCCGTGCCGCGGTACGCCTGTGTGATCACGCCGTGCTCGCGCAGCACCCGGAAGTGGTGGGTGAGCGTCGACTTGCTGACGGGCGCGTCGAAGACCGAGCAGGAGCATTCCCCTTCGGCCTCGTCCAGCACCAGCACGATCCCGAGGCGGACGGGGTCGGCGAGCGCGTGCAGCACGTCCTCCAGCCGGATGGCGTCGCGGCTCGGGTGCCCCAGCACGCGCGGGGCGCCCCCGGACGGCGTCGAGGTGGCGGGCATGACGGCTCCTGTCGGTCGGCGCACGAGGGCCGGGCGGAACGAATGTACGAGACCTATCGTACTTCGCGGCCGCCCGCCCCGCCAGGGCATACGCCACCCATGCCGTCAAGGGAAGCCACCCGGACGCCGCACCCTCCTCCGGATGCGGCGTGTTTCCGTCGTCGTTCCGGCACGGAAGAACCGGGTGAACTCGCGCCGCACCCCTTGCCAAGGCGAGATCGTACGTGTTCGGATTATCTCCATCGGGACGCGCCGACCGGCGCGTCACCGCAGATCAGAGCATGATCAGAGCATGTTCGGCGGGCTCATCACGCATGCCTGCGCACGCCTTGCGCAGGCATCTGCCCGCCCCGCACGACGCACTCCACGGGCTCCCGAGCGAGCCCACGTCCCGTACGTTCCCCCGTACGTCCTTGGAGGACCCGTGTTCGATCTTTCCTCCGTCGACCTGCTCGACGCCTTCACCCGCGAACTGCGCCTGTGCAAGCTCCGCAGCGACGAGCACGTCGTCGTCCTCGCCGAGCCGGGCAGCCGCGGCGACTACGTGGCGGCCGCCTTCGGCGCCGCCAAGGCGTGCGGCGCCCACGTCATCGCCGCCACCGTGCCCGGCGGCACCCCGGCCCCCATGCCCAGCACGCACACCGGCGCGGGCCCGGGCCTCACCTCCGTACTGAACGACACCACCGCCCAGGACCTGCTGAAATCCGCCGATCTGGTCGTCGACCTGACCCGCGAGGGGTTCATCCACGCGCCCGTGCAGCAGGAGATCCTCAAGGCCGGCACGCGCATCATCTTCGTCTGCGACGCCCCCGACGTCCTCGTACGGAACCTCCCCGAGGAGGCGGACAAGGACGCCGTACTGGAAGGCGTCGAGCTGCTGAAGCGGTCGTCCGTCATGCGGGTCGGCTCCGCCGCGGGCACCGACCTGACCGTGCAGCTCAGCGGCTCGAAGCCGGAGTTCCAGTGCGGCTTCGCTGACGATCCGGGGCGCTGGGACCACTGGCCCAGCACGATGGTGCTGTGCTGGCCGGAGATCTCCGACGGGCGGATCGTGCTCGGCGAGGGAGACATCCTGCTGCCGTTCAAGGAGTACGTACGGGAGCCGGTCACGCTGGAGATCGCCGCGGGACACATCGAGAAGGTGAGCGGGGGCGCCGAGGCGAAGCTGCTGGACACCTTCTTCGAGGACGCGGACGACAAGTGGGGGCGCAGCCTCTCCCACATGGGGTGGGGTCTGATGCGTACGGCGGACTGGTTCGCCACCGCGATGTACGGCAAGGACGAGCTGATGGGCATGGACGCCCGCGCCTTCGCCGGCAATTTCCTGTGGTCCACCGGACCGCACCCGGTGCTGGGCCGCGAGTCCTATGCCCACCTCGACATCGCCATGCGCGGCTGCACCGTGTCCGTCGACGGTACCGATGTCGTGGTCGACGGCAGGCTCACCGACGACGGCTGACGGGCCCGAGTCCGCGTACCCCCGACTCGCCTTGATCGCCTTGGAGGAGAAGTGGTGCCCAGTCAGTCCTACGAAGTCACCGTCGTCGGCGGCGGTCTGGGCGGCATGACCGCCGCCCTGGCCCTGCGCCATCAGGGCCTGCGGGTCACCGTCCTTGAGCAGGCGCCGCAGCTCGGCGAGGTCGGCGCGGGCATCCAGACCGCGCCCAACGCCAGCCGGATCCTCCTCGGGCTCGGCCTGCGCCGGCAGTTGGAGGCCATCCACACCGAGCCGCTGGACCAGGTCAGGCGGCGCTGGCAGGACGGCAGCGTCATCGGCCTCACCTCGCTCGGGCAGCACTGCAAGGACCGGTACAACGCCCCGTACTGGCACTACCACCGGGCCGACCTGCACCGCGTGCTTATGGAAGCCTGCCTCGACCCGGCGGGCCCCGGTCCGGCCGTGGAGGTCCACACCTCCAGCCGGGTCGCGGAGCTGGACCGGTCCGACCCCGCGCGCCCGGTGGCCGTCACCGACGACGGCCGCCGGTACGCCGGGGACGTGCTGATCGGCGCCGATGGCATCCGCAGCCGGGTGCGCGATCTGATGGGCGCGGCGGACACGCTGGAGTTCTCCGGCGAGATGGCGTTCCGGGCGCTGATCCCCGGCGACCTGATCGCGGCCGACCCCGCCACCCGCTGGCTGGTCGACCGGTACCAGAGCACCATCTGGTACGGCCCGGACCGGCATCTGGTCCATTACATGATCCGGCGCGGGGAGTTCCTCAACATCGTCGCGTGCGTGCCCTGCACGGACGAGGTCGCGGAGAAGTGGACCGTCGCCGCGACCACGCAGGATCTCGTGGACGCGTTCCCCGGCTGGGACGACCGGGTGCCCGCGATGCTCTCCAAGGCCAAGGAGGACGTGAGCTGCTTCGCGCTGTACCACCGGCGGCGGGACCCGGTCTGGATGGACGGCCGTGTCGCGCTGCTGGGCGACGCCTGCCACGCCATGCTTCCGTACCAGGCGCAGGGCGCCTCGCAGGCGATGGAGGACGCGGCGGTGCTGGCGGAGGAGCTGGGCGGGGTGAACACCGGCGACATCGAGGCGGCGCTGCGCCGCTACGTCGGCCGGCGGGCCAAGCACGCCGGGATGGTGCAGGACGCCTCGCTGCAGAACAAGACCTTCTACCACTTCCCCGACGGGCCGGAGCAGCGCGCCCGGGACGAGAAGCTCCGGCGCTTCGAGGGCGAGTCCGACCTGTCCTACGAGTGGCTGTGGGGCGGCACCCCGCTCCACGACCCCGACGCCGTCGCCTTCTCCTACCAGTTCGCCCGCTGACCCGACCCGGCTGTCCCTTGGAGCGACCATGAAGACAGGCGATCAGATCGTCCAGGACCTCCCCTGGAGATGGGGGGTACAGGGCCGGATCTTCCTCATCGGCGGCCTCGGCTACCTCTTCGACGCGTACGACATCGCGCTCAACGGCTTCCTGATGCCGCTGGTCGGCGCGCACTTCGACCTCTCGCTCGGCGCCCGCGGCCTGGTGGCCACCGCCAACCTCGTCGGCATGGCCGTCGGCGCGGTGGCCTGGGGCGCGGTCGCCGACCGCATCGGCCGCAAGAAGGCGTTCAGCGTCACCCTGCTGATCTTCGCGGTGTTCTCGGTGCTCGGCGCGCTCGCCCCGGCCTACCCGGTCTTCCTGGCGCTGCGCTTCCTGGCCGGCGTCGGGCTCGGCGGCTGCATCCCCGTGGACTACGCGCTGGTGGGTGAGTTCTCACCGCGGAAGTACCGCGGGCGGGTGCTGACCGCGCTGGACGCGTGGTGGCCGGTGGGCGTGACGCTGTGCGGCCTGGTGTCGACCGCGATGCTGCCGCTGGACGGCAACTGGCGGTGGATGCTCGCCACGATGAGCCTGCCGGCGCTGCTGCTCTTCTGGGTGCGCCGCGGCGTACCCGAGTCGCCGGTCTACCTCTCGCGGAAGGGCCGCGAGGCGGAGGCGCGGGCCGTCATCGACGACCTGGTGGCCCGCACCGGCGCGCCCGCCGAGCCGTACGTCATCCCCGCGCCGGTGGCCGAGGAGCGGACGCGGGGCCCGCGGGCCGCGGTCGAACAGCTCGTCGGACTCTGGCGGTTCAGCCCGCGGATCACCTCCGCCGCCTGGCTGCTCTTCGCGACCGTCATGCTCGTGTACTACGCGGCGCTGAGCTGGCTGCCGTCGATCCTCAAGGAGGAAGGGCTCGGCGACACCGCGGCGTTCATGAACACCACGCTGATGAGCGGCGTCGGCATCGTGGGCGTGCTGGTCTCCACCGCGCTGGTGGACCTGGTCGGCCGCAAGTGGCTGATCGGCGTCTCGGCGCCGGTCGCGTCCCTGGCGCTGGTGGTCTTCGCGCTGGTGCTGAAGATGCCGACCGGCTCCGTCGTGGCCATCGGCGCCTTCGGCTTCCTGATGCAGCTCACCATCCCCGCGATGTACGCGTACGTCGCCGAGCTGTACCCGACGCGGCTGCGGGCGAGCGGCTTCGGCTGGGCCTCGTCCGTCAGCCGGGTGCTCACGGGATTCGCGCCGATGCTGTTCGGTTCGGTGCTGTGGCCGGTGCTCGGACTGCCGCTGACCTTTGCCGTACTCGCCCTGGCGGTACTGCTCGCGGTCGGCTGGATGGCGGTCGCGGCGCCCGAGACGAAGGGGCAGGCGCTGGACGCCCCGTTCGAGGAACAACCCGTACCGGAGCCGACGAACTAGCCCGTCCGTCTCGCTGAGAGGAGGACCATGAAACCCGCCCCCTTCCGCTACCACCGGGCACGCAGTACCGAGGACGCCACCCGGCTGCTGGCCGAGCTGGGAGCCGACGCCAAGGTCATCGCCGGTGGCCAGAGCCTGGTCGCGATGATGAACTACCGGCTGGCCCGCCCGGCCCACCTGGTCGACATCGGCGGCCTGCGCGCCCTCGACCACCTGCACAGGGACGCCGACGGCGGTCTGCACATCGGGGCGCTGACCACGCACCACACGGTGGAGACCGCCCCGCCGGGCGTCCTGGAGCCGGGGTTCGGCGTGCTGCGCCGGGCCATGCGCTGGATCGGCCATCTGCCGATCCGGACCCGCGGCACGGTCGGCGGCAGCCTCGCGCACGCCGACGCCACCGCCGAGTGGTGCCTGCTGGCCGTCGCGCTCGGTGCCGAGCTGGTGGCCGAGGGGCCGCACGGCCGCCGCCGGATCCGCGCCGAGGACTTCTTCTTCGGCTACTACACGACCGCGCTGGACCCCGGCGAACTCCTCGTCGAGGCCGTCTTCCCGCGGCCCGCCCCGCACGCCGCGCTCACCGAATTCGCCGAGCGCCACGGGGACTTCGCGATCGTGGCGGCCGCCATCGACCTCGATGCCGAGGACGGCTCGGTACGCGGCGGGCGGGTGGCGCTGGGCGGCGTGGCACCGGCGACGGTACGGGTTCCCGAGGCGGAGGCCGTGCTGGCGGGCGGGGGCACCTTCGCCGAGTGCGCGGCCGCCGCGGCCGACGCGAGCGATCCGCCGGGCGACGCCAACGGCAGCCCGGAGTACCGCCGCCACCTCATCCGCACCCTTGTCCGGCGCGCCTGCGAGGAGGCGATGTCACCGTGACACCCCGTAGTACGGAGGACCGGCTGGTCGGCCGGTCGGTCGCCCGCCGCGAGGACCCGCGGCTGCTCACCGGCCGCGGCCGGTTCGTCGACGACATCGCGCTGCCGGGCATGCTGCACGCGCAGTTCGTCCGCAGCACCGTCGCACACGCCGAGGTCACCGCCGTCGACCTGAGCGCTGTGCGTCAAGTGCCGGGCGTGGTCGCGGCGTTCACCGCCGCGGACCTGGGCCTCGGTGACATCACGGCCCGGCTGGACCGCCCGCTCACAGAATTCGTGCCCACGGCCATGCCGGTCCTGGCCCGAGACCGGGTGCGGTACGTCGGCGAGCCGCTCGCCATCGTCGTCGCGCGGGACGCGTACGCCGCCGAGGACGGTCTGGAGGCGGCCAAGGTGAGCTATGCGCCCCTCGCCCCCGTGACCTGCGAGGACGAGGCGCTCGCTGAAGGCGCCCCGCTCCTGCACGACGCGGCGCCGCGCAACACCCTCGTGGACGTCTCCCTCTTCGCCTCCGAGGGCATCGACGCGGTCTTCGCGGCCGCGCCGTGCGTGGTGCACGTCGACTCCCGCACGGGGCGGCAGAACGCGCTGCCGCTGGAGACCCGCGGCACGGTGGCGCACTGGGACGACCGCGAGGAGCAGCTCGTACTGGAGACCTGTACGCAGGTCCCGCACCAGGTGCGCACGGTCGCCGCGCGCTGCCTCGGCCTGGACGAACGGGCCGTACGGGTGCGGGTGCCGGACATGGGCGGTGGCTTCGGCCTGAAGTGCGTCGTCGGCCGGGAAGAGATCGCTGCCGCTGCCGCAGCACTCCGGCTGCGCCGCCCGGTCAAGTGGATCGAGGACCGCAAGGACGCGCTGACCGCCTCCTTCCTCGCCCGCGAGCAGCACTACGACGTACGGGCCGCGTTCGACGCCGAGGGCCGCATCCTCGGGCTGGACGCCGACGTGGTGTGCGACATGGGCGCGTACTCCTGCTACCCCTTCACCGCGGGCATCGAGCCGCTGATGGCGTCGGCCGAGATGCCGGGCGTGTACAAGGTGCCCGCCTACCGGGTGCGCGGCCGGGCCATCACCACCAACAAGGCGCCCACCGCCCCGTACCGGGGCGTCAGCCGCCCGCAGTACGTCATGGTCGTCGAGCGGCTCTTCGAGCGGGCCGCACGCGAACTGGGCCTGGACCCCGTCGAGATCCGCCGCCGCAACGTCATCACCGACTTCCCGTACACGGGCGTCAATGGCATCACCTACGACCCGGGCTCCTACCGCGAGGCGCTGGACCTGTGCGAGCGGACCGTGCGGGAGGAGGGCTGGTACGAGAAGCAGGCGGCGGCCGCGGCGGAGGGGCGCCACCTCGGCATCGGCTACTCCTGCTTCAGCGAACGCACCGGCTACGGCTCCACCGCCTTCGCGCAGCGCAAGATGGAGGTGGTCCCCGGCTTCGACCTCTCCGAGGTCCGGATGGACACCAGCGGCGCGGTCACGGTCACCACCGGCACGATGAGCCACGGCCAGAGCCACGAGACGACCATGGCGCAGATCGTCGCCGACGAACTGGGCCTGCCGCTCGCGAAGGTGAAGCTGCACCAGGGCGACACCGACCGGATCACCTACGGCTGGGGCACCTTCGCCAGCCGGTCGATCACGGTCGGCGGCAGCGCCGTGCGGCTGGCCGCCGCCGAGCTGGGGAAGAAGCTCCGCCGGATCGCCGCGGCCCGCTGGGGCGTGGCACCGGAGGAGACGGAGTGCGGCGAGGGGTGCGTACGCCGCCGCGACGAGCCTGCCGTCTCCCTCTCGTACGAGCAACTGGCCGAGATCGCGTACCTCAAGGCGCATCTGCTGCCGAAGGACATCGCGCCGGGGCTGACCGGCACCGCCGCGTTCGACGTCTTCAACGACGGCACGTTCTCCAACGCCACCCACGCCTGCGTGGTGGAGCTGCACGAAGGCACCGGACAGGTGGAGATCCTGCGGTACCTCTGCGTCGAGGACTGCGGCGTGGCCATCAATCCGCAGGTGGTGGAGGGGCAGTGCCGGGGCGGCATCGCGCAGGGCATCGCGGGCGCACTGTTCGAGCAGGTGACGTACGACGCGCAGGGCGAGCCGTCCGCGACCGGCTTCATGGACTACAAGGTGCCCACCGCGCACGAGATCCCGGATGTTGCGATCCACCATCTGGAGACGCCGTGCGCGTTCACCGAGACCGGCGCGAAGGGCGCCGGCGAGGGCGGCACGATCGGCGCCCCGGCAGCCGTACTGAACGCCGTCAACGACGCCCTGCGCACCACCGGCGTCGAGCTGGACCACACCCCGATCACGCCGGAGGCAGTACACAACGCACTGCGGCGGCAGCGGACCCTGGAGCACACCCGATGACAGATCTGCAGTTGATGACTCTTGATGTCAACGGTGAGGAGCACGAGGTAGTCGCCGAGTCCCGCCGCACCCTCGTCGACGTGCTCCGCCACGACCTGCGGCTGACCGGCACACACGTCGGCTGCGAGCACGGCATCTGCGGGGCCTGCACGGTGCTGGTCGACGACCGTCCCGTACGGGCCTGCCTGATGTTCGCGGCACAGGCGGAGGGGACACGGATCCGTACTGTCGAGTCCCTTTCACAGGGCACTGGCGAGTGCGAACTCAGTGATCTGCAACGGGCGTTCAGTGAACACCACGGGCTGCAGTGCGGCTTCTGCACACCCGGGTTCCTGATGCTCGCCGAGGGGTTCCTCGCCGAGCGGCCGGACGCGAGCAAGGAGGAGATCCGCGAGGTGGTCGCCGCCAACCTGTGCCGGTGCACCGGCTACCAGACCATCGTCGAGGCCATCGACGACTGTGCGGCGGCCCGCCGGCGCGCCGGGAAGGAGAACTGATGCAGCTCACCCACACGGTTCCCGTGAAGGCCCCACCGGACAAGGTGTTCGCGCTGCTCAACGACGTCGAGCGGGTCGCTTCCTGTATGCCGGGCGGAAGGCTCACCGGGCAGGACGGGGACGCCTGGCAGGGCCGGGTGACGGTCCGGGTCGGCCCGGTCACGGCGGCGTACGCGGGGACCGTACGGTTCCTGGAGGCCGATGCCGGGGAGCGGCGGCTGCGGGTGCAGGCGCGCGGCGCCGACACGCACGGCAGCGGCGACGCCGAGGCCGAGGTGACGCTGGTGGTCGCGGAGGCGCCGGAGGGCGCGCTGCTGCGGCTGGACACGGACCTGGTCATCCGCGGGAAGATCGCGCAGTTCGGGAAGGGCGCGATCGGGGCGGTCTCGGACCGGATCCTGCAGCAGTTCGCGCAGAATCTGGGGAGCCTGCTGGATCAGGAGCGGGTGCCGACTGTCGCGGGTGTGCAGGCTGCACCGGCGCAGGCGGCGCCAGCGGCACCGGCGGCCCCCGAGCTCGACGGCCTCTCGATGATCGGCGGACCGGCCCTGGCCAAGTACGGCCCCGTGGCCGCCGCCTTCGCCTTCGGATTGTTCGAGGGCTGGCTGCTCGGCCGGATGGCCGGGCTGCGGCGCGAGCTGAAGGCGGTGCGGCGGGCATGAGCACGAGCCAGTACGGAACGGCCACCGACGCCACGTACGACCGGGCCGGCTTCGGCGCGCCCGTGCGCCGCGGCAGCCGCCCCGCGATCGTGGTCGTCGACCTCACCCGCGGCTTCACCGAGGACGCCTTCCCCTCCGGGACCGATCTGAGCGAAGTGGTCGCCTCCACACGGGAGTTGATCGAGGCCGGCCGGGCCGCCGGGGTCCCGGTCGTCTTCACCGCCATCGCGTACTCCCCCGCCGAGGCGGCCGGCGACGGCATCACCTGGCTGCAGAAGGCACAGGGCATGCGTGCCCTCCTCGAAGGCAGCGAGGCGGTCGCCCTCGACCCCCGGCTGCCGCGCCGCACCGAGGACCATCTGATCGTGAAGAAGGGCGCTTCGGCGTTCTTCGGCACCTCGCTCGCCGCGACGCTGGCCGGCCTGGGCTGTGACACGGTCCTGGTGTGCGGCGCGACGACCAGCGGCTGTGTGCGGGCGACCGCGGTGGACGCGGTGCAGTCCGGTTTCCCGGTGCTCGTGCCGCGGGAGTGCGTGGGTGACCGCGCGCCCGGGCCGCACGAGGCGAACCTCTTCGACATCCAGGCGAAGTACGGCGACGTCATCGCGCTCGCCGAAGCGGTCGACTATCTCAAGGAACTCCCCATGCCGCAGCACGAACAGGACCGGCGGTCGATCAGCCAGGCCGCGTCGGCGGACCTCGCCGGCATTCCCGCCACCAGCCGCTGGGTACGCTCCGGCGCCGCCCGGCTGCACGTACTCGACTACGGCGGCCCCGGCGTCCCCGTGGTGATCCTGCCCGGTATCACCAGCCCGGCCGTCACCATGGACTTCGTCGCCCGTGAACTCACCGACCTGGTACGGCCGTTGGTGGTTGATGTCCGCGGGCGCGGGCTGTCGGACGGCGGCGGGCGGTACACGCTGGAGGAGTACGCCGAGGACACCGAGGCCGTGGTCACCGGGCTCGGGCTGGAGCGCCCGGTGCTCTTCGGGCACTCGATGGGCGCGCGGATCGCGGCGGCCACCACGGTACGAGGCAAGGTGCCGCTCGGCGGTACGGTGCTCGCCGACCCGCCGCTGAGCGGGCCCGGCCGGGGCCCGTATCCGACGACCCTGGACGCGTTCCTCGGGCAGCTCGACCAGGCCGTGCGCGGCACCGACGCCGACGAGGTGGCCGCCTCGTGGCCGCGCTGGCCGCGCCGGGAGCAGGAGTTGCGGGCCCGCTGGCTGAGCAGTTGCGAGCGGGAGGCGATCGTGGCCACGCACCGCGGCTTCGAGACGGAGGACTTCTTCGACTGGTGGCCTTCCGTGCCGGGGCCGACGGCGCTGCTGTACGGGGCCGACAGCCCGGTGGTCACGGCCGAGGGGGCGGCCGAGGCCGCTGCCGCGCTGCCCTCCGCCGCCTTCGCCGAGATCCCGGACGCCGGCCACATGATCTTCTGGGACAACCCGCCGGCGGCGCTGGCCGCGCTGCGCACGGCACTCACCGCCATGCTGCCGTGACCTGCTGGTCCGCCGTCATCCCGGCTATCCGCCGTGGTTGAGTTGGCCCATGGCTGACAACACCGAATCCGTAGCACTTTCGTCCGAGCCCCCGAAGGTGCCCACGGCCCTCACCGCCGCACCCGGCTACCAGGTACGCCGCCTCTATCAGGCGTATCTCGCGGTCTGGGTACGGGCCGTGGACCCCACGCTCACCGGACCGCAGTTCGCGGTGCTGACCGCCGTGGGCGCAGCACCGGGCCGCGACCAGAGATCGATGGCCTCGGCCGTGGCCCTGGACACCTCCACGATGGCGGACGTGGCCCGGCGGCTGGAGAACCGCGGGCTGCTCGTCCGCCGCACCGCCGCCGCCGACGGCCGCCGCAAGCTGCTGTACCTGACCGAGGAGGGCGAGCGGACCCTCCGCGACGCCAACGACCGGGCGCGCGCCCTGGACGAACGGCTCCTCGGTCCGTACGACGCCGAGCAGCGCGCGGACCTCATGCACCTGCTGACATCCCTGGCCGACCACTGGGAGGGCCTGGCCAAGGAGTCCTGACCCCACCGGAGAGACCCGTGACGGACCACCACATCGGCATGATCGTGCCGAGCTCCAACCTGACGATGGAGACCGAGCTGCCGCGCATGCTGCGGGACCGGGAGCGGGCGCGGCCCGGCGACCGCTTCGTCTTCCACAGCAGCCGGATGCGCATGCAGCACGTCACGCCCGAGCAGCTCCGCGGCATGAACGCGCAGACCGAGCGGGCCGCGCTCGAACTCGCCGACGCCCGTCCCGACGTCGTGGCCACCGCCTGCCTGGTGGCGATCATGGCGCAGGGCCCGGGCCACCACTGCACGGCCGAGGCGGAGATCACGAAGGCGCTGCGCGGCCAGGGCGCACAGGCGCCGGTGGTCTCCAGCGCCGGTGCGCTGCTCGACGGCATCGCGGCGCTGGGCGCCCGCCGGGTCGCGATCCTCACTCCGTACATGAAGGACCTGACCCGGCTGGTCGTCGACTACATCGAGGACGCGGGCGTGGAGGTGGTCGACGCGCTCAGCCTGGAGGTACCCGACAATCTCGCGGTCGCCCGGCTCGACCCGGAGGATCTGCGCGACCACTGGCGGAAGCTGGACCTCGGCCGGGCCGACGCGCTGGTCCTCTCCGCGTGCGTGCAGATGCCGTCGCTGCCGGCGATCCAGCCGGTCGAGGACGAGGCGGGGCTGCCGGTACTTTCCGCGGCCACCGCCACCACGTACCGCATCCTCACCGAACTGGGCCTGGATCCCGTCGTACCGGGTGCGGGGCGGCTGCTCGCCGGGGGCTGAGGGCTATACCGCACTGGCGCGCCGCTGTCACCAGTGGCGGCGCCTGGGATGAACGGCGCGGCCGAGGCGGCGGCCGAGCAGGACGTAGCCGAGGAGCGCGCCCGTGGTGTTGAGGATGACGTCGTCGATGTCGAAGGCGCGCCCGGTGACCAGGGCCCCTTGCACCAGCTCGACCAGCAGCATGACCAGCGCGGTCACCACGACCACCCGCAGCAGCCCGCGCGCCCTGGGCGCCACGACCGGCAGCAGCAGCCCGAAGGGCAGACCCAGCAGGATGTTCCCGCCGAGCTGCTTGACAGTGTCGATGAACGCGGGCTGCCCGAGGTAGTCGCGCAGAGTGTCGCCGGGCCGCAGATTGGTGTGCGTGAGCGCCTCGGAGGCGGCCGACGGCTGGAGGGTCAACTGCGCCAGTACGGCTCCGAAGGCCACCATGACGGCGAACGCCAGCAGCATCACCAACGCCTGCACGGGCGGCGGGAGTGGTGCCCCGCCGCCCGTCGCCGGCCGGCCGCGCTTCTTCTTCCTGGCATTGCTGCGCCGGAGTGACAGCGGTGACCGCGCCATGGAGCCCCCTCGCTTCAGGTGGACCTGCTGCAGTTGGTCTGTACGACGCTTCGGTTACCCGTGTGGCGGCAGAGCATGTGCGTCCTCACGGGGCGCGGGGGTCTCTTCGGGTGCTTCGGACGGGGTTTCCGGGGCGGGCGTGGCGGGTCTGCGGGAGGTGATGCCGAAGAGCGGCAGCAGGGCGGTCCGGGCGCGGTTGACGGCCGGTGCCGCCCAGCGCGCGGTCAGCGGGCCGAGGATGACCATGATCAGGACGTATGCGGTGGCGATCGGGCCGATCCGCGGTTCGACGGCCGTGGTGAGCCCGGCGATGACGATGGAGAACTCGCCGCGTGCGACGAGCGCGCCGCCCGCGCGCAGCCGCCCGTTCGGCCCGATGCCGGCGCGCCGGGCCGCGTACCAGCCCGTGAGAATCTTGGTCACGGTGGTGACGGCCGCGAGCAGCAGCGCCGGGAGCAGTACCGGCGGGATGGCGGTCGGGTCGGTGGACAGGCCGAAGAAGACGAAGAAGATCGCGGCGAAGAGGTCGCGCAGCGGCGTGAGGAGCTTGCGCGCGCCCTCGGCGACCTCGCCGGACAGCGCGATGCCGACGAGGAACGCGCCGACCGCCGCGGAGACCTGGAGCTGCTGGGCGATGCCCGCGACGAGCACGGTCAGCCCGAGGACGACCAGGAGCAGCATCTCGGGGTTGTCCGAGGAGACCCAGCGGCTGATCAGCCGGCCGTGCCGGAGCGCGAGGTAGAGCACGAGGCCGACGGCGCCGAGCGCGATGAGCAGCGTGACGCTGCCGCCCGCGAGTCCGACGCCGGCCAGCAGCGCGGTCAGCAGCGGCAGATAGACCGCCATGGAGAGGTCTTCGAGGACGAGGACGCCGAGGATGACGGGGGTCTCGCGGTTGCCGAGCCGGCCGAGGTCGGTGAGGACCTTGGCGATGACGCCGGAGGAGGAGATCCAGGTGACGCCGGCCAGCGCGACGGCGGCGACCGGGCCCCAGCCCAGCAGCAGCGCGGCGGCCGCTCCCGGTACGGCGTTCAGCAGGAAGTCGACGGCACCGGAGGGGTATTGGGTCCTGAGGCTGGTCACCAGCTCGGAGGCGCTGTATTCGAGGCCGAGCAGGAGCAGCAGCAGGATGACGCCGATCTCGGCGCCGACGCCGACGAACTCCTCGCTGGCGTTGAGCGGCAGCAGTCCGCCGTGTCCGAAGGCGAGCCCGGCGAGGAGGTAGAGGGGTATGGGCGAGAGGCCGACCCGGCCGGCCAGCCGCCCGAGGAGGCCGAGGGCGAGGATGACGGCGCCGAACTCCACGAGCAGTGCGGTGGTCTCATGCATAGTCAGCCTCCGGCGATGATCGCGGCGAGGGCGTCGACGCCCTCACGGGTGCCGACCGCGACGAGGGTGTCGCCGATGGCGAAACGGAAGTCGGGGCCCGGGGACGGGTGCGCGCTCGTGCGGCGCAGCACCGCGACGATGGACGCGCCGGTACGGGTGCGGGCCCCGGTGTCGCCGAGCAGCCGGCCGCCGTACGGGGAGCGGCTGCCTATCTGGATGTGCTCGGTGACCAGGTCGATGCCGTCGGTGCGGACGGCGTCCAGCGGCGCCGGATCGATGAGGTGCGCGAGGGCGGTTGCCTCCTCCCGTTCCAAGGGGACCGAGGACTGGCAGGTATCGGGGTCATCGGCGGCGTAGAAGCCGATGAAGCGGCGTCCGTCGTGGTGCACCACCACGGAGAGGTGCTGTCCGGCGTGCGTGGTGAAGTCGTACCGCGTGCCGACGCCCGGCAGCGAAGTGCGTCGCGTCCCCATCGTGTCCTCCCCGGATGCCGCGCCGGGCAGCGCCGTGGCGCGGACCGGACGCGATCTCCTTTACCTGATCATTACCCTTTACCCCATCATTACAGATGCTTGGTGGGTACACCGGGGGTGCCGCGCCAGGGGCGGGAACTCAGAGGGCAGGCTTCAAGAGGACGGCATCCAGGAGTCAGGCGTTCAGGAGGACGGCATGTGCCAGGGCTCTTCGGGGAGCGGGCTGCCGGTCTCCAGGAGGGTCTTGAGGTTGGAGAGGACCGCCGCCCAGCCGCCGGCCGCGGCCGCGCGCTCGGCCTCGTCGGCCAGGTTCTCGTGGGTCACGGTGAGCCGGACGATGCCGCCGTACGCCTCGATGCCGAAGGTGACCGTGGACGGGCCGCCGGGTGGCTCCTCGCCCGGCTCGGCCCACGTGGTGACCAGCCGCCGCGGCGGGGCGCTCTCGACGACCAGCCCGACGACGTCGGCGAGGCCCGAGCCGTCCGTGCGCCGGTGCTCCCAGGGGGAGCCGGTCCGCCAGTCCGAGACGTTGCTGTGGCCCCAGTACGCGGCCGTCAGGTCGGGGTCGGTCAGCGCGTACCAGACCTTCTCCGGGGTGCTCTCGATGTAGGTGACGTAGGCAAAGGCCGGTCTCTCGGTCATGGCGTCCTCGGCTCGTCGTTGCGCGGCGCGCCGAGCGTATCCGCTGGACTTGCCGTACGCGCGGAACGAGCAGCCGTCGGAGAGCTGCGCGGCCCCACCCCACCCGGCCGGACTACCCCGCGACCGACGGCCGCTCTTCGGATGTGTCTCGCGCGATCAGACCTCGGCCGCGATCCAGGCGATGTGCCAGCCGTTCTTGGCGGCGTACTCGGGGTCGATCGCCTGCCGGTCCACACGCCGCACATAAATGCGGAAACCGGTCGGGGTGGCGGCATAGACGGTGTTGCCGCCGGTGGTCATCCACATGCGGTCGTCACCGGTGAGGGCCGCGATATACGCGGGCGTCGTGGTGAATTTCCCCTCCGAGGTGTCGACGTCGAGGTACACGCCGTCACCGTTGCGGTCGGGGTAGGCGACCCACCCCTCGCCGGGCACCGTCCTGCCGGAAACGAGCTTGCCGTTGGTCATATCGGCTCCCGTCACGTCATGTCCAGATCAGCCGATCCGTCTCGGCCGCTGCACAGAGTCTGCGGGGATTTCCCGGCCGGTCGCGGCGGTTCCGGAGAGAATGGCCGGATGCGAAACGCGTGGTACCGGGCTTTCGCCGGATGGCCGGAAAGGGCGTTGACCGGCAACGACGGGCGGCCGCCCCGCCGAATCCCGGGCGGCTGCGGGGGTTGACAGTTCATGGCCTTCTCCACAGTGTGGAGGACAGCCTCTGGCGGCCCCGACTCGATTCATCGGCGCGTGTAGGAGATCGCGATCCGGGCCTCGCGACGGTCCTTTCCGCAAGGCGGCATCCGCCCCCCTCTGGAAATGACCTCGACTGCGGGCAGTACGGCCTGCCCGTCATACGCGCCGACTGAATCCCTTTTCTGTTGTGCTGCCCACTCGGGCCTCAGCCGGAATCGGTCGGAGGTGTCCTATGCATTCTCCCTCACCCTTCTCTTCGAAATCGCGGTCACCGGAACCACTTTCCTCGAAACCGCCGTCACCGGATTACGACTTCCGCGCTCCTGACGACTGGTCCGATTTCACCGAGGTGGTGGGACTCGCCTACGGCGGATACGACCATTCACCGGAACATCGCGCGACCGTCGCCGAGTTGCTGGAGCCCAAGCGCTCGCTGCTCGCGTGCGCCGCGGGCCGGCCCTGCGCCACGCTGGCCGGCTACTCCCTGGACATGACGCTGCCCGGCACCGGCCCGCGCCCCGTCTTCGGCATCGGCTACGTGGCCGTCTCCCCCGCGCACCGCCGCCGCGGCCTGATGCGCGACATGATCCTGCGGGTCCTCTCCGACCTGCACACCACGCGGGCCGAGCCGGTCGCGGTCCTCAACGCCACCGAGCCGGCCCTCTACGGCCGCTTCGGCTTCGGCGCTGCCAGCCAGGCCGTCAGCCTCACCATCCCGGTGGAGGCCCGCGCGCTGGCCGAGGGTCCGGCGGACGACGGTCCGCCGCTCACCCTGGAGGTCACCTCGCCCGCCGAGGCCGAGGCGGCCATCGCCAGGGTCTGCCGCGCCTGCCTGGCCGAGCGCCCCGGAATGCTGCGCCGCGAGGGCGCCTGGCTGCGCCAAGCCCTCGCCGACCCGCCCGCCGACCGGCACGGCGCCGGACGCCTGCTGTGCATGCTCGCGACGGACGGCGCGGGCGTACGCGGCTACGCCCTCTACCGGCTCACCGCCGGCTGGACCCACTCCTACCCCCGGTACACCGTCTCCGTACAGGAGTTGAGCGCCTGCGACCCGGCCGCCTACGCCTTCCTGTGGCGGGCGCTGCTGGACGTGGACCTCGGCGGCACGGTCACCGCCGACGCGCGCCCGGTCGACGATCCGGTACTGGCCCTGCTCGCGGACCCGCGCAGCGCGGCGCCGACCGTGCGCGACCAGCTCTACGCCAGGGCCGTCGACGTCGACCGCGCGCTGTCCGGCCGCGGCTACGCCACCGAGGCCGAGGTCGTCCTGGAGGTGACGGACCCGCTCTGTCCGTGGAACGAGGGCCGGTGGCGGCTCATCACGGGCACCACGGGAGCCGACTGCGTCCGGACCCGCGCGAACGCTGATCTGGCGCTCACCGCGCGGGAGTTGGGAGCCATCCTGCTCGGCGGCGGCTCCCTCGTACAGCTCGCACGGGCCGGGCGGGTGGCGGAGCTGCGCCCCGGCGCGGTGCAGGCCGCCGCTGCCGCCTTCCGGCACGACCCGGCACCGTACTGCCCCGTCGTGTTCTGACCACCCGCCCGCGACCAGCGGTCCGCCATCCGCGATCTTGAGGAGTCCGCCCATGCCCGGTCCCGGCTACGCCTTCTTCGGGGACGAGGAACGCGCCAACGTCCAACAGGTGCTGAACACGTGGTCCCGCACCACCGCGGCGCACTCCTACCCCCTCGGAGACCTCACCCAGACCCGGCTGTTCGAGGAGGAGGCCGCGCGCCGCCTGGCGAGCCCGTACTGCCTGTCCGTCAACAGCGGCACGTCGGCGCTGCTCACGGCGCTGGCGGCGCTGGACATCGGCCCGGGCGACGAGGTCATCGTCCCCGGGTACCTCTACGTCGCCTCTGTCGCCGCCATCGTCCACTGCGGGGCCACGCCCGTCGTGGCGGAGATCGACGAGACGCTGACCCTGGATCCGGCCGACGTCCGGGCCCGCATCACGCCGCGCACGAAGGCGTTGATGCCCCTCCACATGCTGGGCGCGCCCTGTGACATGGCCGCGCTGCTGGGGATCGCGGAAGAGCACGGACTGCTGGTGCTGGAGGACGCGGCGCAGGCGTGCGGCGGGACGTACCGCGGCCGGCCGCTGGGCAGCTTCGGGCGGGCCGGTGCTTTCTCGCTCAATATGTTCAAGGTGGTCACGGCCTGCGACGGCGGGTTCCTGCTGGCCGCCGACGAGCGCACCTTCCAGCGTGCGTACGGCTTCCACGACCACGGCTGGTTCCCGTACCGCGCGGAGGAGGGGCCCGGCGACCGGATGCTGGGGCTGAACCTGCGGATGACCGAGCTGACGGCGGCGGTCGCCCGCGCCCAGCTGGACCGGCTGGACACCGTCCTCGCCCGCACTCGGGCGCAGCGGGACGCGCTGGCCGCCCTCATCCCGCCGCGGGACGGCGTCGTCCGCCGTCCGTCGCACGACCCCGCCGGGGACTGCGCGACCGTTCTGGTCCACCTCTTCGAGGAGCGGGCCGCGGCCGAGGCCGTGGCGAAGCGGCTGGGCACGAAGACGCTGCTGCACTCGCCCAAGCACTACTACGGCGGACTGCCGGAGCTGCGTGCCCTGGCCGCCGGCGACACCGGGCCCTGCCCGTCCCGGCGCCCGGAAGCGGCCTGGCGGCGCCAGGACTTCCGCCCCGGCGCCCTCCCCCGTACCGACGACGTCCTGGGCCGCGCGGTGGCCCTCACAGTGGGCACCTCGGACACCTATCTGGGCGCCGATGCCGGAATCACCGTGTTCAGCGGGCCGGACGAGATCGCCGCGGCCGCCGAGCGCTTCCGGGCCACGGCCGACGAGGTACTGGGCTGAACGAGGTACTGGGCTGACGCAGTACGGGTCCCGGCCGGCCCTCGAACCGGCCGGGGCCGCGCCCGACGTGAGGAGACGACATGCCCTCGACCCCGCTGATCAGCGTGGTGGTGCCGTGCTACGACGAGGAGGCGGTGCTGGAGCGGACGCACCGGCGGCTCACCGCCGTGCTGCGCCGCCTCCCGGACTGCGCGCACGAGGTGGTCTACGTCGATGACGGCAGCCGGGACGGCACCTGGCGCACGCTGGCCTCCGTCACCGGCGGCGACCCGGCGGTCCGGCTCCTCCGACTGACCCGGAACTTCGGCCACCAGCAGGCGATTCTGGCCGGGCTGCGGGCCGCGGCCGGGGATGCGGTGGTCACCATGGACGCCGACCTGCAGGACCCGCCCGAGCTGATCCCGGAGCTGGTCGAGCGGTGGCGGGCCGGCTGGTCGGTGGTGTCGGCGCGGCGCACCTCGCGCGCCGGGGAGAGCCGTTTCAAGGTGGTCACCGCGCATGTCTACTACCGGCTGCTGGCCGCGCTCGCCGACCAGCCGGTGGCCCTGGACACCGGCGACTTCCGGCTGCTGGACCGGTCCGTCGTCCGCCTGCTCGCCGAACTCCCCGAAGGAGAACCGTACTTGCGCGGGTCGGTGTGCTGGGCGGGGTTCCCGGAGACGAGCGTGGCGTACGAGCGGCTGCCGCGCCCGGCGGGACGGTCGAAGTACTCGCTGCGGAAGATGGCCGACCTCTCGCGGCGCGGCCTGGTGTCCTGCTCGCCCGCGCCCGCCCGGGCGCCGGCCGTCATCGGCCTCACCTGGCTGGGCGGCGCGGCGATGACCGTCGCCGTGCGCCGCCACCGACTGCCGCTGGCCGCCTGGACGTTCGGCTGCGAGGCGGTGCTGCTGGGCCTGCTCGGCGAGTATCTGCGGCTGGTCCACCGCGAGCTGCGCGGCCGGCCGCCGTACGTCCTGCTGGAACGGCACCCGCCGCAGCCCGGAGGGCAGCCTGCCGGTCCCGTACCGGCCCCGGACGGCACCGTACGACCGCTGGCCGTGGCCCGCGGCGCGCAGGACCGGGCGGCGCAATGAGCACGGCGTCAGCCTGGCCCGCGGATGGCGGCGACTGGGACGTCATCGTCGTGGGCGCCGGCTTCACCGGGCTCGCGGCGGCACACGAGCTGGGCCGGGCGGGGCTGCGCTGTCTGGTCCTGGAGGCGGACGACCGGGTGGGCGGCCTCGCGGGCACGTTTCCGGTCGGCGGGCGGCAGTTGGAGCGCTTCTACCACCACTGGTTCGCCTCCGACACGGACATCTTCCGGCTCTGTGCGGAGCTGGGCTGCGGCCATCTCGTAGAGCGGCACGCGGGCCGTACCGGCTTCTATCACGCGGGCGGCATCCACCGGCTGTCCACGCCGCTGGACGTGGCGCGGTTCGCGCCGCTGCCACTCGCCGACCGGCTCCGGCTCGGCCGGTCGGTGCTGCGGGCCGGGCGGGTCCGACACTGGCGAGAGCTGGAGGCGCTGACGGCCGAGGAGTGGCTGGTGGGGCTGGGCGGCCGCCGGGTGTACGACCGGGTCTGGCGGCCGCTGCTGGAGGGGAAGTTCGGGGAGTACGCGCCGGAGGTCGGCGCGACCTGGATGTGGACCAAGCTGCATCTGCGCGGCGGCAGCCGCAGCCGCGCGGGCCACGAGGTGCTGTACTACCTGCGCGGCGGCTGCGGCGCGCTGCTGGCGGCCTGGCTGCCGGAGCTGGCCCGGCTGGGGGTCCGCATCCGCACATCCTGCCCGGTCACGGACGTACTGGCCGGACCGCACGGGGTGACCGGCGTACGGGCGGGCGGCACACGGTACACAGCGCGGCGGGTGCTGGTGACCACCGCGCCGGGGCCCGCCGCTGCGCTCCTCGCGGACGCGGACCATCCCGCCGTACCCGGCCTGCGGCGGCAGCTCACCGCGATCCCGTACCTGGCCAACATCTGCCTGGTGCTGGAGAACGACCGGCCGCTGTCGGACACCTACTGGCTCAACGTCACCGACCCCGGCTTCCCCTACGTCGGCGTCATCGAGCACACCAACCTCGACCCGGCATGGCACTACGGGGGACGGCACGTGGTCTACCTGTCGACGTACCTGCCGGTGGACGCCGGGCTGTACCGGATGCCGGACGACCAGGTCTACCGCTACAGCCTGCTCCATCTGCGCCGGATGTTCCCCGCCTTCCGGGAGGAGTGGGTGCGCGGGTGTCACGTGTGGCGCGCCGAGCACGCCCAGCCGGTGATCACCCGGTACTACTCGCGGACCGTCCCCGCCACCGAGAGCCCCCTGCCGGGCCTCTACCTGGCCGGCATGGCCCAGGTCTTCCCCGAGGACCGGGGCACCAACTACGCCCTCCGGGGCGGGCAGCGGGCCGGCCGGCTGATCGCCGACCGCATCCGGGCCGCGGCCCGGCCCGCGCACCCCGCCCCGCTCACCACGGGAGCGGCCACATGACCGACCTCTTCACCGCCGAGGACTGCCTGCACATGACGCCACGTCAGGTGCACGGCCTGTACCGCCGTTACATCAGCCGCAGCCAGGTGTCGCTGATCGGCTCGTTCGGCTTCGGGCACGACCTGGCCGAACGCGCCGAGGGCTGCTGGATCACCCTGCGCGACGGACGCCGGATCCTGGACTTCACCGGCGGCATCGGCGTGCTGAACCACGGGCACAACCACCCGCGCATCCTCGCCGCGCGCCGCCGCTTCGCCGAACGCCAGGCGATGGAGGTGCACAAGAACTTCCTCTCCCCCTACGTCGCCGCGCTCGGCCACAACCTCGCGCAACTGCTCCCCGGCGACCTCAACATCAGCTACTTCCCGAACTCCGGCGCCGAGGCGGTCGAGGGCGCGGTGAAGCTGGCGTACAAGTACCACCGCGGCCGCCGCGGCACCGTGCTCCACTCCGACATCGCCTTCCACGGCAAGCTGCTCGGCGCGGGCAGCCTCACCGCGTCCCCGGAGGTGGACTTCCCGTTCCCCGGCCTGCCCGGCACCGACTCCTTCGCCTACGACGACCTGCCCTCCTTCGTCCTCGCCCTGGAACGGCACACCACAGGAGAGGGCGGCAGCGATGTGTACGCGGTGGTGCTGGAGCCGTTCAGCGCCTCGGGGCTGCGCGAGTGCTCCGAGGAGTTCCTGCGCGAGGTGCGGCGGCTGTGCACCGAGCGGGACATCGTGCTCGTCTTCGACGAGGTCTACACCGGCTGGGGCCGGACCGGGACGCTCTTCCACTTCATGCGGTATCCGGGGCTGGTCCCGGACGTGCTGACCACCTCCAAGTCCTTCGGCGGCGGCAAGGCGTCGATCTCCGGTTACATCGCCCGCGAGGCGCTGTTCCGCGCCGCGTACGACAACCTCGCCGACGCGACGCTGCACAGCACCACGTACTACGGCTTCGGTGAGGAGACCGTCACGGCGCTGGAGGCGGTGGCCATCGCGGTCGAGGACGACTATCCGGGCCGGGCCGCGCGGATCGGCGAGCAGCTCGCCGCCGGCCTGGCCCCGATCGCCGCCCGGCACCCGGGTCTGGTCGCGGGCACGGCCGGGCGGGGCGCGCTGCACGGCGTGTTCCTGCGGGCCGGCCATCCGGCGCTGGACCGGGTGCTGCGGCTGCTGCCCGGCTCCTTCGCGCGGGACCCGCGGCTGCGGCTCAAGCTGATCACCGCTGCCGTGATCGCGGCCCTGTACCGGGACCACGACGTGCTGGCGTTCTACGGCTCCAACCACGGCCTGCCGCTGATCGTCGCGCCACCGCTGGTGGCCGGGGACAAGGAGGTCGAGGTGTTCCTGGAGGCGCTGGACGCCGTACTGGACCAGGGCGCGCCCCGGTTGCTGGCGGCCTTCGCCAAGGACAAGGCGGTACGGCGATGAGGGCCGCGGGCGCGCTGGAGCGGGCGCTGTCGGCGAGCGGGCTGCCCGCGGTGTGGGCCGCGCGCCATCCGGTACTGCGGGATCGTGCGGTGAGGGAGCGCGCCCTCGCCCATGTGACCGGCAGTCTGCGGGTCCAGCCACGCCCGTACCGGATCGCGGCCGGGCTCGCCCTCCGTCTGCTGCCGCTCGCGTTCCTACTGGTCACCGGCCGGTGGGCGACCCTGGCCGGGCCGGCGGCGCTGGCGAACGGGAGCGCGCGGCTGGCGCGGCTGCCGGGGGTCGCGCTGCTGCTGCGGTCGGCCGAGGCGCTGGCGCTGTACGGCGGGCTGGACGGCGGCCCGGACCGTCTGGTGGCGGGCGCGGGGGCGCCGCCTCCCGACTCGCCGCCCAAGTCGCCACCTGTACCGCCCTCCGTACCGACGGGAGCGCCGTCATGAGCGGCCGCCGCGCGCCACGCGCCGTCGACTGCGAGACGCTGGTGATCGGCTCCGGAGCGGGCGGGGCCGTCGCCGCGCTGGAGCTGGCCAGGGCGGGCCGCCACCCCCGCGTACTGGAGGAGGGGCCGCGGGTCTCCCCCGCCGAACTCGCCGCCACCGCACCGGCCGACAGCCTGCGCCGCCTGTACCGCAACGCGGGGCTCACCCCGGTCTACGGCAGCCCCGTCATCCCGTACGGCGAGGGCCGCTGCGTGGGCGGCACCACCGTGGTCAACGGCGGACTGCTGTGGGAGCCGCCGGCCGGGCTGCTGGACCGCTGGGCGGACGGCCTCGGCACCGACGGCTACCGCGCCCGCCACCTGGCCGGGCACCTGAGCGAGATCTCCCGGCGGCTGGAGGTGGAGGCGCAGCGGCACGGCGCGGGCAACGAGGACTCCCGGCTGCTGGCCACCGCGGCCGACGGACTGGGCTGGGGCTGGACGCTCGCCCGGCGCGCCGCACCGGGGTGTGCGCACCGCAACCGCTGCCCCACCGGCTGCCCCTCCGGCGCCAAGCGGACGATGGCGACGACGTATCTGCCGGAGGCCGAGCGGTACGGCGCGCGGATCGAACCGGGCGTACGGGCCGTACGGCTGGAACACGACGGCAGTACGGTGCGCGCCGTACGGGCCGTGGGGCCGGACGGTGCGCCGGTGCGGTACCGGCCCCGTACGGTCTTCCTCGCCGCCGGAGCCGTCGGCAGCGCCGCGCTCCTCCAGCGCAGCGGCATCCACCGCAGGACGGCGGGGCGCGCCATGGCCTTCCACGTCAATCTGCGGCTGCCGGTCCGCTTCGGCTCCGCGCTGCACGCCGAGCGGGGCACCATCTTCACCGCCCAGCTCAGCGAGTTCGGCGGGCTGGGCGTCCACGTCATGGCCGCCAACCTCACGCCCGGGTCGCTGGCGGCGGCGCTCGCGCGCCAGGGGCCCGCGGTGATCGACGCGGCGCTGGCCGGCCTGGAGCGGATGGCGGTCTTCACCGTGCAGGTCCGGATGACGGGCCGGATACGCGTCGGCCGGTTCCCCGGCGCGGGCACCGTGCTGCGCCACCGCCTCACCCCGTACGACGTGGACCTGCTGCGCTTCGCGCTGGTGCGCGCCGCGCGGCTGCTGTTCCGGGCCGGTGCCGTCGAGCTGTATCCGCCGGCGCCCGGGGTGCTGGGCTCGCCGCGCGCCGCCGAGGAGTTCGCCCGCCGGTCCGACCCGCGCGGCTGGGACCTGGTCTCCGTGCACGCCATGGCGTCCTGCCCGATGGGGCCGCCCGAGCGGGGCGGGGTGTGCGACACGGACGGCCGCCCGTACGGCTTCCGCAATCTGTACGTCTGCGACGCCGCGGTGCTGCCGGGTCCGACCGGCATCAGCCCACAGGGAACGATCATGGCGTTCGCGCACGAGATCGCCGCCCGGCACCTCACGGCCCCGGCAGCGGGCCCGGTAAGGAGGCACCGATGACGACCGGCCCACATCCGGACGTCCAGGGATTGTTGCGGCCCTCCGGCCCCGAGGTGGACTGCGACGTCGCGGTCATCGGCGCCGGCATGGGCGGCGCCACCCTGGCGTACGCGCTGCGCGACTCCGGCGCCCGCGTCCTCGTCGTCGAGCGCGGCGACTTCCTGCCCCGGGAAGCGGCGAACTGGTCGCCGCACGCGGTCTTCACCCAGCGGCGGTACCGCAACGCCGAGCACTGGTACGACGCCGGCACCGGGCGGCGCTTCCAGCCCGGCGTGCACTACTACGTCGGCGGCAACACCAAGGTCTTCGGGGCGACCCTGCCGCGGTTCCGGGAGGCGGACTTCGGGCCGGTGCGGCACGCCGAGGGCCTCTCGCGGGCCTGGCCCTTCTCGTACGCGGAGCTGGAGCCGTACTACGCCGAGGCCGAGCGGATCTACCGGGTGCACGGCACGGCCGGCCAGGACCCCACCGAACCCTGGCGCTCGGGCGGCTTCCCGTACCCGGCCGTGCCGCACGAACCGGCGATCGCCGCGCTGGCCGACGCGCTGCGGGCACAGGGCCTGGCCCCCTTCGACCTGCCCACCGGGATCGACCTGCGCCCGGACGGGTCGTGCGTGCGCTGCGCCACCTGCGACGGCTTCCCGTGTCTGCTGGGCGCCAAGAGCGACGCGGAGGTGTGCGCGCTGCGGCCCGCGCTGGCCTCGGGGAACGTGTCCCTGCTGACCCGCACCACCGTGACCGGACTGCGGACCGATCCGCCGGGGCGGCGGGTGACCGTCGCCGCCGCCCGGCACGACGGCACGGAGCTGCGCATCCGCGCCGACCGGTACGTGCTGGCCTGCGGCGCGGTCAACACGGCGGCGCTGCTGCTGCGTTCGCGCACCGGGCGGCCCGAGGGCCTGGCGAACTCCTCCGGGCAGGTCGGCCGCAACTACATGGTGCACAACAGCACCTTCCTCGTCGCCGTCGACCCCCGCCGCCCGAGCCGGACCGTCTTCCAGAAAACGCTCGGCCTGAACGACTGGTACCTGGCGAACGGCGCGCACGGCCCGCTGGGCAACGTCCAGACCCTCGGCAAGCTCGTGCCCGCCACCGCGCGCGGCCTCCGGCCCCATCTCCCCACCCCGGTACTGGAGTTCCTCACCGGACACAGCGTCGACCTCTACCTCACGAGCGAGGACCTGCCGGCCCCGGACAACCGCGTCACGGTCGGCCCGCGCGGCGCGATCCGGGTGGGATGGCGGCCGGTCAACCTCGCGCCGCACCGCGAACTGGTGCGCAGGACCGCCCGGATGATGCGCCGCGCCGGCTACCCCCTCGTCTCCGCACGGCGCATGGGCATCGACGTCACCTCGCACCAGTGCGGTACGGCGGTCGCCGGCACCGACCCGGCCACCAGCGTCGTCGACCCGACGTGCAAGGCACACGACCTGACCAACCTCTGGATCGCCGACAGCTCGTGGTTCCCGTCGTCGGCGGCCGTCAACCCCGGCCTGACCATCGCCGCCAACGCGCTCCGCATCGCGGAGAAGGGAGGCTTCCGATGAGCGCCCCGCCCCTGCAGGACCTGTACTGGCCGCCGGTGCGGCCCTTCGAAGGGCTGGCCCCCGAGCTGGCCCGCTTCCTGAGCGCTCCGGCCGACGCCCAGGCGGAGAGGCTGGCCCGGCTCCGTACCGACCCCGAGGCGCACGGCCGATTCCTGCACGAACACCTGGCCACCCTCACCTCCCGGTCTCTCGGTTACCGCGACGGACCGGCCACCCTCACCCGCGACGACGACCTGGAGATCGCGCTGTTCGCCGCGCGGACCCGGCTGGAACGCGAACTCTTCGACGCCTGGGCCACACCCGCGCCGGTACCCGAACTCCACACGCAGGAGGCGGCGGCCGACCACCTGGACGCGCTGGCCGCCGACAACTCCGGCGTCAGCCACCCGCTCTTCCACTACCTGGCGCGGGACGCGACCCGCGACCGCATCGAGTACTTCGTGCGCTGCGAGCTGATCCGCAACGAGGTCGTGGACGACGAGGTCGCGCTCCTCGTGGTCGGGCTCCAGGGCAAGCAGAAGGCGGTCGCCGCCGCCAACCTCTGGGACGAGTGCGGCCGCGGCCGGCTGGAGAACTTCCACACGTACTGGCTCCGCCGCCAGCTCGGCTCGGCCGACGGCTGGGAGGAGCTGGCCCGTTACCGCCGCGAGCACCCCTGGTACGCCAAGATCACCTCCAACCTGTTCACGGCGCTGCTCACCCGCCCGTCCCGCACCCAGGCCGCGTACGGCTGCTTCTTCGTCTTCGAGAGCTGGGTCGAACCGCACTTCCGGCTGCTCCTGGAGGGCATGGACCGGGTGGGTCTGCACGACGAGGACATGCGCCTCTACTTCACCGCGCACACCCGCATCGACCCGCGGCACAGCCAGGAACTCTCCGACGGACTGCGCGCCCAGCGCCCCCGTCTGTCACCCGCCGAGCTCTGCCAGGTGCTGCGCGGCGCCCACCTGGCCGTCGACGCGGGAACCCGCCAGTACGACCGCCTGCTGCGCCACCTGGAGAGGTGACGGGGCCCGGAAGCGGGGTGAGAGCCTGCTGATATCCGGCCGGGCCCCGCAAGCCCACGAAACTTTCCGTTCACACCATTGACTCTCCCCACCCCCCTCCCTACTGTTCCGCCGAATCGCTTCGACGGCAGTTGTCGAAACGGTTCGACGCAGCGGGCCGGCGCATCGGCCCGGCGGGCGCGGTATCGAGGAGAGCGCGATGGTCAAGATCACTGATGTGGCGCGGAGCGCCGGCGTCTCGCCGAGCACGGTGTCCTACGTCCTCAGTGGCAAGCGCTCCATCTCCGCCGCGACCCGGCAGCGCGTCGAGGCGAGCATCCGCGAGCTCGGCTACCGCCCGCACGCCGGGGCGCGGGCCCTGGCGAGCAGCCGGTCCAATGTGGTGGCGCTCGTGATGCCGTTGCGCAGCGGCGTCCACGTGCCCGTGCAGATGCAGTTCGCGGCGTCCGTGGTCACCACGGCCCGCGCGCACGACCACGACGTGCTGCTGCTCACCCAGGAGGAGGGCGAGGACGGGCTGCGGAGGGTGGCGGACAGCGCGCTGGTGGACGCGCTCGTCGTGATGGACGTACAACTGCACGACGCGCGCATTCCGCTGCTTCGCTCCCTCGGCCTGCCCTCCGTGCTCATCGGTTTCCCCGCCGAGGCCGCGGGACTGACCTGCATCGACCTGGACTTCACGGCGACCGGCGCGGAGTGCGTCAGCCACCTGGCGCGGCTCGGCCACCGCTGTGTGGCGCTGCTGGGGTCGCCGCCGGAGGTGTACGCGCGCGACACCGGCTACGCCCGGCGGACGGCGGCGGGCTTCACGGCCGCGGCGCGCCGGTACGGCATGACCTCGACCGTGCTCCCGTGCGCACCCGGCGCACCGGCCGCGCGCGAGACGGTCGACCGGCTGTTGCGCGAGCATCCGGACCTGACCGGCGTGGTCGTACACAACGAGCCGGCGCTCGGGCCGCTGCTGGAGGCGTTCCAACGGGCCGGGCTGCGGGTGCCGGAGGACCTGTCGGTCGTCGCCCTGTGCCCGGACGAGCTGGCCGAGGGGGCCGACGTGCCCCTCACCTCCGTTGCCCTGCCCGCCGCCGAGGTGGGCGAGCGGTCGGTGGATCTGCTCATGGCGAAGCTGGCCGGCCGGGAGGTCCCGGACGCCACGCTGCTGCCCCCGCAGCTCACCGAGCGGGCCAGCACGGCACCACGCGCACACGTGAACCGACTGCCCACATCGACTGATTGCGGGGCCCGGTAACCGGCCCCCGCATCACTGACACCACGTACCACCGGCACCACGCACCCCGTTATCGAAGCGCTTCGACTCGAAGGAGTCCCGTGACGCCACAGGGCCCATCCCGACGTGCCGTGCTCGCCCTCGGATTGGCGGCCGCTCCGCTGGCCGTCGGCCTGGAGCTGACAGGAGCCGCTCCCGCCGCCGCGCGTCCGCGCACCGCACACCCCTTCCGCGACCCCGCTCTCCCCCTGAAGGACCGCATCGACGACCTGCTGCGCCGGCTGACCCGGGCCGAGAAGATCACCCTGCTGCACCAGCATCAGCCGGCCGTCCCACGGCTCGGCATACGCCCGTTCCGCACCGGCACCGAGGCCCTGCACGGTGTCGCCTGGCTCGGCCCGGCCACCGTCTTCCCGCAGGCCGTCGGCCTGGCCAGTACCTGGCACCCCGCCCTGATCAGACGCGTGGGCGCGGCCGTCGGAGACGAGGCGCGCGGCTTCCAGCACGAGCGGCCCGAGGGCTGGGGCCTGAACCTGTGGGCGCCGGTGGTGAACCTGCTGCGGGACCCGCGCTGGGGCCGCAACGAGGAGGGGTACTCCGAGGACCCCCACCTGACCGGCGTCATCTCCACCGCCTACGGCGCGGGCCTGCAGGGCGACGATCCGGTGCACCTGAAGACGGCGCCCACCATCAAGCACTACCTGGCGAACAACAACGAGACCCGCCGTACCACCTCCGACTCGGTCCTCCGCCCCCGCGTCCTGAAGGAGTACGACGAGGCGGCCTTCCGGCCGGCGCTGAGTGCCGACGCGGTCACCGGCGTGATGTCCTCGTACAACCTGGTCAACGGCCGTCCCGCCACCGTCCATCCGGGTCTGAACGACACCGTGCGCAGGTGGGCGAAGAAGGACCTCTTCAACGTCACGGACGCGGACGCCCCCAACAACCTGCTCCCCGGCGCCCAGGACTACTACCCCACCCGCGCCGAAGGGGACGCCGCCGCCCTCAAGGCAGGCATCGACAGCTTCACCGCCGACAGCGCCGAGCCCGGCAAGACCGTCAAGGCGCTCACCACGGCCCTGGAGAAGGGGCTGATCGACGAGGCCGACATCGACACAGCGGTGCGGCACCTGCTCGGCATTCGTTTCCGGCTCGGCGAGTTCGACCCCGACGGCGGCCCGTACGCGCAGATCAGCAGGTCGGTCATCGACAGTCCCGCACACCGCGCGCTGGCCCGCGAGACCGCCGACGAGGCGATCGTCCTGCTCAAGAACGACGACGCGGCCCTGCCACTGGACGCGAAGACGCTCAAGAAGGTCGCCGTCGTCGGCCCGCTGGCCGACACCCTCTACACCGACTGGTACTCAGGCACCTTGCCGTACGCCATCACTCCACTGAAGGGCGTCACGGAGCGGCTGGGCTCCGCCGGAACCGTCACCACCAGCGAAGGTGTGGACCGTGTTGCGTTCCGCAACAAGGCCACCGGCGCGTACCTCACGGCGGGCAGCGGTGCGAACGGCGCGGTCCTCACCGAGAAGGGCGGAAGTGCGGACGCCACCGGGCAGTTCGACGTCTTCGAGTGGGGCCAGGGCGTCGTGACACTGCGCAGCGTGGCCAACGGCAAGTACGTGGGCTACGACGGGAAGGCATTCCGCAACGACCAGGAACAGCCGAACGGCTGGTACGTCCAGCAGCAGTTCGTCCTGGAGGAGCGGGACGACGGCAGCCGGCTGATCCGCTACGCCGGGTACGAGACCGCCGCCGACTGGTTCGGCGACAAGACGTACCTCACGGCGGACGCCGCCGGGACGCTGCGGCTGACCACCGAGGACGATGCCGCGCGGTACGAGGCGGAGGTGGTGCGCGGCGGCGTCGAGCACGCCGTCGAGGCGGTACGGGGCGCGGACGCGGCGGTCGTCGTGGTCGGCAGCATGCCGTGCATCAACGGCCGCGAGGACCACGACCGTACGGACATGGCCCTGGCCGCGGGACAGGACGCGCTGGTCAAGGCCGTCCGCACGGCCAACCCGCGCACGATCGTCGTCCTGGAGACCAGCTATCCCGTCACCACCACCTGGGAGCGCGTGCCGGCGGTCCTGTGGACCACGCACGCGGGCCAGGAGACCGGGCACGCCGTCGCCGACGTCCTGTTCGGCGACCACAACCCGGCCGGGCGGCTCACCCAGACCTGGTACCGCTCGGCGGACGACCTGCCGGACCTGCTCGACTACGACATCATCGCCTCGGACCGCACCTACCTCTACTTCCGCGGCGATCCGCTGTACCCCTTCGGGCACGGCCTGTCCTACACCTCGTTCCGCTACGGCCGGCCCGAGCTGTCCGCGCACACGGTGGACGCGGACGGTACCGTCACCGTTTCCGTACGGGTGACCAACACCGGCGACCGGGCCGGCGACGAGGTCGTGCAGCTCTACACCCACCAGCGCACCTCGCGCGACAAGCAGCCGCTCAGGCAACTCCGCGGCTTCGCCCGCGTCCACCTCGAGGCGGGCCGGAGCACGACCGTACGGCTGCCGCTGCGCGCCGCCGATCTCGCGCACTGGGACGTCACCCGCGGCCGGTGGGCCGTGGAGAGCAGCGTCCACGACGTGCTGGTGGGCGCGTCGTCACGGGACATCCGGGGGCGCGCGGCGCTGCGCGTGGACGGCGAGCGGATTCCGGCCCGGGACCTGAGCGGGACCACGCGCGCAGCCGACTTCGACGACTACCGGGGCGTGCGGATCGTCGACGAGAGCAGGGTGCGCGGGGAGGCGGTCGGTGCCACGGAACGCGGCGACTGGATCGTCTTCCGGGACGCCGAACTCGGCTCCGGGGCACGGGAGTTCACCGCACGCGTCGCGAAGGAGGGCGGCGGCAGCGGGACCGTACAGGTGCGGCTCGGCTCGCCGGACGGGCCGCTCGCCGGGACGGCCGAGGTGCGCGGCACCGGCGACCGGTACACCTACGCCACCGTGACCGCCCCGCTGCGCGGCGCCCGCGGCCGGCACGACGTCCATCTCGTCTTCTCGGACGCGATGCGGCTGAGCACCTTCTCCCTGCGCTGACGCAGCCCCTTCCGGCGCCCGGCACCTTACCGCACCGCCCCGGCGCCCGGCGCCGTACCGCACTTCCCCCGGCGCCCGGCGCCGTACCGCACCTCCCCTGAGCCGCCTCCGAACGGAGAACCGCCCATGCACTCCCGTGCAGCCAGACCGGTGCTCGCCGCGATCACCGCGGGGGCGACGGCCGCGCTCGGCCTCACCGGCTGCGCCGCCGCCCCCGACCCCGGCACGGTCACCGTCCTCAACTCGGCCACCGACACCGCCGAACACACCAAGAACCAGCGGTTCTTCGACCGCTGCGCCCGGCCGCTGGGCCTGCGCGTGGAGCAGATCAGTGTGCCCGCCGACCAGGTGTCCTCCAAGGCGTTGCGAATGGCCTCGTCCCACTCGCTCACCGACATCCTGGAGCTCGACGGGTCCGAGCTGCCGCAGTTCGCCCGGACCGGCGGGCTGCGGCGGTTGAGCGACCTCGGCGTCGACGCCTCCGGGTTCTCCCGCAGCGCCGTCTCCCTGGGGTCGTACCGGGGCGCCCGCTACGGCGTGGCCCGGGCCGCCAACTCCCTTGCCCTGTATTACGACCGCGACCTGCTGGCGAAGGCCGACGTGACCCCGCCGCGCACCTGGGACGAGCTGCGCGCCGCGGCGAAGAGGCTGACCGGCGGCGGTACGTACGGCCTGGCCTTCAGCGCCAGTCCGGACGCCGACGGGGTCTACCAGTTCCTGCCCTTCTTCTGGTCGGCGGGCGGTGACGAGTCCCGCCTCGACGACGGTGCGGGCGAGGCGGCACTGGAGCTGTGGAAGGAACTGGTCGCGGACCGTTCCGTCTCCAAGGCCGTCGTCAACTGGAACCAGCAGGACGTCAACGACCAGTTCGTCGCGGGGCGGGCCGCCATGATGGTCAACGGGCCGTGGCAGGTACCGGTGCTCGCCGCGCAGAAGAAGGTGGACTGGGCGGTCGCCAAGATCCCCGTCCCCGAGGCGGGCGGCAGGGCCGTCTCCCCCATCGGCGGCACCGTCATGACGGTACCGAAGAGCGACGACCCCGGCCGCGAGCGGAACGCCGCGAAGATCCTCGACTGCCTCAACACGCCGAAGAACCAATTGGATTGGGGGCAGGCGACCAACAATGTGCCGACGCGCACCGCCGCGGCCCGCTCGTACGCGGAGCGCAATCCCGAGCTCGCTCCGTTCGCCGAGCTGGTCTCCACGGCCCGCTCCCGCACCGCCCGGGTCGGCACCCGCTGGCCCGCCGTGGGCGACGCGCTCTCGGGCGCCTTCCAGTCCGTACTGACCGGCCGGAGCAGCCCCGGGCAGGCGCTGCAACGGGCCCAGCAGCAGGCCACGGCGGGGAAGTGAGGAACCGGTCATGAGCACACTCGCACGGCGTCCCCAGCTCCTCCGCTGGCTCTTCGTCGCCCCCGCCCTCCTCTACATGGCCGCGTTCTTCGGCTATCCGCTCCTCCGCAACGTGCTGATGAGCTTTCAGCACTACACGCCCACCACGTACTTCACCGGCGAGGCTCCCTTCAACGGGCTCGCCAACTGGCGGGCCGTGTTCGCCGATCCGCTCTTCACCGAAGCCCTGTGGCACACGGCGCTGTTCACGGCCGGCTCGCTGCTCGGACAGTTCACCATCGGGCTGGCCCTGGCCGTCTTCTTCTCCCGGCGTTTCCGCCTCTCCGGGGTCGTCCGGGCCGTCCTGCTGCTGCCCTGGCTGGTGCCCATGGTGGTGTCCGCCGTCGTCTGGCGGCGCATCCTCGACCAGGAGCACGGGGTACTGAACACGGCGCTGCAGGCCCTCGGGCTGAGCGACGGCGGGGTGCCCTGGCTGAGCAGCCCGAGCGTGGCGCTGCTCTCGGCCGTGCTGGTCAACATCTGGATCGGCATCCCGTTCAACATGGTCATCCTCTACGGCGGCCTGCAGGAGATACCCCGCGAGCTGCACGAGGCGGCGGCGCTGGACGGTGCGAGCCCCTGGCGGGCCTTCCGCAGCGTCACCCTGCCGATGCTGCGGCCGGTGATCACCGTGGTACTCGTCCTCGGCTTCATGTCCACGGTCAAGATTCTCGACCTGATCCTGGCCCTCACCGCGGGCGGCCCGGCCGACGCCACCCAGACCCTGGGCACCGTCACCTACCAACTGTCCTTCCTCCGCCTCGACTTCGGCCAGGGCGCCGTCGTCGGCAACGCCCTCGTCCTCATCAGCGCGGTCTTCGCCGTGCTGTATCTCCGCGCCAACCGCGCCGACTTCGGCCAGGGGAAGTGATCGTCGTGGACCCTTCGCGTCTCCGCAGACTACGCAGCGCCTGGAACACCGCGGCGGCACTGCTGATCCTCACCGTGCTGCTCTTCCCGGTCTACTGGATGCTGAACACCGCGCTCCAGCCCGCTTCGGGCATCGCGGTGTCCTGGTTCCCGACGGCTCCCAGCCTGGACAGCTTCCGGCTGGCGCTGGCGAGCCAGGGCCGTGCGATGCTCACCAGCCTCGCCGTCGCGCTCGGTGCCGTCGCCGTCTGCCTCGCGCTGGCCGCGCCCGCCGCGTACGGCCTGGCGCAGTCCGCGCTGCGTGGTGGCCGCAGCGTCGTCTTCACCACGCTCATCACCCAGATGGTGCCGGGCATCGTCATCGCCAACGCCCTGTACAGCGCGTATGCAGAGCTGGGCCTGGTCAACTCCTACCTCGGACTGATCCTGGCCGATGCCTCGCTCGGGCTGCCGTTCTCCATCGTGCTGCTGCGTGCCTTCATGGTGTCCATCCCCGGCGAGGTCGTCGAGGCGGCGCTGGTCGACGGCGCGAACCGGTTCACCGCCTTCGTCCGCATCGTGCTCCCGATGAGCCGCAACGCCCTCATCACGGCCGGGCTGTTCACCTTCCTCTTCGCCTGGTCGGACTTCATGTTCGCGCTGACCCTCAACACCACCGACGACGTCAAGCCCGTCACGCTCGGCATCTACCAGTTCGTCGGCGCCCACGTCAGCGACTGGGGCGCGGTCATGGCGACGGCCGTGCTGTCCGCCGTTCCCGCGGCGGTCCTGCTGGTCGTCGCCCAGAAGTACATCGCCGCCGGGATCGCCGGCGGTTCCGTCAAGTAGCCACCGTGCGCCCATAGTTCGAAAGGCAGGCTCCGATGAAGTTCACTGACGGCTACTGGCTGATGCGGGACGGCGTCGACGCGTCGTACGCCACCGAGATCGTCGACACCCGCGTCGAGGAGGACCGCTTCACCCTCTACGCCGCCGCGCGCCGGCTCCGGCACCGGGGCGACACCCTCAACAGCCCCCTGCTGACCGTCACCTGCTTCTCCCCCGCCGAGGGTGTGATCGGCGTCCGCGCCACCCACCACGCCGGGGCGGCCGACCACGGACCCCACTTCGCCCTGCGCACCGGCCCGGAGGGCGCGCCCTCCAAGGTCCACCGCGACGGCTCCCTCCTGGAACTGTCCAGCGGCGCGCTGTCGTTGCGGGTCGACACGGCCGCTCCGTACCGGCTGGACTTCACCGCCGACGGCCGTACGCTCACCTCCGCCGAGTCACGCGGCACCGGCTTCGCCACCACCCCCGACGGCGCCCACCACTCCCTCGCACAGCTCTCCCTCGGCGTCGGCGAGCTGGTGTACGGGCTCGGCGAACGCTTCACCCCCTTCACCCGCAACGGCCAGAGCGTCGACATCTGGCAGGCCGATGGCGGCACCGCCAGCGAGCAGGCTTACAAGAACGTCCCGTTCCACCTCACCAACCGCGGCTACGGCGTCTTCGTCAACCATCCGGGACAGGTCTCCTACGAGGTGGGCTCCGAGGCGGTCGGCCAGGTCCAGTTCAGCGTCGAGGACCAGACGCTGGAGTACTACCTCGTGTACGGCCCCTCGCCCAAGGAGATCCTGGACCGTTACACCGCGCTGACCGGCCGCCCGGCGCTGCCGCCCGCCTGGTCGTTCGGGCTGTGGCTGTCCACCTCCTTCACCACCTCCTACGACGAGGACACCGTTACCCGCTTCGTACGCGGCATGGCGGACCGCGAAATCCCCCTCGGCGTCTTTCACTTCGACTGCTTCTGGATGCGTGCTTACCAGTGGTGCGACTTCACCTGGGACCCGGAGGTCTTCCCCGACCCGGAAGGCATGCTGCGGCGCCTCAAGGAGGAGCACGGGCTGAAGATCTGCGTGTGGATCAACCCGTACATCGCCCAGAAGTCCCCTCTCTTCGACGAGGCCGCCCGGCTCGGATACCTGGTGCGCAGGCCGGACGGCAGCGTGTGGCAGTGGGACATGTGGCAGGCGGGCATGGGCCTGGTCGACTTCACGCACCCGGAGGCGCGGCAGTGGTACGCGGACAAGCTGCGCGGCCTGCTCGGGCAGGGCGTCGACTGCTTCAAGACCGACTTCGGCGAGCGCATCCCCACCGACGTCGTCTGGCACGACGGCTCGGACCCCGCGCGCATGCACAACTACTACACCGACCTCTACAACCGCACGGTCTTCGAGACGCTCACCGCCGAGCGCGGCGCGGACGAGGCGGTCCTCTTCGCCCGCTCGGCGACCGCCGGCGGCCAGCAGTTCCCCGTCCACTGGGGCGGCGACTGCGAGTCCACCTTCGGCGCGATGGCCGAGTCACTGCGCGGCGGCCTCTCGCTCGGACTGTCCGGCTTCGGCTTCTGGAGCCATGACATCGGCGGCTTCGAAGGCACGCCGAGCCCCGAAGTCTTCAAGCGCTGGGTGCAGTTCGGGCTGCTGTCCTCGCACAGCCGGCTGCACGGCAGTACCTCCTACCGCGTGCCGTGGGACTACGACGAGGAGGCCGTCGCCGTCACCCGCGACTTCACCCGGCTCAAGCACCGCCTGATGCCGTACCTCTTCCACGCCGCCCGGCAGGCCGCCGCGCACGGCACACCGGTCATGCGCGCGATGCTGCTGGAGTTCCCCGGCGACCCGGCCTGCCACGCCCTGGACCGTCAGTACATGCTCGGCGACGACCTGCTGGTGGCGCCCGTCTTCACCGCCGACGGCACCATCGAGTACTACGTACCGGACGGGGAATGGACCCACCTGCTCTCCGGCGAGCGGGTGCGCGGACCGGGCTGGCGGCGGGAGCGGTACGGCTTCGACAGCCTGCCGCTGCTGGCCCGGCCCGGCTCGGTGATCCCCTTCGGCAGCACGGCCGACCGCGCCGTGTACGACTGGCGGGACGACGTGACCCTGCGGGTGCACCGGCTCCGCGACGGCGACTCGGTGACCACCCGGGTCCCGGCGCCGGACGGCGCACCCGACGCGGTCTTCCGCACCCGCCGGGAGGGCCCGCGCGTCACCGTCGAGGCCACCGGGGCGCCCGGCCGCTGGCACGTGCTCCTCCCTGACACGGACACGCTGCTGACGGCCGCCCCCGGCACCCCGGAGCTGTCGGCTCTCCTCGACGGGCAAGAGGGCTGACCGGGGCGGCAACCTTCCCCCACTTCCCGGCGACCATCAGACGCCGTTCCCCCCACACTGAAGGGAATTCCCATGACACGACGCACCCGGCGGCCCGGCATACGGCTCCCGCTGACCGTCACGGCGGCCTTCGCCGCCCTGCTCGGCTTCGCCGCCGCACCGGCCCAGGCCGCCACGTGGTCCTCGTCCGAGCCCTTCGGCTCGTACACCACCCCCGACGGCTACACGCTCTACAACAACATCTGGGGCTCGGGCGCCGGCTCGCAGACGATCCGGGCCGAGTCCGCGTCGGACTGGGACGTGACGGCCGACCATCCCAACACCCCGGGCATCAAGTCCTATCCCAACGCGAAAAAGGTCATCGGCAAGCCCATCAGCGGCATCACCTCGCTGACCAGCACGTACGACGTGACCGTGCCGGCGTCCGGCGCGTACAACACCTCGTACGACATCTGGGACAGCGACTACGACCACGAGGTCATGCTCTGGGTCAACCAGACCGGCGCCGTCGGCCCGATCGGCACCGAACAGGCCACCGTCACCCTCGGCGGCAGCACCTGGAAGGTCTACAAGGGCGACAACGGGGCGAATGAGGTGTACTCGTTCCTGCGCACCTCCGACTCCTCCGCCGGCACCGTCGACATCCTGCCGGTCCTGAAGTGGGTCCAGGAAAAGGGCTGGTGGGGCGATGAAACCATCGGCGACGTCCAGTTCGGTTACGAGATCACCTCGGCACCGGGCGGACTGCGCTTCGCCACCAACCGCTTCAGCGTCTCCGGGAGCTAGCGGTTCGGCCTGACCCCGGCCTCACCGGCGAGGCGGTGCGGGGAGCGTGGCCAGGACCCGGAAACCGCCGTCGGCCAGCGGGCCCGTCTCGATGTCACCACCGGCCAGGCGTACCCGTTCGCCCAGGCCGATGAGCCCATGGCCGCCGCTGGGGAGCAGGGGGCCGCTGCCGTCGGGGGCCCCCTCCGCCGGGCCGTTGGTGACACTCACCCGCAGCGTCCGCGGCTCGTACCCGACACGGATGTCCGTCGTCGCACCGGGCGCGTGCTTGTGCACGTTGGTCAGTGCTTCCTGTACGACACGGTAGGCGGCCCGCTCGACCGGCTCGGCGAGCGGCCGGGGCTCGCCTTCGGTGTGCAGGGTGACGGGCAGCCCGGCGGCCCGGGAGCTGTCGGCGAGCGCGGCGATGCGCTCGCCGGCGGCGCCGTCGGCCGCGGTCACCTCGGCCTGCTCAGCGTGCTCCGCCTGCTCGGCCTGCTTCGTTGTGTTCCCGCCCTCCGGGCTACCCCTGAGCAGGCCCAGCATCTCGCGCAGCTCCGTGAGCGCCTGCCGCCCGGCCGTCTGGATGATCGCCGCGGCCTCGGCCGTCACCTTCGGGTCGTGCGCCACGGTGGCCAGCGCGTTCGCGTGCACCACGATCAGACTCACCTGGTGCGAGACGACATCGTGCATCTCCCCGGCGATCCGCTGCCGCTCCTCGGCGCGCGCCGCCTCGGCCAGGAGCCGCTGCTCCCGCTCCGCCCGCTCGGCCCGTTCCACCAGCCCCGCGAGCACGGCCCGCCGTTCGCCCATGTACAGGCCGAGGAGCAGCGGTACGAGCATGGCGAGGACGAAGTTCACCAGGAACCCGCCGAGCAGGCTCCGCGGATGCGACCAGATGTCGGCGTCGCCCCAGGGGATGACGTACAGCAGGCCCGCTCCCGCCGCCGCCCACACCGTCCTGCGGCTGTGCGGCCCCCGGTAGGCGCCCTCGGCGTAGTACGCGCACGGCAGGGCGAAGATCGAGATGTGCAGCGCCTCCACGACGAACGCCACCGCGAGCACCACCTCGGGCACCCGGCGCCGCAGCAGCAGCGGCACCGCGCTCGCACCGGCGAGCAGCAGATTCGCCCATGGCGCCGCCGGGCCGAGATACGGATTCTTGGTGCTGTTCCACACCGACAGCGCCAGCACGGCCACCGTCACCACCACGTCCGCGACAACCGGCGCCCGCAACGGCTGCCGCCCGGAACCCCCCGTCGCCGCCGCCGAGTGGCCCTCCGGCACCACCACCCAGGACCGAACGGACCGTCCGGACCGGATGGACCGAACAAGGTAACGGACGCGCTGGCTGCGACTGCTGATACTCACCCGGCGAGGATAGGCGCCACCCGGTCAACGACCGCCCTCGTCCACCGCCGCCGCCTCGATCACCTCGTCCAACACCTCACGCGAGCGGACCAGGTCGGCGATCATCCGGTCGATGCGCCCCCGCTCCGTCGTGAGGTCGGCGACCAGCCGCGGCGTGGCGATCTCGGACGGCCCCCCGTCGGTGTCCCTCATGCAGGGCAGCAACTGTCCGATCTTCGCGCTGCACAGCCCGGCGGCGAAGAGCTCCTGGATGCGGATGACACGGTCGACGGCGCTGCCGGGAAACTCGCGGTGCCCGCCGGCGGTACGTTCGGCCGTCAGCAGACCCTGCTTCTCGTAGTACCGCAGCGAGCGCTCGCTCACTCCCGTGCGCCGGGCCAGCTCACCGATCCGCATCGCACACCTCACACCCCGGACCACGAGGACTTGAACCTGACACTGATGTCAACTTCTACCTTACCGTCATGACGGACACAACAACGCGCACAACAGCCGCCTCCCGCCTCTTCACCCCCGCCCGGCTCGGCCCCCTCCACCTGCCGAATCGCCTGGTCATGGCGCCGCTGACCCGTAACCGCGCCACCGCAGACGGTGTCCCCACCCCGATGATGGCCACGTACTACGCGCAGCGCGCCTCCGCCGGGCTGATCATCGCCGAGGCGTCCACGCCGAATGCCGTCGGGCAGACGTACCCGAACATCACCGCGATCCACAACGCGGCCCACGTGGCCGGCTGGCGGCAGGTCACCGACGCCGTGCACGCCGCGGGCGGCCGGATGTTCCTGCAGCTCCAGCACGGTGGCCGGGTCGGCCATCCCGACAACAGCGGCCTTGTGCCCCTCGCGCCCTCTCCGATCCCCCTCCCCGAGACGATCCACACGCCCAGCGGCCGCCGGCCCGCGGTCGTTCCCCGCGAGATGACCAGCGACGACATCCGTACCACCGTCGCCGACTTCGCCGCCGCCGCACGCAACGCCCTCGCCGCGGGCTTCGCCGGGGTCGAGGTGCACAGCGCCAACGGCCATCTCCTCCACCAGTTCCTGGCCAAGAACACCAACCACCGCACCGACGCGTACGGCGGCACTGTGGCCGGCCGTATCCGCTTCGTGGCCGAGGTGGTACGGGCCGTCGCCGACGCGATCGGCCCCGACCGGGTGGGCCTGCGCATCTCTCCCGGCAACACGGTCAACGGCATCCAGGAGGACGACACCGACGACATCTACCCGGCACTCATCGCCGCACTGGCCGACAGCGGCCTGGCGTATCTGCACGTTGCCTTCGCCGACCCCGACCAGCCGGTCTACCAGGAGATCCGCAAGCACTGGCCGGGCACGCTGATCGCCAATCCGGTACTGCCCGACCCCCTCCCCGCCGACGGCGGCAGGCACGAGTCGGAACGCCTTCTCTCAGCAGGCGCCGACCTCATCGCGCTGGGCCGTCCCTTCCTGGCCAACCCCGACCTGGTCGCCCGCCTCCGCACCCACGCCCCGCTCAACCCCGTACGCAGCAAGTACCTGATGTACGTAGGCGGCGAAACGGGCTACACGGATTACCCGTCCCTGCCTGCCCGTTGACCGACCGCGGCCACAACAAAACGGGGGCCGGCACCATCGGGTGCCGGCCCCCGCCCACACGGTTCGCTCGGTTCGCTCAGCTCACCGACGGCATTCGCTCACGCGCGGTGGTACTGCTGGGCCACGTGCGGGGTGGCGCCCAGCTCGCGGGCCGCCTGCTGGGCGAAGTACGGGTTCCGCAGCAGCTCCCGGCCGATCAGGACGGCATCGGCCTCGCCGTCCACGATGACCTTCTCGGCCTGCTGCGCCTCGGTGATCAGACCGACGGCCCCCACCGGCAGCCCGGTCTCCTTCTTGACCTGCGTGGCGAAGGGCACCTGGTACCCCGGCACCGCCGTGATCTTCGCATCGGGCGCGTTGCCGCCCGTGGAGGTGTCCAGCAGGTCCACGCCGTGCGCCTTGAGCTCGGCCGCGAACCGCACGGTCTCCTCGGCGGTCCACCCCTCCCGCTCGTCCTCCGCGTTCTCCGACAGCCAGTCGGTCGCCGAGATGCGGAAGAAGAGCGGCAGCTCCTCCGGCCACACCGCACGCACCGCGTCCACGACCTCCAGCGCGAAGCGGATCCGGTTCTCGTACGAGCCGCCGTACTCGTCGGTGCGCCGGTTCGTGAACGGCGACAGGAACTCATTGATCAGGTAGCCGTGCGCGCCGTGAATCTCGGCGACCTGGAAGCCCGCGTCCACCGCGCGCCGCGCGGTCTCGGCGAACTGCTCCACGATCTCCTTGATCTGCGCCACGGACAGCTCCTCGGGAGCCGTCGACTTCTCGTCGAACGCCACCGGGCTCGGCCCGACCGGCTGCCAGCCGTGCCCCTCACCAGGAGCGATCGGCGCACCACGGTCCACCCACGTCCGCTCCGTCGACGCCTTGCGACCGGCGTGCGCTATCTGAATACCGACGGTGGCGCCCTGCGACTTGATGAAGTCGGTGATGCGGCGGAAGGCGGCGGTCTGGGTGTCGTTCCACAGCCCCAGGTCGTACGGGCTGATCCGGCCCTCGGGGCTGACGGCGGTGGCCTCGGTGATGATCAGGCCCGTGCCGCCCACGGCGCGCGCCGCCAGGTGCTGGAAGTGCCAGTCGTTGGGCACACCCTGCTCGGGGCCCTCCGGAGCCGCCGAGTACTGGCACATCGCGGCCATCCAAAGACGGTTCGGAATGGTCAGCTGCCGGAGGGTGATCGGCTCGAAGAGTGCGCTCACAACGGGCTCCCTGTGCGTGAACGAGGGCGGGACTCCGGACACAGCCCGAAGCCTTGTACGAAGAACATCGTAGTACGGAAACCATCGAACTAACAGACAGCCCGACGACTCGATGCCGTACTACGACGCCTCTCGTACAACAGGGGCAGGTCGGGGACCATTCCTCGCCCGGTACATCGAGATCCCCGTCACACGCGACTCCAGGTCGGCGGCTACAACCGGTCGTACCCGGAGACGACCGGTGGCGGCTACGCTGCTCCGGTTTCGGGCGGACCCATGGCGTAGCCGGAGTGGAGCAGTTCAACGAGCCCGTACACATGCACTTCTCGGTCTGGGGACCTGACGCCCGCATCCACGACGGGGCCCGCGCCGGGCTCCTGACTGGCAGCAGGACCGGTGGGGCCCGGGCGGGCCGCCCGGTCCGCCGCCGCGCCCGGTACTCGCGGCGCACGCCCTCTCGCGCCCTGTTCCCGCCGTCGCCTTCCGGCCGTAGCTCCGCGGCGCCGCGCGGTGTTCCGATCAGGGGCAGGGGTACCCGCCGACCGATTCGAACGCCAGCTTCGAACATCAGCAAATCCTGAGGGAGGAGCAATGGCTCGAACCGAAGGGCCCCACCGCCCGGCACCTGAGCAGGCGTCAGCCGCCGGCGGTACGGCCCGGCAGGATGTCCAGCATGGTGCGCGAGTAGCACAGGAGAAAGGGCAGGAGGTAGCGGGCACGGCCCGCGAAAGCGCGGCGGAGGTCGCCAAGGAGACCGCCGCGCAGGGCCGGTACCTGTACGAGAAGGCCAGGGACCAGGCGGCCGGTGAGACCGGAGCCCAGGTCAGGCGGATGGCGGCCGGACTGCGCCGCATCGCCGACGACCTGCGGCACATGAGCGATGAGGCCAAGCCCGACTCGCCCGCCGCGTCCCTGGTGCGGCAGGCGGCGGACCGCGGGCAGCTGCTCGCCGACCGCCTCGATCGCGGGGGCCCCGACGAGTTGCTGAACGAGGTGAAGGACTTCGCGCGGCGTCGCCCCGGCCTGTTCATGGCCGGCGCGGCACTGGCCGGCTTCGCGGTGTCGCGCGTCGGCCGGGGCATCGGCAGCGCCGCGAGCACGCCGTCCGGGGCCGCCGGTGAAGAGCGCCCGTCAGTGCCTGCGTCCAGTCCGTCGGTGGGGACGGTCCCGCCGACCGCGCACCAGGCGGAGGCGCCCCAGTCCGTTCAGGAGGAGCCATCGCAGCAGCCGCCGGACCGCCCGCTCACGACTCCGGGTCTGCCACCGCGGACGTCTGAGGACGTGCCGCCCGTCCAGCCGCCGCCCGGCCCGGCATCGCCGCGGGGCACCCGGCGGCCCGGTGGGGAGTGGTGACCGTGGCCGATCGACGCCGCGGACAGCCGGGGACGCCTCGGTCCGGTGACGCCGAGCAGCGCGACTCGCGGCTCGGTCCTGCGGCAGACCGCGCCGCCCGGCCGGTTCCCCGGCCCGGCACCCCGGCCGAGCCCAGGCCCGAGTCGGAGACCGGCGGCACCGGGCCGCCCACCACGGAGCGCGATGCGTCGTCCTCGGTGGGCGAACTGATCAGCGATGTCACCAGCGATCTGGCGCGGCTGGTCGGCAACGAGTTCGCGCTCGCCAAGGCGGAACTCAAAGAAGAGGGCAGGGAGGCGGGCCGGGCCGCGGGCATGTACGGCGGTGCGGGTTACGCCGCCGGCCTCGCACTGCTCCTGGCCAGCCTGGCGGCCGTCTACGGTCTCGCGCACGTCATCGGCCTTGCCTGGGCCGCCTTGGTGATGGCCGCCGTGTGGGCGGTGGCCGGCGCGGCCCTCTACGCGGTCGGCCGCAAGCGGATGCGTTCCGTCCAGCCGACGCCCGAACGGGCGAAGGATTCCCTCAGGGAGGACGTGAAATGGGCACGACACCCGACGAGCTGAAGCAGGAAGCTGACGCCACACGCACGCACCTCACGCACACCGTGGACCAGCTGGCCGATCGGGTGAGCCCGCCGCGGGTGGCCCGACGGAAGGCCGGGGCCGCGCGCGACCGGCTCAGCACGATCAAAGACAAGGTGATGGGCTCGTCCGGGCCCGGCGGCCCGAAGGCGGGCGAAAAGATGGGCGAGAAGGTGCGCGGCGCTACGGAACAGCTGACCGAGCAGGCCAAGGAGATGCCCGAGCGCCTCGGGGACCAAGCACAGCAGGCACCCGCGCGGATCCGTGAGCAGACCCAGGGCAGTCCGCTGGCCGCCGGACTGATCGCGTTCGGGACCGGCATGCTCGCCGGCGCACTGTTCCCGGCGACGCCGGTGGAGGAGCGCATGGGGCGGGAGGTCCGCGACCGCTCCGAGGACCTGGTGCAGCCGCTGAAGGAGACGGCCCAGGAGGCCGCCGGGAACGTACGCGAGGAGTTGCGCCAGCCTGCCCGTCAGGCCGCCTCGGCCGTGCAGGAAACCGCGCAGGAGGCCGGCCGGTCCACCAAGGAGCAGGCCAGGGAGTCGGGCCGGGAGGCCGGCGAGGAGATCCGCCGGACCGGCCGCCGCACCACTGGTGAAACCCGCCACGAGCCCGAAGGCCCGTAAGGACACTCCCCACCGAACGTACCGCTCGACAACGGAGGCCACGACCCTTGGGGGTCGGGGCCTCCGGCCCGAGCCATGGCTGACGGAGCACCACACCGGTCGGCCCCGGCTTTTCCGCTCGGCCGTCCTGGTACATCTCGGCGGCAGTCCCGGGAGCCCCGACGCGCAGCGCGGCGGCTCACAGCCAGGGCGCCGCGCCGTCCGGCGCCGAAGGCACATCACTGCCCGGCGTACGGAGATCACGGCCCCGTGTGCGGAGATCGCGGCGCTGCGAAAATCCGGCTCCAACAACTCCCAAAGGGGAGCGCCGTCACCCGCGGCAGCCGCGCGGCTGATCCCGGGCCGAGGAGGCCGGCGATGCTGACCGTTATCGGCATCGTCCGCCCACGCAGCGAGGTCGTGGTCGGTGTGCGCCCGTCCAAGCCGCTCCCCCACCCGCGTGCCTGCACGACCGGCACTTCAGCGGACAGCCCAGGCTGGGCGGCAACCGGCTGAGCGCGCGAACCTGCGCACTACTGAAGCAGCCCGGGCATGAATCCTGTACTGGCCGCACTGGTAACCGGAGCGGCCACAGACCAGCCGCCGCACGCTGCATCGGCGCCTGCGGCAGGCAGCGGTCCGGGCCCGAGCTGATCGCTGCGACCGTCCGGCACGGGAGGAGCGGTCGCCGCGTTCGTCAAGCGACTGCGCCTGCTACCGCACATCCACTCCAACTGGACGCTTCCCAGCCGCTGGCGCACCACCCCGTCCCGGGCGCGAGCCAGCAGCTCACCGTGCTGGGAGTGTTGGAGGTTCATGACCCGCATGAGCACCTGGCACCGGACGAGCCGCGAAAGCGGAGAGCTCAAGCAAGGTCCTGTACGAGGAAACCGGGAAGGCTGCACAGCACCGCCGAGCGGCGCTATGAGAGGGTGAATGCTTCTACGCGGCTGTCGATCGAGGCGTCAGCGCAGTGGCCGGAGGTGGTCGTGAGCAGGGTGCAGGAGACACCGGTGGACGAGGAAACGGTGGTCTTCCTCAAAGCACTGGCGAGCGAGACCCGTCGGCGGATGCTGACGCACTTCTCGGGCGCCGGCGAACTCAGTGCCGGGGAGATAGCGGAGCGGAACGGCCTGAGTCCCTCCACCGCCTCAGAGCATCTGCGTCTTCTCCATCGGGGCGGTCTGGTCGACGCCCGCAAGGAAGGGAAGCAGATCTACTACCGGGTCGCCGGCGCCACGCTCGACCAGCGCCTCGCCGCGCTGCAGGAGTACCTCGCTCACTGCCGCCTGCCGGCCGCCCTGCCGGTCGGTGCCGACGGCGGCGCCGGCGCCGAGGCTCACGAGGAGACCGACTCGCGCGAGCGCAGCCATCCGCGTATGGCTGTCTGGGGCCGCCTCAAGGCATCCGCTTCGGCGATGCAGGCTCAACTCGTGTCGCGCAAGCACGAATTGCGGAGCGGTGCTTTCCGCGACGCGAGCATGGCCATGTGCGCGCTGGTCGCTGCCGCCGACGGCATCATCGATCCTGCTGAGCAGGTCCGGGTCGCTCAACTCATCGCCACGAACGAGGTGTTGCAGAACTTCGCCGCGGACGACCTGCAGCGCCGCTTCGAGGCCAACCTCGACCGTCTGGCCCTCAATTTCGACCACGGGAAGACCACGGTCCTGCACGAGGTCGGCAAGGCGAAGAAGAAACCCACCGAAGCCCGCGCCGTCATCCAGATCGGCATCATCATCGGCGGCGCCGACGGCGCCTTCATCGCAAGCGAACAGGCCGTGGTCCGCGAAGCGTGCCATGCACTCGGATTGCCCCCGCAGGAATTCGGCCTCTGAGCAGGAATTCGGCCGCCAAGAGAGAAAGGCAGCGCTAAGAAAGAAAGGCAAGGAGGTGTACTCACTCCTTGCCACTCTTAACTTATAGCGCACTGGGGGGCTTGCGGCAAGGCCCCGGTGGTACCGCAGAATCACTGGTCATGCACCCCCTGACCACCAGTGCGTTCGACCTTCCCGACCACCTCTCCCCCAAGGCCGACCCGGCGCTGATCCACGGCGACGAGCAGCACTTCGCGGCCATTGCGGAGTGTCTTGAGCAGACGATCGCCGAACTGTCCGACCGCCTCGACGCCGAACGCAAGGCCCCCGGTGGTATCGGCCGGGCGGCGATGGACCGGGATGCGGAGATCCACCGGCTGACCGGTCGCCTGCGCGCGCTGCGTCGCTTCGGACTGGACCTGTGCCTGGGACACATCGTCCGTGCGGACAGCCCCGAGCCCGTGTACATCGGGCGGCTCGGCCTCACCGACAGCACGGGGCGCCGGCTGCTTCTCGACTGGCGCTCCCCCGCGGCCGAGCCGTTCTTCGCGGCGACCCACGCCCACCCGATGGGGCTGACCAGCCGCCGCAGGTACCGCTGGACCCGCGGCCGGATCAGCGACTACTGGGACGAGGTGTTCACCGCCGACGGGCTCGAGGGGCACGCCGCGCTCGACGACCAGTCCGCGTTCATCGCCAGCCTGGGCAGCAACCGCTCGGACCGGATGCGCGACGTGCTCGGCACCATCCAGGCCGACCAGGACGCCGTCATCCGGGCGGGATCCCGCGGCGCTCTCGTCGTCGACGGCGGTCCGGGTACGGGCAAGACCGTCGTCGCCCTGCACCGCGCCGCCCACCTCCTCTACTCCGACCCCCGCCTCGGGCACCGTCGGGGCGGCGTACTGTTCGTCGGTCCGAGCCGGCCCTACCTGGCGTACGTCGCCGATGTGCTGCCCAGCCTCGGTGAGGAGGGCGTGCAGACCTGTACCCTGCGCGACCTCGTCACCGAGGGGGCCGGAGCGGCGGTCGAGAGCGACCCGAGCGTGGCCCTGCTGAAGTCGTCCGCCGACCTGGTGAAGGCCATCGAGCCGGCCGTCGGCATCTACGAGGAGCCGCCCACCGAGGGGATGACGGTCTCGACCCACTGGTCCGACATCTGGCTGAGCGCCGACGACTGGGCGGCGGCGTTCGACGCGGTGGAGCCAGGCACGCCGCACAACGAGGCCCGTGACCAGATCCGCGAGGAGCTGCTCACGATCCTGATGGACAAGCACGACAGTGACGACAGTGTCGACAACAACGATGACAGCGGCGACAGCGAAGGCGGCGGCGTACCGCCCGAGCTGCTTCGGAGGTCGCTGCTGCAGAACCGGGAGCTGATCAGCACCCTCAACCGTGCGTGGCCGATGCTCGAAGCGAGTGACCTCGTCGGAGATCTGTGGTCGGTGCCCGCATACCTGCGCAAGTGCGCTCCCTGGCTCAGCCGCGATGAGGTGCGCACGCTGCAGCGCGCGGACGCCCAGGCGTGGACGGTGTCCGACCTGCCGCTCCTGGACGCGGCACGGCAGCGGCTCGGCGACCCGGAGGCGTCCGTACGCAAGCGTCGGCAGGAAGCCGCCGTCGCCGCCGAACGTGCGCGCAGGGCCGACGTCATGGACAGCCTGCTGCAGAACGTTGTGATCGACGAGAGCGAAGGCGCGGTGGGGATGCTGCGCGGGCAGGACCTGCAGGACACCCTGATCGACGAGAGCGCGCTGCCCGCCGCCGAACCGGACCTCCTCGCCGGCCCGTTCGCGCACATCATCGTGGACGAGGCGCAGGAACTGACCGATGCCGAGTGGCAGATGCTGCTGCGGCGCTGCCCGTCCCGGAGCTTCACCATTGTCGGGGACCGCGCCCAGGCCAGGCACGGCTTCACGGAGTCGTGGCAGGAGCGGCTCGAGCGGGTCGGGCTCGACCGGATCACCGTGGCCTCCCTGAGCATCAACTACCGCACGCCGGAAGAGGTCATGGCGGAGGCCGAGCCAGCCATCCGCGCTGTGCTCCCGGACGCCAATGTGCCGACTTCCATCCGCAGTAGTGGCATCCCCGTCGTCCATGGGGCTGTTGCGGATCTGGACTCGATCGTCGATACGTGGCTCGACGCGCATGCCGAGGGAATCGCCTGCGTCATCGGCACTGGTGACATCCACGAGGGCGCATTCCGTACGACGTCCCGTGTCCGGTCGCTGACTCCGGAGCTGTCGAAGGGGCTCGAGTTCGACCTGGTCGTTCTCGTCGACCCGGAAACGTTCGGCGTGGGCATCGAAGGAGCCGTCGACCGCTATGTCGCGATGACCCGCGCGACCCAGCAACTCGTCATCCTCACGAGTGCTTGACGCCGACCACGCCCGCGGAACGCCCGCAGAAAGTCCGCGGGCGTGATCCAGATCACTGGAACCCCACGCGGCCGACGTACAGGTAACAGGTGTGAAGCACTCAGAACACGCGGGCGACCTGCGTCGACGGATCCGGGCCGGCGACCGTCAGGCGTTCGCCGACCTGTACGAGGAGCACGCGCGGGCGGTCTACAACCATGCCCTCCGGCTGACCGGTGACTGGTCGAACGCCGAGGAGATCATGTCCGAGACCTTCCTCGCCGCATGGTCCACCCGCGAACGGCTGACCCCGGACGGCGGGTCGCTCAGACCCTGGCGCTGCTGGGCATCGCCACGCGACTCGGCGACGAAGAGCTTGCACATGAATGCCTCGGTGCGTACGTCCTCGCCGCGGTCGAGCGCGGCGAGGGCCGCGTAGGTCGTGGAGCGGGCGGCGTAGGACTCGGTGGCCATGTCGGCGACCTTGTACTGGATGGCCTGGAGCGTCAGGAGCGGCCGGCCACCGGCAACGTATGCTGCTCGACCTCGGCCTGCACGGCCGCTACTGGGCCAGCGGCCTCAACTACGACGAGACGATGGACGAGACGACGAAGGGGCAGTGACGGTGAAGATCCGTGAGTTCGCGGTCGAGCAGTGGATGAACGAGTACGAGGAGACCTGCCGGTACAACCTGGCCGAGACCTGCGTCCGCTCGCTCACCACCGGTGAACTGCTGGACCTGTCCGGCCGGCGCGAGGAGGTACTGGCCGAGCTGGCAGCCACCCCGCTCACCTACGGACCGATCCCCGGCAGCCCCCGCCTGCGCGCCCTGGTCGCGGGCCTGTACACAACTCAAGGCCCGGACAACGTCCTGATCACCCACGGCGCGATCGGCGCCAACGCGCTCGTGCACACCACCCTCGTCGAGCCGGGCGACCACGTCGTGGCCGTGGTCCCCACCTACCAGCAGCACTACTCCATCCCGGACAGCTACGGCGCCCGCGTCGACCACCTGACGTTGCGTGAGGAGAACGGCTGGCTGCCCGACCTGGACGAACTCGACCACCTGGTCACCCCGGACACCAAGCTCATCGCGGTGAACAATCCCAACAACCCCACCGGCGCACTCATCGATTCCGCCGGACTGACCCGCATCGCCAAGATCGCCGAGCGGGTCGGGGCGTGGGTGCTGTGCGACGAGGTCTACCGGGGCGTGGACCAGCACGGTGACGGCTTCACCGCCTCGATCGCCGACCTGTACGAGCGCGGCATCTCCACCGGCAGCATGTCCAAGCCGTACTCCCTGGCCGGGTTGCGCCTGGGGTGGATCGCCGGCCCGACCGGCCTGCTGCGGGCCGTCGCCGCCCACCGCGACTACACCACCATCAGCGTCGGCCGCATCGACGACCTCCTGGCCTGCGTGGCACTGGAGAACAAGGACGCCATCCTGGCCCGCTCCCACCGGATCACGCGCACCAACCTGACCATCCTGGACGAGTGGATCACCACCCGGGACGACATCAGCTACGTCAAACCGGCCTCGGGAACCACCGCTCTCCTCCGCTACAACATCCCCCTTGGCTCGTACGAGTTCTGCACCCGCCTGCTGAAGGAGACCGGCGTCATGTTCACCCCCGGCGCCGCCTTCGACATCGAGCACACCGTCCGCATCGGCTTCGCCGACGACACCGAGACCCTGCGCACCGGTCTGCAACTGCTCGGCCAGTTCCTCGACGGGCTCCGCGCGTGAGTGTGAAACGGCGCATCGGAATCGCGGTATCGCCGGCGGCTCTTACGCTGCTCACCGCGTGCGGAGGCGCCGCGGGAAACACCCATCCCTGCACCCTGATGGACGCGCCCGCCGGCATCCGCGTCAAGGTCCACCCGGAACTGGCGCACCGGACGGCCGACGCGACCCTCACGGCCTGCTGGGACGACATCTGCCGAAAGCGCCCATTGCAGCTCCGGGAAACCCGGTCGGAGAAACCGGCCACCTGGCCCGGCTTCGCGGTCGTACGCGACCTGCCAGGAAAGCCGGTACACATCACGTTGGTATTCAAGGACCAACGCGGCACCACCGTGCTCGACCGACAGGTCAGTGTCACCCCGAAGCCCACCTATCCCAACGGCCGTAACTGCTCACCGGCCGGCCACCAGGCCCGCCTGACGGTCACGGAAGAGGGCTCGCTGATCCCGCGCTGATGCCCGGTCCCGGGCCGAAGATTCGGTTCAGGTGGTACTCGAAGATCGCGGTGGCGGAGTCGGGGGTGCGCTGGCCGACGAGGATGCTGGTGCCGAGGCCGGCGGACATGGCCAGCAGGCCGACCGCCTCCGTCCGGGAGTCCACACCGGGCCGTAGCAGATCCGACTCCTGTGCCTGCTGGAGGAGCCCGTGCAGGGCGGCCTCGGCGGCGTCGGGGTCCTTGATGAACGGCTGGGCCGCGAGCGTCGGGTCGTTCACGGCGAGGACCGCGTACGAGGTGTAGAGATGGTGGAAGGTGCGGCTTTCCTCGTCGGTCGGCAGCGCCGCCATCAGCAGCGCCTCGATCATCGCGCGCGGTCCCGGGTGGTCCCCGGCGGCCCGGAGCCTGGCGGCGACCCGCTCGCCGAATCGCTCGGCGAGGTGCCGGAGCCCGAAGAGCAGCAGCTTCTCCTTGGTCTCGAAGTAGTACTGCACCAGCCGGAGCGAAACGCCCGCCTCCGCCGCCACGTCGCGCATTCCCACGGCATGCAGCCCGCGCCGGCCCGCGACCCGGACGAGCGCCTCGGCGATCTCGGTCCGCCGCTCTGCGTGATCCACGCGCTTGGGCATCGTCCGGCTCTCCGCTTCTCGTTGACGACATGGGTGCGGGCGGGTACCCCACCTCTTTGATGGTACAGCCGTACCACCATCGTGGTACGTTCGTATCACAACGTTCGACTACCCGGAGGTGGCCGTGCCCGAGACCGCTGCAGTCCGCACCCAGGCCGATGTCGGCCGCTATGTGAGCGACGTCCTGCGCGACCGCTACTTCGCGGCCTGCGACGCGGTGTACGCGTTGGGGGCCGCCGCGCTGGGGGAAGAGGACGTCGAGACGTCCTTCGGTACCACGCACGTCTACCGTTACGGCCCAACGGACCCGGCAGCGCGCCGCCGCACCCCCATCGTCCTGGTGCACGGAGCGGGCTCCTGCTCCGCCATGTGGTACCCCAACACTCCCGCGCTCAGCGCCGAGCGGCCGGTGTACGCGATCGACACCCCGGGCGATCCCGGCCGCAGCGTGCAGCGCGCACCCCTTCACCAGCCCGAACACGCCGCCCAGTGGCTGGACGAAACGCTCGCCGGGCTCGGGCTCGACCGCGTGCACCTCGTCGGTTCGTCCTACGGCGGCTGGCTGGCGCTGAACCAGGCGCACCGCAGGCCCGGCCGCCTGGCCTCGGTCACACTGCTCGACCCCGGCGGCCTGGAGAAGGTGGGGCTGCGCTTCTTCGTCTGGATCTTCGCCAGCCTGTTCGCGACCTTCGCGCCGAAGGCGCTGCGGCCACGGCTGGCGGCCTGGCTGGAGCAGCCGGTGCTCGTCGTGCCGGAACTGCGCACGATGATCAGGCTCGGTGTACGCGCCTACCGCATCCGCCGCCCCGCACCGCTGCCCCTCTCCGAGACCGAACTGTCCGGCATCCGCACCCCGCTCTCTCTCGTACTCGGCAAGCGCAGCCTGCTTGTGCACCCGCAGCGGCAAGTGGAACGCGTCCCGCGCCTGATACCGGGCGCCCGGGCCGAGATCATCGCCCACACCGGCCATGGACCGCAGATCGACCACGCCGAGGAGGTCAACCGCCGGATGCTGAGCTTCATGGACTCCGCCGACTGACCTGCCGGTCCCTCGCCGATTAGGTGTGAGGGCCCGGGCCGCGTAGGGTTGTGTTCACCGACGCGGGGTGGAGCAGCTCGGTAGCTCGCTGGGCTCATAACCCAGAGGTCGCAGGTTCAAATCCTGTCCCCGCTACTGATCCCGGGGCCCGGCGGAACATCATCCGCCGGGCCCTTGCGGTGCTCCGCCCGTTGTCAGGAAGCGGTTCAGGGGCAGTGTCGCGGCGCCGACCGTTACCGCGTCCGTGCCGAGGCGGCCGAGTTCGATCGTGGCGCGGGCTGCCGGGTACCGGAGGGCGTATGCCGCGGTGGCTTCGCGTACGGCGGGCAGCAGGCGGGCACCGAGTTGGAGTCCGGCCCAGCCGGCCAGCACGATGCGCTCGGGGTTGAAGAGGTTGACCAGGTCGGCGATGCCCGCGCCGAGGTATTCGGCGGTCTCCGCCAGGACTTCGGCGGCGGCCGGGTCCTCGGACGCGAGGAGTGCGGCGAGCGCGGACTCCTCGTCAGCGCCGGGCGCGCGTCCGCCGCCCGCCTCCCGCCACCGTTCCAGTACCGCTTCGGCGCCCACATACGCCTCGAGGCAGCCGCGGGCGCCGCAGCGGCAGCGGCGGCCGCGGAGTTGCATGGTCGTGTGGCCCCACTCCCCCGCACCCTGCGCGGCGCCGCCGTACGCACTGCCATCGGTGATCACACTGGCGCCGACGCCGGAGCCGATGAGGGCGATGACGGCGTCGCGCGCGCCCCGGCCCGCACCGAACCACATCTCGGCCTGGCCGAGCGTCTTGGCTCCGTTGGAGACGAACAGCGGGGTGGACGAGCTGAGTTGAGCAGTGGATCGGAGGAGGGATTCGAGCGGGACGGCGTCCCAGCCGACCGTTTGGGCGTGCACGACGGCGCCATCCCCGGCAGGGTCCTCCGCGACGATGCCCGGTACGCCAACGCCGATGCCGAGCAGCGGGCCGCGCTGGACGTCCGCGCCGCACACCGCCGCCAGACCGTCGGCGATGAGCCGTACGACGTGGGTGACGTCGCCATGGCCGCCGTCCTTCAACGGGTGTACTGAGCGGGCGAGTTCGGTCATGGAGATGTCGAAGAGTTCGACGCGTATCCGGGTCTCGCCGACGTCCACGCCGATGAGGGAGCCGGCCCCCGGCGGGATGCGCAGCAGGGTGCGCGGGCGGCCGCCGTCGGAGCCGACGGAACCGGCCTCCTCCAGCAGGCCGTCCGCGAGGAGTTCGGCGGTGACGTTGCTGATGGACGCCGAGCTCAGGCCGGTGTGCGCGGCCAACTCCTGGCGGCTGAGCGGCCCTTCGAAGTACAGCCGGCGCAGCAGTGTCGCACGGTTGCCGCGACGGAGATCGCGGACCGTCCTGCGGTGGCGTTCGGGCATCTGACTCCTTCCCTCTGCGCCAACTTACCGTCGCCCGGCGTCTTGACGGCCACTTCTCTCACTACTTAACTCACGCCTTGAGATAAGACCGAGCCGCGTTCAGAGCTTTGACGCTCACCTCCCGGAGGGGCCTCAACGACCATGCGCAGATTCCGTATGGCGGCAGCCGCCGCGCTCACCACCGCACTGACCGCCGCCCTGGCCACCGGCTGCGGCGGTGGCAACGCGCCCGGCGACACGGCCGGCAACGGCAACCCGAAGGAGCTGACGTACTGGGCGACCAACCAGGGCTCCAGCGTGGAGGCCGACAAGAAGGTGCTCGCGCCCGAGCTGAAGAAGTTCGAGCGGCGGACCGGCATCAAGGTCCATCTGGAGGTCGTGCCCTGGGCCACGCTGCTGGACCGCATCCTCGCCGCGGCCTCCTCCGGCCAGGGGCCCGACGTCCTCAACATCGGCAACACCTGGTCCGCCTCACTGCAGAAGAGCGGCGCGCTGCTGCCCTTCGACGGGAAGACGTTCGCCGAGGTCGGCGGCAAGGAGCGGTTCGCGAGCGCGCCACTGGCCGCGACCGGCGCCCGCGGCAAGGACCCGGCGGCGGTGCCGCTGTACTCCCTGACGTACGCGCTCTACTACAACAAGGCGATGTTCCGGGAAGCCGGGATCGAGCAACCACCCACGACGTGGGCCGAGTTGGTGGCCGATGGGAAGAAGCTGACCCGGGGTGGGAAGTACGGGCTGGCCGTCGAGGGCGGCAACCCGGTGGAGAACGCCCACCACGCGTTCGTCTTCGGCAAGCAGCACGGCGCCGACTTCTTCGACGCCGCGGGCAAACCCACCTTCGACCGGCCCGCGAACGTCGCGGCCGTCAAGCAGTACGTCGACCTGCTCGCCAACGACCGCATCGCCGCGCCGGGCAACGCCGAGTACGCCCAGAACCAGTCCGTGCGGGACTTCGCCACCGGCAAGGCCGGGATGCTGCTGTGGCAGGCCGCGCGGACCTCGCTGCTCGCGCACGGCATGAAGCCTGATGAGTACGGTGTCGCGCCCGTCCCCTTCCGGTCCGCCGACGCGTCCGGCCGCCGCAACGTCAACTCGATGGTCGCCGGCATCAACATCGGCGTCTTCAAGAACACCGACAACCTCGACGGCGCCCTGAAGTTCGTGAAGTTCATGACCTCGACGGACGAACAGAACGTCCTGACCACGAAGTACGGGTCGCTCTCGCCCGTGCTCGCGGCACAGAAGCACGCGCCCCGCACGCCGGACGAGGCCGTGCTGCGCGAGGTACTGGCCAAGAGCGCGGAGCCGTTGCCGCAGGTCCCGGACGAGGCGCAGTTCGAGACGCTGGTCGGCGGGGCGATGAAGGAGCTGTTCGCCGACGCCGCCGCGGGCAAGAAGATCACCACGGCGGACGTACGGGCCCGGCTGACCGCGGCCCAGCAGCAGATGCAGAAATGAGGCGGCGATGATCGCCCGTATCAGGCGCGGCGGCCTGCCCTACCTCCTGCTGCTCCCGGCCCTCGCCCTCGAGCTGCTCATCCATCTCGTCCCGATGGTCATCGGCATCGCGATGAGCTTCAAGCGGCTCACCCAGGAGTACATCGGCAACTGGGGCGCGGCGCCCTGGGCCGGTCTCGACAACTTCCGGCTCGCGGTCGACTTCGACGCGCCGGCCGGCCGGGCGCTGCTGCACTCCTTCGCGGTCACCTGCGCCTTCACCGTGCTGGCCGTGGGGCTGGCCTGGCTGCTCGGTGTGACGGCCGCGATCCTGATGCAGGACACGTTCCGCGGCCGCGGCCTGCTGCGGGCTCTGTTCCTCACTCCATACGCGCTGCCGGTCTACACCGCCGTCATCACCTGGTCCTTCCTCCTCCAGCGGGACAACGGGCTGGTGAACCACGTACTGCACGATCAGCTCGGGATCACCGATTCGCCCACGTTCTGGCTGGTCGGCGACAACAGTTTCACCGCGCTCGTGATCACCTCTGTCTGGCGGACCTGGCCGTTCGCCTTCCTGATGCTGACGGCGGCGCTGCAGAACATCCCCCGGGAGTCCTACGAAGCGGCGCAACTGGACGGTGCCGGAATCCGGCGGCAGATCCGGCACATCACACTGCCGGCCCTCCGCCCGGTCAATCAGGTCCTCGTCCTGGTGCTCTTCCTGTGGACCTTCAACGACTTCAACGTGCCGTACGTGCTCTTCGGGAAGGCCGCGCCGGAGGCCGCCGACCTGATCTCGATCCACATTTACCAGGCGTCCTTCGAGACCTGGAACTTCGGCTCGGGGTCCGCCATGTCCGTCCTGCTGCTGCTGTTCCTGCTCGTGGTGACGGCCGTATACCTGCTGGTCACCGGCCGTGGAAGGAGGGGCGGGCATGGCTGAGGCCGGCACGTCGCCCACCGCACCGCCCCGGTCCTTCATCTGGACCCGGCGCGTGCTGCTCACCCTGCTCGCTCTCTTCACGGCCACGCCGCTCTACGTGATGCTGAGCAGCTCGCTCAAGCCGCTGCGGGATGTGACCGGCGCCTTCCGGTGGTTCCCCAGCCACCTGACGGTCCAGCCCTACCTCGACATCTGGCGGACCGTGCCGCTGGGCCGGTACTTCGTGAACTCCCTCATCGTGGCGAGCGCGGCGACGGCCTGCTCGGTGGTGATCGCGGTGTTCGCGGCGTACGCGGTGAGCCGGTACCGGTTCCGGGGGAAGCGGCTGTTCACGGTGACGGTGCTGTCCACGCAGATGTTTCCCGGCATCCTCTTCCTCCTCCCGCTGTTCCTGCTCTTCGTGAACATCGGGAACGCCACCGGCGTCGCGCTCTACGGCTCGCGCGGCGGCCTGATCCTCACGTACATGACCTTCACCCTGCCGCTGTCCATCTGGATGCTGGTGGGTTACTTCGACTCCATCCCGCGCGACCTGGACGAGGCGGCGCAGGTCGACGGCTGCGGGCCGCTCGGCGCGCTGCTGCGGGTGGTCGTGCCGGCCGCCGTCCCCGGCATCGTGGCCGTGGCCATCTACTCCTTCATGACCGCCTGGGGCGAGGTGCTCTTCGCCTCGGTCATGACCAACGACGTCACCCGCACGCTCGCGATCGGCCTGCAGGGCTACGCCACCCAGACCGAGGTGTACTGGAACCAGATCATGGCCGCCTCGCTCGTGGTCAGCGTCCCCGTCGTCGCGGGCTTCCTGCTGCTCCAGCGTTATCTCGTCGCCGGGCTCACCGCCGGTGCCGTCAAGTGACCCCCGCGGAAAGGAACTCCGTGTCCGACTCGTACCTCGACTCGCTCCCCGCCGGATTCGTGTGGGGGACGGCCACTGCCGCGTACCAGATCGAAGGTGCGGTGGCCGAGGACGGCCGGGCGCCGTCCATCTGGGACACCTTCAGCCACACCCCAGGCAAGGTCGACAACGGTGACACCGGGGACGTGGCCTGCGACCACTACCACCGCTGGCGCGAGGACATCGCGCTGATGCGGCGCCTCGGGGTGGACGCGTACCGCTTCTCGATCGCCTGGCCGCGGGTCGTGCCGGGCGGCGACGGGCCGGTCAACAAGGCGGGCCTGGACTTCTACGACCGCCTCACCGACGCGCTCCTGGAAGCCGGGATCACGCCGTACCCGACCCTGTACCACTGGGATCTGCCGCAGGCGTTGCAGGACCGGGGCGGCTGGCCGGCGCGGGAAACGGCCGAGCATTTCGCGGCGTACGCGGCGGTCGTCGCCGAGCGTCTCGGCGACCGTATCCAGCACTGGACCACCCTCAACGAACCGCTGTGCTCCGCCTGGATCGGCCATCTGGAAGGCCGGATGGCGCCCGGCCTGACGGACGTCACCGCGGCCGTCCGCGCCTCCTTCCACCTGCACCTCGGGCACGGCCTCGCGGTGCAGGCCATCCGGGCTGCGGTGCCCGATGCTCGGGTCGGCATCGTCAACAACCTGACGCACTGTGAGCCGGCGAGCGAGCGCGAGGCCGACCGCGCGGCCGCGCGCCGCTCCGACGGCCACACCAACCGCTGGTGGCTGGACCCACTGCACGGCCGCGGCTACCCGCAGGACATGGTCGACCTGTACGGCACCGAACCCCCGTCTCGGACAGGCGACTTGGAGACCATCGCCGCGCCGCTGGACTGGCTCGGCCTGAACTACTACTTCCGCAATGTCGTCGCCGACGACCCGGCGGGCCCGGTGCCGTACGCCCAGCAGGCCTCCGTCCCCGGCGCGCGCCGCACCGCCATGGGCTGGGAGGTGCACGCGGAGGGCCTCGTGAAGACGCTGCGGCGGATGACCGAGGACTACGGGGCGCGCTGCCTGTACGTCACCGAGAACGGCTCCGCCTACCCGGACACCGTCGGCCCCGACGGGCAGGTCCACGATCCGGAGCGGGTCCGCTACCTGGAGGAGCACCTGGCCGCGTGCGCCCGCGCGGTGTCCGAAGGGGTCCCGCTGGCGGGTTACTTCGCCTGGTCGCTGCTGGACAACTTCGAGTGGGCGTACGGCTACGACAAGCGGTTCGGCCTGGTCCACGTCGACTACGCAACGCAGCGGCGCACCGTCAAGACCAGCGGCCGGCGCTATGCGAGTCTCGTCCGCGCGCACCGCGCCCGGAGCCTGTGAACCGCCACCGCCGGACGGCGTGGGGATCACGTCGTCCGGCGGTGGCGGTCCCCGGTCAGCTCGCCAGCAAGGTCGTGATGGCCTTGTCCAGCGCGCCGCCGACGTCCTCGATGTGCCGGTGCCGGCCGTCCTCGACGACGAGTTCGCCGCCGGTGACGACATGGCTGACGTCGGCGGCGGTGCCGGCGAACACGGCGTGGGCCAGTGGATCGCCGGCCCGCGCCCCGGCCGTGCGCGGCGAGTCCAGCCGTACGGTGGCGAGGTCGGCGAGCCGGCCCGCCGCGATCGTGCCGGCGTTCCAGCCGAGCGCCGTCATGCCGGCCGAGGTCGCGGCGGTGAGCAGTTCGGCGGCGGTCCAGTGGCCGCGGCGGCCGCTGATCAGCCGCTCGTCCAGTTCGATGGCACGGGCCTCCTCCCAGAGGTCGATCATCATGTGCGCGTCGCTGCCGAGGCTCAGCGGCGTGCCGGCCGCCGCCAGCCGGCCGGCGGGGCCGATGCCGTCGGCCAGGTCGCGTTCGGTCGTCGGGCACAGGCAGACGCCGGTGCGGGAGCCGCCGAGCAGCGCGATGTCGGCGGAGTCCAGATGGGTCGCGTGGACAGCCGTCGCGCCCTCGCCCAGTACCCCTTTCTCGTGCAGCAGGCGGGTGGGGGTGCGGCCGTACCGCTGGCGGCAGGCGGCGTTCTCGGCGGGCTGTTCGGAAAGGTGGACGTGGAGCGGGACGCCGCGGCGGCGGGCGTCGGCGGCGACGAACGTCATCGCCTCGCGCGGCACGGCGCGCACGCTGTGCACGGCGGCGCCGATGCGGAGCCGGTCGCTGTCCCGCAGGGCGCCCGTGCGCCGCGCCCAGTCCTCGGCGCTGCCGTCGCTGAAGCGCCGCTGCACGCCCTCCAGCCGTCTGCCGTCGATGTCGGCCATGAGGTAGCAGGTGTCGAGGAGGGTGAGGCGGATGCCCGCGTCGGCGGCGGCGCGGGCGAGCGCGCCGCCCATGGCGTTGGGGTCGTCGTACGGTGTGCCGTCCGGGTTGTGATGGACGTAGTGGAACTCGCCGACGGCGGTGATGCCGGACAGCGCCATCTCGGCGTACGTGGCGCGGGCGAGGGCGTACATGCGGTCGGGGTCGAGGTGTCCCGCGGCGTCGTACATGACGTCGCGCCAGCGCCAGAAGTCGGTCACGCCGCTCTGGCTGCGGCCGCGGATGGCGCGGTGGAAGACGTGGGAGTGAGTGTTGGCCAGGCCCGGTACGGTCAGTCCTGGCAGTCGGTGGGCACCGGGCGGTGCCGGGGTGTTGTCGGTGACACGGGTGATCCGTCCGTCGGCCACTTCGATGAGGACCTGCTCGGCGACGCCGGTCCCGCCGAGCCAGGCGTACTCGCAATGAAACGTCATCCGGCCTCCCTGACGACGGTTCGCCGCGGCCGGTCACGCACCGCGGCGACCACACAGCTCTCCGTCAACGGTAGTTGATCTCCGAACGACTGGGAACGCCTCGTGCGGACGTGGCGTCAAGATGGCTGCGCCATGGGCGAGTTCAGGATGACTGTGAGGGGCCGGAAGGGCCCTCTTGCGGCACCGGCGTCGGTTCCGCGCTAGCGGCCCGGCGCCGGGCCCGTGCTGCCCCGCGGATCGATCCGGGGCAGCGGCTCCTGGGTGTGGCCGGCCGGCGCGCCGTCCAGGAGGGCGGTGAGGGCCTGCGCGGCGTGCCGGCCGAAGGCGGCAGTGTCGCGCACCGGTGCGGTCAGCGCCGGGTGGACGCTGCGGCACAGCACCGAGTCGTCCCAGGCCACGAGGGAGAGCTGGTCGGGGACGCGGATGCCGCGCTCGGTGGCGACGGCGAGCCCGGCGACGGCCAGTACGTCGTTGTCGTAGATCAGCGCTGTGGGCGGCTGGGGGTGGTCCAGCACCCGGCGGGTGGCGGCGGCACCCTCGCTGTCGGAGTAGTCGGTGGTCACCGAGGCGGCCTCGGTCAGGCCGAGGCGGGCGGCCTCGGCGCGCAGGGAGGCGATCCGGCGCTGGGTGTGGGCGAATTCGGGGAGTCCGGCGATGTGCGTGATACGGCGGTGGCCGAGCGCGTGGAGATGGCCGACGAGGGCGGCCATGATGCCCGCGTCGTCGGCGCCGAGGGTGGAGACGGCTGAACTCTCGCCGTCGGCCACCTCCGGCGCGGGGGCACCGATCATCACCGCGGGCAGCCCGAGGCCGCCCAGCAGGTCCGGGCGCGGGTCGTCCTGGCGCGGGTCGACGACGAGGACGCCGTCCACGCGGTGCTCGGCCCACCAGCGGCGGTAGGTCGCGCACTCCGCGTCCAGCCCCTCGACGACCTGGAAGAGCAGCCCCAGCTTCCGTGCGGACAGCTCTTCCTGGATGCCGGAGACCAGTTGGAGGAAGAAGGACTCCACGCCGAGGGTGCGGGCCGGGCGGGCCAGTACCAGCCCGACTGTGGCCGAGCCCTCCCCCGACAGCGCGCGGGCGGCCGCCCTGGGCTGCCAGCCGAGCTGCTCGGCGACCCGGCGGATGCGGTCGCGGGTCACCGGCGAGACGCCGGGGCGGTCGTTGAGCGCGAAGGAGACCGCGCTCTCGGACACCCCGGCACGCAGGGCGATGTCCTTCATGGTCGGCCGCCGGGCCGGCGTACGGCGCATGCTCCCTCTTCCGCTTCCCTACTAATGCGCTTGAGTACGGAGAGACTAAAGCGCATTAGCACTTCGCGCAACAGTTCCGAACTCACCTCGCTGGCCTGCACTTTCGAGGCGAAGAAAAGAAATACGCGTAAAGAGTGTTGACGTAACTCGGCGGCTGCGGGCACCTTTTGGGGCGCCACCCCAGCCCACCTCCGGCCCGACTGAAGGAGCCCTGCGGCCATGCCCACTTTCCGGGGTACCCGTGTGTCCAGACCCGCCCGTACCGCCGTACCGCTGCTGGCGGGCGCGCTGCTCCTCAGCGCCTGCGGGGGTGGTGCCGACGACGGCGGCAGCGCCGCCGACGGCAAGGTGAGCGGCCACATCACCTTCCAGACCTGGAACCTCCGGGCCCAGTACAAGGACTACTTCAACGGCCTCATCGACACGTTCGAGAAGGCGCACCCGGGCACGAAAGTGAAGTGGATCGACCAGCCGGCCGAGAACTACCCCGAGAAGCTCAGCGCGGACGCCGGCGGCGGCACCCTGCCCGACGTCGTGAACGTCTCGCCCGACCTGTCGTATCCGCTGGCCAAGGCCGGGCTGCTGATGAACCTGGACAAGGAGCCGGTCACCGCGAAGGCGAAGAAGGTCTACACGCCGGAAGCCTGGGCAGGCAACGAACTGCCGGGCCTGGACGGCGCGTACGCCTTCCCCTGGTACCTCAACACGGGCCCGCTCTTCTACAACAAGGCGCTGTTCAAGAAGGCCGGGCTGGACCCGGAGAAGCCGCCGACGACGTACGACGAGCTGTTCGCCGACGCGCGGAAGATGGCGAAGACCTCCGGCGGCAAGGTCGCCACGCTGGCCGGGGTGCCCGCGATCGAGGACTTCGGGCGGTACGGCGTGAAGCTGATGAACGCCGACGCCACCAAGTTCACGTACAACGAGCCGCGCGGCGTGGAGCTGCTCACCGAGTACAAGAAGCTGTTCAAGAGCGGCGGGCTGGACTCGCAGGCGCTGAGCGCCACTCCGGAGAGCGCGGGGCGGAAGTTCCTCCAGGGCCGCGTCGCCATGAACCCGGGCAGCGCGCCCGACCTCGTGGACTTCAAGGAGAACGCGCCCGAGCTCTACAAGAACCTCGGCATCACCGACGCGCCGGCCAACACCGGCAAGCCCAACATGTACGTGATGGGCCTCGGCGTCAACGACCGCAGCGAGCACAAGGCCGCCGCCATCGCCTTCGCGCGCTTCGTCACCAACCAGCGCAACCAGGAGTCCTTCGCGCACGAGGTCGCGGTGTTCCCGAGCACCCGCGGCTCCCTGGAGAAGCCGTACTGGACCAAGGACGACGGCACCGACGAGGGCCGGGTGCGGGTGGCCGCGGCCAGGATGCTGGACGGTGCGGTCAACTACACGCCCGTGGTGATGACGGACGAGATGAAGACCGTGCTGCAGAACGAGGTCGCCAAGGCGCTGCAGGGCGACAAGTCGCCGAAGCAGGCGCTGGACGACGCGGTCGCGCAGAGCAACCGGCTGCTGCAGCAGGGCTGAGCCATGAGCGTACGGACCCATCGCGCGGCCAGTCCCTGGCTGTTCCTGCTGCCGGGCCTGGCGGTGGTCGCGGCCTTCATCCTGTACCCCTTCCTCAGCACGGTCCAGCACGCCTTCACCGACGCGCGCACGCTCACGCCGGGCGTGTGGGTGGGGCTGCGCAACTTCCAGGAGATGCTGCACGACCCGCAGTTCTGGACGGCGCTGCGCAACAGCCTGCTGTACGTGGTGGTCGTCGTGCCGTGCACGGTCCTGCTGCCGCTGCTGCTCGCGCTGCTCGTGGAGAAGCCGCTCAAGGGCGTCGTCTTCTTCCGCGCGGCCTTCTACACGCCGGTGGTCGCGTCCGTGGTCGTGGTCGCGCTGATCTGGGTGTGGATGCTGGACGACCGCGGGCTGCTCAACAGCATGCTGGAGATGCTGGGCGCGGGACCGGTGTCCTTCCTGGGTGACGCCTGGCTGGTGCTGCTGTGCGCGATGGCCCTGACGGTCTGGAAGGGCCTCGGCTACTACATGATCATTTACCTGGCGGCGCTGGCACAGGTACCCAAGGAGTTGCACGAGGCCGCCGCCGTGGACGGCGCGGGGCCGATCCGCCGCTTCGTCACCGTCACCGTGCCGGCCGTGCGCTCCACGATGGTGCTGGTCGGCGCGCTCTCCTCGGTCGCCGCCTTCAAGGTGTTCTCCGAGGTGTACCTGCTGGCCGGGCCGACCGGCGGCCCGGCCGGGGAGGACAGCACGCTCGTGATGCTCGTCCAGCGCTCCGGCACCGGGCTGTCGGGGCGGGTCGGCTATGCCTCCGCGCTCTCGCTCGTCATCTTCTGCATCGCGCTGGTGCTGATGCTGCTCGTGCTGCGCGCCGACCGTAAGGAGAAGTCCGCATGACCCGCGTCGGCCGCACGGAGCGGGTCGTGCGCTACGTCCTGATGCTCGCCGTGCTGGCGATCACCGTCGGTCCCTTCCTGTGGCAGCTCTCCACCTCGCTCAAGGGCCCGGGCGAGAACATCTATCCCTCGCCGCCCTCCTTCGTCCCGCGCGACCCGACCCTCGCCAACTACGCCGAGGTCGCCCGAATCATCCCGGTGTGGGACTACGCGCTGAACTCCCTCAAGGTCGCCGCCGCCAACGTCCTCACCAACTGCGTGGGCGCCTCGCTCGCCGGATACGCGCTGGCCAGGCTGCGCTTCCGCGGCCGTACGGCGGCCGGCCTGGTCTTCGTCGCGGCGCTGCTGGTCCCGCTGGAGTCGATCATCATCGCGCAGTTCACCACCATGCGTGATCTCGGCCTGAACAACACACTGGTCGCCGTCGTCCTCCCGGGCAGTGTCGGCGCGCTCAACGTGCTGCTGATGCGCAACGCCTTCCGCGCGCTCCCGTACGAGATCGAGGAGGCGGCCGTCGTGGACGGCGCCAACGTCTGGCAGCGTTTCCTGCGCATCGCCCTGCCGTCGGTGAAGGGCACCCTCGCGGTCGTCGCGATCTTCGCCTTCATGGGCGCCTGGGACGACTTCCTCTGGCCGCTGATCGTGCTCTCCGACCCGGACCACTTCACCCTCACCGTCGGCCTGAACTTCCTGCACGGCACCTTCGCGGACAAGCCGCGGGTGGTCGCCGCCGGAACCATCATCGCGGTGGCCCCGCTGATCGTGATGTTCGCCTGTCTGCAGCGCTACTTCTTCCGCGGCGTGGGCGAGGGCGCGGTCAAAGGCTGAGCGCCGATCCGCCCGTCCCACCCCTGTCGAACAGGAGCCGTATGCCCCCGATTCGCTTCGGTGTGAACTACACGCCCACCCGCGGCTGGTTCCACCACTGGCTCGACTTCGACCTGGACGAGGTCCGGTCCGATCTGGACTCCGTCGCGGCCCTCGGCCTGGACCACGTCCGCGTCTTCCCGCTCTGGCCGCTCTTCCAGCCCAATCGCACGCTGATCCGCCCGCGCGCCGTTGACCAGTTGGTCTCCCTCGCCGACGCGGCCGCCGAGCGCGGTCTGGACGTCGCCGTCGACGGCCTCCAGGGCCACCTGTCCAGCTTCGACTTCGTACCGGCCTGGACCACGACCTGGCACCGCCGCAATCTCTTCAGCGACCCCGATGTACTGGACGGCCAGGCGGCATACCTGGAGACGCTGGCCGCGGCCCTCGCCGACCGGCCGAACTTCCTCGGCATGACCCTCGGCAACGAGACCAACCAGTTCTCCGGCGACCCGCATCCGGACCCCGACCGGATCACGCCCGACCAGGCGAGCGCGTGGCTGGAGCGGATGCTGGCCGCGTGCGAGCGGGGTGCGCCAGGGCGGCTCCACCTGCACGCCTCGTACGACGCGGCGTGGTACCTGGACGGCCACCCCTTCACGCCGGAACACTCCGCGACGCTGGGCGCGCTGACCGCCGTGCACGCGTGGGTGTTCAACGGGACGGCGCAGCGGTACGGGCGGGAGTCCACCGCCACCGCGCAGCACGCCGCGTATCTCATCGAGCTGTCCAAGGCATGGGCCGAGGACCCGGCCCGGCCGGTATGGCTCCAGGAGGTCGGCGCGCCCGCGCCGCACATCCCCGCCGAGCACGGCCCCGCGTTCGTACGGGACACCGTGCGTGCGGCCCTGGACTGCACGGAGCTGTGGGGCATCACGTGGTGGTGCTCGCACGACGTGGACCGGGCACTGGCCGACTTCCCCGAGCTGGAGTACAGCCTCGGGCTGCTGACAAACGGCCGGCAGGCCAAGCCGCAGGGGCTCGCCTTCGCCGACGCCGTACGGGAAGAGCGGGCCGCGCCGCATGTCCCGGCGCCGCGCACCCTCGCGCTGGCCGTCGAGAGCGGCACCCCGTGCGCGCCCGGCGGCCCGGTCTTCGAGGCATGGATGCGGCTCGCGGAACGTGGCCTGCGACCGGCCTGCGTACGCAGTGAACGGGTCGCGGACAGCGCGCACTTGAAGGACCGCGGCATCGCGGAAGTGATCCAGCCCCACGAGGTCTGAAGGAGCCGTACGTCATGCACGACCACCGCACCACCACCGAAGCCCGACTGAAGCGGGTGCTGGAAGAGCGTCTGTGGCCCGCCGTGTACCCGGAGTCGGTGCCGCTGACCGTCGGCGTGTGGCACGCACCCGGGGAGCCGGTGCCGGTCGCCGAGGGCATCGCCGCGCCGCGTACGCCCATCGAGGCCGGTGCGCCGTGGGGCCCGCCGTGGGGCACGAGCTGGTTCACCGTGCGCGGCACCGTGCCCGAGGCGTGGGCGGGCCGTACCGTCGAGGCGCTGATGGACCTGGGCTTCGACGAGAACATGCCGGGCTTCCAGTGCGAGGGCCTGGTGTACCGGCCCGACGGCTCGCCGGTGAAGGGGCTCAACCCGCGCAACCAGTGGGTGCGGATCGCCGCCCCGGCCCGCGGCGGCGAGGAGGTACATCTGCACGTCGAGGCGTCCGCCAACCCCGTCATCCTGGACTACCACCCCTTCCTGCCCACCGAGCTGGGCGACCGGGAGACCGCCGGTGACGTGCCGCAGTACAAGCTGGCACGGATGGACCTCGCGGTGTTCGATACCACCGTCTGGGAGCTGGCGCACGACCTGGAGGTGCTGGGCCAGCTCATGGCCGAGCTGGGCGAGGACTCGGCGCGCCGCTGGGAGATCCTGCGGGCGGTGGAGCGGGCACTGGACGCGGTGGATCTTCAGGACATCGGCGGGACGGCGGCCCGCGCCCGTGAGCTGCTGACCGACGTCCTGGCCGCGCCCGCGCACGCCTCAGCGCACCGGATCAGCGCCGTCGGCCACGCGCACATCGACTCGGCGTGGCTGTGGCCGCTGCGCGAGACGGTGCGGAAGGTCGCCCGTACGGCGTCCAACATGACCGCGCTGCTGGAGGACGAGCCGGACTTCGTGTACGCGATGTCGCAGGCGCAGCAGTACGCGTGGCTGAAGGAGCACCGGCCCGAGGTGTACGCGCGGGTGAAGAAGGCGGTGGCGGACGGCCGGTTCGTGCCGGTGGGCGGGATGTGGGTGGAGTCGGACACCAACATGCCGGGGTCGGAGGCGCTGGCCCGGCAGTTCGTGCACGGCAAGCGGTTCTTCCTGGAGGAGTTCGGGGTCGAGACGGAGGAGGTGTGGCTGCCGGACACCTTCGGGTACTCGGCGGCGCTCCCCCAGCTCGTCCGGCAGGCGGGCGCCAAGTGGTTCCTGACCCAGAAGATCTCCTGGAGCCGGGACAACAAGTTCCCGCACCACACCTTCTGGTGGGAGGGGCTGGACGGCACGCGGGTGTTCACGCACTTCCCGCCGATGGACACCTACAACGCTCAGCTCTCGGGCCATGAGGTCGCGCACGCGGCGCGCAACTTCCGTGAGAAGGGCGCGGCGAGGCGGTCGCTGGCGCCGACCGGCTGGGGCGACGGGGGCGGCGGCACGACCCGCGACATGCTCGCACGGGCGCGGCGGCTTGCCGACCTGGAGGGCTCGGCGCGGGTCACCTTCGAGAAGCCGGCGGACTTCTTCGAGAAGGCGCACGCGGAGTACCCGGACGCGCCGGTGTGGACGGGTGAGCTGTATCTGGAGCTGCACCGCGCGACGCTGACCAGCCAGGTCCGCACGAAGCAGGGCAACCGGCGCAGCGAGCATCTGCTGTACGAGGCGGAGCTGTGGTCGGCGACGGCGGCCGTGCGTGCCGACTTCACTTACCCCTACGAGCAGTTGGACCGACTGTGGAAGGAGGTGCTGCTGCACCAGTTCCACGACATCCTGCCGGGCACGTCGATCGCCTGGGTGCACCGGGAAGCCGCCGAGCGGTACGCACGCATCGCGGCCGAGCTGGAGGGACTGATCGGGGCGGCCCAGCGGGCGCTGGCGGGCGCCCCGGCGGCGGGCTCCACCCTGGTGTTCAACGCGGCGCCGCACGGTCGGGAGGGCGTACCGGCGCGCGGTGCGCAGCCCGAGCGGGCGGCACCGAACGGCACGGGCTGCGTGCCGCGCGCGGGCTGCGGCTACGTCCTGGACAACGGGCTGCTGCGGGCGGAGATCGACGGCCGCGGGCTGCTGGTCTCGCTGTACGACCTGCGGGCCGGCCGGGAGACCCTGGCGCCCGGCAAGGCGGCCAACCTCCTCCAGTTGCATCAGGACTTCCCGACGATGTGGGACGCCTGGGACGTGGACGAGTTCTACCGCAACACGGTGACCGACCTCGTCGATGCCGACTCCGTGGAGGCCGTGGACGGCGGGACGGCCGGTGCCGTACGGGTCCGGCGAACGTTCGGCTCCTCGGCCGTCGAGCAGGTGCTGACGCTGCCGCCGGGCGCGGCGCGGCTGGAGATCGCGACCGAGGTGGACTGGCACGAGACGGAGAAGTTCCTCAAGGCGGCCTTCCCACTGGACGTGCACGCGGACCGGGTCGCGGCGGAGACCCAGTTCGGGCACCTGTACCGGCCCACGCACACCAACACCAGTTGGGACGCGGCCAAGTTCGAGGCGTGCGCGCACCGGTTCGTGCACGTCGAGGAGCCGGGCTGGGGCGTGGCGGTGGTGACGGACTCGACGTACGGGTACGACGCCTCGCGCGCGGCCCGGGAGACGGGCCGCGGCACCACCACAACCGTACGGCTCTCCCTGTTGCGCGCGCCGCGCTTCCCCGACCCGCGCACGGACCAGGGCACCCACCGCTTCCGCTGCGCACTCGTGCCGGGCGCCGGGATCGGCGACGCGGTGCGCGAGGGCTGGGCGCTGAACCTGCCGGAGCGGCGGGTGCCGGGCGCCGCGGCGGTCGAGCCGCTGGTGTCGGTGGCCGACGAGGCCGTCACCGTCACGGCCGTGAAGCTCGCGGACGACGGCAGCGGGGATGTGGTGGTGCGCCTCCACGAGGCCCGCGGCGGGCGCGTCCGCACGGAACTGGCCTGCGGCTTCCCGGTGGCCTCCGCGGTCCGGTGCGACCTGCTGGAGCGGCCGGCCGGTGCCGGTGAAGAGCGGTGCGAGGACGGCGTACTGCCCCTGGAGCTCCACCCGTTCGAGATCGTCACGCTGCGGCTGGGCCGCGGCGCCACACAGGAGGCGTGACCGTGAGCAGTGGACCGGTGGATCGCAGGACCTTCGTACGGATGCTGGGCGCGGCGGGGGTGGCCGTGGGGCTGGCCGGGCCGTTGGGTTACTGGGGTGCGGCGCCCGCCGCCGCTGCCTCCGCGCGCGGCGCGCACCAGCCCTTCATGCACGGTTACGACGCGGCCGCGCTGAAGTCCTGGAGCCCGGAGACGGACCGCTGGGCACGGTACTTCCGCTCCCGTGTGCCGCTCGCCGCGCGCATCCCGGCCTTCGCCGCCACCCAGGCGGATCCGGGCCTCGCCACCGGCCCGAAGCTGATGAACCTCAGCTTCGACTACGACAACTCCTTCTTCAGCGCGTACAAGTACGGCGATGTCTTCGCGCGCAGGCTGCTGCGCTTCTGGCAGTACACCGATCTGTACGGCTCCTGGCACGGGATGCCCGTCGACGGCTCGCCCGAGGACGAGCCGGTGCACGGCGTGGTGAATCTGCCGAACCCCGCCTGGACGGATGCCGCGCACCGCAACGGCGCACGCAGCCTGGGCTGCTGGTTCTGGCCGCGGACCGGCGAGTTCGGGGACTATCTGGAGCGGCGCGCCGACGGCTCGTACCCAGTGGCCGACGGCATGCTCGCGATGGCGGAGTACTTCGGCTTCGACGGGTACTTCATCAACCAGGAGGCCGAGATCCCGCCGGCCGAAGCCCGCGAGCTGATGCGGATGCTGGAGTACCTGCGCGCGAAGGCGCCCGACGGCTTCCATCTCCAGTGGTACGACACGATCATGACGGACGGGAAGCTGGACTATCAGAACGCGTTCAACGACAAGAACGCCGACTGGGTGCAGCACGGTGACACGCCCGTGAACCACAGCCTCTTCGCCAACTACTGGCTCACCGAGGAGGGTGTCGCGACCTCGCGCCGTACGGCACTGGAGCGGGGCCTGGACCCGTACGAGGCGGTCTTCCACGGCACCGAGACCGAGAAGTACGGCTTCAACCCACCGTTCGACGCCCGGATCGTCTGTCCCGACGGGGAGCCGGCCCGCACGAGCTGGGCGCTGTTCGGCTCGCACTTCCCGTGGGACCGCTACCCGGACCGCGAGGATCCGGACGCACAGGGCGAGGTCTTCGTCCGCGAGCGGCACTACTGGTCGGGACCGAACGAGGATCCGACCCGGACCGGGCGCACGGAGTACGTGCCCTGGCCGGACGAGGACGACGGGAAGCCGCGCGACGAGCACAACTTCCGCAAGTGGGACGGCGTGGCCCGGTACATCACCGAGCGGTCGGTGATCGGCGGCTTCCCCTTCGTCACCCGCTTCAACACGGGGCACGGCCGCGCCTTCTTCCTGGCGGGCCGTCAGGTGTCCGACCGGGAGTGGAACAACATCAGCATCCAGGATGTGCTGCCCACCTGGCAGTTCTGGACGCGGGGCGCGGGCGGCGCCGAGCCGCTGCGTGCGGAGTACGACTACGGACTGGCCTACGACGGCGGCTGCTCGCTGCGCTTCTCGGGCCGGCTCACCCCGGAAGGGCCCACGACCGCCCGGCTGTTCAAGACCCGGCTGCGGGTCACGGGCGGGGAGCGGGCGCGGCTGGTGTACGCGGCGGAGGGGCGGGTCGAACTGGGGCTGATCACCGAGGAGGACCCCGGGACCACGGTCTGGCTGCCCGCAGACCGGCCGCGCGCGGGCGGCTGGACCACCGCGGAGCTGCCGCTGGCCGCGCTCGCCGGGCGCACGGTCGCGGCGGTGGCCGTCCGGTTCTCCACCACGGGCGGCCCCGCCGACCACACCTTCCGCCTCGGCGAACTCGCCTTCCTCGACGGCCGCCCGGCGCCCCACCCGGCGGCCCCCGCCGGCTTCACGGTCGACGCCGTGCATCCCGCCGGGGACACCGCCGAGGTCTTCCTCTCCTGGCGGCTGGCGCGGCAGGGCGTCTGGTACTACGACCTCACCCGGGAGCTGCCGGACGGCCGTACCGAGTTGCTGGGGCGGATCCTCGACGACGTGTACTACGTCCAGGCGCTGGCCCGGGCGGGGTCGGAGCGCGGGACGGAGCTGCGGCTGACGGCGGTGGCGCCGGACGGCACCCGGGGCGGGACGGCCGTGGCCACGGTGCGCCGGCCGGACTGACCGTCAGCCGACGGCCGCGGCCCCGGGCGTGAACACGTACGGGGTCGTGGTCGTCAGCTCCGCGAAGCCGAGCCGCTGGAGGATGGGGCGGCTCTGGTCGGAGGCGTCGACCTGGAGGTACGGGTAGCCGCGCGCCGCGGCGATGCGGGCTCGGTGGGCGATCAGGGCGCGGTAGAGGCCGCGGCCGCGCCAGTCCGGGTCGGTGCCGCCGCCCCAGAGGGTGGCGAAGGGCGCGTGCGGCGACAGTTCCATGCGGGCCGCGCTCACCGGTGTGTCCCCAGCCATCGCGACCACCGCAACCACCGTCTCCGGTGCCGCGGCGAGCCGGTCGAGAAGCTGTCCGCGGAAGCGGGCGCGGCCAGGGCCAAAGGCACGCGCGTGGACGGCTGTCATGAGGTCGACGCCGGCGGCGTCGGTCACCGGCTCCAGGCGGACACCGGAGGGGAGGTCCGCCTCGGTGGGGAGGTCCCCGGTCTCGGCGACCATCAGGGTCTCTTCCTCCTCGGGGACGAAGCCGGCGGCCACCAGGCGGTCCGCGAGGCCGGCCGGGCGGTCGTGGGCGTGCAGCTTCCATTCGAAGGCCCGGCCGAGCCCGGTGAAGTACCGGATCTGTGCGGCGATCGCGGCATCCGCCGTGGCGGGCGTGAGGTCCGCCCAGAGGACACCGTGCCAGCCGTCGGCCGCTTCGGCGGTCTGGCGGACCACGCCGTCCACGCGCTCGATCCGGGCGCCGGGGCCGTCGGGCCGCGCGTCCTGTCGCATACGCCGGTCGTACCTCGCGAGCACCGCTGCGTGATTCATCCGGCCACCTCAGCAGGTGACGTGCTTCCGGACAACCGGATTTGCGCCCCGGCGGAGGTGAGGAGCCGGGCCCGTGCGGGTAGGGAGACTGGGCCCGCGCCGACTCGCCGGGGCGCCAAACTGGACAGTTCGCCGATTCCCGTCACCGCGCTTGCAGCTTTAGGTTTGCCTAACCTAACGTTACGACGCGTGTTGACGACCAAACCACCAGCTACCGCGGCCCCCGTGGCCGGCGCGCGGCCCCCTTCGGCGTTGCTGCGGGGTGTCCCCCTGCTGCTCGCCGGGCTCTGCGCACTGGCCGTGTGCGCCGCCCTGAGCCTCGCCGTGGGCACGCGCTCGGTGCCGCTGTCCACCGTGCTCGACGCCCTGACCGGGCAGGCACACGGGCGCGACGCCATCGTGGTCACCGGCCTGCGGCTGCCGCGCACCCTCGTCGGGCTCGCGGTCGGCGCCGCACTGGGCGTGGCCGGCGCGGTCGTCCAGGGCATCACCCGCAATCCGCTCGCCTCGCCCACGACGCTGGGCATCAACAACGGCGCGGGCTTCGCGGTCGTGGTCGCCATCTTCGCCCTCCACCTGACGCGGCCCGTGGAGTACGTCTGGTTCGCGTTCGCCGGTGCGGCCGCCGCCGCGCTGTTCGCACAGGCGCTGGCCCGGCGGGCCGGCGACCTCGATCCCGTACGGCTCGCGCTCGGCGGCACCGTGCTCCAACTGGTGCTGCTCTCCTGGACCTCGACGGTGATGCTGGCGAGCAAGCGGTCGCTGGACGAGGCCCGCTTCTGGCTGGCCGGGTCGCTGGCGGAACGTCCCCTCTCCGTGCTGTACCCGATGCTGCCCACCCTCGTGATCGGCCTCGTGCTCGCCCTGGCGATCACCCCGGCGCTCAACACCCTCGCGCTGGGCGACGACTCCGCGCAGGCGCTCGGCGTGCCGGTCGCCCGCATCCGTATGGCCGGCGGCCTGGCCGTGGTGCTGCTCGCGGGCTCGGCGGTCGCCGTGGCCGGACCCATCGCCTTCATCGGCCTGGCCGCACCGCACCTCGTACGGCAGCTCCTCGGCTCCGACCACCGGATGCTGGTGCCCGGCTGCATCATCGCGGGGCCGCTGCTGCTGCTCACCGCCGACATCCTCGGCCGGGTCGTCATCCGCCCCTCCGAGCTCCAGGTCGGCATCATCAGCGCCTTCCTGGGCGCGCCGCTGCTGGCCGTACTGGCACGGAAGGTGGCCCGGTGAGCGACGTCCTGCGTACTGAGAAGGCGCGCGTCGCCGCGCCGCACGCGGCCGGGCCCACCCATGCCGGCCGCCGCACCCTCCTGCTGACCTGTGCCGCCCTCGTCGTGCTGCTCGCGCTCGTCACCTGCTCGGTGGCGATCGGCGAGGTGCCGCTGGCGCCCGACGCGGCGCTCAAGGGGCTGCTCGGCCTCGGCGACGCCGCCGACGTGCTGATCGTCCAGCAGTTCCGGGCGCCGCGGATGGTCGCGGCGGTCATCGCGGGCGCGGGCCTGGCGGTGGCCGGCGCGCTGCTCCAGCGGATGTTCCGCAATCCGCTCGCCTCGCCGGACGTGATGGGCGTGACCGGCGGCGCCTCGTTCGGCGCGGTGGCGATGCTCGCCGCCGGTGCCTCCCAGGCGCTGATCCCGCTGGCCGCGCTGGGCGGCGGGCTGCTGGCCGCCGTGCTGCTCGGGGTGTTCGGCTGGCGCTCCGGCGTGAGCGCCACCCGGCTGGTGCTGGTCGGCCTCGCCGTCCAGGCCGGGCTGACCGCCGCGGTGAACTTCATGGTCGTACGGTTCCCGACCGAGCTGGCCGGCTCGGCGCTCCAGTGGACCACCGGCTCGGTGTACGGGCGGACCTGGACGGAGGTGTGGGCAGCGGGCGCCGCCGTGGTGGTCGCGCTGGCCGCCGCCTTCCTCCTGCACCGCAAGCTGGCCGTGCTGGACCTCGGTGACGACTCGGCCGGCGCGCTGGGCGTCAACACCGACGCGGCCCGCCTCCAGGTGCTGGTCACCGCCGTCGCGCTGGCCTCGCTGGCCGCCGCGCTCACCGGCCCGGTCGCGTTCGTCGCGCTGGCCGTCCCGCACATGGTGCGGTTCCTCGCCGGGCCGCCGACCGCGGGGACCCTGGCCCTCACGGGCCTCGCCGGTGCCGTCCTGCTGCTCGCCTCCGATCTGGTGGCGCAGTATCTGCTGCCGGTCAGCGGGCTGCCGGTCGGGGTGGTCACCGCCACCCTCGGCGCGCCCTGGCTGCTGGTGCTGATGATCCGTCAGAGCAGTTCCGTCAACAGGAGTGTCCGATGACCGCCAACAAGCCGAAGGCCACCGAAGAGCAGGCCAACCAGCTCGCCACGCACGGCCTCGACCTGCGCTACGGCGACCGGCTGATCGTCGGCGGCCTCGACCTGGAGCTGCCCGGCGGCGCCGTGACCGCCGTCGTCGGCCCCAACGCCTGCGGCAAGTCCACCCTGCTGCGCGGCCTGACCCGGCTGCTCGCGCCGGCCGCCGGCACCGTCACCCTGGACGGCTCCGACATCCACCGGATGTCCGCCAAGTCGCTCGCGCTGCGGATGGGCCTGCTGCCGCAGCAGCCGGTCACGCCCGACGCGATCACCGTCGAGGCGCTGGTACGGCTGGGCCGCTACCCGCACCAGAAGCTGCTCAGCCCCTGGTCCGAGAAGGACCAGGCGGCGGTGGAGGAGGCGCTGGAGCGCACCGGTACCGCGGCGCTGCGCCACCAGCCCGTCGACCAGCTCTCCGGCGGCCAGCGGCAGCGTGCTTGGATCGCCCTGGCGCTCGCCCAGGACACCGATCTGCTGCTGCTCGACGAGCCCACCACCTTCCTGGACCTGCGGCACCAGCTCGACGTCCTCGACCTGGTCGCCGAACTGCACTCCGAGGCGGGCCGCACCGTGGTGATGGTGCTGCACGACCTCGGGCAGGCCGCCCGTTACGCGGACCACCTCGTGGTCCTCAAGGACGGGCAGTTGGCCGCGGCCGGCGCTCCGGCGGACGTCCTCGACGCCGAGCTGGTCAAGTCCGTGTTCGACGTCGACTGCCGGGTGATCCCCGACCCGGAGACCGGCACCCCGCTGGTCGTCCCCAAGGGCCGCGCGGTACGGCGTACCGCCGTGTCCGTCTGACGGCCCTCCCCAAGCCCCACCCCCCACTTCCGTCCCGTCCCCGCTCACAGCAAGGAAGTACACCCTCATGTCCAACAGACCCACCCTGCGTGGCCTCGGCCGGCTCCTCGCCGCGCTGCTCGCCGTCGTCCTGGGCACCGCGGCGCTGGCCGCCTGCGGCGGCGCGAAGTCCGAAGGCGGCGACGCGAAGGGCGGTGCCTCCGGCGCCTTCCCGCGCACCGTGAACACCGCCATGGGCAAGGTGAAGATCCCGTCCGAGCCGAAGCGCGTCGTGGTCCTGGACACCGGCGAGCTGGACGACGTCACCATGCTCGGCGTCAAGCCGGTCGGCGCGGTCTCGCCGCACATGAAGACCGAAGGCGGCTTCCCGCAGTACCTCAAGGACGAGGTCAAGGGCGTCACCGACGTCGGCCCGCTGCTGGAGCCCAACCTGGAGAAGATCGCGAGCCTCAAGCCCGACCTGATCCTGTCCTCCAAGGTCCGCCACGAGAAGGTCTACGACAAGCTCAAGGCGATTGCCCCGACCGTCTTCACCGAGACCACCGGCGGCCCCTGGAAGGCCAACCTCAAGGTCCACGCGCAGGCGCTGGGCAAGGAGAAGCAGGCCGCCGCGGCCATGAAGAGCTACGAGGAGCGTGCCAAGCACCTCGGTGAGGCCATCAAGAAGAAGGACGGCGGCAAGATGCCCTCCGCTTCGGTGGTCCGCTTCATCGCCGGCCCGACCCGGCTGTACCAGAAGTCCTCCTTCAGCGGCGTCGTCCTGGACGACATCGGCCTGGAGCGCCCGAAGTCGCAGAGCTCGACCGACCCCGAGAAGCCGATGCTCGACGTCAGCCCGGAGGAGATCGACAAGGCCGACGCCGACCTGGTCTTCGTGACCGTCGCCGACACCCCGTCCAAGACCCAGAAGAAGGACGTCACGTCCAACCCGGTCTGGAAGGACCTGCCGGCCGTCAAGGACAAGAAGGTCTTCGAGGTGCCGGACGAGACCTGGATGTCCGGCATCGGCATCCAGGCCGCCGAGCACATGCTCGCCGACATCGCCGACGCCACCGGCGTCGAGCTGCCGAAGAAGTGACACCGGCGGGGGCGGGCCGTGTCCCCCGGCCCGCCCCCGCACCCCGACGTCCCCGCACCACCCCCGAACCAGAAGGGGTCCCCGCTCATGCGGATGCACCTGCTCGCACTCAACCCCACCGACTCGGTCACCGACGGTTTCCTGCCCGCGGCCGCCCACCTCGGCATCGATGTCACCGTGCTGACGGACCAGCCCGCGGCCCACCGGGAGAAATACCCGCAGATCGAGATCCTCGAGTGCGACGTCCATGACGTCCGCGCCGTCATCAGCCGGATCGCCGCGCACGGCCCCGCCGACGCGGTCTTCACCAACAGCGACCACCTGCAGACCCAGGCCGCGCTGGCCGCCGAGTACTTCGGGCTGCCCGGCAAGGACTGGCGCGCCACGCTGCGCGCCAAGAACAAGGCCGAGATGCGCCGCCACCTCGCCGCCGCCGGTGCCGACACCGTACGGTCGGTCCAGCTCGCGCCCGACGAGGAGCCGGACGCACTGGCCGCAGCCGACCTGCCGTTCCCCTGCGTCGTCAAGCCCCGCGAGGGCGTGGCCAGCGAGGACGTCGTCCTGGCCGACGGGCCCGCCGAACTGGTCGAGCGGGCCAAGGAGATACGGTCCCGGCGCCCGGGAGCGGCGCTGGTCGCCGAGGAGTACCTCGCCGGTGAGCTGTACACCCTGGAGACGCTGGGTGACGGCCGTACCCGGCACGTGCTCGGCGGCTTCCACAGCGCGCTCTCCGCTCCCCCGGCCTTCATCGAGGAGCGGCACGAGTTCGTCGCCGCCCACCCGGAGCCGGTCGTGGCGCAGGTACTGGCCCAACTGGACGCGCTGGGCGTCGGGTTCGGCGCCTGCCACACCGAGTTCGTGGTCCACGAGGGCCGCGCCCGGCTCATCGAGGTCAACTACCGCGCCATCGGCGACCAGTGCGACCTGATGCTGGCCGAGGCGCTGGACATCCCGCTCTTCGCGCACATCCTCCGTACGCACCTGGGCGAGCCGCTGCCGGCCGACCTCGGTGCGCGGACCGACGCCGCCGCGCGGGTGGAGTACGCCCTCGCCGACCGGGCGGGCACACTCACCGCGGCGCCCGGCCCGCTGGACCGCACGGTCGACGGCGTCCATCTGACATACCGTCCGCTGCGCGCGGTCGGCGCCGAGCACCCGCACTACCGCACCAACCGCGACTACCTCGGCGTGCTGCGCGCCACCGGCAGCGACCAGCAGGCCGTGGACCGGGCCGCCGAGGCGTTCTTCGCCGCCGAGCGCTGGGAGATCACCCCATGACCGCCGCGACGGAGACCCTGACCGCGCCCGCGACGGACAGCGGGCCCGAAGAGCACGAGCTGCTGGTACGCGTACTCAGCGCGCTGCTGCGCGAGGACGTCGTGGGGCTGCGGTCCCGCGGCACCGTACTGGAGCGCCCGGACGGGCCCTGGCTGCGGCTGCCCGCCGGCAGCGACGGCACCGACGAGATCAGCGAGGCCGGCGAGGCGCTGCTGCTGCCGCTGGCCCCCGACGGGTACCAGGCCGAGTACGCCGCCCGGCTGCCGCTGCTCGTCCGCGAGTCCGACGGCGCCCGGCTGAGCACCCTCGACGATGTCCTCGGCGCGGTGCGGGCGCTCGCCGACCCGCTCGATCACGAGGGGTTCGACGCCTTCACCGAGGAGTGCCGGCAGACCCTGGCGACGCTGCGGTTGCACGCCGCCACCCAGGACGAGCTGACCGCCGCGCTGGCCGACCGGCACGGCCCGGACCCGGCCCGCTGGGCGGGCCTGACCGCCGGCCTCGCGCACGACGCGCTCGCGGCCCGTGTCGACCACCCGGTGTACCCGGCCTCGCGCGGCCGCTCCGGGCTGAACGAGGATCAACTCCGCGCGTATGCACCGGAGTTCGCGCCGCGCTTCGCGCTGCGCTGGCTGCTGCTGCCGCGTGCCGCCGTCACCGTGACCGGCGGCCCGGACGCGCTGCCCGCCTGCTGGCCGCACCCCGTCGACCTGGGCCACCCGGACCTGGACGACAGCCACATCGCGCTGCCCGTCCACCCGCTGTCGCTCGGCGCCCCCCTGGACGCCGCCCTGCGCGAGACCGGGCTGGCAGAGGACGCGGTGCTCTCCGAGCACTCCTGGCTGGGAGCCGTGCCGACGCTGTCGATGCGTACCGTCGCACTGGACGCCGATCCGCAGGTGCACCTGAAGCTGCCGCTGGCCACCGCGACGCTCGGGCTGCGCAACCGGCGCACCATCAAGCCGCGCACGCTCATCGACGGCGCGGCGGGCCAGCGCCTGCTGGAGACGGTGATCGCCCGCGAACCGCGGTTCCGGGAAACGATCCTCCAGGCCGACGAGACGGTGTACGCGCACGCGGACCACGAGCTGCTGGCCGTACTGTGCCGCCGCTATCCCGCAGGGCTGGACGGCAGCGCCGTCGTCCCGCTGGCCGCGCTGCTCGCCCCGGCGCCCGGCGGACGGCTGGTCATCGACCACCTCGCGGAGCGCTTCTACGGCGGCGACCCGCTCGCGCTGCTCGACGCCTGCCTGACCCTGCTGTTCGACTGGCAGACCACGCTCTTCGGCTACGGCATCGGCCTGGAGTCCCACCAGCAGAACATCTCGCTGGTGCTGGACCGCACCGACGCGGGCGGCACCCGGGTGCGGCTGCTGTTCAAGGACAACGACGCGCCGCGGATCAACACCGTACGGCTGCGGGAGCGGCTGGGCGCGGACGCGCCGGACCCGGCGGACTTCGCCGACCCGCGGATCTTCAGTGAGAGCGACGGCCCGGTGGCCGACATGCTCGCCACGATCACCGTCCACCTGTGCGCCGGTTCCTACGCCTTCGGGCTGGCCCGGCACGGCCGGGCGCCGCTGGACCGGCTGCTGGAGCTGGTCCGGGACCGGCTCGCCGAGGCCGTCGAGAGGCTGGGCACCGGCCCCGGGGAGCCCGGCGCGGTCCTCCGCGAGAAGCTGCTGGACGCCCCGCACCTGCCGGTCAAGGCCATGGTCAGCGCCGGGACGCTGCTGTCGAAGGAGCGCTCCGGCGCGGCCGACATCAACAAGCACTACACCACGGGCCCCAACTACCTGCTGCCGACGGGGAACGTCCGATGAGCACCACCGCACCCGAGGCGGTCCAGGCGCCCGCCGCCGCACCGGAAGCACCCGCGACACCGGCCCTGGGCCGCCGCCAGGTGCACGCCGTGGCCGGCTGCTACTTCGTGGCCTCCTTCGCCGCCCTCGGCCTGCCGCCGTACCTGACCGAGATCCTGCCCGACCTGGGCGACCACGCCGCCCGCTGGGCCGGCCTGCTCTACATCGTGCCCACCATCTTCGGCGGGCTCGGCGCCCCGCTGTGGGGGCGGCTGGCCGACCGCTTCGGCCGCAAACGGCTGCTGCTGCGCGCACAGTTGGGGCTGGCGGCGGCGTTCCTGCTCGCGGGCTGGGCCGACTCGCTCGCCACCTTCACCGCCGCGCTGGTGCTGCAGGGCATCCTGGGCGGCACGTTCGCCGCGTCCAACGGCTATCTGGGCGCCGCACTGGAGGGGCCCGCGCTCTCCAAGGCGCTGACGCTGATGCAGGGCAGCGCGCGGGCCGCGCTGGTCTTCGCGCCGATCGTGGTCGGCTCGCTGTCGCCGTGGCTGTCGCCGCACCGGCAGTACGCGCTGCTGGCCGTGCTGCCGCTGGCCGCCGCCGCGATGCTCGCGGCGCTGCCGGAGCCGCCCCGGACGCGTACTGTCCCGGCGGCGAAGCCCGAGGCGGCCACCGCCGCGGCACCCGAGCGGGGCAGCGCCGGAGCCCTGCGGGCCCTGCTCGCCCTGGAGTTCGCGTTCGTCTTCTCGACGGTGATCTCCTTCCCGTACCTGATCGAGCTCATCAAGGAGCGCATACCCGGGACCGGGTCCATGGTCTCCGGCGTGCTCTTCGCGCTCCCGCACATGTGCTACCTGGCCGGCGCGATGGCGGTGCACGCCGCCTTCCGCACCCGGCCCCGGCTCGGCATCGCGCTCGGCTTCGCCTGCATCGCGCTGGGCTCGGCCGGGCACGGCGTCGCCGGGTCGCTGCCCGCGTTCATCGCCGTGCGCCTGCTGCTGGGTGCCGGCCTCACCCTGGGCCTGGTCTGCATGTCCGTGCTGGCCGCCGACTGCGCCAAGGGCCGTGCGCCCGGCGGGCTGTTCGGCTCCATCGAATTCTTCTCGAAGGCCGGCGCGGTCGCCGCCGGCCTGGCAGCCGCGCTCGGCAACGGCCTGTTCGGGCCGTCCGCGCCGCTGCTCATCGGCACCGCCATCGCCGTGGCCACCGTGCTGGCGACCACCCTTCCCGCTCTCTTCCGTCGTCTTTCCCATACTCGCAGGAGCCCTTGATGCCTCCGCTGACGCATTCCACCGGCCCCGCGCGGGCCGCTTCCCCGGCCGGCGCGTCCCCCGCCGGCCTGCCCACCGCCGACGACGCCGTGGCGCACACCCTCCTCAACTGCTTGCTCCGCGAGGTCTCGGGCCCGGAGCACCAGACCGCCGTGGACCACGGCCATCTGCTCCTCCGGCTGCCACGCCGCGGCGTGCTGCTGCGCGTCGCGCTGCGCCGCACGTCGCTGATCGGCGCGCACCGCTTCACCGGCCCGGTGACCGAGCAGGACGGTGACGGCTGGGCCGAGGTCGGCTGGCGCCGGCTGGCCGAGTACGTGCGTGCCGAGCTGTCGCTGCGGACCGGCGTGGACAACGACGAGTTCCTGACCCAGATCGCCGCCAGCCACCAGGCCACCGCCGCGGCGCTGGCCGGCCGGACTGCGGCCCCGGCCCGTACGGACGGCCCGACGGCCACCGCCGGGAACTGGCACGACACCTATGTGGCCTCCGAGCAGTCCCTCGTCCTCGGCCACCGCTTCCACCCCACCCCCAAGGCCCGCACCGGCGACCCCAGTGCCTGGCAGGAGTACGCGCCCGAGACCGGCGGATCCTTCCCGCTGCTGCTGCTCGCCGTCCGCGAGGAGCTGCTCGCCGAGGAGAGCGTGGCCGCCGACGCCACCGCTCCGCTGGACGACTTCGAGGCCGAGGTTCCGGAGGGGTACCGGCTGCTGCCCGCCCACCCCTGGCAGTACGAGCTGCTGCGCGACCAGCCGGCGCTCCAGGAGGCCCTGGACCGCGGTGACATCCGGGTCCTGGGCACCGCCGAGTTCCCGCACGCCGCGACCGCTTCGGTCCGCACGCTCTACGCGGCCGACTCCTTCCTGAAGTTCAGCCTCAACGTCCGGATCACCAACTGCCTTCGTAAGAACTCCAGTTACGAGCTGACCGGGGCCGTCGCGCTCACCCGGCTGCTGGCTCCCGTGCTCGACGACCTGGCGGCCCGCTTCCCCGGCTGCGCGGTGCTCCGCGAGCCCGCGTACCGCAGCGTCGCGCTGCCGGGCCCCGACGGGCAGCCGGACACCGCGCTCCTCGAAGGCTTCGGAGTGATCGTCCGCGAGGGGCTGTCCCGGCGGCTGCTGCCCGGCACCACCCCGCTGCTGGCCGGTGCCGTCGCCGACGAGTACCCGTCGAGCGACGCGCACATCTCCCGGCTGCTGGCCGGCGCCGACGCCGAGACCGCGCTGAAGTGGTGGGCCGCCTACCTCGACCTGCTGGTCCCGCCGGTGCTGTCCGCCTACTTCGACCACGGGCTGGTCTTCGAGCCGCATCTGCAGAACGTACTGATCTGCGTCGACGGCGACGGCATGCCCGCCCAGGTGCTGCTGCGCGACCTGGAGGGCACCAAGCTCGTCCCCGAGCAGCACGCCGACACGCTCGCCGCGCTGCCGCCCGAGGTCGCCGCGCCCCTGACGTACGACGCGCAGCGCGGCTGGGACCGCGTCGTGTACTGCCTGCTGGTCAACCACGTCTCCGAGCTGCTCGCCGCCCTCGCCGACCTGCACCCGGACAGCGAGACCGAGCTGTGGGCCGAGGTGCGCCGCACCCTCCAGCGCCACGCCGACCGGTACGGCTGCCCGCCGCGGCTGGCCGCGCTGCTCGCCGGCGTACCGCTGCCCGCCAAGTCCAATCTGCTGACCCGCTGGGAGCGCAAGGCCGACCGCGAGGCCGGCTACGTCCGGCTGCCCTCGCCGCTCGCCGAGGACGTGCTCTCCGCCACCGCCTGGAGCGCCCGATGACCCACCCCACTCCCGCGGTCAGCGACCGCATCCACTCCCTCAGTCCCGAGGAACTCCCCGCGTACGTATATGACCTGACGGCGCTTCAGGAGCATGTCGCCGGGGTCCGGGCCGCCCTTCCCGATCGGGTCGAGCTGTACTACGCGGCCAAGGCCAACCCGGAGCCGGAGATCCTCGCCGCGCTGCTGCCGTACGTGGACGGTTACGAGGTCTCCTCGGGCGGCGAGCTGGCGCACGTCGGCAAGGCCGTGCCCGGCCGCCCGCTGGCCTTCGGCGGCCCCGGCAAGACGCCCGCCGAGGTGATCCGGGCGCTGGAGCTGGGCGTCGAGCGGTTCCACGTGGAGAGCGTGTACGAGCTCCACATGCTCGCCGACCTGGCGGCCCGGCACGCCGATGACCGTCGGATCGCCGTCCTGCCGCGCTTCAACCTCCCCGTCGGCGACGGCTCGCTGGACAGTGTGTCGCTCGCCATGGGCGGCCGGCCCACCCCCTTCGGGCTGGACCCGGACCAGGCCGACGAGGTCGTCCGGCTGCTGACCGACGGCACGTACCCGCAGCTCGAACTGCGCGGCGTGCACGCCCACTTGGCGAGCGGCCTGGAGGCCGCCGAACAGCTCGCGGTGGCGACCTCGATCGTCACCTGGTCGGTGGAGCTGGCGGCCCGGCACGGCGTGACGCTGCACGAGATCGTGGTCGGCGGCGGCATGGCCGTCGACTACGCCGAGCCGGAGCGCCGCTTCGACTGGGCGGCGTACGGCGCGGGGCTCGGCCGGCTCGCCGACGCGCACCCCGGCCTGACGCTGCGCATCGAGCCCGGCCGTGCGCTCACCGCGTACTGCGGCTGGTACGCCACCGAGGTACTGGACGTGAAGCACAGCCACGGCGAGGAGTTCGCCGTGGTCCGCGGCGGCACCCACCACCTCCGTACTCCGGCGACCAAGGGCCACGACCAGCCCTGCACCGTCCTGCCCACCGACGCGCCGTGGCCGCACCCGTGGCCGCGCTCGGCCGCGCAGGGCGACAAGGCCACTCTCACCGGCCAGCTCTGCACCCCGAAGGACCTGCTCGCCCGCGACGTCCCGGCCCCGGGCCTCCGCGCCGGCGACCGGGTGGCCTTCAGCCTGTGCGGTGCCTACGCCTGGAACATCTCGCACCACGATTTCCTGATGCACCCGCGGCCGGGGTTCCACTTCCTGGGCGGGGCCGGGGAGGACTCCTGACGTGCTGCGCACCAACGAGGTGAAGCGGAAGCTCGCGGCGGGCGAGGAGGTGCACGGCCTGTTCAGCGTGCTCCCCGAGCCCGCGGTGGTCGAGATGATCGGCTGCGCGGGCTACGACTTCGTCATCCTGGACACCGAGCACACGCTCGTCGACCCGCGGCAGCTCGAGCACCTGATCAGGGCCGCGGAGACCAGCGGCGTCACGCCGTTCGTGCGGGTGCCCGAGGCGGACCCGGGGGCCGTACTGCGCGCGCTGGACGCCGGGGCCATGGGCATCGTGGTACCGCATGTGCGCGGCCGGGCCGATGTGGACGCCGCGGTGCGCGCAGCCCGCTACGCACCCGAGGGGATGCGCTCACTCAACGGCGGGCGCATGCCCGGGTACGGCGGTACCGACCCGCGGGCGTACATCGAGCGGGCCAACGCCGAGATCATGGTCGTGCCGCTCGTCGAGGACGCCGAGGGCGTCGACGCGATCGACGGCATCCTCGCGGGTGGCGGCGTCGACCTGGTCCTGCCGGGCCCCGGCGACCTCTCGCAGTCGTACGGCGTGCCGTGGCAGGTGCGGCATCCGCGCGTCCAGGAGGCGGTGCGCACGCTGCGTGCCGCCTGCGGCCGGCACGGCGTGCCCTTCTGTGCCATGGCCACCACCCCGGAGCGGCGCGCCGAGTGGCGTGCGGACGGTGTCACGGCCTTCGTCCTCGGCGAGGACCGGGATCTGGCCGCCCGGGCGCTGCGCGCCCATCGCGAACGGACGTAAGGTCTCCCGGTCCCGGCGTCCAGCAGGACGTACCCGTCCGGGACCGGGTTCGTTCGATCGGCAACGTATCCGGTGGACACCGGGGCGCGGCGGGACGACGCTGGGCGCACGGCATTCGCCGACGCATGTCTCGGAAGGGGAGCCACCATGTCACAGGCAGCACCCCACGCAGCGGGACCCAAGTCGTCCCGGGCGCATGGCCCGGACAACGTCTGGGCGTCCAGCGGCACGCTCTTCGCCGGAGTCCTGATGCTGGTCTCCGGGGTCCTCGGCGTCCTGGAGGGAATTGCCGGTATCGCCAACGACCAGGCGTACGTCCTGACGGGCAACCTGGCGGGCGACACCTATGTGTACAAGTTCGACACCACCGCGTGGGGCTGGATCCATCTGGTGCTCGGCATCGTCGTGGCCGCCACCGGCTTCGGCCTGCTGAAGGGCGCGCGCTGGGCCCGCATGGCGGGCATCGTGCTGGTGAGCCTGTACGTGATCGCGCACTTCATGTGGCTGCCGTACCAGCCCATCTGGGCCCTGGTCGGCATCGCGCTCGGCGTCTTCGTCATCTGGTCGCTGTGCACGGACCGTGAGCGCTACATCCCCTGACCGGCCCTGGACCCGAGGCCGCCCCGCACCGCCGAGCGGGGCGGCCTCCGACTTCTCATCCCCGCGCCGCCGGCCTCGTACGTGCCGTGACCGCGATGCTGGTCAGGGCCAGCAGGACGACCACGGCGGCGAACACGGTGGCGGCGGTCTGCAGGGTGGTCGCCGTGACCAGCAGGCCGACGCCGATCGCCGGTACGGCCAGGCCCAGGTAGGCGGCGACGAAGTAACTGGAGACCAGTTCGCTCGCACGGCCCGCCGGGGCCTGGGCCGCCACCAGCGCGAGCCCCGACCGGAACGCCACGCCGCCGCCCGCGCCCGCCACGGCCGCGCCCACCAGGAACAGCGGCAGTGAGGCGGCGGGCAGCGCGAGCACGATGGCGGCCAGTCCGAGCGGTACCACGACCATGCCCCACACCGCCGCCGTGCGCGGCGCGATGCGGGCCGCGGCGAGCTGGGCGAGGCCCGCACTGCCGAACGCGCAGAAGACGACCGTTCCCGCGAGGACCGGGCTGGTGTGGTGCAGGCCCTCGGCCAGGAACTTGCCCGCCAGCGCGGAGAGCAGCCCGAGGACCGCGAACGAGCCGAAGACGGCGACGGCCGCCGCGGTGAACACCGGGCGCGCGGGCGTCGGTATCGACAGCCGCTGCGGCCGGATGCGGGCCTTCGCCCCGCCCTTGCGCACGGTCTCGGGGAGCGCGAGGACCAGCAGGCCGGGCAGGAGCAGGGCGGCGAGCACCACGTACGGGATGACCAGCGGGGCCGGGGCGTACGCCACGAGCAGGCCGGAGAGCAGCGGACCGACGCCCAGACCCGCCATGTTGGTGACCGCGGCGATGAGCGCGGCGCGGGGCGGGCGGGCGTGCAGCTCGCCGAGGTAGGCGGTGGCCGCGCCGGTGGTCAGGCCGACCGAGACGCCGGACAGGACGCGGCCCGCGAGCAGGCCGGGGAGGGTGGGGAACACGGCGAAGACCGCGCAGCTCAGCAGCCCGACGCCGACGGCCGGGACGAGGACGGCGCGCCGGCCGATCCGGTCGGACAGGCCGCCGGCCAGCAGCAGCGGGCCGAGGATGCCGAGCGCGTACGCCGCGAACACCAGGGCCACCATCAGGGGGGACAGGCCCAGGCGCGCGGCGTACAGGGGGTAGAGCGGGGTGGGCAGGGTGCCGCCGAGCATCACCGTGAAGAGCAGGGCGGTGACCGTGCACACGGCGAGGCCGCGGCGGCGGGGCGGGGCGGGGGCGTCCGTCGGCCGTGCGCGCGCAACGGTGCCGGAGGTGGTGCTGTCCATCGTCATGAGCCGTGTCTTCCCGGCCGGGTGCGCCCGGCCTTGCGTCGTTCTGCGATTGCTCGCCCGTCCCCCCGTTCGTTCGCCGCGTCAGGCCGCCACCGTGGCCGCCGCCTCCGTGAGGTAGGCGCGTAGGCCCCGGCCCGCGCTCTTGCGGCCCAGGAAGCCGCCGTCGACCAGCCGCTCCAGCAGGGGCGCGGGCGCGAACTCCGGCCGTCTGCCGTACTGCTCGTACAGCCGCCGGGCCACGGTGAGCGCGACGTCCGCGCCGACCGTGTCCAGCAGCCGGGTGGGGCCGATCGGTTGGCCGCCGACCGACTTCACCGCGGCGTCGAGCAGGGCCGGCCCGACCGCGCCGTCCTCCAGCAGCCCCAACGCGTCGTTGAGGTAGGGGAAGAGGAGCGCGTTGACGAGGAAGCCGGTGCGGTCGGCGCACTCGACGGGCGTCTTGCCGAGCCCCGTGACGATGCGCCGGGCGGTGGCGAGCGCGGGCTCGCCGGTGCCCGCGGCGCGGACCAGTTCCACCAGGGGCATCGCCGGGGCCGGGTTGAAGAAGTGCAGGCCGACGACATCGGCGGGGCGGCCGCTCGCCGTGCCGCACTCCCCCACCGGCAGGCTGGAGGTGGTGGTGGCGAGCAGTGTGCCGGGCGCGCAGACCGCGCCCAGCTCGGCGAAGAGGTCGCGCTTGACGGCCGGGTCCTCGACGACGGCCTCGATCACGAGCCCCGCGCGGCCGAGCGCGCTCCGGTCGGCGGTGGCCGTCCAGCGGGTCATCGCCTCGGCCGGGTCGGGCCCGCTCGCCGCGGTGCGCTCCAGGCCGAACCGGACGGCCTCGTCCGCCGCTGCCGCCTTCTCCGGCGTACGGGCCAGCAGCACGGTGCGGTACCCGCCGCGCAGGAAGACCTCGCCGATGCCGGTGGCCATCGTGCCGGAGCCGATGACGACGACCGGGCCGATGCCGGGGATGGGGGCGGAGGTGATGGTGGGCGCGGGTGTGGCGGTGATATTCCCGCACGCATACCCCCGCCCCGTCTTCGCCCCCAGCGCGCCCTGAGCGACCAACTTCCGCATACCGGGCGGCGGTTCGAAGCGGGGCCCCAGGCGTCCGTGCAGGCCGTCGAGGACGTCCAGTGCCGTGTCCAGGCCGATCGCGTCGAGTGTGCGCAGTGGGCCGTCGGGCCAGCCGCAGCCCAGCCGTACGGCGGTGTCCAGCGCGGCCGCGCTCGCGTGGCCCTCCTCGTGCATCCACGCGGCCTGGTTGAGCAGCGCGAAGAGCAGCACGGGGGCGATCGAACCCGGCAGGTCCGGTACCTGATGCGCCCTCAGCCCGAGGCGGTGCAGCAGTGCGAGGACGACTGCCGTGTGCCGCTCGGGGGTGCCGGGCGCGCGGGCCAGCTCGACCGCGGTGAGCCGGTCGGCCCGTACGAAGCGGAGGGCCTGCAGACCGGGGCCGCCGCTCGCCGCGGCCAGTTCGGCGGCGGTCAGGGTCAGGGCCGTGGTGAGCACCGGCGTGCCGGGGGCGCGGTGGGCAGCGACGGCCGCCAGCACCGCGCGCTTGGCCGCGGCCCGTTCCGGTACCGCCTCGATGACCACGTCGGCCGCGGCGACGGTGTCGAGGGCGCAGGTCACCTCCGTGCCGGTGCCGGCCAGTTCCCGCCGGGCGCGGTCGGCGTCCGCCGCGTCTTCCGTCACGCCGATCGTCCGCAGGCCCGCGTCGGCGCAGCGCCGGGCCAGGGCCGCGCCCGCCGTGCCGAGACCGACCACGGCGACGGTGCGCACACCGGCCTGTTCCGCTTCGTCGTCCATCGTTGCTGTTCCCCCTGTTGTGTGGCGTTTCCTCGCGTGCGGCGGTGTGCCGCGGGTCATGCGGCGGTCAGTACGAGTGCCGCGTTGTGGCCGCCGAAGCCGAGCGAGGTGCTGACGGCCACGTCGAGCGGTGTGGTGCGGGCCGCGCCGGTCACCACGTCGATCTCGATTTCCGGGTCCAGCGTGGTGACGTTGACGGTGGGCGGTACGATGCCGTCGCGCAGCGCGAGAGCCGTGTAGGCGGCCTCGACGGCGCCCGCGGCGGCGAGCGTGTGCCCGGTGACGCCCTTGGTGGAGGTCACGGCGGGGCGGGTGCCGAGGACGCGGTGCAGCGCACGGGCCTCGGTGAGGTCGTTCATGGGCGTGGAGGTGCCGTGCGCGTTGACGTGGCCGACGTCGTCGGGCGCCACGCCCGCGTCCCGCAGTGCCGTACGCAGCGCGCGGGTCACGCCCCTGCCCTCCGGGTCGGGTGCCGTGGCGTGGTGGGCGTCCGAGGAGGCGCCGTATCCGGCGAGCCGGGCGTAGCCGCGCGCACCGCGGGCCCGCAGGTCAGCGGCGCGTTCCAGGACGAGGACCGCGGCGCCCTCGGCGGCGACGAAGCCGTCCCGGTCGGCGGCGAACGGGCGGGAAGCGGCGGCCGGTTCGTCGCGCCGGGTGGAGAGGGCGCCCATGCGGGAGAGGCCGGTGAGCGTCGCCGGGGTGATCGCCGACTCCGTGCCGCCCGCGAGGACGATGTCGCACACGTCGGCGGCGAGCCAGGCGCGGGCGGTGCCGAGGGCCGCGGCGCCGGAGGCGCAGGCGGTCGCGGTGACCAGACTGGGCCCGTGGACGCGCTGATCGATGGCGACGTACCCGGCGACCATGTTGACCATCCCCATGGGGATCATCAGCGCGGACACCTCGTCGGGCGCGCCGTCGTAGTACGTGCGGTGCTGGGACTCGAAGGTGGCGGTCCCGCCGAGGGAGTTGCCCAGCACAACGCCGACGCGTGTCCCGTCCCAGGTCGCCGGGTCGTGTCCGGCGTCCGCGACGGCCTGCCGGGCGGCGACCAGCGCGAGCTGGACGAAGCGGTCCAAGCGCCAGGCGGTGCGCCGGCCGAGCAGCGCGTTCGCGTCGAAGTCCGGTACGCGGCAGGAGAAGTCGACGGTCAGACCGGCGAGTTCGGGGTCGCGGGCCGCGGCTGAGCTGCCCGCGCGGACGCGCTCCCAGTTGGTCTCGACGCCGATGCCCGCCGGGGTGACGAGGCCGATGCCGCTGATCGCGACCTCCCGGCCTGCGCTCATGCCAGGCCGCCCTTCTCGGCGACGACCGCGACGGCGTCGTCGATGCGGAAGGAGGACTTCAGGTCGCCTTCGGCCAGGACGATGCCCAGCTCCTTGCGGACGAGCAGGCCGAGTTCGACGAGGATGAGCGAGTCGATGTCCAGCTCGTCGAAGGTCGCGCCGGCGAGGATCTCGTCCTCGGGCAGCCCGAACTTCTCGCTCAGCAGCGTGACGAGGCGGGTCTTGATGTCGGCAGGGGCGAGGGTGGGCATGGGAGTTCCTTGTCGTGTCGAGAGAGAGCGTTCAGAGATCGTTCGGGGCTCGCGTCAGGAGGCGCGTCAGGCGACCGGTTCGACGTACGGAGACGGCCAGCGCAGGGCCGCCGAGCCCCAGGTCAGGCCGCCGCCGAAGCCGGTGAGCAGCACCTTGTCGCCGGGGCGCAGGGTGCCGTCGGCGGCGGCGTCGGCGAGGGCGAGCGGGATCGAGCCGGCGACGGTGTTGCCGACGCGGACCAGGTTGATGACGAGGCGGTCCTCGGGGAGGCCGAGCTGGTCGGCGACGGCCCGCAGGATGCGGACGTTGGCCTGGTGGGCGACGACCCGGTCCAGGTCAGCGCCGCGCCAGCCGATCCGGGCGAGCAGGGTCTCGGCGGACTTGCTCATGCTGAGGACGGCCTCGTTGAAGACGGCCCGGCCCTGCATGGTGAAGTACCGGTCCCGCTCGGGCGGGGGCGTGGCCGTCGAGCGCTGCCGGGAGCCGCCCGCCGGTACGGTGATCAGCTCCTCGCCCGCGCCGTCGCTGCCCAGGTCGAAGCCGAGCAGCGCGCCCGGCTCGGCCTGGTCGCCCGCGCGCAGCACCACCGCTCCGGCGCCGTCGCCGAAGATGGCGCGGGTGGTGCGGTCGGCGGGGTCGAGGATGGTGGAGAAGGTGTCGGCGCCGATGACGAGCGCGCGGCGCGCGGCGCCCGCGGTGATCATTGAGGCGGCGGTGGCCAGCGCGTAGACGAAGCCCGTGCAGACCGCGCCGATGTCGAAGGCCGCGACGCCGGTCAGGCCGAGCCGCCGGGCGACCGCGGGTGCGGTGGCCGGGCAGGGGTGGTCGGGGGTGCTGGTGGCGAGGACGACGAGGTCCACGTCGGGCGCTGCGTCCTTGCCGGGTCCGCCGCCTCGGGTTTCCCGGTCTCCGTGCGCGGTCCTGCGCGCGGACTCCAGGGCCCGGCGCCCGGCCGCCACGGCCAGGTCGGAGGTGGCCTCGCCGGGCGCGATGACGAAGCGCTGCCGGATGCCGGTACGCGTACGGATCCACTCGTCGGTGGTGTCCAGCTCCGCGGCCAGCGCGCTGTTCGGTACGGCGGTGGCGGGCAGGGCGCCGCCCAGGCCGCAGAGGACCGCGGCGCGGTGCGTGGCGGCCGTCATGACGGCTGCCCTGCGGCGCCGGTGGCGGGGACGACCGCCAGGGCGACCGGCCGGCGGCTCTCCGCGCGGCGGGTCCGTGCCTCCGGTCCCGCGGTGGTGAGGTGGAGCCGCCCCTCGGCCACGGTCGCACCGCTCTGCTCGAACGCCGCCCGGAACGAGCGGAGTTGGGGCAGCGCGGTGCCGAGCCCGGCGGGCCGCTCGGCCGTGTCGTACGCGCTCAGCCGTACGGTGACCGGGAGGTGCGGCTCGACGAACCGGTGGCAGCGCAGGTCGAGCCCGGCGACCGTCGTCAGGGCGGGCAGCGCGCCGTACGTCTCGCCGGCGGTGCACAGCGCGAGCTGCCGGGCCGCCTCCAGCAGGGCCATGGCCGGCACGTGGTCGTAACCGGCGTCGAACAGCGCGGGGTTGTCGGCGGGCAGCCGCAGCAGCGCCCTGGCCCTGCCGCCTTCCACGGCGACCCGTGCGAGGACCACGTTCTCCGGCCGGGTGCGGCCGACGAGGTGCGGGGCGACGGGCGTGCAGGGCAGCACCGGTGCTCCCGGGCGTGCCACCGCCTTCCGGGCGCGGGCCGGGCGCAGGCCGTCGTAGAGCTCGCGGGAGACGTGCCGGACGCGCAGCGCCGCCGTGCCGAGGCGGCCCGCCGGCAGGGTCATGTCGAAGGCGTAGGACATCCGTCGCGCCGCGGCCGTGCCGGGGCGGCCTTCGGCGGACACCGCCAGGGCCAGGTCCGCCGCGCCCTGCGTCCGGCCCGCCATGCGGATTCCGGGCAGCGCGAGCTCCAGCGATTCGATCAGGAAGCGCCCGCCGGGCTCGATTCCCGAGAATTCCCTTCCGCCGTACGGCCCGGCCTGCCGGCAGCATTCCAGGAGCAGCAGCGGATCGATCCCCGCGGCCCGCTCCGGGCCCGGCACGCGATCGGCGTAGTAGGGGTGCTCTCCCGGAATGCATGCCGTCGCGAGGTATTCCGTGGCGGTCAATTTCCGTACGGCGCTCAGAAACAATTCGGGGAGTGCCCAGCGGTCGAGGACAGGCAGCGCCCGCTCACCTTCCGCTGGTCGCCCCGAGGTTGCTAACTGCATGATTCCCCCGGTCTTCATCAATTCCATCGCGGACTGATTCCGTGCTGCGGAATTCGCCTTTCGCTTTCTGAATCATGGCATCGCATTCGATGACCCGTCAAGCCACCTTTCCGTAATCCCGCAAGACACCGGTCCGGCATTTTGAAAAGTATTTACCCGGCGGCTGTAACCGCTGTCCGGATATCCCTGACCAGTCGTTCGACAACGGCCGCCACGCGTCCTTCGAAGTAGAAATGGCCGCCCGGGAAAAGATGCTGACCGAGGAAATCCTCGGCGCCGTCCGCCCAGTCGAGCAGGCTCTCCACGGGCACCACGCGGTCGTCCTCGCCGCCGAAGAGCGACAGCGGGACCCGCACGTCGGCCGAGACGGTCCGCGGCTCCCAGGTCTCCACCACCGCGAAGTCGGCGCGCACCCGGTCCTCGAACAGCGCCCAGACATCGTCCTCGTCCAGCACCGCCGGCGGGATGCCGCCCATCGCCCGCAGCGCCGCCCTGAGCCGGTCCCCCGGCATCCGGTGCAACGGCTCCCCGGCCAAACCGTCGCCGGGCAGCTCCTCGTACGGCGCGCCGCAGGCCGAGACCCCGAGCCAGCACGGCTCCGGCAGCCCGCGCGCGGCGAGCCGCGCGGCCGCCTCGTACGCCACGAGGGCGCCCATGCTGTGCCCGAAGAGCGCGAACGGGCGGTCCATCAGGTCCAGCGTCCGGCCGATGAAGTACTCCGCGAGGTCACGGGCGTTGCGCAGGGCGGGGCGGTCGCTCGTCCGCCCGCGGCCCGGCGCCTCGAAGAGGCACACCTCCCAGTCGTCGGGGACGTGCCGGGCCCAGTCGGTGAAGGCGAGATGCGAGCCCGCCGCGTGGTGCAGCAGAAAGACCCGCAGCGCGGGGTCGTCCACCGGGCGGGGCCTGATCACCGCCTCGCTCACCTCGGTCGTGCCGTTCACGCCGCCGCCCTTTCCCGCCGGACGGCGCGCAGCATGCGGGTGAGCACGCTGCCGTCGCCGGCCTCCCGGAACGCGGTGCGGCCCTCGGCCAGCAGCCCTTCGAGGGTCTGCCGCCACAGCACGGGGTGCGCGATCTGTTCGAGCAGTACCTGGGCGATCTCGGCCCCGTCGTCGCCGTACGGCGCGGCGTGCCGGTTCGAAAGCACCGGCATGGTGGGTGCCGCGAGCGTCGCGGCCTTCAGTACCGGCGCGAACGCGTCCGCTGCCGGGGCCATGTGCGAGGTGTGGAAGGGCCCGCTGACGTCCAGCCGGCGGACCATCCGGGCACCCGCCGCGCGCGCCACGTCGGCGGCCGGCTCCAGGTCCGCCGCCGGGCCCGCGATCACCGTCTGGTCCGCGGTGTTGAAGTTGGCGGCCTCGATGCGCGTGAGCCCGGCCCGGCGCAGGACGAGGCGGAGGACCGCGTCGTCCAGGCCGACCACCGCCGCCATGCCGCCGCCGGTGACCGCGGACATCGCGCGCGCCCGGGCCGCGACCAGCCGCAGCCCCTCGGCGAAGCCGAACACCCCGGCCGCTTCCAGGGCGTTGTACTCGCCGAGGCTGTGCCCGATCGCGGCATCGGGGACGCCGTGCTCCTCGCGCAGGACGCGGTAGCCGAGCGCGTTGACGGTGTAGACGGCGGGCTGGGTGTATTCCGTACGGCCGAGCAGCCCGTCGGGGTCCTCGGTGCACAGGCGGCGGACGGAGTACCCGAGTACGGCGTCGGCCGCCTCGGTGAGTTCGGGGAAGCGGTCGAACCAGTCGGCGCCCATGCCGGGGCGCTGCGCCCCCTGGCCGGGAAACATCAGGACGTAGCTCATGGGGTGGTGATCCTCGGTTGGGTGTCGGATGCCGGCCGGGGGCCGGGGTGGAAGCGGCTGTCGGTGAAGAGCAGCGGCGGGGCCGCCGAGAGCACCTCGAACTCCTCGGCGCGGCCCACCAGTACGGTGTGGTCGCCTGCCGGGAAGGCGCCGGCCAGCGCGCAGTCGAAGGCGGCGACGCCCTCGGTGAGCACGGGCGAACCGGCGTACGCGGCGGGCCGGTACGGGCGCCCGGCGAAGCCCGCCGCGCCGGCCGGGCGGCCCGGGTCGGCGAACCACCGGGCGTCGGCCTCCTGGTGCGCGGCCAGTACCGTGACGGCGAACCGTCTGCTGTGCAGGGCCTGGCCGAGGAGCCGGGAGCCGTTGCCGAGCGTCACGAGGATCATCAGCGGGTCCACCGAGGCCGTGGCGAAGGCGTTGACGGTCGTGCCGTGCGGCACTCCCCCGGCCAGCGCCGTGACCACGGTGACCCCGGTGGGGAACCGGCCGGCGGCCCGCCGGAAGCGGCGCCGCTCGGCCTCGCTGCCGCTCCGGGACGCGGCCGGCTCCGTCACGGTGTTGCTCGCGCCGCTCCTCATGCGCACCGCTTCCGGAGCGCGTCGAGGTGGCCAAGACCGTCCAGTACGGTCTTGACCGGCAGCCCGAAGTCGATGAGGCAGGCCACCTCGTCCACGCCGAGCCCGGCCAGCCGCTCGACGACGCGGGCGGCCTTGGGGACCGTGCCGAGCAGCCCGCCGTCGTCGTAGTAGCGGTCGAAGGCGCGAGCCACGAGGAAGTCCACGTCCTTCTCCTTGAGCTTCGCCGGGTCCACCCGCCGCGCGCCCGCCGTGCCCGAGCCCAGCAGCAGCCCCAGCGAACTGCGCAGATACGCCTTCAGCGGGTCCCTGACGAGCTGCCGGACCTCGTCCTCGTCGGCGCCGAGGAAGGTGTGCACCATCAGGACGACATGGCCGTCACCACCGTCCGGGCCCGCGCTCGCGGCGTACGCCCTGCGGTACTCGCGGATCTTCCCCGCCAGCTCGTCCAGGTCCTGGCCGAGCAGATGGGTGAGGACGCCGGCGCGCCGGTCACCCGCGGCGCGGAAGGTCTCCACGCCGCCTGCGCTGGTGATCCAGACGGGCAGCTCCCGCTGGACGGGCGGCGGATAGGCCCGTACGCGCTGCTCGGCACCGGCCCCGTCGGCCACCGTCAGCTCCTCGCCGCGCCACAGCCGGCGGACGTCCTCGACGGTATCCGTCATGACCTTCCTGCGGTCGGCGTACGACTCCGGGCGGAGCGCGAAGTCGACCGCGTGCCAGCCGGAGGCGAAGGCGAGCCCCACCCGGCCGCCGGAGAGGTTGTCGACGACGGACCACTCCTCCGCGATCCGCAGCGGGTGGTGCAGCGGCGCGACGACACTGCCGGCGCGGATGGCGACCCGGCTCGTCACGGCGGCGACGGCGGCTCCGGTGACGGCGGGGTTGGGATAGAGCCCGCCGAAGGGATGGAAATGGCGCTCGGGGGTCCATACGGCGGTGAAGCCGCGCTCATCGGCGAACCGCGCGCCTTGGAGCACCAGGTCGTAGCGGCCGCGCGCGGCCGGGTCGCGGCCGTCGTCCCCGAAGTAGAACAGGCTGAAGTCCATGTGCTTCTCTCTGGCTCGGTTGAGTGATGCCGCCGGTCAGGCCGCGGTGGCCGCCGGCTCGGCGGCGGTCCGCTCGGTGGCGAACGGCCGGTTGCGCTCGGCCCAGCGCGCGACCGCGGGCGTCGCGAGGCCCCCGGCGAGCAGGACGGCCGCGAAGACCAGCCAGCCGGCGCTGCCCCAGCCGATGAGCAGGGCCGTGGTGAGGGCCGGTGTGACGGCGGCCCCCGCGCGCTGGGTGAGCCCGAAGAGGCCCTGGTACTGGCCATGGGCCTGGGAGGGCGCGAGGTCGTAGGACAGCGCCCAGGAGCCGGCGGAGTGCAGCATCTCGCCGATGACCTGCACGAAGGCGCCCGCGAGCAGGCACGCGGCGGCGACCCACGCGGGCTGCCCCGCCGAGAGAGCGAAGATGCCGCAGGCGAGCGCGAGCACCAGACCGGAGCGGCGCATCGCGCGGGCGCCGCCGCGCACGTCCTCCGCGCCCCGGCTCAGGCGTACCTGGAACAGCACGCACATCGCGGTGTTGAGGAACATGATCGCCGCGTAGACGGACACCGGCGCGTCCGTGCGGTCCGCGATCCAGATCGGCAGCGCGGCGGTGAGCAGCGCGTCCGTGCCCAGCACGAGGACGGCGTTGAGCGCCGAGACCGCCAGGTACGGCACATCCCGCAGGACGTGCCGCGCCCGCTCCCCCTCGGCCGCGGCGGCCTGCGTGGGCGCAGGCAGCGCGAGGCAGCTCAGACCGCCGAGCACGAAGAGCGCGCCCGCGCCGAGCAGCATGGCGGTGTAGACGGTGTGGGAGTCCGCGGTCAGCGCGACGCCGCCGAGCAAGGTGCCGCCCGACAGGCCGACGTTGATGACGGACTGGAGGTACGCCCTGGCCCGTACCCGCTCCCCCGGCGGGAGCGCGTCCGCGATCAGGGCGCCACGGGCCGCGGTACTGGCCGAGTCGGCCATCGCGGCCAGGCTGACCACGACCAGGAACCCGGCGAACCCGCCGGCGAGCGCGTACCCGCAGACCAGCAGCCCCTGGAGCACGCCGAAGGCGATGGACGCGGTGCGCGAGCCGAGCCGGTCGGAGAGCTGGCCCGCCGGGATGCTGACGGCCATCCCGAGCACCGCCGAGACGGTCAGGCCGAGGCCCACCTGCGCGGCGGGGACGTGGACGGCCCGGATGAAGTACAGGACGCTGACGGACAGCAGGAAGCCGTTGCCCACCGTCCGGGCGAGATTGCTGACGGTCAGGACGCGCACGACTCCGGGCGGCGGCACGAGGGCGCGCAACAACCGCACTGGTTTCCCCGCCATGTCAGGCCGCCGGGACGGGGTCGGTGAACCGCTGCCGCAGCGCGGGGCGGTCGATCTTCCCGTTGGGGTTGAGCGGCAGCTCGTCGAGGTGAACGAGGCGGCGCGGCACCATGTGGACGGGGATGTGCTTGCGCAGCCAGAGGAGCGCGGCGGACGGTGTCAGCTCCTCCCCCGTGTAGCAGCCCACGAGTTCCGTCCCGTCGGCACCGGGCACCGCCACGACGACCGCCTCGCGCATCGCCGGGTGGTGCCGCATCGCGGCCTCCACCTCGCCGAGTTCGATGCGGTAGCCGCGCACCTTGACCTGGTTGTCGAGCCGGCCCAGGTGGACCAGCACGCCGTTCTCGTACCGGACCCGGTCGCCGGTGCGGTAGTAGTGCTCCGTGGTGAGCCCGCCCTTGCCGTCGTAGGGTTCCGCGGTGGTGCCGTCGAAGGAGACGAAGCGTCTCTGGTCGTCGGCCGGGTCGAGATAGCCGTCGAAGCGCTGCGAGCCGCGGACGCACAGCTCGCCCTCGGCCGCCGGGCGGCCCTCCTCGTCCAGGACGAGCTGGTCGAGGAAGGGGTACACGGGCCCGATCGGCACGGTGGCGTTGGATGTCACCGGCCACTGCGCGGGATCGGCGGGGAGGCGGAACTCCGTGCAGGCGACGGTGAGTTCGGTTGGTCCGTAGACGTTCTCGATCACGGCGTCCGGGGCCACCGCACGCCACACCTCCGCCTGCCGGTACGTGAGCTGCTCGCCGATGAAGATGCCGTACCGCAGGCCGGTGACCAGCCCCGACGGCAGATTGCCGAGCCCGGCCGCCACCGAGACGAGCGAGGGAACGGAGAACCAGTGCGTGATGCCCCGCTCGACGAGGTGGTCGACCGGCTTGAGCAGCTCGGAGCGCTGCGCCGCCACGAGCGTGGCCCCCGCGCCCCAGGTCACGAAGAGGTCGAAGACGGAGGGGTCGAAGGTGAGGTCGAAGGTGTGGGACACCCGGCAGCCCGGCCCGACCTCGTAGCGCTCGATGTTGTGCGCGAGGTACGGGGAGAGGTTGCGGTGCCGGATCGGCACGCCCTTGGGCCGGCCGGTGGAGCCGGAGGTGAACAGGACGTACGCGAGGTCGTCGGGGGTGGTGCCCGGACGCTCTTGGGACGGCGGCTCCGCCCCGTCGGCCAAGGTGGCGGCCTCGGCGTCGGTCAGGGTGAGCCGGGTGTGCCCCGGCCGCTCGGGGAAGTGCGGCAGTTGGGCAGCGCCCGCCTCGTCGGTGAGCAGCACCTCGGCCCCGGCCAGCTCGTACACGCCCTGATTGCGGCGCGCCGGGTAGCCCGGGTTGAGCGGGGTGACGACCGCGCCGAGGCGCAGCGCCGCCAGGTACCCGGCGAAGGCGGTCAGGCTGCGCGAGGCGAGCAGTGCGACGCGCTCGGGGGCCCGCCCGTGCTCCCGCAGGATGCGGGCGGCGAGCGCGGCGGCGCAGGCGTGCAGTTCGCGGTAGGTGAGGCGGTGGTCGCGCACCTCCAGCGCGGGCGCGTCGGGGTATCGCTCGACGGAGCGGGCGAACCAGTCGTACAACGTGTGGTCGGTCATCGTGCTCCTCGGGGCAGGGCGTGGGTGGCGAGGGAGGCGTCATGGGTGGCGGTGAACTCCAGGCAGCGGCGCAGCAGTTCACCGGTGGGCGGGGGCCGCAGGTCCTGCCGCTCCAGCCAGGGCCGCCAGGCCGCCGCCTCCAGCCGGGCCGCGGCGCCGGGCGCGCTCGCGTGCAGGGCCCGGAGCGCGAGCGGGTCCAGGGCGGGGGTGTCGTGCTCCAGCGCGCGCAGGGCCACGGCACGCTGCCACTGCCGTACGGGGACGCCCTCGGTCGGCAGCCCGGCGTCGGCGAGCAATCCGAAGAGCTCGCGTACGGTCACGGCCCGCTCGTCCGCCAGGTGGTAGACGCGGCCCACCGAGCCCGGCGCGTCCATGAGGCCGGCGATGGCGCGGGCCGCGAGATCGACCGGGGCGAGCGGCAGCGGCCGGTCGTCCAGCGGGTGGCGGCCGGTCGCGGCGCTGCCGACGAGCAGTTGGACCAGCGGGTCGTGCGGATCGCAGGCGCCGTCGGCGAGCGCGCCGAGCAGCAGCCCGGTACGGAACACCCGGACCCGCATGCCGTCCCGCTCGGCGCGCTCCACGAGCCGCTCGCCGACCCAGGCGGCCACGGCCGCTCCGTCGCGTCCGGGGTCCAGCGGCTGTTCGCGCTGCTCGGCGAGGAGGGGCTCGCCGCCGAGCGCGGGCGCGCACGCGGCGAGCGTGGAGAGCAGTGTGAGGTCCGCGATGCCGTGCTCGCGCTGCCAGCGCAGGAGTTCGGCGAGCGGCAGGACACCGTGCGCGCGGACCTCCTGATACGTGCCATGGTCGCCGGGCGCGGGCGTGGCGTGCGCCACGCGCCCCACGCGGCGGGCGAGTTGGCCGTCGCGGTGGTGGGCAAGGGCCTTGCCGAGCGCGGTCGGGTCGGCGGGGACGACGGACACCCGGGCGGGGTCCGGTACGGGCAGTCCGAAACGCGCGGCGGCCGCGGCGAGCAGGGCCCGGCCCGCGTCCTCGTCGGGCACGGGCAGCAGACGGTGCACCCGGGCGTCGGGCCGTCGCAGCAGCAGCTCGTGGAGGACGAAGGTCTCCAGCGCGCCGGTGCCGCCGCCGGTGAACAGGGTGTCGGGGCCGGGCGTACGGGAAGGTGCGGCGGGCTCGCCGAGCGGGAGCGCCAGGTCGGCGTCGATCGCGTCGGCGGGGCGGTCACTCGGACGTGCCTCGTGGTCCTCGGAACTCCCGCCGCTGGTGGCCCCGGCATCCGTCCGCCGCAGGCCGCGGACGATCTCGGCCATCCGGCGTACGGTGGCCTGTCCGCCGCCCGCGCGGTGGACGTTGACCGGTACACCGTGGCGACGCTGTACCGCGGCCTCGATCCGCATCGCGGCGAGCGAGTCGCCGCCCAACTCCGCGAACTCCTGGTCGAGGCCGAGGGCCGGCACGCCGAAGATCTCCCGCCAGAGGGCGAGCAGCCCGGCGGTCACGTCGTCGGCGTGCGTCTCGTCCGCGGGGCCGCCGGGCTGCGCCTCCTCCGCGGTGGCCGGTGGCGCGCCGGTCGGGGCGGCGAGCGGCGGCAGGCGGTCCAGCGCCCAGTACCGCCGCCGCGTGAAGGGGTACGTGGGCAGCGGCACCCGCCGCCCGCGTCCGGCGGCGAGCGCCGCCCAGTCCACGTCGGCCCCGTGCAGCCAGGCGTCGGCCACGGCCTCGTCGATACGGTCGTCGATCGCGCCACTCGAGGCGTCAATGGCCACCACGTGAGCGTCACCCTGGGCATCCGTACCGCCCGTTACCACCTCGGCGCGCCCCCGGAACGCCGCGAGCAGTCGTTCGCGTACGGCCTCGGGCAGCGAGCCGTCCGCCGGGAGGACCAGCCGCACGGACCGTGCGACGGGGGGCGTGGCGGTGGCCGGGGTGCGCAGCACCGCGGGCAGGTCGCCCGGTGCCGCGCACACCACTCGCCGCCGCGCGAACACGGTCCGCCCGACGCGCAGCGTGTGGGCGGCATCCGCAGCACTGACGTCGCCCCGCTCCAGCACGTCCGCCAACTCCTCGGACAGCGCGCGAAGTTCGGCATCGTCGCGAGCCGAGAGCACCAGGCGCACCCGGTCGCGGTCCGGCGCCGCGGGGCTTGCGGGGCTCGGCGGCGGGCCGAGTACGACGCTCGCGTTGGTACCGCCCAGGCCCATCGAGTTGACCAGGACGTACGGCTCGCCCTCGGTGATACGGCCGGGCTCGGTGGCGATGCGGAAGGGGCTGTCGGCCAGCTCGCCGGGGCTGCGGGGGCGGTCGAAGCCGGGGTGCGGCGGCACCTCGCCGGTGCGCGCCACCTCGACGGCCTTGATCAGCCCGGCGATGCCCGCCGCCGGCCCGCAGTGGCCGATGTTGGCCTTGACCGAGCCCAGGGCGCAGAAGCCGGTACGGCCGGCGGGTGCGGCCAGGCCCTCGGTCAGGCCGCGCAGTTCGATGCGGTCGCCGAGCGGGGTGCCGGAGCCGTGTGCCTCGACGTACCGCAGCTGGTCCCCGCGCACGCCCGCGACGTCGAGCGCGGCGGCCACTACGTCGGCGAGCCCGGCGGGGCTGGGCGCGGTGAAGCCGGAGCGGGCCGACCCGTCGTTGCCGACGGCCGAGCCACGGACGACCGCGAGCACCGGATCGCCGTCCGCGAGCGCGTCGGCGAGCCGGCGCAGCACCACGACACCGACGCCGGAGCTGAAGGACGTACCGGTGGAGCGCGCGTCGAACGGCCGGCAGTGACCGTCGTGGGAGGCCAGCGCGCCCGGCTGATGCCGGTATCCGAGTACCGGCTCGTTGACCGCCGCCCCGCCGGCCAGCGCCAGGTCGCACTCGCCCGCCAGCAGGCTGAGCACGGCGTAGTGCACCGCGGTCAGCGAGGAGGAGCAGGCGGTCTGCACGCCGATGGACGGGCCGCGCAGGCCCAGCTTGTACGCCACCCGGGAGGGCAGGAAGTCGCCGAGCCCGCCCAGGTGCAGCATGACGTCGTCCACCGCGCCCAGCACGCCGTCGGCGCGCGCCCTGGCCACCTGGAGCGCCGCCATGTACGTGCTGGGGCTGCCGCCCGCGAAGACGCCGGTGACCAGTGGGTCGCCGGTGGGCGGGTGCCCGGCCGACTCCAGCGCCTCCCAGCACACTTCGAGGAAGAGCCGCTGCTGCGGGTCGGTGGCCTCGGCCTCGGTGGGCGAGTAGCCGAAGAACTCGGCGGCGAAGTCCTCGGCGCCGTCCAGCGTCGCCGCGGTCGTCACGTACGAGGGGTCGTCGAGGGTCTCGTCGGTCAGCCCGGCCGCGCGCAGGGACGCGCGGTCCAGCTCGCGGAACGCCACCCGCCCCTCGGCGAGGTTGCGCAGGAACTCCCCGGGGTTGCGGGCGCCGGGGAAACGGCAGCCGGTGCCGATGACCGCTATGGCCGCGTCGTCGTTCACGCCGCCGGCTCCGCGGATCCGGCGCTGCCCGCGCCGCGGCGGCCGAGGAGGCGGGCGCGGCCCGCAGCAGCCCCGCCGGACCGGGCGCCCGTGGTCTCCCGCGCCGAGCCCTCCGTGCCGTCCGCGCCGTCCGCGCCGGCGAGCAGCGCGGCCTGGGCGTGCACGGTGCTGTGCTGGAAGAGGTCGGCCGCGTCCAGTTCCCGGTCGGTCAGCGCGGAGAGCTGGTCGAGGAGGACGATCAGCAGCAGCGAATCGCCGCCCGCGTCGAAGAAGTTGACGTCGTACGAGACGGTGGGCACGTCCAGGACGTCCCGCCAGGCGGCGGCGATCGCCTCGGTGAGCGCGGCGGGGTCGGCGGGTGCGGTGACGTCGGCGGTGCCGGGAGTGGCGTCGGTGAGCACGGGGGTCTCCAGGTCGGTGGTGAGGTCGGCCGCGGCGGCGGCGAGATCGCCGAGCAGCGCGTCAGCGGTGGTGGCGTCGAACAGGGCGGTGGCGTAAGTGAGATGGAGCCCGAGGCGGTCGGCGCCGCCGGTGACGGTCAGCTCCAGCTCGTACTTGAGCTTGAGCGCCGGGGGCATGCGGTAACGGGTCGTGATGCCGGGCCCGAGGGCCGGCGGGGTGGCGGGCGTATCGGTCGCGGAGAGATAGACCGGGGTCACCGGCGGGCGGCCGAGGTCGCGTTCGGGGTGCAGCGCGGCGGCGAGCGCGTCGAAGGGCGCGTCGGCGTGCCGGTAGGCGGTCAGCGCGGAGCCCTTGACGCGGGTCACGAGAGTGCGCCAGCTCGGGCGGCCGGTGAGGTCGGCCCGGAGCAGGAGGGTGTTAACGAACATGCCGACGGTGCCGGCGGCCCCGGCGCTGTCCCGGCCGGCCCAGGGGAACGCGAACAGGAAGTCCCGCTGCGCGCTGCGCCGGGCCAGCACGGCGGCCAGCAGCGCCGCCGCGGTCATGAACGTCGTACAGCCCAGCTCGGCGGCGATCTCCCGCAGCCGCGCGCTGTCCCCGGCGGGCAGCCGGAGCTCCCGAGTGGTGGCGGCCTCGATGCTCTGGGTCCGCTGCCGCGGCCGGTCGTACGGCAGCGCGATATCGGTCGGCGCGCCCCGCAGCTCGGCCAGCAGCGCGTCGAGCGTGCCGTCGGGCACCGCGGGCGCCGGCAGGCTCGCGGGGTGGGTAGCGGGCGGTGGATCGAACGGCCGCCCCGCACTCAACTCCCGGTATCCGTCCGCAAGTTCCTCCATGACCAGGTCGAGCGACCAGCCGTCGGAGACGATGTGGTGGACGGCGTACAGCAGGACCGTGCGGTCCCCGGCGAGCGCGATCACCTCGCCGCGCGCGGGCGCCTGCCGGGCCAGGTCCACCGGCGCCCAGCACTCCCGTGCCAGGTGGGCGTCCAGCTCCTCGCGGGTCCAGGCCGCCGCGTCGAGGAGGGTGACCTCCGGCGGGCTGCCGTCGGTGCGGTACTGGACCCGGCGCGCCTTGGTGTCCAGGGTGAAGCGGGAGCGCAGGGCCGGGTGGCGGGCGAGCACCGCGGCGAAGGCGTCCCGCAGCAGCGCGCGGTCCACCGGCCCGTCGATCTCGACGACGCCGGGCGCGAGATAGGCCGCGCGCACGGCGGGCAGCCGGTCCATGAGCCACAGCCGCTGCTGTACGGGGGTGGCAGGGTGCGGGCCGCCGTCGGGCCGGGGTCCGTCGCCGTCCGCCGTGCGTGCGGCCTCGGCGGTACCGGCGTCGGCCGCAGCAGCCAGCGCGCGGGCCAGGCCCGCGACCGTGGGATCCGCGAGGAAGGCCCGCAGCGGTACGGCGGTACCCCACTCGCGTTCGGCGGCGGCCAGCATGCGCACGGCGAGCAGCGAGTGACCGCCGAGGGTGAAGAAGTCGCTGTCGGGGGCGAGGTCGCCGCCGTCACCTCGGCCGGGGCCCGCCTCGGCCAGGACCGTGGCCATCAGGCGGGCCACCTTGCGCTGGCCGTCCGTGAGCGGGACCGGCCGGTCCTCACCGTGGGGCAGCGGGCGGTCGCGCAGCTCCGCCAGCGCCGCGAAGTCGACCTTGTCGTTGGCCGTGCGCGGCAGCGCGGGCACGGCGTGGACCTCGGCCGGAAGTACGGCGGCGGGCAGCCAGTTCAGCAGTGGGCGGACGATGTCCTCGTGCGTCGGCGCCGCGTCCGGGGCGAGCTCCACGTAGGCGACGAGCCGCTTCGGGGAGCCGGTCGCGTGCACGGCGGCGGCCGCGACGGCCGGGTTCTCCTCGATCAGCGCGCGGACCTCGTCGGGTTCGATCCGGTTGCCGAGGATCTTCACCTGGTCGTCGATCCGGCCGAGGTACTCCAACTCCCCGTCGGCACGCACCAGTACGCGGTCACCCGTGCGGTACATCAGCGCGCCCGGCACGTCCGCGTACGGGTCGGGCAGGAACGCGGCGGCGGTGCGGTCCGGCATCCCGAGATAGCCCAGCGCCACGCCGGCACCGGCGACGTACAGTTCGCCCGGCACGGAAGCGGGCAGCTCCTCACCGTGCGGGCCGAGCACGTAGGCGCGGGTGTTGGGCAGCGGTCGGCCGATGGCCGGTGCGCGGGCGTCCCCGGGGTCGACCACATGGCACGTGCTGTTGCAGGACGCCTCCGCCGGGCCGTACACATTGCGGACCTCTGCGCCCCAGCGGCGGGCGCAGTCGGCGGCGAGCGCGCGGGGCAGTGCCTCGCCGCCGGAGTAGACGACGCGCAGCGCGCAGCCGCCCGGTCCGGCGTCCGGCTCCGCGCTCAGCATGGCGTGCAGGAGGCTGGGGGTGACTGAGCCCGCGACGGTCGCGCCGTCCGGGCCGTGGACGAGCCGCAGCAGGGCGGCCGGGTCGCGGCGTTCGACGTCGTCGGCGAGGATCAGCCGGGCCCCGGCCAGCAGGCCCTCGACGACGTTGAAGGCGGCCGGGTCGAAGGCGGTGCCCGCGGTCACCAGCAGCCGGTCGGCGGTGCCGAGACCGCAGTCGGCCGCCCACCACAGGGCCGTGTTGAGCAGGCCGCGGTGCGGGACGAGCACGCCCTTGGGGCGGCCCGTCGTCCCGGAGGTGAAGATGACCACGGCCGGATCCTCGGGGCCGGGCCGGAGCGCGGTGGGCGGCCCGGCCGCCTCCCCCAGCTCCCGGAGCTCCGCGAGGTCGACCGGCTTGGCGTCCATGTCCAGGCCGCGGAGCAGGTCCGCCCCGGCCTCGTCGACGAGGACCGTGGCGGCCCCGGTCTCGCGCAGCACGAAGGCGATACGGGCGGCCGGGGTGTCCATCGCGAGGGGCACGAAGGCGGCGCCCGCGCGGAGGGCGCCCAGCCAGCCGGCGATCAGCGCCCCGCCGCGCGCGGTGAGTACCGGTACGAGCGTGCCGGGTCCCGCTCCGTGTGCCGTCAGGTGCCGGGCCACGGCCCGCGACCAGTCGTCCAGCGCGTGCCAGGAGAGCTCCTCCCCGGCGCAGATCACCGCGGTGTCATCGCCGTTCATGGCGGCGAACCGCAGGTCGAGCAGGTCGGTCACGGTGGTCATGCGTCTCCTCCTCCGTGCGGCGCGGCGGCGCCGGATGCCGTACCGGCGAGCCGGTTCCGGTACTCCGCCGCCAGATCGCGCCGGGGTCCGGCCAGCACGGTGCGCGGCGGGCGGCCCGCCGACGGGTCGGTCAGGGGCAGGGCACGCAGCGCGGTGCCCGGTGCGGCGACGGCCGCGGCGAGCAGCGCGGTGAAGTGCGCGGCGAGCTGCCGTGCGGTGTCCGCGGAGTACCGGTCGGTGTCGTACTCGACCGTGCCGCGCAGCCCGTCGGGGACGTACTCCAGGGTGAGCGTCACGTCGAGCTTGGTGGTGCCGGTCGGGAGCAGCCGCGGCGGGCCCCAGCGCGGCCGGTCGCCGAGCCGGGGCGCCGGCGCGTTCTGCAGGACGAAGCCGATGGTGGCCAGCGGCGCCGGCGCGCGGGTCCGGTCAGCGCCCGCACCGGCCGTGAGCTGCTCGAACGGCAGGCGCTGATGGGACAGCGCCCGGAACGCCTCGCCGCGTACCTCCGTGCACAGCCGCTCGAAGGTCCAGTCGGCCCGGGGCTCGCAGTGCAGCGGGACGGTGTTGACGAAGAAGCCGATGAGTTCCTCGACGGCGGGGTGCGGGCGGTTGGCGGCGACGGTACCGAGCAGGAACTCCTCCCGGCCGGTCCAGCGCTGCACCACGGCCTGGAACGCCGCGAGCAGCACGACGAAGGGAGTGGCCCGGACAGCCGACGCCAACTCACCTACTCGGGCGGCGAGTTCAACGGTTACATGGAAGGCGTGCTGAGCGCCGCGGCGGTCGCCCTCGGGGAGCGCGGGGCGCGGCGGGCAGTTGCCGAGCGCGAGATCGCCGGACACGGCACGCAGTTGCGCGAGGCGCGCCGCCACCCGTTCGGCCATGGCGGGGTGCGCGGCCACCTCGCGGTCCCACTCGGCGAAGTCAGCGTATTGAACAGCAAGTTGGGGGAGCTTCGGCGTGACGCCGTCGACCGCCTGTTCGTACGCGGCGGCCAGATCCTCGTACAGCGCGCCCAACGACCAGCCGTCCACCGCGATGTGGTGGACGACCAGCAGCATCGCGTCGCCGTCCGGGCCGCCCCGCCACACGGTGCAGCGCAGCGGCGGCCCGGCCGAGAGGTCGAAGGGAGCACGGGCGTGGCGGGTGAGCTCGGCCTCCCCCGGCGGGCCCGTGAGCACCTCGACGGGAACGGGTGCCGCCTCGCCGATGTACTGGACCGGGCGGCCTTCGTGCAGCCCGTAGGTGGTACGCAGGATCTCGTGGCGGGCGACGAGCGCGGTCAGGGCTTGGGCGAGCGCGGCGGTGTCGACGGGCTCGTGCCAGTGGGTGAGCAGCGGGACGTTGTAGGCGGCGGAGCCGGGGGCCGCCGCGTCGATGAACCACAGCCGCTCCTGCGCGCAGGAGAGTGGCGCGGAGGTGGCTGCCCGGCGGGTCAGGGGCGGCGAGGGAAGCTGCGCCATCAGACCGCCTCCGCCGACTCGCGTACCCGTCCGGCCAGTTCGCCGATGCCGGCGGCCAGCAGGATGTCGTACGGCTCGACATCGGCCGCGAGCACCTCGCGGATGCGCGCCGCGGCCTGCGTCGCGAGCAGTGAATTGCCGCCGAGGGAGAGGAAGTCCTGGTCGGGGGCGGTCGCGGGGGTGCCGAGGACCTCGCCCCAGATGCGGGTGAGCGCGTCGGTGACGGGGTCGCCGGAGGACGGTCCGGCGGGCTGCTGCGAGTGCGCCGCCTCCCCCGCGCCGTCCGTCGCGCTGTCTTCGACGATCGCTGTGGCTGCCTCGATCATCGCGTCGATGCGTCCGCGGTCGGCCTTGCCGGTGGAGTGCAGCGGCAGGCTCGCCAGCGGCGCCCAGCTACCGGGCAGCATGTACGCGGGGAGGGCACGGGCGAGCGCGGCGGCCAGCTCCTCGGCACCGCCTCGCTCTCTCCCGCCGGAAGGCAGGAACGCGCCCGCCAGCCGTGCCGCCGGCCCCTCGCCCACCTTGCTCACGAACGCGGCTTCGGCGAGGCCCGTGGCGAGCGCCGCACGCTCGATCTCCTCCAGCTCGATCCGGTAGCCGCGCAGCTTCACCTGCCGGTCGGCGCGGCCCACCAGCTCCAGTTCGCCGTCGGGCAGCTCCCGCACCAGGTCACCGGTGCGGTACATCGGCGTGCCGGTGCCCGGTTCGGGAACGAAGGCGCGGGCGGTGCGCTCGGGCCGGCCGAGGTATCCCTTGGCGACACCGGGGCCGCCGATGCACAGCTCGCCCGGCTGCCCGGGAGCGACCGGTCGCAGTTCCGCGTCGAGGACGTGCAGCGTGGTCTGCTGGATGGCGCGGCCGATGGGAATGCGGTCGCGGCCCGCGAGCGAGGCGTCGGTGCAGTCGAAGGACGTGGCGAAGACGGTGGCTTCGGTCGGGCCGTAGCCGTTGACGAGGCGCTGGGGCGGGCCCGCTGCGAGTACCGCGCGGACCGCGGCCAGGTCGAGCTGCTCGCCGCCGACGACGAGGTTCCGCAGCGTGTGCAGTGCGCCGGGCCGGGTGCGGGCGACCAGGTGGAAGAGCGAGGTGGTCAGGAAGAGGGTCGTGATGTCCTCGTCCTGGAGGAGGGCCGCCCAGCGGTCCATGGCGAGGTCGACGACGGTGGGCAGGACGACGAGCGTGGCGCCCGCGGTGAGCGCGCCCCACACCTCGAAGGTGGTGGCGTCGAAGGCGGGGTTGGCGGCCTGGCCGACCCGGTCACCGGGGGCGATGGTGCAGAAGGTCGCGTCGGTGACGAGACGGCGGACGGCCCGGTGCGGTACGACGACGCCCTTGGGCGTGCCAGTGGAGCCGGAGGTGTAGCCGATGTAGAGGGGGCTGTCGCCGTCTACGGGTACATCGGGCACCTCGAACTGCTGGTCCGGCGCCGGGCGCTCCACGGCCACCTGCCGGACCCCCGGCACCCCGGCCGTGCGCCCGGCCCGTCCGCCGTCCGCCGGGTCGACGAGCACTGTGCGGACCCCCGCGTCCGCCAGGACCGTGGCCACCCGCTCGGCGGGGGCCTGGGCGTCGAGCGGCAGGTAGGCGGCGCCGGCCCGGGCGACGCCGAGGAGGGCGACGATCAGTGCGGTGCCGCGCTCCAGGTCGACGGCGACGGGCTCGCCGGGCGCAACACCGTGCGTGGCGAGCGTGTGCGCCAGCCGGCCCGCCTGCTCCCAGAGCTGACGGTAGGTCAGGGAGGGGCCGCCGCGTGCGTCGCGTACGGCGCAGGCGTCGGGGCGTTCCCCGACGTGCGCGGCGACGAGGTGGTGCACCCCGAGCGTGCCGGCCCGTGGGACGGCGGCGTGCGCGTACTTACCCATGGCTCAAGTCCTTTGGTCGTCATCCGTGGAGCGCCGGCCGCGGCTGCGCGCGGCACGGCACGGCACGCCGGACCGCGGCGTGCGGTACGGCGGGCCGGTGAACGGCATGGAGTACGAAAGAAGACGTAGACGCCCCAGAGGACGGCGGCGGGCGCCCCATCGCGCCCCCGCGGCCCTCTCACCGTGCGATCGCCGGTGGCTTCCGATCACTAGTTGCGCGGGGAGGGCGAACGGTTTACGGGACTTACGGATACGCCGACGTGACCTGCGCCACTCGGCCGGGTACGCGAACGGGCCGGCCTCCCGGGGAGGCCGGCCCGCTGCGTGGTGCGGTGGCGCGGTGGTTCAGACGAGGTGGCGGCCGCCGTCCACCATCAGCACCTCGCCGGTGGTGTAGGCGGCGGTGGCCAGGGCGTGCACCGCCTCGGCGACATCTTCCGGCGTGCCGACCCTGCGCTGTGGGGTGTTGGCGGTGATCCAGTCCCGCGAGCCCTCCCACACCTGCGGAGCCTCGTCGTACCAGGGGGTCTCGACGAGGCCGGGGGCCACGGCGTTGACCCGGACGTCGGGGCCGAGGGTCGCACCGAGCAGGCGGGTCATGTGGTCGACGGCCGCCTTGCTGACCGCGTACGGCACTGAGCTGCCCATGGCCCGGCTGCCGGAGACGGACGAGATGTTGACGATCGATCCGGCGCCGGTGGCCTTCAGGTGCGGCACGGCTGCGGTGATGACCTGCCAGGTACCGATGACGTTGACGTCGAGGATGTCGTGCCAGACCTTGGCGTCGACCGCGTCCAGGTCATCGAGCGGGATGAAGTGGGTGCGTCCGGCGTTGTTGACGAGCACGTCGAGCCGGCCGTATGTCTCGACCGCGGTGTCGACTAGCCGCCGGGCGTCCGCGGGATCGGCGATGTCGCCCTGGACGTAGACGGCGTCGGGCAGCTCGGCGGCCAGCTCCTCGCCGGCCCGCACGGACGAGGCCGAGTTCACGACGATGCGCATCCCCGCGGCCGCCAGGCGGCGGGCGACGGCGGCGCCGATACCCGAGGACGAGCCGGTGATGAGGGCGACGCGTTCTTCACTCACACATACCTCCGCATAACGCGATTCGGACGGAACTCGCCTCTTCGGCCCGGGATTTCGGCTCCCGGCCGGTGCGCCGGAAAGACCTTGACGCTCTCGGAGGCGACCCCTAGAGTACCAAGAAATGGAATCAGGCTTCCACATTGTGGAATATGCGCATGGGATGCCTGTCACGTGAGAGTGGGGGTCTCTCACGGTCTCCACGCGCGCTCCGCTGACCACGGACACCGCCGGAGGGCCCCCGCCCGCACACCGAGGGGGTCGCCATCAACGCCGCACAGTTCGCTCCGTTCGCACTCGTCGTCTGCGCGGCGGTGCTCACCGGGGCCGTGGGGCGGTCCGCCGGGCCGCCGGCGCCGCTGCCGCACCCGGCGGAGTGGGCGCTCGGCGGCCGGCGCCTCACCGCGCTCCCGACGAACCTGCTGCTCGGCGGCACGGTCATCACCGCGTACACCTATGTGGCGATCCCCGGGCTGATGTTCGGCGCCGGCGGCCTCGCGCTCTACGCGCTCACCTACCTGCTCCTGCTCACCCCGCTCCTCATGCTGGTGCTCCCCCGGCTGCACCGGGTCGCGGCCCGGCACGGCCTGGTCACCGCGGCCGACTACGTCCGCGCCCGGCACGGCTCCCACACGCTCGCCCTGGCCGTCGCGCTGACCAGCATCCTCGCGACGATGCCGTACCTCGCCCTGCAGGTCATCGGCGTGACCACGCTGCTGGACGCGATGGGCCTGCCCGTCGGCGGCGCGGCCTGCGCCGTCGCCCTCGTCGTGGTCCTGCTGTGCTCCGCCGCGCTGATCCACCCGGGCGGCCTGCGGGCCTGCGCCCGGATCGCTCCGGTGAAGGCCGCGCTGTGCGCCGGAGTACTGATCCTCGTCGCGGTCCTGGCCGTGGCGGAATTCGGCGGCCCCGGCGCGGTGTTCGCCGCCGCCGACCGCCGCCTCGCCGCCCAGGGCCTGTCCCTGGTCGTACCGCCGGAGTCCGTCACCGCGTACGCCACTCTGGCGCTCGGCTCAGCGCTCGCCCAGCCGATGTATCCGCAGATCGTGACGGCCGCGCTGGCGAGCCGGGGCCGCCGCCCGCTGCGCGCCGCGATCGCGGCCCTGCCGCTGTGGGCACTCTCCCTTGCCCTCTCCGCGTTCCTCGGCGTCGCCGCGCTGGCCGCGGGCGTACAGACCCACCCGGGCCACGCCGAACTGGCCGTACCGCTGCTGATCCGCAACCTGGTACCCGAGCAGTTGGCCGGCTTCCTGTACGGCGCGCTCGCGGTCGGCGCGCTGCTGCCCGCCGCCGTGATGGCCATCGGCATGGCGGCGCTGCTCGTCCGCAACGTCTACAGCGAGTACCTCAACCCCACGGCCACGCCCAAGCACGAGGTACGGGTCGCCCGCACCGCCTCGCTCGGCATCACAGCGGGCGCGCTGCTGTTCGCGCTGGTCCTGCGGCCGCAGGACGCCGTCAATCTGCATCTGCTGGGCGGTGTCTGGGTGCTGCAGACACTGCCCGCCGTCGCCCTGTCGCTGTTCACCCGGTGGTTCCACCACCGCGCGCTGCTCGCGGGCTGGGCGGCCGGCATGGCCGCCGGCACCGCCCTCATCTGCCTGCACGGCTTCTCCTCCGTGGTGGACCTCGGCATCGGCCCGCTGCACGCCCCGATCTACGTCGCGCTCCCCGCACTCGTACTGAACCTGGCGACCGCCGCCGTCCTCACGCCCGTGCTGGACCGGCTCGGCTCGCCCCGCTGGAAGGACGCCACCACCTGCGGCACGCCCCATGAACGCCGCGGTTCCAGATACACCGTCGTCGTCGACTGACCTGACCGTCCAAGGACGCATCGCCATGCAGCCATCGCCGCTCTCACCGCCCTCACCGCCCTGCCCACCGGGCGGCACCCTGACCGGCCCGCCCCCGCCGGGCGGCCCGGGGCCCGGGTGCGCCCCGCCGGACCGTGCCGCTCCCCTGACGCTCGACCTGCGGGACGCCGACCGGCAGGCGGCCATCGCCCACCTCTTCGACACCCACTACACCCAACTGCTGCGGCTGGCCGTGCTGTTGGGCGCGGACGGGGACGCCGAGGACGTGGTCTCCGAAGCGTTCTACCAACTGCACCGCCGCTGGCCGAAGCTCAAGACGCCGGACGCGGCGGCCGGCTATCTGCGGTCCATCGTCTGCAACCTGACGCGGATGCGCATCCGCCATCTGCGCGTCGCCCGCCGGCACGCCTACCGCGAGGTCGACGAGCACGTGCTCTCCGCCGAGCATCAGGTGCTGCTGCAGGACGACCACCGCGCGCTGCTGGCGGCCCTGCAGACGCTGAGCGCCCGGCAGCGCCAGGCCCTCGTCCTGAAATACTGGCTGGACCTGAAGGAGTCGGAGATCAGCGAAACGATGGGGATCTCCACCGGCGCCGTGAAGTCGCACACGGCCCGCGCCATGACGAAGCTGAAGTACGCGCTGAGGAAGGTCGCCCGGTGACGGACGAGGTGGGTACCGAAGCGGTGCCGGACGGGTCCGAGGAATGGCTGCGCCGGGCCCTGGACGACGTCGCCTCCTCGGTGTCCGCGCCGCCGCAGGCGTACCGCAAGGGCCAGGCGGACTGGCGGCGCCGCGCGGTGCGCCGCAAGGCGCTGCTCGGCATTCTGGTGCTGACGGTGGTGGCCGTGGCCTGCGCCATCGGCCTGCTGGTGCTGAGCTGCGGCTCGGCGAGCACGCACGTCATCTACGACGACGCCGGGACGGGAACGGTCGTGGTGCCGTTCCCGCCGGCGTCCTCCTGACTCTGCGGCCCCTCAGCGCTCCGTCAGCGCTTCCTCAGCGCTGCAGCACCGCCTCCAGAGCCTTGCGCAGCTCGGCGGCGGCCGCCTCCGCGGTGTCCGGTGCCGTGCCGCGCCGCCAGGCGACATAGCCGTCCGGGCGGACCAGCAGACAGCCCGCCTCCTCGGTTTCACTGCGGCACCGCCAGTCGCCGTACGCGTCCCGGGCGGCGTCCGAGCCGATGCGTACGGTGGCCAGCGGCACGCCGAGATCCGCGGCGCAGGCTTCGCCCGCCGCCTCCCACGCCACCCCTGACACGCCGGTGACCAGGATGAACCTGCCCTTCCCGACGAGGTCGAGGGTGGAGAGGCGGCGGCCGTACGCATCCGTCAGCCAAGCGTGCGGCAGCTTCGCACCGGGGCGGGTGCTCGGCTGGTGGTACAACTCCCGGTCGCGCGGCCACTCCTCGGCCGGGCTGCCGTCGTCCAGCACAGCGGCGGAGGCGTACCGCTGGTTCAGCTCCACACCGTGCGCGTTGAATTCGTAGTTCTTCAGCTCGATCGCCGCGTCCAGCTCGCGCCGCCGCCGCGCGCCCTCCGCGTCCGGTGCCCGGCAGGCGGCCAGCGCGCCCGCGATGCCCTCCTGGTCGAGGCCGCCGCCGATGCCCAGCGCCCGGAAGATCGGGCCGAACTGGTCGCGGCTGAGGTTGGCACGGTCGACGATCTGCTTGCCGACCGGGGCGCGTTCGGCGGTGTAGGTGTCGAGCAGGCCCTCGCCCGCCTCGCCGCGCACCACCATCGCCAGCTTCCAGGCGAGGTTGTGGGCGTCCTGGACGGAGGTGTTGGAGCCGAGGCCGTTGGACGGCGGGTGGCGGTGCACGGCGTCCCCGGCACAGAACACCCGGCCGGTGGAGTAGCGGGTGGCGTAGGTGTGGTTGACGGTCCACAGGGACGTGGAGGTGATCTCGACCTCGATCGAGTCGTCACCGACGAGGTCGTGGACGATTCGGCGGGCCTCCGCCTCATCGATCTCCGGGGGCGCCTGGTCGATGTCGTAACCCCAGGTCAGCAGCCACTCGTTCCAGGGGCGGACCATCCGGACCAGACCCATGCCGATGCCGCCGGTCTCGGCGCCGGGGCGCATGACCCAGTACAGGACGCTGGGGCGGTGGGCGACGTGCGCGCTCAGGTCGGCCCGGAAGACGATGTTCATGCTGCCCGCCTTGCCCTCCTGCCCGGCGATCGGCAGCCCGGCCTGCTCGGCGACGCGGCTGCGGGCGCCGTCCGCGCCGATCAGGTAGCGGGCGCGCATCGTGAAGTCGTCGCCGCGCAGCCGGTCGTGGAGATAGGCCGTGACGCCGTCCTCGTCCTGTTCCAGACGGACGAACTCGGTGTCGAAGCGGACCTTGGCGCCGCGCGCGGCGGCGTTGCTCACCAGGATCGGTTCGAGGTACGTCTGCGGCAGGTCGGTCATCGGGCAGGGGCTGGCCGCGGTGTACTCGGTGAGCCGGTCGTCCCCCGTGCCCCAGGTACGGATGCGGCCGATCTCCTCGCCGGTGAGCGCGGTGCACAGCACGGTGTCGCCCATCAGGTGCTGCGGGGTGCCGGCGGCCAGCGCCTGGTCCTCGATGCCGAGATCGCGCAGGACTTCCAGGGTGCGCTGGTTGGTGATGTGGGCGCGGGGCGTGTTGGCGGTCCAGCCGTACTTGCTGACCAGCGTGGTGCGTATGCCGTACGTGGCGAGCAGCAGCGCGGCGCTGCCGCCGGCGGGGCCGCTGCCGACCACGAGGACGTCGGTGTCGTAGGCATCGTCGTGGGTGGTGGGGTCGGTCATGTGCTTACTTGTCTCCGGAGGGGGCTTCGGTGGCGGGGGCGAGGCGGAAGGTGTAGTCGAGCGACCGCCACGGGCCGTCCGTGGGCCGACCGTCGGGGGCCGGACCGTGGTGCTCGGGGAAGTCGATGACCAGCGCGTCCTTGACGCCGAAGACGCAGTCGGCGTCGATGTAGGCGCCGCCCGCGACGAAGAGCTGGGTGACGAGCGTGCGCCGCCCGGGTGCGCTGATCATGAAGTGGACGTGCGGGGCGCGGTAGGGGTGGCGGCCGACCGCGGCGAGCATCTGCCCCACCGGTCCGTCGTCGGGGATCGGGTACTCCGACGGCAGGATGGAGCGGAAGCGGATGCGTCCCTCGTCGTCGGCGCGGAAGCGGGCGCGCAGTTGGGGCCCGTCGAGGTCGGGAAGCTGGACGTCGTAGTAGCCGTCCTCGTTGGACTGCCAGATGTCGGCCGCGGCCCCGGCCAGCGGCTTCCCCTCCAGGTCGGTGATCCGCACGGAGGCGTACATCGGGGTGCCCGGCAGCCCCTCGGCGAGGTCGGCGCCGTCGGGCAGCGGCGGCGGGCCCTCGACGTAGAACGGGCCGAGGACGGCGGACGGAGTGCTCTCGGCGGTACGGGAGTTGGTGAGCAGGTCGACCGCGCTGGAGATGCCGAGGGTGTCGGAGAGCAGGATGAATTCCTGCCGGGTCGCGGAGCACTGCTGCCCGGTGCGGGTCAGGAAGTCGATCGCGTACCGCCATTCGGCGTCGGTGAGGTCGTTGTCGGCGACGAAGCCGTGCAGACGGCGGGTGAGATCGGTCAGCAGTTGCCGTACGCGGGCGTCGGGCGCGCCCTCGAAACCGGCGGTGACCTGGGCGAGGAGGGTGTGCAGGGAGTCGGCGAGGGGCGCGGCGGGGGCCGGGCGGCGGCCCGAGAAGGCGGCCTGCAGGAGGGCGGCGATGCCGTCCGTGGTGACTTCGCGGGGGTTGGGGTAAGGCGTGGCGGTGGCGAGTTCCACCGCGTGCGGCAGATCGGTTTCCGCCAGACCGAGTTCGGCCAGGCTCGTCGGTGCGCCGAGGCGCCGGATCAGGTCGTGTACGGCGGTGGGCGCGTCGGCGGCGCCGAGGGCGCGGGCGATGCGGCGCATGGCGTCGGGCGCGGCGGGCGCGTTGTAGGCCATGGCGTACGGGAGCACGACGGTGTGCGTGGGGGCGTGCGGCAGGCCGAAGGAGCCGCCGAGGGTGTGGCACAGCTTGTGGTGCAGGCCCATGCCGACGCTGCCGAGGCAGGTGCCGGCCAGCCAGGCGGCCTCCAGCGCGTCGGCGCGGGCCTCCCGGTCGGCGGGGTCGGCGACGATCCGGGGCAGCGCACCGGCCAGCAACTCGATGGACTGGAGCGCCAGTTGGTCCGTCACCGGGTCGGTCTCCGGCGCGTACAGTGCCTCGACCGCGTGCGCCATCGCGTTGATGCCGCTCGTGACGGAGACCGGTACCGGCAGGCCGAGCGTCAGGTCGACGTCGTACAGGACGGTGCCGGGCCGGATCTCCGGCGCCGAGCGAGTGGTCTTGGTGCCGCTCTCGGTCTCCCCCAGTACGGGCGTGGCCTCGGACCCGGCGTAGGTGGTGGGGACGACGAGCTGCGGCAGTCCGGTCCGTACGGACACCGCCTTGGCCAGGCCGGTCGTCGAGCCGCCGCCGACGGCGACCAGGCAGTCGGCGGCCAGTTCGCGGGCGACGGCGACGGCCCGCTCGGTGACGTCGACGGGGGTGTGCATCGCCGCGCCGGCGAACTCCCCGGCCGCCGCGGCGCCCAGGATCTCCCGGGTCCGGCGGGCCAGGTCCGTGCGGCCCGGCGTGGTGAGGATCAGGGCGCGGGTGGCGCCCAGGCGGGCCACTTCCTCGGGCAGGCGGCTCAGCGTCCCGGCACCGAAGACCACCCGGGCGGGTTGGCTGGAGTAGGTGAATGCGCGCATGAGAGATGAGTATCGCGCCGACGTACGCGCACGCTCCTGCACGATCCCGCTGTCGCGCCTGCACGAAAGACGCATTCATACGGACAGCGGCGGGACGGCCTCACTCACCGCGCCGCAGCGCCCCCGGCGTCGTCCCGAGCTGCGCGCGCAGCACCCGCGTCAGATGCTCCTGGTGCGAGAAGCCGCAGCGCGCGGCGACCTCGCTGATCGGCACGGTGGTGGTCCGCAGCAGCCGCGCCGCCTGTTCCACGCGCAGCCGCATGAGGTACCTGTGCGGCGGCAGCCCGGTGCGCGCCTTAAAGCTGCGCGCGAACTGACTGACGCTCAAGTTGGCGGCCGCCGCGAGGTCGGCGAGCGGCAGCGGCTCCGCGAGCCGGGTGTCCAGCAGCTCGCGCACGGCGTCGAACTGGCGCTCCGTCAGGCCGCTGCGGGAGCGGGTGGCGGGCAGGGCCGGAGCCGGGCGGCGGGTGCTGTGGTGCCGGGCGAGCTGCCCGGCGATCATCGTGGCGAGCTGATCCGCATACGTCACGGCGCCCGGCTCCCAGTCGCGTACGACCCCTTCCAGCGCGCGGACGAGCTGTTCCAGCAGCGGATCGGTGACGCCGAACTCCTCGACGAGCCGCACCCGGCGCCCTCCGGCCTCCCCAGCCGCCGCCTGCAGCGCCTCGTCCGCCAGGTAGACGTGCACGGTGTCCAGCCGGCCACCCAGCTCGACATCCAGCTCCGTGTCGGCCGGGTGCAGGAAGAGCCCGCCGGGCAGGATGCGCCGGGCCGAGGCGAGCCCGCGCCGGCCGCGGCGCACGGTCACCGGGCCGTCCAGATGCAGGATCAGCAGATGGCTGCGCGCCCCGTCGAAGGCGTCCCGGTACGGCAGTTCCCGCTGGCTGGAGAGGTAGAGGTGCTCCCAGCCCAGACCCGCGCTGGTCCGCTCCGGCCGGACCCACGGCCGGTCCAGGATCCCGTGGGTGTCCTGCAGCCCGAGCTCGGCCATCGACTCCCGTCCTCCCGCCTGCGCGCCGGTTCGCATGCGGCGTACCGTTTCCGCCCGGTTCGCATGCGGCGTACCGTTTCCGCCCCCCCACTTCCCCCAGCAGGCGGCGTACCGTTTCCGCCCCCGCTTCCCCCATGGGGGTGCACGAGGTCCCCTTCTCAACACAGTACCGGGGGGTACTGACAACGCCGGTGCGCCAACGGCCCACTGACAACCAACGGCCCACTGACAACGCCGACACCCCGGCGCCCCAGCGACAAGGACACCGCCCCAACGGCCCGTGGACGCGCGTACTCTACAAGCCTGTAGAAGGCGGCGCCGGTGACCGGGACCGACCCCGGCCGCCGCGCCCCGGGCGGGAGGTACGCATGGCGGCACCGCGAGTGCCCGGGCGACGGGCGCGGTTACGGGTGCTTCCCAGGCCGCGCGGCGGTCCCGTTCCGGATGCCCTCGCCGTCGTCTTCCGCCCGGCCGGGCCCGTGGTGCCGGCCGGGCGCCGGGCGATCGTGGTGTGCGATGCGGCGGGGCGGGTCGTGGGGCGGCTGGAGTACCAGCTCTGCCACGCGTGCCGGCGCGGCTACCTCCGCAACATCGCCGTGGCCGAGCGCTGGCGGGGCCGGGGGCTGGCCCGCGAGGCGCTGCACCGGGCGCTCGCCCCGGCCCTGGACTACCGCTGGTACACCTCCCGGCAGACCGCCGACGGCCGCCGGTTCTTCGCGGCGATGGCCGAGGAGACCGCCCTCGCCTTCCCCGCCCCCTTTCTCAGGCGCGGCGCCCGCTGTCCGCACATGACGACCCGTCGAGCACGCGCCACACCCGGTCCCGCGTGAACGGGAGTTCCGTGAAGCGCACGCCGGTCGCGTCCCGCACCGCGTTGGCCAGGGCCGGCGCGACCGGGTTGAACGGGCCCTCGCTCATCGACTTCGCGCCCAGCGGCCCGATGGTGTCGGCCGCCGCCGCGAAGTGCACTTCCGTACGGGGTACGTCGGCGAAGGCGGGCACCCGGTAGCGGCGGAAGGTGTCGGTGGTGACGGCGCCGCGCGCGTCGATGCGTACCTGCTCCAGGAGCGTGGCGCCCAGGGCCTGCGCCACGCCGCCCTCGACCTGGCCTCGGCACTGCATCGGGTTCACCACCGTGCCGGCGTCGGCGGCGTGGACGCTGCGCAGGACGCGGATCTCGCCGGTGCCGGGGTCGACGGCGACCCGGAACCACTGGACGTTGAAGGCGACCGAGCGCGGGGTGCCGCCGGCCCGGCCGTCGGCGGCCGGTTCCTGCCCGGCGGCGCGGGCCGCCGCGTACAGCGCGGCGAGGGACACCCGGCGGTCCCCGGCCACCACCGCGTCGTCCGTGAGGCGGCAGTCGGCCGGCGCGGCGCCCAGGTGCCGGGCGGCGCGGGCGCGGAGCGCCGTGGCCAGCGCCCGGGCGGCGTGCAGCACGGCCCGGCCGCCGACGACCGTACCGGTGGAGCCGAAGGTGCCGGTGTCGTGCGGGACGAGGCCGGTGTCGGCCTGGCGTACGGTGACGCGCGCTGCGGTGGTGGCCAGCTCAGCGGCGGCGAGCTGGCGCAGGACGGTGGTGGTGCCGTTGCCGCACTCCGCGGTGCCGACGGAGAGCGTGTACGTGCCGTCGGCGGTCAGGGCTGCCCGCGCGGTGGCGCGGTGGCCGCCGGGCGGTGCGGTGGCCAGCATCGACAGGGCGAACCCCTCGCCGACCGGCCAGTCGTCCGGGGCCGGTGCGGTGGGTTCGGCCCGGGCCCGGCGCACGATGTCCAGGCACTGGTCCAGACCGTAGCCGGCGAGGTGCAGGTCCGCCTCCGCGCCGAGCGGGCCGACGAGGGGCTCGCCGGGGCCGACGACGTTCTTCTCGCGCAGCGCGAGCGGGTCGAGGCCGAGCCGGCGGGCCAGTTCGTCCAGGGCCGACTCGACGGCGAAGACGACCTGGCCGAGGCCGTAGCCGCGGTACGCGCCCGCGGGGACGGTGTGGGTGTAGACCGCGAAGCCGTCGGCCCGCTTGGCCGGGCAGCGGTAGAGCGCCAGTGACTCGCCGCAGGCGCGGCGGAGCACGCTCGGGCCGTGGTTGCCGTACGCGCCGGTGTCGGCGACGACGTGCACCTGGAGGGCGGTGAGCGTGCCGTCGCGGCGGGCGCCGGCCCGCACGCGCACGGTGAACGGGTGCCGGGTCGTCGTACCGTGGAACTGCTCGGCCCGGGTGAACTCCAGCTTCACCGGGCGGCGCAGCCGCAGCGCGGCGAGCGCGACGATGTCCTCGGCCAGCATCTCCTGCTTTCCGCCGAAGCCGCCGCCGACCCGGCCCGCGACGACCCGGACGGCGTCGGGCGCCATGCCGAACAGGGTGCACAGGGCGCGGCGGGTGAGGAACGGTGTCTGGGTACTGGAGCGGACGACCAGCCGCTGCCCGCCCACCGCGCCCGCGCCGTCCTCGGTGTTCTCCGTGTTCTCGGTGTTCTCGAACCAAGCGAGCGCGCCGTGCGTTTCCAGACTGGCGTGCTGGACGCGCTGGGTGCGGAAGGTCTCCTCGTACACCGCGTCGGCGGCGGCGAAACCCGCCGCGATGTCGCCGGTCCCGCCGTGCACCTCCCCCGCGATGTTCTGCGCGGGCCGGGAGATCCGCGCCTCGCGCGCGTCCTTGTCGTGCACGACGGGCGCGCCGGGCCGCATGGCCTCCTCCGGGTCGAGGACGGCGGGCAGTACCTCGTACGTCACCTCGATGCGGCGGCAGCCCTCCTCGGCCGCGGCCTCGGTGTCGGCGACGACGGCCGCGATCCGCTGGCCGACGTGGCGCACCGTGTCGTCCAGGAGGCGGGTGTCGGCCGGGTCCTCCTCGGGGTGTTCGTGGCGGGCGCTGGAGTAGTGGTGGGCGGGCGCGTCGTGGTGGGTGAGGACGGCGTGCACGCCCGGGACGCGCAGGGCTGCGGCGGTGTCGAGGGCGGTGATCCGGGCGTGCGCGTGCGGCGAGCGCAGCAGTTTCATGTGCAGCAGTCCCGGCACGTCGAGGTCGAAGGTGTAGCGGGCGGTGCCGGTGACGATCGCGGGCCCTGCCGGGTCCGGGAGGCTGTGGCCCACCGTCTGCCCGGCGCCCGGCTCCTCGGTGTGCCGTACACCGCGCAGCGCGTCCTCGACGGCGCGGTAGCCGGTGCAGCGGCAGAGGTTGCCCTTCAGGGCGCGCGGCAGGTCGGCGAGCTGTTCGTCGTCCAGCGCCGCCGCGGTCATCAGGAAGCCGGCCGTACAGAAGCCGCACTGGAAGCCCTGCGCGTCCAGGAATTGCCGCTGTACGGGGTGGAGTCCGCCGTCCGGCGCGGCGAGTCCCTCGACGGTGGTGACGGTGCGTCCGGCGGCGCGGAAGGCGGGGTAGAGGCAGCTGTGCACGGGCTCGCCGTCGACGTGGACGGTGCAGGCGCCGCAGTCTCCCGCGTCGCAGCCCTTCTTCACGCCGAACCAGCCGCGTTCGCGCAGGTAGGTGCGGAGGCACTGGCCGGGGTGCGGCGCGATGTCGTACGGTCGGCCGTTGACGCGGATGCCGAAGGTCACGAGTGGCCGGTCCTCTCGTCCAGTTCCCGCCGGGCCTCCTCGGCCAGCCGGAACGTCATGTGCCGCCGCCAGGCGGGCAGTCCGTGCGGGTCGTCGCACCAGTCGCCGTCGCGCACCGCGCCGCCGAGCGTGTCCCGCAGCGCCGCCGCGTCCGGGAGCGCCGGGAACCACAGTCGTACCGGCCGTACGGTCGAGGCGGTGACCGTCAGGGTGAAGGAGGCGTCGGCCGGGTCGAGGGTGGCGACGACCAGCGCTCCGGAGCGGCCCAGTCCGGACAGGGAGGCTCGCCGGAACGCGGTACGGCGGTGCAGCGCGCGGGCGGGGAGCGTCACCGAGCGCAGCAGTTCGCCCTCGCCGAGCTTCTGCTCTCCGGCTCCGGTGATGAACTCGGTGACCGGGAGCCGGCGGAGGACCCCGGCCTGCGACCGGAGGAGGCAGCGGCCGTCGAGTGCGGCGGTGAGGGCGGTCATCGGTGCGGCGGGCAGTGCGGTGCAGAGGTTGCCGCCGATGGTGGCCAGGTGCCAGATCTTGAACGAGGCGAGGAAGGCGCGGCAGCACTGCTCGACGAGCGGGGCCGCCGGCGCGTCCAGCGACCGGCCGTACCGGGAGAGCTCGGCGATGGTGCAGGTCGCCGCGATCTCCAGCGCGCCGTCCGGCAGCCGGCCGACCGGCCGCCAGCCCATCCGGCCGAGGTCCACCAGCCGTCGCACGTGCGGCTGGGGTTCGGAGAACAGGAACGTGCCGCCGGCCAGCCAGGCGTCGCCCGGCTGCCAGGGGACGCGCTCGCGGGCGTCCCGCACCTCGGTCACCGTGTTCAGGTCCATGTCACCACCGGACTGGAGCGTCAGCGCGCCGTTTCCAGGATAGCGAGGGGGCGTGCGGTGGGCCGTGCCCGCCGGGCCGGTGTCACCCCCGGCGTCACTCCTGCAGCGGCCCGGTGATCCTTTTCTCGAACCAGTGGTGTGCGTACGGCTCGTCGTTGAAAGCGGCGACCTCCTGGAAGCCGAAGGAGCGGTACAGTCCGAGCGCCGCGTCGAGCGCCTTGTTGGTGTCCAGGCGCAGTACGTCTCGCCCGTGCCGGGCGGCCCGCTCCTCCAGTTCGGCGAGGAACCGGCGGCCGAGGCCGAGGCGCCGGGCGTGCGGCGCGACCCACATGCGTTTGATCTCGGCCGGGGCGCCGGGCGGCAGCTTCAGGCCTGCGCAGCCGACCGGTTCGCCGTGCAGCCGGGCGACCAGGAACAGGCCGTGCGGCGGGCGGAGTTCGCCCGGGTCGGGCAGCAGGCTCAGTGCGGCGTCGAAGCCGGTCTCGAAGCGCTTCTGCAGCTCGGCGGAGTAGGACCGCAGGCAGTGCCGGGCGTCGGGGTGGTCCGGGTCGACGGCGTCCAGCGTGACCGTCGCGGCGGTCAGCAGCCGGTCGACCTCGGCCATGGCGGCGACCAGCCGGTCACGCTGCGCGGCGTTGAGCGGCGCCAGCAGGGAGCCGGCCAGCTCGTTGCTGCGGCCGTCGAGGACGGCGCGCTCCGCGCGGCCCGCCGCGGTCAGCCGGGCGGTGCGCACGCGCCTGTCCCGGGGCTGCGGCTCCACGCTCACCAGGCCCTCGGCCTCCAGGGAGCGCAGCAGCCGGCTGACGTATCCGGAGTCGAGCCCGAGGCGCTCGCGCAGCCGGCGGACGTCCTGGCCCCGCTCGCCGATCTCCCAGAGCAGCCGGGCCTCGCCGATGGGCCGGTCGCGGCCCAGGTAGTGGTCGTGAAGCACGCCCACGCGTTCGGTGACGGTGCGGTTGAACCGGCGCACCTGGTCGATCTGTGCCGCGTCCGCAGCCCTGCCGTGAACCATTCTCTGACTTTAGTCAGAGAATGGGGGCGCAGGCCAGAGCCGGGCGCTAGTGCGTCCAGAGCCGGGCCGCCGCTCAGATGTGGTGCCGCCCCCACCGCGGCCCTATCTGGGCCCATTCGCGCTCCCAGCCCGCGAGGCGTACGTGGTCCAGGTAGCGGCGGCCGGTCCAGCGGACGAGCAGGACCAGCAGGCCGAGGGCCATGCCGGTACCGAGGCCGGCGGCGACGCCGTCGTCGGCCGCCTGCGCGGTGGTCATGGGCGGCTGTGCGGGCCGCCCTTCGGGGTCGGCCCAGACCGTGACCGCGGCGCCTTTGCGCGTACCGGGGTCGACCTGCACCGTCGTGGTGTGCCGCCGGCCGTCGGGCCCGGTCCAGCGGGCCTGGGCGGGCACCTGGCCGGCCCCGGCGGTGAAACCGGTGGCGGACGGGTCGGAGGGCACGGACTCCGTCAGGCGGCCGGTCAACGCCTGGCGCTCCGCGAGCTGTTCGGCGCGTTCCACGCGCTGCGAGCCGTAGGTGGCGAGGCCGACGGAGAAGCCGACGACCGGTACTCCCAGGAGCAGTGCCAGGGCCGTCACCAGTCCGAGCCAGGCGTCCACCACGTCCCAGCGGCGGCGCAGCGGACCCCGCCGCCACCGCCAACGTCCGCCGATGTGCTGCATGCCTGCCGCCTCCCTCGGCTCGCTCGGCTCCCGCCGCTCCCCCGTCCCCCTGATCCCTGTTGTCCGGCTACCCCCTTTTGCGCGGAAGGTTCCTCTTTGCAGGCTAGTCCGTCCTCGGTCGGACCGCGCCCTCGCGCCATGGGCCGGGTTTGCCGGGCCGGGACCCCGGTACCCGTTCAGCCAGGAAATCGAACGCAGGAGCGCACGAACTCAGGCCGGAGAAGGAGAGGACAGTGGCGGTGACCACGCGTCCGATGGCAGGTCCCCCAGACGACTCCCCGCACGGACCCCTGTATGTCTATGGCATCGTCCGCAGAGGTTTCCGGCCGCGCCCGGGACTCACCGGCGTCGGCGGCGCCGCCGTCCTCACGGTGGTGGAGGGGTCGCTGGCCGCGCTGGCCTCCGCCCCGGGCAGCGCCTCCGAGCCGCCCGGCGCCTGCGGCCCGCCCGGGGAGCCGGCCGTCGACGCCGCGTCCCTGCAGGCCACCGCCGACGCCCACCGCAGAGTCGTCGACGAGGCCGCCGCCACTGTCTGTGTGCTCCCGACACGTCTCGGCACGGTCCACCGCGACGTACAGGAGGTGCGCCGCGCGCTCGCCGCCCGCGCCGACCTGTACCGACGGCTGCTCGCGCGGCTGGACGGGCGGCTGGAGTGGGGCGTGAAGGCATACGCCCGGGACGAGGAGGCCGGCGCCGCGCCCGCCGGCACCGGACCCGTGGCGGACTGCGCCGGCGAGCCCACGGACGGGCTGGCCCGCGCGGCCCACCACGCGCTGGCGGACGTCGCCGAGTGCTCCTGCGTGCACTCCCCGCAGGACGCCTGCCCGGCCGGTGCCGCCGCTTCCTGCGCCACCTCCGCCTACTGGACCTCCCCCATCGCCCGGGCCCCGTATCCGCACGGCCGGAACCTCCTCGACAGCGCCTACCTCGTACCGCGGGAGGCGGCCGGCGCCTTCGCCGAGACGGTCGGCGGACTGGCCGCCCGCACCCCCGCGCTGCGCATCGAGCTCACCGGCCCCTGGGCCCCGTACTCCTTCACCGAGCCGGGCCGGCTGCCCGGCTTCCCGGGCATCCCCGGCTGAGTACCCCTGCCTCAGAGCAGGGACGGGCGTCAACGACCGCCTCCACACCGCTCTTTTGCTGTCAGCCGCCGTTCGCATCCCGCTGCCGCTGGCACAGCGGTGCGAAAGCCACGGACATCCTCGATCACTTCGCACGGTGACCATCGGACCGTTGATAGATATCCGGTTGTGAGATGTGCCCCCCGACCGGCCGTTCCGACGCATGGCTTCCGAGCTGTGGGGATGCAGGTGTGCAGGGACGACGGGGTGTCGTGGGGCGTTCCAACAGGGATGCTCCTGGTTCCCGGACGGGGTGGGTATGCGGTGCAGTTCGCGCGGGTCGAGGAACTCCTGGCGAAACGCCTGGGGTGCGACGAAGGGCAGGCCCATGCCTACGCCCGCGGTCTCCTCGGCCCCTCCGGCGACGTGCCGCGCCCGGACCGGCCGGGCAGCAGTGATGCCCCCAGCAGAGAGGGAACGGTACGCCTCGGTGGCGTACCGCCCCGGGACACCGCCGAGTTGGCCGCGGCGCGCGGCCCGGCCGAGCTGGCGCGCAGGCTCTACGGCCACGCCCGCCCCCTGGGCGCCACGGCGGTGCTGCTGGCGGTGCTGGACATGGACGGTGTGCTCCGGATGAGCGGGGTCGCCGGCGCTTCGGCCGCGACGGTCACCGACTGGTCGCAGGTCCCGCTGCGCTGCGTGCTGCCGCTCGCCCGGATGGCCGTGGAGGACCAGCTCCTGTGGCTCGACGACGAGTCCGGGGAGCACACGCTCACCTGGGTGTCCGCCCGGAGCGACGCACCGGAGGCGCCGTCCCCGGTCCGGCCCAGGTGCGAGCCGGCGGCGGAGCACGCCGTGGTGTGCGTGGTCAGCGTCATCTGGCCCGGGCCCGTGCCAGTGCCGGCGCCCGGCCGGGCACGGCTGGAGGCGCTGACCGCAGCCGCCGGGCAGCGGCTGGGCGGGCTCGCGGCGCTCGGGCTGCCGGACGACGACGTACGCGCCGCCTGGCTGGGCGCCGTCATCGACGCCATTCCCGCGCCGGCCGCGTTGCTCTTCCCGGTACGCGGCCCTCTCGGCCGGGTCATGGAGTTCACCATCGACCGCTGCAACGCGCACGCCACCGCGCTGCTGGGGCGGACGCCCGAACAGGTCACCGGCAGCCGGCTGCTCGACGCCTTCCCCGGAATGGGCCTCTCCGGCATCTTCGACGCCTATGTGCGGGTGCTGGAGACCGGTGTCCCGCTGCACCGCGAGCCCTTCGCGTACGAGGAGCCGTTCCGCGGGGCGCTGCGGCCCGCCGTGCTGAGCGTGCGCGCGCAACGGGTGGGCGGCGGCCTGCTGGTGAGCTGGTGCTTCCACGACGAGCAGGCCCGTATGCGGGCGCAGATCGACGACGCGGAGCGGCTGGTCCACCTGGGCTGGGCGGAGTGGAACCTCGTCACCGGCGATGTCACATGGTCCCGCAGGATGTACGACGTCCTGGGGCTGAACCCGGCGCACGGCCCGCTGCCCCTGGACACGCTGCCGGAGTACGTCGCCGAGGACGATCTCCCGGCCGTCGTCGCGGCCGTGCGGTCGCTGTCCGAGGACGGCGGTCCGGTGCGGTTCGAGGTACGCACGCGGGGGTCCGATCCGCCGCGGCACGTGAGCGTCAACGCCGAGCTGGTGCGGGACAGCCGCGGCCGGCTCGTCGCGATCCAGGGCGTCGTCCAGGACGTCTCCGCCGTGCGCCGGATGGAGGCCGAGCTGGCGGCATCCCGGCGCGAGGCGGAGGACCGGCAACTGCGGATGGCCGAGGAGCTGCAGTTGGCGCTGTTGCCCACGGTGCATCCCACACTGCCCGGGCTGCGGGTGGCCGTCCGGTACCAGCCCGCCGAGAACTGCGCGCGGGTGGGCGGGGACTGGTTCGAGACGGTCCCGCTCCCGGACGGCCGGGTGCTGATCGCCATCGGGGACGTGAGCGGGCACGGCCTGCACGCGGCGGCGCAGATGGCACAGTTGCGCAACGCGCTGCTCGGCATCGCGCACACCGGCGCCGACGCGGCCGAGATCCTGGGCTGCCTGAACCTCCTGGCCTTCCACGGTCACGAGGACTCCATGACCGCCACCGCGGTCGTCGGCCACTTCGATCCGGACGGCCGCACGCTCACCTGGGCCCGCGCCGGACACCCGCAGCCCGTCCTGGTCCGGGGCGGCGAGGCGGCGGAGCTGGACAACGAGGACGGGACCACGCTGGGCGCCACCCTGGAGCCCGGTTACGGCCTGACGACCACCGTCCTGCACACCGGCGACCGGGTGGTCCTCTACACCGATGGGCTCGTCGAGCGGCGCGCCGACCGTGCGGGGGACCGCGAGGACCTGCTGCTGGCCGCCGCCCGGCAGGGCTCGGACGGCACCCCCGAGCAGCACCTCGAAACCTTGTTGTCCGTCCTGCATACCGATCCGGAGGACGACACCTGCGTGATCGTCCTCCATGTGGGAGTTGAGTGATGTGTCCGCCAACGGGACCGGCGTGCCGGTACTCGACGGGGCGGCGGTGCGGCGGGCCTTCGCGCGCCGCGCGCCCGCCGCACACGGCCTGACCCGGGCGGCACCGCACGTGGCCGCCGTCTGCCGGGAGATGGCCGCGCGGTTCGCGCGCGGCGGGAAGCTGATCGTGTTCGGCAACGGTGAATCGGGCGCTGATGCGAGCCATGTCGCGGTCGAGTTCATGCATCCGGTCGTGGTGGGCAAGCGGGCGCTGCCGGCGCTGGCGCTCGGCAACGACTCGGCGACGCTCAGCGGCGTCGGGTCCGACGAGGGGTTCGCCGAGGTCTTCGCCCACCCGTTGCGGGCGTTCGCGGACGCCGGGGACATCGCGCTGGCGCTCACGCCGGACGGCCGCTGCGCGAACGTGCGCCGGGGGCTGGCGGCGGCCCGGGAGCGGGGCCTGCTCACCGTCGTTCTCAGCGGCGGCGACCCGGCGGACGCGCCCCCGGCGGACCACACGCTGGTCGTCGGCAGCGCCGATCCGCTGATCGTCAAGGAGGTACAGGTGACCGTCTACCACGTGCTGTGGGAGATGACGCATGTCTTCCTCGAAGCGCCGGGGGACGACGGCACGTGCGACACGTGCGCGGACCGGGCCCGGCCGATGCGGGTACGGCAACTGCTGCCGAACGGGCTGGCGCTGGCCGTCCCCGAGGCGGACGACGACGGTCCGCCGCAGGAGATCAGCGTGGCCCTCGTCGACGCGGCGGCGGGCTGCACCGTACTGGTACACGGCGGCGAGGCCATCGCCATGGTGACGACCGGAGCATCCGATGAGTGAAGTGCCGGGTGAGGTACGGGACTTGTACCCCTTCCTCTACGAGCGGCGGGCCGCGGAGCAGGACGCGGGCGCGCTGACCGAGGAGGTGGTCCGGTCGGCGCGGGAGAAGGCGGCCGGGATCGCCGCGCTCCGGCGGGAGATCGCCACGGCGGACGCCGACCGGATCGCCGCATGCGCCGCGGCGATGGCGAAGCGGTTCGCGGCCGGGGGGCGGCTGTTCACCTTCGGCAACGGCGGTTCCAGTACGGACGCGCAGGGCCTGGCCACCACCTTCCTGCATCCCCCCGGGGGCCCGGCGGCGGGCGCCGTGGTACTGCCCGCACTGTCCTTGACCAGCGACGCCGCCGTGGTCACGGCGCTCTCCAACGACGTGGGGTTCGATGTGGTGTTCGCGCGCCAGCTCGCGGCGTTCGGGCGGCCGGGCGACATCGCCGTCGGACTGTCGACCAGCGGCGGTTCCGCCAATGTGGTCCAGGCGTTGGAGGAGGCGGCCCGGCGCGGCCTGCTCACCGTGGCGCTGGCGGGCCATCACGGCGGTCGACTGGCCCAACTCGCCTGCCTGGAGCACTTGTTCGTCATTCCCTCCGACTCGGTCCACCGGATCCAGGAGGCGCAGACGACCGTGTACCACGTGCTGTGGGAGCTGATCCAGCAGGCGCTGCGGGCCGGGCGCGGGGGTGGCCGGTGACCGCCGACCCGCGTGCCGAGGAGCCCCTGGTCCATCTGCTGTGGCTCAGCGCCGGGCTGGGCTGCGACGGCGAGTCGGTCGCGCTGACGGCCGCGACGCAGCCGAGCATCGAGGAGATCGTCATGGGCGCGCTGCCGGGCCTGCCGCGGCTGGCGATGCACTGGCCGATGCTCGACTTCGAGTGCGGTCCGGAGCGCGGGGCCGATGACTTCCTCGAGTGGTTCCACCGGGCGGCGCGGGGCGAGCTGGACCCGTTCCTCCTGGTGGTCGAGGGGTCGGTACCGAACGAGGCGATCAAGGAGGAGGGGTACTGGAGCGGGTTCGGCAACGACCCCGCGACCGGTCAGCCGATCACCACGACCGAGTGGCTGGACCGGCTCACGCCCCGCGCCACGGCCGTGGTCGCGGCGGGCACCTGCGCCGCGTACGGCGGCATCCACGCGATGGCGGGCAATCCGACCGGCGCCATGGGCCTGCCCGACTACCTGGGCCGGGACTGGACGTCGAAGGACGGCGTGCCGATCGTGTGCGTGCCCGGCTGCCCGACCCAGCCCGACAACCTCTCCGAGACCTTCGTCTACCTGCTCTATCAGATCACCGGCCAGGCGCCGATGATCCCGCTCGACGAGAACCTCCGCCCGCGCTGGCTCTTCGGCCAGACCGTGCACGAGAGCTGCCACCGGGCCGGCTACTACGAACAGGCCGATTTCGCCGCCGGATTCGACTCCGACCGGTGCCTGGTCAAGATCGGCTGCTGGGGCCCGGTGGTGAAGTGCAATGTGCCCAGGCGCGGCTGGATCAACGGCATCGGCGGCTGCCCGAACGTCGGCGGCATCTGCATCGCCTGCACGATGCCGGGCTTCCCCGACAAGTTCATGCCCTTCATGGACGAGCCGGCCGGGGTGCAGGTGAACCGCCCGGCCGGCGGCCTGTACGCGAGCCTGGTGCGCACGCTGCGCGGGATCACCCTGCACAACGTCGAGAAGGAGCCGGCGTGGCGCCGCAAGGGCGATCAACTGACCACCGGATACGAACCGTCCTGGACCGCGTCACGAGGAACGTCACGAGGAACGTCACGAGGAAAGGGGCCGCGGCATGACCGATGAACTGGTCGAGATGGCGTGGGACCCCATCACCCGCATCGTGGGCAGCCTGGGCATCCACACGAAGATCGACTTCGGCCGGGGCCGGGTCTCCGAGTGCTACAGCACATCCTCGATCTTCCGCGGCTACAGCATCTTCCTGCAGGGCAAGGACCCCCGGGACGCGCACTTCATCACCAGCCGGATCTGCGGCATCTGCGGCGACAACCACGCCACGTGCTCGGTGTACGCGCAGAACATGGCGTACGGGGCCCGGCCTCCGGCGCTCGGCGAGTGGATCCTGAACCTCGGCGAGGCCGCTGAGTACATGTTCGACCACAACCTCTTCCAGGAGAACCTGGTCGGGGTGGACTACTGCGAGCGCATGGTCCGCGCGACCAACCCGGGTGTGTGGGAGCTGGCCGAGCGGACCGAGGCACCCCACGCGGACCTGCACGGCTACCGCACCATCGGCGGGATCATGCGGTCGCTGAACCCGATGGAGGGCGAGTTCTACCGCGAAGCGCTGCAGGTCAGCCGCTCGACACGGGAGATGTTCTGTCTGATGGAGGGGCGGCATGTGCACCCCTCCACGCTCTACCCCGGCGGCGTCGGCACGGTCGCCACGGTCCAGCTCTTCACCGACTACCTGACCCGGCTCATGCGGTACGTGGAGTTCATGAAGAAGGTCGTGCCCCTGCACGACGACCTCTTCGACTTCATCTACCAGGCACTGCCCGGGTACGAGGAGGTCGGCCGGCGGCGGGTGCTGCTCGGCTGCTGGGGCGGGCTGCAGGACCCCGCGCACTGCGACTTCGGCTACCGCACGATGGCCGACTGGGGGCGCAAGGCGTTCATCACGCCGGGCGTGGTCGTCGACGGCCAGCTGGTCACCAACGACCTGGTCGACATCAACCTCCGCATCCGCATCCTGCTGGGCAGCTCCTTCTACGACGACTGGGAGGACCGCGAGCCCTTCGTCACCAAGGACCCGGCGGGGAACCCCGTCGACCGGCGGCACCCGTGGAACCAGCACACCCTCCCGCGCCCCCAGAAGCGCGACTTCGACGACAAGTACAGCTGGGTGATGTCCCCGCGCTGGTTCGACGGGAGCGACCACCTGGCGCTGGACACCGGGGGCGGTCCGCTGGCCCGGCTGTGGTCCACGGCGCTGTCCGGGCTGGTGGACACCGCGCACCTCAAGGCCACCGGGCACAGCGTGCTGATCCATCTGCCGCGTACGGCCACCAAACCGGAGACGACCTTCGAGTGGCGCATCCCCCGCCACAACGGCGAGCCGCTCAGCAACGCCATCGAACGCAATCGCGCCCGTACGTACTTCCAGGCGTACGCGGCCGCCGCGGCACTGCACTTCGCCGACCGGGCGCTCGCCGAGGTCCGGGCGGGGCACACCGACACCTGGTCGCCGTTCACCGTGCCCGACGAGGCCGTGAGCTGCGGATTCAGCGAGGCGGTGCGCGGCGGGCTCTCGCACCACATGGTGATCAGAGGCGGCAAGATCGCCAACTACCACCCGTACCCACCGACGCCGTGGAACAGCAGCGTCCGCGACATCCACGGCACGCCCGGCCCCTTCGAGGACGCCGTACAGAACACCCCGATCTTCGAGGAGAACCCCCCGGAGAAGTTCAAGGGCATCGACATCATGCGCGCGGTGCGCAGCTTCGACCCGTGCATGCCCTGCGGAGTGCACATGTTCCTCGGCAACGGCCGCGTGCTGAAGAAGTCCCTCTCCCCCACCGCCTACGACCACGGAAGCTGACGAGGAAGCGGCGTCATGGACGAGCTACGACAGGCCGAAGCCCGCGTGGAAGAGCTCATCGCCCAGCTCTCCACCGCGCCGCGGGTGGGCGAACAGGCCGAGGAACTGGTGCGGTTGCTGATGCGGCTGTACGGCGAAGGGCTGGCCCGCGTCGTCGCCCTGCTGCCCGCCGAAGCGGTGCGGACGCTGGCCGCCGACGACCTCGTGGGCAGCCTGCTGATCCTGCACGACCTGCATCCGCGCGGCACGGCGGAGCGGGTGGCCGACGCACTGGTACAGCTTAGGCCCTTCCTCGGGACACACACCGACAGCATCGAACTGGCCGGCATCGACGCTTCCGGGCGGGCCACGGTGCGGCTGCGCGGCGGGTGCGGGAGCTGCGCGTCCGGGACCGTCGAGCAGGCCGTCGAGCGCGCCGTCCGGGCCGCCGCGCCCGAGGTCACCGGCGTACGGCTGGAGCAACTGCCGCCGCAGCGGCCACTGTTGCAGATCGGCTCGCGGCCGCCGGCCGACGCACCTGCCGCGCCGGCCCCCGGAGCGCGCCCGTGACGGCCGGTGCCGGCCTGCGCCGGTTCCGCGAGCCCGCGCCCGCCGCGCACGGGCAGCGCGCCGGGCCCCGCTGCGAGTTGTGCGCCGCCGGCCTGGAAAGCGGCCACGGGCACGTCGTGGACCTCGACGGCCGCGGCCTGCTGTGCGTCTGCCGGGCCTGCCGTACGGTGCTGACCCGCCCCGGCGCGGCCGGCGGCCGCTACCGCGGCGTGCCCGACCGCCACCGGTACCTCCGCGGCTTCGCCCTCGGCCCGGCACAGTGGGAGGCGCTGCAACTGCCGGTCGGCATGGCTTTCGCCTTCCGCAACTCCCAGCTGGACCGCTATGTGGTCTTCTATCCGAGCCCCGGCGGCGCGACCGAGTCCCTGCTGCCGGACGGGGCCTGGCGGCAGATCATGGCCGCCCATCCGGACGTCGCCGATCTGGCCGACGACGTGGAAGCGCTGCTGCTGCGCCGCCGTCCGGACGGGGCCGAATGCCACCTCGTCCCCATCGACACCTGTTACGACCTGGTCGGACGGGTGCGGCTGCACTGGCGGGGCTTTGACGGCGGCGCCGACGTCCATCGCGAGCTGGACGCCTTCTTCGCCGGGTTGCGCGCCCGTGCGGGCGGACCGGCGCCCCGGGGGAGCACCGATGGCTGACCTCACCTTCGACTGCCTCGGGCTCCGACCGGAGCCGTACGCCGCCGCACCGTCCCTGGTCCTGCGGCTGCGGATCACGGAGCGCGCGGGCGGGGCGGTCCGCGCGGTGGCACTCCGCTGCCAGTTGCGCATCCAGCCGGCCCTGCGGTCGTACAGCGACCGGGAGGCGCGCCGCCTGACCGGGCTGTTCGGCGACCGGCACCGCTGGGCCACGACGCAGCAGCCGCTGCAACTGGCCACGGTGACCGCGATGGTGCCGGCGTTCACCGGGACCACGGAGATCGACGTACCGGTACCCCTCTCGTACGACCTGGAGGTGACGTGCGGGCAGTACTTCCACGCGCTGGAGGACGGCGAGGTACCGCTGTTGCTGCTGTTCAGCGGCACGGTCTTCACGGCCGGCGGGATCGGGATGGTGCCGTGGGAGCGGGAGTGCGCGGCGGCGCTGCCGGCCGCGGTGTGGCGTGAGCTGATGGATCTGTACTTTCCGGGCTGCGGGTGGCTGCGGCTGCGCCGGGAGACCCTGGACGCGCTGCTGGCCTTCAAGCACGACCGGCAGCTCACGACGTGGGAGGAGACGGTCGGGGCGCTGCTCGGCCGGGCCGGGGAGGGACCGTGCTGAGCGGCGGGGCTGCCGGGCCGGAGCCCGCCGGCTTCGCGCGGGCCCGCGCGGTGGCCGACGCCGTGCTCTTCGAGGGGTACGTCCTCTACCCGTACCGGGCGTCAGCGCCCAAGAACCGGCTGCGCTGGCAGTTCGGCGTGCTGGCTCCGCAGGGCTCCGACCCGTCGGAGACGTCGTACTCGCAGAGCGATTCTCTGGTCGAGGTGCGGCCGGGCGCCGCGGTGTCCCTCACCGTACGGCTGCGGTTCCTCCAGGTGCGGCGGCGGTACGCCCGCGCGCCCGGCGATCTGCCGTGGGACGAGGGGGTGGTGCAGGAGGTGCAGGTCAGCGCGGACCTGGTTCCCGGTGCGCGGGTCACGCATCCCTTCGATGTGCCCGGCGGGGAGGGCGACGGGCGGCGCCGGTGGCCGCTCTTCGGAGAGCTGCGGATCACGGCGGAGTCCGAGCCCGGGCCGTACGGCCTGCTCCGCGTGCGGGTGCGGACCGAGAACCGCACGGCGGGCGGCTCCCCGGACCGTACGGAGATGCTGTGCGGCGCGCTCATCGGCACGCACACGCTGCTCGCCGTCACCGGGGGCCGGTTCCTGTCGCCGGTCGATCCGCCCGAGTGGGCCGCCGGAGCCGTCGCCCGGTGCGAGAACGCGTACACCTGGCCGTCCCTCATCGACGACAGCACGCTGCTCTGCGCCCCGGTCATCCTGGGCGACCGGCCGCGGATCGCGCCGGAGAGCCCCGCCGACTTCCACGACGGCACGGAGATCGACGAGTTGCTGACACTGCGCACGATGACGCTCACCGAGGACGAGAAGCGCGAGGCCCGGGCCACCGATCCGCGCGCGGCGGCGATCGTGGACCACGCCGAGCGCGTCACGCCGGACGTACTGGAACGGCTGCATGGCACGGTGCGGCCCGGCCCACCGGCCGAGGCCGATGACCGCGTACCGGTTCCCGGCGGATACGCCGAGCGCGGCTCGCGCGTACGGCTGCGCCCCGGTGACCGCCGGGCCGACGCGCAGGACATGTTCCTGGCGGGGCGCACCGCGCGGGTGGCGGTCGTCCTCCGGGACGTGGACGGCAGTACGCATCTGGCCGTGACACTCGACGACGACCCCGGGGCCGATCTGCGGGCAGAGGTCGGCCGGTACCACTACTTCGCGCCGGACGAGGTGGAACTGCTGTGCAGGTAATGGTCGCGGGCGTGGGCAATGTCTTCCTCGGCGACGACGGATTCGGTGTCGCGGTGGCCGGGCGCCTGGCCGGGGTTGAACTGCCCGGCTCCGCGCGGGCCTGCGATTACGGCATCCGCGGGGTGCACCTCGCGCACGAGCTGATGAACGGTTACGACGGGCTGGTCCTGATCGACGCGGTACGGCGCGGCGGGCCGCCGGGGACGGTGTACGTCCTGGAGCCCGTGGAGCCGGAGGACGACTCGGCGGCGCCCGCGCTGGACGCGCACGACATGGCGCCCGGGACCGTGCTGGCGCTGCTCCGGCGGTTCGGTGTGCGGCTCCCGTGGGTGACCGTGGTCGGCTGCGAACCGGCCGTGGTGCGCGAGGGGATGGGGCTGAGCCCGCCGGTGCTGGACGCGGTCGACGAGGCCGCGCGGCTGGTGCGCGAGCTGCTGGCGGAACGCCTGGGCGGCAACACCGCCGCCACGGGAACGGAGAAGGAACGGAGGACGGGCGCCATGCACGAGTTCGGACTGTGCGAAGGAATCCTGGACGCCGTGGAGCGCCGGGCGCAGGGGCGCCGGGTCACCGGCGTGACCGTACGGATCGGTGAGCAGCACGCAGTGGTCGGACCCGCGTTGGCGCAGTCCTTCGCGCTGGTCGCGGCGGGCACGGTCGCCGACGGCGCGACTGTGGAGCTGGTCAGCGTGCCCGGGGACGAGTTCACCCTGCTCTCCATCCGGGTGGCGGGCGACGCGGGGGCCGGAGGTGGTGACCGTGTGCCTGGGGATTCCCGGTGAGGTCGTGGAGCTGGTCGCGGACCAGCCCGATCTGGCGCGGGTGAGCGTCGGCGGGGTGCGGCGGGCGGTCAACATCGCGCTGCTGGAGGGGGAAGAGGTGGCGCCCGGCGACTGGATCCTGATCCACGTCGGCTTCGCGCTGTCCCGGATCGACGAGGCGGAGGCACGGGCCGCCATGGAATTCCTCGAAGGCATCGGTCAGGCGTACGAGGACGAGATGGACGCACTACGGGAATCGGGTATCGGCTGATGCGTTACGTCGACGAGTACCGCGACGCGGACAAGGCCCGGGCGCTCGCCGCCCGGATCGCCGGGCTCTGCGCGCCGGGCCGCTCGTACGCCTTCATGGAGGTGTGCGGCGGTCATACGCACACCATCTACAAGCACGGCATCGAGGACCATCTGCCGGAGAACGTCACGCTGGTGCACGGCCCCGGCTGTCCGGTCTGCGTGATTCCGATGGGGCGGGTGGACGACGCGCTGCACCTCGCCCGGCAGCCGGACACGATCATGACCTCGTTCGGCGACATGATGCGGGTGCCCGGTGGCCGCCAGTCGTTCCTGGACGCCAAGGCCGAGGGCGCGGACATCCGCATGGTGTACTCGCCGCTCGACGCGCTGCGGATCGCCCGGCAGAACCGGGACAAGCGGGTGGTCTTCATGGCCATCGGCTTCGAGACGACAGCGCCGTCGACCGCGGTGACGGTGCAGCGCGCGGCGGCCGAGAAGCTGGACAACTTCTCGGTGTTCTGCAACCACGTCACGATCATCCCCGCGGTGAAGGCCATCCTGGACTCCCCCGACCTGCGGCTGGACGGCTTCCTCGGCCCGGGCCATGTCTCCACGGTCATCGGCTGCCGCCCGTACCGCTTCATCGCGGCGGAGTACGGCAAGCCGCTGGTCGTCGCCGGGTTCGAGCCGCTGGACATCCTCCAGTCGATCCATCTGCTGCTCCGTCAGCTCGCGGAGGGGCGGTGCACGGTGGAGAACCAGTACGCCCGGGTCGTCCCCTGGGACGGCAACCCCAAGGCGCTGCGGGCCCTGGCCGACGTCATGGAGCTACGCCCGTCCTTCGAGTGGCGCGGCCTCGGCACCATCCCGTACTCGGCGCTGCGCATCCGGGAGGCGTACGCGGCGCATGACGCGGAGCGGGTCTTCGGCGTGCCCGGGGTGCGGGTCGCGGACCCCACGTCCTGCCAGTGCGGCGAGGTGCTCAAGGGCGTGCTCAAGCCGTGGCAGTGCAAGGTCTTCGGCACGGCCTGCACGCCGGAGACGCCGATCGGCACCTGCATGGTCTCCTCGGAAGGGGCGTGCGCCGCGTACTACAACTTCGGCCGGTTCACCCGGACCGCGGTACGGGAGGCGACCCGGACATGACCACCGAGCGGGAGGAACAGGTACTCCGGCGGATCGACCGGGCGCGCCGCCGCAAGGCCCGGGTCAGGGACGAGCGCATCACGCTCGCGCACGGCGCCGGCGGCAAGGCGACCCATACGCTCATCGAGGCGGTGTTCCTGGAGGCGTTCGACAATCCGCTGCTGGCGCCGCTGGAGGATCAGGCGGTGTGCCCGGCGGGCGGTGCGCGGCTGGCCTTCACCACGGACTCCTATGTGGTCTCGCCGCTCTTCTTCCCCGGCGGTGACATCGGCGACCTCGCGGTGAACGGGACCGTCAACGACCTGGCGATGTGCGGGGCCCGGCCGCTGTACCTCTCGGCCGGCTTCATCCTGGAGGAGGGCTTCCCGGTCGCCGACCTGACCCGCGTCGCCGGGTCCATGGCGCGGGCGGCCGGCGCGGCGGGCGTGCGGATCGTCACCGGCGACACCAAGGTCGTGGAGCGCGGCAAGGCCGACGGGGTGTATGTGAACACCGCGGGGGTGGGCGTGGTGGAGCACGGCTTCACCCTCGGTGCCGGAAGGGCGGAGCCCGGTGACGCGGTCCTGGTGTCCGGGCCGGTCGGCGACCACGGTACGACGGTCATGCTGGCCCGCGGTGAGCTGGGCATCGAGAGCGATCTCGCCTCGGACACCGCCCCGCTCGCCGAGCCGGTGGCGGCGCTGCTGGCGGCGTGCGGGGAGGGCGTGCGGTGCCTGCGCGACGCCACGCGGGGCGGCGTGGCGACCGTACTGAACGAGATCGCGCGGGCCTCGGATGTCGCGGTGGTGCTCGACGAGTCCGCCGTGCCGGTCCGGGACGAAGTACGGGGCGCGGCGGAGCTGTTGGGCATTGATCCGCTCTACATCGCCTGTGAGGGGCGGATGGTCGTGGTGGTGGACGGGGCGCGTGCCGAGTCGGCGCTGGCGGCACTGCGGTCCCAGCCGTCGGGCGAGCGCGCGGCGGTCGTCGGCCGGGTGGTGGCCGAGCCGGCGTCGCTGGTCCTGGTGAAGACGGAGTTCGGCGGCACTCGCATCCTGGACGTACTGATCGGGGACCCGCTGCCGCGGATCTGCTGAGCGCTGCCGGCTCACTCCAGGTCCCCGGCGTCGTCCCTGGCCGCCGCGACGGCCGCCTGGCCGAGGCTGATGCCGCCGTCGTTGCACGGCACTTGGCGGTGGGTGAGGACGCGGAAGCCGGCGCGCTCCAGGGCCGGAACGGTCCGGTCCAGCAAGAAGCCGTTCTGGAAGACGCCGCCGGAGAGCGCAACGGTGGTGAGCCCGGTGGTCTCGCGCAGCCGCCCGCAGACGTCCGCGATCAGGCGCGCGACGCCGTTGTGGAACCGGGCCGCGACGGTCCCGGGCGGCGTACCCGCGCGCACGTCGTCGGCCGCCGCGCGCACCAGGTCAGCGCCGTGCACCCGGCAGGCGTCCTCACCCCCTGCAGGACAGTCGATGCGTACGGGATAGCCGTCGCGGACCGCTGGGTCGGCGCACCGCTCCAGTTCGATCGCCGCCTGCCCTTCGTAGCGCACGGTGTCGCGGAGGGAGAGGACCGCGGCGACGGCGTCGAAGAGCCGGCCGGCGCTGGAGGTGAGCGGGGAGTTGACGCCGGCGGCGGCCAGCGCCCGTACGTGGTCCCAGCGTGCGCCGTGCCGTCGGCGGACGGCGAGACCGTCGCTGCCGGTCGCGTCCAGGTGTACGGCGGCCATCCGCCACGGCTCCCTGACCGCCGCCGCGCCACCGGGGAGCGGCACCGGCACGAGATGCCCCGCGCGGCGGAAGCCGCACAGGTCGGCGAGGAGGAACTCGCCGCCCCACAGCGTGCCGTCGATGCCCCAGCCCAGGCCGTCGAAGGCCACTCCGATGACCGGGCCGCGCGCCTGATGTTCCGTCAGGCAGGCGGCGAGGTGTGCGTGGTGATGCTGGACGCCGACGAGGCGCGCGTCCGTGGCGTCGGCGCGGTCGTGCGCGTACTTGGTGGAGAGGTATTCGGGGTGCAGGTCGTGCGCGATCAGCGCGGGGTCGAGGGCGTACAGCCGCGCGAAATCGGCGATCCCGTCCGTGTACGCGGCCAGCGTCTCGTAGTTCTCCAGGTCGCCGAGGTGCGGGGAGAGGACCGCGTGCCGTCCGCGGGCCAGGCAGAAGGTGCTCTTCAGCTCCGCGCCGCAGGCCAGTACCGGGCGGGCGGCGGGCACGGGCAGTGTGAGCGGTGCCGGGGCGCAGCCGCGTGCCCGCCGCACCGGGACGGTGCGGCCCGAGTGGACGCGGATCACGGAGTCGTCGGCGCGCCGGTGGATGGGCCGGTCGTGGGTGAGGAAGGCGTCGGCGAGGGTGCCGAGCCGTGCGAAGGCGTCGTCGTCACGGAAGGCGAGCGGCTCGTCCGCGAGGTTGCCGCTGGTGAGGACGGCGGGGCCGGCGAGTTCCGCGGCGAGGAGGTGGTGCAGCGGGGTGTAGGGCAGCAGCAGACCGAGTTCGCGGCAGCCGGGGGCGACGGATGCCGCGATCGTCGGCGCTTCATGTGGGGGTGGCCGGCGGGCGGCCAGCACGATGGGGCACTGCGGCCCGGTGAGCAACTCCCTTGCCTCATCGTCCAGTTCACACAGCCGCTCGGCCGTCTCCAGGTCGGGGACGAACACCGCGAACGGCTTGTCCGCGCGGTGCTTGCGTGCCCGCAGCGCCGCGGCGGCCGACTCGCACCCGGCGTCCACGGCGAGGTGGTAGCCGCCCAGCCCCTTGACCGCGAGGATCCGCCCGGCACGCAGCAGCCCGGCCGCCGCCGCGACCGGCTCGCCCGGCACCGGCGTACCGGACGCGTCGACCAGCCGGAGCGTCGGGCCGCAGGCGGGGCAACAGAGCGGCTGGGCGTGGAAGCGCCGGTCGGTGGGGTCCTCGTACTCGGCCGAGCAGTCGGCACACATCGGGAAGCCGGCCATCGTCGTGCGGGCCCGGTCGTAGGGCAGGTCGCGCGTGATGGTGTACCGCGGGCCGCAGTTGGTGCAGTTGATGAAGGGATAGCGGTGCCGCCGGTCGGCGGGGTCGCGGAGTTCGCGCAGGCAGTCGGCGCAGGTGGCGATGTCCGGGGCGATCGGGGTGCGTTGCGTGTGATCCGCCGCGCCGGCCGCGCGGTGGCTGGCCGCGATGACGAAGCGGGGGTCCGCTTCGCCGGCCGGCGGCAGCGGCCGCGTGGTGATCCGCTCGATGACGGCCAGCGGCGGCGCCTGGCTCTCCAGCAACTCCCGGAAGCGCGCAACGGCGTCCGCCGGGCCCTCGACCTCGATGAGTACTCCGGCGGGGTCGTTGGCGACCAGCCCGCTCAGCGCGAGCCGGGAGGCCGTCGCGTGCACGAAGGGCCGGAACCCGACCCCCTGCACGGTCCCTTCGACGCGGAGCCCGACGCGTACGGTGTCCACCCTGGGCATGGTGGCGGGCGGTGCCCGCGCGCCGGACGCGATTGCGCGAAGTGCGGCGCCGTCGCCGCCCCGCGTGTTAAAGCGTGCGTCTCAGGCGCCGCCGCCGACCGTGATCACGGACACCCCCAGGTCGCGGAGGCGGCGCAGCTCGGCGACGGGCAGCGCGTCGTCGACGAGGACGGTGTCGAAGTCGGTGAGCGGGGCGAGCGCGTACACGCCCCTGCGGGCGAACTTGGTGTGGTCCACCAGCAGCACGCGGCGCGCGGCCCGGTCCATCAGCGCCCGTTTGACCTGCACCGTCTCCTGCGACTGGTGATAGCAGACGTCGCCGGTGACGGCCGTGGTGGACATGAACAGCACATCCGCGCGGAAGGAGCGGACGGCGTCGGCGGTGTGCGGGCCGAGGAACGCGTCGTACGCCGGGTAGTAGGCGCCGCCCAGTGCGAGGAGGGTGATGCCGGGCTCCCCCGCCAGCAGCTTGATGACCGGCAGGAAGTTGCTGATGACGGTGAGCGGGCCGCGTTCGGTGAGGTGCTGGGCCAGCGCGAGGCAGGTGGTGGACTCGTCGATCATGACGGTCTGGCCGGGGGTGAGCAGCCGGAGCGCGGCGCGGGCGAGCCGGCGTTTCGTCGCGTTCATGGCGGCCATGCGCTCGCTGATGTCGCCGTGGAAGAGCAGCGAGGGCAGCGAGGAGGCGCCGCCCCGAACCTTGCGCAGCCAGCCCTGCGCCTGGAGGACGTCCAGGTCGCGGTGGATGGTCATGATGCTGACCGCGTACTCCTCGGCGAGCGCGGCGGTGCGGACGAAGCCCTCGGCGGCGACCTGCTCGCGGATGCGCTGCCGCCGTGCGTGCTGGATGTCCTCCCGTCGCGCGCCGGCGCCCGGCGTGCCACCGCCCGATGCGGCGCCGTCGTCCTCGGTCACTGCGGGAACCTCTCGTTAACTTCACGCGGATCTCACACGGCGGGACTGCTTCGGCGCCCCAGGTCAGCGTGGAAATGCCGAGCTCACGCCGCGTTGCCGCCATGTTAAGCCCGGGGTACCGGGGTCCGCCGCCGGCGGTTTTCACGCGGCGGCCCGGCCGGCCCGCGAGAGGTGGTCCGGCGGGCGTTGACCGGCTCGGCGCGGCCCGCGTTGCATCGGTTCCAGAAGGGCCCGGCCGCGCCGGTCAGGGGCGCGGCCGCCCGTATCACTGGAAGAGGTGCCTCGTGGCCAGTACTTCTCCCGGGCCGACCGGGCCGCCGCGCACACAGCGGCCGGCCTGGACCGACCGGCTCGGCATTCCCCGCGGGCTCGCCTGGGGATTCCTCGGCGTCCTCGTGTTCATGATCGGTGACGGTGTCGAGTCCGGGTATCTCTCGCCGTACCTGGTGCAGGAGGGCCTGTCCGCGCAGCGGGTGGCGATGCTGTTCACCGTCTACGGCGTCACCGCGTCCGTCGCCGCGTGGCTCTCCGGCGCGCTGTCGGACCTGTGGGGTCCGCGCCGGGTGATGATGGCGGGGTTCGGTGCCTGGGTGGGCTTCCAGGTGCTCATGCTGGCGATCGCGGTGCCCTCGATGAACTATCCGCTGCTGCTCCTCAGCTACGGCCTGCGCGGCATCGGCTATCCGCTCTTCGCGTTCGGCTTCCTGGTGTGGATCGCGGCGACGGCGCCCGAGAAGCGGCTCGGTACGGCCGTCGGGTGGTTCTGGTTCGCCTTCACCGGCGGGCTGCCGACGCTGGGGTCGCTCGTCGCGAGCTTCCTCATTCCGCAGATCGGCGCCTACCGCACGCTGTGGTTCTCGCTCGGCCTGGTCGTCCTCGGCGGGCTGATCGCGCTGCTGCTCGTCCGCGAGCGGACCGGCTTCCGGCGGCTGGCGCCGGCCGGTGAGCGGCCCCTCGCCACGCTCTTCGGCAGTCTCGCACTGCTCGGGCGCAACCCGCGGATCGGCATGGGTGCCGTCGTCCGCATGATCAATACGGTGCCGGAGTTCGGCTTCCTGGTGTGCCTGCCGGCGTTCTTCACCCAGACCGTCGGGCTGAGCCTGTCGCAGTGGCTGCGCCTGCTGTCCGTGATGTTCGCGGTCAACATCGTCTTCAACCTGGTCTTCGGTGTGCTCGGCGACCGGATCGGCTGGCGGCGCACGGTCGCCTGGTGCGGCGGCGCCGGCTGTACGGTCACCTCGCTGCTGCTGTACTACGTGCCGACGCTGCTCGGCGGGCAGTACGCGCTGTGCCTGCTGGTGGCGGGCCTGTTCGGCGCGACGCTGGCCGGGTACGTGCCGCTCTCCGCGCTGATGCCCTCGCTCGCCCCCGCGCACAAGGGCCAGGCCATGGCGGCGCTGAACCTCGGCGCCGGGGCCAGCACGTTCGTCGGCCCCGCGCTCGTCGCGCTCTTCCTCGGGCCGCTCGGCGTGCAGGGCGTCATCTGGATCTTCGCCGGGCTGTACGCGCTGAGCGGCGTACTGGCCCTGTTCCTGCGGACGCCCGCCGAGGACCGGGCCCGCCGCGCGGACGGCGAGCCCGCGCCCGGCCCCGTACCGGCCACCACGACCGCGGCGCCCGCCGCCTCCGAAGGACTGTGATGTCTGTACTCTCCATCGATGTCGGGACCTCGCTGATCAAGTCCGTCGTCTACGACGACCAGGGCCACGAGGTCGCCGTCTCCCGGCGCGCCACCGCCGTCGACCGCCCCCACCCGGGCTGGGCCGAGCAGGACATGGACGCCGTGTGGGACGCGGTCGTGCACACCGTGCGGGAAGCGCTCGCCGAGGTACGCGACCGGGGTGCCGACCCGGTGTGGCTGGTCACCTTCACCGCACAGGGCGACGGCTGCTGGCTGGTCGACGAGCGCGGCCGGCCCACCGGCCCGGCCGTCCTGTGGTCCGACGGGCGGGCCGCCGACACGGTCACCGAGTGGGGCCGCTCCGGCGTCCTGGAGGAGGCGTTCCGGCGCAACGGCTCGCTGACCTTCGCGGGCCTGCCGAACGCGATCCTCACCTGGTTCGCGCGCCACGACCCGCAGCGCCTCGCCCGCTCCGACGCCGCCCTCACCGCCGCCGGCTGGCTCTTCCTCCGGCTCACCGGCGAGCGGGTGATCGACGAGTCGGATGCCTCGGCGCCGTTCCTCGACCATGCCACCGGCGCGTACGACCAGCAGGTCATCGACCTCTTCGGGCTGCGCGGGGCCGAGCGGCTGCTGCCCGATGTCGTCGGCGACGACCGGCGCATCGCGGAGATCACCGGCGCTGCCGCCGCCGAACTGGGCGTCCCCGCCGGGCTGCCCGTCGTCATGGCGCCCTACGACATCGCTGCCACCGCGCGCGGCATCGGCGTGGTCAACCCCGGCCAGGCGTGCGCGATCCTCGGCACCACACTGTGCGCCGAGGTCGTCCGCACCGCCGTCGACACCACCGGCGAACCGAGCGGCATCCACATCGCCTACCGCGGCCGCGAGCGCGTCCTGCGCGCCTTCCCCACGCTCTCCGGCACCGAGGTACTGAACTGGACCGCCGGGGTGCTGGGTCTGTCCGGAGCCGAGGAGCTGTGTACCGAGGCGTTCCGTTCCGTGCCCGGCGCGCACGGCCTCGCCTTCCTCCCGTACCTGTCCCCCGCCGGCGAACGCGCCCCCTTCCTCGACCCGCGCGCCCGCGGCACCTTCTGGGGACTGAGCCTGGAGCACACCCGGGCCGACATCGCCCGCGGCGTGCTCGAAGGGCTCTCACTCACTCTGCGCGACGCGCTCACCGCCTCCCGTACGGAGGTCAGCGAGCTGCGGCTGTGCGGCGGCGGGGCGCGGAGCGACGCGTGGTGCGGCCTGCTCGCGGACGTCACGGGCGTGCCCACCACCCGCTCCACCGACACCGAACTCGGCGCGAAGGGCGCCTTCCTCACCGGCCTCGTGCTCACGGGGGCCGAGTCGAGCATGCACCGCGCCGCCGACACGTACGTCCACATGGGACCCGCCTGGGAGCCCGACCCGGAGCGCGCCGCGCTCTACACCGACCGGTACGCCGCCTTCCTCTCCTGGCGCGCGCTGGCCCGCGAGGCCGGCTGGCAGCCGGGCACCCCGAAGGAGGAGATCTGAGATGGCCCGCCACCCCGACCCCGTACGGCTCGGCCTCGACCTGGGCACCCAGAGCGCCCGCGCCGTCGCCGTGGACGCCGGCGGCCGGGTGCTCGCCGCCGCTTCCCGGCCGCTGCACAGCAGCCGTACGGGTGAGCGCCACGAGCAGGACCCCGAGGAGTGGTGGCACGCGCTCGCCGCGGCCTGCCGCGACACCCTCGCGCGGATCGATCCGCAGCGCGTGACCGCCCTCGCCCTCGACGGCACGTCCGGCACGATCCTGCTCGCCGACGCCCAGGGCACTCCGCTCACGCCGGGCCTGATGTACGACGACGGGCGGGCCGCCGCGCAGGCCGTCCGGGTCAACGAGGCCGGCGCCGCAGTCTGGGAGGAGCTGGGCTACCGCACCATGCAGCCCTCGTGGGCGCTGCCGAAGCTGGTGTGGCTGCTGGAGCACTCGGCGGCCGCCACCGCGCCCGGCACCCGGCTGCTGCACCAGGTGGACCTCATCACCTGGCGGCTGGCGGGCCATCAGGTCGCGAGCGACGCCAGTCACGCCCTCAAGACGGGCTACCACCTCCTCGCGGAGGGCTGGCCCGAGAAGGAGCTGGCCGCGCTCGGCGTGCCCGGCGCGCTGCTACCGGAGGTGGTACGCCCCGGTACCGTGCTCGGGACGGTGTGCGCCGACGCGGCGCGCGCCACCGGCATCCCCGAGGGCGTGGAGATCGTCGCGGGCATGACGGACGGCTGCGCCGCTCAGATCGGGGCCGGTGCGCTCGCCCCCGGCGCGTGGAACTCCGTACTCGGCACGACGCTCGTCCTCAAGGGCGTCAGCACGCGCCTGGTCCGCGACCCCGGCGGCCTCGTCTACTGCCACCGCGGCCCCGGCGACACCTGGCTGCCCGGCGCCGCGTCCAGCAGCGGCGCGGGCGTCCTGACCCGCGAGTTCCCCGGCGCCGACCTGGCGGAGTTCACCGAGCGGGCCACCCGCACCGGACGGCCCGCGGCGAGCCGGGGGCACGACCCCGTCGCGTACCCCCTCGCCGGCTCCGGCGGCGAGCGCTTCCCCTTCCGCGCGCCGGAAGCCCGCCCGTTCGTGCTGGGCGAGCCGGCGGACGAGGCGGAGCGCTTCCACGCCCATCTGCTCGGCGTCGCCTGCCTCGAACGGCTCTGCTTCGACTACCTCGGCCACCTCGGCGCCCCCGTCGACGGCCCGCTCACCCTCACCGGCGGCGGCACCCGCAACACGTACTGGAACCAGCTGCGCGCCGACGTCCTCGGCCGGACCGTGACCCTGCCCGAACAGGCCGAGGGCGCCCTCGGCATGGCCGTGCTCGCGGCCACCGCCGACGGCACCCCGCTCACCGAGGCCGCCACCGCGATGGTCCGCGTACGCACCGCACACCACCCCGACCCCGAGCGCACCGCCCGCTTCCTCCCCGCCTACGCGGCATTCGTGGACGGGCTGAACGACCGCGGCTGGCTGGCCCCCGAAGTGGCCGAGCACGCCGTCAGAAAGGCCCAGCAGTGACCGACTTCCTCCTGGTACGCCACGGCGAGACCGTCTGGCACGCGGAGAACCGCTACGCCGGACGCACCGACGTCGCCCTCACCGAACGGGGCCACGCGCAGGCCGCCGAGCTCGCGGCGTGGGCCGCCGGGGCCGACATCGATGCGGTGGTCTGCTCCCCGCTCTCCCGGGCCCGGCTCACCGCCGAGCCGGCCGCGCGCGCCCTCGGCCTCGCACCGCGCGTCGACGCACGTCTCCTGGAGGTCGACTTCGGCCGCGGTGACGGGCTCACCCGCACCGAGATGCGCGAGGAGTTCCCCGAACGGCTCGACGCGTTCCTCCGCGACCCCGTCCGCCACCACCTGCCCGGCGGCGAGGACCCCGAGGAGGCCGCGGCGCGGGCCGCGGCCTGCCTCGCCGACCTGGCCCGGGAGCTGCCCGGCGGCCGCGTCCTGGTCGTCGCCCACTCCACCCTCGTCCGGCTGTTGCTCTGCCGCACGCTCGGCATCCCCCTCGGTACGTACCGCACGGTCTTCCCCGCGCTGGACAACGGGGCCCTCACCGAGCTGCGCCTCAAGGGCGGACAGGCGTCCCTGCTCCGGCTGAACGCGCCCTGTGCCCTGCCCTCTTCCGGCACCCACTGACCCGCACCGCACACACGGAGAAACGAGCGACATGCCCACCACCGTCCTGGCCGCAGGCGACCACTTCGTCCTGCCCCGCCTGCTCACCGACGAGGTCGGCGCCGCGACCGGCGGCGCCGCCGAGGTCCGCGAACTGCTGCTGCCCTGGCCGCACACCCCGTTCGGCCCGGTCGCCGAGGTGCGGGAGGCGTCCGGCACCGAGGACGAGATGATCGAGGCGCTGCAGGGCGCCCGCGTCTGCGTCACCCAACTGGCCCCGCTCACCGAGCGCATCCTCGCCAACTGCCCGGACCTGGAGCTCTTCTGCGCCAGCCGCGGCGGCCCGGTCAACGCCAACCTCGAAGCGGCCACCCGGCACGGCGTCGCCGTCTGCTACGCGCCCGGCCGCAACGCCGTCGCCACCGCCGAGCACACCCTGGCGCTGATCCTCGCCGCGGCACGCGGCCTCGGCGACGTCCACACCGACCTGCGGCGCGGCGTCTGGCGCGGGGACTACTTCGACTACGACAACTGCGGCATCGAGATCGACGGTGCCACCGTCGGCCTGGTCGGCTTCGGCGCCGTCGGCAGCCGGGTCGCCAAGGTACTGCTCGCGCTGGGCGCGACGGTGCTGGTACACGACCCGTACGCCGATCCCGAGCGGCTGGCGGGGATCGCCGAGCAGGTGTCCCTGGAGGAGCTGCTCACCCGTTCCCGGATCGTCTCGCTGCACGCGCGGGTCACCGAGGAGACCACCGGCATGATCGGCCGGAAGCAGCTCGACCTCCTGCCGGAGGGGGCGGTACTGGTCAACTGCGCCCGCGGCGCGCTGCTCGACTACGACGCGGCGTGCGACGCGCTCGCCGCCGGCCGGCTCTCCGCCGCCGGCTTCGACGTCTTCCCCGAGGAGCCGATCCCCGCCGGCTCGCCCCTGCTCACGGCCCCCGGCGTCGTGCTCACCCCGCACATCGCGGGCGGCAGCCAGGGCGTCGCCCACAAGGCGGCACGGATCGTGGCGGGCGAGGTGGGCCGCTTCCTGCGCGGCGAGCCGCCGGCCCACTGCGCCAACCCGGAGGTCCTGCGGTAACGCCGAGACCCTCCTCCGCGGTACCCGGGCCGGCTGCTGTGTGCAGCCGGCCCGTCCCGTCCGGTGCCGGGCTGGGAACACCGGACGGGAGCGGGCGCGGGCGGGCCGGTCTCAGTGCCCGTTGTTGTGGTGGTTGTTGTGGTGGTGGTCGTTCTGCTGGCCGGGGTGGCCGCTGACGCAGGTGTTGCCGAAGGCCGGGTTCAGCAAGCCGATGATGTCGACAGTGTTGCCGCAGGCGTTGATCGGGATGCTGATCGGCACCTGGACCACGTTGCCCGACAGCACGCCGGGGGAATTCGACGCGGCGGCAGCCGCACCGGCGCCACCGCCGCTTCCGCCGTTGGTAGCGGAAGCGGTCGTCGCCCCACCGAGGACGGCAGTGGCCGCGAGCGCCGTGAGAGCGGTGAGCTTCGCCATTCGTGACATGACAACTGGCCTTTCGTAAAGCGCGTGGGAGGCGGCCGTACTGCCGTCTCCCTTCCCCCTCTTGATCGGGCCGGAAGGGCCCAAAGTTGCGGACAAAGAAGTTTTTCACCTGTTCGGGTGCACGGAAATTCAGGAAGTCGCGCCCGCGCGGCCGACAACCCTGCCGCCATTCGGACGCCCTCGGGAGACGGCCAACTCTCGGGCATACAGAAGGTTTGTTAGCTTAGCGTTTTAGTGGCCCGTTAGACCTATTAACTCCATACGTAACGAGGGGTAGCGTGGCGTTCTCGCGGAAAACTGCCATGGATCAGCACGGTGGCCACCCGTCGGTAGCGGTCACCAGTCGTTCAGTAGAAGGGGAGGATGCGGAAACAAAGATTTGCTCCCCCGTCGGCGCCATGCCGTCCGTCCCTCGTTACGACTACGAGAAATTCAGCCGGCTGGCCGGTCCGCTCACTCCACCGCACCCCGATCCCGCGCATTACCGGGTGCAGTACCGGAGCCTGCTGAGCGGGGGCTCGCACCGCGTGTGGACGGCCCTGCTGCTGATCCTGGCGCCGCTTGCCTCGCTGGCGCTGCTCATCTGGCTCCTGCAGCCGCCGCACTGGGTGCACCGCGAGTACGCGGCGGGCTGGGAGACGGTCGCCGACATGATCATGCTCGTCTCCATCGGCCTGCTGGAGACCTTCCGCGTCCTCAACGTCGTCTCCATCGCGCACGCCACGCTCGTCGCCCGGGACCCGGTGCCGGTCACTCCGGCGCCCGGCACCCGGGTGGCGTTCCTGACCACCTTCGTCCCCGGCAAGGAGCCCGTGGAGATGGTCCGGGCCACGCTGGAGGGCGCCATCGCGCTCCGGCACGACGGCCCGCTCGACGTCTGGCTGCTGGACGAGGGAAACACCCCCGAGATGCGGCGGATGTGCGAGGAACTAGGCGTGCGGCACTTCTCCCGCAAAGGCGAGGAGAAATGGAACCAGCCGTCCGGGCCGTTCCGCGCCAGGACCAAGCACGGCAACTACAACTCCTGGCTGGACGCGCACGGCGACGCCTATGAATTCCTGGCCGGCGTCGACACCGACCATGTGCCGCTGCCCGCGTACCTCGAACGCATGATGGGCTTCTTCCAGGACCCCGATGTGGCCTTCGTCGTCGGGCCGCAGGTCTACGGGAATGACGAGAGCACGGTCGCCAGGGCGTCCGAGAGCCAGCAATTCCTCTTCCACGCGCTGATCCAGCGCGCCGGGAACGCCTATGGCTCGCCCATGTTCGTCGGCACCAACAACTGCGTCCGGATCAGCGCGCTGCGGCAGGCCGGCGGTTTCTACGACTCCATCACCGAGGACATGGCCACCGGGCTGGAGATCCACCGCCGGCGCAATCCCGCCACCGGCCGGCCCTGGCGTTCGGTCTACACCCCCGACGTCCTGGCCGTGGGCGAGGGGCCGGCCACCTGGAGCGACTTCTTCAACCAGCAGCTCCGCTGGAGCCGCGGCACCTACGAAACGCTCTTCCGCCAGTTCGGCCGGGCGGTCTTCCGCCTCACGCCCGGTCAGGCGCTCAATTACGCGCTGATGGTGACGTACTACCCGATCTCCGCGGTCAACTGGATGATCGGCGGCCTCTCCTGCGCGCTGTTCCTCTGTCTCGGCTCCTCCGGCGTCCAGGTCGAGTCGCAGATGTGGATGATGCTGTACAGCGATGCCGCGGCCCTGCAGATCGGGCTGTACATGTGGAACCGGCGGCACAACGTCAGTCCGCACGAGCCGGAGGGCTCCTCGGGCGTCGTGGGCATGGCGATGTCCGCGATGGCCGCGCCGCTGTACGCCCGCTCCCTGACGGGCGCGGTCCTGCGCCGGAAGGCCGGCTTCATCGTCACGTCGAAGGGCCACACGGCCAATCCGGACCGCCTGCGCACCTTCGCCACCCATCTGCTGTGGGCCGGGGTGTTCGCCGCGACGCTGACCGCCTCGGTGTTCCTGAACCACACCCACGCGGCCATGCGGACCTGGGCCTCGATCGCACTGGTCGTCTCCCTCGCCCCGCTGGTCGTCTGGCGCTTGTCGGCGGCCCACGAACGACGCCGCGCGACATACCCGGCACAGCGGGAGCAGCCGGCGCAGCCCGAGCAGCCGGAAGTGCCGGAGCAGCCCACCGACCCCACGGCGCCCTCCGCCGAGCGCTTCCGGCGGCTGCTGCAGCACGCCCTCGACACGAAAGCCCCGTTCTCCTGGGTCACCGCCGACGCCGGGTACGGGCGGGACCGGCCGCTGCGTGACTGGATGGAGGAGTCCCGCATCCCGTACGTGCTGCCGCTGCGGGCCCACGACACGGTGCACGCGGCCGACGGGGCCGACGCACGCGTGGACGCGCTGGTCACCACCCTGCCCGTGCAGGCATGGAAGAGCGTGCCGGACGGGGCCGACAAGCACCACGACCGGGACTGTGCCTGGGCGCGCGTCACGCTCCGCCCGCCCCGGCAGGACGGGTTCGGGCGCTGGGTGCTGGCCCGGCGGGCCGGCGGCGACCCGCACGGGATCGCGTACTACGTCTGCTGCGGGCCCTCGGCCGCACGGCTGAAGGACCTGGTCAAGGTGGCTTCGAGCCGGTGGGCGGTGGAGGAGTACCTGCAGAGCCCGGACACCGGCAGCGGGCCACCGTGCGCGGCCGAAGCCGACCGGCCGAACCCACCGGCCTGACCGCCCCGGCCCTCGTCCCACCGTCAGGAGGCTCGCACCGTGCGATACCGACCCAGTCCCCGTACCCGCAAGGTGGCGATCGGGGCCGTCGCCCTGAGTGCGGTCGGAGCGATGAACGCACCGGCCGTCATCGGCTACGCCGAGCACAAGTACCACGACTACAAGATCAACCAGCCGTCCTACAAAGCGCGGTACGGGCACTGGGACCTGGTGAACGTGCCGGAGCGGTACCGGATCAACTCCATCCACGCCGCGCTGCTGCACACCGGAAAAGTGCTGATGATCGCCGGGTCGGGCAACGACGAGAAGAACTTCGACGCGGGCACGTTCCAGAGCGTGCTGTGGGACCCGGTCAAGAACACGTTCAAGGAGATCGACACACCGAAGGACATGTTCTGCGCCGGCCACGCCCAGCTCCCGGACGGCAAGCTGCTGGTGGCGGGCGGCACCCGCCGGTACGAGAAGCTCAAGGGCGACGTCAGCCGGGCCGGCGGCCTGATGGTCGTGAAGAACGAGGACCCCGACAAGCCGAAGACCCTGCCCAAGGGCACCGTCTTCCGCAACCCGGACGGCCTGGAGTACCGCTCGCAGTTCCCCGTGGTGGTGCCACGCGCGAAGAAGGCCGCCCGCGACGGAAGCGGCAAAATGCGGGTCATCGCGCGGGAGGCCCGGGTATTCGTCGAGGCCGTGCGGCGCGGCAGGGCCGGAGTGACGAACACGGCCGCGCAGTACAGCATCGAGGGGCTCAAGGGGGCGGACGCCCGTAACCACTACGGTCTGGCGACCAAGCTCGGCCTGGACAAGAAGGACTTCCAGGGCCTGAAGGACACGTTCGAGTTCGACCCGGTCGCCGAGCGGTACCTCCGCGTCGACCCGATGAACGAGGCGCGCTGGTACCCGACGCTGGTGACCCTGAAGAGCGGCAAGGTCCTCTCGGTGTCCGGGCTCGACGACATGGGCGAGATCATCCCGGGCAAGAACGAGATCTACGACCCGAAGACCCGCAAGTGGTCCAAGGGGCCGCACCGCTACTTCCCGACCTACCCGGCGCTCTTCCTCACCGGCGACGGCAAGCTCTTCTACTCCGGCTCCAACGCCGGCTACGGCCCGGCCGACAAGGGCCGCACGCCCGGCATCTGGAACGTCGGGAAGAACACCTTCAAGCCGGTGCCCGGACTCACGGAGCCCGACCGGACCGAGACCTCCGCGTCCGTGCTGCTGCCGCCCGCCCAGAAGCAGCAGGTGATGCTCCTCGGCGGGGGCGGCGTCGGCGAGTCACCGCGGTCCACGGCCCGCACCGCGCTGGTGGACCTCACCAGGAAGCACCCGGAGTACCGCCCCGGGCCCAGCCTGACCGAGGGCACCCGCTATCTGAACGCGGTGCTCACGCCGGACGACAAGGTGTTCACCAGCGGCGGGTCCGGCGACTACCGCGGCAAGGGCGCCAGCGACAATCACAAGGCCCAGATCTTCGACCCGCGTACGCGCGCGTTCACCAAGGCGGCGGACCCGTCCGTGGGCCGCAACTACCACTCCGAGGCGCTGCTGCTGCCGGACGGGCGGATCGCGGTCTTCGGCTCCGATCCGCTGTTCTCGGACCGCGCGAACACTCAGGGCGGGGAGTTCGAGAAGCGCATCGAGGTCTACACGCCGCCGTACCGCTACGACCGCGTGCGGCCCGCTGCGGCGCACGGCCCGACCGAGGTGAAGCGGGGGAAGGCCACCCGCTTCACCGTGGCCGGTGCCGGAAAGGTGAAGACCGCCCGGCTGATGCGGCCCAGCGCCGTCACCCATGTCACCGACGTGGAGCAGCGGTCGATTGCGCTGGACTTCGAGCGCCGCGGCAGCACGCTGTCGGTGCGCGTGCCCAAGAGCCATTCGCTGGTGCCGCGGGGCTGGTACATGCTCTTCCTCACGGACTCGCGGGGGACTCCGTCGCAGGCGAAGTGGGTGCATGTGAAGTGAGCGGCGAGGCGGTCGGCGCGGGGGGCGGCGATGTGGCGGCGGGGGACGCCGCGCCGGCCTCCTCCGCTGCCGGCTCCGGTGCGGGCTTCTGCGGGGGCTCCTGTGCCTGCTCCTGTGCGGGCTTCTCCGGGGCTGCGGGCGGCTGTGGCGGCTCCGGCGTCTGCATCCCCTCCCCTGCGGCGCGGGCGAGGCTCAGCGCGTAGTCCGTCCACCACTGGCCTGCCGGGGGGCCGCCTCGGCAGGTGCCGTCCGACTCGCCGGGCCGCTTGATCCACAGGTAGGCGTCCACGAGCGGGTGACCTGTGCGGGTGGTCGGGGGCACGCCGAGCGCGCGGTCGGGCGGGTTGCACCAGGCTTCCGCGCCGGTCGCGGGGGCCTGGGTGTCCGGGGGCGGGCCGTTGCCGTTGCGGCTGGTGTCGATGACGTAGTGCACACCGCCGAGCGCCCTGGAGACCTTGTCGCCGTACTCCTCGCTCGCCGCCGTGGTCTGGAAGTTGGCGACGTTGAGCGCGAAGCCGTCGGCCCGCTTGACGCCCGCGGCCGTCAGGTAGCGGGCGAGCGCGTCGGTGTCCTTGATCCAGGAGGCGTTGCCCGCGTCCACGTAGACCGAGGCGCCGGGGCGCGCCTTGAGCGTGCGGACCGCCTCGTTCAGCAGCGCCAGGCGGTCATCGCGCGCGCGGTCGCGGCAGCCGGCGACGGTGTGCGGCACCGCGTCCGGTTCCAGCACGACGACCGCCTTGCGGCTGCCCAGTCCCTTGGCCAGCCGGGCGACCCAGTCGCGGTAGGCGCTGTCGCTGCCGGCGCCGCCCGCCGAGTAGTGGCCGCAGTCCCGCTGCGGGATGTTGTAGGCCACGAAGATCGGGACGCGGTTGTCGCCGGCCGCCTGCTCGGCGATGCGCGCCACACGCGGTGCGGGGTTCTCCTCGGTGAGCCAGACGGCCACGGGCTGGTCGGCGATCCGGCGCAGCAGGGTCGCCTCCGGCTCCCGTCCGCGCTCCGCCAGTACACGTGCCTTCCGGGCGCCCGGGGTGTCCGGGTCGATCCAGAAACCGGTCGGCTTCCCCTCGGGCGCCGCGGCCCAGCACGCGGCGGTCAGCAACCCGAGCAGCGGCAGTACGCCCAGGGCCACGCCCGCCCGGTTATTCAGCCGGCTCATAAGCCGTCCGCCCAGTCATGAGTTCCCTTTCCTTCGCGGCACAACGGTCATGTCATGTCATACCTCTTCAGGATGACATGACATGACCGCTTTTCAGGGGATTTCGTGGTATTTACTGCCCGGCCGACTGTTCGACTGTGGCAGCACCGCGAAGGAGTGGTGTGCCGTCAGGTCACCTCCGGCCGGGCGTACTCGCCCATCGCGTCGATCAGCCAGCGCGCCAGGTAGTCGGCGAAGGAGGAGCGCGGGAGGAGGCGGTAGGTGTCCTCGGCGGTCCGCCAGAGGAGCACCGGGACCGGGCCGAGCTGGGTGCTGACGGCCTCTCCGGGGGTGAAGACACGCGGGTGCAGGTCGAGCGGGCAGCCCTTGTCCAGGACCTCGCGGGCCGCGGGTCCGCGCAGTTCCAGGACCGTGCGGTTGGCCGACACGTCGACGACCGAGCCGGGTTCGCCGGCCAGCGCCTCGTGGAGCTCGGCGGTGAGCGGGGCCGTGCCGGGCGGCGCGACCACCAGCCATTCGTCCGGGCCGAGCCACAGCGTCGTGCGCGGCCCGGCCGGCGCGGTCTCCCCGCAGCGCGCGGGCAGCGCCGCGCCGAGGCACTTCTCGACCCGCGCGGCGGCGGCCGAGCCCGGTTCGACGCGCAGGCTCAGCATCGTGGTGTACGGCCACTCGCTCACGGAGACGCCGCGCGGGCCGGTGACCGTGGCGTCGCGGAGCCGGTCGGCGAGGTGGGCGAGCGGGCTGCGGCGGAGCGCCGCGGGGCCCGTGGCGGTGTCGGTGACGGTCGGCTCAGCCATCGCGCTTGGTCCCTTCGGGGTCGTAGAGGACGGGTCCGGAGACCTCGACGGGTACGAGGTCGTCGCCGACGACGGCGAGCAGGGTGTCGCCGATGCGGTCGCGCCCCGCCTTGACCATCGCCAGGCCGAACGGGCGGCCGAGCGCCGGGCTGTAGTAGGCGGAGGTGACGTGGCCGAGCATCGGCACGGGCCCGGCCTCGGGGGTGACGGGCACACCCCGGTCGATGAGTTGGGTGCCTTCGGGAAGGCGCGTGGTGCGGTCGGTGGGGAGCACGCCCACCAGGTGCTTGCGGTCGGCGCGTGTGGTGTCGGCCCGGGCGAAGGAGCGCTTGCCGACGAAGTCCTTCAGCTTGGAGACCACCCAGGCCATCCCGGCGTCCTGCGGGGTGACCGTGCCGTCGGTGTCCTGGCCGACGATGATGAAGCCCTTCTCGGCCCGCAGCACGTGCATGGTCTCGGTGCCGTACGGAGTGATGCCGTACGGGCGGCCCGCCTCGTACACCTCGTCCCAGACGGCCCGGCCGTACCAGGACGAGACGTTGATCTCGAAGGCCAGCTCGCCGGAGAAGGAGATCCGGCAGACCCGCGCGGGGACGCCCGAGGCGAGGGTGGTCTCGCGGAACGTCATGAAGGGGAACGCGTCGTTGGAGACGTCCAGGTCCGGGGCGACCCGGGCGATCACCTCGCGCGACTTCGGGCCGACGACGGCGACGGTGGTCCACTGCTCGGTGACCGAGGTGCACTTGACGTCCAGCTCGGGCCACTCGGTCTGCAGCCACTCCTCCAGCCAGTCCAGCACGGTCGCGGCGTTGCCGGTCGTGGTGGTCATGAAGTAGCGGTCGTCGGCGACGCGCAGGGTCACACCGTCGTCGAAGATCATGCCGTCGGGCTTGCACATCACGCCGTAGCGCGCGAAGCCGGGCTTCAGCTTCTTGAAGCCGTTGGTGTAGATGCGGTTGAGGAATTCGCCGGCGTCCGCGCCCCAGATCTCGATCTTCCCGAGGGTGGAGGCGTCCATGAAGGCGACGCCCTCGCGGGCCGCCCGGCACTCGCGCGCCACCGCGGTCTCCATGTCCTCGCCGGACAGCGGGTAGTACCACGGCCGCTTCCACTGCCCGACGTCCTCGAACTCCGCGCCGTGCTCCACGTGCCAGTCGTGGACGGCCGTGCGGCGCTCGGGGTCGAAGAGCTCGCCGCGCTCGCGCCCGGCGAGGGCGGCGAAGGAGACGGGGGTGTACGGGGCGCGGTAGGTCGTCGTCCCGATGTCACCGGGCGAGGCGCCTTCCTTGAGCAGTTCGCCGATGACGCCGATGGCGTTGACGCCGGAGGTCTTGCCCTGGTCGTTGGCGGTGCCGAGCGAGGTGTACCGCTTGACGTGCTCGGCGCCGCGCATCCCGGCGCCGGTGGAGCGCCGCACGTCGGCGACGGTCACATCGCGCTGGAGGTCGACGAAGTGGCTGTCCCAGGCCCCGGGGTCGTCGCCCTCGCCGGGGACGAGCCACAGCGGGCGGACGGGCGCCGGGAGTTCCGGCGTGCGCGCGGCCGGGACGTCGGCCGCGCACCCAGCGTCCGTGGCGGCCTGCGCCCCGGCCCTGGCCCCGTCCGCGACGCAGCCGGCCAGGTCGTACGTGCCGCACACCGCACCGGCGTGCCACTGGCCCTGCACCGGCTCCGTCGGTATGAAGCCCGCCAGACCGTCGTCCCAGCGCAGCTTCCCCTGCCGCTGGCTGTGCAGGTGCACGACCGGGCTCCAGCCGCCGGAGACCGCGAGCAGGTCGCAGTCGAAGGACCGGGCGGGACCGGTCAGTTGGCCGTCCTCGTCCAACGCGCGGACGGTGACGCCGGTGAGCCGCGGGTCCCCCGCGGTGCCGGTCACCGTGCTGCCGGTCAGCACTTCCACCCCGGTGGAGGTAGCGAACTCCCCCGCACGATCGGAGAGTTCGGTACGGGAGTCGACCACCGCCGCGACCTCGATGCCGGCCGCGCAGAGGTCGGCCGCCGTCTCGTACGCACTGTCGTTGGTGGTGGTGACCACAACGCGCGCGCCGGGCGCCACGGCGTACCGGTTGAGGTACGTCCGGACGGCGGAGGCGAGCATGACGCCGGGGCGGTCGTTGTCCGCGAAGACCAGCGGCCGTTCGTGGGCGCCGGTGGCCAGCACGACCTGGGCCGCCCTGATGTGCCACAGCCGCTGCCGCGAGACGCCTTCGGGTGCGTCGGCGCCGAGGTGGTCGGTGCGGCGCTGCACGGCGAGGACATAGTTGTCGTCGTAGGAGCCGAAGGCGGTCGTCCGGGAGAGGACGACGGTCTCGGGCGCCGTGTCGAGCGCGGCCCGGGTCTCCTGTACCCAGGTGAGCGCGTCCCGGCCGCCGACCGTCTCGCCGCGCCCGGAGAGCAACGAGCCGCCGCATTCGGGCTGTTCGTCGAGGAGGATCACCCGGGCGCCGGTGGCCGAGGCGGTGGCGGCGGCCGCGAGCCCGGCCGGGCCCGCGCCGATGACCAGTACATCGGTGTGCACGTACTTCTTGTCGTACACGGCGGGGTCGGGGGTGGGGTCCAGCCGGCCCTGGCCGGAGAGGGTGGTGGCGGACAGCCCGTCGTACAGCTCCACGGTGGTGGCGGGGAGCATGCCCTCCGAGCAGGGGCCCGCGAGCTGGAGCAGTGCGTTGGGCTCCTCGACGCCGGCGGCGGTGATGCCGCGCGGGCGGCCGCGGTAGATCGACGGCGCGACCTCTATGGCGCCCGCCGCGAGCAGTGCGGAGGCGACGGTGTCGCCCGGGTGCCCGGTCAGTTCGCGGCCGTCGACGGTGAAGCGGAGCGGGGTGGTGCGGTCGATGCGGCCCCCGAACGGGAGCCTGCGGTGCTGGTCGGTCATCGGTTCCCTCCCTCGGAGAGGACGTCGGGGCGCGGCTCGTTGAGCCGGTAGGTGGCCAGCACCTGGTAGGTGGCGGTGTCGCGTACGGCGTTGAACCAGCGGCGGCAGCCGGTGGCGTGCATCCACCGCTCGGCGAACGGGCCCTTGGGGTTGTCGCGGTAGAAGACGTACTCGGCCCACTGCCGGTCGTCGAGCGCGTGCGGGTCGGCGGGGAAGGGGACGTGGGCCTGGCCCCCGTAGTGGAATTCGGTCTCGTCGCGGGGACCGCACCATGGGCAGTCGATTCGGAGCACCGTGCCGTCCTCTCAGTGGGCCACGGCTGCGGCGCCGTGTTCGTCGATCAGGGCGCCCGTGACGAAGCGGTCCAGGGCGAAGGGGGCATTAAGGGGGTGCGGGGCGCCGGTGGCGATGGTGTGCGCGAAGGTCCAGCCGGCCGCCGGGGTGGCCTTGAACCCGCCGGTTCCCCAGCCGCAGTTGACGTACATGTTCTCCACGGGCGTGGTGCCGATGATCGGCGAGGCGTCCGGGGTGACGTCGACGATGCCGCCCCAGGTGCGCAGGACATGGGCGCGTGCGAAGACGGGGAACAGCTCCACCGCCGCGGCCATCTGCTGCTCGATGACATGGAACGCGCCGCGCTGCCCGTAACCGTTGTACGAGTCGACGCCCGCGCCCATCACCAGCTCGCCCTTGTGCGCCTGCGAGACGTAGACGTGCACGTGGTTGGACATCACGACGGTCGGGTGGACCGGCTCGTGCAGCTCGGAGACGAGCGCCTGGAGCGGATGCGACTGTACGGGCAGCCGGAAGCCGGCCTTCTCGGCGAGGACGCTGCTGTGGCCCGAGCTCGCGAGGCCGACCCGGCCTGCGTTGATGCGCCCGCGGGTCGTCTCCACGCCGACGACCCGGTCGCCGTCCTTCACGAAGCCGGTGACCTCGCAGTGCTGGATGATGTCGACGCCCATCTCGTCGGCGCGGCGGGCCAGCGCCCAGGCGACGTGGTCGTGCTTGGCGATGCCGGCCCGGGGCTGGTAGGTGCCGCCGAGGACGGGATAGCGGGTGTCGGAGGAGACGTTGAGGATCGGGCAGACCTCGGCGACCTGCTGCGGGTCCAGCCACTCCGCGTCCACGCCGTTGAGCTTGTTGGCGCCGACGCGGCGAACGCCTTCGCGTACGTCCTGGAGGGTGTGCGCCAGGTTGAGGACGCCGCGCTGGCTGAACAGGAAGTCGTAGTCCAGCTCTTCGGGCAGCCCCTCCCACAGCTTCAGGGCGTGCTCGTAGATCCCCGCGCTCTCGTCCCAGAGATAGTTGGAGCGGATGATCGTGGTGTTGCGGGCCATGTTGCCGCCCGCGAGCCAGCCCTTCTCCAGGACGGCGACGTTGGTAATGCCGTGGATCTTGGCGAGGTAGTAGGCGGTGGCCAGGCCGTGTCCGCCACCGCCGACGATCACGACGTCGTAGGAGGAGCGGGGCTCGGGGTTGCGCCAGAGGTGATCGGGGTGCTCGGGCAACGGCTTGGTGCTCATACGGTGGCTCCGTTCGCGCCCGCGGTGAGGGCCGGGTACAGGGGGAACTTGTCGGTGAGCGCGGTGACTCGGGCGCGCAGCGCGGTGGCGCGCTCCTCGTCGGGCTCGTCCTTCAGCGTCTGCGCGATGATGTCGGCGACCTCGCGGAACTCCTCGGTGCCGAAGCCGCGGGTGGCGAGCGCCGGGGTGCCGATGCGCAGGCCCGAGGAGACCATCGGGGGCCGGGGGTCGAAGGGGACGGCGTTGCGGTTGACGGTGATGCCGATGCGGTGCAGCCGGTCCTCGCCCTGCTGGCCGTCCAGGGTGGAGGCGCGCAGGTCGACGAGGACAAGGTGGACCTCCGTACCGCCGGTGAGGACGGAGACGCCCGTCTCGGCGACATCGTCGGCGAGCAGCCGCCCGGCGAGGATGCGCGCGCCCTCCAGGGTGCGCCGCTGCCGCTCCTTGAACTCCTCGGAAGCGGCGACCTTGAAGGCCACGGCCTTGGCGGCGATGACGTGCTCCAGCGGGCCGCCCTGCTGACCGGGGAAGACCGCCGAGTTGATCTTCTTGGCGAGCTCCGCCTTGGAGAGGATCACACCGCCACGCGGCCCGCCGAGCGTCTTGTGGGTGGTCGTGGTGACGACATCGGCGTACGGCACGGGGCTGGGGTGCAGCCCGGCGGCGACCAGCCCCGCGAAGTGCGCCATGTCAACCATCAGATACGCGCCGACCTCGTCCGCGATCCGGCGGAAGGCCGCGAAGTCGAGCTGCCGCGGGTACGCCGACCAGCCCGCCACGATCATCTTGGGCCGGTGCTCACGGGCGAGGCGGGCGACCTCGTCCATGTCGATCCGCATGTCGTCCTTGCTGACGTGATACGGAACAACGTTGTAGAGCTTGCCGGAGAAGTTGATGCGCATGCCGTGGGTGAGGTGCCCACCGTGCGCCAGGTCCAGGCCGAGGATGGTGTCGCCCGGCTTGAGCAGCGCGAACATCGCGGCGGCGTTGGCCTGCGCGCCGGAGTGCGGCTGCACGTTGGCGGCCTCGGCGCCGAACAGCTCCTTGATCCGGTCGATCGCTATCTGCTCGACCACGTCGACGTGCTCGCAGCCCCCGTAGTAACGGCGGCCGGGGTACCCCTCGGCGTACTTGTTGGTCAGGACCGAGCCCTGTGCCTCCATGACGGCGGCCGGCGCGAAGTTCTCCGACGCGATCATTTCCAGGGTGGACTGCTGACGGTGGAGCTCGGCACCGACGGCGGCCGCGACCTCGGGGTCGAGCGCGCCGAGCGGTGACGTGAGGGCGATCGAAGCATTCGCTGCCATCTGCGCACTCCTAGAATCCAGCTGAAGAGCAACTGATATATCAGGCTGTGCGGTAAGGTATGTGAGTCCGAAGAACAGGTCAAGAGGTGGCTTGATGAACGGTCCGAAGTCCAGGTCAGAGGAGCGGCAGGGAGAGCTGTCGCTCGCCGAGCAGGCGTACCGCGCCATCCGGGACCGCTTGATCATGCTGGACATCCGCCCCGGCGCGCCGATCAACGAGGACCAGCTCTCCCAGTCCCTCGGCTTCGGCCGCACCCCGGTGCGCGAGGCACTCAAGCGCCTGCAGTACGAGCGGCTGATCGCCACCTTCCCCCGCCGCGGCACCTTCGCCACCGAGGTCAACATCACCGACCTCGCACACATCTCCGAGGTCCGCCGGCAGCTCGAGCCGATGGCCGCGGCGCAGGCGGCGCGCCGCGCCACCGCCGCGGACCGCGCCCGGCTGACCGAGCTGCTGCGGGAGCTGGAGAGCGCGGGCGAGCAGGGCCGCAGCCCGGACGACCTGATGCGGCTCGACCTCGCGGTGCACCGCGCGATCTACGCCGCCACGCACAACCCGTACCTGGAAGACACCCTCGTCGCCTACGACAACCTCGCCACCCGCGTGTGGTGCCTGTTCGTCGACCGGCTGCCCGGCATGGCGGGCCACATCGGCGAACACGGCCCGCTGCTGCGCACCATCACGGCCGCCGACCCGGACAAGGCCGCCGAGCTGGCCCGCAGCCACGTCGAGGGCTTCGAACGAGCAATCCGCGAGGCGATCTGACCGTACGGGCCGCCTGTACCGGTGGTTGCGCCACCAGCAACTACTGCTCTTCCTCGCGCAACTCAGCGCGCCCGGCAACCCACTTCTCCCCTAACGGTTGCCTTGACAGTCGGCGTCAGCGTTCCCATATTGGCAACGCGGTTGCTGCACACGCAACGCAACTCTGACGCTTGAACCGAGGAGGACGCATGTCCGCACCCGCTCTCGAACGTCTCAAGCTGATCCGCAACGGTGAGAAGGCACAACTCACCTTCTCCGAAGGGGAGATGGACCGTCGGCTGGCGCTGCTGCGCAAGGTCATGGCCGAACTGGACGTCGAGGTAGCGCTGTTCACCTCGTACCACAACGTCAAGTACTACTCGGACTTCCTCTACACCTCCTTCGGGCGCCCCTACGCCCTGCTGGTCGCCCAGGACGATCAGATCACCGTCTCGGCCAACATCGACGCCGGGATGCCCTGGCGGCGCGGGTACGGGGACAACGTCGTCTACACCGACTGGCGGCGCGACAACTACGTGCACGCGATCCAGGAGGCGCTCCGCACGCGCGGCCTCACGCCCCGCCGGATCGGCGTCGAGCACGACAGTCTGCCGCTGGACACCCTGCGCATGTTCGAAGCGGCCTTCCCCGACGCCGAGTTCAGCGATCTCGCGCAGGCCGCGATGCGGCAGCGGATGGTCAAGTCCGGCGAGGAGATCGCCCTGATCAAGGAGGGCACCCGGATCGCCGACCTGGGCGGCGCCGCCGTCCGCGAGGCCATCGCCGAGGGCGTACCCGAGTACGAGGTCGCGCTCGCCGGTACCGAGGCGATGGTCCGCGAGATCGCCAGGGCCTTCCCGCACACCGAGATCCGCGACACCTGGGTGTGGTTCCAGTCGGGCGTCAACACCGACGGGGCGCACAACTGGCCCACCACACGGAGGATCGCGCGCGGTGACATCCTCAGCCTGAACTGCTTCCCGATGATTTCGGGTTACTACACGGCGCTGGAGCGGACGCTGTTCTGGGGCGAGCCGGACGCCCGCTCGCTGGAACTGTGGGAGATCAACGTCGCGGTGCACCGCCGCGGCCAGGAGCTGATCAGGCCGGGCGTGAGCTGTGCGGAGATCGCCCACGAGCTGAACGAGATCTACCGTGGGCACGGGCTGCTCCCCCATCGCACCTTCGGATACGGGCACTCCTTCGGCGTCCTGTCGCACTACTACGGGCGCGAGGCGGGGCTGGAGCTGCGCGAGGACGTCGACACGGTGCTGGAGCCGGGCATGGTGGTGTCCATGGAGCCGATGATCATGGTGTCGGAGGGCGAGCCGGGTGCCGGCGGCTACCGCGAGCACGACATCCTCGTCGTCGGCGAGGACGGCGCCGAGAACATCACCGGCTTCCCGTACGGGCCCGAGCACCACATCCTGGGCGTCTGACCGGGAATGCGTATGGGGCAGGATGGGATTCACCATGGCTGACAACCGGACAGACAAGAACGCCGAAGCCTCCGGCGAGAGCCGCGGCATCTCCGTCCTGCACAACGGCATTTCGGTCCTACGCACGTTCAGCGCCGCGGAACCCCTGCTGGGCGTCACCGACATCGCCGCCCGCGTCGGCCTCCACAAGAGCACGGTCTCCCGGCTCCTGGCCACGCTGGAGCAGGAAGGGCTGGTCGAACGGGACCCGGAGACCCGGCGGTTCCGGCTGGGCCTGGGTGTCATCGCCATGGCGGGCCCACTGCTGGCCGACCTCGACGTGCGCCGGGTCGCCCATCCCGTCCTGCGGGAGCTGGCCCGGCGCACCGGCGAGACCTCGGCACTGATGCTCTGGAACGGTTCCGAGTCGCTCTCCGTCGAGCAGGTGCCCAGCCGGCACGAGGTCAAGCACACCACCCCGCTGGGCACTCGGTACCGCACCGCTCACAGCGCCTCGGTCCAGGTCTTCCTCGGCGGGCTGGCCGAGGAGCGGGCCCGCACGCTGCTCACCGACGGCACGCTCGTCCCGCCGGGCCCGGACGACGACACGGCCCTGGACACCTACCTCCGACGCCTCCACGAAGCCCGCAAGCGCGGCTACGCGACCAACTACGGCGAGACCAGCCTGCAGGAAGTGGGCGTCGCCGCACCGGTCTTCGACCACCGGGGCGACATCGCGGCCGCCGTGCTGGCCTCGGCGCCGCGCTTCCGCGTCTCGCCCGACGAACTGCCGGTGCTCGGTGACGCCGTGCGCGCCGCCGCCGACCAGGTCACCGAGCGGCTCGGCGGCCACCGCCCGGCGAGCGACGGCGGCTGACCGGCCGGCCCCCGGCCGGCCGCGCGTCGATCCAATCCGTGAGGCTCTGCCCCGGGTTTCCCTGACACGGGGCGGATGCGGGACCGTGTACGGGAGGGACCGGGGGAACTGATGACGACAACAGCACGGCCCAGAGCGGCAGTACCACCGGCCACTGCAGGGCAGCCTCCCTCTCCGGAGGAGATGCGACGGACCATGGGGACGTTCGCGACCGGGGTGACGGTGGTGACCGGAGTGGACGGGGGCGAACCGGTCGGATTCACTTGCCAGTCCTTCGCCTCGGTGTCCCTGACTCCCCCGCTGGTGCTGTTCTGCGCCGACCACCGGGGCCGTAGCTGGCCGCGCATCCGAGCCGCCGGCCGCTTCACGGCCAACGTGCTCGCCGAGGACCAGACGGAGCTGTGCGCGCGCTTCGGCTCGCGCGCCGGCCGGAAGTACGAAGGGCTCGGCTGGGACCTGTCCCGCTGGGGCACGCCGTCGCTGCCCGGGGTCCTCGCGCGGGTGCACGCCGAGATCACCGCCGTGCACGGCGCGGGCGACCACGATGTGGTGATCGGGCGGGTCCTCGCGGTGGAGACCGGACGCGAGACCCGCCCCCTGCTCTTCTTCCGGGCCCGGTTCGTCAAAACCGCAGCCGCTGCTCCGTCTTCAGGCCGGCCTCGCCCGCTGCCCTCATAGAAGGCCGGGCCAGGCCCTTTCACATCACGGTCGCCGAGCCCTCCGGCTCCTGTCCTTCCGGTCCCGGCATCCGGGCGGCGATCACGGCGATGTCGTCGTTGCTGGTGGCGGACGGGCCCTCGACCAGGGCGCGGCAGAATTCGTCCAGCGGCTCGGTGGCGAGCCGCGCTGCGTGCCGGCGCAGCCGTTCCAGTCCCTGGTCGATGTCCTCGTCGGCGCGTTCCACGAGGCCGTCGGTGTAGAGCAGGACGATGCTGCGCGGCGGCAGCGGTTCGGTGGTGCTGGCCCGCTCCTTGTCCGGGGCCAGCCCGCCGAGCATGATGTCCTGCGCCGCGTCCAGGAACCGCGCCTCGCCGTCGGCGGTGATCAGCAGCGGCGGCGGATGCCCCGCGACGCTGAAGTGGAGCTGCCGCGGCCCCCCGGACTCTCCCTCGATGCGCGCGTACACGCAGGTCGCGGTGCCCTCCTCCATGTCGAGGATCTGGGTGCCCACGTCCAGCCTGCGCAGGATGTCCCCGGGCGGCTCCTGCCGGTCGACGACCAGGCCGCGCAGCATGTTGCGCATCTTGCTCATCGTCACGGCGGCGGTCAGGTCGTGGCCCGCGACATCGCCGATGATCAGTGTGGTGGCGCCGTCGGGCAGCACGAAGGAGTCGTACCAGTCGCCGCCGACCTCGTCCGCCATGGAACTGGGCGTGTACCGGGCGACGATCTCCAGGCCGTCGACCGTGGGCGGATCGGTGAGCAGGCTCCGCTGCAGTGCGAGGGCGATGCGCTGGGTGTGCCGCAGCTCGAGGGCGTGGCTGAAGACCGGCAGGGACTGGTCCAGTACGGCCCGGATGAGGCCGAGTTCGTCGCGGCTGAACGGTTCCCGGCCGCGGCAGGCGTAGACGGTGAACACCGCGTGCACGCTGCCCGCGACGGTGACGGGGAACATCACGACGTCGTGCACGCCCGCCTCCTCCGCCCAGACGTTCACGCCGGGCGGCACCTTCCCGGCCGGTACGGGGCCGGGATCGAGGGTGCGGTGGACCGGGCGGTGTTCGCGGATCGCCTGGTCGAAGGCCGATCCGGGCTTCACCCGTTCGGGGCGCAGCGGAGCCATCGCCCCCGGCAGCCCGTCCCGGATGGTGGCGGAGATGCGGTGGATGACCCGCCCTTCCCGCTCGGTGCCCGGCTCGCCCTCGGGGAAGAGGTACACCCCGCAGGCGTCGGCCAGCTCCGGCACGATCACCCGCCCCACCGCCGCGAAGGCGTGGTCGGCGCGGGCCGACTCGGTCACCGCGGCGGAGGCCCGCACCAGCAGTTCCTTGCGGCGCTCCGCCAGCCACTGGTCCTCGATGTCGGCGCAGGCTCCGATCCACTCCACGACCCGGCCCGCCTCTCGGATGGGCACCGCGCGCAGCTCGCAGTGGCGGTGGCAGCCATCCTTGTGGCGCAGCCGGAAGCGGTGCTGGAACAGCTCCGGCACCTCCTGGACCGCGCGCCGCCATGCCTCGGCGAGCGCGGCGCGGTCGTCGGGGTGCGCGGAGTCCAGCCAGCCGTCGCCGCGCAGCTCGTCCCACGACATGCCCGTGACCTGCTCCCAGCCCGGGCTGCGCTCGATGAGCCGGCCGTCGGGGTCGGTGACCCACACCTTCTGCGCCCCGGCCGTGACCAGGCTCTGGTACCGGTGGAGCACGCGCAGCCGCTTCTCCGAGAGCAGCCGGGCCCGCTCCTTCGCGGTGACCTCGCCGGTGACCTCCATGGCCACCAGCAGCACGCCCACCTGCTCCGGGGCGCTCGCCCGCCCCTCGGACGCGGCCCGGGACAGGCTGAGGCTGAACCAGCGGTCGCGCACCTCGCCCCGCGCGTCCTCCAGGCGTACCGGCCGGTCCGGGCCGATCTGTGCCGGCTCGCCCGTCCGGTACACCCGGTCCAGGATCGAGAATGCCTCCTGCTGCTGAAGATCGGACAATGCCTCCCGGGCGGGCACGCCGAGCGGCCGGTCCCCGAAGAGCCGCCGGTAGACGGCGTTGGTGTACGCCAGGACGTGGTCGGGCCCGTGGAAGACGGCCACGGCCACCGGCGCCGGGTCGAACACGTCCAGCGCCGGGATGCCCGGCGTCTCCCCGGCGGAACCGCCCGTACCGGCACCTCCGGGCCCGTCTCCGTGTGGCTGCTCAGTCACCATCACGCCCACTTCCACGTCGTGTATGCATCATTTCTACTCAATATCGGGCGTTTCCGTCGGGCGGAACGCGTGATCGGGTGGGACCGCGGTGCAGGGCTCTCGTTCGGGACCGGGATGCAGGCCGGCCGGAAATCGCCGGCCGCGCCCGCGACGGCCCCGGCCCTCCCGGACCCGCTGGCAGGATGCTGGGCATGACCGACCATCCGCTGCTCGGAACGTATGAGGTGGCCGCCGTCGAGCCGTATCTCGCCCGGGTGGGCGAGGTGTTCTCGGCCGGGCCCGTGCATGACTCGGGGTGCCGTACGTACGGCGTGCGGCTCCCCGACGGGGAACGCTGGTGCGTGAAGGAGGCGCTGACGGACGCGGCGCAGCGGTCGCTGGACCGTGGCTGGCTGTTCCACCGCGCGGTACGGCATCCGGTGATCGTCCCGCAGGTGCACCGCTGGCAGGTGGGCGAGCGGACCGCCGCCGTACTGCCCTGGCGGGACGGCGAGCCGCTGTACCACCGTGCGCCGGCCCGCGTCCCCGGGGAGCCCCGGGGCGCCGCGCTGGCCCGCTTCCGGGCGCTGCCCGTGGAGCGGGTGCTGGCGGCGCTGGACCTGATCCTGGACGCGCACCTGGCGGTCGAGCAGGCCGGGCACGTCGCGGTGGACTTCTACGACGGCGCTGTGCTGTACGACTTCGCGACGCACACCCCGCATCTGATCGATCTCGACGAGTACCGCCGCGGCCCGTTCGTCCTGCAGGCCGACCGGCTGCCGGGGTCGCGGCGGTTCATGGCACCGGAGGAGTGGGTGCGCGGGGCGGTCATCGATGTCCGTACGACGGTGTACACGCTCGGGCGGACGGCGCGGCTGCTGATGGACGCGGGCGACGAGGAGCGGGCGTGGCGGGGCACGCCGCGGCAGCGCGCGGTGATAGCGCGGGCCACCTGCGCCGATCCGCCGCACCGCTTTCCGAGCGTGCGGCAGCTCGTCGGGGAGTGGCGGGCGGCCGGCCGCGAAGTACCGGCCGATCCCCACGAACCCCTTGGCCGCGGCGAGTTGATGCATTAATCTACCGGGCAGAAATGGTGCATTAATGCATCGAGGAGGGTGCGCGCACCACCAGGCAGACAGCCACGAAAGGCAGCGAGCCGTGGAGAGCGACCGGTCAGGCGATGGCATCGTCCGATGTCGTGCCCAACGGGTCGAGCGCGGAGAGCAGATCGGGGTGGACCTCGAAGGAATCGAGGAGTCCGGTCAGGCGCAGCAGCCGGACGACACTGGGACTGCTGTCGTCCGAGATGAGCCGCAGCCGGCCGTCGCGCGACAGGATCCGCAGCCGCGCCCGGCACAGCAGCGACAGGCCGCCGCAGTCCATGAAGGTCACCCGGCGCAGGTCCACGACCAGGTCGGGGCGTCCAGTACTGGTGAGCACGTCTATGCGGTCGGCCAGATTGATCCTGGCAAGGATGTCCAGCTCCCCGCTCAGTTCCATGACCGTGGTGGCACCCACGGCCCTTTCCCGGCCCCCGAAGGACCGCCTCTCTTCGGCCATCCCCGTCCCCACTTCACTGTTCGGCCGAGACGCGCGATAGCACCGCACACCGGCGATGGAGTCTTGCGGAGGTGGGGGGCACCCGCGGAGTAAGGTCGCGCAACGACCACCGTCGGCGTTCGGGAATCCGCGCCGTGCCGGCCGTCGGCAGGGTCCGGGTCATCGGCCGGTCCGTTACGTGTGAATACGGTGTACCCGGCCTGGCTGGCCCGAGTCAACAACTTGGTTGTACCAGAAAGTTGTTGACTCCCTTCCGCCACTCTTCGCCACCCCTCGCGCTCCGCTCCCTCGGCCGCGTGCACAGGAGGAAGACCCGCTGTTCCGCGCGTTGCCCGGATATGCGGGGAGCGTCCGCGCACACGGATATGCGCCGACGCCCCCGCCATCCCCCGTACGGCGCTCCCCGGCGCCGCGGGCACCATCCTGCCGCCGCGGCGGGTCCGGGGAAAGACGCTCCCGATAGGTCTTCCGTGCACATTGATGCGCCAGTGCTTATCAATGTGCCCATCGGCGTAAAAGAAACGGTGCATGGGACCGCCGCGGGCGGGGCACCCGGCGCACCTGGAACGCCGGCACTCACCCGGTCGCACGACCCCGGCCGCGGCCCGATGGCGGGCCGCAGGGGTGCGTGCCAGCGTGTCCAGGGGTGGCGCCGCCACCGGGCCCCTGCTGCCGATATTGCGAGGACCGTGATGGAACGACCCAGAGTGCTGATCGTGGGCGGCGGCTTCGCCGGCGTCGAGTGCGCCCGCGTCCTGGAGCACGGCCTGGAGGCCCGCGAGGCCGAGCTGACGCTGGTCTCCCCCACCAACTACCAGCTTTATCTGCCACTTCTGCCGCACCTGGCGGCCGGCGTGGTCACCCCCCAGTCCATCGCCCCCTCCTTGCGCCGCGTCCTGCACCGGACCCGGCTCGTACCGGGCGGCGTGATCGGCGTGGACACCGCCGCCAAGGTCTGCGTGGTCCGCCAGATCACCGGCGAGACCGTCAACCTCCCGTACGACCACCTCGTCCTGACCCCCGGTTCCGTCACCCGGACCTTCGACATCCCGGGCCTGACCGAGCACGCGCGGGGCATGAAGACGCTCGCGGAGGCCGCGTACATCCGTGACCACGTCATCGCCCAGCTCGACATCGCCGCGTGCTGCGCCGATCCGGCCGAGAAGGCCGCGCGGCTGCAGTTCGTGGTGGTCGGCGGCGGTTACGCGGGCACCGAGACGGCCGCGTACCTGCAGCGGCTGACCAGCGCGGCGGCGGCGCGCTACGCGGGGCGCATCGAGCCCGACGAGATCAAGTGGCATCTGATCGACATCGCGCCGAAGCTGATGCCGGAGCTGGGCGAGCGGCTCGGCACCAAGGCGATGGAACTGGTCCGCCACCGCGGCATCGAGGTGTCGCTCGGAGTGTCCGTCAAGTCGGTCACCGAGGACACCGTGACCTTCACCGACGGCCGGGTACTGCCCTGCCACACGCTCATCTGGACCGCCGGCGTCGCCGCGAGCCCGCTGATCGGCACGCTCGGCGCGGAGACCGTGAAGGGCCGGCTGGCGGTGCACGCGGACCTGTCGGTGCCGCGGATGCAGGGCGTATGGGCCTGCGGCGACGCCGCCGCCGTGCCGGACATCACCAAGGAGGGCGGCGCGGTCTGCCCGCCCACCGCACAGCACGCGCAGCGCCAGGGCAAGCACGCCGCGAAGAACATCATGGCCTCGCTGCGCGGCCGGCTGAGCACCCCGTACAAGCACAAGGACCTGGGGCTGGTCGTCGACCTCGGCGGCGCCGACGCGGTGTCCCGGCCGCTGGGCAAGGAGCTGGTCGGCCTGCCCGCGCAGGTGGTGGCACGCGGCTATCACCTGATGGCGCTGCGGACCGGCACCGCGCGGTTCCGTACCGTCGCGAACTGGCTGCTCAACGCCACGGCGGGCGACGATTTCGTACGGACCGGGTTCCAGTCGGGCCGGGAGGCGACGCTGCGCGACTTCGAGCGTACGGACGCCTATCTCTCGGCGGAGGCCGTACAGGCGCAGACCGGCGGGCGCCCGAACAACTGACGGCCGGGGCGGCGCGGCCGGGCGGTCCTCAGACCTGCTCGGCCGCGTCGTCGTCCACCGGCAGGTCGCGGGCGCCCAGGCGGAGGTGCTCGATGTGGTAGACGGCCTCGTCCAGGAGCTGCGCGACGTGGTTGTCGTAGAGGCTGTAGACGATGCGGCGGCCCCGGCGGGCGCCGGTGACCAGGCCCAGGGCGCGCAGCAGCCGCAGTTGGTGGGAGACGGCCGACTGCTCCATGCCCACCGCTTCGGCCAGCTCCCCCACCGGGCAGGCCCCTTGGCGGAGCCGGGTGAGGATCATCAGGCGTGACGGCGTGGCCAGCGCCTGCAGCGTGGCGGCGATGGTCGCGGCGGACTCCGCGTCCAGATGCTCGGCCGGCGTGACCCGGGCGTCGACTCCATGTCCCATGGGCCCATCGTAACGACCGGCACACTTGAAGACCTCTTCATGTATTCGGCTATGGTGGCAGTGACGCGTACACATGAAGACGTCTTCATGCGTACGTAGTACTCGTCCCCGCCCGTATGTCGTCCGCCGGCCCTGCCGCGCGGACGTCTCCGCTCTCCGAGGTGTCTTCCCCATGGCTTCCACGCTGGCCGACGAGCCCACGGCCGCCGCCACCGCGCCGGCGCCACCGGCCCCCGCGGCACTCCCCCGCCGTACCAGGCTCTTCGCGCTGCCCGAGGTCCGCTGGGCCGCGCTCGCCCTGCTCGCCTTCCTGATCGCCTTCCCGCTCGACCTCATGGGCGCGCCCGCCTGGGCATGGGGCCCGTTGTACGCGGTCTGTTACGCGGCGGGCGGCTGGGAGCCGGGCTGGGCGGGCCTGACGGCACTGCGCGAACGCACCCTGGATGTCGACTTGTTGATGGTGGTGGCAGCGATCGGCGCCGCCGCCATCGGCCAGTACCTCGACGGCGGCCTGCTCATCGTGATCTTCGCGGTCTCCGGTGCGCTGGAGGCCCTGGCCACCCGGCGCACCGAGGACTCCGTACGCGGCCTGCTCGACCTCGCGCCGTCCACCGCCGTCCGGCTGACGGCCGACGGCGAGGAGACGGTCGCCGCCACCGCGCTGGCGGTCGGCGACACCGTCCTGGTACGCCCCGGCGAGCGGCTGCCGGCCGACGGCACCGTGCACGACGGCGCGAGCGAGGTGGACCAGGCGTCCATCACCGGCGAGCCGCTGCCCGCCGAGAAGCGCACCGGCGACACGGTCTTCGCGGGCACCCTCAACGGCACCGGCGCACTGCGCGTACGGGTGGACAAGGACGCGTCCGAGTCGGTCATCGCACGCATCGTGACGATGGTCGAGGAGGCCAGCGGCACCAAGGCGCCGACGCAGCTCTTCATCGAGAAGATCGAGCAGCGGTACTCGGTCGGCGTGGTGGTGGCCACCCTCGCGCTCTTCGCGGTCCCGCTGGCCTTCGGCGCGGACCTCACCGCGACGCTGCTGCGCGCCATGACCTTCATGATCGTGGCCTCCCCGTGCGCCGTCGTACTGGCCACCATGCCGCCGCTGCTCTCCGCCATCGCCAACGCCGGGCGGCACGGCGTCCTGGTGAAGTCGGCGGTGGCGATGGAGCGGCTGGGCTCGGTCACCCGGGTCGCGATGGACAAGACCGGCACCCTCACCGAGGGCACTCCGCGGGTCGCCGCCGTCCAGGCGCTGCCCGGCTTCGGCGAGGACGAGGCGCTGGCGGCGGCCGCGGCGGCCGAGCTGCCCAGCGAGCACCCGCTCGCCCGCGCCGTGGTCACCGCCGCCCGCGAGCGCGGCCTGCGCCTGACGGACGCCGCGGACTTCTCCTCCGTACCGGGCCGGGGCGTGCGCGCCGAGGTCGGCGGGCGCACGGTCCGAGTGGGCAGCCCGACGGCCCTGCTGGACTCGTCGGACGGCGCGGACGATGCCCGTAAGGCCGTCGCCGCGTACGAGGACGAGGGCCGCACCGCCGTCGTCGTCCTGATCGATGACGCGCCCGCCGCCGTGCTCGCGCTCGCCGACCGGCTGCGGGCCGGCGCGCCCGGGGCTGTCGCCCGGCTGCGCGCGCTGGCCGGCGCCGAGCCCGCCCTGCTGACCGGCGACAACGCCCGTACCGCGGCACGCACGGCCGACGAGTCGGGGATGACGGACGTACGGGCCGGGCTGCTGCCCGAGGACAAGGTGGCGGCCGTACACGCCTGGCAGCGGGAGGGCGAGCGCGTACTGGTCGTGGGCGACGGCGTGAACGACGCGCCCGCGCTGGCCGCCGCCGACAGTGGCGTGGCGATGGGCCGGGCCGGCTCGGACCTGGCGCTGGAGACGGCCGACGCGGTGGTCGTGCGGGACGAGATCGGCGCCGTGCCCACCGTTGTGGCGCTCTCCCGGCGCGCCCGGAAGCTGGTGACCCAGAACCTCGTCATCGCGTCGGTGTGCATCGGCGGCCTGGTGGTCTGGGACCTGGCGGGCCATCTGCCGCTGCCGCTGGGCGTACTGGGGCACGAGGGCTCGACCGTACTGGTGGGGCTGAACGGGCTGCGGCTGCTGCGGGCCGCGGCGTGGCGCCGGGCGGCAGTCTGAGGCCGGGCACATCCCCTCCGGAAGAGGAAGCAATTGACCTCAACATTGGTTGAGGTCATAGCTTCTTCATGTGTCGCCGGTCGGTCCCGGCCCGCGACGAACCACCGTTGCTTCCCGGAGGACCGCGATGGACATGGAAGTCACCGCCTGGCATTCGCTGCACAGTACGATCACCGCGCAACAGGACAAGCGCCCCTTCTCGCGCGGGACCGTGCGCCGCATCGCGGCCTTCGCCCGCCCGCACCGCCGCCTCATCGCGGCGTTCCTGCTGCTCAGCACCGTCACGGCGATGCTCGCCGTGGCCACTCCGCTGCTCGCGGGCCGCGTCGTCGACGCGATCGTGCACCGCTCCTCCACGGACCTGGTGCTCGGCCTGTCCGGGCTGATCGCGGCCATCGCGCTCGCCGAGGCGGGCCTCGGGCTGCTCACCCGCTGGCTGTCCGCGAACATCGGCGAGGGCCTGATCCTGGACCTGCGCGCGACCGTGTACGACCACGTCCAGCGGATGCCCGTCGCGTTCTTCACCCGTACCCGCACCGGCGCCCTGGTCAGCCGGCTCAACAACGACGTCATCGGCGCGCAGCGGGCGTTCAGCGACACGCTCTCGCAGGTCGTCGGCAACATCGTCACGCTGATCCTGACGCTGGTCGTGATGCTGGGCCTGTCCTGGCAGATCACCTTGATCGCCCTCGTACTGCTGCCGGTGTTCGTCCTGCCGGCGCGGCGCGTCGGGCGGCGCCTGGCGGACTTGCGCCGGGAGGCCGCCACGCACAACGCCACGATGGGCACGCAGATGACCGAGCGGTTCTCCGCGCCCGGCGCGACGCTGGTCAAGCTCTTCGGGCGGCCCGAGCAGGAGTCCGCCGAATTCGCCGCGCGGGCGCGCCGGGTGCGCGACATCGGTGTCCGTACCGCCATGGTGCAGACGTTCTTCGTCACCGCGCTCACGCTCGTCTCCGCGCTCGCGCTGGCCGTCGTCTACGGGCTCGGCGGCTACTTCGCCCTGCGCGGCAGCCTGGAGCCCGGCGCGATCGTCTCCCTCGCCCTGCTGCTGACCCGGCTGTACGCGCCGCTGACCGCGCTGTCCGGTGCCCACGTCGAGGTCATGAGCGCCCTGGTGAGCTTCGAGCGGGTCTTCGAGGTGCTGGATCTGAAGCCGCTCATCAGCGAGAAGCCGGACGCCCGCAAGGTGCCCGACGGCCCGCTGGCCGTGGAGTTCGACGGCGTGCGCTTCGGCTACCCGGCCGCCGACAAGGTCTCCCTCGCCTCCCTCGAAGAGGTCGCGACGCTGGACACGAGGGGCGGCGACGAGGTCCTGCACGACGTGTCCTTCCGCGCCGAGCCGGGCCAGATGATCGCCCTGGTCGGCTCCTCCGGCGCCGGCAAGTCCACCATCGCGCAACTGCTGCCGCGGCTGTACGACGCGGACGAGGGCGCCGTACGCATCGGGGGCGTGGACGTGCGCGACCTGTCCGCCGCCTCGCTGCGCGAGACCCTCGGCATGGTCACCCAGGACGGCCACCTCTTCCACGACTCGCTCCGCGCGAACCTGCTGCTCGCCCGGCCCGAGGCCACCGAGGAGGAGCTGTGGGACGTACTGCGACGGGCCCGCCTGGACGGCCTGATCGCCTCGCTGGCGGACGGTCTGGACACGGTCGTCGGCGAGCGCGGGTACCGGCTCTCCGGCGGTGAGCGGCAGCGGCTGACCATCGCCCGGCTGCTGCTGGCCCGCCCCCGGGTGGTCATCCTCGACGAGGCCACCGCGCACCTGGACAACACCTCCGAGGCGGCGGTGCAGGAGGCGCTGACCGAGGCACTGGCGGGCCGCACCTCCCTGGTGATCGCCCACCGGCTGTCCACCGTGCGGGCCGCCGACGTCATCCTCGTGGTCGAGGACGGCCGGATCGTGGAGCGCGGCAGCCACGAGGCGCTGCTCGCGGCGGGCGGCCGCTACGAGGAGCTGTACCGCACGCAGTTCGCCGAGTCGCCGGCCGATTCGGCTGTCACGCAGAAGGCCGCGCAGAAGGCGGCGGCCGTGAACTGATCCGGCCTCAGCCGTACGGCTCGCGACATCACCGGCCGGTCCCGCCCCTTGGCGGCGACCGGCCGATGCCGAACACTCGGAGGGTGACTCAGCGCGCCGAACACTCGACCGTCATGGACCGCCTCGCGATCGACGACCTCATCACCGGTTACGCCCACGCCGTCGACGACGGCGACTGGGACGCGTACCGGGAACTGTTCACCAAGGACGGCCGGGCGGACTACCGCTCGGCCGGCGGCATCGAAGGCGGCTGCGAGGAGATCGCCGGCTGGCTCTCGGAGACGATGCGCCACTTCCCCGTCCGCCAGCACCTGATCGTCAACCGCCGGATCGCACTGGCCACCCGGGACGGCGCCCCCGGCGACACCGCCACCGTACGCGCCGACTACCTCAACCCGATGCGGCTCGCGGACCCGGCCGGCGCCACCCCCGCCGACCACGGCGCGATGGCACCGAACTACACCTGCGGCGGCCGCTACGCCTTCACCGTCCACCGCACCCCGGAGGGCTGGCGGCTGGCGGAGGTCGTCGTCCACGAGAAGTGGCGCCAGGTGGTGCCGAACGGGAAAGTGTGAAGCGGCCTCCCCCGCACGGCTCTCTCCTGAACGTGAGCCGCCGCGCCCCCTGGGCATGATCGCCCTCCTGGCGCACACTGGGCGTCCGACCCGAGAGGGGGACACGGCATGCGCCGCCCGGCAGGCGAGAAGGACCCGAGCCCCGGCTCCCCCCGGTGGCGCGCCGTCGCCGCCGTGGTGGCCGGCGCGCTGCCGGCCCTGTGCTTCCCGGCGCCCGGGCTGTGGTGGCTCGCGTACGTCGTCCTGGTCCCCTGGCTGGCGCTGCCGGCCACCGCCCGCACGCCCCGGCGCGCCGCGCTGGAGGGCTGGCTGGGCGGCACCGGCTTCATGCTGGCGGTGCACCACTGGCTGCTGCCGAGCCTGCACGTCTTCCTGCTCGTACTGGCCGCACTGCTCGGCGCGCTGTGGGCGCCGTGGGGCGTGCTCGTCCGCGATCTGCTGCGGGGCCGGCCGGGGCCCGCGCGCTGCGCGGCGGCGCTGCTGCTCGTGCCGTGCGGCTGGCTGCTGATCGAGCTCGTACGGTCCTGGGAGTACCTGGGCGGGCCGTGGGGCGTGCTCGGCGCGAGCCAGTGGCAGGTGGCGCCCGCGCTGCGGCTCGCTTCGCTCGGCGGCGTCTGGCTGCTGACGCTGCTGCTCGTCGCGGTGAACACCGCGCTGACCGTAGTGCTGCTGTCCCCCACTGCCCGCCGGACCGCGCTCGGCGGACTGCTCGCGGTCGCCGTCGCGGCGGGCGCCGCGTGGGCCTGGGCGCCGCGCCCCGAGTCCGCCGGCACGGCCCGGATCGCGGTGGTGCAGGCGGGCGTGGTGGCCGGTCCCGACGCCCGGTTCGCGCGGGGCGAGCGGCTGACCCGTGCCCTGGCGGGCCGCGGCGTGGACCTGGTGGTCTGGGGCGAGAGCAGCGTCGGCGCCGACCTGAACCAGCGCGCCGACCTGCGCGCCCGGCTGGCCGCGCTCTCCCGCGAGGTGGACGCCGACCTGCTGGTGAACGTCGACGCCCGGCGCGCCGGCCTCCCCGGTATCTACAAGTCGTCCGTACTGATCGGCCCCGACGGCCCGACCGGCGACCGCTACGACAAGATGCGGCTGGTGCCGTTCGGCGAGTACGTACCGGCCCGCGCGCTGCTCGGCTGGGCGACCAGCGTCGGCAAGGCCGCCACCGAGGACCGCCGGCGCGGCACCCGCCAGGTCGTCATGGCGGCGGGCCCGGACGCGTCACCGGACCTGCGGTTCGGCCCGCTCGTCTGCTTCGAGACGGCCTTCCCCGACATGAGCCGCCGCCTGGTCCGCGACGGCGCGGGGTTGCTGGTCGCGCAGTCCTCCACCTCGTCCTTCCAGGAAAGCTGGGCGCCCGAACAGCACGCGTCGCTGGCGGCACTGCGCGCGGCGGAGACCGGGCGCCCGATGGTCCACGCGACACTGACCGGGGTCAGCGCGGTGTACGGACCGGACGGCGCACCGGTCGGTGCCCGACTGGGCACCGACCGCGCCACCGCCGCGGTCTACACGCTCCCGCTGGCGCACGGCACCAGCCCGTACGTCCGCTTCGGCGACTGGCCGCTGTACGCGGCCCTGCTCGCGCTCGCCGCATACTGCCTGCGCACGGGCGTACGGGCACTGCGGCCACCGTCGGCACGGACGCCGGGCGACCGGAGCACCGAACTGCCCACCCAGCCCGTCACGCGCACCCTCCGCTTTCTCAGGCGCCCCCGCCCAGCACCTCGGTGAGCACTCGCTCGCACAGCTCGTGCGTGCGCAGCGCGTCCTCGGCGGTCAGCAGCGTCCCGGCCCGTACCGCGTCCAGGAAGGCCAGCGCCGCCTGCTCGATGCCGCGCTGCCGGGCGACCGGCACCCAGTCGCCGCGCCGCCGCACGCTCGGCTGCCCCTTGTGGTCGATCACCTCGGAGAGGTTGACCACCTGGCGCTTGGTGTCCTGCCCCGAGACGTCGAGGATCTCCTCGGCGGAGCCGCTGAGCCGGTTCATGGTGCCGATCGCGGAGAATCCGTCGCCGGACAGGTGCAGGACGACGTGGTGCAGCAGCCCGTCCCGCATCCGCGCCCGTACGTGCACGTCCTCGATGGTCCCCGGCGCCAGGAAGCGCAGCGTGTCGACGACGTGGATGAAGTCGTCCAGCACGAGGGTGCGCGGGTCCTCGGGCAGCCCGACGCGGTTCTTCTGCAGCAGGATCAGGTCGCGCGGGTGCTCCAGGCACTGCGCGTACCCGGGCGCGTAACGGCGGTTGAAGCCGACGGCCAGGCTGACGCCGCGGTCCGCCGCCCGCCGCACGAGCCGCTCGCTCTCGCCGTAGTGGTAAGAAATCGGCTTATCGACATAGGTCGGCACGCCGGCTTCTATGAGGCGACCGACGATCTCGGGGTGCGCGACGGTCGGCGCGTGCACGAACGCCGCGTCCAGCCCCGCCGCGAGCAGCGAATCCAGGTCGGCGTGGCGCTGCGGCGCGGGCAGGTGGAGGGTGTCGGCGACCCGGTCGAGGGTGGCCGGAGTGCGGGTCTGCACGTGCAGTTCGACTCCGGGCTGCACCCCGAGCACGGGGAGATACGCCTTCCGCGCGATGTCGCCGAGGCCGATGCAGCCTACCTTCACGGGTGTTCACCTCTGGTGTGTCGATCTGATGTGTCGATGCGATGCGTCGAGCTGATGTGGCGGTCGGACGCCCCGGTCCGGTGAGCGGGAGCGCGCGAGTGTGTACGGGGAGCGTACGTGGCCGCGCGGAGTCACGGCCTGCCGGGCGGGGACCAGTCGGCGATGCCGTCCAGGGCGCGCAGCGCCAGGTCGGGGGCGAGGCGGGCGGTGCCGGCGAGGAGCGCGGCCCGCAGCGCGCGGGCGGGGGCCGAACGCCAGGTGGTGAGGCGGGCGACGCGGGCGGAGCGGCGTACGACCTCCGCCGTACGGGGCAGCCGTACCCGGCTGTACTCGGCGAGCGCCGCCACCAGGTCGGCATCCGCCCCCGCGAGCAGCCCGAGCACGATGGCGTCCTCGATGGCCTGGCCACCGCCCTGGCCCAGATTGGGTGCCATCGGATGCACGGCATCACCGAGCAGCGCGACCCGGCCGCGGTGGTGAGCGGGCAGCGGGCGATCCATCGCGTACACGTCGTTGCGCAGCACGTCGGCGGGGTCCACAGCGGCGAGCAGGTCGGGCACGGGCCGGTGCCAGCCGCCGAAGCGGCGCACCAGCTCCGCGCGCTCGCCGTCGGGCGCGCGGCCGCCGGCAGGCACGACGGCGCTCGCGTACGCGTACACCCGCCCATCGTGCAGCGGCTGGCTCCCCCACAGCGTCCCCGGCCCCCACGTCTCGTGCGGGTCGACGCCGCACGCGGGCGCGGGCACGACGAAACGCCAGGTGGTGAGGCCGGTGTAGCGGGGTCCCGGGTGGTTGGGGAAGAGGGCGCGGCGGGTGGCGGAGTGGATGCCGTCGGCGGCGATGATCAGGTCGGCGGTGAGGTCGGTGGGGTGGCCCGCAGGGTCGTCGGTGGGGTGGCCCGGGGCTTCGGGGGCCGTGGCGGTCAGGCGTACGTGGGCCGGGTGGTGCGGGTCGGCCGGGTCGCCGGGGTCGGTCACGGTGGCGGCCATCCCGGTACGAACCGCACCGGCCGGCAGTCGGTCGGCGAGCAGTCCGATCAGGTCGGCGCGGTGGGCGACCACGACGGGGCCGCCGAAGCGCCGTACGGCCGCTCGCGTGTCCGTACGGGCCAGGACCCGGCCACCGGGGAGCCGCAGCGCCCCCTCGGACTGCCAGGCGGCCATGGCCCGTACCGCGTCGCCGGCGCCGATCGCGTCGAGGGCCCGCTGTGCGTTGGGGGCCAGGCCGATGCCCGCGCCAACGGGTTCGAGCGCGGGGGCACGCTCCAGGACGGTGACCCGGCGGCCGGCCTGATGCAACGCGACGGCGGCAGTGAGCCCGCCGATGCCGCCACCGATGACGAGGGCGGTGGGTTGGTTACTCGTATCGCCGCTGGCCATACCCGCGCTTCTCCCCGCTCCTACCTCTGACTACACCTGTAGTTGGCGCATCCCTCAAGCTACTACATCCGTAGTCCCGACCTGTAGGCTCGCCTCCCATGAACGACCGCACCCCGGCCCCCTCCTCCCGCTCCTCCCGGTCCGGCGCCGCTCGCCGGCGGGAGCTGATCGCCGATACCGCGCTCGCGCTGCTCGCCGAGCGCGGTATGCGCGGGCTGACGCACCGTGCCGTCGACGAGACGGCCGGGCTGCCGCAGGGCTCCACGTCGAACCTGGCCCGTACGCGCGCGGCGCTGCTGGAGACGGCGGTCGGCCGGCTGGCGGAGCGGGAGGCCGCGCTGCTCACTCCGGCCGAGTCGGCCCCCGGCACGCCGTCCCCGGACGCGCTCGCCGACCTGCTCGCGCTCGCCCTGCACCGCTCGCTGACCCGCCACCGCGAGCTGCTGATCGCCCGGTACGAGCTGGCGCTGGAGGCCACCCGGCGGCCGGAGCTGCGGGCCGTCTACGACCGGGCGGGCAGCGCCTTCCGCGAGGCGCTGGCCGGGCTGCTCGCGGCGGCCGGGTCGGCCGATCCGCAGCGGCACGCCCGCTCGCTGGTGGCGTGGTGCGACGGGGTGCTGTTCTCGGGTACGGCAGGCCAGTTGCAGGCCGCGGTCCCTGCCCGCGCCGAGCTCCGGGCCGGCTGCTCCGAGCTGCTGAACGGCATGCTGGGCTCCGCTCCCGGCCGGCACTCCTGAACCGCTTCGGCCGCCCATCGCGCACCCCCACCGCAGGCTGGCGCAAAATTGCGGGCCGCGCGGACCGAACCGGGAAAAACCGGGTCGCCGCGCGGGCGAACGGCCATGCTGGGCGGCATGACAACATCCGATCCAGCACGCACCATCCCCATCGGCACCGGCGACGAACTCACGCAAATGGTGCGCTGGCTGGACTACCACCGCGCGACGCTGGCCACCAAGTGCGCGGGACTCACCGAAGAAGAGCTGCGCACGCCCTCCGTACCGCCCTCCGAGCTGACCCTGCTCGGCCTGCTGCGCCACATGGCGGAGATGGAGCGGCACTGGTTCCGGCGGATCATGACCGGCGAGGACCTCCCGTGGATCTACTGCGACGAGGAGGACTGGGACCGCGACTGGCACTTCGGCGAGCAGGACACCGCGGCGGAGGCCCTGGCCACGTGGCAGGCGGAGACGGAGCTGGCCGTCAAGGCCGCCGAGGGCCGCACGCTGGACGAGCCGGCGCCGGGACGGCTGCCGGGCAAGGAACTGACGCTGCGCTGGATCTACCTCCACATGATCGAGGAGTACGCCCGCCACAACGGCCACGCGGACTTCCTCCGCGAACGCCTGGACGGCGACACGGGCGCCTGACGCGCCGCCGGCTCGCCTGACGCGCCGTCGGCTCGCCTGACGCGCTGCCCGGTCGACTGACGCACCGACCGGGGCCTGACCCGCCGACGGGCGCCTTGACGCACCGACCGGGCGGCAGCCCGCCGGCAACGGCCGCGGCCGCCCCCGGGCACCCACCGCCAAGAACGGTGGCGGGCCGCCCGTCAGCCGCCCGCCAGGAACGGTGGTGGGCCAGCCCGTCGGACCGCCCGCAAAGGGAACGGCGACCGCCCGCTAGGAGCGGTGGCCGCCCGCGCGGTCCAGTCGTCGCTGGAGGCGTTCGATGTCGGCCCGGATGCCCTGGCGGTGCGGGTCGTCCTGCAGGGCGTCCAGCGCCGTACGGGCGCGGCCCAGCTCCCAGCGGGCCTCGGAGTGCCGGGCGAGCCGGGCGTAGTCGGCGGCGAGGTCGAGATGGAGCGCGGGCAGCAGCGCCCGCAGCTCGGTCCGGCCGGCATCCGCGTGGCCCCGGCTGCCCTGAGCCGCACTCAGCGCCCGCAGGTCCCAGCGCAGTTCCTCCAAAGGGCTGTCCTGGGTGTCGGCCAGATAGTGCGCGAGCGTGCAGCGGTGGTAGGCGTCCGCGCGCGGGCCGAGCTCCTGCCACAGGACGGACATCCGCCGGCGGGCCTCCTCCCGGTCGCCGCCGCGGTGCAGCATGACGGCCTGCCCGATCCTGGTCAGGACGCCGTACCCGGCCGTCGCCCCGTGCCGTCTCTGTCCCACTGCGCTCTCCCGCGTCCGTACGCCGCCTCACCACCTACTCCCCCGACGCTAACCGCGCCCCGCACCCCCGGCACGACGAGCCCCCCAGACGGCCCCGACCCCCACAGCCCACCGAGACGCGCCCGCGCCCGACGCCGCCCGCGGCCCCCGGTACCGCCTCCGCGCCCGACGAGACCCCGCAGGGCGAACACCCCGGCCCGGCGAGCACCACAAACATTCGCCAGCCGCCGGTGGTCCGCCGGGACGCCACCGCACCCGACGCCGCCCGCGCCCCCGTACCACCCCCGCGCCCGACGAGGTCCCGCTCAGCCGAGGCCGCTCGCCCCCCGTACCGCCGCCCCCGCCAAAGGCTCGCTCAGCCCAGGTTCGGAATGCGCCAGTCGATCGGTGTGTGGCCCTGGGCCGCGACCGCGTCGTTTATCTGCGTGAAGGGGCGCGAGCCGAAGAACTTCTTCGCGGAGAGCGGCGAGGGATGCGCGCCCTGCACGACCACATGCCGCTGTCCGTCGATCAGCGGCAGCTTCTTCTTCGCGTAGTTCCCCCACAGCACGAACACCGCCGGGTCGGGCCGGCTCGCCACCGCCCTGATCACCGCGTCGGTGAACTTCTCCCAGCCCTTGCCCTTGTGGGAGTTGGCCTCGCCGGCCCGCACGGTCAGCACCGCGTTCAGCAGGAGCACCCCCTGCTCGGCCCAGGGCATCAGATAGCCGTTGTCGGGGATCGGGGTGCCGAGCTCGTCGTGCATCTCCTTGAAGATGTTGCGCAGGGACGGCGGGGTCCTGACGCCGGGGCGCACCGAGAAGCACAGGCCGTGCCCCTGGCCCGCGCCGTGGTACGGATCCTGGCCGAGGACGAGCACCTTCACCCGGTCGTACGGCGTGGCGTCCAGCGCGGCGAAGACCTCCTCGCGCGGCGGGTAGACCGGCCCCCGGGCGCGCTCCTCCTCGACGAAGGCCGTCAGCTCCTGGAAATAGGGCTTGGTCAGCTCCTCGCCGAGTACGCCGCGCCAGGACTCGGGCAGCATGTCGGGCATCACGTCAACGACCTCCGGTTGGTTCCGCATCTCTCACTGGAGAACCTACCGGCGACCACTGACAACGCGTCCCGCCGGGCCTCAGCCTGTGGACAACTCGCCACGGGACAACTCACCACGGACACCTCGCCACGACGCGGAAATGCCGGTGGCGGCGGCCCCTCGGGACCGCCGCCACCGGCAGCAGAACTCCGCATCCAGCGGAGAGTACGGGAGGGGCCATCAGCCCCTCAGTCGCTCGGACTCGCTCAGACCCCCGCGTTCAGGAAGCGCCCGCCGTCGATGAGGAGGTTCTGACCGGTGATCCAGCCGGCGTCGTCGGACAGCAGGAACGCCGCGGCGCCGCCGATGTCCTGCGGTACGCCGAGCCGCGCCATCGGGTACTGCGCCGCCGCCTCCGCCTCGCGGTCCTCGTACAGCGCCGCCGCGAACTTCGTCTTGACCACGGCGGGCGAGATCGAGTTCACCCGCACGCCGGGCGCGAACTCGTGCGCGAGCTGCTGCGTGAGGTTGATCATCGCGGCCTTGCTCATGCCGTACGCGCCAATGAACGGCGACGCCGAGACGCCCGCGATGGACGCGATGTTGACGATCGCCCCGCCGTTGTCCTTCTGCCACGCCTTCCACGTCTGCTGGGCGAAGCCGAGCGCGGAGACCACGTTGGTCTCGTAGACCTTGCGGGCGACCGCGAGGTCCAGCTCGGCCATCGGCCCGAACACCGGGTTCGTACCGGCGTTGTTGACGAGGTAGTCGACCCGGCCGAAGGCTTCCATGGCCTGCTCGACGACGGCCGCCTGGTGGGCCTCGTCGTGCGCCTTTCCTGCCACACCGATCACCCGGTCGGCGCCGAGCTTCTCGACGGCCTCCTTGAGGGCGTCCTCGTTGCGGCCGGTGATCACGGCGCGGTGGCCGCGCGCGAGCACGGCCTCGGCGATGCCGTACCCGATGCCGCGGCTGGCGCCCGTGATGAGGGCGACCTTGGCGTTGTCCTGCTCAGTCATGTGGGTTCCGATCCCTTACGGCTACGTCGGCGGCTGCGTGGCGGGTCAGTTGAGCGGACCGCCGGCCACGTACATGACCTGGCCGGAGACGAAGCCGGCCTGCTCGCCGGTGAAGAAGGCGATGGCGTTGGCGATGTCCTCGGGCCTGCCGACGCGCTGAACGGGGATCTGGGTGGCGGCCGCGGCCTGGAACTCCTCGAAGCCCATGCCGACCCGCTCGGCGGTGGCCGCGGTCATGTCGGTGACGATGAAGCCGGGGGCGACGGAGTTGGCGGTGATGCCGAACTTGCCGAGCTCCTTGGCGAGCGTCTTGGTGAAGCCCTGCAGGCCGGCCTTGGCCGCCGAGTAGTTGACCTGGCCGCGGTTGCCGAGCGCGGAGCTGGAGGAGAGGTTGACGATCCGGCCGAACTTGGCGTCCACCATGTGCTTCTGGCAGGCGCGCGACATCAGGAACGCGCCGCGCAGGTGCACGTTCATGACCGTGTCCCAGTCACTGTCGCTCATCTTGAACAGCAGGTTGTCGCGGAGCACGCCCGCGTTGTTGACGAGTACGGTCGGCGCGCCCAGCTCGTCGGCGACGCGCGCGACGGCGGCCTCCACCTGCGCCGAGTCCGACACGTCGCAGCCCACGGCGATGGCCTTGCCGCCGGCCGCGGTGATCTTCTCGACGGTGTCCTTGCAGGCGGCCTCGTCCAGGTCGAGTACGGCGACGGCGCGGCCCTCGGCGGCCAGGCGCACGGCGGTGGCGGCGCCGATGCCGCGGGCGGCGCCGGTCACGATGGCTACGCGCTGCTCGGTGGTGGACATGCGGGGTTCTCCTCACCTCGAAAGCGGCTCACCGCTCCCGGAAGGCGGGTGAGCAACCGCTTAGTCGCTTCAGCAGAGCTGACGCTAGAAGCCGGGGCACTCCGTGTCAACGCCCCACGGGCCCCCGTTACACACCTCACCTGCGACGTCGAGCCTCCCCTGCGGCATCGAACGACCGCGGGCGGCCACGGAAAACCCCGCACCCGCCCGCACTCTCCCCCCGTATGCACCTAGACATCGCCACCCCGCCAATAGGCCACCAGGTGCTGCTGGATACCGGTACCGCCAAGTACCAATAGGTACCGTCACCGCACCAACAGGTCCAGCAGCCGCTCCGCCTCCTTGGCGGGGTCGGCCGTCAGCCCCGTGTGCACGGGCCCCGGCTGCACAATCGTGCTGCGCGGCGCGATCAGCCAGCGGAACCGCCGGCCCACGTCGTCCCCGGCCGCCTGTCCGGCCCGCTCACCGCCGTGGCAGATCCCCTCGACGGCACCGAGCGCAGCCCGTACGCCCTCCACGTCCACCGAAGGGTCCAGGGCCCGCAGCCGCGCCTCGTCCAGATGCGTACGCGCCTCCACGAAGCGCCGCGCGTGGCAGTAGACGACCACGCCCGCGTTGATCATCTCGCCGCGCTCGACCCGGGGCACGACCCGCAGCAGCGCGTACTCGAAGACGTCCCGTCCGTTGTGCAGTCCGCTCACTTCACTGCCCTCCGCGGAAGCTTGCCGGCCAGCCAGCCCGGCGCCTGCGAAGGCTTGTCCTCCGTGCGCTCACCGATCCTGATGTTGTCGCTGATCACTCCGGCCCGCGCCAGCAGCGTCTTCACGTAGGCCCGCCGCACTTCCTCGGCCGAATCGAACCCCGGCTCGTCCACCAGCCACTCGTCCGGCACATCCGCGACGACCTCGGTCAGCAGCTCCTCGGTCACCTTGGGCGCGAGCTCCTCGGCCGCCCCCGCCACGTCCGGCCCGAACGTCGCCAGTACATGATCGGAGGCGTCGTACGGCTTCAGCGCCGCCTTCTCCGCGCCCGCCCAGTTGTGGTGCCAGATCATCGTCGCACCGTGGTCGATCAGCCACAGCTCCCCATGCCACACCAGCAGATTCGGATTCCGCCAGGACCGGTCGACGTTGTTGATCAGCGCGTCGAACCACACCACGCGCCCCGCCTCCCGGGCACCGACCTCGAAGGCCAGCGGATCAAAACCCAGCGAACCGGGCAGGTAATCCATGCCCAGGTTCAGCCCCCCACTCGCCTTCAGCAATTCCTGCACCTCCTGATCGGGCTCGCTCAGCCCGATCACCGGATCAAGCTGCATCCGCACCAGATCCGGCACCCGCAGCCCCAGCCGCCGCCCCAACTGCCCGCAGACCACCTCGGCAACAAGCGTCTTCCGCCCCTGCCCGGCCCCTGTGAACTTCATGACGTACGTACCGAGGTCGTCCCCCTCGACGATCCCAGGCAGCGACCCACCTTCCCGCAGCGGTGTCACATACCGAGTCGCAATGACTTCTGTCAGCATTTCCCCAGGCTATACGCCCGTCTGACCTCAGGAATCACGACGGACCGACAAGCCCCTCCGACCTGGCGATCCGCCCTGAACCCCCTGGGGAGTTTCTGGGCACCCCGTCCCCTATTACCGGCCTCCGGCATGAAGTGCGCGTAGTGGTCCAACGTGATGGTCGACGACGAGTGCCACAGCCACCGCGCGAGCGCAACCACCGACTCCCCCGCCTCCAGCATCACGGAGGCGTAGGTGTGCCGCAGTACATAGAAGCCGTCCTTGGGCGCAGCAGCCCACTGCCAGGGCTTCGCACCTTCGACCTGGGGCGGGATGACGCCAGCCTTCGCGAGGGCGGGCTCCCACACGTAGGAGTTTCACGTATTGACCGCGACAGCGTTGCCGTAACGAGAGGTCAGCAGAAGAGGAACGCAGCAACAGGTGCGGAGGCGTCAGGCATGTCAGCCCTTTCATCTGCAAGGTCGTTACGCAGATGAAAGTGCACGCAAGAAGACTGTTTGGTCGTGCCGCGCTTTCCTGGTAAAGGAATCCATCAGCTTCGGAGCCCCGCGTCAGGCCCCGCCATCAGTAGTACCCGCTGTTACGCCACCACTTGCCGGTACGCCGGTTGATGCCGACGATTCGGCACGCCTCCCGGCTACTTACCCCATGCTCCATGAGCCGGAAGTATTCCTCCCGCTCATGAGCCAGCTCCGCCTTCCGCTGTGGTGCCCGGACCTTTGGAAGCTCGAAGGCCATCGCGTCCCCGGAGGACAGGTGTTGCGATGGTCGCTAGAACCCAAGAAGCTCCGGTGGGGGTGTTGCCGTCCGCGGCCTCGCTACGGCCGGACGTGCGCCTCCCGGCCCCAGCGGGCAGCTCGAGGCCGTGGAAGACCGCCAGGATGCCGCGCCCACCGCGAGGAACGGCACCACGAAGATGGCCAAGGGGGGCATCAACGTGTCCAGACTCGCCTCTGTTTGAGGGCCGACCGCGCGCAATGCGCCCTCGCGTCGCTCGGCCGGGTCCTCCGGGGCCGGCGCCCGCCGTCAGGCCTGTGCGGGGGCGAGGACGATGTCGAAGCGCACCCGGGACCAGGGGGCTTGGACGATCCGGCCGTCCGGCGTGGGTATGTCCGCGGGCTGCCGCTCGAAGTCCTTCACCAGTGATTCCTTGACGCCGAACACCGCATCGGAGCCCAGAAGTTCCTCGCCCCGGACGAAGATGTGGGTCACCAGCGTGCGGCAGCCCTCGTGGGCCACCTTGAAGTGCAGGTGCGAGGCCCTCATCGGGGAGCGGCCCACCGACTCCAACAACTCCCCCACCGGACCGTCGTGCGGAATCGGATACGGCGTCGGTGTGACCGCCCAGAATCGGAACCGTCCCTGGGAGTCACTGAACAGGTGGCCGCGGGCGGCGGTCCGGTGGTCGTCGTACTGGACGTCGTAGTGGCCGGTCTCGTCCGCCTCCCACACCTCGATGCGGGCCCCCGCGAGCGGGGTGCCGGCCGTGTCGGTGACCGTTCCCTCGACCCAGCAGGGCTCGCCGGGTGCACCGGCGGAGATGTCGCCGCCGAGGGGCACGGCGGGTGAGTCCGCCACGAAGAACGGGCCGAAGACGGTGGCCTCGGTGGCGTCGCCGTACGCCTCGTTGTTGACGGTGACGGTCTGCATGGACGCGCCGAGCACGTCGGAGAGGAGGATGAACTCCTGGCGGCGGTCGTCGGTGAGGTGACCGCAGCGGGTGAGGAAGTCGATGGCCCGGTTCCATTCTTCCTCGGTGAGCCGGACCTCTCGGATGTAGGCGTGCAGGTGCCGCACCAGGCTGCTCATCAGCTGCCGCAGCCGGGGGTCCGGGCAGCTGTCGAAGGAATCCGCGACGCGGCCGACCAGCTCGGCCTCGCGGATCCGCTGCTCGGGGCCGGGCGCTGTCCGGGGTGCGTGGGTGGTCATCGGGAGAAATCTCCTTCCCAGGCCGCCCGCAGCAGTGCGCTGAGACGGTCTCGGGTCACAGGGGCGGGGTTGCCTTCCGGCACTGCGGCGAGAACGGGCTCCACGGCTTCGGCTGTGCCGCTCTCCGGCATGCCCAGCTCCTTGAGCGCCGTCGGCGCGTCCAGCCGGGCGTAGAGGGCGGCCGGCCCCTCGACCGCGGTGGGTGCGCCGAGCGCGGCCGCGATCCTGCGCTCGGCTTCCGGGGCGTGGGGCGCGTTGAGCGCCAGGACGTGCGGCAGGACGGCGGCGTGTTCCCGTGCGCCCGTACGGGCCCGCTCGGCGGCCTCAACCGGGACGTGCTCGATCACCTCGTCGTGGACCCGCGATCCGGCGAGGCGGTCCGGGAGTCTCGTGTGCGAACTTCATTCCGCACATGCTGCACGGGCCGAGGGGCGGAACAGCAGGTCAGTCCGCTGACCGGACCGATGGGCGATGCCGCCCGGCGCTCAGCCGGCCATGCCGACGCGCGGCTCCGTGCGGGAGCCCTGCCGGTGCAGGCCGCGGCCGATGTCGGCCGCCGTCGCCCACAGTGCGTGGATCAGCTGCTGGTCGTCGCGGCGGTCGGCCGGGACCGTCGCGGAGATCGTGGCGATGACCCGGTCGTCTCCGTAGTACATGATCGGCACGGCGAAGCTCTTGTACCCGAACATGCACGACTCCCGCTCCTGGGCCCACCGGCGGGCGCGGATCTGGGCCAGCTCGGCGCGCAACGCCGTAGGGTCGAGCCGGTCGGTCGGCGGGAGGCCGTCGGCGCGCTGCGCCTCGATCTCCGCGATCACGTCCTCTTGGTCGTCGCTGTAGGCCAGCAGCACCCGTCCGGAGACGGTGAGCAGCCGCGATACGTTCGAACCGACGGCCGCGACGACGGCGGCCTCCCGGCGGCCGCCGAGCCGCTCCAGGTAGCAGCAGTCGGTGCCGTGCGGCACGGCCAGGTGGACCACTGCCTGGGTCGCGGCCCGGAGGTCCAGCATCACGGGGCGCGCGACGGTCCGCAGGTGGGCCGGGCCGGGCACCAGACGGCCCAGCTCGAAGATGCGCCAGCCGAGCTGGTACCCCCTCGCGGTGCGGCTGAGATAGCCGAGCTGGACGAGTTCGGTGCCGAGCCGGTGCACGGTCGCCTTGGGCACACCGGAACGGCGGCTGAGCTCGCTCAGACCGAGGCAGGTCGAGCCGGAGGCGAAGGCTCCGAGCACGAGGTGGGCCTTGCCGAGCACAGAGCTCGCAGGCGCTTCGGGGACCTCGGGCTCGGTCCCCGGGGCGGCCTGCTCCGAGGTTTCACGTTCTGCCTGGGCGCTCGCGCGCATACCGCTTCCCCTCGCCGATCCCAATGAACAATGGTGATTTTTCAGCCATGGTCAACCGATTGGCAACCCCCCTCGACCACCACATGCCCGGCACGTGGCCCTGTGCACGGAGCTGTTCCGGTCAGTGGACCAGGCGATTCCTTCCGGGACGCGTGGTGGAGATGCTGCCGACATGAGCAGCAAAGACACCATCGACACCCTGGTCGAGCGCATCGAGGTCCTCGAAGCCGAGGCCGAGATCCGCCGCCTCCAGGCCCGGTACATGTTCCTGTGCGACACACCGTGCCCGGAGTACGGGGTGGAGAACGACGAGCAGCGCATCGAGCTGATCCTCGACCTCTACTCCGACGACGCCATCTGGGAGGGGGTCGGGGACTACTACGACGACCAGTTCGGCCGGGCCGAGGGGAAGGAGGCGATACGCGCGCACTTCCACCGCTTCTGGCCGCAGGACCAGGACCCGAAGCTGCTTATGAACGCCCACTGGCTCACCTCGGAGCAGATCCATGTGCACGGGGACGAGGCCGACGGCCAGTGGATCCACTTCCAGCCCTGGCTCTTCGAGGACGGCACGTCCCTGATCCGCGGCAGCCGGCTGAACAACGCCTTCCGCAAGATCGACGGCACATGGAAGATCACCCGGACCCGGACCGAGAACGTCGCCATCGCCGACCTGCCCGACTTCTTCGCCAGCAGTTACCCGAAGCGTTCCGTCCTGCTGAAGGCGCCGGGGACGAACCACACCAACGAGCACGCCGCCGGCGCCTGACCCGATCCCCTCCCCCTCAGCGGGTGAGGCTTCGCTCCACCCGGACCGCAGCACGCAGGGCTGCCGCCTCGGATTCCGCGATCACCTGGAGTCCGAGCGGCAGCCCCGCCTCGTTCCGTAGCCCCGGCACGGCTACCGCGGGGAGGCCGAGGGCCTGCCACGGACGGCTGAGGACGGGGTCGCCGGTGGCGTCGAGCCCCTGCGGAGCCGCCCCGGGCGCGGCCGGGCCGAGCACCGCGTCGTACCGGGACAGGAGCGTGCCGAGTTCGTCGCGTGCGGCCGAGACGAGGCGGCGCGCGGCGAGGTAGTCGGATTCCGGGGTGTCCGCACCGGTTCGGAGCAGCCCGGCCAGTGGCGCGCTGAGACGATCGGCGCGCTCCAGTTCGGCGGAGCGTTCGCGCGCTGCCTCGTAGGCCATCACCACCGGATGTGCCGCGGTCACCTCGGCGATCAGCGCCTCCAGCGGGAAGGCGTCGATCTTTGCGCCGCGGTCGGTGAGCCTGGCCACGGCCGAGGTGAGCGCTGAACCCATCTCGTCGGATACGGCCTCCAAGGGGGCGGCGTTCCAGAGCGCGATCCGCGGGGCGCTCTGCGCGTCGCGGGACGGATCCGGTTCTCCGGTGAGTGCCGCCCAGGCGAGGGCCACATCGGCGGTGGTGGCTGCGTAGACTCCGTGCGCGTCGAGGCTCGGGCTGAGGCCGGCGACGCCGTCGGTGGGGATGTGCCCGTGGCGCAGCACCAGCGAGGCGACCCCGCAGTAGGCGGCCGGCCGGGTGACCGATCCGGCGGTCTGGGACCCGATGGCCAGCGGGACCTGCCCGGCGGCGACCGCCGCGGCCGAGCCGCTGGAGGAGCCTCCGGGCGTGTGCCGCAGGTTCGCGGGGTTGCGGGTCGGGCCGGGCGCGAAGAAGGCGAACTCCGTGGTCACGGTCTTGCCGAGGGGGATCGCCCCGGCCGCCCGCCAGGCGCCGACGACAGGGGCGTCCCGCTCGGCGGGGCCGGCGTCGGCGCGCAGCACCGAGCCGCACCTGGTGGGCAGCCCGGCCAGGTCGATGATGTCCTTGACGCCCATCGGGACGCCGCCCAGGGGGCCGGTGCGGTCGGTCGCGGGACTCTCGTCGAAGGCCACCCAGGCACGTACCTGCTCCTCGGTCTGTGCGATGCGGTCGCGGCTGCGCCGGAGGGCCGCCTCGGCCGCGGACCGCCCCGACCTCAGATCGGCCACCAACTCGCTCAGGGACCAGGGCTGTCGGACGGTGTCGCTCATTCGGTCCCCCACTGCGCGTCGGCCTCCCAGTAATCCACACCGCCGGCGCTCACACCGTGGCGCCAGGCGGAGGTGCGCCGCAGGGCGGGTTCGACCCGGGCGGTCTCCTCGTCCGCCGCGGCCGGGCCGTCCTGGGGCACACCCCAGTGCACCCAGCCGAGCTCGCGGCCCGCCGCGTCGTGGACGAAGAGGTCGACATGCTTCCAGCCGTAGCCGTGGGTGTCGTTGTAGCAGGTCAGGGTCATCCGCGGGGCGCGGTCGACCGGCTCTTCCTTTTCCATGGTCCGCTGCTCCTCGAGGTTCTCGGTACGGGCGGGGTCCGCGCCTGTGGGCAGCGCGTCCGCCCCGCCACTGGATCCGACCACATTGCCTCGACGGTTCCGCCGCAGCGGTCCACTGACCGGTCCGACCCGTCGCATCGGCGCCCTCGATGGCTGAGCATCCGTTTGGGCCTCAACCGGCCAGAAGGAGGGAACATGGGTGACGTCCCCGAGCCAACAGCCGGCCCGAAGTGGCAAGCGGTGCTTGCGGAGCTCACGGAACGGCGTGCGGAATTCCACGCCCAGGGGTACGTGCCCCGTGACTTCGTCGAGAAGCTCATGCCGTTCGGTGTCTACCGGCACGCCACTCCGATCCGGTTCGGGGGGTGTGTGCTGCCGCCCCACGAGTTCCTCAGGCTCGTCGAGGAGGTCGGTCGCGTGGACGGGTCCACCGCATGGGTGGTGGGCTTCGCCTCCGCCAACACCTACCTCGGCGCGCTCCCCGTCGGAACTCAGAAAGAGATTTACCGGAACGGTCCGGATGTCGTCGTGGCCGGCGGCCTCTTCCCGATGCAGAAGGCATTGCGGACCGCGGACGGCTTCCGGGTGAGCGGCCGGTGGAAGTTCGCCAGCGGCTGCATGGCCGCCGACTACATCAACGTGGGCCTCCTGGACGAGTCCGCCGGCTGCCGGCCCCGTGCGGCCCTCCTCCCCGCCGATCAGGTGACCATCGTCCAGGACTGGGACGTGAGCGGGATGCGCGCCTCGGGCTCCTTCGACACGGTGCTCGAAGACGTCGAGATCCCGCTGGAGTGGACCTACGTCCGGGGCGGCGCCTCGCAGATCGACGAACCCCTCTTCCGCTATCCCTTGCTGGCCTACCAGGCGCAGTGCCATGCGGCCATTGGGCTCGGCGTGGCCCTGGGCGCCCTCGACCACGCGCAGCACTCGGGCTCCTACCGAGGCATCACGGGAGCACCACCGGTCGGCCAACGCGCCTATTACCGCACGGAGTTCGCGCGGGCGTACGTGGCCCTGCAGTCGGCACGCCGCTACTTCCTGGACGTCGCCGAGGAGGTGTGGGAGACCGTCAGCGCGGGGGAAGCGGCAAGCTCGGATCAGATCGCGCGCATCCGGCTCAGCGCCGTCCACATCTCCGACACCGCCGCGCAGGTCGTCCACGACCTCGCCAAGGTGTCCGGGGCGGCGATCATCCAGAACTCGCACCCGCTGAACCAGATTCGGCTGGACGCCCAGGTGCCCCAGTTGCACGCCTCGCTCAGCCAGCACATCTACGACGACGCCGGGGCCGTCCTGCTGGGACTGGACCCGACCACCCCCGGCTTCCTGGGCCCCGCGAGCCCCCGTAGCGACCGGGACCGCCCCAGGAGCAGCAACACCGAGGAGAAGACAGCATGACCATCGAGTTCACCACGGCGAACATCCATCAGCTGGAGCCGTCCGAGCTGGTACAGGAGGACCGCGTCGCCGCGCGGGTCTACACCGACCCGGAGATCTTCGAACGCGAGATGACCCAGATATTCGAGAAGACCTGGATCTGGGTGGCGCACGAGAGCGAGCTGCCCAAACCGGGCAGCTTCAAGTCCACGTCCGTCGGCCGCAATGCGGTGATCGTCACCCGGGACCGCAAGGGCGTCCTCCACACCCTGGTCAACCGCTGCCGGCACCGCGGCGCCAGCCTGTGCGAGAAGCGGCGCGGCGAGGCCAACGGCTTCACCTGCCCCTACCACGCCTGGTCCTACGGCCTGGACGGGCGGCTGCGTGGCATCCCCTACCCCGACGGCTACGAGGGGGTGATGAGCAAGGACGAGATGGGCCTGCGCACGCTGCGCACCGAGAGCTACCGCGGCCTCGTCTTCGCCACCTTCGATCAGGACGCGGAGCCCCTGGAGGAGTTCCTCGGCGATGTGCGGCAGTGGGCCGACCGGTTCATGAAGCAGGGTGGCGGCTATCCGCTCAAGGTGATCGGCACCCACCGCTTCAGGTTCCGGGGCAACTGGAAGATCCAGCTGGAGAACACCACCGACGGCTACCACTTTCCGATCGTGCACCGCTCCTGGATGAGCTCGGTGGACGAGGAGACGGCCGGGATGCTGAGCTTCATGACCGACCCTGCCTCCACCTGCCACGACCTCGGCAACGGGCACAGCGTGATGCACATGGTGCCGGCGCACATCGACCTCGACGCCGACGACGGCAGCGAGCCCCTGCAGCCCCGATTCGACGGCCTGGTGGCCGAGTTGAAGCAGGGTGGGGCCGATGACGCGCAGGTCCGCAAGCTGGTGCGCGCGATGCACGGCACCGGGTCGAATCTGAACCTGTTCCCCAACGTCGGCCTGTCCTCGGCGTTCTTCCGGGTGCTGCACCCGGTCAGTGTCGACGAGACGATCATCGAGCACGTGGCGCTCGGCGTGGACGCCCCGGAGGGGATCGCCGGCCCGGTCCGCCGCGAACGGCTGCGCATCCACGAACACTTCCAGGGGCCGTTCGGCTTCGGCTCCCCCGACGACTCCGAGGGCTGGGACCGCGTCCAGCGCGGTGCCCGCGCCTGCCCGGAGATGCCGATCATGGTGAACCGCGGCCTGAAGCGCGAGGTCGACGCCCCCGAGGGCTGGGCCACCTCACACAGCACCGACGAGACCGGTATGCGGGCCGCGTACCGGATGTGGAAGAAGATGATGAGCAATGGCTGACACCGCCACCGCCACCCTCCCCGACGCCCCCGCTGCCCCGCTCGGCGACCCGCGTGTCGTGCGGGCGATCGAACTGCTCTGGCGCGAGGCCGAGCTCCTCGACCGCAAGGAGTACCGGGCCTGGAACGAGCTCTACGCCGAGGACGGCATCTACGTCATCCCGCTCGATGACACCACCGACGATTTCGACGACCAGCTGAACATGGTCTACGACGACGCCCGGATGCGGGCCATGCGCGTGGCCCGTCTCACCGAGGGATACGCCATCTCAGCGGTCGACTCGGCCAGGACCGCGCGCACCGTGTCCCGCTTCGTCCCCGTCGAGACCACCGACGGATCGGTGTCACTCCGCGCCGCCCAGATCCTCGTCGCCTACAAGCGTGACCGCCACCAACTGTGGGCCTCCGATGTCGAGTACACGGTCCGCCTGGGCGCGGACCGGTCGGAGGACCGGATCGTCCGCAAGGTGATCCGGCTGGTGGACGCCGAGGACGCCGTGCCCGCCGCGGGGTTCCTGCTGTGAGCGTCGCCGTCCGGGTGTCCGAGATCGTCGAGGAGAGCGCGGCGGTCCGTTCCCTGCGGCTGCGCAGGGCAGACGGCGCCGCGTTCGGGCCCTTCGCCGCCGGAGCGCATATCGATGTGACCGGCCCGACCGGGGTCCTGCGCCAGTACTCGCTGGCGGGGGACCCGGCCGACCGGTCGTCCCTCCTCATCGCCGTGAAGCGGGAGGCGGAGTCCCGGGGTGGGTCGGCCGCGCTCCACCGGACGGCGGTCGGCGACCGGTTGACGATCGGCCCGCCGCGGAACCTGCTGGGCATCGCCGACGGGGCCGACCGCCACCTGCTGGTGGCCGGCGGCATCGGTGTCACCCCGCTGCTCAGCATGGCCTACGAACTCCACCGTCGCGGCGCCGACTTCGCGCTGCACTACTTCGTACGCTCTCGCGCCGAGCTCGCCTTCGGCGACCTGCTGGAGCACCGTGCCGACTTCCGCGACCGGGTCACCCTGCACATCGGCCGACCGCGGACCGAGCATCCGGGCATCCTTCGGCCGTCGGCAGCCACGCTGAGTCCCGACAGCCATGTCTACACCTGCGGCCCGGTCGGCTTCATGGACCAGGTCACCGCCGTCTTCGCCCCTGTCGTGGGCGAGGAGCAGGTCCATGTCGAGCACTTCTCCGCACAGCCGGTCGACGCCTCGGACAACAGGCCCTTCACGGTGGAGCTCGACACCGGCGAGGAGTTCGAGATCCCCGCGGACCGGTCGATCCTCTCCGTACTGGAGGAAGCGGGCATCCCGGTGGCCAAGTCCTGTGAGGAGGGCATCTGCGGCTCGTGCGTCTCCGGCCTCCTGGAGGGCACCGCCGACCACCGCGACCACTGCCTGTCCGCCTCCGAACACGCGGCCGGCACGGAGATCGCGCTCTGCGTCTCGCGGGCACGCTCCGACCGGCTCCGCATCGAGCTGTACTGACCGCCGGTCGGCGCAGTCCCCACACGGTCGACACCGACCCGACAAGGAAGACGATGGCCAGCCAGACGAATCAGCAGACCAGGCCCCGTGGCGACCACGTGGCCCAGCCGCCACCGCCCCCGCCCAAGTCGCGATGGCGCACGGTCCTGGGGCGGTATCCGACCGGCATCACCATCATCACGTCGGTCGACGAGTCGGGCGGCCCGATCGGGATGGTCGTCGGCACCTTCACCTCCGTGTCCGAGGACCCACCCCTGGTCGGGTTCCTGCCCCGGACGACCTCCAGGACCTATGCCGGCATCCGGCGTGCCGGCCGGTTCCGCGCCTCCGTCCTGGGCGCCGAGCACGAGGGCCTGTGCCGGGACTTCTTCGCGGCCGCCCCCGAGGACCGGTTCTCCGGCGATGCCTGGGAGTTCGACGAAAACGGTGTGCCGCGGCTCCGGGGCGCCGTGGCCTGGTTCGACGCCACGGTGCACGACGTGCTTCCCGCGGGGGACCACGTGATGGTGCTGGGCGCGGTGGAGGACCTGGGCCTCGGCCCCCGCGCCGACGAGGCCCCGCTCGTCTTCCTGAACGGCGGCTACGGGTCGTTCGCACCCCCGGTCACCGGTGTCGACCTCGCCGAGCTGGGCTCCCGGCTCCGTATCGCCGCGGGCGTCGGTGACATCGTCCAGGGGCTCGCCCGGGACCTGGACGTCGAGTGCGCCCTCTCCACCGTGGTGCGCGACCAGGTGGTCGTCCTCACCGCGGCCGACAACCGGCTGCCGTACGTCGGGACCTGTTTCCCGTTCGCGGCACCGATGGACCCCGGCTTCGCCGCCTGGTGCGGCCCGGACCTCCACCGCGCCTGGGTGGAGAACGCCCGGCGTCTCGTGGGCCCGGTCGACACCCGCCTCCTGGAGGACACCATCGCCCTCGTACGCGAGCAGGGATACGCCATCTCCTTCGGACACACGATGTCCGAGCACTTCGGCGGGCCGGCCGCCGAGGCGCGCAGCGGACGCGAGGCCGGGGACGGGCGGAGCGCCCTCGCCCGGCTCTGGGAACGGATGACGACCGGATACGCCGACTACTGCCGCGACCCCCGCCCGCAGGCCCACGCCCAGACCATCCAGGTTCCGGTCTTCGGCCCCGACCAGCGCGTCGCCTTCGAGCTCATGGTGGGTGGCTTAGGGCCCGGCATCGCCGTCGAACGCTTCCGGGCGATCCTCTCAGCCGCACTCGACCGTGCCGCGCGGATCACCGAACTGACCGGCGGCACACCACCCGCCGGCTACGTGCCGAAACTCCCCTGACAGGCCCTGAGGAAGACATATGACCGAGCAGACATCGGCGGCGGACAAACCGACTGAGCCGCCGACCCGCAGCGGCATCGTCCGCGTTGCCATCGCCAGTGGAGTGGGCACCTCCCTGGAGTTCTACGACTTCGCCATCTACGGGACGGCGACCACGCTGGTCCTCACCGACACCTTCTTCAGGACCGACGACGCCTGGTTCGGCACCTTCCTCGGGTTGGCGACCTTCGCCATCGGCTTCCTGATGGCCCCGCTCGGCGCCGCCGGTTTCGGCTGGCTCGGCGACCGGTACGGCCGGCGCTTCGCGCTGCTGCTCACCTTCATCGGCATGGGCGCGGCAACCGTCCTGATGGGGGTGCTGCCGACCTATGCCCAGATCGGTGTCGCGGCGCCGTTGCTCCTGGTCATCCTGCGGATGGCGCACGGCCTGTTCCGCGGCGGCGAGACCGGCGGCGCGGCCGCCCTGGCCATCGAGCACGCCCCTGATGAGAAACGGGCCCGGTACGGCGTGTTCGTCGCCCTCGGCTCGCCGTTCGGGACGATCCTCGCCAATCTGGCGTTCGCCGCCGTGCTCTTCCTGCCGGACTCCAGCGTCGAGTCCTGGGGCTGGCGGCTGCCCTTCCTCGCCGGTGGCATAGCCATCGTCCTCGGCATCTGGATCCGCCGGGGCGTGGCGGAGAGCCCGGTCTTTCAGCAGATGGTGCACGAGGAGGGTCAGACGCTCAAGAACCGGCGCCCGGTAGCGGATGTCTTCCGCTCCAACTGGCGGCGGGTGCTGCTGGCCGCAGGGGTGAACATCGGCCTGAATTCCTGCACGTTCGCGCTGGTGACCTTCATGGTGTCCTACGCGACGTCCGCCGCACCGAACGGTCTCGGGCTTCCCCGGCAGGAAGTGGTCAACGCCAGCACCCTCGGCCTGCTGGTCCACGCGGCCAGCAACGTCCTCGGGGCCTGGGCCTCGGACAGGTTCGGCCGGCGACCGGTCATGCTCGCCGGTGTGCTCGGGTCGCTGGTCGCGGTGCTGGTCATCTTCCCCCTCGCCGGAGTGGGCACCATTGGCGCCCTCACCGCCGCGCTGATGCTCGGCTTCGCGACCACCGGGATGCTCTTCGGCCCGATGTACACCTTCTTCACCGAGCTCTTCCCCCGTGACCAGCGCCAGTCCGGCATGGGCATCGCCTTCCACCTCGGCGCCGTCCTCGGCGGCGGCATCTCCCCGCTGATCGCGAATCGCATCGTCGCCGCCACCGGGAACGCGGTCAACGTGGGCTACTACCTCGCCGCAGCCTGCGTCCTCTCCGCGCTGTGTCTGATGGCCCTGCCGGAGACGGCACCCAGGGCGCTGCGCCGCCTGCACCTGAAGCACCCCGCCGCCGGGCCCCGGACCACGGCCCCCGACGCGGCCGACCTCCGGTAGCCGGGCTGCCCCGAGCGGTCCCCGCCCCGCGATCCGCCTCCTCGCGCACGGAGGCGGCGGGACGCGCCACCTGCCTCTCAGCGGCCGGCGGCGTCGCTGTCGAAGCGGGCGCGGTTGCGGGTGATCTCGTCGTGGTGGGTGCCCGCCCAGTCGATGAGGGCGGTGACCGCGTCGAGCAGCGTGGCACCCAGGCCGGTCAGCGCGTACTCGACCCGTGGCGGCACCTCGGGGTAGGCGGTGCGGGTGACCAGGCCGTCGCGGCGCAGCTGGCGCAGGGTGTGGGTGAGCATGCGCTGGGAGATGCCGGGGATGGCGCGTTGCAGGTCGGTGTAGCGCACGGGACCGTTCTCCAGTGTGCCGATCACGAGCACGCCCCACTTGTCGCCGGCCCGCTCGACGATCTGCCGGATCGTCTCGCCCTGCTCCGCAGGCCAGCGGGCGCACGGCCCCGTCCGGTCCGGCGGCTGTTCTGCCCGGGAGTCGTGTGCCATCGTGCGCCTGCCCTCCGCCTTTCTTACACGCGTGTGCCTTTTGTACAGGCTTTCATGCTGACGCAGGATGGGGTTGCGCACCAAAGGTAAGAAACGGCTGCGTGGCGCCTCATCCGTGCACCCACCCCCAGGAGGATCAGCATGCTCATGCGTGCCGCAACCGTGTCCCGATTCGGCGGGCCCGAGGCAGTCGAGATCACGGAGGTTCCGGTGCCCGACCCCGGCCCGGGACAGGTGCGGATCAAGGTGGCGGCGGCAGCGCTGAACCCGGTGGACGCGGCCATGCGGGCCGGCGTCTTCGGCGGCGCGTGCGAGCGGATCGGCCTGGGCTGGGACGTCGCCGGCACCGTCGAGAGCGTCGGCACCGGTGCGAACTGGTCCCCCGGCGACCGCGTCATCGGCCTGGCCACCGGCCACCGCACCCCGCTGGGCACCCACGCCGAGTACGCCGTCCTCGACGCGGACGCGATCGCGCCGGCCCCGGTGACACTGGACGACGCCCACGCCTCGGTCCTCCCCCTCAACGCGCTCTCCGCGGCGCAGGCACTGGACATGGCCTCCCTCCACCCCGGGCAGAGCCTGCTGGTCACCGGCGCGGCGGGCGGCGTCGGTGCGCACACGGTGGAACTCGGGCAGCACCGCGGCCTGGAGGTCACGGCCCTCGGCTCCGCACAGGACGAGCAGTTCCTGCTTGCCCGGGGAGCCAGCCGCTTTGTGTCCCGCGACGAAATACTTCCTCCGGCTGCGTTCGACGGCGTCATCGACGCCGCGGTGCTGGGTGAGGCGGCCCTCGCCCCGGTCCGCGACGGTGGCACGTACATCGGCGTGTGGCCCGGACAGGAGCCCGCTGCCGAGCGCGGCATCCGCATCGACGCCCTGGACGTACGCGCCGACGGCGCCAAGCTCGCCGAGCTGTCCCGACTCGCCGACCGCGGCACACTGCTGGCCCGTGTCGCCGAGATCTTCCCCCTCTCGGATGCCGCCGCGGCGCATGCACGTCTGGCCGAGGGCGGCCTGCGCGGGCGACTCGTCATCGCACCCTGAGCCGATCCGCCCATCCCGGCGAATCCCTCCCGAAGAGGCGACGGAAGCAGCCGTGAATCAACGGTCGCAGTCGCATCGTTCCCGCCGCGGGCAAGGTCCGTTCGAAAGCGGGCCCCGGGCACGACAGTCAAGGTGAAGAAGGAGAACACCGCACGTGAGCAGTTCCGCAACCACATCGCGCACCCTGGTGCTGGAGGAGTTCGGCACTCTGCCGCGGCTCGGTCAGCGGGCCGTGCCCGCGCCGCGCCCCGGGCACACCCTCGTCCGGGTGGCGGCGGCCACCGTCGCCCACCTCGACCTGAACATCCTCGACGGACAGTTCGGCATCCTGCCCCAGCTGCCGTTCATCCCCGGCACCCAGGGCAGCGGCTACGTCCTCGCCTCGGACACCCACCCCGAAGGCGCCCTGGTCCGACTGCGCGGCGAAGGGCTCGGCCTCAGCCGCGACGGCGCCTGGGCCGAACACATCCTCGTGCCGGACGCCGCCGTGGAGATCATGCCCGAGGGCACCGACCCCGCCCTCGCCTGCATCTACTTCTCCCCCGTCGGCACCGCCTGGGCCACCGTCCACTCGATCGCCCAGGTGCAGCCGGGAGAGCGGGTGCTGGTCACCGGCGCATCCGGCGCGGTCGGCGCCATGGCCGTGCAGCTCGCGGCGCGCGCCGGCGCGGAGGTGATCGGCGCGGTCGGCCGCCCCGCGAAGCTGCCGCACGTACCCGACGTCGCCAAGGCGCTGCTCGCCTCGGACCTCTCCGAGGAAACGATCGGCGGCAAGGTCGACGTACTGATCGACACGGTCGGCGGCACCATCCTGCGCAACGCCCTCACCCTGGTCCGCCCGCGCGGCCGGGCCGCACTCCTCGGCTACACCGCCGGCCGCGAACTCACCCTGGACCTCGCGGACTTCTTCCTCGCCGACGTCTCCCTCCTGCCGGTCAACATGATCTCCCGCGGCCAGGAAGTCGCCCCCGAGGTCCTGCGCCTGCTGCCGGACCTGTCCTCGGGCGCCCTGTCGCTGCCCTACGAGCGCTACGGAATGGACGCCCTCGGCAAAGCGGTAGAGCGACTGCGCACGGGCACGGCAGTGGGCAAAATCGTCCTTGACATGAGCGACGCGGAGTAGCGACCCCGGACCCTCGCAAGGACAGAGCCGGACCGGACCGCGTGCCGGTCCGGTCCGTACCGCTCGTCCGTCTTCCGCGCCGCCCCCCTGCTTAGGTCCGCGGTTGCCACGCCGCGAACTGAGCCGTGAGGTTCTGGTACTGGCAGCCTCCGAGCCCGTAGAAGACGCTGCTGTCGCCCCACAGCGTGCTCATGGCGTACGTCGCGGCGTACGGCAACGCTCGGCGCGAGGGACAGCTGGTCGGCCGGCGGGCCGGAACAGCCGGCGGCGAGGCGCCGTGTGTGGCCGGCCGGTCTGCGGTCGAGGGAGGCCATGGCGCTGCGCCGGACCGGTCAGCTACGGCGGACCGCTCCGAGCTGGGCACGGTGCAGGCCCGAGGAGGCGAAGCGCTGCGCCACCACGCGCAGGACACGCTCCATCGCCTGGGCGGGCGGGGTGGTGGGCCGGGCCTGGGCGTGAGCGAGCAGGATGCGGCGGGTGGGGGCAGGTACGTCGGAGGCGAAGGGAAGCAGGCGGACGTCGCTGCGGCGGCTGGTGAGGGCGAGCCGGGGCGCGAGCGCAATGCCCAGGCCGGCGGCCACCATGGCCTGAGCCTCCTGGTAGTCGTGCGAGGCGTAGGCGATGCGCGGCTCGAACCCGGCCTGACGGCAGCTGCGGCGCAGTACGTCGGCGACGGGGTGGTTGTCGGCCCGGATGATCCATTCCTGGTCGGCGAGGTCGCTCAGGCGCACGGAAGGATGGGCGCGCAAGGGTGAGTCCGCCGGGACGACCAGCACCGTGGGGTCGTCGAGCAGGTGGGTGAGGGCGAGGGCCGGGTCTTCGATGCGGTTCCAGCCGTAGTCCCACAGCAGGGCCTGTTCCACCTCGCCGGTGTGCAGCATCTCGCGCAGCTCGGCGAGAACGCCTGCGTGGACCTCGATGCGGACCCCTTCATGGCGGCGGCGGAAGCGGGTGAGGGCGAGCGGCAGGAGCGAAGCGCTCGCGGTGGGGAACGAACCGAGCCGCAGTGTGCCCTGGTCGAGGTCGGCGAAGGATTCCAGGTCGGCCTGGGCGGCGCGCAGCTCGCGACGGATGGCCTGCCCGCGTTCGGCCAGTGCGGCGCCGGCCGGGGTGGGGCGGATGCCGCGGGGCAGCCGCTCCATCAGCGGCTGCCCGGCCTCGCGCTCCAGCAGCGACATCTGCTGGGAGGCCGCGGAGGTGGTCATGCCCATCGCCTCCGCCGCGGCGGTGAGCGAGCCGCGTTCGGCGGCCTCGGTGAGCAGCAGGAGATGGCGCACGTTCAGCATGACGCCGAGTTTAGCTCAGCTAAACCCGAGTGAAGTTGACTGCCATTGTGCCCAAGTCACACCTCTGCGAAGGTCTTCGCATTCGCCGGGGCGGTTCACCGGTTGGCCATACGCCCGTAACCGTTCTCCGGCCCTTTCCCCGCGTTGATCGAGAAAGAGCCTCAGACGTGCACACTCCCGCGACCCTGGTCCGCGGTGGCACCAGCAAGTGCTGGCTGTTCCACCAGGTCCATGTCCCCACCGAGCTCGGCGCACTGGAGAAACTGCTGGTCGCCGCCTACGGTGCCACCGACCCGGTGGAACTCGACGGCGTCGGCGGGGCCACTCCCACCACCTCCAAGGCCGCGATCGTCAGCGCCTCGCCCGAGCCCGGCACGGACATCGACTACCTCTTCGCCCAGGTCGGCATCGGCACCGGCTCGGTGGAGTGGACGAGCAACTGCGGCAACTGCGCCACCGGCGTCGCCCTGTACGCCGTCGCAAAGGGTCTGGTGCCGATCACCGGGGACCGGACGCGCGTGGTGATGCGCAACATGAACACCGGCGCAGTGCTCGAAGGGCTCGTGGACACCACCGGCGGCGTGGCACACGACTTCGGCGACCAGACCGTACCGGGCACCCGGGCCGGCGGCGTCGCGGTCGGGCTCACCTTCCGCGACCCGGCGGGCCGCACCACCGGTTCCCTTCTGCCCACCGGGATCGCCGCACAGAAGCTGCGGGTCGGTGCCGCGGATCCGATTCTGGTGAGCATGGTGGACGCCGGGGCACCGGTCGTCCTCGTCGATGCCACCAGCGCCCAACGCACCGGTTCCGAGACCCTGGAGCAGATGCGTACGGACGCACCGTGGCTGCGCACCGTCCGCCACGCGGCCGCACCGCTGATGGGCCTGCTCAAGCCGGGTGAGGAGCCTGGCGACGCGGTCCCCAAGGTGGGACTGGTCGGCCGGCCGGTCCCGTACACCACCACGCTCGGCGAACGCGTCGCAGCCCAGGACTACGACATCTCGGTGCGCATGCTCACCATGAACGCACCGCACCCCGCGATCGGCCTGACCTCCGCCGTCGCGGTCGCCGCCGCGGGTCTGCTGGAAGGCTCCGTGGTCTCCCGGGCCGCGGGCGGCCCGACCGAGGAGTGGCTTCGCCTGGGCACCCCCGCCGGCGTGGTCGCGGTCCGCTGCTCCGACCTGTCGGACGGCCTGCCCGGCCGGGTCACCGTACAGCGGGCGGCACGACTGCTCGCCGATGCGCGCATCTACGTACCGGAACCGGGACGGCCACGAGCAGCCTGAACCGGAACGCTTCCGCCCCCGCACCCACACCCGCTCCCGGGGCCTGTTCACACTCCTCCGCCCCGGGGTACCCTCGCGCCCTCGGGGGCGCGCCGCCCTGTCCCCACCGCACCAAGGACAATGATGTCTACTGAAGTGATCTCCATAGGCGCGCTGCTGGTCATGTTCGTGGTCGGCACCATTCTGCCGATCAACCTGGGCATCCTCGCCTTCGTCGCCACCTTCGCCGTCGGCACCGTCTCGCTCGGCCTCACCGAGGACGAGATCTTCGAGGGCTTCCCGGTGGACCTTTTCGTGACCATCGTCGGAGTCACCTACCTCTTCTCCGTCGCCCGCCGCAACGGCACCATCGACTGGCTCGTCGCGGCCGGAGTACGACTGGTACGCGGCAAAGTAGCGCTCATCCCCTGGGTGCTGTTCCTGGTCGCCGCGACGCTCACGGCATTCGGCACCTTCACCCCGGCCGCCGTCGCGATCCTCGTCCCCATCGCCATGAACTTCGCTCACCGCTACAAGATCAACCCTCTGGTGGCCGGCATGATGGTGATCAGCGGCGGGCACGCGGGCGCCTTCTCCCCCCTCGCCGTCTCCGGTGCCCTCGTACTGGGCCTCGTCGACGACACAACGCTCCACATCTCGCCCGTGACACTCTTCACCGCCAGCTTCGTGATCAACCTGCTGCTGTCCGCCCTCACGTTCGTGCTCCTCGCCAAGCGCCCCGCCCCGCTGGCGGACACGGCACACGAGACGGCTGACGAGGAGAACCCCGCCACGTCCGGCAGACCCGACTGGCGTCAGTGGCTCACCCTCGCCAGTCTGCTCGCGCTGGTGGTCGGCGCGCTCGGCTTCCAGCTGGAGATCGGCTTCCTGGCCCTGGTGGCCGGCGCCCTGCTGGCCCTGGTGGACATGAAACGGCAGGAGAAGGCCGTGGAGGGCATCAGCTGGTCCACCCTGCTGCTGGTGGCGGGCATGATGACCTACATCGCCATGCTGGAGAAGGCCGGCGTCATCGAGGACATCTCCCACCACGCCGCCGGCCTCGGTGCCCCACTCGTCGTGGCCCTGGTGCTCTGCTTCACCGTAGCCATCACCTCGGCCTTCGCCTCCTCCACCGCGATCCTCACCGCGATCATCCCCCTCGCCGTACCGCTGCTGCTCTCCAGCCACCTCAATGCCGCCGGCCTCATCGCAGCGCTCGCGGTTTCCACCACGATCGTCGACACCTCTCCGTTCTCCACCAACGGCGCCCTGGTCCTCAGCAACGCCCGCGGTATCGACACCCGGCGCTTCTACCGCCAGATCATCAGCTACACCGGCGGCATCGTCGCGCTCGGCCCCGTCGTCGCCTGGGGCGCCCTGGTTCTCCCCTGGTCATAACCACACCAGGACGAGCACCACGTGCTGACCCACGGCGGCGAGCTTCCGCCGTGGGTGTCCTGTTGGATGTCGGAGGGGCCACGGGCCGCCAAACCCCTCCCCCGGTACCCGGCCACCGCGCGAGAGCGATCGTCTCCGCCGGCAGCCCCGCAGCCGCAGGTGCGTTGAGCGGTGCATCGCCGGAGGCAGGGCCCGCAAGAAAGGCGGGCCAGTTGTTGCAGTGTTTCCCCGGCCTCTGGTCCTGTGCACGGACCGAGCGCGAATCGGCCGGTGGAGAGCGCGGTCGATGTCAGACTGCCGTGATGGACCTCCTCGATGGCAACCCGGCCGACGCCGACAGTCTGAAGGCGCTCGCACTCACCAACCTCGGTCACTTCACCTCGCTGCGCGTCGACGAGGGGCGGGTCAGGGGCCTGTCCCTCCACCTCGACCGCCTCGTCCGTGACTGCCGGGCGGTGTTCGACGTGGAGCTGGACCGTGCCCGCGTCCTTTCGTATGTGAGACACGCCGCGGCGCAACAGGAGGGGACGTTCGTCGTCCGCGTGACGGTCTTCGACCCGGCGTTGGGAATGGCGCACCCCGGTGCCGACGCTCGGCCACAGATCCTGGTCACCTGCCGGCCGGCCGGGCACGCCCAGCCGCCTTTGCGCGTCACGACGAGGGCGTACCAGCGGGACATGCCAGAGGTGAAACACACCGGTCTCTTCGGGCAGTTGGCCATCCGGCGTGCGGCGCAGCGGGCGGGCTTCGACGACGTACTGTTCACCGATCCGGACACCGGGGTCATCTCCGAGGGCGGCACATGGAACGTCGGCTTCGTCGACGACCAGGAACGTGTGGTGTGGCCCGAAGCCCGTGTGCTGCCGGGCGTGACCATGCACTTGCTGCAGGAGGTGCACACGTCGGTGAGCCGTCCTGTCACTCCCGACGACGTGCCGCAGATGCGCGCAGCGTTCGCCACCAACACGTCGGTCGGGGTCCGCCCCCTCTCCGCCATCGGTGACGTCCCGCTGGACGCGCAGCATCCCGTACTCGCCGACCTGAGGCAGCGGTACGAGAAGATCCCGGGAGACCGCGTCTGACACCGGAGGGGATGAGGCCGGACGCGGACCGGGTGATCAGTAGCCAGGGCCGGAGCGTCTCCGGTGGGTCGTGCGCGGCCCGTACGGGGCACGCTCCAGCCACTCACCCAGGCGCGGGACCCAGGGCGCAAGGCGTCCGGCGGTTTCGATCTTCGCCTGGGCGAGTTTCCCGGCAGGCCGCAGGTGTGAGAGGGCCGCACCGACCGCCGCGCTGTTGTCGACAGCGGCAGCGCGACGGTCGCGCGCGTACGCTTCCACAGCGGCGCGCCCCCGTTCCGCGGAAACCGCCGACAGAGCGAGCGCGATCGCCGTGGCCGCGGCGTCGGCGTCGGCGATGCCGCTGTTCATCCCCCGCGCTCCGAACGGAGGGAAGAGGTGCGCCGCCTCGCCGGCCAGGAGAACACGGCCGGTGCCGTCGGTGAACCGGTCGGCCAGTACCTGTAAGAAGCGGTACCGGGAGACCCACATCAGGTCGCCGATCGCCTCCCGGCAGCCGATCATCCTGGGCAGCCACCGCTGGAGCACGTCCCGGTCGGTGAACTTCTCGACCGGGTCGTCCTCCTTGCACTGCAGGTCGATCTGGAATCCGCCCGTGAACGGCACCGTCAGCACATGGCGACCGCCCGCTCGCGGGTGTGCGTAGTGCAACTCGCGGATTGCCGGCCGCACTTGTGGGCCGTTGGCCACATCGATGACCACGTGGAAACCTTCGGCCCGGCTGCCGCCGAGCTCGATGCCGGCACAACGCCGGACCGCGGACCGCGCACCGTCGGCGGCGACGACGTACTGTGCGGTCCACTGCCGTCCGTCGGCGGCAGTGACCTGCACGGCCTTCGAGGAGGCAGCGACAGCACGGACTTCGGCGTCCCACTCGATGCGGGCACCCGCAGATTCCGCGGCATCGCGGAGGAAGCGCTCGGTGTCGATCTGCCGCAGGCTGGTGAACGGCGGCAGGCCGGTCCCCGAAGCCGGTGGGTAGGTGCGTGCGTAGACCTCGCGCCCCCGGTAGAGGGTGCGGCGGGCGTGCCAGACCGTTCCGAAGTCTGCCATTTCGCGCCCGAGGCCGGGGTGGGCCTGCTCCAGCAACCGCAGTGACGAGCGGTGCACGTACAGGGCACGGCTCCCCGGGCGCTGGGCATCGCGAGGCCGGGCCTCCAGCACCGTCACCGGAATGCCCAGCGCTCGGAGCGCCAGTGCGGCGGCGAGGCCGACCGGGCCGGCCCCGACCACGAGGACGGGGGTGTCATGGGTGGCAGGGGGCAACTGCTCGTCCGGGCTCATCGGGTGCCTCCTCGGCCGCCGCGGGAAAGCCGGGTGGGCCGGCGGGCCGCTGCACGCGCGGCGCGAGCGCGCAGCTGTACCTTGTCGGCCTTGCCCACGCCGGTCCTCGGCAGTTCCTCCAGTGCTTCCCAGCGGTCGGGGATCTTGTAGTCGGCGACGCCGCGCTCGTGCAGGAAGCCGGTCAGTTCTCCGAAGGCGCCCTCCCGTTGCCGTCCGCGGAACACCACGAAGGCGCAGGTGCGTTCGCCGAGCAGCGCATCCGGGGCGGCGACCACGCCGACATCACGCACATCGGGATGTGCCAGCAGGTGGCCCTCCACCTCATCGGCCGACACCTTCTCGCCGCCGCGGTTGATGACGTCCTTCACCCTGCCCCGGACGATGAGGTGACCGGTCGGCGTGCGGCTGGCGAGGTCGCCGGTGATGAAGAAGCCGTCCTGGGTGAAGTCGCGTGCGTGGTGTTCGTCGGCACGGTAGTACCCACGGAGGGTGTAAGGACCGCGTACCAGGAGCAGCCCGGTCTCGCCCTCCGCTACGTCTCGGCCCGCGCTGTCGACCAGCCGCACCTCGTCATCGGGGGACAGCGGACGGCCCTGGGTACGGGTGACGATGTCTTCGGAGTCGCTGGGGGCCGTCTGGGCGAGGAGTCCCTCCGCCATGCCGAAGGACTGCTGGAGAACACAGCCGAACCGGTCCAGCATGCGGCGTGCCGCGGCTTCTTCGAAGCGCGCTCCGCCGACCTGGAGCAGTTCCAGGCTGGACAGGTCGTACCGGGTGGTCGCCGCGGCATCCGTCCACACCAGCGCCAGTGGCGGCACCAGAGCGGAGACGGTCACTTTTTCCCGCTCGATGAGGGGGAAGGCGAGGTCGGGGTTGCCGCTGTCGGCGAGGACCACCTTGCCGCCGGCGCGCAGTGCGCCAAGGACCCCGGGGCATCCAAAGGCGTAGTTGTGTGCCGCCGGCAGCACGGTCAGGTATGTCGTGTCCTGGGTGAAGCCGGCATTGTCGGCGCTCAGCCGGACGTTGTAAGCGTAGTCGCGGTGGGTGCGCGGGATCAGCTTCGGGAGGCCGGTGGTGCCACCGGAGAGGAGGAAGAAGGCGACGTCGCCGGGGTCGGGTTCGGGCAGTCGGCACGGTTCGGTGTACAGCTCGTCGAGCCCCGTGAAGCGGCCCGGCTCTCCTGCCACCACCACCTCACGCAGGGAAGGCACCTCGGCCAGCACCCGCTCGGCGATCTTCCGGAAATCCGTTCCCTGGTGCTCGTCGGGGATGACGTACGCGGTGGCCTGGGCGTATGCGCACAGATAACTGATCTCGGAGTGGCGGTGTGCGGGGAGCGCGAAGACCGGCAGGGCGCCGAGCCGGAAGAGCGCGAAGACCACCGCGACGAACTCGGCCGTGTTGGGAAGGTGGACGACGACGCGGTCACCCGGCCCCAGACCGAGGTTGCGGAAGCCCGCGGCCAAGCGGTCGGCCCGCTCGTCCAACTCCCGGTACGTCCACCGCTGCTCCCCGTCCACCAGGGCGGTCCGCCCGTCGTGCTCCCGCGCCCAGTCGCGCAGCAGTCCGCCCAGACTCCGGGCTTCCCAATACCCCTTGGCAATGTATCGAGAAACGAATTCTTCCGGCCATTCCACACAACCCGCAAGCACTGACTCTCCTCTTCTCAGGGACGCCTCGGTGCGCTTTTACCGATACCGGGAAAGGGCCTGTTCCGGTGCTTTCATGGAGCGCTGCGCACGACGCTCCACGCCTTCTCTCCGGGAGCTTTCCCGTATCGGAAGCAGTCCGTCACGCCGTCGTCACTGTCCTGCTGGAACAGCATTTCATCGATGGTGATCCGATAGCCTCCCCAAAAGCGCGGGCGGGGTATCAACTGGCCGCTGAACCGGTCCGCGAAGTCCGCTGCGGCCGCGGCGGCCGCCGCCCGGGAATGCCCTTCCTCCTGCGTTCCCCCCGCCCAAACGGCCAACTGCTCCCGCTCCGTGAGCCGCCCGAAGAACGCATCCGAGTCGACCGCGGGCAGGCGGGCACAGCGGCCGGTGGCCAGCACGCTGCGTCCGCGCTCCGACCAGTCGAAGGCCAGCGCCACCTCGGGATCGGAGGCGAGCGCGGCCCCGATCCTGCCACGGTGGTGCAGGAAGCAGGCGAACCCGCCGGGCAGTGGCACCACACGGGTGCACCACATCGACGGACGGGCGCCGACCCCCGCGGTGGCCAACACGGCACGCACGCCCTGCGTTCCCCGGTCACGACGGATTTCCGCGCACCAGGAAGAATAGAGCTCGAAGGGGTCCCCGGGCAGCTCTTCATCGATTATCGGCACGCCCCTGGAACGGTTTCCCGCAAGACCACTCGGCGCGCTCATCACATCACCTCGTCAACCCGTGAAACAGCGAAAAGCGGCATGACACACACTAGGACTCCTGAAATCTCCGAGGTTCGGGGTGTTGCCCTACGGCGACCGTACGGTACATTCTCTGGCCAGCGCCCCAGCAGTTCTCCAGAACTTCCAGTACGGGGAAGGGAATTCTTGTCCATGGATTCGACAGCGTCCCAGGTGGCCCTGCAATTGCTGAACCAGCACGAAGGGATATCCAGCAGCACCACGTTCCGGCTGCTCGGCCGGGACTGGGACCTGCTGCCCGGCGTCTACGCACCCCATCTGACCCGCTCCGCCGCGCTGTACGCCGAGTGGATCCCCTACCCCGTCGGCGGCTCCTTCTGCGAGATCGGGTCCGGCACCGGCTACCTGGCGGTGACCGCCGCACTGCGTGGCTGCCGCCTGGTGCACGCCACCGACATCACCTCTGCCGCGGCCGAGAACATCGCCCTCAACGCGCGGCGCCACGGTGTTGCCGACCGGCTCTCGGTCCACCGGGGCGACCTGTTCGCGGCGCTGCCGGCGGGCGAGCGCTACGACGTCGTCTTCTGGAACTCCAACTTCGTGGAGGACCCGGGCCAGGGACCGGGCGCCCCCGCCGGCGGCGATCTGCGACTCGCCTTCTATGATCCCGACTACCGTGCGCACGACGCCTATCTGCGCGACGCCCGCGACAGGCTCGCACCCGGTGGCCGGCTGCTGCTGGGATTCACCAGTCTCGGCAACACGGCCAAGCTGACGGAGTTGGCCCAGCGATACGGCTGGCGCCCGCGACTGCTGCGCGCCGTTGGTTACGACTCGCCGTTCGGCGAGCGGATCCACTACCAGCTCATCGAGTTCCTTCCGGCCCAGGGTCGCTGATCCGCTCCACTCCCCCACGCGCAGGAAGGAACCGCCATGAACCTCGCCGCCGAACTCGCGGTCCGCGCCGCACGTCATGGCTGGCGTGACAGGACGGCGTACCTCACCAAATCCGCCCGCGTCAGCCATGGCCAGGTGCACGACCTCGCCGCCCGTGCCGCCCAGGTCCTCGCCGGGCTCGGAGTGGGACCTGGCCGGCGCGTGCTGCTGGCCCTGCCCGACGGGCCCGAATGGATCATCACTTTCCTCGCGGCCGCCCGCCTGGGGGCGGTTCCGGTCCTCACCAACCCCGCTCTGCCCGCCGCGGACCACGCCCACCTGGTCCAGGAGTGCGAGGTGGCGCTGATCGTGGCGGAGGAGCCCCTGCTGTCGCGTTTCGCCGACCGGACGACGATCGAGGTCGGACATCTCATGGCGCGAGCGGCGACGGCCTCCGTGGCACGCGCGCACCCCGTCCGCCCGGACGCGCCGTTGTACATCCAGTACACCTCCGGCACGACCGGCAGGCCCGCCGGCGTGGTGCACCGCCACGGTGATCTCGCACACCACCACCGTGCGGTGGCCGCGCACATGCTTCGCATCCGTGCGACCGACGTCAGCCTGTCCGTCTCCAAACTCTTCTTCGCCTACGGCTTCGGCAACTCCCTCGTGTACCCGCTGTACACCGGCTCGGCAGCGGTGCTGCTCGCGGATCGTCCCTCGCCCGCCCGCATCGAGGAGCTGGCCGACCGGTTCGCGGTCACCGTGCTGCATGCCGTGCCCTCCGCCCTGGCGCATCTGACGGCCGAGGCGTCCCCCGCGGCGTTCGACCGGGTCCGGGTCGCTGTCTCGGCCGGGGAACCGCTGCGTCCCTCTCTGGCCGACAGGGCCTGTCGGCTGCTCGGCGCGCCTGTACTGGACGAGCTGGGGTCCACGGAGGCCGGCGGCGCGTTCTGCGCCCAGACGCTCGCACACGCCGTGCCCGGCACCGTCGGAAAGGCGCTCCCCGGCTTCCGGGTGGAGGTAAGGGACGCCCGGAACCGGCAAGTCACCACCCCCGGTGTCGAGGGTGACCTGTGGGCGTCCGGACCGACGCTCATGGCGGGCTATCTCCAGCAGCCCGCACGCACGGCCGATGTGCTGCGGGACGGCTGGCTGCGGACGGGGGACCGGGCAGCGCTGGACGAGCACGGGAACGTCGTGCACGCCGGGCGGGCCGACGACCTGGAGATGGTCGGCGGCATCACCGTGTCCCCGCTGGAGATCGAGCGGGTGCTGGACGACCACGCTGCCGTACGCGAGTCCGCCGTGGCCGCGGTACCGGACGAACGCGGTGCGACCAAGCTGCGGGCGTTCGTCGTCGCACTGGACCGGAGCGACCACGACGTGGTGGCCCGGGAGCTGCTCGCCGAGGCGCGGCAGCGGCTGGCGCCCTTCAAAGTACCTCGGTCGGTGGAGTTCGTTCCGGCCCTGCCCCGTACCGCCACCGGCAAGCTGCAGCGGTTCGTGCTGCGCACCGGCCGGCCGTAGGACCACCGTGGTCACACACCAGTCGAGGGATGCGAGACTTCTGCCATGAGCCCGCAGGAAGTGCAACGCAATCGCGGGGGCCGGCCACCGCGTCTGGCCTTGAACGACATCGTCACCGTCAGCGAGAACATCGTGACGCACGAGGGTGTCCAGGCACTGACCATGCGGCGCCTGGCCAAGGAGCTCGACACCTCTCCGATGGCCATGTACCGGCATGTGGCCGACAAGGACCAGCTGTTGGTGCTCGTCCTCGACCGGATCGTGGCCCGGATCGAACGGCCGGAGCTGCCCGAGGACCCCCGGCAGCGGCTCACCGTGCTGTGGTGCCTGCTGCACGGCGAGCTCAGCCGCCACCCCTGGGCCGTGGACGTCCTGGCCGCCGGTGACCTGATGGCGCCCTCGGTCCTGTGGCTGGTCGAGAGCATCCTCGGAGCGTTCGTCGACGCGGGACTCGACCACCAACGGGCCGCCACCGCCTACCGCGCCGTCTGGCACTACACCGTCGGTGAAATCATCGTGCGGACCTCGACGGACCGTCGTACCGCGGAGCTCGACCGTTCGCCGCTCTCCATCGTCATGGTGTCCGAGGTGGAGCAGGAGGCCATGCCGCACCTCGCCCAACTGGCGAACGAGTGGACGGCCGCCCGCAAGACCGATGCCTACGCGGTCGGCCTGGGCGCGCTGGTCGACGGTTTCATCGGCGCCTCCGACTGAGTGCGCGCGGTACCGCCGCTGCCGGTCCTGTGCGACCTGCCGGCCCGGGTACGCGTTCATCGGCTCACGGCGTCGCCGCCGGGGAACGGTTGACCGAACAGCCGTAGGAACGCCGCTGCCTTGACCTCTGTCTCCGTCAGCTCTTCCTGGGCGTCGGAGAGTGAAGTGATGGCTCCGCCCACTCCGATCTGCACCCTTCCGTGCTGTGCGACCAGCGTGCGGATCACAATGCTGTGGTCCGCAGCGCCGTTCAGCGAGAAGTAACCGATGGCACCGGAGTAGATGCCGCGCGGCCCGCTCTCCAGCTCGTCGATGATGCGCATCGTCCGGATCTTGGGGGCGCCGGTCATGGAGCCGCCGGGGAAGGCCGCGCGGAAGCAGGACAGGGCCGTGGCCCCTTCGTCCAACCTGGCCCGGACGGTGCTGACCAGCTGATGGACGGTGGCGAAGCTCTCCACGTCGAACAGCTTGTGCACCCAGACCGCCCCGGGAGCCGCGCACGACCCGAGGTCGTTGCGTACCAGGTCCACGATCATCAGGTTCTCGGCGCGCTCCTTCTCGCTGGTCAACAGTTCATCGTGGAGCCGCTGGTCCTCGCGGGGATCGGCAGACCTCGGCCGCGTTCCCTTGATCGGCTTGGACTCCGCCACACCGTCGGCACCCACTTTCAGAAAGCGCTCGGGCGAGGTGCTGAGCACCGACAGATCCCCGAAGCGCAACAGCGCGGAGAACGGAGCGGGGCTGGTCTCCCTCAGAAAGCGATAGCTCTCCCACGGATCGAGGTGCGCCGTACCGGTGAGCATGTTGGTCAGGCAGACTTCATAGGTCTCGCCCGCCCTGATCTGGCGCTGCGCGGCGTCGATGAGATCGAGGTAACGCTTGGGGTGGTGACGTAGTGTCAGCCCGTCGGCGGTACCGGCGCCGTGCGGAATCCCGACGGGCCGGAGCGGAGTGGCCGGCAGCGCACGCAACCGCTGCTCCGTCTCGTTCATCCAGCTCTGAGCGGCTTCGGTACCGGCCGCGGCACTGGCGGCCGCGCCGACTTCCGCCAGTGCGAGCAGATGCACCTCACCGGAATGGTGATCGAAAGCCAGGGCCCGGTCGGCGAAGAGCATGGCGGCATCGGGCTGTTCGGAACGGTGGCTGCGCGCGCCTCCGCACTCGGCTTTGAGCTCATAGCCGAGGTATCCCACCCAGCCCAGGGCGAAGTCGAAGGGTAGTTCCGGTGTCTCGACAGACAGCCCGCGCAGGTCCGTGTCCAGCCACTGGAGGAAGGGCCCGGAGACCGTTGAGGTGGACGGGCCGGTTCGTGCCGTGGTGACGCCCCGCCACACATCGTGTTCGACCACGCGCGCCAGCGGTCCGGAGGCGTCACCCATGAAGGAGAAGCGTCCGAGTGCGGAGTCGGCGCGGCTGCTGTCCAGCCAGAAGGCGTTCCGGCTCGCGCCGTAAAGGTGCGCGAAGACCTGTTCGGCCGTCGCCGCGGTACGGATCCGCCGTGCCAGTACCCGGTGGCTGGGACCGTCAGGTGTCTCCGCGCGCGAGGACAGGGGCGCGCCGGTCCCGCGAGAGGTGTTTCGGGGAGAGAGGGTTCTGCGACACTTCCCCTGCTGCGTGAGTGCGGCGAAGTTCCCCAGCAGCCGGCGGCCGTACTCGGTGCATATCGACTCCGGGTGGAACTGCACACCCCACTGTGGACGGTGGCGGTGCCGGACGCCCATCAGGGTGCCGTCGCCGGCCCATGCCGTCGCTTCGAGTTCGTCGGGCAGGGACGTCACGGCCAGGGAGTGGTACCGCACCACGTCGAACGGCGTGGGAATCCCGGCGAACAGGTCCCGGCCGTCGTGCGTGACGGCCGACAGCCGGCCGTGCCGCACTTCGGGGGCCGGGCCGACCGTTCCGCCGTACGCCTGGCACAGCCCCTGGTGCCCCAGGCACACGCCCAGGAGGGGAAGGTCGCTGTCCCTGATCACCTCGGCGCAGACACCGAAATCCGCCGGCCGCTCCGGGCTCCCCGGGCCCGGGGAGATGACCACGTTGTCAAAATCTGACAGGTCCGCCATGCGGAAGCCGGAGTCGTCGTTGCGTACGACCTCACACGGTTCGCCGTTCACCTCGCCGATGTACTGCGCGAGGTTGTGAGTGAAGGAGTCGTAGTTGTCGATGATCAACGTACGCATGCCGAGCCTTTCACCGATCCTGGTGCCGGGAGACGACCCGTCACAGGTGCTTGCTGAAGGTGTGGACGATATGCCGGGCCTGCTCAGGGTTGAGTCGCGGATCGCACGCTGACCGGTAGCTGCGAGGCCACCGGCCACCGGCCGGCTCTCGCTCGTCGTCAACGCATTCGTCGACGTCTTCGGGCGTCATCTCCAGATGCAGGCCCCCGGGGTGCTGCCCCGACCGCCGCAGGATGCGGACGAAGGCAGTGACCTCCTGAGCGATGTCGCGGATGAGCCGCGTCTTGCGGCCACCGGGCCCGGGCACGGTATTACCGTGCATGGGGTCGCACAGCCACAGCACAGGGGCGCCTCGCCGGGTCACCTCGGAGACCAGCCCCGGCAGCAGGTCATCCACGTGGGCCGCACCGAGCCGGACGATGAACGTCAGCCGGCCCGCCACCCCATGAGGGTTCAAGCGCCGGGAGAGGTCCGCGGCCTCCGACGGCGCAACGTCCGGACCGAGCTTCACGCCGATGGGGTTCGTCAGAGTGGCCGCGAGGCGGACGTGAGCGCCGTACGGCGAGCGGGTACGGTCCCCGATCCACAGGAAGTGGCCGCTCGACCCGTACGGCCCTCGTCGCCCCGCCCTGATCAGCGGTTCCTCGTAGTCGAGCAGCAGGGCCTCGTGCGAGCACCGCACACGAGGCTGCGACGGGTCGTCGGTCCAGGAGCGCCGGACGGTGTCGAGCACCGCTGCGGCGGCGTCATGAGCCAGCAGCAGTCGTGCCGGGTCCGCCGTACGGGCGGCTTCGCGGCACGCCGCCGAGTTGACCGCGTCGCCGCGGTAGACGGGAATGCTGCGGCCGTCGGCGAGACGCTCCCTTTCGCTGGAGCGCGGTTTGGCGTACTGGCCCGCCAGGCGTCCGACGGGGTGGGTGGGCAGGCCGCCGGTGTACCGGATGGCTGCCGCCAGGGCCAGCAGTTGGTCGGTCTTGGCCGATACGACGGACGGAGCGGCGTCGGCGAACCGTTCCGCGCAGTCGCCTCCCTGGAGGATCACTGCCTCTCCCCTGCCGGCCTGTCCGAGCGAGGCTGTCAGGTCCTGGCATTCCTCCTCGGTGACCAGCCCGGCTCTGGCAGCGAGAACGCTCCGGACGACGGCCACCGCCTCGGGCAACAGCCATTGAGGCTGCTGCGGTGCGCGCCGTATCCCGGACGCTGTCGGAATCGTCGGCATGGCTGCTCAACCGGCCAGTCGGTAGAAGCGGTGGTACATGTCCTCCACGGGCAGCACCTGAGTACCGGAGAAGCCTGCTTCCCTCGCATAGGCGGCCACCGTCGCCGGGCGCATGGCCGTTCCGGTGGCTGCCGACGGCTCTTGGGACCGGCCCACGGGCAGACAGTGCAGCACACTGGCGGCGTACAGGAAGCGTTCCACCTCACCGGCAGGAGCGGTGAAGCGCTCGGCGACTTTCGCGTCCATGACGAGCAGTGGCGCGCCCGGAGCGAGCAGGGAACGGCAGGAGCGCAGGACGTCGACCGGCCGGGCCATGTCATGCAATGCGTCGAAGACGCAGACCAGTTGGTAACGGCCGGTCCGCGGGGAGTCCGCGCAGTCGCGTACCTGGAAGTCGACCCGGTCGGCCACACCGTGTTCCTTGGCGTTGCGGCGGGCGTCGGCCACCGACTGCTCGTCCAGGTCGTAGCCGTCGACCTGGATGTCGGGGTACGCGGTGGCCAGAGCGATGCTCGACCAGCCCGCACCGCAGCCGACGTCCGCCACCCGGCCGCCGACCAGCAGGCGGTTGTGCACGTCCGGCAGCGCGGTGCGGACCCAGTCGGCCAGGTGCCGGGTGAACAGCGCGCGGTTGGAGCCCGCGTGCCCGTCCCGGGAGTCCTCGCCGTACGTGGTGTAGGGGATGCCGGCTCCGGTGCGGAAGGCGGTGAGCAGGTCGGGCAGGACGGGGCCGGTGGCGCCCACCGGGAGGACCGCGATGGGCGCCACCATGTAGGGGCTGTCCGGTGCGAGCAGCACCTCGGCGTGGCCAGGGGGGAGAGAATAGAGGCGTTCCGCCGCGGGGCGGCCGGCGTCGTCGACGGTGAGGATTCCGGCGGCCGTCTGCTGCTCCAGCCACTCACGGGTGTAACGCTCGTCGGTGTCGGCGCGTTCGGCGAGCTCCGCCGAGGTCGCGGGCGCGTCCGTCAGGGCGTCGTACAGGCCGAGCTTCAGGCCGAGGTAGCAGGTGAACAGCTCCTGGGCGGCGACCGCCGAGGTGAAGAGGCGGATGGCGAACCCCCGCGCCGCGTTCTCCCGTTCCTGTTCCGGGTTCATCGCGCGAGCCTCCTTCCCCCGTGCAGTGGAGCAGGGTCCCGGCCGGTCACGTCGTCGAGCGCCCCGGTCACCGCGTCCACCACCCGCGCCTCTTGGTCGGCGAGGTAGAAATGGCCGCCGGGAAAAGTCCGCACGGCGAACGCGCCACTGGTGGTACGGGACCAGGCGAGCGCTTCGGCGTGGGTCATCTCCGGGTCGTCCGCACCGCACAGGGCGGTGACCGGGATACGCAGTGGCGTACCAGGTGTCGGTGCGTACCGCTCGATCAGCCGGTAGTCGGCGCGCAGTGTGGGCAGGAAGAGTTCGCGCAGTGTGGGGTTGTCCAGGGCCTCGGGTGCGATGCCGCCGAGGCGGCGCACGTCCTCGATGAGGCCGGTGTCGCTGCTCTCGTGCAGAGTGCCGGGACGCTGCATGTCCGGTGCGGGATGGCCGGAGACGAACAGGTGGGCGCAAGTGGCGAACGGCTCGTCGGCCAGCCGCTGTGCCACCTCATACGCGATGGCCGCCCCCATGCTGTGCCCGAGCAGGGCCAGCGGCCGGTCCAGAAGGGGACGCAGCGCAGCCGCCACGGCATCCGCCATGACCTCCATGTCGTCGATGTGCGGTTCTCCCGAGCGGTCCTGACGCCCCGGGTACTGGACCGCATACAGCTCGATGCCGTCGCCCAGCCGGCGGGGCCAGGTGCGGAACGCGCTGGCAGCGCCGCCCGCGTGGGGGAAGCACACCAGTCCGGTCTTGCTGCCCGGAGCGGGCCGGAAACACCGGAGCCAGTCGCCACCGGGGGTGCGGTTCACCGTGTCAGTCACGCCAACCGTCCTTCGGCCCCACGGCGAGAGCGGCCTTCTCCAGGTCGTCCGCCGGGAGTACGTCGGGGGCGTCCGACCGCGTGAGCTGCGTCGGGTACCCGAGCCGGGTCGTGAGGTCCTGCCACAGCCGGCAGAGCGTGAGGTAGTACTGCCCTTCCTTGAGCGGGTCTTCCCCGGCCACCGCCGCCCGGCGCAGGGCCCCCAGGGCGGTGCGTACGCCCCCTGGCCAGACCGAGCCGACGATCTCCCGGTAGTCGGGGCCCGTGACCGGGCCGAGCACCGAAGCACTGGGGTAGGTGAGGTGCACGGCGTCCGTGTCGAAGAGGCGGACCGTGTGCCATGCCTCTTCCGGCCCGTGCGGCCGGGGGCTCCAGAGCACGGGGCCCTGAGTGTTGACGAGTGTGAGGTGTCCCCCGTCGGTGCCCACCGTGATGCGGTGGAAGAGGTGGGTGTAGTTGTCCGGATCGCTCGACTTCATCTGGTTCTGCATGCGCAGTGTCATCGGCACACCGGCGAAGACGCCGTTCGCGGAGCGGTAGGGGAATTCCAGCTCCGTGAGCGAGCGCAGCTCGTCCGGGATCGCCGGGATGTCGGCGAATCCCCACGGGCGCGCCCCGCCCAGGGCCCGGCCGAGGATGTCGAAGAGGGTGTAGGCGACCTGAATGGCGCAGGTGGCATCGATGAACTGGGGGCGCTGTCGGGTGAACAGCTCACGGGCCGCTGCGATGAATCTGCGGACCGGCTCGATGTGCGGGTAGTGGGTGTTCAGCCGGTACTGCACGCCGTTCCTGCGGGCGGCCCGCAGGCAGGCGGCGAGCTCGTCGTGGTGGAGCGCGTGTTCCTGGAGCACGTGCATGCCACGGTCCATGAACGCCTGGGCGATCTCGGCTCCCCTGCCCCCCTGCACTCCCGCGCTGATGACCACGCAGGCGATGTCCACGTCGTCGGGGACCTGCTGCACCTCGGTGTACAGCGGTACGTCGTAATAGCGTGCGCACGCCTTGCTGCGGTCGCTGCCCTGTCCCACGATGCCGACGAGTTCGAAGGGGAAGTCCGGCTCCAGGAACGCCTGGAGGTAGACCCGTCCCCACCGTGTACCGCACACCACGACCTTCGGCCGGCGTCCGGTGTCCAGCGGCCTCACCATGAAAAATCCCTTCCCCGTTCTCTGTCCGCGGCTGTCAGCGGTACGTACGCGGTCACCTGGCCGCTCCGCCGCGCTGTGCGGCGGCGAGGATCTCCTTCGCCGTGGTTCCGACGTGCGGGGCTTCCAGGCAGCTGAAGTGGTCGCCGGGCACCTCCGTCACCGTGAGGTCACCGAGGCAGGTGTCGCGCCAGTAGGCGGTCATGTCCGACTGCAGCCCGGGCAGGAACTGGAGCGTGCCCCGCGGGTTCAGGAACGTCATGTCGCCGGCGTACAGGTCGGGCCGGTGCGAGGTCGCGGCCGCGAAGCTCTGCCGGAAGACGCCGTAGAGCTCGGTCACCTGCTGGGCCGAACCGACGGGAGAGCCCCGGTCGAGGAGGTGTGCGCTCAGGGTGTCCAGCCGTTCCTGGGGGTCGCGTGCGCGCAACGCCGTGAAGCGCTCGGCGACCTCGGCCAGACCCGGATCGCCGTCGAGGGCGTCGAAGGCCCCTTCGCCGACCGTGCCGGGGGTCGCGGCGAGCACGGTGCGCAGTGCCCGGCCCATCAGTTCCTCGTCCTTGTGGTAGCCCATCGCCCCCAGGTCGGCCGAGAGAACGCGGCCGAAGGCGTACTCGTAGAGCAGCTCGTCCTCGATCCGGTACGGGACGCGGTAGCTGCTCACCACGGTGAGGGAGGCGACGTCCGCGCCCGCTTCGGTGAGCCGGCCGGCCATCTCGGTCGCCAGCAGGCCGCCGAGGCAGTACCCGACGACGTGGAACCGCCGGTGGCCCTGGGCGAGCAGTTCTTCGGCATAGTCGCCGGCGAGCCGGGTGATGAGCTGCTCGGCGTCCAGGGCCAGATAGCCGCGCATGTCGTTGACGGCGAGACCGGCGAGCGGGCCATGTTCGGCCAGTTCCCTGGCCAGCTTCCGGTACGGCGCCATCGTCCCGATGCCTTCGTGCACCAGAACTCGCAAGGGTCCCTCGGACTCGTCGTTGAGCGGGACGAGGGGCGAGAGCGCGGGAGCGCGGCCGGCGGCCTGTTCGGCGGGCCGGTACTGACGGATGTAGTCGGCGAGTTCGGCGACGGTCGGCTGGTTGAGCAGCCGCCGCAGCAGGCCGTCGAAGTAGAGCTCGGCACATTCGGGGACCTGTTCCCGAATGCGGCCGACGAACTGGGCGACCAGCAGCGAGTCACCGCCGAGGTCGAAGAAGTTCTGCCGCCGGCCCACGGACGGGACACCGAGGACGTCGGCAGCGAGGGCCGCCAGTGTCTCTTCGAGGGCGTCGGTGACTTCTTCGTGCACCACGCTGTCCTCGGACCGTGTGGTGCACCGCAGCCGCTCCCGGAGCGCCTTGCGGTCGATCTTTCCGTTGTCGGTGAGCGGCAGCGCGTCGAGGACCTCGATCTCCGCGGGGATCATGTGCTCGGGCAGACGTCGCCGAAGGTGCTCGGTCAGCGCCGGGCCGTGGACGCGAGCGTGCTCGGGACGCAGCCGTACCGCGAAGACGTGCTGTCCCATCCCGGAGAGCGCGTCGTCCTCCGCCGGCAGGCAGACGACCGCGTCGGCGCCCAGTCCGGCTGTGAGGTCCAGCCACTGCCGCCGGGTGACGAACGTGGTGTCCTGCTCCGCACGGAAGTCCTCGAATTCCTCCATCATGAACGCCTGCGAGACGCTGATCTCCAGGTGCTCGCGGGTCGCCTCGATGAGGACCAGCCAGCCGCCCGGTACGAGGAGTTCCTTGAGTCGGCGCAGCGTGCGTTCGGTGTGCCGGGCGTTGTTCAGCACGCCGCCGCACAGCACCACGTCGTAGGAGTTCGCGGCGAGGCCCTGGGGCCGGTAGTCCGCATTGAGGTCGTAGAGCTGGTACTCCATGTCCGTGCGGTCGGCGAAGCGGGCGCGGGCTCCCTGCAGGAAGTACTGCGAGACGTCGGTGAAGGTGTAGTGGAAGTCGTGGGGCGCCAGGGCCTCCACGGCATGCCGGGTGGTGCTGGCGATGCCGCCGCCGACCTCCAGCACGCGCAACGGCCCGTCGGCGGCCGTACGGGCCTCGGCGATGCAGCGCAGGGCCTGTGCCGCGACGCGGTTGTTGTGTTCGGCCGCCACGTTGTGGCTGTAGGTCGCCTCGGCGACGTCCTGGCGCCCTTCGGGGAAGAACATCCGGGAGGGGTTGGCCTCGCCGCGCAGCAGTGCCCGGAGGCTCTCCGCGCTGCCCCGGAAGTACGCCATGAGGGCCGCGGGGCAGATCCGTTCGGTCCGGACCGCCTCGGCGCGTTCCCAGGCCCGGGTGCGGTCCGCGGCATCGGCCGGCTGCAGGCCGTAGTGGCGTCCGTCGTCGTCGCGGCGCACCATTCCGGCGGCCGCCAGTTCGCGGAGCCAGCGCCGTACGAGGGAGTGGTGTTCGGGCAGCGCGCCGAGCGCGGTGGCGAGATCTGCTGCCGTCACCGCACCGCCGTCCGCGAACAGACCGGTCTCGCCGAGCGTCTGGGCCATGGAGGTCAGCAGGGCGGCGTCCAGCTCACGGACGAAGTCGCCGATGGCCTCGCCGTCGATGTCGCCTTCGAGGTCGGCGCGGACCGCCGCCGCGGCGGCGGTCAGGGCGCGTACCACGTCGTCGGCGGGCTCGGGGTCCGTGTCGAGTGTCTTGCCTGTGACGAACGCGCACAGCTTGCGGTCGGCAGCGCTCTCTCCCGTGACGACGGCGGCGGCCGCTCCGACAGACGGGGCGGAGCGCAGTCCTTCCTCGACCTCGGCCAGCTCGATCCGGTGCCCTCTGATCTTGACCTGGGCGTCCTCGCGGCCCAGGAATTCGATCGTGCCGTCCGGCAGGTAGCGCCCGAGGTCACCGGTGCGGTACAGCCGCTCACCGGTGGCGGGGTGCCGGATGAACTTGGCGGCGGTGAGCGCGTCGTCGCCGAGGTATCCCTGGGCCACGCCCGCGCCGCCGATGTACAGCTCGCCCGCGACCAGTTCGGGGCGGTCGCGCAGGTCCTGGTCGAGGACTGCGAAAGTCTGGTTGGCCAGCGGCGTACCGTACGGAATGCTGCGCAGGTCCGCCGCCACATCGTCCAGGGGGTGGTGGATCGACCAGATCGCGGCTTCGGTCGCTCCGCCGAGGCTCACGGCCCGCAGTCCGGGGAGCAGTTGGGCCAGCTCTCCCGGGAGCGTCACGGGTATCCAGTCCCCGGACAGCAGCGCCAGCCGCAGTGCGGAGAGCTCCCCGGCGGGTATGCGGTCGCGTTCCGCGTTGAGGTAGTGCGCGAGCATCTGCATCTGGGCCGGTACGGAGTTCCAGAGGGTCACGCCGTGGTCGGCGGCGGTGCGAGCCCAGTGGGAGGGGTCGGACCGGCCTTCGTGTCCGGGCAGCACAAGGGCGCCGCCGACGGACAGCGGTCCGAAGACGTCGTAGACGGACAGGTCGAACCCGAGGTTGGCGAGTCCCAGGACGCGGTCGTCGGCGGTGACGGCGAACCGCCGGTTGATGTCCTCGATGGTGTTGAGGGCACTGCGGTGGCTGATCATCACCCCCTTGGGCCGCCCTGTGGAGCCCGAGGTGTAGATGACGTACGCGAGGTCGTCGGGGGCGGCCGGCGGTTCGTCGGGGGCGCGGGCCGTGGTGACGGGGGCCAGGGTGTCGACGGGAACGCGGGGGATGCCAGTGCCGTGAGCGGCGTCGGCCAGCCAGGACTGGGTGAGGACGCAGCGGACGGCTGCGTCCTGGAGTATCCGGTCGCGCCGCAGCTCCGGCTGGAGAGAATCGACCGGCAGGTACGCGCGGCCGGCGAGGAGGGTGCCGAGCACGGCCGCGGACTGTTCCCAGCCCTTGTCCATCACCACGGCGACGAGTTCGCCGGGGTCGGTGCGGTCCCGCACCGCCTCGGCCACGGCCCGGGCGTGGTCCAGCAGTTCCCGGTAGGTCAGGGTGCGGCGGTCACTGATGACGGCGGGCCGGTCGGGGGTGCGCCCGGCCTGGCGGACGAACTCCTCGTGCAACAGCCCCTCGGGGAGCGGGGCGGCCGTGTCGTTCACCACGCGGCGGCGGTCACGCTGGTCGGCCGGCAGGGGTACGGGGGCGAGTTCGCGCCACGCTTCGTCGCCTTCGGCGAGGCACAGCAGCAGGGTGCAGTAGGCGTCGAACATGGCGTCCAGGACGCGCTCCGGTACCACGCCTTCCCGCACGTCCCAGTTCGTGGCGAGGCCACCGCGCCGCTCGATGTTCTGGCAGTCGATCCACACCTGCGGTGTCTGGCTGATGCCGTGGCCGAGCTGTCCCCAGGCCTCCTCGCCGAGGCCGTCGTCGGTACCGCCGACACCGATGGCGCTGGTGAAGACGACGGGCATGAGGGCGGCCTCCTGGCCGCGCCGCCGGGACAGCTCACGCATGACCTCGACGCCTGAGCACAGGCGGTGGTCCAGGTCCTCCCAGAGCCGGTCCTGGAGAGAGCTCGCCCGTTCGGCCAGCGGGACCCCGTGGTCCTGGGTGACCTCGAGCAGGTCGACGGAGGTGAAGTCGCCGATGAGGCGGGGGACGTCGGGGTGCAGGGGCAGTCGGTTCAGCAGGGTGAGGTTCAAGGTGAACCGCGGGTGTCTGCTCCACGCGCCGATCACCTCGGTGTACGCGGCGAGCACGGCGGTCGACGCGGTGACGCCGTGCCGGCCCGCACGTTCCCGCAGTGCGGACCATTGCGGCGGGGTGAGGCCGAACGCGTACCGGCGGAAGTGCGGCCGCCCCTCGGCCCCGGCGTCCCGCTCCATCGGGAGCTCGGGGGCAGGCGGCAGTTCGTCGATCCGCTGCCACCAGTAGGCCCGGTCCTCCTCGTAGCGGGGACCTGTCCGCAGTTCGCGCTCGGCGCGGAGGTAGTCGCGGAACTGGATGGCCGGCTCCGGCAGTTCGGCGTCGGGACACTCGTACAGCCGGCGGAGTTCGTCCAGCAGGAGCTGGATGCTGAGGAAGTCGGCGATGAGGAAGTCGACGGAGAAGTGCAGGACGTCCTTGCCGGGGCCGCGGGTCACACGGAGGTCGAAGAGGGGCCACACCGTGCTGTCGTAGACCCGGTGGCCCATCTCCTCCCGTATCTCCGCCGTCCGGGCCGCGCGTTCTTCCGGGCTGTGCGAGGCCAGGTCCTCGACGGCGACGCGGTAGGCGGGCCGGGTCGGCGCCACCTGCTGGGTGCCGTCGTCGGCGACGGTGGCACGCAGCATGTCGTGCCGCTCGATCATCTTCTGCCAGGCGGCTTCCAGGCGTGCCGGGTCGAGCGCGTCGAACTCCAGCTCGCCGTAGCCGTGGCAGGAGACACCGCCGTAGGCGAAGACGTCCCGGCGGCCGAGCAGGTACGCGGACTGCATGTCCGTGAGGGGGAAGGGATCGTGACGGCTCTCCGGGTCCGGCTCGGCCGTCCGCCCGTCGGCGGCCCGGCGGAGCCGTTCCAGGACCTCGGGTTTGCGACGCCGGAGCTCCTCGCGCAGCTCTTGGGTCAGGGCTCCGGACGGCGACCGGTAATGCAATCCGCCGTCCTCTTCCCAAAGCTGAATGCCCCGTCGTTCGAGTTCAGCGATGAGCAGTTCAGCAGCATTCATCCGAAGTCCTCCTGAAAGAGGGGCCGGCACGCAAAAAACGCGCTCCCCCGTCGACAACCAACTGCGGACACCGGTCATGCGCCTGGTCAAAGGCGCCGGCACGCAGCAGAAACGTCGTACGCCACCTACTGATCAATCCGGACGGCCTAGAAGCTAACACCCGGTCAACTTCGGCCACAACCCTCTTCCGTGGTAGAGCGGCACCTGGTTTGATTACGCGTATACATGATCCGCTTCGAGGAGACGAGGAACGCGCCGATGACGGAAAGCCCGACGACTGACCATCGCGAGGCGGCAGCGCAACCAGAACGCTGGACACAGGCTCAGAAACGGCTGTTGATCGTCGTCGCGGCCGCAGCGGGAATCTCCGGAATCGACACCACCATCGTCAATGTGGCGCTGCCGCACATCGGGACCGACCTGACGATCTCCCTGGCCGGACTCCAGTGGGTCGTGGACGCCTACAGCCTGCTGTACGGGGCCTTCCTGCTGACCGCCGGCGTACTGGCCGACCGCTGGGGGCACCGCAGGATGTTCGTCCTCGGCGTGCTCGCCTTCGCCCTGACCTCCACTGTGATCGCCGTTTCGCAGGGGTCGGAGGTACTGATCGTCGCGCGCGCCGCGCAGGGGATCTCGGCGGCCGTCCTGACCTCCGCGGGGCTGGCCCAGCTCACCGCCGGCTTCCCCGGCCGGGCCCGGGCCCGCGCGCTGGGCCTCTACACCACCGTGGCGTCCTTGTCGTTCGTCGTCGGCCCGCTCCTCGGCGGAGTGCTCGTCGACTCGGCCGGATGGCGCTGGGCGTTCCTGATCAACCTGCCGCTGTGTCTGGCGGTCGTGGCCGGCTCCCGCGGCCTGCCCGGCGGCCACCGGTCCGCCGACCGGCCGCTGGACCCCGCGGGCCTGCTCCTCTCCGCCGCCGGTCTGATCGCGGTGACGTACGCGGTGATCGCGGCACCGGAACACGGCTGGACCGGCACGACGACCCTCGGCTGCCTCGTCGTCGGCATCCTTCTGCTCGCGCTGTTCGTCGTGGCAGAGCGGCGCGGCCGCCACCCCCTCCTCGACCTGAGCCTCCTGCGCGCCCCCGCCTACAGCGGCGCGCTGCTCACCCTCTTCACCGTCGTGGCGTCGTTCTTCGGCCTCATGATGTTCCTGGCCATCTGGTTCCAGCAGGTGCGCGGCTACTCCGCGTTGCAGGCGGGGGCCGCCCTCCTGCCCATCATCCTGCCGTTCATGGTGACGGCCCCCATGGGCGCCAAGCTGCTGAAGAAGTTCAGTACGGCGACCGTGACGGCGGTCGGCAGCGCCGTCACGGCCGTCGGCCTGCTCCCCCTGACCATGCTGGACACGGACAGCGGCTGGCTGCTCCTCGCACCGGCCCTGGTGGTCCTGGGCGCGGGTGGCGGAGTCGTCCAGGCCCCCGTCATGGCGGCGGCCCTCGGCGCGGTCCCCGTCGAGCGCGCGGGGCTGGCCAGCGGCCTCGCCAACAGCGTGCGTCCGCTGGGGATCGTGGTGGGCGTCGCGGCGCTCGGCACCGTCCTGGCCACGCAGGTCCGGAGCGCCCTGGAGGGGCCGCTGTCGGCGGCACACGTCGGTACCGACCGTGCCGAAGGAATCATCCACGCCGTCTCGGCGGGGCGCCTGGAGACCGTGCCCGGCGTCTCGTTCCGCGCTCTGCAGGACGCCTTCACCCATGGGCTGACCGCAGTGGCCTGGGGAAGCGTGGCACTCGCGGTGTGCTCGGCCGTGATCGCAGCGTGCACCCTCCGTACCGGGCCCGCCGCCCGCCCCGCGGGTGCCGCGGCGCCCCAGAAGGGCTGACTCGCCCCCATGACGAGAGGGGCCTCGGTTCGCGAACCCGAGGCCCCTCTCGTACGTGCCGCCGAACCGTCAGGGTTTCGGCGTGAATCCGAGCTGCTCCATGAACTGGAGCCCGTCGGAACTCACCCAATACTCGGTGAACTTTCCATCACGGCAGCGGAAGATATCCATGCCCGCGAAGGAAACCTCGGTTCCCACGGCGGCCGGCGAGCCAGGAAGTTCACCGTTGTACTTTCCCCGGAAAATCCACCTGCCGGACACCAGGTCATTTTCCACGAGCGGGCCGACGACGACGTCGACGCGGACGTCGGAAAAGAGCGAGACCCCACGGCGGACCATTTCGGCCAGCTGGGCAGGGCCGGACACGTCCTCGCCCGGCCAGTGGGCGACGAAATCCGGGGCCGCGAGCTGCTCCGCGAGATCGTCCATCTTCTCCGGATCGGCGTGCCAGAGCTCGTCGATCCATTTCCTGTAGAGCGACCTGTTCTGCTCCGCACTCATGCGCGTCTCCTCATACACCCGACGTTCGTGTACACGTACACATACTCTACCCCGCCGCGTCAGATGCTGCCCTCGTCCATCGGCTCCGATGCCGACGGGCGTCGCGATTCGATCAGCTCGGCGAGCTGCCGCACGGTCGGCGCCGCGAGGAACTCGCGCAACGTCACCACCACGCCGGAGGACTTGCGGACGGACTCGACGAGCCGGGTCGCGAGCAGGCTGTCCCCGCCGAGGACGAAGAAGCTCTGATCCCGGCCCAGCCGGTCGACGCCCAGCAGCTCCCGCCACTCCGCCGCGAGGGCCGGCTCCGTCTCTCCCCGCGGGGCTTCGAGGGTCTGCTCCTGCGGGCGCGCACCGCGCAGCTGCCGGACGACCTCGGCACGGTCGACCTTGCCGTTCGCAGTCAGGGGGAGCGCCGCCGCCTCGACCAGCAGCTCGGGGATCATGTAGCCCGGCAGCCGGTCCGCGAGCCAGGTACGCCATGCGTCCGGGGCCGGCCCGCCGGCAGGTGCCGCGCATCACCGCAATACCCCAGCGCGACCCCCGCACCACCGATCCACAACTCACCCGGCACCCAGTCAGGACAATCCCGCCCCAGCTCATCCACCACACGAAAGCGCTGGTTGGTGAGGGGCCTGCCGTACGGAACGGCGGACCAGCCGGGGTCGACCCGGCCGACCTCGAAGAAGTTCGACCACACCGCGGCTTCCGTGGCTCCGCCGAGCGCGACGAGGCGGCAGCCGGGAGCCTCCCGCGCGAGCCGGCCGCGCAGGTCGAGGCCGACCCAGTCACCGGAGACCAGCGCCACGTCCAGGGAGGTCAGCGGCGGGCCGTCGTCCGCCGCGACGAGCAGCATGTCCAGCAGCGCGGGCACGGTGTTCCAGACCGTGACGTCCCAGCGTCGTACCAGTTCCGCCCAGCGCCGGGCCTCCCTGCGTTCGCCCTCCTCGATGAGGACGAGGGAGCCGCCGGCGGACAGCAGCCCGAAGATGTCGTACACCGACAGGTCGAAGTCCAGTGCCGACACCGCCAGCACCCGGTCCTCCGGGCCCACCGCGAACCGCGCGTTCACATCGTCCAGCGTGTTCACCGCCGCCGCATGACTGACCATCACCCCCTTCGGCTCCCCCGTCGAACCCGACGTGAAGATGATGTACGCCAGCCCCTCCGCGTCCACCGCCACCGGCTCCGCCAACGGCTCCGCACCCCACGCCTCGTCCAGCGACGCCTCGGTGAGCACGACCGAGACGTCCGCCCGGGCGAGGATGCGCTCCGCGCGGCGCTCCGGCTGGTCGACTCCGATCGGGACGTACACGGCACCGGCCGCGAGAACCCCTATGACAGCCGCGATCTGGCCGGGGCCCTTCGGCAGGCGGATCGCCACCGCGTCGCCCGGCCGGACACCGGTCGCGGTCAGATGGCCTGCCACCCGCAGCGCCCGCTCCGCGAGCCGACCGTAGGACCAGGTCGTGCCGTCACCGCAGATCACCGCCGGTGCCTCGGGAGCGGACTCGGCGCGTGCGAAGAAAGCCTGGTGCAGCGGCGCCCGCCGCACCTCGGCGGCGGTCGCGTTGGCCTGCGCCCGGACGCTGCGCTGGGCGGCGGGCAGCGCGTCCGGCAGCGGCCGGGTCCAGTCCGCATCGGCGAGAGAGAGCACCAGCTCACGGTGGGCGTCGAACATCGCGTCCAGCACGCCCTCCGCGAACAGTTCCTCCACGGCGTCCCAGTTGAACCGGATACCGCCCGCGAAGTCCATGACCTGGTAGTCCAACCACACCTGCGGCGTCTGGGAAAGGCCCCAGACCTGCTCCGCGAACGGCGGCGCCGCCGGCTCCGCGCCCACGCCGAGCGCACTGGTGAACACCACCGGCATCGCCCCCGTGGCACGGTCGTCCGACCGCGCCATGTCCCGCAGCACCTCGATCGCCGAGACCGTACCGTGGTCGAGGTCCTGCCACAGGCCGTCCTGGAACCTGCGGGCGCGCTCCAGGAGCGACTCGCCGGGGCGCGGCCGGTACCCGGCCAACAGCAGTGAGGTGAAGTCGCCGACGACGGACCGGATCTCCGGGTGCACCTCCTGCCGGTCGAAGAGGGTGAGGTTCAAGGTCACGTCCGCCCGGCTGGACCACCGGCCCAGCACCTCGGCGTAGCAGGTGGCCAACAGGGCCGCCGGCGTCAGGCCGTGGGCGCGCGCCTTGCCGCGGATCTTCTCCCACTGCTCCGGGGGGACGACGGCCTCGCGCCGTGTGAAGCGCGGCGCTTTGACCAGCTCGGGGTCGGTCCGCAACGGAAGCTCGGGCGCGGGCGGCAGTTGGGCGGCGCGCTCGCGCCAGTAGAGCCGGTCGGCCTCGCGGCGCTCCGGGTCCGGCCGGACGTTCAGCAGGTAGTCCCGGAACGACAGGGTCAGCGGCGCCGGCTCGGCGCCCGGGTCTCGGTAGAGGGTGCCCAGCTCGGAGAAGACGATCATGATGCTCAGCGCGTCCAGCACGAGCAGGTCGAGACTGAACGCGATGCGGGTCGGCCCGCCTGCCATCCGGACCGCCCGGATGTCGAAGAGCGGCCAGCGCGTCGAGTCGAGCACCTGGTGGGAGAGGCTGTCGCGCATCCTCGTGAGGGCGGCCTCCCGCTCCTCCGCGGACACGTCGGTGACATCGATGCGGTACTCGGGCACGGCGGGCAGGATGCGCTGTGTTCCGTCCTCGCCGAACACCGCCCGCAGCATCTCGTGCCGTGCCACCACGCGGTTCCAGGCATCCTCCAGCCGGCGCACGTCGAGGTCGTCGTCCTCGAACTCCCAGTACCAGTGGGACGCCACTCCGCCGAGGGCGAAGTCCTCCGTCCTGCCGAACCAGTACGCCCGCTGCACGTCGGTCAGCGGGAACGGCTCGTAACGGCCCTCGAGGTCCTCGACTATCGTGGCGGCCGGGGCTTCCGCTGCCGTGTTCGTGCTCAGGGAGGCTGCGAAGTCCTTCAGCACCGGACGGGAGAGCAGGGTCCGGAGCTCCACCCCGGACAGGCCCGCGGCGCGCAGCCGCCCCGCTGCCCTGGTGGCGAGCAGGCTGTCACCGCCCAGGGCGAAGAAGCCGTCGTCACGCGTGACCCGGTCGACGCCCAGCAACTCCTTCCAGACCTCGGCCACCTGCTGCTCGGCTCCGGCCCGCGGTGCTTCACCCGGCGTGCCGCCGGTGCGCGAGGCGTCCAGCAGGGCCGATATCCGCCTGCGGTCGATCTTCGCGTTGGCGTTCAGCGGCAGCTCTTCGAGTACCAGGATCCGCTCCGGGATCATGTACGAGGGGAGGTGCCCGGCGAGCCGGTCGCGCAGCTCGTCCGGGTCCGGTGCGCGCCGTGCGGGCTGCACGGCCGCGGCCAGTTGCCGCATCACCGCAATACCCCAGCGCGACCCCCGCACCACCGATCCACAACTCACCCGGCACCCAGTCAGGACAATCCCGCCCCAGCTCATCCACCACACGGCAGACGACGTTGGCGAGCGGGGTCCCGTACGGCACGGAGCGCCAGTGCTCTGGGATGCCGGTCACCTCGCACACCGTGGAGTGGATGGCGGCTTCGGTGGTGCCGCCGAGGCCGGCGAGCCGACTGCCGGGCGCCCACGTCCGCAAGCGGCCCCAGAGGTCCACCGTGACCCAGTCACCGCCGAGCAGGGCGACGCGTAGCGGCAAGCGCTGTCCGCTCTCCTCCGCCGTGATGAGGAGCATGTCCAGCAGCGCCGGTACGGACTGCCACACCGTCACCCCCTTGTGCCGCACGAGACCTACCCAGCTCAGGGCATCGCGTCGCTCGTCCTCCGAGACGAGCACGAGGGCGCCGCCGGCCGACAGCAGCCCGAAGATGTCGTACACCGACAGGTCGAAGTCCAGCGCCGACACCGCCAGCACCCGGTCCTTGGGACCGACCTCGAACCGAGCGTTGAGATCCTCCAAGGTGTTGACCGCCGCCGCGTGACTGACCATCACCCCCTTGGGCTCGCCCGTCGAACCGGACGTGAAGATGATGTAGGCCACCGCGTCCGTGTCGACCGTCACCGGCTCCGCGAGCGGACCGGCCCGCAGTGCCTCGTCGAGCAGGAGTGGCGCAAGGCCCTCGGGCCACGTCGGGGCCCCGCGCTCGTCCTTGTCGGTCAGGACGGTCCGGACGCCGGCCCGTCGGTAGATTTTCGCTCTGCGGGACGACGGCTGGTCGGTCCCGATCGGCACGTACGCGGCACCGGCGGCCAGTACGCCCAGGACGGCGGCGACCTGTCCTGGCCCCTTGGGCAGGGTGACGGCCACGGTGTCTCCTGGTACGACACCGCGCGCCCGCAGTGCTCCCGCGACCCGCAGCGCCCGCTCGGCCAGTTCGTCGTAGGTCTGCTGCTCGTCGTCTCCCCACAGCAGCGCCGGGCGGCCGGGCGCCACGGCGGCCTGGTGGAAGAACTCCTCGTGCAGGAGCGAGCCACTGCCCGGGGCGCGCGTGTCGTTGCAGACGGCGCGCACGGCACGCTGATCGTCCGGCAGCAGGTCGGGCAGCTGCCGGTCCCAGTCGTCACCGGGGCCGCCGAGCCACTCGATGATCCGGCGGTAGGCGCCGAACATGGCGTCCAGGACACCTTCGCCGAACAACTCCTGTTCGGCGTCCCAGTTGAGCAGCAGACCACCGTCATGCTCGGTGACCTGGTGATCCAGCCATACTTGCGGTCCTTGCGAGATCATCCAGGAAGGTGCACCGAAACATCGGCGCACCTCCTCGCTGAACAGCTCCCCCAAGCTGAGCCCACTGGTGAACACCACTGGCGCATACACCGGATCGCCGTTGTTGGCCCGGGACAGGTCGCGCAGTACGTCGACGCCGGAATATTCGGTGTGCGCCATGTCGGCCTGCAGCCGACCCTGCAGCTGCCGCGCCCGGTCCAGGAAGGTGCCCGCCTCGCTGAGGTCGACTTCGAGCAGCAGGAGGTTGGTGAAGTCCCCACTGAGCCGGAAGACATCCGGGTGCACCGCTTCCCTGTCGAACAGCGGCAGGTTGAGTACGAAGTGCTTGCGGGAGCTCCACGCCGCCAGCACTTCGGCGAAGGCGGTGGCGAACACCGTGGAAAGCGTCACGCCGTGCGACCTGGCGCGGCCCGCGAGCCGATCCCGCTCGGGGCCGCTGAGCCAGTGGTGACGACGGCTCGGTGACCGCCGTGTGAGGCGCTCCGGGTCCACTGCCAGCGGGAGTTCCGGGCCGCCGGGCAGCTCCGGCAGGCGCTCCTGCCAGTACGCCCTGTCGGCCTGGCGGCCGCGCTCGCGGCGGCGCGTGCGGTGGGCCAGGTATTGCGGGTAGCTGTAGTCGATGGGCGGCAGCGATGCGTGCGGTGCGTCGTAGAGCGAGGCAAGATCGGCCAGGACGATGCGGAAGCTCAGCGCGTCCGCCACGAGCATGTCGACATTGACGTGCACCCGGGTACCGCCGTCCGGGAGCAGTGAGAGCTGGACGTCGAAGACCTCGCCGCGTTCCACCGCCAGGCGTCGGCCCGAAAGCTCAGCGCGCAACCGCGCCAATCGTTCCTCGGCCTCGTCCATGCCATGTTCCCGCAGGTCATGGACTGTCAGGCCGGGCCAAGCACTCTGCTCGGCGATCCACTGCCGGCCGTCGTCGGTGAAGTGCGCCCGCAGCATCGCATGGCGCTGTGTGAGGGCACGGACAGCCTGTTCCAGCCGGTCGGGCCGCACGTCGCGTCCGGTGAACTCGTTGTAGAAGTGTGCGGCGACGCCACCCAGTACCTGCTCGTCGCCGCGGCCGATCCAGTACGCATGCTGCATCAGGGCCAGATCGAACGGCTCCGTCCCACTCGGGGCGGATACCTCCTCCGCCGTCAGGCCCTGCTCCGCGCCGGCCTGCCCAGCTTCTCGCGCTGAGGCCACCGCGGCCCACCAGTCCTTCAGAACCGGACGCGCGAACAGTTCGCCGAACGTGACACCCGCACCGTCCGCCTGCCACCGGTTGACCAATGTCATGATCATGATGGAGTCGAGCCCGAGTGCGGTGAGGTCGGCGTTATCAGGGATCCTGTCGAGTGGCTCGTCCAGGAGCTCCGCGATGTCCTGACGCATCAGCTCCATGGAAAGCGGCTCGCCGTCCCCTCCGTTGCCGAGTCCGACAGCCTGCTCCGCCTGTCCTCCCTCTTCGAAGAGAACGGCGGACTCGAACAACGTGGAGGAGCCGAAGAGGCCCCCCGCCGGCTCGTCCTCCGGGGCCACCACATCTTCCGTGCGGCGTTCCACGTGCAGGACGTCCAACGCTCCGCGTCGGTACAGCTGGAGAGCGTCGTGAGCCACCGGCTCGCCCTCCGGCGAGCGCGGCAAGCTCGACAGCCGCACACAGACGATCTCTTCAGGGGGTGTCCGGAACTCTTCGGTCAGTGCGGTGCGCAGCATGCCGGCCACAGAGACAGGGGGGACATCCGCCGCCCCCTGGGCGCACTCGACGAACACCGTCGGCCCCTCGCCGAGAGACTGCTGAACCAAGCAGATCCCGCCGCATCGCGCCTCGGCCAACCGCCGCCCCAGAGCCTCCGCGAGCTCCCGTTCCGTTACGGGTCCTGTCCCTGACGCCATGCCCCGCTGCGCTTCCACCAGCCTGACCTCATTCAAGTCGGGAGTTTGTTTACTTGTACCCCAACCCTTCAACGCCTGTACAGGGAACGCGAGTTTCGCTGCATGCCGACGTTTTCTGCGCCGAAGCCCGACGCACCGCAGAGGCCGGAAGAACCGCCGTCTCGCTTACGTCGCAGGTCCGTTGAGCGGAACGGCGGCATTGCCCACCTGATCCTCACAACCCGAGCATGGCCTGCCCCATCGTCCCTGCCTCTCGGGAGATTCCGTGCGATCCATTGTCCGACGAGGACTTGCTGTCCTCGCGAGCCTGCTCACCCTGCTGACCGTCGTATCGGCCGTACCCGCGTCCGCCGCTCCTCGCCCCTTGACGGTCTCCACCGACAAGGGCCTGGTCAAGGGAGCCGCGACGGAGGGGGTCAATCAGTTCCTCGGCATCCCGTACGCCGCGCCGCCGGTCGGCTCCAGACGCTGGCAGCCTCCCGCACCCGTCTCCCCCTGGACGGGCGTACGGCCGGCGACCGCCCACGGCTCGCGCTGCCTGCAGTCGGCCACCGGCAATGGCACCGGCCCTGGGATGAGCGAGGACTGCCTGTACCTGAACGTCTACACCCCCGCACACCGCACGAACCGTCCGCTGCCGGTGCTGTTCTGGATCCACGGCGGCGGCTTCTCCAGCGGTTCGGGCGACCGCTACGACGGCTCACAGATCGCCGAGGCCAACGACGTCGTGGTCGTCACGATCAACTACCGGCTGGGCGTGTTCGGCTATCTCGACCTGCCCGGGCTGAGCAAGCGGGGTGCCGGCAACTACGGCCTGCTCGACCAGGAGGCGGCGCTCCGCTGGACACAGCGCAACATAGGCGCCTTCGGCGGGGACGCGGGCCGCGTGACCATGGCCGGCCAATCGGCCGGCGGCCATTCCGTCTGCGCGCTCCTGGCCTCGCCCCCGGCCCGCGGCCTGTTCGCCGGCGCGATCATTGAAAGCGGCGGGTGCCCCAGCCACACGGCCGCGCAAGCCGTCACCAGGGGGAAGAAGTACGCAGCAGCCGCCGGCTGTTCCGATCCGTCGGCCGGCGCGTCCTGCCTGCGGGCCAAGCCTGCCGATGAACTGCTCTCTGCCGGACGGGACTTCGTCGGCGGCGTCCTGACCGGCCCGCTGCCCGTGGCCGGGGGTCCCGAGCTGCCCCTCCCGCCGAGCGAGGCCGTACGCACCGGCCGGTCCGCGAACGTCCCCCTCCTCATCGGCAGCACGCGTGACGAAGTACGGCGCTGGGCACTGCCGTTCGCGCACGCGACGAAGGAGCAGTACGAGCGGGCGGTCCGGCAGGAGTTCGGGGCACAGGCCGACGCCGTGCTCGCGCACTATCCCTACAGCGCTTACAGCAGCCCGTACGCCGGGACGTACGCGATCAGCGCCCTGTGGGGCGACAGCAGCGTCTTCTACGGGCTCGGAGGCTGCCAGTACCAGAAGCTCACGGACCGGTTCGCCGCTCGGCAACCGCACACGTACTTCTACGAGTTCGACGACCCGCACCCGCCCGTCCTCGGCGAGACTCCGGCCGGCTTCGACTCGGGGGCCCCGCATTCGAGCCAGGTCGGATATCTGTGGCCCATGGCGACCTCGAAGCTGCTTTCTCCCGGACAACAGCAGCTGTCCAGGGAGATGGTGCGCTACTGGGGCTCGTTCGTGAAGCACGGGAACCCCGCGACCCCGGGGCTTGCCGCCTGGCCGTCGTATCGGGGCGCGAAGTACATGTCCCTGCTGCCGGGTGGTGAGAGCCGGGCCCTCAAGTCCGAGGTGTACGCGGCCCGACACCAGTGTTCCTTCTGGAACTCCTTCACCTACGACTGGCTCACCACCAATCCGGACCGCCTCGCTGAACAGGCAGGCGTTCCCACGTCCTAGAGGGCGAGGACGGCCAGCCACACCGCCAGGAACGGTACGACGAAGACCGCCAGCCGGGCGATGAGGGTGCCCAGACGTGCCTCCGGCTCGTATTGCTGGAGTAGCGCGAGGACCAGGAAGAGGTACGGGTTCATCGGGGTGAGGGCGCCGGTGGTGGAGTCGCCGATGCCGAATGCGGCCTGACTGAGGGCCGGGCTCATGCCCAGCAGCATGAAGGCGGGTATGAAGACCGGGGCGATCAGCGACCACAAGGCGGATCCGGAGATGATGAAGAAGTTGAGGCAGCAGGTCAGCAGGACGAACACAACGATCGCGCCGAAGCCGGTCATGCCGAGTGCGTCGAACAGCGCCGCTGCCTTCACCGCGATGAGCACGCCGACGTTCGACCAGGTGAACAGCGCGATGACCTGCGCGGCGACGAACATCATCACGATGTATCCGGCCATGCTCCGCACCGACTCCGTGACGGCGGCGGTGACGTCCTCGGTGCCGCTGAGCTTCCGCGCCGCGAACCCGTAGGTGAGACCGGCGAGGAGGAAGGCGCCGAACAGGACCGGGACGATGCCGGTGAGGAACGGCGAGGGGACGAGGGCACCGCCCGCTCCGCGCAGCGGTGCCCCGGGCGGCAGCCACAGCCCCAGCACCGCCGCCGCGTACCCTGCGAGGACGGCTGCTGTGGCCAGCAGGGCCTTGCGCTGCACCGGAGCATGAAGTTGGGGACCAGGTGCTCAACGAACCAGCGCACTCCCTCCCCGGTGAGGAGCCCGTTGACCGCCTTGGTGTCCTCCGTGCCGGGAATGGCGACGACGACTCCGGCGAGTGCGAGGCCGGTGGAAACCAGGCCCAACGCGAGGAAGAGGGCGGCGAACAGGGCCACTGGGTGGGGCACGGCATTGCCGGCCCGTTCGATCCACGACAGGAGGCGGTCGAGTCGGCCGCCCCGGTCGGGGAGGCGGGGGCCCTCGCCCTGAGCGGAGATGCCTGGCACGTCCGTCGTCATGACCACGCTCCCCTGTACGCCTTCTCGGGCAGCAAGTCCTTGCGGACGGCACCGTGCTGAACGACCAGTACGACGTTGGCCGGATCGCCGAGCACACCGATGTCCGTCAGCGGGTCGCCCTCGCACACGATGAGGTCGGCGTTGCGTCCCGCGGTCAGCGTGCCCAGCCGGTCGGCCACGCCCAGGAGTTCGGCCGAGGTGCGGGTCCCGGCCACGATGGCGTCCATGGGGGCCATGCCGAGGTCGACGAGGTAGGACAGCTCCATCAGGTTCACACCGTGCGGGCCGACGGCGGCGTCCGTGCCCAGCGCGATCCGGGCCCCCTGTTCGATGGCGCGGGCGATGTTCTCCTTGGTGATGCCCGACCAGCGGACCTTCTTCTGGTAGTGGTAGTCCGCCATGGTGTCCTTGTTGATGCCGGCGTACACGGTGGAGAGGGTGGGAACGAGGAACATGCCGCGCTCACCGGACATGTCGATGGCCTGGTCGTTGATGCCGTAGCCGTGCTCGATGCTGGTGACCCCGCCCCGGACGGCGTTGAAGATGCCGGCGGTCCCCTGGGCGTGTGCGGCGACGGGCTTGTCCCCGTGACGACGCGCCTCGTCAACGACGGCCCGGATCTCCTCCTCCAGCAGGCCCTCGTCGTCGGGCTGGTCGTAGGGACTGCCCATGCCGCCGGTGGCGCAGATCTTGACCACGTCGGCGCCCTCGCGCAGTACCCGGCGCACTGCCAGGCGGCACTCGTCGACGCTGTCGGCGAGTTCGGACATGCCCGCGCTCAGGTCAGTGCCGTCGGGCAGCCGCACATCGGCGTGGCCTCCCGTGTGGCTGATGACGCGTACGGCCGTGTGCAGCCGGGGCCCCACGATCCGGCCGGTGTCGACGGCGGTGCGGTAGCCCGCGGAGAGCCCGGCCAGGTCCCGGGCGCTGGTGATGCCCGCATCCAGGGTCTGTCGCAGGCGCGTGGCCGTGTCCAGGGTGACCAGCACGGGGTCGAGCTCGCCCCGGCGGCCGGGGTGGGCCCCATGGGCGTACGAGAGGTGGACGTGGCAGTCGAAGAATCCGGGCAGTACGGTGCGGCCGCCGGCGTCGATGCACCGCGTCGCAGGGGCTGCGGCGGGGGCCGTGGCGGCGGGGCCGGCGTAGGTGATGATGCCGTCGGTGTCGGCGGCGATGACGGCATCGGCCACCGGTGCCGCCCCGGTGCCGTCGATGAGCCGGGCGTTGCGCACCTGTAGGGCGGTCCCAGTGGTGGATTCCTGCATGGTGACATCGGACATGGTGTGCGGGTTCACTCCTTGGGTGGTCAGGAACGGGTGAGTGGGAGTGTGGAATGCGGGAATCACGCCGGAGTCCTAGTGCAGCTTTCGGCCCCACATCACCTGGGCCGCGCAGGAATGCGCCTGTCCGGGGTGCGCAGGGTCTCGCCGTGTCCGGTCTGGACGAACTCGACCGGGGGGGTGGTGCAGGCGCTGCAGATCCACCCCCGGGCTCCGTGGACGCTCGTCGGTGAGGTCCTCGGCATCAACCCGGTCACGGCGGCCCGGCGTTGGCAGCGGTTGCGGGACGCGGGTCTGGCGTGGGTGACCTCCTACCCGCGGCTGACCGATACCCGTCTCGTGGTGAGCGGCGTCGTCGAGGTCGACACCGAACCCGGCGCCGCGCAGCATGTCGCCGACGCCGTTGCCCGGGAACCCGCCGTCGTCAACATCAAGATCACTGCCAGGGGACGCGATCTGGTGCTGTCCGTACAGGCCCGGGGCCTCGACCAGCTCGAAGACCTCACCGCCCGGCTCTTCCGGGGCGCGGCCGGAGTACGGGCCACCCGCACCCACGTCTTCACCGGGGTGCCCACCGAGGGAAGCCGCTGGCGGCTGCGGAGCCTGGACGACGAGCAGTGTGCGCGGCTGGAGGCCGCCGCGCCGCCCGTTGCTGTCACGGGCGGCGCGGCGGACGAGGGCGACGCGCTGGACGCGCGGCTCGTCGAACTCCTCAGCGTCGACGGCCGCATGTCCGTGCGCGCTCTGGCGGCAGCCGCCGGTGCCGCGCAGACCACGGTGCGCCGGCGGCTCCAAGCGCTTGTCCCCGACCGCGTCAGCCTGCGCTGTGATGTGGCGCGGCCGCTGTCCGGGTGGCCGCTGTCCGCCGTGTACTTCGCCTCGGTGCCCAGCCGTCACCTCAACGTGGTGAGCCGTGCCCTGGTCGGCGTGCGTGAGGTCCGCTCGTGCGCCATCACCGCCGGACCGCACAACCTCGTGGTCGACGTCTGGCTGCGCGCGCTCACCGATGTCCACGCCTTCGAGTCCCACCTCACGCGGCAGCTCCCGCGCCTGGCCATCGACGACCGCTCGGTCGTGCTGCGGACGGTCAAGCACATGGGGCACCTGCTGGACCGCGGTGGGTGCTGCGTGGGCATCGTTCCGGTGGGCGGTACGCCGGAGCCGGTTCGGTGAAGGGCCGCGCCGGCCCGGCCGGGCTGCGGCCGGGTGTACGGCCACCCACCGTGGCCGCGTCAGCCGCGGTCGGCCGTCGCCCACTCCACGACGGTCCGCGCGAACTCCTCGGGAAGCTGCTCCGGGACCGGGGCGTGACCACCGGGGAGCAGGCGGGCCTCGCAGGCGAGGGCCGCGGCGAGTTTCTTCAGTGACGGGAGCGCGAAGTGGTCGTCCGGGGCGCAGACGGCCAGGGTGCGGGCGGTGACGAGGGGCAGCCGCTCCTCCATCGCGTAACGGCGGACCGCGGCGTGGCCTTCGGTCGCGTGGTCGAGGACGGTCAGCGCGTCGATGACATAACGGTTGAGGGCGGACTCCTCGCCCGGCCGGTAGAAGGCGCGGCGGTGGTTCCACAGGTCGAGGAGGTGCGAACCGTCGGGGTGCGGGACGACGTGGTCCACCGCGTGGCCGCCGCCCCGGCGTTTCTCCTCGTCGACGTAGGGCGTCGCGGAGAGGAGGAGGCTGGCTGTCCGGCCGGGGTGGCGGGCGGCGAGTTCCAGTGCGATGAGACCGCCCGTGTGGTGGCCCACGAGGTGGTACCGGTCCAGTCCCAGCGTCTGCGCCAGGGCCTCGGCGGCGTCCGCGTACCGCTCGATCGAGTGCGGCCCCTCGGGTTTCGCGGAGGCGCCGAAGCCGAGGGTGTCCATGGCGATCGCGCGGAACCCGGCGCCCACGAGCGGGAGGACACGGAGGTACTCCGTCCAGGAGCGCGGGGTCTGGTGGAAGAGGAGCACAGGCTCGCCGGCCCCGCACTCCGCGTAGTGGAGCTGGCCGAAGGGGCTGTCGGCGTAGCCCTTGCGGAGGGCGGGGGCGGCGGGCGCCGTGCCCGTCACGCGCCGCTCCAGCCCGCGACGAACGGGGTGTCCACGCCCAGCGGTCCGATGGCACCGGCCCCGCCCGGGGTGCCCAGCGGCTCGCTGCGGCCGGGCAGTACCTCGTCGAAGAAGCTCCGGCTGTCGTCGCGGAAGACGGCGTCGGCCTTGCGGTCGACGGTGATGGCCTCGACGGGGCAGGCGACTTCGCACGCGCCGCAGTCGATGCACTCGGTCGGGTTGATGTAGAGCTTGCGGTCGCCCTCGTAGATGCAGTCGACCGGGCACTCCTCGACGCAGGAGCGGTCCTGGGTGTCGACGCAGGCCGCGCCGATGACGTACGCCATGGGTCAGTTCTCCTTGTCGGTGGAGTGGCCGGGGAACAGGGCGGCCTCGGGGTCGATGACGGTGGCCGCGTTGTTGACGGCCGTCGCGGCTTCGCCGAAGCCGACGGCGATGAGGCGGACCTTGCCCGGGTAGTCGGTGATGTCGCCGGCGGCGAACACCCGCGGCAGGCTGGTCGCCATGCGCGTGTCGACGGCGATCTTGCGGGCGTTGAGGGTGAGGCCCCAGTCCTTGATCGGCCCGAGGTCGGCGAGGAAGCCGAGGGCGGCGACGACGGTGTCGGCGGGCAGCGTCCGCGTGTCACCGGTGGTGCGGTGACGGACCTCCACGCGCTCCAGGTGCTCCTTGCCGTGCAGGGCGCTCACCTCGGAGTCGGTGATGATCTCGACGCCGAGGTTGCGGACCTTCTCCACGGTCGCCGCGTGCGCGCGGAAGCGTGCGGTGCGATGGATGATCCGTACGGAACGGGCCAGCGGGGCGAGGGTGTCGGCCCAGTCGAAGGCGCTGTCGCCGCCGCCGACGATGACCACGTCCTGGTCGGCGTGGTCGCTGGGATCGGGGACGAAGTAGACCTGGCCGCGGCCCAGGAAGTCCTCGCCGGCGGGGAGGGTGCGCGGGGTGAAGGTGCCGACTCCGCCGGTGATGACGACGGCGCCCGCGCGCACCACCGCCCCTCGGTCGCTGCGTATCAGGGGCAGGCCGTCGGGGCCGTGGGTGAGTTCGGTGGCACGGTGGCCGAGGAGGTAGCGGGGTCCGTACGGCTCGGCCTGGGCGACCAGGCTGTCGACCAGGTCGCGGCCGCGCACGGCCTGGTAGCCGGCGATGTCGAAGATGGGCTTCTCGGGGTACATCGCGCTGATCTGGCCGCCGCACTGCGGCAGGACGTCCATGACCGTGACGCTGAGGCCGCGGAAGCCCGCGTAGTAGGCGCCGTACAGGCCGGCCGGGCCCGCGCCGATGATCAGGATGTCGGTGTCGAGGGTGGATGTGGCGGCATCCGCGCTCATCGGCGCGTCGGTGGGAACGCTCATGGTCGGGAGCGTAGGGACGGTATTCGTCCTCCCCTACGGTTTCGTTCCGCCCAGCAGGACGCCGCACGGGCGAGTCTTCTGGGGCAACACGTATGAGGGAGCCCTCCGGGTGGAGGGCTCCCTCATACGTGTGTGGGCACGGTCAGCGGCGGTGGGTCACCGCAGCGACCGGCCGATGCCGAGCGCTGCCGTGCGCAGTGCCGTGGCGTGTTTGACGGCGTCCATGCGGTACGTCGGCGCGGTGATGGACAGCGCGCCCACGAGTGAGCTGTCGCGCCCGAAGACGGGTACGGCGAGACTCGCGTAACCGAGACGGATCTCCTCGCTCTCCAGCACGATGCCGTCGGCTCTGATCCGGTCCAGCTGAGCGCGCAGCCTGCCGGGCGAGACGACGGTGTGGCGGGTGACCGGTTTCAGGCCGTGCCGGACGACCTGGAGGAACAGCGAGTCGGGTGAGAAGGCGAGGATCGCCTTGCCGGTGGCGGTGCAATGCAGTGGAAGGCGGCCCGCGACCCGGGACTCCTCGTTCAGCCCGCGGTGCGGGAAGATCTTGTCCAGGTACACGACGTCCAAAGCGTCGTGGATCGCGAAGTGGATCGTCTCGTGGGTGACGAGCAGCAGGTCCTCCATGTACGGCTGGGCGACCTCGCGCAGGATGCGCTGGCGGTGCACCCGCTGGCCCATCTCGAACAGGCGGAGGCCGAGCCGGTAGTCGCAGCCGTCCCGCTCCAGCAGCCCCCAGTCGACGAGTTCCTGGGCGAGCCGGTGCACCGTCGCCTTGGCGATGCCGGTACGGCGGACGAGTTCGGCGAGCGGAAGGCTGCTGTCCTGCTCCGTGAACGCCTCCAGGATGGGCCGGACCTTGCCGAGTACCGAATTCATCGCTTCAGGCGCGCCCCGGCCCCCGGGAGGCTCCAGGTCGTGGGGCGTGCCCTGACCGGGTTCCCGGGTTGTGCTGACAGCGGTCGTAGTGACGGTCATGGTGACAACCTCCCGGTCGGTACGGCGGTCCGGACCTCACGCCCGTGCGGTGTCTGCCGGATCGAGGACGGCCACGCCCATGCCGGTGAGCCACTCGGGCATCGGCTCGTAGGCGAGGCGCCGGCCGGGTACGTGGTCGAGCACGGACGCCATGAGCAGCCAGGTGCGCAGCTCCTGGGCGCCGTTGCCCGCGGCCTCCTCCAGTTGCTCGGAGGTGTACGCCGTGAGGCGGTGGGCCTCGCCCCGCTCCAGGAGGGCGAGGAACTCCTCGTCGAAGGCGGGGGTGATGGCGGCCTCGGCGGCGCGGATGATCTCGCGGCGGCGCTGGTCGTAGTCCTGCCAGTTGTTCCGTCCGTTGAGCCAGGCGCCGACCATGAACTCCTCGTCCTCGCCGTCCGGTGCGCGCCAGTCCGGCCACGGCAGCCGGTGCGACAGTCCGCCGGAGCCGACGACCGCCACGCGCCGGTCGCCGGGGAAGGCGAGGACCGCCTCGCGGATGGCCCGGCCGAGCTGCTCGCAGCGGTCGAGGGTGGGCAGCGGTGGCGCGAAGACGTTGACGACGAGCGGCACGATCTCGGCGCCGAGCCCGTCGAGCAGGTACTGGATGGCGTGCGACTGCCCATGGTCGATCTGCAGGCGTGCCGAGAAGGCGACGTCGAAGCGCCCGCCGTCGACGAGCGTGTCGGCGAGGTGCCGGGCCAGTGGCACGTCCACCGGCTGGGGCCCCTTGGGCGTCCCTGACTCGCCGCTGGCGAGGCATTCGCCGACGCCGAGGGTGAAGCTCGGTATCAGGTCGAGCCAGAAGCCCCGGAAGTGGTTGGAACCGACCAGGACCACGGTGTCGGGCCGGGCCTCCGCGAGTGCGTCGCGCGCCTGGTGCAATGCGTCGCGGAAGCGCTCGGCGCGGTCCTTGTGGAGAGTCTGGTCCCAGTGCGTGTTCATGAGGGTGCTGTGCGAGGCACCCACCCCGAGGACGATCTCTGTCATGCTGCGGGACCCTCCAATTCCGCGCGGGTGCGCGTAACGGTGTCGATGGCGGTGCGGACCAGGTGACGGGTCAGCTTCTCCATGGCCGGGACGGAGACGGTGTTCATCCCCCGGGCGAAGTCGATGGGGAAGGGTGCCTCCGCCTCGCCGACCTTGGGCATGCCGACCCGGACGGTGGGGATGCCGCGTCCGCGGAGGATGTTGGCGTCGGTGGCGCCGCTGTTGCCGCGTACGACCTCGTGCGCGCGTCCCTCCAGTGCCTCCCATGCGGCGGTGGCACTGCGGTGGACCCAGCTGCCGGGGTCGGTACGTGTGCCGGGAATGGCCAGGATCATCTCCGCGGTGGCGTCCAACCCTGGCAGCTTCTCGCCCAGTGCGCCGAGGGCCGCGGTGAACTCCCGCTTGGCCTGCATCGGCGTCGTTTCGGGGGCGATGCGCAGGTCGACGCGTAGGGTGCACGCGGCCGGGGTGACGGCCGCCATCCGCGGCCAGCCGCCGCGGATGGAGGAGACGATGCCCTGCGGGGCGACCGTGCCGTGCGTGTGGTGCTCGGCGTACTCGGCGAACCACTCCTCCAAGTGGCGGGCCACGTCCCCGGCGCGGGCGATGGCGTTGTCGTAGGGAAGGCGGTGGCGTGAGCCGACGTAGGTGTGCGTGCCGCGCACCGTCACCTCGAACCAGACCAGGCCGACCTCGTCCCAGGAGACCGTCCAGCCGGGTTTGGCGATGACCGCGTAGTCCGTCCACACGCCCTGCTCCAGCAGGAAGGAACACCCCACGCCCTGGCCGGTGTTGAGGCGGGTTCCGGTCGGCCGGGCGTTGGTGGGCATGCCGCCCGCGCCGAACGCCGCGACCAGGTCGCCGGTGAGCGGGATGCCGGCGCGTGCGACCGCCTCGGCGGCCATCATCACGCACGCGGCGTGCCCCTTCGGGTTGGAGGCGCCGAGGCCGGTCACCAGGTCCCCGACGCTCCGGGCCGCGGGGCGCATGTCCTCGCGCAGCTCGGGCCCGATCCACGGGACGTCCTCGCTCTCCTCCCCCACCGTCAGCGTGTCGATGGGCGCGTACAGCATGAGGTCGGGGCCGGTGCCGTCGCCGCGCAGCCGGCCGTACGCGTTGGCCTGGCGGTCGTCGAGCGGCTGGACGGTGGCGCCTGTGACACCGGCGTCCGCGAGGGTGGTGGCGATGTGCCGGGCCAGCGGCGCCTCGTCGCCGGTCGGGCTGGGGATGTCCACGAGGCCGGTGATCAGTTCGCGCAGGCGGTCACCGGTGATGTGCCGCCAAGCGGCCTCGGTCCATCCGCGTCGTTGCTCGTCGAGCCCCGCGAGTCCGGTGGCGCTCACTGGTTGATCCGGTGGACCTGGGTCATGGTGGTGCGCTCGAAGCGCTTCTTCGCGAGCGGGAGCCCGACCGCGAGCGCGGCGCCGGCGAGCAGGGTGAGCAGGGTGCGGCCCATCGTCATGCCTTCTTTCCGTCGGTGGTGGTCGGCTCCGTGGTGCCGGTGGCGGCCGTGCCCAGGTCGGCGAGTTTCTTGCCGTACTCCTCCTCGCTGAGGTTCCGCCAGGCGGTCAGCGAGATGTCGGGGCGGTAGAGCTTCTCCGGCGGAGCGTCGGTGACGTCGACCATCCAGGCGTCCTGGCCGGAGAACTGGCCGTGGAACAGCCAGCGGATCGCCCCCAGGTACTTGGCGTAGAAGCCGAGTGTCTGCCAGCCCTCGGTGAAGTTGACCATCACGCCGACGTAACGGTGGTTGTCCTCGTCGACGGGGACGTAGAACTCGTAGTGGATGAACTTGGGGTAGGCGATGCGCAGCACGCCGGGCATGGAGAGGGAGGCGAAACCGGGGAAATCCTGGTCCTCGATGACCGGATTGAGCTGCTTGGGGGCACCGGTGTTGCCGATGTTGAAGGTTTCCTTCGGCGGCTGCATCTTCCACCACCGCTTGTTCGTCCAACGGCCGACGCCGGGGAAGTCCGCCTCCCAGTGGACCTCCTGCTGGACGCGGTAGATCCAGCGACCGCGCGGCACGACCTTGGTGATGTTCCACGTCGGCATCGGCTTGAACAGCCGCCACAGCGCAGTGCGGTGCAGGTATTTGGCATGGCCCTCGTCGAAGCCGTTCTCGCAGGCGAACCGCCAGTTGCCGCCGCGCGGCTCGATGCGGCCGCCCATGACGAAGGCGTTGCCGACCAGTTCCTCGGGGAGCTGCTCGTCGATCGGGTGCGGCTCCTCGTCGGCCACCGGAATGTAGACCCACACCATGCCGAGGCGCTCCTCGACCGGGTACGTGCGCACACCGAGCTTGCCGGTGAGGCGGCAGCCGGGGCCGTCGGTGATGACGGCGCTGAGCTTGCCCGTGGGCAGGTCGAAGGTCCAGCCGTGGTAGGGGCAGCTGACCGTGCCCGGGAACTGCTGGTTGCCCTCGGACAGCGGCACCCCGCGGTGCGGGCAGCGGTTGTGCAGTGCGTAGGCGGTGCCGCTGTCGCGGATCAGTGTGATCTTCTCGCCGGCGATGGTGAACGGCTGCGGATCGCCGGTGATGTGGCTCGACCAGGTCACCGGGTACCAGTAGCCGCGGAACCCCGCACCGGCCGCGTCGTAGTGGGGCCAGGACGTCCAGTCCTGGCGGCCCTGCGCCGCGCTCTTGCCGCGCCCGCGGCGGCCGGCGTCCTGCGTGGTGGCAGTGTTGTCACCCGTGGTCATCGTCCCGGGCCCTCCTGTCGCTCTCGGTCCATGGCGCTAGAGCATCCGGCGCGACGCGGTTGCCGCCAACGGTCCTGTTCCGCTGAACAGAACGTGGCCGTCCGGACCGCTGAGCGGGACGCCGGACCGGGCCGGCTCCGGGACCGCTGAGCGGAACATCCGCCTGGACCGGCGCCCGGACGGGAGCGAGCATGCGCGCGTGACGACCGACGACGAGGCCGGGCCGGTGCGTGCGGCTCACGGCCTCCGGGAGGCTGCGATGGACCGCTTGACCGTGCCAGGACTGCTGGAGACCGCTGCCGGGAGATTCGGTGGCCGGGTCTTCCTGCGCATGGGCGGTACGGTGCGCACGTACGCGGAGACCCGGGAGGCCGCGGCGGCGATGGCCGGCTCCCTGGCCGCGCACGGCTGCCGGCACGGGGACCGGGTGGCGGCCCTGCTGTCCAACCGGATCGAGCTGGTGGACCTGGTGCTCGGGTGCGCGTGGCTGGGGGCGGTCGTCGTGCCGCTGAACACCGCACTGCGCGGCCGGTCGCTGCGGCACATCCTCGATGAGGCCGCCCCGCACTTCCTGTACGCCGAGCCGGAGCTCGCGGCGCGTGCCGTCACGGAGGGGTTCCGGGGGCGGGTGTGGGTGGCCGGCAGTGATGACGTCCCCGCACCCGACCGTGGCGAGGCCATCGCCCCGGCACCGGTGCGCCCGGAGGACACCGCGGCCGTGCTCTTCACCTCGGGCACCACCGGCACGGCGCGTGGCGTGCGCTGCCCGCAGGCGCAGTTCGTGTGGTGGGGCAGGAACGTGTCCGATGCGCTCGGCCTGACCGCCGACGACTCGCTCTACACCTGCCTGCCGCTGTTCCACACCAACGCCCTGAACACCCTGGCGCAGGCCATGACGGTCGGCGCGAGCTGCACGGTCGACGGGCGCTTCTCGGCCTCGCGGTACTGGTCCCGGGCGGCCGGCTGCGAGGCCACCGTGGTCCATCTCCTCGGCGCGATGGTGCCCATGCTGCTCGCCCAGCCACCCGGCCCGCAGGACCGCGCGCACCAGGTGCGACGCGGCCTCTCCCCGGCAACGCCGGCACCACTGTGGGAGCCGTTCCGCGAGCGGTTCGATGTGACGCTCGTCGACGGCTTCGGCTCGACCGAGACCAACCTCGTCATCGGCTCCACGCCCGGCGAGTACCGCCCGGGCATGATCGGCACCGTGCGCCCCGGGTTCCGCGCCGAGGTGGTCGACGAGACACTGGCCCCTGTTCCGGACGGCATTCCGGGCGAACTCCTCGTGGCGACCGACCAGTTGTACGCCTTCTCCACCGGCTACACGGGAGATCCGCCACTGGCCCCGCACTCCTGGCGGCGGACCGGTGACCGCGTCGTCCGCGACCCGTACGGCTGGTTCCGTTTCGTCGACCGCATCAAGGACGTGATCCGGCGGCGCGGTGAGAACGTCGCCTCCGGCGAGGTGGAGTGGGTGGTGTGCAGCCACCCGGCGGTGGCCGCGGCCGCCGCGTTCCCCGTCGCCTCCGAACTCGCCGAGGACGAGGTGATGGTGGCGGTCGTGGCCCGCTCCGGCAGCGTCGTCGAGCCTGCCGAGCTGGCCCGCCACTGCGCAGGCGAGCTGCCCGCGTTCGCCGTGCCCCGCTACATCGAGGCGATGCCGGCACTGCCGCTCACCGAGACCGGCAAGGTCCGCAAGGCGGCACTGCGCGAGCGCGGGGTCACGGCCGCCACCTGGGACCGGGAGGCCGCCGGCAGCGCGTGACCCTCCGCTCCCCCGCGGGCGCATCTCACGGAGGCGCGCGAAGGGCCGGAAGCGTATACCGCTCCCGGCCCTTCTCCGCGCGCACATCACTTCGGGAGGACGACCGCCCGCCCGCGCACGCGGCCCGCCCGGAGGGCGTCGAGCGCCTTCGCGGTGTCCTCCAACGCGAACGTCTCGACGGGGACATTGAGTGTGCCGTCGGTGAGCCGGTGAACGAGATCACCGCACACCTCGCGCGCCCGCCGCTCCTGCCGGATCATGTTGACCGGCAGCAGCGCCACGTCGTCCAGGAGCCAGGAGGGCAGGTCGATCTCGACCGCGGTCCCCGTGACGTACCCGATGACGGCGGCGCGTCCCCCCTGGCGCACCCAGCGGCTGCGGCCGATGAGGCCGACGCCGCCGAGGGTGTCCACGAGGAGGTCGGCCGAGCGCTGCTCCGCGAGGTGCTCCGCCTCGTCCAGTACCAGTGCCTCGATCCCGTCGGGTACGTCGGCGAGCTGCTCCTTCCGGCCGACGACGCCGACGACTTCAGCACCGGCGGCACGGGCCTGCTGGGCGACCATGGAGCCCACCGCTCCGGCCGCACCCACCACCACGACCCGCTCCCCCTCGCGCAGCCGGGCCACGTCGTGCAGGACGACGTACGCCGTGGTGGCAGGCACGAAGAAGCTCGCCGCTGTCTCGGGCGGCAGCGCGGTCTCCAGCGGCATGCACGCCTTGGGCGACACACTCGTCCGCTCCGTCCAGATGCCGTCCCGCAGCAGGCCGAGGCCGCCACCGCGCAGCACTACCTGGGTGCCGGGCGTGAGGCCGCTGTCCGGGTCCGCTTCCAGGACGACGCCCGCGCCTTCCACCCCGCCGATGTACGGGAGTTCCGGCTTGAGGCGGAAGTCCCCGCCGGCGACGGAAGCGTCGAGGTGGGCGACGGCGCCCGCCTGCACCTCGACCAGCACCCGGCCCTCCTCGCGGACGGGCTCGGGTACCTCGTCCACGACGGGTGCGGCGCCCCAGGCGTGGATCCGGGCGGCCCGCATCAGGCGGCCGCCTTGGCGATGAAGGCGAGGCTGATCGGGTTGTACTGCTCGGCCTGCTCGTGCTGCGGCCAGTGGCCGCAGTCGTCGAAGAGCACCAGCTCGGAGCCGGGGATGTGCTCGTGCATGCGGTTGGCCTCGGGGACCTCACCGAACGGGTTCTTGCGGCCCCACACGATGAGCGTGGGCCGCGTGATACGGGCCAGGTCCTCGGGGCGGAGTATGTTGCGCTGCCGCCGCTCCATGTCCTGCAGCGACAGGAGGTTGTCGACGTTCGCGACGAATTCCGGCGTGTGGTAGATCGCGTGCCGTATCTCGACCAGTTCCTCGGTGGCGTCGGCGTCGTCCGCCATGAGCAGGCGCAGCCGCTGGCGGGTGAGGTCGATGTCGTCGCTCTCCACGGCCTTCTTGGTGCTGGTGCGGATGCGGTCCATCACCTCCGGGTTGGCCACCGTGCCGCCGGCGCACAGGAGTTGGAGGCTGGCGATGCGCTCGGGGTGGTCGATGGCGGCGCGTGCGCCGACCCAGCCGCCGAGGGACTCGCCCACGATGTGGGCACGCTGGACGCCGGCGGCGTCCAGGTAGGCGAGGAGGTGGTCGACGTAGTCGGCGATCTCGTACCGGCGGTCGGGCTTGCCGGTGTAGCCGTGGCCGAGCATGTCGATGGCGTGCAGGTCGTACGCGGCGTGGGCGGCGATGTTGCGCGAGAAGGCTTCGAGGTGGCCGCTGGTGCCGTGCAGGAAGACGACGGCCTCCGCGGCCGGGTCGCCGGCGCGCAGGGCGCGGGTCGGCACGCCCTTGGCGTCCACGTACTCGATACGGAAGGGAAGCGGGCTCAGATCGGTCCAGAGGGTCACGGGAGGTACTCCGATGCGTTCGTTGCGAGTGTCGGGTGAGGAGGGGACGGTGATCAGTACTTGGTCAGTACTTGGTCAGGACTTCCCGAGGGAGTCGAGGAAGCCGGTGACCACCGAGTGGTACGCCTCGGGGCGCTCCTCCTGGAGGTGGTGCGAGACGTGGTCCATCACGTGCAGGTTTCCGTTCGGCACCATGCGGGCGAGCATGAGCGGGTAGTCCGGGGTGAGGAAGGCGTCGTGCATGCCCCAGATGAAGAGGGTCGGCGCCTGGATCCGGCCGAGCTCTTCGGTGAGGTCCTGCCAGTCGCCGCGCGGTGAGTCGGACATGGCGGCGAGGGAGCGCTCGCCTTCGTCCAGGCTCTGCTCGTAGCGCATGTCGAGGGTTTCCTCGGGCAGCTTCGCGCCGTCGTACCACTCCAGGCTGGTGATCAGCCGGCGCATCTTCTCGCGGGTGGGGCCCTCGCCGCCGTAGTAGACGTCGCGGGCGGTGCGACCGCGGTGGCCGTTCTCGGGGAGCGGGGCGAGCGGCCCGTAGAAGACGGGCATGCTGCCGGTGACGACGAGGGAGCGGACCCGGTCGGGATACTTGGCGGCGAGGTTGAGCGCGATGGTGCCGCCCCAGGAGTTGCAGAGGAAGTCGGCGCGCTCGACGCCCAGGGTGTCGAGCAGGGCGACGGTCTTCGCGGCGTGGTGGTCCCACATGGGCCCGGTGATGCGGGACTTCTCGGACTTGCCGTACTGGTGAATGTCGACCAGCAGGCAGCGCCGGTCGGCGGCGAAGAGCGGGGCGACGGGGCCGAAGTCGCTCCACGCCGTACAGCCGGGACCGCCTCCGTGCAGGAAGACGGTGTCGGAGCCCGAGCCCAGGTCGTGGTAGTGATAGCGCACTCCGCCGCCATCGGCGTAGCGGCTGTCGGGGGGTGACTGGATCATCGCGTTCCTTCCGTGATCGCTGTGCGGTGCCGAGTCCACCAGCGCGGTCCGGTGCGCCCAAGGGAATGGTTCCGCTGAGTGAACCGCGGCCGTGCGACGGTGTTCAGTGGCGAGGTCACCGCGTTCAGTGGGCGAGGTAGCCGCCGTCGACCGGCAGGGCGGTGCCGGTGAGGAAGCCGCTGTGGTCGCCGGCGAGCAATAGCAGGGCGGCGGCGAGGTCCTGCGGCTCGCCCCAGCGGCCGAGAGCGACTTCGCGGCCGATCATGTCGAGGGCGACGGGATCGTTGCGCGAAGCCTCGTTCATCTCGGTCAGTACGGGGCCGGGCAGAAGGCAGTTGGCCGTGACACCGGTGCCGGCGAGTTCCAGGGCGAGGGACTTGGTGAACTGGACGACCGCTCCCTTGGACGCCGCGTATCCGGCACGCTCGCGCGCGCCCACGGCGCCGAGGACGGAGCCGATGGTGACGATGCGTCCGTGTCCCGCGGCCGTCATGTGGCGGCTCGCCTCGCGGGCGGCGTACCACGTGCCGTAGAAGTTGGTGTCCATGCAGGCCCGCAGCGTGTCGGTGGGCAGCTCTGTGACGCTGCCGCGGGCGAGGGTCCCGGCGCTGGTCACCAGGATGTCGGGGCCGCCGAGTTCTTCGTGCACGCGCCCTACGGCCACGCGTACCTGGTCCTCGTCGGTGACATCGCAGGCCAGTCCGAGCGCGTCCGGACCGATGCCGGCGGCGGCCTCGCGGGCACGGTCCGGGTCGCGCGAAGTGAGCGCGACGCGGGCCCCGACCCCGTGGAGCGCCCGCGCGGCGGCGAGCCCGATCCCGGAAGTACCACCGGTGACCAGGGCGGTCCGGCCGCGCAGTGCGAACAGCCCGGTCATGTGGGCCTCGTCTCCCGGGCCACCACGACGGTGACAACGGTGACCAGGGCGAGCCCGATCGTCAGGGCAGCGACGGGCCAGAAGCTGCCGTAGGAGTCGAGCAGGATGGCCGCGATCACCGGGGAGAGCCCGCCCGCGACCGCCGAGGCCAGCTCGTGTCCGATGGCCATGCCGGAGTAGCGGGTCTCGGTGCTGAACAGCTCGGAGAAGTAGGACGGCTGGACGCCGGTCATGGCGGCGATGGTGATGTGGCCGCCGATCAGCGCCAGCCACACGGCGGGCGCGGAGGCCGTGTTCATGAGGAGGAAGAACGGAACGGTCCACAACACCATCGCGACGGCGCCACCGAGGTAGACCGGGCGGCGGCCGAGCCGGTCGGAGAGGTGCCCGAAGAACACCATCAGCCCCGAGTCGACGGCCATGGCGACGACCACGCCCCACAGCAGCACGTCGGTGGAGACGCCGACATGACGGCCGTAGACCAGGGAGAAGGAGAGGAAGATGTAGCCGGCGCCGTTCTCCGCGAAACGCAGGCCCACGGCGGTGAGAACGCCACGCGGGTTGGTGCGCAACACCTCGATGAGCGGCGCGCGCACCACGCCGTCCTCCTGGCTGGCCTCCTGGAAACTCTCCGTCTCGCCCACGTGGCGGCGGATGTAGAGGCCCACCACGAAGATGACCGCGCTGGCCAGGAAGGGCAGCCGCCATCCCCAGGTGACGAAGGCGTCACCGGCGAACCGCTCGGCGCCGATCAGCGCCAGGCAGGCCAGGATGTAGCCGATGCCGAGGCCGGAGGAGCTGAACGAGGAGTAGAAACCACGCCGGTGGGGCGGCGCGTTCTCACTCAGTATCAGCGTTCCACCGCCCCACTCGCCGCCCGCTGCCACGCCTTGCAGGACGCGCAGCAGGACGAGGAGGACGGGCGAAGCGATGCCTGCCGTGTCGTAGGAGGGCAGCAGGCCCATGCAGAAAGTGGCCACGCCCATGAGCGACAGCGTCGCCATGAGTGCGGTGCGCCGGCCTCTGCGGTCGCCGATGTGTCCGAAGAGGATGCCGCCGAGCGGCCGCGCGGCGAACCCGACGGCGTGCGTGGCCAGGGCGGCGATGGTGCCGAGAAGCGGACTGCCGTGGGCGGGGAAGAAGACATCGCCCAGCACCATCGCGGCGGCTGTCGTGTAGAGGAAGAAGTCGTACCACTCCAGCGTGTTGCCCGCGAGCGACGCGGCCACGATGCGGCGCAGGGATGTCCGGGATGCGGGCGGAGTGGGGGTTTGTGCGGCGACCTGTTGGGTCACGGTCCCTCCTTGAAGGGGGAGAGGGGCTCGCGCACGGCGACCGTGCGCACGAGAGGGGGGAGGAGGTGCGGGCGGCTCGCACCTCACCGGCTTGCGGGACGGTGCCGTCAGCGCCTCACCGGCCTGCGGGACGGTGCCGTCAGCGGCCCGTGAAGACCGGCGTGCGCTTGTCCAGGAATGCCTGCAGGCCCTCGGCGGCGTCAGCGGTGCGCGTCAGTTCGCGGACCCCCTTCTCCTCCTGGCGCAGCGCCTCCTCGATGGGCAGGGCGCACCCGTCGTCCACGACCCGCTTGAGCAGGCCGATGGCGGCAGTGGGCTGCGCGGCGAGGCGTCGGGCCCGCTCGGCGACGACCGCGGGGAAGTCCGTCGCGTCGGCGACCAGGTCGACCAGGCCCAGCTCCCGTGCGCGTGCGGCGTCGAGGCGCGCGCCCTCGATCATGAGCCGCTTCGCCAGATGCGGCCCGACCAGGCGGGGCAGCCGCTGACTGCCGCCGGCCCCGGGGAACAGGCCCAGCGCGATCTCGGGGAAGCCGAAGGAGGCGTCGGCGGAGAGGATGCGCAGGTCACACGCGAGCGAGAGCTCCGCTCCCCCACCGAGCGCATGCCCGTTCATGGCCGCGATGACGGGCTTCGGGGCGCGTTCGAGAAGGCGCTGGACGTCGATCCAGCGGCGCATCTTCGCCTGGTTGCCGTCCGACAGGTCGCGCATCACGGCGATGTCGGCACCGGCGACGAAGAAGCGGCCGGTGCCGGTGATCACCAGACAGCGTACGGACGGGTCGTCCACCAGCGGCGGCAGGACGCCGAGGAACTCCTCGATCATGGCCGGGTCGACGGCGTTGGCCTTGGGGCGGTCGATCCGGATCGTGGCGACGGCTCCGTCGCGGGTGACGTCGAGCACGGAAGCGGTCATACCGGCTCCTTCTCCTTCGTCCTGAGCGCTCCGAGGGGCGCTTCGGAGGGCGGTGTAGGTGGGTATAGGTGGGTATGCGTGGTCGTGCCTTCGGGTTGCGGGTGCGGTCTGCGGTCTGCGGTCTGCGGTCTGCGGTCTGCGGTCTGCGAGTGTCATTCGAGGACGCCCGCGGCCCGCAGTGCCGCGAAGTCCTCGTCGGAGAGCCCGAGCAGTCCGCCCAGTACGTCCCGGGTGTGCTGGCCGAGCAGGGGCGCCGGGGCGGTGAGCGCGCCAGGCGTCACCGAGCAGCGCGCGACGATGCCCTCGTGACGGACGCGCCCCGTACGGGGGTGGTCCAACTGCGGGTAGAAGCCGCGGGCCGCGAGCTGCTCGTCCTCCTCCACCAGGTCCCGGCCGGTGGCCACGACTGCGGCGGGGACGCCCTCGGCCTGCAGCAGTGCGGCGAGTTCGGCCGCGTCCTGGCCGCGGGTCCAGGCGGCGAGGGCGGCGTCGATGGCGTCCTCGTGGGCACGGCGGGTGTCCACGCCACCGCCATCGCCGCCGGGCAGGTCGACGAGCTTGGTGAGCGACCGCCACTGGGCATCGTCGTCGACGGTGATCGCGATCCAGCGGTCCTCGCCGGCGGCCGGGTAGACGCCGTGCGGTACGGAGTGCGGCGAGCGGTTGGGTTGCTCAGCGGTACGCGGGTCTTCGAGGTCCGGTGTCAGGACGGGTTCCAGCACGGCGGGGCCCATCGTCGCGGCCATCGCTTCGAGCTGGGAGAGGTCGATGTGTCCGCCGCGCCCTTGGGCGAGCAGGTCGAGTGCGGCGAGGGCCGCGGCGTTGGCGGCGACCATGTCGCCGAGCCCGAAGGTCATGCCTTGGGGGGCACCGCCCGGGCTCGCGGTCTCGCTGGACAGGCCCGACATGGCGGCGAGCGTGTCGGCGAAGGTCACCGCCTTGCGCCAGGGGCCCGTGTGCCCCACCCCGGCCATGGACACGAGGATGACGTCCGGGTTGAGCGCGCGCAGGGACTCATAGTCCATGCCCCAGCGGGCGAGCACGCCCGGACTGAAGTTCTCCACGACGACGTCACAGTGCGGGACCAGTTCGCGCAGCAGCCGCTGTCCGTCCTCGGTGCGCAGATTGAGGGCGACACTGCGCTTGTTGCGGTTGAAGTTGAGGAAGTAGCCGCTGTCGTCGGGGTCGGACCCGGGCCGCAGGTGCATGGAGGGCGCGAAGCGGGTCGGGTCCTGCCGGTGCTTGGATTCGATCTTGATGATGTCGGCGCCGTGTTCGCCGAGCAGCTTGGTGACGTACGGGCCGGCCAGCACCCAGGACAGGTCGAGGACGCGGACGCCACTGAGCGCCATGCCACGCCCGTCACCCGCCGCCAGGCTGCGCGGCCGCTTCTCGTGCAGGCCGCGCGGCCGCTCGTGCTGCCATGGCGCGCCGCTCGGCACCTCGCGGATCGTCTCGAGTGAGAGCGGCCGCGGGCGGGCGGCCCAGGGGAAGCCGACGTCCTCGACACCCTCCGCGGGCAGGCCCTCGCCGGTGATGCGTACGAAGAAGTCCCGGTCCCGCAGCTGCGGATTGGCGGGCAGCCGGGCGGGCGGGACGACCTCGGCCCACGGCAGGGCCCGGGCCCTCCCCTGCTCGGCAAGTTCCGCTGCGGTGCGGCGAGCGGCGAAGCGCTCCACCATCGCGTCGACGTGGGGTCGTGCGCGCCAGCGGAAGGCGGCATCGGCGTAGCGCTCGTCGGTGAGGTCCGCCGCCTCGTCGCTCTCCGCCATCCAGGCGAGCAGGTCCGTCCACATGCGCTCGCTGCCCGAGTAGCCGCCCGCGACGTAGCCGTCGGCCGCGCGGAAGATCCGGTGCGTGACGTGCTCGTACACCCCTCCGCTGCGGACCGGGAACCGTCCGGCGTGTATCCAGCCGATGGCACCGGTTTCCAGGGTGGCGGCGACCGCCTCCTGCGCGGAGACGTCGACGAGCTGGGGCTTGCCCGACACCGCACCGAGCAGCGCACCCAGCGCCGCGTGGGCACCCGCCAACTGGAGGGCCTGCTGCCTCGGCGGCGGTTCGGGCCGCCCGCCGGGCTGTCCGCCGAGCCAGGTCATCCCGCCGGCCGACGCGAGGACGAGGTCGCCGCCCCGCCAGTCGCGGCGCGGGCCGGTGAGCCCGAACGGGGTCACGACGACGTGCACGGCGTGCGGCCAGCGTGAGGTGCCGTCCGCGCGGACGCCTCGGAGCCCTGCGGCCGGCCCGCTCTCCAGCACGATGTCGGCGGCCCCGGCCAGCTCGTCGAGGTGCGCCTGGTCGCGTACCGGCGTCCAGCGCTTCCCCGCGTGCCAGTGGGCCCGGGACGCCGGGTCGAGATCTCCTCCCGGATCGGTCCTCAGGACGTCGGCGCCCAAGCCGACCAGCAGTCGGGCCCCTTGGAACGCCAGCTCGTCGGTGAGATCCAGTACGCGAAGCGGCATCGGCTGTCGTGCCCCCACGTGCCCTCCTTCGGTGTGGGACGGAGGACTCACCTTCACGGGGCGGGGTGGCCGCGGCCAGCGGGTTGTTCCGGTGAACAGAACGATCGTGTCGCCTCGGATTCCGGTGCCGGACACCGTCACGTCACCGAGGGGGCACCACCGGTCGCGATGCCCAGCAGCGCGCCGCGGCAACGCATTCACACGCTTGTTACACAGGGCTGTTCATGCCCAACACCATGGTGTTGAACTATCGGTGCCGTACGCACATCGCTGAAGCGTTCCGTGGCCTTCCGTGACCGTGTGCTGCGGTGTGACTCGATCGAGGAGCGAACCGGTGCCAGCACACGTCGACGGGGACATCACACGTCCGAACTCGGTCCTGGGCAAAGCGCAGCTACTGCTCGAAGCCTTCGGGTCCGGCACCCACCGGCTCAGGCTGACAGAGCTGAGCAAGCGCTCCGGCATACCGAAGGCATCCACGCACCGGCTCGTGCAGGAGCTGGTGCAGTGGGGCCTGCTGGAGCGGCAGGGCGACAGCTACCAGCTCGGCATGCAGCTCTTCTCACTCGGCCAGCGGGTGCCGGCATCGGCGATGCTGCGCGCGGTGGCACGCCCGCTCTTGACCGACCTGTTCGCGCGTACCCGAGCCACCCTCCACCTCGCCGTGCTCGACGGCTCCCACGTGCTCTTCCTGGAAAAGATCGCCGGTGCGGCGAACATCCACACCCACTCACAGGTCGGCGGCCGGCTGCCCGCATCGTGCACGGCCACGGGCAAGGTCCTCCTCGCCCTGCACCGCGGCGGGCCAGGCGCTGTGCAGCGTCTGACCCGCACCGGACTGCCGTCGCTGACCACACGCAGCGTCGCCACGACGGAGAAGCTGAGGCAGCAGCTTGCAACCGTCGCCGACCGCGGTTACGCCCTCGAACACGGCGAGGTCCTGTCCGGCCACAGCAGCCTCGCCGTCCCCGTGACGGGCGCGGACGGCACCGTCCACGCCGCGGTGTCGGCCACCGCCACCACGGCACGCATGCAGACGGGAAACCTGCTGCCGGCATTGTGGTCGGCAGCCGCAGGCATTGCCCGAAGGCTTGATCACGCGACATTGCCGCCGCACAACGACACCGAGCAGTAGCCCGGACTGCTCAGCCCGTCCCCAGCCCGGACTCCTCAGCCTGCCCCAGCTCACCGGTCTGAACGCCGCACGTACCGCTGCCACTCGCTCGACCTGCTCACGAAGTGCCGCACGTTGCGTGCGGACTCGGGGCCCGGCGAAACGGCCGCCGGGCCCCGGCCGGATTCAGCTCGCCGCGCTGTTCAGCGCCGCGAGGACCGCGCCGTACGCCTCCTTCTTCTGATAGTTGCCGTTGAAGAGCAGCGGGGTTTCCTGGGCGCGCCAGGAGTACTTGTCGGTGACGCCCCACACGGTGATGCCGTTGCACCGCGCGACGGCCATGCACGCCTGGGTGACCTGCCGGTACACATTGGCCTGTGCCGCACCGGAGCCGCCGACGTCGAGCTCGGTGATCTGCACGTGCACGCCGAGGTCGGCGAAGCGCTGGAGGTTCTGCCGGTAGGTGCTGAGGTCGGAGTTCGAGGCCAGGTGGCTCTGGAAGCCGACGCAGTCGATCGGTACGCCCCGGGCGCGGAAGTCCTGGACCATCCGGTATATGGCATCGCTCTTGGCGTTGATGCCGTCGGTGCCGTAGTCGTTGTAGCAGAGCTTGGCCTTGGGGTCGGCTGCTCTCGCGGTGCGGAAGGCGTCCTCGATCCAGCCGTTACCGAGCTGCTTCTGGAGGTTGGACTGGCGTCGGCTGCCGTCCCCTTCGAACGCCTCGTTGACCACGTCCCAGGAGTCGATCTTGCCCGCGTAGTGGCCGGCGACCTTGGTGATGTGGTTGCGCATCGCCTGGCGCAGTGTGTCGCCGGTCAGCCCCTGGACCCAGCCGGGCTGCTGGGCGTGCCAGACCAGGGTGTGGCCGCGTACGAACTTGCCGCGCTGCTTGGCGTAGGCGACGAGTTCGTCGCCACCGCTGAAGTTGAACTGCCCCGGGCTCGGCTCGGTGGCGTCCCACTTCATCGCGTTCTCGGCGACGACGCTGGAGAACTCCCGGTTGAGCGTGGACTCGTAGTCCGTCTCGCCGAGGTGGGGGGCGACCGCGGCGCCGAAGTACCGGCCGCTCTGGGCGGCCGCGGTGCCGAGAGTTTCGGCGGCCTGAGCGGTGGGGGCGAACGCCAGGGCGGCCGCTGCCGCCAGGGCGCCGGTCGCCGCGGCGGTGATCGCCGACCGGGTGCGTCGCGGGGCGCGCCTTCTGGAGGATCTGTCGGTCATTGCGTGTCCCTCTCTGGTGGGGGTGGGTGGCGGTGCAGCGCCTGGACTCGTACGGCCGTCGGCCGTCAGGCCAGGGCGGCTTCCCAGCGGGTACCGTCGCCGGTGGCGTCGGCGGCAAGGCGGTCGCGGGCGGCGGTGTCGTCGTACAGACGCCAGCGGAACCAGTCCACGAGGGTGTTCTGGGTCCGGCCGAAGGTGGGGAACCCCGGATTCAGGTACGCGGCGTGGTCCGCGCCGACGTGGGTGAGGAACGCCTTGGGTGCGGGCAGTTCCGCGTACGCCCGCCGGGCCAGGGCGTAGTCGCAGGTCGGGTCCTTGTCACCGTGGATGAACAGCACGCCCGCACCGACCGAGGCGGCGGGGTCGCCCATGTCCACGCAGGCGACCGGGACTGCGGCGGCGATACGGTCGTCGGGCCAGGCGGTCACCAGGCCGTGGGTGGTCATGCCGCCCATCGAGTGCCCGGATACGCCGACGCCGGCCGCGGTGTCGATGTGCCCGGCGAAGGGGCCGCCCGTGGCGTCGTTGAGCGCCAGCGTCCGGGTGATGACCTCGGAGACGTCCTTCGACCATTCGCCTCCGTAGACGGAGGCGAGGTTGGTGTTGTCGGAGAACGAGGGGGCGGGACAGATGAAACCGACGGAGGCTATCGCGTGGGTCTGCGAGGCGTAGGAGTCGGAGTTGCCGCCCATGCCGTGGCTCCACTCGGCGACGGGGAACACACCGTCGGCGAGAGGGGCGTCGGGAACGGGGGCGCCGCCGGGGGTGCCGGGGGTGGGGTAGAAGACCTTGGTGAACAGCGAGCGGGAACCGCGGCTCCAGTTGAACTGGCGGACTCCCACGGCGAACTCACCGCGACGCGCCGGCAGTTCGGCACCGTAGGCAGGGTGCCGTGCGGAGCCGAGCAGAGGGGTGCTCAGACCCGCTGTCGCGGCCGCGGTCAGGCCGAGAAAGGTACGTCGACTCAACGACATGCGTGACTCCTTGTGTGGGGGAACAGGGAGGTCTCAGCAGGTGGAGCCGGCCTGGGTGGCCAGGCCGAGCCGGTAGGGCAACTGCGAGTACTCGCCGCTGGAGTTGGGGTCCCGGCCCTGATAGAGGAGCCGGAGGTGGCAGGGGTCGATCGTCATGGTCTGGTCGTTGGTGGCGCGGATCAGCTCGCCGTGGCTGATGTCCTTCGTCCAGGCGCCGCCGGGGAAGGTGACGTTGGTGGAGCGGGCGAAGGAGTTGGCTTCGGTGGCGGCGAGCGGCTGCCAGGTGCCGGTCAGACCCTTGGAGGTGAAGGAGCGGTAGTACCGGTTTCCGTCGCTGCCGATGGCCTCCCAGATCAGCAGGTAGGTGTCGGTGCCCTTGACGCGGTAGACCGCGCCTCCTTCGAACAGCGCGGCGCGGGAGTCCTGGAGCACGATCTTGGTGTTGCCGAAGCCGTTCGGGAAGTTGGCGACGGTGGTCTCGGACCGGTACACGTGGCCGTTGTCGTCCGCGGAGAACAGGTAGCACTTCGCGTCGTCGCAGATCACGTAGAAGTCGAGCCAGTTGCCGTTGCCGATGTTGTCCCGGACGACGTCGGGCATGCTGCTCATGAGGTTCTTCGGCGCGGACCAGCTGGTCGGGTCGTTGATGTCCTTGGTGGTGGAGTACGACGGCAGGCCGGTCTGGTAGACGAGGTACCACTCGTCCTTGGGGGCGAAGTAGAAGGCGTGCGGGGCGGCACGGTAGCCGGGGCCGATGCGGGAGGCGGTCTCCAGGTGGGTCTGCTTCGCACCGGCGGCCTGGGACCAGTCGGAGAAGCTGGTCTGGGCCAGGCTCCAGTCGCCGGAGGTTCTCGCGGCAGTGGTCATGAAGACATGCCATTTGCCGTTCTTGTCCTGGACCACCGACGGGTCCTTGACGGCGACGGAGTTACTGCCGTCCTGCTGCGGTGAGATCACCGGCCCTGTGGACGACCAGCGGAAACTGCCCGGCAGATCCTGCCGGGGACTGGCCGTCGGCGTCGCCCCGTTGGCGGGCGCGGCGAAGAACGCCGTCAGCAGGGCGATGAGCAGGGCCCCGTAGGCGTGGCGGCGAAAGGGGCGGGTGCGGTGACGATGCGTTAAGGGCATGGGCAACTCCATTGCGGCTCGACTGGTGCGCATGCGGTGAAGCGGGGTTGGCCGGCTGTACGGCCCAGGCCGGTCCAGCCCGAAGCTTGGCCGATATACCGAACGGCGACCGGGCCTTCGGGCGTAGGAATAATGGAGCGTTTGACGGAGTCCGGTCAACGCTTTGCGCGCAATATTTTCGGTTCAGTGCTCGAAAGTCTTTCGACATATCCCAACGCCTGCGGCGAGCAAGCGCCTTGACCTGCAGCGGGGCCTACCTGAGTCGCGCCGGCTGCCACGCTCGGTTCGACGGAGGGGCCACGCGCAGCTCTTCGGCGGGGCCGCGTTCTGGCGAACCACGAGTTTCGCGGCGCCCTCCAGGCCGAGCGGCGACACCCTCTCCCCGCGGCCCGAAACGGGGCAGGCGGCCCCTGCCAGTCCGCGGCAACGGGCAGAGCGGAAGGCCCGTGGCCGCGCCCACCGCCGGGGCGCCAGGTTGCTGTACCGGCGGCGGGCGACCGCAGCCCGCATGCGCGTGTGACCTCTGGGAGAGCCGCCCGGCCGGGGCGTGTCTCATCAACGACCCGGCAGGGAACGTGAACGCACTCGGTTCACTTGGGGCCCGGGAGGAGGCCCGTCGCGTGAGCTGGTGCGGTGTGCCTTACACGGGGGTGTTCTTGCTGGGCACGAAGGGTGCTCCGTGGCCGGGGACGATCAGGGCGGGCTTGAGGTCGAGGATCTTGCGGCGTGAGGCGCGCAGGCCCTCGCGGTCGTTGGAGGTGGGGTCGTCGGCGGGGCCGTTGACGGTCCACCAGACGTGGGTGAGGACGATGGTTCCTTCGTCGGTTTCTGCGACGGTGCTGATGTCCTGGGGCGTGTGGCCGGGGGTTTCCATCAGACGGATCGAGGGCGAGAGCTGGAAGCCGTCGGCGGGCCGGTCGTGCCAGAGGTCGTTTTCGTAGAAGGCCCAGACGTCGTGGGCGCGTGCGTGAGGGAAGAGGGCGGCGTTGAGGGTGTGGTCGGGGTGGTGGTGGCTGAAGACCACGTCGGTCACCTGCTCGGGGCTGAGTCCGGCGTCGGCGAGCGGGGCGAGAATGTCCTTGCGGTCGGCGACCATGCCGGGGTCGACGACGACGTTGGTGTCGCCGTCGCGCAGGAGGGCGACGGTGGAGGCGACGTGCCATGGCTTTTCGCGGCCGTCGCGGCCGGCGTTGCGTTCGTCGAAGCTGTCGTAGCCGGCGGTCAGCAGGGTGAATGTCGCTGTCATGGGTGGAGTACTCCTTGTGTGCGGTGGGGGAAACACCCGGCAGGGGCGCAGGTTGCGCATCCGCGCCGGGGGGGCTTTTGGTGGCGCCGGACGGCACGATCGGCTGGCGCCCGGTCGAGCGCCGGCGAGCCGATTGCCGGTGGCGTTGTGCCCGGCGCCAAAGGGCCGGTCGTCCGGTTGCGTGGTCAGCGTTTCCGGGCGGTGGCGAGGATGGCGGGCAGGACGGCGAGGGCGAGGGCGCCGCCGGCGATGGCCAGGAGGGAGTAGCCGGCTGCGGCGACCACGAGGCCGGAGGCCAGCCCGCCGGTGGCGCCGGCGATGGCGACGGCCACGTCGACCAGACCCTGGGTCTTGGCGCGGGTGGCCAGGGGCACGGCGTCGGTGATCAGGGTGGTGCCGCTGACCAGGCCGAAGTTCCAGCCCACGCCGAGCAGGATGAGGGCGAGAGCGAGCAGGGGTACGGAATCGCCGGGCGCGGTGGCGGCGAGGACGCCGGAGGCCAGGAGGGTGAGCCCGGCGGCTGTGGCGATGGCACTGCGCCCGTAGCGGTCGACCAGCCAGCCGGTCAGCGGCGAGGGCAGGTACATGGCGCCGACGTGCAGGCCGATGACGAGGCCGGAGGCGGCGGTGCCCTGGCCGTGGGCATGCATGTGGACGGGGGTCATCGTCATCACCGCGACCATGACGAGCTGGGTGAGGACCATAACCAGCACGCCCAGCGCCAGACCGGGGCGGCGACCCGTTGCCGCTGATGAGGGCTCGACCGCGGCCGCGGCGGCGCTGCCTGCCTCTGCCGCCTGCTGCTCGGAGTGCAGCGTGCGGGCGAGCAGGAGGGGGTCGGGGCGCAGCCACAGAAGCAGGACGAGGGCGGCGAGGGCGTAGGCGGTGCCGGAGACGAGGAAGAGGCCGGACAGGCGAGGGAGGCCGAGGACCGCGGCGAACTGGCCCGCGGGAGCGGCGAGGTTGGGGCCGGCGACGCCGCCGAGGGTGGTGGCGACCAGGACGGTGGAGACCGCGCGGGCGCGGCGGGAGGGGGCGGCGAGGTCAGCTCCGGCGTAGCGGGCCTGGAGGTTGGCGGCGGTGCCGGCACCGTAGAGGAACAGGGAGGGGAAGAGCAGGAGGGGGTTGTCGATGAGGGTGGCGGCGATGACTCCGGCGCTGCCGATGGCCCCGACGAGGTAGCCGGTGGCCAGCCCCGGGCGGCGGCCGCGTGCCTGGGATATGCGGCCGACGGCGACGGCGGCGAGCGCCGAGCCCGCGGTGAGCAGGGCGCTGGGCAGGCCGGCCAGGGCCGTACCGCCGAGCATGTCCTGCGACAGCAGAGCTCCGACGGTGACTCCTGCTGCCAGCCCGGCGCCGCTGAGGACCTGAGAGATCAGCAGGGCGGTCAGGATGCGCTTCTGCGGGGCGAGGGGCGGAGGCCCGGCGTCCGGTGCGGTGGTGGCTGGGGGTGTGATGGTGAAGCGTGCCGAGTGGCGGGACATGGTTTCTCCGGCGGGCAGGCCCGGGCAGGGGCGAAAGGCCAGGTGGTGGGGCCGCGCCGAGGTTGCGACGTGTCGCGGTGGACGGGCGGGGCGGCTGTCGGGGAAGCGGGGAGAGACAGGGTTTTCTCCGGCGCGCGGACCTGCTGGGTGTGGAGGCCCGCGCGAGCCGGGGCGACCGGGAACGGAGCTGCCGACCGGGCTGGAGCCGTGGGACCGGGTGCGGATCGGTGCGCGTTCAGCCGATCTGCAGGCGGTCGATCAGCCCGGCCTCGGTGAAGGCGGCTTCCAGCTCGTCGCGGCCCTCGGTGAAGTGGGCCCAGCTGTCGTAGTGGACGGGCACCACACGGCGGGCGCCGAGGAGCTGGGCGGCTTCGGCGGCCTGGGCGCTGTCCAGGACGATCAGCTCGCCGTCGAAGACGTCGGCGAAGCGCGGTGCGCCGGCGAAGAGGATGGCGGTGTCCACCGGGGCGAAGCGCTCGGCGATCTCCTTGACCGCGTCGAGGGAGGCGTTGTCGCCGCTGACGTACACGGTGGGCAGCCCCTCCCCGGTCAGGATGAAACCGACGACCTGGCCGGCGATCGGCTCGACCTCCTCGCGCGGGCCGGGGCCGTGGATGGCGGGAACGCCGGTGACGGTGATGGTGCCGCCGTCGGGGCGGTCGAGCTCGATGGACTCCCAGTCGGCCAGGCCCGTGGCCCTCTCCCCCAGGCGCTGTCCGCCGCCGGGGGTGGTGAGGGTGAGGGGGACATCTGCGAGCAGGGCCCGGCCGGAGGTGTCGAGGTTGTCGGCGTGCTCATCGTGCGAGAGGAGCACCACGTCGACGGTGCCGAGGCCGGCTGGGTCGCCGACGGAAGGGGCGGTCTTGGTCAGGACCACGCCGGGCGCCTGGTAGTCGCCGGGGGCGTCGAAGGTGGGGTCGGTCAGGAAGCGCAGTCCGCCGTACTCGAAGAGGGCGGTCGGGCCGCCGAAGACGCGGACCGGGAACTGGTCGGTCGCTGCAGAAGGAGAAGGCACAGGAATACACCTCACGGATGGACGAAAATTAACCGTGAGATGACAGTAGCCATTTCTCACGGACGAGCGCAAGCCGTACCATGAGAAGCATGAAGGAGTCCGTGACCGAAGAGCCCGCCCTGCCGCCCGCACAGGGGGAGGAAGAGCACCTCTCCCTCGCCCTGGCCAACAGTGCGATTGCCATGCCCGGCGGACACACCGTCGATCGACTGGGGACGCCTGCGCAGACCAACCACTGGCTGACACAGCGCGGCCTCGCACCGGTCGACGCCGGCATGCTGGACATGTGCGCGGCGCAGCTTCGCTCGCTGCGCGAACAGATCAGATCGCTGTTCGCCGCCCGCGCCGCCGGACTTCCCGCCCTCCCCGCCGCCGTCGCGGCCATCAACGACGCGATGACCCGCGTCCCCACCGCCCCGCTGCTGCAGTGGGACGACAAAAACGGCCCCTACCGCGCCACTCCCCACCCCACCACCGCGATCGTCGACCACGCCCTGGCAACCCTCGCCGCCGACGCCGCAGACCTGCTCACCGGCCCCGATGCCGAACGCCTCACCGCCTGCGGCTCCCCGCCCTGCAATCGCTACCTGCTCCGCCACGGCCGCCGCCACTGGTGCTCCACCCGCTGCGGCGACCGCGCCCGCGCCGCCCGCGCCTACGCCCGCCGCACCCGGACTGGGACGACATGACGAGACCTTCCGAGGCCGTTCCGTACAGGTGTATTGATCACGAGCGTTGTTGACAGTCACGGTTGTTGATCACGGAGAAGACCTCCGGACCTTCACGCTGCCGACAGGGTGAGCGGCGAAGCCGAAGCTATGGCCAGGGTCCAGCGCTGCCCATTGCCCGCCTGAACGCACACGCGATGACAATTGCCCACACCTGTGGACCAGTCGGACTCAGTCTCGCTCAGTGAGCTGATCGTCAGCGCGCTCGGCCGAGCTCCCCCAGACCATCGGCGAGGATCTCCACAAGCAGCCGGGCACAGCGCCCGTCCGGGTCAAGGTCGGGGTCGAACACGGTGACCTGTGCCCCGACGGCGCGTGGGGCGAGCACGGCGAGCAGGTCGGCAAGGTGCGCTGCGTCGATTCCGCCCGGAGAGGGGCTGTCGACCGCGGGCATGACCGCGGAGTCGAGGATGTCCACGTCCAGGTGCAGCCAGTAGCCGTCGAGTTCGGCTCGATCGACTTGCTCGCGAATGCGCTGCCCGGCATCGACGGCGCCGTCACGGATGATCTCGGAGGCGCGGATCGTCAAGCCCACCGTTTGGCTCACTTCGACCAGTTGCTCGTCCTCGTCGCGACACCCGGCGTGCGACACGTCCGCGGCGCGGAAGTACGGGCCGAGACCGTCGATGTCGGCAATCACGGGCCAGTGCCGGCCGATAGCGGCGGCAAGGTCTTCGCCGGCCAGAGAGGCGCACGTGGGGGAATTGCCCGGGTGGCGGAAGTCGGTGTGCCCGTCGAGGTGTACCAGGCCGAACCGGCCCGCCGCCCGCAGCGCCAGGCCGGCTCCGATCAGCAAGCTGCAATCTCCGCCGATGACCAGTGGAACGTCGCCGACTGTCCGTATCTCGGTGATACGCCCGGCCAACCGCCGCGCATGCTCGATGATCAAGCTTTGGTTTCGAAGCCGACCTGGCGAGGAGTCATCGGCATACCGGCCTGGCAGTACCACTCCGGCGTCGCGCGCGCCGAGCTCGGCGAAGCGCGCGAAAAGCCCCGCGTCGCGCAGCGCCTCCGGCGCCTTGGCGCAGCCGGGAACGGTCGTCGGCAGCGGCGGACGGAGGCCGAGATTGCTGGGTGCGGACACCAACGCGATCACTGCCCAACTATCCCACGGCGACGGTGGCATGGGCAGCGTGATGCGCGATATCCGCATCCTGCTCCTGTGAGGCGGACCGCCCCGATCGCCCGCATCAACCGGTGGGATGGCCAGGGGGCGCAGTGGTGCGTAAACCACGCTTTTGGCGCCTACCCCGATTTCTCCATGAGTACACTCGCGCACCATGCGTAAGGCCAGTCGGTACCCAAGACGGCAGAAAATACATGCTCATCAGCCATGCGCCGACGCTTCTGCGTGCGGCCCAGAGGCTCGAAGACACCCCGAGCGGGTCGCGGTGGTCGGCAGTTCGGCCTGGTCGTGAGGCGCCGCTCGAACCGGGGCCGGCATGCGCAGTCCCGTGACCCGCGCGGGCACTGGCTGCTGTTGATCCTCGTGCTGCCTGTGATGTTCGGTGCCCTGCTCTTCGAGGGCTGGACCACCCACGAGGTCGATGCCGCGAAGACCCGGCGCGACTGCACCACGCCCGTGCCGCGGGCCGTGGCCCAGGGCGGCCCGGTGGTGCGCATCAGCGGCGGGTCGGTGAAGTCCGCCGCGATGCCCGCCCGTACAGTGGCGCTCACCTACGACGGCGGGCCCGATCCCGTATGGACTCCGCGCCTGCTCGACCTGTTGCGCCGCCACCACGCACACGCCACCTTCTTCCTGCGCGGCGCCGAGGCGGCCGAACGCCCGGACCTGGTACGGCGGATACGCGCCGAGGGCCATGAGATCGGCTCGAACACCTACACCGGCGCCGCCATGGGCGAGGCATCGCCGCTGCGCGCCCATCTGGAGCTGTCGCTCACGCAGAAGGCGCTGGCCGGCTCCGCCGGCATCGACACCCGACTGCTGCGCATGCCGCTGACCACCGCGGTGGACACGATGTGCGGCCCCGAATGGCGGGCGGCACGTGACGCCGCCGCGCAGGGGTACACGCTGGTCGCCGCCGACCGGTGGTTCCGCAAGTCGGCACAGGGCGTGATCCGGCAGTACGCGCAGACCGGTACCGCGTACGAGGAGACGGAGAAGCTGCTGGGCAACCGGAATGTGAAGGAGTTCACCACTGTGACGGCCGGGGCCGGGCTGGCGCAGGCCGATCGGCCGGTCTCCGTCCTGGAACGGTGGCAGGGCACGGGCCTGATCTGGGCCAAGGCCCTCGGCCACACGTTTGTGAGCATCATGACCTGGGTCCTGGGGATCGCCGGCGCGCTGGGCGTGCTGCGGCTGGCGCTGCTCATCCTCTTCGCCCGTGCCCACGTCCGGCGTCTGACCCGGTTTCGCCCGGGCTCGCCCCGACTGCGGGAGATCACGGACCCGGTGACCGTTCTCGTGCCTGCCTACAACGAAGAGGCGGGCATCGAGTCGACCGTCCGGTCGCTGCTCGCCTCCTCTCACCGGCAGTTGCAGGTCATCGTCATCGATGACGGGTCGACGGACCGGACGGCGGACCTCGCCACGTGGATCGACGATCCCCGCGTGCAAGTGATCCGCCAGGCCAACGCGGGGAAGGCTGCCGCCCTCAACACGGGTCTGTCCCATGCGAGATGCGACATCGTGGTCATGGTCGATGCCGACACCGTCTTCGAGCCGGATGCCGTTCACCGGCTCATCCAGCCGCTCGCGCACGCGGCCGTGGGTGCGGTCAGTGGTAACACCAAGGTCGGCAACCGGCGCGGCCTGCTGGGCAGATGGCAGCACCTGGAGTATGTCTTCGGGTTCAACCTGGACCGCCGGATGTTCGAGGTGCTGGAGTGCATGCCGACGGTGCCCGGCGCCATCGGCGCCTTTCGCCGGGACGCGCTGATGGGCGTCGGCGGGGTCAGCGCGGACACCCTCGCCGAGGACACCGACCTCACCATGGCGCTGTGGGAGGCCGGTTGGCGGGTGGTCTACGAGGAGAGCGCCATCGCCTGGACCGAGGTGCCCACCTCGCTGCGCCAACTGTGGCGGCAGCGGTACCGCTGGTGTTTCGGCACGCTGCAGGCCATGTGGAAGCACCGCCGTGCGACGGTCGAGGTGGGCCCTGCCGGGCGGTTCGGCCGCCGCGGGCTGACTTATCTCACGCTCTTCCAGGTCGCCCTGCCACTGCTCGCGCCGGTGGTCGATGTGTTCGCGCTGTACGGGGCGCTCTTCCGCAGCCCCGTGCAGTCGGCCGGGGTGTGGCTGGCCTTCCTCGCCCTTCAGCTGGCCGTGGCGGGGTACGCGCTGCGGCTGGATGGGGAGCGGGTGCGGGCGCTCTGGTCGATGCCGTTCCAGCTCTTTGTCTACCGGCAGTTGATGTACCTGGTGGTCATTCAGTCCGTAGCGGCGTTCCTTCTCGGAACGCGGCTGAAGTGGCAGCGCATGCACCGCTCGGGCACCGCCGCTGAGCAGATCGGGCAGCCGGTCGCGTACGGAAGCCTTCCGTCGCGGTGACCGGGGACGTCCGGGGCCGAGCGTCCACTTGGCGCTCGGCCCCGGCGGCGGGCGTTCGCTATAGCACAACGGCGGCGCCATTCCGGGAAGATCTCCGGAAGATCGGGTGCGGAGCCTCTGGAGGTACACACTGCCCTCCATGAACGATCAGTTGTACGGGTGGCCCGACGGGAACCAGTACGTTGGCACTGCGGAGACGTACGTTGGCACTGCGGAGACGGCGCACGTCAGCACCGGGCAGGTGTGGCTTCAGGCCGAGTACGCGCCTGAGCCGTCCGCAAACCCGCAGCCCGTGCCGGTACTGAGCAGCCCTCAGTACGGGTCCGATCGCACTCCCAGGGCTCCCAGGGGAAGGTCCACCCCGGCCCGCCCCCGTCGGCGGCGCCGACTCGCGCGCACGGCGGTCCTCCTGGCCGGCGTGCTATTCCTGACGTCCTGCGGTACGTACATCTGGGCCGACACCAGTCTCCATCGCGACGTCGACCTCAGTAAGATCACCGATCGCCCACCGCAGGGCCGGGGAACCAACTACCTGATCGTGGGCTCCGACAGCCGTGCGGGCCTGACCGACCGGGCCAAGAAAGACCTGCACACCGGCGGTTCGGCCGACGCGGGCCGCCGCACCGACTCGATGATCCTCCTGCACACCGGCGCGCACGGCACCACGATGACGAGCCTGCCACGCGACTCGTGGGTGACCATCCCGCCCTACATCCGCCCCGATACGGGCAAGCACTACCGCGCGTCGAAGAACAAGCTCAACGCGGCGTTCTCGTTCGGCGGCCCCGACCTCCTCGTGCGGACCATCGAGCACAACACGGGTCTGCGCATCGACCACTACACGGAGATCGGCTTCGCGGGCTTCGTGGGCATCGTGGACGCGGTCGGCGGCGTACGGATGTGCGTGGACAGGGACATCAAGGACGAGAAGTCGGGGCTGGACCTGACGAAGGGGTGCCATACGCTCGACGGCCGCAGGGCCCTCGCGTTCGTCCGCCAGCGCCACCAGGAGGCCCAGGGCGATCTGGGGCGCAGCCAGAACCAGCAGAAGTTCCTGTCCGCGTTGGCCGACAAGACCGCCACGCCGGACACTCTCCTCAACCCGTCGAAGGTCTACCCGACCATGAGAGCGGGACTGCACACGCTCATCGTGGACAAGAACACGGACCTGCGGACCCTCACCGCACTGTTCGAGGCGATGCAGGGCGTGACGGCCGGCAACGGCAAGCGCCTCAATGTCCCCGTGTCCCCTCTCGGCTTCCGGACCTCCAAGGGCAGCGCCGTGAAGTGGAACCTGCCGCGGGCGAAGAAACTCTTCGGCGAGCTGCGGGACGACCGGCCGGTGTCCGTCGGCGGAGAGAGCTGAGACGACCGGCCGGCGGGCGTACCCGTCAGCAATCGACGTGGAACCGGCGCAGGACCCTCCGGCGGCTGGGCTCTCGTGGGCGCCCGGGGTCGGCCGCGACGCCCGGGATCCAAGGGGACGGCGCGACGAGCGCACCGGCAGAGCCGCGGTTGCCCATGTCACCCCCTCAGTAGAGTGACTAGGTGGTACATTGAAATGACCGACCCGGAGAGACAGGACCCGTCACGGCCTGCCGCGCGCCGGGGCGTCCTGCATGGGCGAGGTTCTGACCGCCCTACCCACTCCGCTTTCCGGTCCATGACATCCGGCCGCGATGCCGACGGCGAAAGGAACATCGATCACATGAGCACAGCAACCCACATACCGGGCACTCCCCGGCCCGACAAGCACGACCCGTCCACTCTCGCGTTCGCCACTCAGTCGGTGCACGTCGGCAACACCATTGACGAGGGCACCGGTGCGGTGCGGACACCGCTGGTGATGGCCAACTCCTACCTGCTGCCGGAGGACCCGTCCACCATGGACTGGTCCTCGGCCGAGGGACTGGTCTACACCCGCAACTCCGGTGCCAACCAGGTCTGTCTCCAGACCAAGCTCGCAGCTCTGGAGGGCGGCGAGGACGCGGTGGCGTTCGCCACCGGTGTGGCCGCGCTGCACAGTGTGTTCTTCACCCACCTGAAGTCCGGGGACCACGTGGTGGTCTCCAATGTGACCTACGACGCTGTCTATCGGCTCTTCGCCGAGCTGCTTCCGGAAAAGTACGGCATCGAGGCGACGCTCGTCGACATCAGCGACCTCGACGCGGTCCGCCGCGCCGTGCGCCCGAACACCAAGCTCGTCCACGCGGAGGCGATCGCCAACCCGACGACGACCGTGGCCGACATCGCCGCGCTCGCCGACATCGCGCATGATGCCGGTGCCCTGCTGTCGGTCGACTCCACCTGGACTCCCCCACCGTTCTACCGCCCGCTGCGCGATGGTGCCGATCTCGTCGTGCACTCGCTGACGAAGTACATCAACGGCCACGGTGACGCGATGGGCGGCGTCGTCATCGGCGCCCGTGACCTGGTGGACCCGATCCGCCACGAGGCCATGGTCGAGGTCGGCGGGGTGATCTCGCCGTTCAACGCCTGGATGATCATGCGGGGGTCCGTCACCCTGCCGCTGCGACTGCGGCAGCACTTCGCCTCTGCCGAGAAGATCGCGGCGTTGCTCGAAGCCGACCCCCGGATCGCTTACGTGGCCTACCCGGGCCTCCCCTCGCACCCGCAGCACGAGACCGCGCGCCGCCAGTTCGCCGGCGCCGGTTACGGCGCCATGATGGCCTTCGCCGTCGACGGGGACTCCGACGCGCAGAACCGCTTCGTCAGCAACCTGCGCGTCATCACCTCGGCCGTGTCACTCGGCCACGACGAATCCCTGATCGTGCATGTCGGCGGCAGCGGACGCGGTGGCATGGAGAACTACCCGGAGGACTTCAGGAAGTACGGGCACCTGCGGCTGTCCGTCGGCCTGGAGGACACGGACGATCTCCTCGCCGACATCCGCGCCGCCCTCGATGCGACCTTCCCGTCCTGACCGACCCACCTGTCGTCGCCCCGCCACTGCGGCAGCACTTCACGAAGGTGACCCGTGACGCCCACATGCCTCCTGCTCGACCTCGACGGCACCCTGGTGGACTCCGCCTCCGGCATCACCGCCGGCGTCGCCACCGCGCTCGCTGCGCTCGGTGTTCCCGTACCCGACGCGGACACGCTGCGCAGTTTCGTCGGCCCGCCCATGTACCAGACGTTCCGCGAGGTCATCGGCCTTGACGAGCCGACCGCCCAGCAGGCCCTGCGGCTCTACCGGGCGGACTATGCCGAGTACGGTGCCCTGGCCAGCACGGTGTACGACGGAGTTCTGGCCCTGCTGGAGGTTCTTGCCACGGCCGGTCTGCCCATGGCGGTGGCGACCTCGAAGATCGAGGACCAGGCTGTGCGGATCACCGAACACCACGGCCTCGCCCCCTACTTGGTGGCCGTGTGCGGGACCTCCGATGCGGAAGGCCGCCACACCAAACAGGACGTGATTCAGCACTGCCTGCAGGAGTGCCTCGTCTCCCCTCCCCGCTCCTGACGGGCTCCGGCCTGCAGTACCGGCCCCTGGCAGCGCCCGGCTGCCAGGGGCCTTCCTCACGAAGGGAACCCTCCACCGTGGACGCCATCGACGAGAAAATCATTGCCGAGCTGACCCGCAACGCCCGTATCCCGCACGCCGAGTTGGCTGCCCGGGTCCTGCTGTCACGCAACGCGGTGCGCCAGCGCATCGAGCGGCTGGAACGCCAGGGACACATCGCCGGATACACCATCGTCCGCCCCGGAGAGACCGCCGGGGCGGACGTCGTCTCCGCCCTGGTACTCGTCTACCGCCAGGACCGCATGCGCGGCGGCGACGTCCTGGCCGCGCTCAAACGCATCCCCGAGGTCGTCACCTGCGAAATCCTCAGCGGTGATTTCGACATCATGGTGCGGCTGGAAGCGGCGTCGCTGGAACGCGTACGGGGCATCTGGGAGGAGATCGCCCAGATGCCCGGCGTACGTGACACGGTCACGGCACTCACGCTGTCGCGGGTCGTCAACCGCCCGCGTGGATCAGCGAGTTCTGCGGAAGAGGAGTGAGCAACCGGGTTGCCCGCTCCCTGTCGAGCAGCCCGGCCCGGACCACGAGGTCAACGACGACTGCCCCACTGGCGAGAGCCTGCTCGGCGATCCCGCCGTGTCCGGCTCCAGTACTCCGATCTCCCTGTTGGCGCGGGCCGCGGCGCGCTTGACGGTGGCCGGCGCCCGTACCAGTGCCGGATGCGCGGACAGCGAAAGGCCGTCACCACGCGGTGTCCAGGTGATTCACGCAGACGACCTTGGGCTGGGTCATCTCCTCGAAGGCGAAACGCACGCCCTCGCGGCCCATGCTGCCGTACTTGAACCCGCCGAACGGCATCGCATCGAACCGGTAATCGGACGAGTCGTTGATCATCACTCCCCCGGCCTCCAGCAGCCGGGCCGCGGACAGCGCACGGTCCAGTCGCGAGGTGAAGATGCCCGCGTGCAGGCTGTAGTCGATGGCGTTGGCCTGCTCGATGGCGTCTTCGAAGGACTGGAACGGCTGCAGCACGACAACGGGGGCGAACGCTTCTTCCTGCCGGATCGAGCAGGTGGGCGGTACGTCTTCCAGGACCGTCGGGGTGTACAGCGAACCGTTCAGCTCATTGCCGCACAGCAGTACCGCTCCCTCGGCCACCGCGGCCTCGACCTTGCGCTGAGTGGCACGCCCGGCCGCCGCCGTGATCATGGGGCCGACATCGGTGTGCTCGCTGAGCGGGTCGCCGACGCGCAGCCCCTTCGTACGCGCGACGAACGCATCGCGGAAGGACTCGTACACCTCGCGGGCGATCAGGATGCGCTGCGTGCCGATGCAGTTCTGGCCCGCGGCCCAGAACGCCCCGGAGACGCACGACTCCACCGCCGGGTCCAGGTCCGCGTCGTCCATGACGATGACCGGGGCGTTGCCGCCGAGGTCCATGGCCAGCTTCTTCAGGCCGGCCGTGCGGGAGATGGCCTCCCCGGTGGCGAATCCGCCGGTGAGCGACACCATGCGTACATCGGGGGCCGAGACGATCGCGGCACCGAGGTCGGCACCGCCGTTGACGACCGTGACGATCTCCTCGGGCAGGCCGGCCTCGATGAGGGTGTCGACCAGTCGCAGCGCGGACAACGGCGTGTGGGCGGAGGGTTTGAGGATCACCGCGTTGCCGCCGGCGATGGCCGGGCCGAGTTTGTGGGCGACCAGGTTGAGCGGGTCGTTGAACGGGGTGATGGCGGCGATGATGCCCAGGGGTTCGCGGGTGAACCAGCCCTGCCGCTGCTCGGAGCCCTCGTACGCGTCGAAGGGGACGACCTCGCCGGCGTTGCGCCGGACCTCGGCCGCGGACAGCGTGAGGGTGTTGACCGCCCGGGCGACCTCCTTGCGGGCCTGGGTGATGGTCTTGCCGGCCTCGCTGACGATGAGCTGAGCGAAGGATTCGGCGCGCCGCTCGACCAGCCGGGCGGTGCGCTCCAGGACGGAGGTCCGGGTGGCACGGGACAGCGCGGCGGCGATGCGGCGGCCGCACCTGGCCCGCTGCAGGACGGTGCCGGTGGCGGTGGCATCGACGGTGCGGACGGAGGCGATGGCCTCGCCGGTGTAGGGGTTGTGCACGGGGGCCATGTCGGCGCCGAGCTGCTGGATGTGCGGGGCCGCGACGGTGTCAGCCACGGTGGGTCTCCTGAAGGACGGGGTACAGCGGGGCGGTGTCGTCGTCCGCGTGCCGGCCCTGGTGGATGGCGATGATGTCGGACAGCAGGGCGTACGCGGTCTCCATGCGGCCGGCGCCGGGTCCGGAGACCGTGACACTGCCGAGGAGGTCGGTGTGGAAGGTGACCGCGTTGAGCGGTCCGGAGATTCCCGCGAGCGGGTGGTGGGCGGGCAGCGCGAGGAGGGCCACACGGGCGTCGACGGTGCCGTCCGCCCGGAGGGTGGCCGAGCCGACCAGCTTCCAGTGCAGCCCCTTCGTTACGGCGTCCTGCACCTCCTGCGGCGTGACCGAGGAGATGCCTTCGCAGCAGACGTCCGCACGGCGCAGGTCGGCGCCGAGGATCTCGTTGGCCAGGATCAAGACCTTCAACTGGACGTCGTGGCCCTCGATGTCGGCGGTGGGGTCGGCTTCGGCGTAGCCCAGTTCCTGGGCTTCCGCGATGGCCGCCGGCAGCTCGATGCCTTCCTCGAGCCGGCCGAGGATGTAGTTCGAGGTGCCGTTCATGATGCCCTGGACGCCGGTGATCTCCAGCCCCGCGAGCAGGCGCTGGGCGGTGCGCAGGACGGGGGTGCCGCTGAGCACCGCGCCCTCGAACTCGAAGCCGATACCGCGCTGTTCGGCCAGCACTCTCAGTGCTCGGCCGGCGAGGGCGACCGGTCCCTTGTTGGTGGTGCACACGTGCTTCCCGGCCTCCAGGGCCCAGCGCACGTGGGAGAGAGCGGGCTCACCGTCGGTGGGGTTGGTGAACGTCGCCTCCACGACGATGTCGGCCGGGACTTCGCGAATCACCCACTCGCTGCGGGGGTCGGCATTCCCGCCGGTCAGGCCGGAGAAGTCGAGCTCGCCCGGTTCGGCCGCCAGCAGCGGGGCCAGGTCGATGCCGTCGGTGTCGACCAGCGAACCGGCCCGCAGGTCGGTGATCGCCACGACGCGCAGGGTGAAGCCCAGCTCCTCGGCGAGGCGGTCCCCGCGTTGGGATATGAGCTCGGCGAGCGCGCGGTTGACACCGCCGAACCCGATAAGGGCCAGGTCGTACCGGACCATGTAAACACTCCTTCGCAGTGCGCCACGCTCTTCGCGGCGCGACTGCTCAGAGCCTCGCTCTCCGCCCTGTCACCTGCGCCATGTCGCAACGACCACACGGCATGCCGATGTGCACGAGCCTGATGACGATTCGCACGCCGGTCCGGGTCACACCGATCCCACGATCGGCCGCCGAACACGCCTCGGGCCGGCTTGCCCGCCTCGGTCGGAGCCGAGGCGGGCAAGCCGGCACGTATGACGAAAGGAGGAGCTCGGTCCGTGCGGATCAGACCGAGGTCAGGCGCAGGATGATGACGCCGCCGATGATCGAGGCGAAGGACAGCAGCCGGGCGAGGGTGAGCTTCTCCTTGAAGAGAATGGCCCCCATGATGACGGTGCCGACGCCACCGATGCCGGTCCAGATGGTGTAGCCGACGGAGACATCGAGCCCGAGCAGGGCCAGGGAGAGGGTGTAGAGACCGCCGCCGGCCGCGAGCAGGGTCAGTACAGACGGCCACAGGCGGGTGAAGCCTCTGGTGGCGTTGGTGCCCAGCGCGAAGCAGATCTCGAAGACGATGGCGATGCCGAGGTAGACCCAGGTCATGGTGGCGGGTTCCTTCTGTCCGGGGCGGGCGGGGCGTCAGGCGACAGGCTGAGCGGTATCGGTGTGCGCTTCCGCGGCCTTCTTCTCGGCAACGCTGTCGCTGATCCGCAGGCTGGTGGCACCGCCGATGATCAGGACGAAGGCGATGACCTTCCACACGGTCATGGGCTCGTCGTAGATGAGCGTGCCGAAGACGACGGTGCCCACGCCGCCTATGCCGGACCAGACGGTGTAACCGACGCCGACGTCGATCGACTTGAGGGCCTGGGAGAGCATGAAGATGCCGCAGGCGGCGGCAGCCACGGTGAGCAGGGAAGGCCCCAGGCGGGTGAAGCCGACGGTGGCTTCGGTGGACAGCGCGAAGGTGATCTCGAAGAGCGAGGAGAACAGCAACCAGACCCAGCCGACGTTCGAGCTCTGGGAACGGTCCGTCCGTGTCGTCGACACAAAGCCTCCAAAGGCAGTGGTTCGTGCATGAGAGAACGCGCCCCGCTTCTCCGTACAGAGGCGTGCACCGAACAGGGTGCGACGGATGGACGGTCATCAGGGGGAAGCCGGCATGCCAACGGCTGTACACGGTGGTATCAGGCGGTGGCCTGGGGTTGCGCCGGGCTGAGGTACTGCACGGCGCTCGTTTCGGCGTGCGGGGTGAGCAGGCCCTGCAGCTCCTCCGCCGCGGTCTTCAGCAGGTGGCCGTCGCGGGTGGCCCGAAGGGTTTCGAGAACGAAGGTGACGCGGGTGGAGTCTTCGGTGACGCGGGTGCGATGGGCGTCGCGGTGGTTCCAGTGGCGGGTCAGGACGCCGGTGGTGTCGGCGTAGATGATCTCGCCGGGCTTCGGATTCTCCACGTTCTCGGGTTCGCCGAGCGGGGTGAACTCCTCGCTGCCGTCCGCGTACCGGATCTCGACGTCACCGGTGACCTGGTCCAGGTCGAAGGCACCGGCGGGCAGCCCGTGGCGGACCGAGACGGCGTTGTAGGAGTCGACGGCCGGGTTGATACGCGGCAGTGTCCCCTTCTTGGCCATCCGACGGCCGAGCGCGTCGACGCTGGGGCGGATGCGGCGCGGGTTGGTGCCGAAGGAGCGGTAGGCGGTGTGCCACGCCTCGATGCGCGGGTCGGTCTCGTCGGCAGGCTGCCAGGCGCCGTCGGCGAGCTGCCGCTCCAGGTCTGCCAGGGCGGCGGCGGTGTCCGGCCAGGATTCGTGGCCGCGCAGGCCGGTGGCGGTGACCAGGGCGATCAGGGTGTCGGGAAAGGCGTCTGCGACGGCGAAGGAAAGGATGAAGGCGGACATGCGGTTCCGTCTCCTCGGTGCGTGAGTGCGGGCGGGTGGTCGTGTCAGGGGTCCGCTCGTGTGCGGAGGCGGGGTCAGGGCTTCCAGGGGCCGATGCGGTCCAGGCGGCGGCGCTGCTGGCGCGCGGTCGGTACGTCGAGCCCCTGGCCTCGGTCAGTGAGCCGGTCGGCGACGGTGGCGCGATACTCGACGGGCTTGTGGTCGTCGTACTTGAACTTGGCCACCACGTCGGTGACTTCGAGACGCAGCCCGCGGATGCCGGGCAGCATCCGGCCGTACGGCGGCTGGTCAACGGCGACCGGGCCGTGGTCGCCGTCGGGCTGGAAGTGGGCGAGCTGGCGGCGCAGCAGTTCGGCCTTGGCCTCGGGGTCGTCGACGATGTGAGCACGGCAGGTGAACTGAACGGCCGCGTAGTAGCTGGTGGGCACGCCGTCGGTGGGCGGGACGTCGGGCTTGGCGCGCCAGGGGCCGGGGATGAAGGCGTAGTCGCCGATGACGGTGAAGGTGACGTTCGGGTCGTGCTCGATCGCCTGCCAGACCGGGTTGGGCCGGGCGAGGTGGACCAGGAGGTCGTTACCGTCGCTGGTGAAGTGCGTGGGGACGGTGCGGGGTGCCTGGCCGGGCAGGCCGTTGACACTGAGCTGGCCGAAGTCGTGGCCTTCGGCGATCCACGCCTGCCATTCGGCGTCGTCCAGGGCGGCGTCCCAGGGCTGGAGGAACATGCAAGTCTCCCTACGTGGTGGCTACGGGGCCGTTCAAGGCGGGGTGGGCTGCGAGCTGTTCAGGTCAGAGCGAGGAGGCTGACGGCGACGGCGGCGGTGCCCAGGCCGACGAGCTGTCCGCGGCGGACGCGTTCGGCGAGCACGCCGCGGGCGAGCAGCACCGTGCCGGCCGGGTAGAGAGCCGTGATCACGGCGACGACGGCGAGGTCACCGCTGCGGGAGGCGAGCAGGAACAGCAGGTTCGCCACCGAGTCCAGCACACCCGCGGCGGCCGAGATCCCGTACGCGGGCCGCTCGGAGCCCAGCCTGCGGTACATGAGCCCGGCCGCGGCCAGGGTCACCGCCGAGGAGACCGCCCTCCCGACGATCAGCGGGGCCACACCACTGTCGGACGGCGCCTGGTGCAGGAAGACCAACTGCAGGGCGATGGCGGCGCCCGCGCCGAAGGCCAGCAGCAGCGCCGTACGGGATGGGCGTTCCGAGCCCGCGCCGTGTCCGGCGCTGACCAGCACCACCGCGATCAGCGCCAGCGGCAGACCGACTACTCCCGCGACCGCCAGATGCTCGCCCTGCAGCAGGCCCACCGTCACCGGCAGCGCGGCGGAGACCAGCGCGGTCACGGGCGAGAGCACGTTCATCGGGCCGATCGCCAGCGTCTTGTACAGCAGCGCGAAGGCGGCCGCCGAGGCGATACCGGAGGCGGCACCCCAGCCGAGGGCGCCGGCGCTGAAGGAGGCGCCGAGCACCGGCCACAGCAGCAGTTCAACCGCCAGGCTGGCCGGTGCGGCGATCAGGACGGTACGCAGCACATGGGCCTTACGGGCGCCGAGGCCGCCGAGGAAGTCGGCGCAGCCATAGGCGAGGGAGCTGCCCAGGGCCAGCAGCAGAGCGATCACGGTACATGCCTTACTATCTATCGGGTCGACCAAATCGTACAACGAAACGACCACCCGAAGTCAAGTAAACGACCGCACGGTCATTACAGTGGTCCACTGAGGATGGTGATCCCATGGCCGAGACGACCGCAGCTCTGCGGACGGTCGCGCACAACGTCCGAGCGGCCCGCACTCGCGCAGGTCTGACCCTGGACGAGCTCAGCCGACGCGCCCAGGTCAGCAAGGGCGCCCTGGTGGCGCTGGAAAAGGCCCAGGGCAACCCCAACCTGGCCACGCTCGTACGCCTCGCCGACACCCTGGGTATCTCGGTGTCCGCCCTGATGCAGGGGCCGTCCGAAGGCCGGGTCCGGATCACGGACGCGGACGCCGTGGCGCCCCTGTGGACCGGCGAGCAGGGCAGCCAGGCCCGGCTGATGCTGACCACCTCCGGGGCCGCCCCCGTCGAGGTGTGGCGCTGGCAGCTGGAACCGGGCGAGGAGTACCCCAGCCACCCCCACCAGGCCGGAGTCATCGAAACACTCAGTGTTACCGCCGGCCGCATGATCCTGGACGTCGACGGCACCGAGCACACCGTCGAAGCCGGCCAGACCGCCACCTTTGACGGTGACGTCCCGCACACCTACCGCGGTGCCGGCGACGAGACCTGCCACCTGATCATGACGGTTCACCTCCCGCCCGGCCCCGCCCCCACCTCCTGACCGACACGGCACACGCACGCGGCCGCGAACGGCGTCAGCGCGGTGGGCCCCGGCGCCAGCCCAGGCCGTCGGCCCCGACGGTCACGGCAGACTCATCCAGCAGAGCGTCGGTGACGGGCTGGGGACGGCCGTCGGGGCCGAGCACCCCTGCTGTTGACACAGTCAGCCGCCCGGAAGTCCTCAGCACCACCCCAACGGTGCTGAGACCAAGGGCGGCCGACGTATCTCACGGACGCCGCTCGAGCAGCGCGCGAGCTGTTGCTGCCATGGCCTCGTCGACCATTTCCCCCTCGAATGTGACGGCGCCGGTACCTGTTGCCTGCGCTTCCTCAATGGTGGCGATCAGCCTTGCCGCGCGGTCGAGTTCGGCGTCGCCGGGTGTGAACACCTCGTTGAGGACGGGAACATGCGAGGGATGGATGGCCATCATGCCGGAGTATCCCAGCGCCCGGTTCTGCTCGGCGAAGGCACGCAGGCCGTCGAGATCGCCGATGCGGGTCCACAGTCCGGTCACCGGATGGGGGGTCCGTGCTGCCCGTACGTCGAGCAGGACACGGGCGCGCAGGGCGTGTGTCTCGCTGCCTTCAGGGCTCCAGCGGTAGCCGACGGCGCGTTCGACGTCGCCGCCCGCCCCGGTGACAGCGCCGAGATACGCCACGCGGTCGGCGGCTGCCGCGCAGCCGTGGGCATCGTGCAGGGCCTGGGCGCTTTCCAGTAGTGGCACGAGGGCGAAATGGCCCCGGTACAGCCCCTGTTCGCGCTCGCACCAGGCGAGGAGGCGGTCGGCGAAGCGTACGTCGTCGGGACCGGTCACTTTGGGGAGGACGATTCCGCTGAGTCCCGGGACGCAGATGTTGTGCAGTGTGTCGGCTGCCGTCCAGTTGTCGAGGGGGTTGATGCGCACGAACAGAGCCGGCCCTTCCTGGGTGTCGGCCTGCCGAGCGAGGGCCTGGTGCACCTGCTTGACGGCGGATGCCCGAGCCGACTCGGGCACGGCATCCTCCAGGTCGAGGATGACCGCGTCAGTGCCCACTGCGACGGCTTTGGGGAGCCAGTCTGCTGTCCTGTTGCCGGGCATGAAGAGGAGGGAGCGCAGGAGCGGACGCGGTGCCTGCGCAGGGGGTTGGGTGTGGGACTCAGATGGCACCGTTCTTCTCCAGGTCGGTGAGCTCGTCTTCGCCGAGGCCGAGCCACTGCCGGTAGACGAGGTCGTTGTCCTGGCCCAGGGCGGGGCCGGTGCGCCAGACAGCGCCGGGCTGTTGGCGGAAGTGGGGGATGACGGACTGCATGCGTACAGGGCCGAGGTCCGGGTCGTCGACCGTGACGATGTCCTCCCGCTCGGCGTAGACGGGGTCTTCGGCGATGTCGGCGGCGCTGAAGACCCGGGAGGCCACCACCTCGGCACGGGTGAATGCCTCGAGGCAGGCGGCGGCGGTGCGCTGGGCCACCCAGGCGCGCAGGCCGTCGTCCAGCCGGGCGCGCCCGGCGTGCTGTTGTGGGGCGGTGGCGAACTCGGCCTCGTCGAATCCGAGCAGTTTCGCGACGTTGCGTACGGACCGCAGCGTCGCCGATGTCACCGTGATCCACTCACCGTCCTTGGACTGGTAGGTGTTGATGACGGCTGCGGGGGCGACCGCGAGCTGGTTGCCGGAGCGCTCCGGTACCGTGCCGAGCTGGTCGTGGACGATGACCTGCCATTCGACGAGCCTGAACAGGGGCTCGAAGAGGGCGAGGTCGATCCATTCGCCGTCGAAGTCGGGATCGTGGTCACGGCGGTGCAGCGCGGCGAGGATCGCGTAGGCGCCCATGAGGCCGGTCACGGCGTCGCCGTGGGAGAAGCCGGTGTGGACCGGTGGGGTGTCGGGGAAGCCGGTCAGGTGCACCACGCCGCTGCGGGCCTCGCCGACCTTGCCGAATCCCGGCTCGTCGGCTCGGGAGGACGTTGCGCCGAAGCCGGAGATCTGCAGCAGTACGGCCTTGGGGTTGATGTCGTGCACGGACTCCCAGTCGAGCCCCCACGTGCGCAGTCGGCCATCGCGCAGGGTGACGATCACCACGTCCGCCCAGGCGACGAGACGCTGGGCGACCTGCCGTCCGGATTCCTGGTGCAGATCGAGGGTGACGGATCGTTTGTTGCGGCCGGCGACCTTGAACCAGAGCGGGTGACCGTCCTTGCGGGGGCCCATGGCCCGTGCCGCGTCCCCCGCGCCCGGCGGCTCGACATGGACCACGTCCGCACCTTGGTCGGCGAGCATGGAGCCCGCCAGCGGACCGGCCACCACGTGCGCGAACTCGACCACCTTGAGGCCCTGCAGCTGCCCTCGGCCGCCGGGTTCCTGATGCTTGAACGTCACTGTGCTCCCCAAACTCGCTTCGTTGCGGCGCCTGTCAGCCTGCCGATGCGCAGGCATGCTCGTCCAGCAAAGGAATGCGATGAATACTTGCGGTATTCGCATAAGTGGGGAGCAGTGGGGGTCAGACCCAGCGCACTCCGTGCGGCAGCCGGTGCCGGCGCGTGCGCGATTCCTGGAGCGTTTCCAGGAACCGGTCGGCCGCCAGGGGCAGCGGGCGACGCGCCCGCACGGCGATGTCCAGGCGCCGGTCGACCGTCGGCTCGGCAAGCGGGCGATGGACGACGGGCCCGGTGCCCAGAAGCGGCAGGACCAGCGCGGGCAGAGCGGTCACGCCGAGCCCGGCCGCCACGAGCCCGCCGACCGTTGCCACATTGCCCGCCTCTGCGGAGGGCGCCGACCGCGCGTCGATCTGGGCGAATGCCGCGTCGGTCAGGCGCCGCACGCTGGAGTCGCGTCCGACGGCGAGGAAGGGCTCACGAGCCAAGTCGTCCCAGGTGACGCCGGGCCGGTCGGCCAGCGGGTGTTCTTGTGGCAGGACCGCGACGAACCGGTCCCGCACCAGCGGCCGGTGCTCCAGCTGCCCGGAGGGCTCACCGGTGGTGATGGCGAAGTCCGCGTCGCCCGAGAGCACACGGCTGAGAACCGACTGCTCGAGGCCGTCCATGATCTGGACGGCCACCTGCGGCCGTTGCCGGCGGAAGTCCTTGATCACCTGGGGAAGCAGGACCGCGGCGACGGAGGGAAGGGTGGCCACGGTGACCGTTCCCGACTCGCCGAGGAGAAACCGCTTGAGCTCCTTCATCCCGGAGGAGTGGGCGTTGACGATCTGCTCGGCGATGCGCAGCGCCTCCACGCCCGCGGCGGTCAGCTCGACGTTGCGGGTGTCGCGTTCCATGAGCCGGGCGCCCAGCTGTCGCTCCAGATCCGCCACCGCGCGGCTGAGTGAGGACTGGGACACGTTCAGCCGGGTCGCGGCCGCAGTGAAGCTGCCCGCTCGGGCCACGGCCGCATAGGCCGACAGTTGGCGCAGGGTGCTTTCCATGCCGAGCGACCCTAATTGATGCGGAGAAGGCATGGATAGATCTCGGTTTGATGCTGGACTCCGTTCCACTGTCGCTCCGAGACTCATCCGCAGCGCGGAACCACCAGGAGTGCTTTTGCGCCAGGAGCCGATGCCGAGAAGGCGGACGAGAAGGTGAGCGACAACCATGCTGGCAGCCCTGGGGTTCTCCACTATTGGCCTGTTCCTGCTGCTGACCATGACGAAGCGGGTCTCCGTCCTGGTGGCGTTGGTCCTGCTGCCGGTGCTGGCGGCTTTGGCCGGCGGCTTCGCCGGCGACATGGGCGACATGATCCTCGAAGGGCTCGGCACGGTGGCCCCGACCGGCATCATGATCGCCTTCGCGGTCCTGTACTTCTCCTTGATGGTGGATGCCGGGCTCTTCGACCCGTTGATCAACCGGATCCTCAGAGCCGCCCGCAATGATCCGGCCCGCATCGCCGTCGGGACCGCCGTCCTGACGATGTGCGTGGCGCTCGACGGAGACGGCGCCTCGACCTTCCTCATCACCGTCTCGGCACTCCTGCCCGTCTACAAACGACTGGGCATGAGCCCCTTGGTGCTGTCCGGCGTCGTGTGTCTGGGCGCGGGCGTCATGAACATGGTTCCGTGGGGCGGCCCGACGGTGCGCGCCATGACAGCGCTGAAGCTGGACAGCTCACAGGTTTTCACCCCGGTCCTGCCGGCGATGGGCTGCGGGATCGTCTGGGTGCTGCTCGCCTCGTACTGGATCGGTCGCCGCGAGCGTCGCCGCCTGGCTGCAACGGTGGCAGCCCAAGCCCCGCAGCAGGCACAGAACGACACGGCCACGGACACGCAGCGCACCGCGGCGCGTGCGGCGGGAGACGGCCCCGGCACACCGCTGGTGACCCGGGCAGCGCGCCCTTCCCTCTTGCTGACCGCGTTCAACGCGACGCTCACCGTCGTACTGATCGTGGCACTCGTGGCGGAGGTCATGCCACTGCCGGTGCTCTTCGCGCTGGCCTTTACCCTCGCCCTGTTCGTCAACCACCCCACCTGGGAGGGGCAGCAGGAGCTCTTGGAGAAGCACGCGAAGAGCGTGGTGCTGGTCACCACGATGATCTTCGCCGCGGGCGTGTTCACCGGCGTTCTCACCGGCACCAAGATGATCTCCGAGATGGCCGAGGCACTGGTCTCCGTCGTGCCCGACTCCCTGGGCGCGCATCTGGCACCCATCGTGGCCGTCACCGGCATGCCCCTGAGTCTGGCCTTCACCCCGGACGCCTACTACTTCGGCGTCCTGCCGGTCCTCTCCCACACAGCGACCGGATTCGGTGCCGACCAGGCAGAGGTCGCCCGAGCCGCCATCCTCGGCCAGATGACCACCGGGTTCCCGCTCAGCCCCCTCACTGCCTCCACCTTCATTCTCGTCAGCATGAGCGGCGTGCAACTCGGCGAGCATCAGCGCTTCATCTTCCGCTGGGCCCTCGGCACGACCGTGGTCATGACCGCCGCCGCACTGCTGACCGGCGCCATCTCGTTGTGAACCACCACCACCGCAAGGAGATTCGGAACATGCAGGTTCCCCCGGACGGCACACAGCGCCCCCGCCCCATGACGCGCCGCACACTGTGCACACTCGGTGCGGCCACCGCGATCACCGCGGCGCTCGCCCCCGCCCTGCCCGCTGCCGCAGCAGCCGGCAAGGAGGCCCCGCTCACGCTCGCCGACCCGTTCTTCTCCTACAGCCGGCCCGCCCTGTACGGCGTGGCGCGTGAAGACGTACGCGTACCACTGCGGGACGGCAGCTACCTGGCCGCCCAGCTGTACCGGCCTGCGCGCTCCGACGGCAAGCCGGCCACCGGCCGCTTCCCCGGCATCATCTACGAGTACACGGCCTACGCGGGCAACCTGGAGGTCTTCGGCAGCGCTACCGCCTTCTATGTCAGCCGGGGATACAACGCGCTGGTGTGCCAGGTCCGCGGATCCGGGGCGTCCCCCGGCACCGTGGACCCCTTCAGCCCACAAGAACAGCGCGACAACTACGACGCCATTGAATGGCTGGCCGGGCATCCCGCCTCCACCGGCCGGATCGGCCAGATGGGCCAGAGCTACGGCGGACACACGAGCCTGCTCGCCGCCGTGAACCAGCCGCCGCACCTGAAGGCGATCATCCCTACCAACGGCCTCAGCGACTGGTACGAGAACACCATCTACCGGGGCGGCATCTACTCGGCCCGCATCCGGGACTGGCAGAAGTCCACGGCCCCGGACACGCTTCGGACCTATGCGGAGCACCCGCTCTACGACGACTTCTGGCGCGGGCGCAGCGTCATGAACCGCTGGGACCGGCTGACCATCCCCACCCTGGAGATCAACGGCTGGTACGACCGCTATCGCGACGGCATGGTCAAGAACTATCTAACCCGGCCTCGCAACGTGTGGATGGTGTCCGGCCCCTGGGACCACGGCAACCCCCAGGGCCTGTACGCCGGCATCGGCCTGGGCGCGTATCTGGCCTGGTGGGACAGGTGGCTGGCCGGGGACCGGCACGCTCCCCTGCCGACCGCGCGCATCACCTCCTATGAGATCCCCGGTCCTGGGGCGGGCACCGGCTGGCACCAGTTCGACCAGTGGCCGCCCCGCGGCGCCCACGCCCTGACGCTGTCCCTGCGCAAGGACTCCACACTGCGCACCGCCGCCGGCCCCGGCTCGACGGCGGCGTTCGACGTCAACACGGGAACCGAGGCACCTGCGAGCCACCAACAACTCGGCTTCTCCACCGGGACGTTGCGTCGCGATCTGGTCCTGGCCGGAAGCGCCACCCTTTCCCTTCGTGCCGCGTTCACCGCCACCGACGGCAACATCGCCGCAGTCCTCTACGACCGGGCACCCGACGGCACGACTTCCCGCATCACCGCGGGCTGGCTCAAGGCCGCCCACCGCCGCGGTCACACGGCGTTGGCCCCTGTGACGCCGGGCGCCTACCACGACATGGACGTACACATCTGGCCCACGCACTATCGCGTCGCGGCCGGCCATCAACTCGTCCTGCGTGTGTCGAGCGACGACTACCCGGAGATCGACTCCGACGTACCGGCGGGCCGCGTCACACTGCGCGTCGGCAGCAGCGGAGCGGCCCTGCGACTGACCGTGCGGCCGTAGCCCTCTGCCCTTCGGCATCACGACGGGGCCGCGATGCCGCGCGCCCGGAGAACCGTGCCCGGCCCGTCCCGCGTCCTCACCGGGAACGGACCCGGAACGTACAGAAGGCTCGCCCCATGACGCGCACCACACCACACGACCGCACGGCGCCACCGACGAACGGGGGCCCGCAACGCGGCGTCACCGCCACGACGTTCGCCGTCCTGCGGCGGCATCGGGGGGCTCTGGCGGGTGCGACGGTACGCATCGTCGGCCTGTCCGGACTGACCGGGCTGCTGATGACAGCCGCGATATTCGCGCTCGCCTGGCCCGTCTTCACCCGTATGCGGAACCAACGCATCTGGTACCACCACGTCGAGGATCCCTACCTGCACGACCACACCGACCTGGCACTGGTCGCCCTCTGCACGCTGCCGCTCTTCCTGCTCCTCCTCGGCGCCGGCAGCGCGGCGCTGCAGAGCGTGTGCTCCCGGGCCGTCACAACGGGAACTCAAGCGTCCTCGGAGAGGGACTGGCCGCGGGCCGCGGGCCGCGGGCGCCTGCGACCGGTACTCACCGTGTACACACTGCGCGGCCTGGTCGTCTGGCCCCTGCCGCTGCTCGTCAGTGCCGTGGCGAACAGCCTCACCGGCTCCCATCTCGACACCGACGAGCAGATTCTGGCGCCCGGATCGTGGCCCCACACACTCATCGCGGCCTCCCCGGCAGCGGCCATCTTCGCCGCCGTACTGCTGCGCCTCGCGCTCGCCCTCGCCCCGGCCGCCGCGGCCGACGGTCTCGGCCCCCGGGCGGCCCTGCGCCGATCCTGGTCGCTGATGTGGACACGCGCCGGAGGAGCCCGCGTCCTCGCCCTCGCGCTGCCGCTGGCCGCGCTCACCGCCGGGGTGCTCCGGCTGGCGGTGCAACTCGCCCTGCCACTGCGGCCTCTCGTGCGAACCCTCCTCGAACAGGCCACGGGAAACTTCTTCGCCGCCTACTACGCCGGCATCCTCGCCCCCGTCATCGTCGGCATCCTGGTCACCGCGGCCCTGACCCTCCCCCTCACGTACACGGCCTTCGCGGCCCTCCACGACCACCTGCGGTCGCCCCACACCTCTCCCCGACGTACCGGGGACGAGGCCTGAACACACCCAGCTTGGCGAAGACTCACTGCTTTTCCCACACGGGTACCGACGGCAGACCCAGTTGCGCGCGAGCGCGGTCGGTGAGTTCCTGCACCAGCGCCGTCTTGGCTCGCGCATACTCACCCGGCCCTGTGCCGGCGGCGACGAGCGCCCGCTTGAGCTGCGCGTATCGGGTCGCGTCCTCCGGGTGGGCGCGCAGGTGGTCCCGGAAGATCCGCTGGTTCCGGGTAGGCCAGCTCTCCAGGGTCACCACGTGCAAGATATGACTGCGGACCCCCTTGTCTGCGCGGACGTACAGCAGCCGGTCGGTCATCCCGTTGTCGTGCGGGTGGAAGCCGAGGCCGGCGAGCGCCGCCTGGTGGGGTGCGGCGTGCGTGAGGTCCTGGACGGCGGCCATCAGGTCGATGACGGGCTTGGCCGCCAGTCCCGGGACAGCGGTCGAGCCGATGTGCTCGATCTTCACGAACAGTCCAGGTACCGCTGCCCGGAGAGCATCGATGGCGGCAGCGGCCTGCCGGGGCCAGCTCGGGTCGTAGTCTGCTACGTGGATGCCACTGGGCTCTGACACGGCCGTCATCCTGGTCAACGCACGCTGCGATGTCCACCGGACTTCGGGGACCAGGGCGTCTTAAATCAGTGGAGCGGCGGCACCGTGCGCCATTACTGTGCTGCCGAACCGAGTCGCCCAGTCAAGGACGTGCCGTTGTACACCCTGTGAGTTTCTCCGAGCGCTGATTCGTCGCGCGTCGCGCCTGCGCGCCGCGCTGCTTTTTGCTGCGGACTTCTCACTGAAACCGGTGTACTTCTGTGCTCAATCGCTGGGTGGTCATGCCCACCTGCCTGCCGACCGTTCTCCGCCGTTGCCACGCCTGCGCGTCCGAGCGCTTCCGGGCGAACGGCAAATTTCGCGTCAACGCACACCACAAGCTCCTCGACGCCTGGCTCCTCGTGCTCTGTACCGCTTGCGGGGAAACGGCCAAGCTCACGGTCTTCGAGCGGATGAATGTGCGCTCCGTACGACCTGAGCTGCTGGACCGGATGCACGACAACGACCCCGGCCTGGCAGCCGAGTTGCTCCAGGACCCGGTCGTGCGGCGCCGTAATCGCATCGCGCTCGACTGGGACAACGTCTGGCGCCTCGACACCGGCGGATCGGATCACCTGGACCGTGAGGTCATCGATGTCTCGGTCCGCTTTGCGGCGCGGATCCCGGTCCGGCCGGTGCGGCTGATCGCTGACGGCTGCGGTCTTTCGCGGGCCGAGGTCGAGAGGCTGATCACGGAGGGGAAGCTCGTTTCGGCAGTCCGGCTGAGCGGCAAGCTCTCCGGCGACTTCACCTTCACGCTCAAGCGCTGAGCCCTCCCCCGGGCCCAGGGGCCTGTCCGGCAAGATCCGCCGGACAGGCCCTGATCGGGCGCCCGCGACGCAGGTGGGCGCTCGAATGCCCCTACTCCCGGCTCCCCGCCCTTATCGGCGCTCAGGGCTGCGGATGCCGAGCGGTTCTCACCGGCGGTGGACGCTGACGGCGTAGCCGCCGCCGTCGTAAGGATCAGCGTTCCAGGTGGCGAAGCGGTCAACGAGGGTGAGGCCGGCCGCGGCGCAGTAGTCGTCGTACTCCGACAGCGTGATACTGGGCGGCACAGGCAGGTGGGCTGCGTCCAGGCCGAAGCCGGCGACCATCAGACCGCCCGGTCGCAAGGCCGCGGCCAAGCGCCTGACCACCGTGGCCTCGGTGCCGGCAGCGAGCAACGGAAAGATGTTGCCCGCAGCGACCACGAGGTCGAAGTCCGCCGCGATGCCGAGCCGGCCCGGCTCGAACTCGGCCAAGTCAACCTGGAACCAAGGCAGGTCCGGCGCCTGCTCCCGCGCGACTGCCAACATCGACGCATCGAGGTCCACGCCGACACAGTCGTACCCGAGCTCCGTCAGCCGGATCATGACCCGGCCCGTACCGCACCCGGCGTCCAGCACCCGCGCTCCGGCGGGCACGAGAGCGGCGCAGAACCGCGCCTCGCCGTGCACGTCCTTCCCGCTACGGGCCAGCGCCGCGAACCGTGCGGCGTAGTCATTGCCGAACGTCTCGCCGGTCAGCTCCTTCCAACGGCTCATGAGGCCAACTATAGATCGCTGCGACCAGCTCTGCCCTATCTCACCAGGCATCCTGCCCCTCTCCTCCGCCCGCTTCGGGCAGGTGGGGCGGCCCCCGCCGTGTTCCGGGCGGATGGATAGCCTGGGCACGTCAGCGAAGATCACAGAAGGGTGGAGCACATGGCAGACATCGTGGAGACGGCGGCGCGGAAGGTCTTCGAGCGCTACGACGTCGACGGGGACGGCCTGGTCACCGTGGACGAATACCGCAAGGTCGTGGCGGAGTTGGAGGGTTCGGAGATCACCGAGTCGGAGGCTCAGGGGCTGATCGACTCGCTCGACACCAACGGCGATCGCCAGATGTCCTTCGAGGAGTTCTGGGCAGCCATGAGTGGCTGACACCGTCGGGTCCGGCACGTGAGCGTGCCGGACCCGACCAGTCATCGCACCGGTTGCAGCGTGTGACCGTCACCGCACGTCTGCCCTTCGCCACAGTTCGGGCGCCTTCTCCTGCCACGAGCAGCTGACGAGCACGGTCAGCTACTTCTTGCACCCTACGGTGGGCCGCTGCGCAGCATGAGAACGGCGCTGCACGCGGAGTGCAGCGCCGTTGAGTGATCCGTGAGGCATGCCGAGGCTGAGCGCCCCGAGGCGGTCAGGCCGTCAGTGCGTGGTTACGATGCGTCGTTCACCCAGAGCTGGTACTTCCCGTTGACGGCTTGCAGTCCCACTGGGAGTAGGCGGAATTCTTCCCGTCGGCGTAGCACTCGGCGTGCGTGCGATAGGTGCCGACGTAGATCCACGAGTAGGCGCCCGACGCCACGGCCGTCGTCGTGCTGGTGTCGGAAGACACCGGAGCGGCCTGCGCGGTGGCGGCCGAAGTACCGGTCAGCAGGGCGGCCCCCAGCGCGGCACCGGCAAGCGCGAGACGAGTACGCATGTTGTTCCCTCCATGAGGCCGAGGTGGCTGTCGGGACGATCCTTGGGCAAGGCGAGCGCGGTGGGAACGGAGAACGGGTGTCCCGGACACCCACCTCGTGTCCATGCTGGTCAGCCGCCTGTCCCGGACAGTGTCCGACGGTCGGCGCACCCGGCCGCGCCGGTGGCGGATCCGCTGCCGCCAGGCTCAAAACCGCTGGTCAGTGGCCAGGAACGAGGCGGCGGAGTGGCGCAATGTTGCGGCAATACCGCTGTACGGAAGCCGGGCTAGCGTCCCTGGCATGTCACTCGACCGTGTCCGCGAACATCCGGCTCCCCTCGCCGCCGCACGCCGGCGGAGGCTCCGCGCCGACCAAGCGCTGCAGCTTGCGGACCTGCTGCGCCGCCAGGTGCTCGCCGGCGGCTTCGACCGCGACGGAGGCGTGCTCCCGCACGAGGACACCTTGCGTGCCGCCTACCGGGTCTCGCGCAACACCGTTCGGCAGGCCCTGGACCTGCTGCGCGCGGAGCAGCTCGTGGAGCGTCAGCCGGGGCTCGGCACGATCGTGGTCGCGCGGAAGTACTCACACGGTCTCGACCGGCTCCAGGGCCTCGCCGAAACGCTGCGCGAGCACGGCCGGGTGACGAACGAGGTACGGACCGTGGGCCCCGTGCCCGCCCCCGCCTGCGTGGCGGACCGGCTGCGGCTGGCGGGTGGGGACGGCGCCCAGGTGCTGTACGTGGAGCGGCTGCGGCGGTTGAACGGGCTGCCGCTGTCCTTGGACCTCACCTACATCCCGATGGACATCGGCATCGAACTCCTCGGTGCCGACCTGGAGAACAACGACGTCTTCCGGCTTCTGGAAGAGATCACCGGCTGCCGCCTCGGGACGGCCCAGATCACACTGGAGGCCGTCAATGCGGACGCGCACTCCGCGGCGGTGCTGCAGGCCCCGCGCTCGGCCGCCGTACTCATGGTGGAGCGGTTGACGCACCTGTCCGACGGGCGTCCCGTCGACCTCGAGTTCATCCACTTCCGTGGCGACCGCATCAGCATGAGCGGGGTGTTGCACCGCGCTGCGTAGACCGCCTGCCCATACCCCCCGTACTTCGCCGTAGAACCACACCTCGCAGGAGATTCCGTGGCCCTGGTGCCTCAGCGGGCCGACGTGCCCGTGACCATCGACGAGTCCCAATGCATCGACGGCTGCACGTTGTGCGTCGACATGTGTCCTCTCGACTCGCTCGCCATCCACCCCGACAGCGGCAAGGCGTACATGCACGTGGACGAGTGCTGGTACTGCGGCCCCTGTGCCGCCCGCTGCCCCACGGGGGCCGTCACCGTCAACATGCCCTACCTGCTCCGGTGAGAGGAGCACCAGTGATGCCCAGATTCCTTTCGAGTCCGTATGCCCGTACCACCGCGACCGCCGCACTGCTCTTGCCGCTCGCGGCGTGCGGGAGCGGCAACAGCACTGGATCCGACGGCGGTCCTGTGACCGTGACCGTCGGCTACCAGTCCAAAACCATCAACACCGTCACCGCGGGCACCCTGCTCCGAGCGCGCGGCTACTTCGAACGCGAACTGCGTGCGCTCGGCAAGCGCGAAGGCCGTACGTACGAAGTGAAGTGGCAGGACTACGCCACTGGCGCCCCCATTACGGCACAGATGACGGCGGGCAAGGTCGACATCGGTTCGATGGGCGACTTTCCGCTGCTCATCAACGCCGCCCGCGGCGAACAGCTCGGCAGCCCCAACCGGCTGGTGTCGGTCACCGGGTACAACACCAAGGGCGCCCTCAACACGATCGTCACCCGCCCGGGTTCGGGGCTGAAGAACGTCGAGGACCTGCGCGGTAAGAAGGTGTCCACCAGCGAGGGATCCGCCGCGGACGGAACACTGGTACGTGCCCTCGGTCGTGCCGGGATCGCCCCCGAGAGCGGCATACGCAAACTCAACCAGCAGCCCGCGGTCGGCGCGTCGGCACTGGAATCGGGCAGCGCGGACGCACTGTCGCAGTTCGTCGCCTGGCCCGGGCTACTGGTCCACCGAGGAGAGGCCAGAGCACTGTACGACGGGGCCGAGCTGGGCCTTCCGACGTTCCACGGTGTGACTGCCCGCGGGGAGTTCGCCGAGGACAGCCCGCGGGTGGTGCGCGCGTTCCTGCGGGCACAACGCGCGGCGACCGACTATCTGCACGACGAGCCCCTCGCCGCGGCTCGCCAGGTGGCGAAGGCGACGGGACTGCCCCCCGAGGTCGTCCACCTCTACAACGGCGCCAACGGCATCGCCACCTTCGACCCCACCATCAAGCCGGCATTCGTCGACGCACTGAAGAAGGACGCGTCGCTGCTCCGCAAGCAGGGCGTCATCGAGAAGGTCGACGTGGACGCCTTTGTCGATGACAGCCATCTGAAGTCGACGTACGGGAAGGCGAGCGGCTACCGCAGCGCACTGCGTAACACCTCCAACCCGGCCGCGCTGCCCGGTGACCCGGCCCTCGCGGGCGAGGTGTGGCTCAAGGGTGCCGACAGCACACGCGCCTTCAAGGACCCGACCGCGGTACTGCGCTATGTCGCCGCGCACCGTGCGGAGGTACGTGCCGCCTACGTGCCGGACGCGAAGACCGGTACGCGGTGGTTCGCCGAGGCGGCCGTGTGGGTGCAGGACGCCAATGGCGCACTGCACCCGTTCGTCACCTCGTCCGCGGCGCGCTTCTGGAGGGCGGAGCACAAGGGCGCGCGTACCGTCAGTTATGCCACCGCGCTGAAGGCCGCGGCCGAGGGGCGGGCGGAATGAACAGCGTTCCGAAGCTCCTGAGCAGACGGGCCCTTCCCAGCAAGATCACCTCTGTGCGGGCCCGGTCGCTCGCGCTGCGCACCGTCTCGCTCCTCGCCGGGCTGGGGCTGTGGCAGCTACTGACCACCCTGGACGTCGAACTGTGGCTGCGCTTCGGGCGGTTGCCGTCCGCCACGGACGTCGTCTCCGCGTTCGGCGCGCGCGTCACCGCGGACGCGTACTGGCGGGATCTGGGCAGCAGCCTGACCCGGGTGCTGGCCGGGTTCGCCCTGGCCGCCGTCGCGGGCATTGCCACCGGTGTCGCTCTCGCCCGCTCCCGTACGGTGTCCGACCTGCTGCGCCCGTTGCTCGAAGCGGCCAGGCCCGTGCCGGCGATCGCCCTGGTCCCGGTCGCCATTCTGCTGTTCCCCAGCAATGAGCAGGGCATCACGGCGATCACCTTCGCCGCGGCCTACTTCCCCGTCGTCGTCAGCACCCGGCACGCCGTCCGCGCGCTGTCACCCAACTGGGAGGAGGCGGTGCGCACCATGGGCGGCGGCCGCTTCCGGGTCCTGGCCGGTGTTGTCCTGCCGGGCGCGCTGCCCGGCGTCTTCGGCGGGCTGTCCGTCGGCATCGGGGTCGCCTGGATCTGCGTGATCGCCGCCGAGATGATTTCCGGTGAGTACGGCGTCGGTTACCGCACCTGGCAGGACTACACGCTCGTCGACTATCCGGGGGTGTTCGTCGGCATGGTGACCATCGGCGCACTGGGATGGCTCACCTCCTCGGCCGTAGAACTTCTCGGCCGCCGCGTCACCCGGTGGCTGCCGCAGGACGATGCCGAGAAGGGAGCCCGCGCATGACCGACACGACCACGACCACGGACGTGGCCACGGCCGCCACCGAGCCCGCAGCACGGCAGACCGTCGACGGCGTCCGCCTGACGGTCTCCGGCGGCACTCTGGGACACCGCGGAGCCGGCGCGGACCCCGTTCTGCGCGGACTGGAGCTGACCGTCGCGCCCGGGGAACTCCTCACCGTCGTCGGTCCCTCCGGCTGCGGTAAGTCGACGCTGCTGCGCACCCTCGCAGGGCTGCTGCCCCCGCTGCGCGGCACCCTCAGCCAGGACGAGCGTTCCCTCACCGGTCCCTCCGCCGACCGGGCCCTGATGTTCCAGGACGACGCGCTGCTGCCCTGGCGCAGCCTCCTCCGCAACGTCGAACTCCCCCTCGCCATCCGCGGCGTGCCGCGTACGAAGCGCCGTACACAGGCTCAGGACTGGCTGGCCAGGGTCGGACTGCGGGGTTACGAGAAACGCTGGCCGCACCAGGTGTCCGGCGGTCAGCGCCAGCGCGCTCAGCTCGCCCGGGCACTGGCGGGAGCGCCGCGCGCCCTGCTGATGGACGAGCCGTTCGGCGCCCTCGACGCCCAGACCCGCGCCGCGATGCAACAACTGCTGGTGGACGTCGTCGCGGACAGCGGCACCACCGTCGTCTTCGTCACCCACGACGTCGACGAGGCCCTGTTCCTCGGCGACCGCGTCGCGCTCCTGCGGAGTGCACCGGGCGACGGTGAGCAGCCCGTGCGGCTGTACGACGTCCCCCGGCCCCGCGACCGTACGGCGCACGAGCACCCCGACACCCGCGCTCTGCGCCGCGCCGTTCTTGACGCCCTCTGATCCCCGCCCGCGCACTCCCGGAAGGCCGCTTCCCCATGTCTGCTCCTCCCGATTCACCGCCCCACGCTCCGTTCCGGATCCCGGACATCGCCGACGCCGACGAGCTGACCTGCGACGTCCTCGTCATCGGCGGCGGCACCGCGGGTACGATGGCCGCCCTCACCGCGGCCGAGCACGGCGCCGACGTCCTCCTGCTGGAGAAGGCACATGTGCGGCACTCCGGAGCCCTCGCCATGGGCATGGACGGCGTCAACAACGCGGTCATCCCCGGCCGTGCCGAACCCGACGACTACGTTGCCGAGATCACCCGCGCCAACGACGGCATCGTCGACCAGACCACGGTCCGCCAGACCGCGACCCGCGGCTACGCCATGGTCAAGCGGCTGGAGAGCTATGGCGTCAAGTTCGAGAAGGACGAGTACGGCGAGTACGCCGTACGCCGGGTCCACCGCTCCGGCTCGTACGTGCTGCCCATGCCCGAGGGCAAGGACATCAAGAAGGTCCTCTACCGGCAGTTGCGCCGACGCGAGATGCGGGAACGCATCCGCATCGAGAACCGGCTGATGCCCGTCCGCGTCCTCACCGCGAACGGGCGGGCGGTCGGCGCCGCCGCCTTCCACACCCGTACCGGCCGCTTCACCACCGTCCGCGCGGGCGGTGTCATCCTCGCCACCGGAGCCTGCGGCCGGCTCGGCCTTCCCGCCAGCGGTTACCTCTACGGCACGTACGAGAACCCCACCAATGCCGGCGACGGCTACGCCATGGCCTACCACGCGGGTGCCGACCTGACCGGCATCGAATGCTTCCAGATCAACCCGCTCATCAAGGACTACAACGGCCCCGCCTGCGCGTACGTCGCCAACCCCTTCGGCGGCTACCAGGTCAACCGGCACGGTGAACGCTTCGTCGACTCCGACTACTGGTCCGGCCAGATGATGTCCGAGTTCGCCGCGGAGACCGCCTCCGACCGCGGTCCGGTCTACCTCAAACTGAGCCACCTCCCACAGGAGTCCGTCACCGCCCTGGAGAACATCCTCCACACCACGGAACGCCCCACTCGCGGTACCTTCCACGCCGGACGCGGCCACGACTACCGCACCCATGACATCGAGATGCACATCTCCGAAATCGGGCTGTGCGGCGGCCATTCGGCGTCGGGCGTCCGGGTCGACGACCACGGCCGCACCACCGTCCCCGGGCTGTACGCGGCCGGAGACCTCGCCTGCGTCCCGCACAATTACATGATCGGAGCCTTCGTCTACGGCGAACTGGCCGGCGCGGACGCGGCAGCGTTGCGGCCGTACGAGGGTGAACTGGACCGGCAGCAGCTCGCCGAGGCGCACGAACTCATCTACCGGCCGCTGCGCAACCCGCACGGCCCGCCCCAGCCCCAGGTCGAGTACAAACTCCGCCGCTTCGTCAACGACTACGTCGCACCGCCCAAGAGCGGTGCCCGGCTCTCCCTCGCGATCGAGGCATTCGACCGCATGCGAGCCGACATCGCCGAGATGGGCGCCACCACCCCGCACGAACTCATGCGCTGCGCCGAAGTCTCCTTCATCCGCGACTGCGCGGAGATGGCGGCCCGCTCGTCACTGGCGCGTACCGAGAGCCGCTGGGGCCTGTACCACGAGCGCACCGACCACCCGCGGCGCGACGACGAGGAGTGGCTGTACCACCTCGACCTGCGCAAGGGGAACGGCGGGCGGATGGAGTTCACAGCCCGTCCCGTGTCGCCGTACGTCGTTCCCCTGCCGGACTTCACACCGACCGGCGGGCCGTCGCGCCACATCGGCCAGGTCCACCCCGAACAGGTCGCCACGGCAGGCCCGCGCGAGCGCGCGCCGGAAGCCCGGATCACCACACCCGCGCACGCGCACCCCCACCCCGGTCCGGCAGCGGACCTCGCGGACTCCCCACGTATCCTGGAGCTCCTGGCCCTGGCCGATACGGCGACGGAACTCGCCGAGCTGCGGCCGTACTTGAACGACCCCGACCCGGCCGTCCGGCGAGCGGCCGTCGCCACGCTCACCGAGACAGCCCCCGACGGTACGGGCCTGGCGCTAGCCCATGCCCTCCGCGACGAGGTCGCGGACGTACGGCGGGCGGCAGCGGAATCACTGCGCGAAATGGTCGAGGTCCTTGACCCCGGCCCCGCGCTGCGGGACGCCCTGACCACCGCACTGTCGTCCTCGGACGCAACCGTCCGAGCGGCCTCGCTCGACATCCTGCGTGCCCTGCGCCTGGGGGAACCGGGACACTACGCGAAGGCCCTGCGGGACACGTCGGTGGAGGTACGCCTGGAGGCGGTCCGGGCTCTGGTCTCGGTCGACGCGGGCGGGGAACTGGCGTTGGCGGCCCAGGACGAGCGGCGCGAGGTACGCGTGGCGGCCGCCAGGGCCCTCGGCACGGTCGGCGGCGATCCGGACGTCCTGCGGGACCTGTTGGTCCCGTTCCTGGACGACGCGGACGTGCTCGTTCGTGCGGCGGCCTTGGCTGCCCTCTCCCGATGCGGTTGCGTCCCGCCGTACGACACGGTGGCCGCCGAATTCCTGCGCACGGAAGTCTCCTGGCAAATCCGTCAGGGCGCGGCGACGGCCCTGTCGTCGGCAGCCGTTTCCGTGGCCTTGCCGGCGCTGCGTTCGGCGTTGGGTGACCCGCACGCCGATGTCCGCAAGGCGGCCGTCCTCGCGCTGCTGGATCATGCCGAAGGCTCGTCCGCGGCGCGCGAGGCGCTGCGTTCCGCGACGGCGGACGCGGATGCCGATGTGCGGGCCTACGCCAGGAGCGCGGGTAGTTGAGCGAACCGGGGAAGCCGTCCTGGTGACGTTGCGAAAGGGCCGGAGCGTCGGGGAGGGGGCCGGCCCTTTCAGTCGTCGGCGAGCGGTCAGACGCGGTCGGCTGCGATCAGGACGTACTGGAAGGAGCCGTCCTTGTAGGAGTTGATGAACGCCTCTTCGATGCCGGTGACCAGGGAAGACGTCGCTCGCAGCTCCCAGTAGGGCAGGGTCGCGGCAGTCAGGTCGATGACGGCCTGCGGTACGAGACGGTTGTCGGCCATGGCGCGCAGGTACTCCCGGCGGGAGTGGATGTTGCACTCGAAGTGCGCGTTGATCTGGGAGACCCACTTCGAGGGCTGGCCGTGACGCGGGTTCCAGCAGCCGGTGATGGTCACGTAGCGGCCGCCCACCCCGAGGATGCGGGAGTGCTCGGCGAAGAGGTCGTGCAGGTCGACGTACATGGTCGACTCGTTGTTCCACGAGGCCGCGGCCTGCCCCGTCCTGAACGGCGTGTCGAGCATGTTGCACACACGCGCCCGGACGTGGTCCTCGATGCCGAGTTCGTGGGCGCGCTGGTTGGCGAAGTCGGCCTGCTTGGCCGACAGGGTGACGCCCTCGACCTTGCATCCGAACCGTTGGTGGGCCATGACCATCGAACCGCCCCGGCCGCAGCCGGCGTCCACGAGCGTGTCGTCACGCCCGATGGAGCCGAGATGGTCCAGGAGGTATTCGGCCTGCGCCGACTCCAGGCGGTGGAGCTCGGCGATCAGCTTCTTCTCGTAGTCGCCGGCGTCGGCGTCCCCGAGGGCGGCGTGGTCGACGTCGCCGATGCCGTAGTGGTGGTGGTAGAGCCCGTCGACGTCGCCGAGACGCAGGTTGACGGGCCTGGCCTCCTGATCCCAGTAACGGGCGATCTCACCCTGGTAGGGCGATGCCGGGGCGGGGACGAAGGCGGAGGTGCCGTTCATGGTGCTGAACTCGGTGCTGGTCACAGATAAGTCCATTCCTCTTACCAGAAGTCGGGCAGGCTGTAGCGGTAGGTGTTGGTCTGGTGCCAGTAGTGGTTGCCGTCGACCCATACGGCCACTCCGCGCAGGAAGCGCAGCACGGTCGGGACGGGGCAGTCGCTGGCCAAGGCTGCGGCCTCGGCTTCGAAGCGGTGCATGAGGTCGTTGTGGACCTCGACCGCCTTCAGGTAGGCGTCCTTTTCGGAGAGGCCCTCGCGTTCGGCGATCACCACGGGCAGGTTCAGGTGCGTGCCGGGGCTCTTGAGTTCCTTGGTGTACGAGTACAGGTCGTTGACGATGGTGGTGGCGTTGCCGGCGAGCGCGATGACGCGCTGCATGGCGGGCTGCGCGTGCAGGTCCGCCGGCAGTTCGTAGCCGCCGATGGTGTCGGTGATGGTCGGGCAGGGGCGGAAGTTGTTGAACTGACGCATCGCCAGGTACTCCCACACCTCGGGCACGTGGTCCGTCTGGGCCCAGGCGGCCTCCGCGAGGTACCCCAGGTGCAGACGGCCCATGTCGTGCCGGTACCGGTCGGCCTGGGAGGGGGTGGCCGTCTCGAGGAAGTACGCCATGGCGGAGCGGTACGCGCGCCTAGGGGCGTCCGACTGGAGCGACTCCAGCCACGCGGGCTCGTACTCCTCCGTCGTGTGCAGCGGGTCGAGAGCCGTGTGCGCCAGCAGGAGGCGGCTGCCGAGACCGATGGGCGAGCCGCCGTGGTCCTCGCAGTAGCAGTCGTCGACCGCGTTCTCGGCGACCATCAGCCGCGTGGCGATCATGACGTGCTCGACGGTGGGCGCGTCCGGATGACAGGCGACCATGTACCGGCCGACGGAGAAGCCGTCGAACTGGTCCTCCCACTCCGGGGGATAGACCTGGGCCTCGTCCACCGCCCATGCCTTGATCCTGCGGCTGACCTCCTCGACCCGCGCCGGGTCGGGCTCCGGGATCGGGTGGTAATAGAGGCCCGGGATCGGGTTGCCCTCCGCCGCCGGCTCGGGCTCCGGTGTATCGGGCTCCGGCGGCGCCGGAGGCGTCTCGAACTCCGGTGTCTCGGGCGCCGGAGGCTCCGGCAGCTCCTCGCGCCGGGCCAAGTGCAGGCTCGCCGTCCCCAGACCACTGGGGCCACGCAGGATCCGTTCGAGAGCGGGGTTCGGTCCGGGCAGGCTCGACGGCAGGGGAGGACTCCCGGAATCGGGCATCCGTAACTCCTTGGTGAGGTGGGTGTGCTGACCCCGATCCCGGGCCTGCTGCCCGGCTCGGGAAGGGTTCGGGCGGTGATGGCCGCCGGACGGGGCCTTTAGTCGCGTCTGCGCGCGCTCTGCGCCGGCCACGCTGCGCCGGCCACGCCGTAACGGTTCTGCGGCTGGAGGCGAAGGCAGTCAACGGCCATCGGGCTGGCTCTCCTTCGTGAGGTCGGTGATCGGCGTAGCTGGCGTCAGGCGGCGAAAGAGGAGAAGAGCTGTGAATATCTGGTAATCGAGAACGAATATCCGAGAATCCGGCTGTCCGGACACCAGGAAACAATAACGATCGGCACGGCCGGCTCGCCCGTGAGGCCGTTGGAGTTACCTCGATGCAGTGACCTTGCTCCGCATGGGGTTTATCCGGATGACCGATGGCATTCGGACTACGTGGCCGAGAACACGTTTCACGCACGGCAGGGTTACCCCATCCGGCACTCACCTTTGCCACCTGCGGCCTGATTTGGCAGCCCACGGAATCACGAATCAGGTACCGGCTTTCTTGACGGTCAGGAACACGGCAATAGCCGACCGCCCGCCGCGGAGGTGACACGGCGAAATCAGGTCATGTTCCGTCGCCGGACTGTTCGCGGAGCGCGCCTACCGGCAGCGCGCCGATCCCCTGAGCCGCCTGACCGTGGTGGCGCCGGACGGCAGCGCGGAGATCCTCGCCCGAGGACGCGCGCGGCGGTCCGTCGGCACCTGGCCCGCCCTACCCCGTACCCGCTCCGGCTCTCCGCCCCTCCCACGCCCGGTTCCTGCCCGGCGGGCGGAAGGTGGCCGAGGTGCACGCCTCCCGGGACGGTCCACTGCGGGGCACCGAGGTACCGACATCGCTGCGCTGCGGAGAGTGAGGCGCGGCGGAGGATCACCGCGGCGCTCGCGCTGACGGTGACGCTCGCGGTAGCGGGCTGCGGGCCGGATTCCGGCGGCCGCGCGGGCGACGGCAGCGGGCACAGCGATGGCAGCGGGCGCGGCCGTGATGGAGGGCGAGTTCGACATCCCGCTGCGAGCCATCGCCACGGGGCCGGACGGTGCGGTGTGGTTCTCCCCGCAGCTTCAGTGCGGGGAGCGAAGAATCTGACCAGCATCGTGTCCGCCCGGGGCGGCGGCTTCTGGCCGGTGGACCGCGACACCGGCCAGAAGCCGCCGCTGCACACCGCCCCGTTGGACCACCTCTTTCTCTCAGGCGGGCACCGCGGTGGCACGGGCCAGAACGGTGCTGAGGAGGCTTCCCGCCTCGGCCAGGGCCGTCTCGTCGATCCCCGTCGTCAGTCCACGCGCGTGGAGATGGGCGACCAGCTCTTCGGTGGCCAGGTTGCCGTGGGCACCTGGTGCGAAGGGACACCCCCCGAGGCCGCCGAGCGCACTGTCGAAGCGGACAACGCCCAGGCCGAGCGCGGCATCCACCGTGCGCAGCGCCTGCCCATGGGCATTGTGCAGATGGAGGCCGACGGTCAGGTCGGGGAAGGTTTCCAGCACAGTGGAGAGGCAGTGCACGACGTGCTCGGTGGGGGCGGTGCCGAGCGTGTCGGCGAGTCCGATCCGGCGGGCGCCCAGGTCGTGGAGGCGACGGACGACGTACAGCAGGCGCTCGGTGGGCAGCAGGCCCCCGTCGAGGCCGACGAACGCGGTGGACACTCCCGCCTCGACGGTGAGGGACGGCGGCAGGACGGCGAGGGTCTCGCCGATCTCGTCGAGTGCCTGGTCGACACCGCGCCCGGAGTTGGCGACGCTGTGGCCGGGGTCGGCGGAGACGACCAGGCGCAGCACGTCGAGCTGCCCGGCCGCGTACGCCGCCGCGCCGCGCCGGGCGCCGGTGGGGCTGAGGGCGAGACCGGCGACTTTGGCTTCCGGAGAGCGCGGGAGAGCTGCGAGGAGTTCTTCGGCACCGGCCATCTGCGGTACACGGCGGGCCGAGACGAAGGAAGCGGCCTCGAATTCCGGGATGCCCGCGGTGGCGAGGGCCCCGGCAAGGGCGACGCGATCGGGGACGGGTACGAAGACAGGCTCGTCCTGAAGTCCGTCTCGCAGCACAACGTCGGTGACGACCACATCGGGAGCCGAGCTGCCCGCAGATTTGCCGGCCGAAGTGCTGTCGAAGGTGGCCATCGTCAGATCACCTTCCGGTCGCGCAGTTCTTTGATGCGCGTTTCACTGAGGCCGAGGGTGCCGGTCAGTACTTGCTCCGTGTGGCTGCCCACTTCGGGGCCGAGCCACTTGACTCCACCCGGGCTGCCGGGCAGTACGGGGACGACGCCCGGAAAGCGGACCTTCCTGGTCTCGTCCGCGATGTCCACCTCGAACTCCTGGAGCATGCCCCGGGCCCGGTATTGCGGGTCGTTCACAATGGTGGCGGCGTTGTGGACCGGCCCGGACGGCACACCGGCCTCGGCAAGGGCGTCGAGGACGTCGGCCATCGTGTGACGCCCGGTCCATGCGGAGAGGGCCGCATCGAGTTCTTCGGCGCGCGCCGCACGGCCGGGGGCGTCGGCCAGGGCCGTGTCGTCGGCGAGGTCGGGACGCCCGGCGGTGCGCATGAGCCGTACGAAGATGCCGTTGCCGTTGCCATTGATGACGACTGACTGACCGTCACGGCAGGGATAGATGCCGGACGGGACGACACCGGGCAGAGAACCCTCGGTGCGCTCGCGGACGATCCCGTACGCGTCGTACTCGGGAACCATCGCCTCCAGCATCGAGAACACCGCTTCGTACAGGGCGATGTCAACGACCTGCGGCCGGTCGGGCTGGTGCCCCCGCGCCCGGCGCAGCAGCAGCATGAGCGCACCGATCACGGCGTACAGCCCGGCCGCGGTGTCCGCGATGGCGGTGGCGGACCGCACGGGAGGCCGGTCGGGGCTGCCGGTGATGTGGCGCAGGCCGGCGAATGCCTCGGCGACGCCGCCGAAGCCGGGGCGTTCCCGGTACGGTCCGGTCTGGCCGTAGCCGGAGATGCGGACCAGGACGAGGTCGGGGTTGGCCTCGGTGAGGCGTTCGGGGCCCAGGCCCCAGCGCTCCAGGGTGCCGGGGCGGAAGTTCTCGACCACGATGTCGCAGTTGCCGGCGAGCTGGAGGGCGATGTCGCGGCCTTCCTCGCCCGAGAGGTCGAGGGTGATGCAGCGCTTGTTGCGGCCCAGGGTGCGGAAGAGCATCGAGGTGTCGCCCGGAGTGCCGCGCCAGCGGCGCAGCTCATCCCCCGTGCCCGGGCGTTCGACCTTGATGACCTCGGCTCCGAAGTCGGCAAGGATGCGGGTCGCGAAGGGGGCGGCTATGTAGTTGCCGAGCTCCAGGACACGGATGCCTTCCAGTGGCGCAGGTGCTTTCGTGGTCTCGGTCTCCGTCTCGGTCTCGGTCTCCGGAATGCGGGTGGGCGTCTGGTCTTGCGTCATGGGAAGTGTCCTCCATGGCGGGAAAGCCGCCTCTTGAGTTCCCAATATGTGGGAATTACCATGCGCCGTATGGATCATGTGGAGATGCGGGTCACCGGTGTCGGCGTCCTCGACAAGGCGATCGCGCTGCTCGACGCGGCGGAGCAACAGCCGCAGACCGCAGCCGAGTTGGCCCGGCTCTTCGGCATGTCCGTATCGACCACGCACCGGCTGGCCGCCGCCCTGGAGGCGCACGGCCTGCTGGTGCGGGACGAGGAGGGCCGTTTCCGGCTCGGAGCCCGGTTCGCGACCTCCGCACTGAGCGAGGTCGGCACGCCGTACCTCACCGAACTGCGCGACGCCACCGGGGAGTCGGCCCAGCTCTGGGTGCGCCGCGGCGAGAGCCGGTTGTGCCTCGCTTCCGTCGACTCGCCGCACGAGCTGCGGATGACGGTGCCGGCGGGCGGGACGATCCCGCTGCCGCTCGGCTCCGCCGGACAGGTCCTCGCGCATCCGGCCGATGAGCCGCGGCCCGACTGGCGCGAAAGCGTCGGCATCCGCACCCCGGGCGCCGCATCGGTCAGCGCGCCCGTCCTCCTCCAGGGGCGCCCGGCCGCTGCCGTCTGCCTGTCCGGGCCGATCCAACGCATCGGCGACCGCCCGGGCGAACGGTACGGAACCCTGGTCGCGGACGTCGCACGCCGGATCGCCGAGGCACTCACCACCTGACGAGCCACCTCCTTGTGTTTTCCCATTATTTGGGAAGCACCATTCAATATCTGAGCCAGACCGTAACCACCCGCTCCCCCTCTCGACAAGGGGCCGGGCGCACAAACTCGTCCGCGGACATACGGGCTCCGATCGTTCCGCTGCCAAAAACCGACGTACAACGTCTTGTGAGGCACACGACGCCCCTCTACGGTCTCCCCCGAAGCGCACCGCCCATTGACCACTCAGTTCCCGTTATTTGGGAACAGTCAAGGTGACGTGCCGCCGTTGCGCCGTCGCGGGCGCCCGGGCAGGCCCGTGACCGGAAAGGGCTCTGCCCATGGTCCAGGTACTGTCGCTCATCGCCCTCGTCGGGCTGTTCCTCGTGGCCACCCTCACGCCGATCAACATGGGGCTGCTCGCATTTGTCGCGGCCTTCGTGATCGGTGCTGCCTCCGGCATCCCACTCGACGAGGTCTTCGCCGGTTTCCCCGGCGACACCTTCGTCCTCATCGTCGGCATCACGCTGCTCTTCGGCATCGCCCGGGCCAACGGCACGATCGACCTCGTGGTCACCGGTGCGCTCCGGCTGGTGCGCGGGCGGCGCTGGGCCGTGGTCTGGCTGATGTTCGCCCTGGCCGGCGTACTGATGGCCCTCGGTTCCGTGCTGGCCGTCGGCATGCTCGCACCGATCGCCATGCCCATCGCCCACCGGTACCGGATCAATCCGCTGCTCATGGGCATGATGCTCAGCCATGGCGCGTTGGGCGCCGCGTTCTCACCGATCACCGTGTACGGGGCGTTCACCAACGACATGGCGGCACGGGCCGGGCTCCACATCAACGCGCTGCTGCTCTTCGCGGTGGTGTTCGCGCTCAACTTCCTGTTCGCGCTCGCGCTGTTCCTGGTACTGGGCCGGGGCCTGCTGCGCCGCGAGGCGGACGGTGACACCAGTACCGACCGTGTCACCTTCCCGGACGTCATCGGCGGCACGGGCCCGCAGCCATCGGGCGGCCGCACGACCGGTACGAGTACAGGAAGGGGTACGGCGACCACCGTGCCCCCCGCCACCGCACTCGAGGTCCCCACCGCCCGCCAGGAGGCCGAAGTCGCCCCGGTCCGGCTACTCACCCCGATCCGCCTGCTCACCCTGGTCGGCCTGGTCGGCCTGGTTGTCGGGGCCGGCGTCCTCAGGATCGACGTCGGTGTCGCCGCCCTCGTCATCGCAGCGGTCCTGCTGCTGGTCGCCCCGCAGCGACACAAGGAGGGCATGACCGACATCAGCTGGTCGGCGGTGCTGCTGGTCAGCGGAATGATGACGTACATGACCGTGCTGACACAGAATCACACCCTCGCCACGCTGGGGGACGCGGCCGGCGCACTCGGCTCTCCCCTGTCGGCGGCGCTGCTGCTCTGCGTGGTGGTGGGCATCGTGTCGGCGTTCGGCTCGTCCCTCGGCACGCTCGGAATCGCCCTGCCGATCGCCTTTCCGCTGATCGAGCAGGGCGGAATCAGCGCTGTTGCGTTGGTTCTGGCGCTGGCATTCTGCTCGACGGTTGTCGACGTCAGTCCGTACTCGACGAACGGCGTCATCGTCCTCGCTCAGGCCCAGGTCCCGGACAAACAACGCTTCCAGCGGAAGATGCTGGCGTACACGGGGCTGGTCGTCGTGGGGGCACCACTGCTGGTCTGGCCGGCGATGCTGGTGCCGATGTCGCTGTGACGCCGTGTCCGGGTACGCGGAACGCGTCCGGATACACAGAACGGACAGCGGGCGGGGCGGATCACCAGCTCGCTACGGCGTGCTGAACGGGTCCTGGCTCAACTCACGCCACTGGGCGGCGCTTTGTGGCGTTCAGCTCTGTTCTTTCCAGCGGCCCGGGAGATGGTCGGGAAGTGTCAGGTCGGCGACCAGGCCGTAGTGGTCGCTCGCCTGGACGCCGTTCGCTGGTTGCACCAGGACCCGTTGGCAGGAGGAGATACGCAGGGTGGGACCGTAGGAGCCGCAGCGGAGCATGATGTAGTCGATGCGGCGATCCGACGCCTCGGGCATGTCACCCTGCCGTAGCAGTGGGTTCTCGGAGCTGAAAGTGGGACCTGGCTCGTCGGGGTGCACGGTCGACCAGGCGTCTTGAAAGCAGGTACTCAGCCCATCCGCCGGCTGCAGACCCTGCAGGAAGCGCAGGCTCGCCGCTTGAGGTGTTGCGTCGAGGTCGCCGAGCAGGACGGTGTGGCGCACGGGGCGTTCGGCGGCGACCCGGTCGGCCAGGCGGGCGGCGACGAGGGCCTGCAGTTCCCGTTCATGCTCATAGTCATAGGGCCAACTCGGCTTGTGATGGATCACGAGAATCGTGCCGAGCGGTTCGGGGAGCGGAAGCTCGGCGGCAACGACTCCGCACCAGTCGGTGTGCGCGGTCCGCTCGGTCACCTCGAGCGTGTCCGTCACGACGCGCCCGAAAGGGCGGCGAGCAGCCAGTACGGCTCCCACTCCGTCGGAGGACCACCGCGGATGCGGAACCACATGCCAGTCCTCTTCGACGAGGGCTGCCACGTCCCGGCGAGTCACTTCTTGGAGTGCGAGCACATCCGGGCCCAGGCGCTGAAGCTCCTGCGCCAGGACCGCCCGCCGACTCGAGCCGTCGGCGTACTGCGGTGCCAACACATTCATGGTCATGAGCCGCATGCCGCGAACCGCTTCACTCATCACTTCAGCGTGGCACACGGCACGGCCGGACAGTGTTATCGCCCCACCCGAAGGAAAAGGTGAGGCACCACGTCTGGACACGGAAAAACCTTGCGTCTAGCCTCTCGCCCCAGGGTGAACGCATATCGCTGTGCGCGCGCCAGGTTGCAGTGCACGCAACGTGTCGTGCCGTGTCAACGCTGCAGCACGGCCCTAGGGCGGCGTTGATTACTGTGCGTATAGTTTCACCATGAGCAACTACCGTCCGGATAAGGAAACGACAGGTACAACAGGTTCACAGGCCAGCGGCGTGCAGTCCGTCGACCGTGCCATCACCGTGCTGGAGGTTCTGGCACAGCGCGACGAGGCCGGGGTCAGCGAGGTGGCCGCCGAGCTCGATGTGCACAAGTCCACCGCGTTCCGGCTGCTCGGCGCCCTGGAGGCGCGCGGCATGGTGGAGCAGGCGGGCGAGCGCGGCAAGTACCGCCTCGGCTTCGGCATCGTGCGCCTGGCCGGCGCCGTCACCGGACGCATCGACATCACCCAGCAGGGCCGTCCGGTCTGCCAGCGGCTCGCCGAGGAAATCGGTGAGACCGTCAACATCGCCGTGATGCAGGAGCACTACGCGATCAACCTGTACCAGGTGCGCGGCCCGGGAGCCATCACTGCGCACAACTGGGTCGGCCAGCTCACCCCCTTGCACGCCACCTCCAGCGGCAAGATCCTGCTCGCCCACATGGCCGCCGAGGAGCGCTCCGCGCTCCTGTCCGAGGCCGGCCTGCGGAAGGTGACACCGCACACTCTGACCTCGAAGACCAAGCTCGAGAAGGATCTCACCGAGGCGCGCAAGCGTGGCTACTCGATGACCCTGGAAGAGTTCGAGATAGGGCTCCACGCCATGGCCGCGCCGGTCTGGGACCGTGACGGGGACGTCATCGCGGCACTCAGCGCCTCCGGACCCGCGTACCGGTTCACCGAAGAGCGCATGCAGGAACTCGCCCCGATGCTGCTCAAGGGCGCCGAAGAGATCAGCTACCGGATGGGCTACCTGGGCTGAGCGGCTCCGCGCCGCTCTCCGCCGATCGCCCCCCGGCCGCGGCGCGCCCGCCCCGGCCGCAGCCCCTCAGCCGGATCACCCGGATCACCCCGATCACCGGATCACCGGATCACGCTGAGCGTGCGGTGAGCCGGGCCGCGACGCAGGGCGGCAGGTTGGGAGCTTCCGTGGACGGCTGGACGTAGATCATGCCGTCCGCGACGAGGACCTCGTGCGTGCGGACCGGGCGCCTGGCCGGCGGAGCGTCGACGGCTCCCGTCCGGAGGTCGAACTTCGAGGAATGCAGCGGGCATTCCACCTCGCAGCCCTCCAGCCAGCCGTCGGCGAGCGAGGCGTCCTGGTGCGTGCAGGTGTCGTCGATGGCGAAGATCTCGCCGTCATCGGTGTGGAACACAGAGATGGGCGGATCGACGTCGAGCCGGTGGGCCTCGCCTCGCGGCAGATCCGCGAGACTGCATGCGGGAATCATCATGGCACTCCGGTGCGTATAGCGAAACGGACTGCGTTACGCGCAACAGCGCAACGCCAGTTTGCGGGTGCCCCAAATCGCTGTCAAGACACTCAGATCTTGGACTTTCCGCTCCCTTATACGTTGCGCAGTACGCAACACGTTTCGGTCTGATCAACGCTTGTTGCGAACGAGAGCGGGTCGCCCATCGGGGCGGCAGAGGGCGGGGAGATCTTCGTCGGCTGGTCTTGACGTGAACGCTCTATCAAGGTTCCGTTGCGTATGCAGAAACGCGCGTTCCTATGCGCAACACCTCCCCAGCGTGAACCACCGAGTGCACCGCCAGCGACGTCGCGTTCAGGACAGCCTCCGCAGAGGCTTCCTGACCTCCTTGTACCGCCGTACGACCTTGCTCTGCTGTGCCGTCCGGGGCGCCCCCGGCAGCAGCACTGGGGCGAGGCCGTCGGCCGGAGGCGCGGCCCGCTGCGCGGCGCGCACGGTCCCCCGTCCCCGAACCCAGGAGGTCACATGTCCATCCGTGTCATCGACGAGGCGCCCCTGAACGGATTCCATCGAAAACTCACCTGGGCCTGCGCCGGCGGCCCGTTCCTGGACGGCTACCTGCTCAGCATCATCGGCGTCTCGCTGATCGGTATGAGCAACGAACTGCACCTGACCACGGCGGACGAGAGCCTCATCGGCGCCGCCGCGCTGGTCGGCATCTTCATCGGGGGGCTGTGCTTCGGCGCCGTCACCGACCGGCTCGGCCGTGAGGCGATGTACACCATCGATCTGGCGGTACTGGTCGGCGGATCGGTGCTGTCGGTGTTCGCCGACGAGACCTGGCAGGTCGTCATCCTGCGTTTCATAGTCGGCGTTGCCATCGGAGCCGACTACCCCATCGCCACGTCCCTGCTGGCCGAATGGGTGCCGAACAAGCACCGCGGCCGGCTGCTCGGCATCCTCATCCTCGCCTGGTACATCGGCGCGGCGGCCGCGTACGTGGTCGGGTATGTGATGGCCGAGATCGGCGGCAACGGCACCTGGCGCTGGATGATCGCCTCCTCCGCCGTACTGAGCGCTCTGGTCCTGCTGATGCGTATCGGCACGCCCGAATCACCACTGTGGCTGGTGAACAAGGGCCGTACCGAGGACGCCCAGAAGGCGATCAAACACGCGCTCGGCCGTACCGTTTCGACCAATGACCTGCTCGCCGCCGCGGCAACCGAGCAGTCGCTGCAGCAGCACCGGTTCCGCGATCTGTTCCAAGGTACGTATCTGCGGCGGACGCTGTTCTGCGGTCTGTTCTACATGTGTCAGATCACGCCGATGTTCGCCCTGCTCACCTTCGGACCCACCATCCTGGGCTCGTTCGGCCTCGGCAAGGGCAACGCCGGCAACCTCGGATCGGCCCTGATCAGTGTCGTGTTCGTACTGGGTTGTATCCCCGCGCTGCGCATGGTGGACCGGATCGGCCGCCGCCCGGTCATCGTCTGGTCGTTCGCTCTGATGGCGATTCCGCTGGTGGTCCTCGGCGGCGGCTCCTCGGTGCCCTTCGCGGTGGTCATCGCCTGCTTCTGCGCCTACGCCCTCTTCTCCGGCGGGCCCACTGTCCTTGAGTGGACCTATCCCAACGAGCTGTTCCCCACGAGCATCCGGGCAACGGCGGGCGGCGTGGCCACCTCCATCAGCCGCGTCGGGGCCGCTGCGGGCACCTATCTGCTACCGATCTCCCTCAGCCGGCTGGGCATCGGCGCGACCATGCTGATCGGCGCCGGCATCACCCTGGTGGGCTGGCTGGTCTCCGTGCTCTGGGCCGAGGAGACGCGCGGCCGGACCCTGGCGGAGACCAGCGCCCTTCCCGCCAAGACCAAGCAGCGCTCGCCGGCCGGTGAAGAGCAGCGCGAGCCCGTCCGGGAAGGGGAATTCGGAGGATCCTGACGCCCTGAGTCCGAAGGATCCTGACACCGTGAGTTCGGAGGATCCTGACACCGTGAGTTCGAAGGATCCTGACGCCGTAAGGGTGACGCCGTAAGGGCAGCACCACACGCGGCAGACAGCCGGCCGGCCTGCGCAGAGGCCGGCCGGCTGCCTGCCGCGAACCCCCTCGCCTCGTGACCGCACCGCCGACCTCGTGGCACACCGGCCCCCTCGCCCTCGCCGAGCATACTGGATGTATGGATATGTCCAAGTTCCGACTGTCCTTCGCGGCGCCGTCCCGCCCGCCCGAGGGCGGACGGGACGCCCGGCGCCGGTCGGCGCCGGGAGGGCCTCTGCGCTCCCTGGTGAGTGCGCGGACCGTCGCCGGCCAGGTGTTTCTCCTGCACCTGGTGGTCGTGATCCTGCTCGTCTGCGCGGCCGTGACGGCCCTCGTACTGCAGGCCCAGGGCTCGAGCCTGCAGGAGGCCCGGGACCGCTCGCGCGTCGGCGCCGAGACCTTCGCGCACGCCCCGGGGACGCTGAGCGCCATGAAATCCGCCGATCCCAGTGCGCTGCTACAGCCGCGTGCCGAGGAAGCCCGGAAGCTGTCCAAGGTCAACTACATCATCGCGTTCAATACGGCCGGCATCCGCTGGACCCACCCCGACCCGGACCGGATCGGAAAACACATCGTCGGCTCCTACGCCGAAGCGCTCCACGGCAGGGTGTACCAGACCACCTCCTACACGCCCGGGGTCGGCCGCGCCGTGGACACGATGGTTCCCGTCGTCGACACCGACGGGAAGGTGGTCGGGCTGGTGTCCGTCGGCATCACGGTCGAGAGCGTGAACGCGAAGGTGATGGACCAGCTTCCGCTGCTGTTCGGTTCGGCGGCAGGCGCGCTGGTGCTGCTCACGGCCGGGTCGGCGTGGGTGAGCCAGCGGCTGCGACGGCAGACGCACGGCCTGGATCCGGCCGAGATGACGCGGATGTACGAGCACCACGACGCGGTTCTGCACTCGGTCCGGGAAGGTGTGCTCGTCATCAGCGGGGAGGGCCGGCTGCTGCTGGCCAACGACGAGGCGCAGCGACTGCTGGATCTGCCGGCGGACGCGGAGCGCCGGCAGATCTCCGAGCTGGGCATGGAAGCGGGCACCGCCGAACTGCTGGCGTCGGGCCGGACCGCCACCGACGAGGTGCATCTGGCCCGGGACCGGCTGCTGGCGGTCAACCTGCGGCCGGTCGACGGTCACGGCGACCGGGCCGGCAGCGTGGCCACACTGCGCGACACCACCGAACTGCGGGCGCTGGCGGGGCGTGCGGAGGTGGCCAGGGAACGACTGCAGCTGCTCTACGACGCCGGGGCGCGGATCGGCACCACGCTGGATGTCGTGCGCACCGCGGAGGAGCTGGCGGAGGTCGCCGTCCCCCGGTTCGCCGACTTCGCCACCGTCGAGCTGCTGGAGGCCGTACCGCGCGGGGAGGAGCCGGACGGCACGGACACCGAGATGCGGCGCACGGTGATCCGCGGCATCCGTGACGACCAGCCCCTCATTCCGGTCGGCGAGCTGATCCGTTTTGTACCCACCCACCCGATCGACACCGCCGTGGCGAGTGGGCACGCCGTACTCGAGCCGGACCTGGCCGCCTCCGACGGCTGGCGCGCCCAGCACCCGGAGCGCGCCCGGCAGGTCCTGGAGTACGGCATTCATTCGCTGATCTCGGTACCGCTGCAGGCGCGCGGGGTGCTGTTGGGCACGGCCAATTTCTGGCGTTCTGAGCACGGTCCCTTCGAGCCCGAAGAGCTGTCCTTCGCCGAGGAGCTGGCCGCCCGCGCTGCGGTGTCCATCGACAACGCCCGCCGTTACACCCGCGAGCACACCATGGCGGTCACTCTGCAGCGCAGCCTGCTGCCTCATGGGCTGCCCGAGCATTCCGGCATCGAGGTGGCCCATCGTTATCTGCCGGCACACGCCGGGGTGGGCGGCGACTGGTTCGACGTCATCCCGCTGCCCGGTGCCCGGGTGGCGCTGGTGGTGGGGGACGTGGTCGGGCACGGTCTGCACGCCGCGGCCACGATGGGCCGGCTGCGTACCGCGGTGCACAACTTCTCCACGCTGGACCTGCCGCCCGACGAGCTGCTGAGTCACCTGGACGAGCTGGTCACCCGGATCGATCAGGACGAGGACCCCGAGGGCGCCGACGCCGGGGTGACGGGGGCGACCTGCCTGTACGCGATCTACGACCCGGTCTCCGGCACCTGCTCGCTGGCCAGGGCCGGCCATCCGGGGCCGGCCCTGGTGCACCCCGACGGCACCGTGGAGTACCCGGACGTACCGGTTTCCCCGCCGCTGGGCCTGGGCGGCAGCCTGCCGTTCGAGGCCGCCGAACTGCGCCTTCCCGAAGGCTCCCAACTGGCGCTGTACACCGACGGACTCATCGAGGACCGCGACCGCGACATCGATACCGGCCTGAGTCTCCTGCGTACCGCCCTGGCGCACCCGGAACGGGACCCCGAGCGGACCTGCCAGGCCGTCTTCGACGCGATGCTGCCCGCCCGCCCCCGGGACGACGTCGCACTGCTCATCGCCCGCACCCGGCTGCTGGACCCGGATCGTGTTGCCGACTGGGACGTACCGAGCGATCCTGCCGAGGTCCCCCGGGTCCGCGCCGAGGCCACCCGCCGGCTGGAAGCCTGGGGACTGGGCCAAGTTGCCTTCACCACCGAGCTGTTGATCAGCGAGCTGGTCACCAACGCCGTCCGCTACGGCGCCGAACCCATCCGCCTCCGCCTGCTGTACGACGACGACAGCCTGATCTGCGAAGTCGCCGACGGCAGTAGCACCTCCCCGCATCTGCGCCGCGCGAAGACCGTCGACGAGGGCGGGCGCGGCCTCTTCCTGGTCGCGCAGTTCGCCCAGCGCTGGGGCACCCGCTACACCGCCCGCGGCAAGGTCATCTGGACGGAACAGTCCCTGAGCGGCCCAGCGGCCGAACCCGAGGGAGACACGGAGGAAGCGCTGCTGGATCAGTGGGACGACTCGGCGTTCTGACGACTCGTCGTTCTGGCGGCGACGCGGCGGTCGCAGCGCAGCGGCCGGTAGTGCGCCCTCCCCTTGACAACCCCTGGGCCGCAAGAAAAGCTGTTGCGCATAAAGATATTAGTTGCGTAGTCCGAAACAGTGTGGCCGACGCGGTGACCTCATATCCCCGGCACACCCACCCACGCACAGACAAGGGAGCCCGCCCGTGGCCATCTCTGTGTTCGACCTCTTCTCCATCGGCATCGGCCCGTCCAGTTCACACACCGTCGGCCCGATGCGGGCCGCCCACATGTTCGTCGGCCGCCTGAAGGAAGAGGGGCTGCTGTCCCGGACGGCATCGGTACGGGCCGAGCTCTTCGGCTCCCTCGGTGCCACCGGCCACGGCCACGGCACCCCCAAGGCCGTCCTGCTCGGCCTGGAGGGCAACGAGCCGCACACGGTCGACGTCACCGAGGCCGAGCAGGACGTCGAGCGGATCAAGTCGACCGGAAGGCTGCGGCTGCTGGGCCGCGATCTCGGCGATGCCCACGAGATCGGCTTCGGTACGGACAGCCACTTGGTCCTGCACCGCCGCCGTTCCCTGCCGTACCACGCCAACGGCATGACACTGGCCGCGTACGACGCCGAGGCAGTGCCGCTGCTGGAGAAGACGTACTACTCGGTGGGCGGCGGCTTCGTCGTGGACGAGGACGCGGCCGGCGCCGACCGCATCGTGCTCGACGACACCGTGCTGAAGTACCCCTTCAGCAGCGGTGACGAACTGCTCCGCCTGACGCGCGAGACGGGGCTGTCGATCTCGGCCCTGATGATGGAGAACGAGACGGCCTGGCGCACCGAGGCCGAGGTCCGCGCCGGCCTGCTGGAGATCTGGCGTGTGATGCGGGAGTGTGTGGCCCGCGGCCTGTCCAGCGAGGGCATCCTGCCGGGCGGACTGAAGGTCCGCCGCCGGGCCACCGCGGCGGCCAAGGCGCTACGGGCCGAGGGCGACCCGGCGTCCCGGGCAATGGAGTGGGTGACCCTCTACGCGATGGCCGTCAACGAGGAGAACGCGGCCGGCGGCCGGGTCGTGACAGCCCCCACCAACGGCGCGGCCGGCATCATCCCCGCCGTCCTGCACTACTACCTCAACTTCGTGCCCGGCGCCGATGACGACGGGATCGTCCGGTTCCTGCTGGCGGCCGGCGCCATCGGCATGCTCTTCAAGGAGAACGCCTCCATCTCCGGCGCCGAGGTCGGCTGCCAGGGCGAGGTCGGCTCCGCCTGCTCCATGGCCTCCGGCGGCCTCGCCGAGGTGCTGGGCGGCTCCGCCGAGCAGGTGGAGAACGCCGCCGAGATCGGCATGGAACACAACTTGGGCCTGACCTGCGACCCGGTCGGCGGCCTGGTCCAGATCCCGTGCATCGAACGCAACGGCATGGCGGCGGTCAAGGCCGTCACCGCGGCCCGGATGGCACTGCGCGGCGACGGCCGGCACCACGTCTCCCTGGACAAGGTCATCAAGACCATGAAGGAGACGGGTGCCGACATGAGCGTGAAGTACAAGGAGACCGCGCGCGGCGGCCTCGCGGTCAACATCATCGAGTGCTGAAAGACCGCCGCTGCCCAGTCAGTTTGCGGGACTCGCTCAAGGCCGGCGAGGCCAAGCCCAGCCGTGCTGGCTTGCCGCCGGGGTCTGCAGCCCCCGGCAGGCGGATCCGCCCGTCAGCTCAGGCGGGCATCGGCGTAGCAGACCATCGCATCGCGCTGGTAGTCGGCCAGCCCGTCGGCGATCTTGTCGAAGTTCGCGCGGAACTGCGGGTCATCGACGAAGCGCTGGCCCATCCCCTTGTAAGCGGCCGCGTTCGGGGTCCAGTACCGGCACACGAACTGGTACTGGGCGTCCACCTCGGCCTGCACCGCAGGATCGGCAACCGGTGTGCCGGCCGCCATGAACTCCGCCATGCGGATCATCTGCGCCGTCACCTCGCGCTGGTACTGCTCCGTGTCCTCGGCGGTCATCGCCTCGACGGCCGGCCGGGCCTGCTCCCACGCCTGCGGCCACCGATCCCGGACCTCGGCATCGATCTGGGGGCTGGAGGGCTCGAAGCCCTCGAACAGGTTCTCCGGCCTGTTGATCTTCACCATGTCGTTGTTGTCCTTGCCTTCCTCCAGTTCGGCGATGGTGCGGCCGACCGTGCGGGCGAGCGTCTCCAGCCGGTCCCGTTCCGCGAGCAGTTGTTGGTGGTGCTCGCGGAGCACGGCCACCTGATCGACCTGGCTCTCCAGAACCGCCCGGATCTCGCGCAGCCCTACGTCCAGCTCACGCATCAGCAGGATCTGCTGCAACCGCAGCAGATCGGCCTCCTCGTAGTAGCGGTGCCCGTTGCTCCCGATCCACGCCGGCGGCAGCAAGCCGATCTCGTCGTAGTGCCGCAGTGTCCGGGACGTCACCCCGGACATCCGGGCCACGTCCGCGATCGACCACGCCATCGCCCTGCCTCCCATCGCCGGGCCGGTCTCTCCGGCCCCACAGAAAACCGTAGAAGTTGACGCAGCGGAAAGCGCAAGCCGGAAACTGGCGCCGGGCACCTTTTGGCGGCACTAGGTGTGCCACCGTTCAGCATGTTGAGAGCGATGTTCAAAGCGCTGAGGGGACGTCTTCAACGCCTCGGCGATCTCCTTGGGACCAAGCGCCCGGAGGACTTCGCCGATCACCGGACGCATGTGGTGGGGCATTCACTGGGCGGTCTGATCGCGCTGCGGCTCCGAAAGGCGGGCCTGGTGCGCAGCGTGACCGCGCTGGCACCGGCCGGGTTCTGGAGCGAGGCCGAACGCCGCTACGCCTTCGCCGTGCTGAACGCCGTCCGACGTGGCACCCGGATCCTGCCGGATGCCGTGTGGGATTTCTCTGTCACCTCCACAGCGGAGGCGGCAGCCGGCGGCCGGCGCGCGCAGGCGCTCCGGTCCCGGTACCTCTCGCCCGAGCTGGTCGCGGACATCCGGACAATGCGCGACGCGGTCGGGTTCGAGTCGGTGCTGCAGGCCGGGCGGCTCCGCGGTCTGTTCACCGGTGACATCCCCGATGTCCTGGTGACCATTGCTTGGGGCAGCCGGGACGGACTGCTACCGCAGTGGCAGAGCAATCGCGTGCAGGCGTTGATCCCCACCGCCCGGCAGGTCGTTCTCCCCAGCTGCGGACACGTGCCCTTCCGGCAGGCGCCCGAACTGGTCGCCCGGGTCATCCTCGACGGCAGCTGCCCGGCCGCCTCCCGATCCGCTCGCGCCACGCCAGGCCCCCTGCCCCGGCGTGCATGACCAAGCAAACCGACGGGCCCGCCGGCCGAGGTCGCGCCTCGACCGGGACGCTCGAGGGACGGCCTCGAGGGGTGGCCTCGGCGCGCCGGCTCAGGCCTATCGGTCCTCCCGCCAGGCAAGCTTGATGAGTTGGTTCTTGGCGTCTTCGGCGACTTCGTGGTCGGCGACGACGTCATAGCGGGCCGCGACGATCTGGCTCCGGGAAGCGAAGTCACGGCGTCCACCGGTCATGGCGTGGCTCGCGAGCCCGAACACCGCGCCGAAGACCGCTCCGTACGCCACAGCGCTGAGCACCAGCGTCAGAAGGCCGTGGCGGCCGGCGGCGAACACCGACAGCAACAGCCCGATCAGCAGGCCGAACCAGGCACCGGTGCCTGCCCCGGCCAGAGTGGCTCGGCCCAGGGTGAGCCGGCCCAGCACGGTTTCGACCATGCGCAGGTCCGAACCGATGATCGCGGTGTGTTCCACCGGGAACTTGTTGTCGGAGAGGAAATCCACCGCGCGTTGGGCACCTTCGTATGTCGGGTACGAGCCAACAACCGGCCTGTCCACACCGGCAAGGGAGGAACGTTGCTCAGTCATCTGGATCTTCCTTCTGGCAGGCGAGCGTCTCCGCGGTCCGTCCTGACGGACCGGACTTGACCGTGGCCAGAGCCTCAGTACCGGCACCGGCACCCGCCCCTGGCCGGTCCCGCGACGGCTGTGTCCAGGCGTGCGTGCCCTGTGGGGCGTTACCGGCCGGCGGTCGGCCGGCCGGCAGATCTCGTCTCCGTTCATGTGCCTCGATCGAGCCGGTTGCTAGTCCTTGCCGCCGAGTGCGATACGGCGCCGCTGGGACGTACCCGACTTGGGCAGGCGAACCCGCAGGATGCCATCGGTCAAATCGGCCTCGGTCCGCTCGCTGTCGATGCCACCGGGCAGGCTGGTGCGGTAGAAGAACCTGCCAGTGCGGCGCGACAGTACGTTCCCCTGCTGCTCTTCGGAGATCTCTCCCGTGATCTGCAGCTCGTTGTCATCCACCTCCACGTTCACGTTCTGCTGAGGAACGCCCGGCAGTTCGGCTCGCACCAGATAGGCGTCGTCGAGCTCTTCCTCCTCGACTGTCGGCATCCAGGTGCCCTCGCGGCCAACGGGGCTCACGGTTCGCCCGAAAAGCTGGCCCATCTGATTCCACAAGTTCTCGAACTCGGTGAAAGGATCCCAGGCGGAAAGCCCTCCTCCTTGCCGCTGCTCCAGACCACCACCGGCACGCCGCATCGGAAGATTCATCGCTTCTCCTCATGCCTTTTGGCCAGGCCGCGAATGTCTCCGCCGGGACAGCGAACGCGGCCAGAAGACTGTTGCAGTGCGGGTGTCCCTGCGGGGCATACCCACTCCCCACAGATCCGGCCATCTCTTCCCCGGACAAGCCCGCCGGCACCCAAGGGGATGCGATCACCGGGGGCCCAGCCGTTCCGACGAGTCGTCCACTGCCGCACCAATGCGCAGTCAGGTCGTGCTGACTGCGCAGTACTCGCAGACACAACGTCGGATGCCGGGTGGTGAGCAGAGTCTGCTCACCACCCGGCATCCGTGCTCGTGTTGTGTCAGGTGCCGAGGCGGCCCTGGACCCAGTCGTGGAACTCGCCGATGTGGTGCTCGCTCGGGACCAGGACGCCGCCCTTGGCGTACAGGCGGGAGCTCATCGCCGGCTGGCAGCGCTCGCAGGCGTCGAAGTCCTGGCGGTTGACCCGGTCGAAGAGCTCCACCGACCGGCTGACGTCCTTGCCGCTCTCGACGACGTGCGGAAGGTACAGCCAGTCGCACTCCACGATCGTGCGGTCGGCCGCCACCGGGTACATCCGGTGGAAGATGACATGGTCGGGGACCAGGTTGATGAACACCTGCGGCCGCACCGTGATCGCGTAGTACCGGCGGTCCTGGTCCTCCGAGACACCCGGAATGCGGTCCAGGCCCTCCGAGCCGTCAACGGTGAAGCCCTTCACGTCCTCGCCGAACTCCGCGCCGTGCCCCACGTAGTACTGGGCCGCGAAGCCGTCGGCGAACTCCGGCAGTACTTCGGTCAGTTCCGGGTGGATCGTCGCGCAGTGGTAGCACTCCATGAAGTTCTCGATGATGAGCTTCCAGTTCGCCTGCACGTCGTAGACGATCCGCTTGCCGAGCTCCAGGTTCTCGATGTCGTACCCGACGATCGACTCGGCGTCGCCCAGGCGCGCCACCACATCCTGGATCACCGACTCCTCGAACGAGGGCGGGTTCTCGGCCAGGCACACCCACACATAGCCCAGCCACTCGCGCACCGCCACGTTCGCCAGGCCGTACTCGGTCCGGCCGATGTCCGGCATCTTCGTCAGGTTCGGGGCCGCGACGAGCTTGCCCGTGAGGTCGTAGGTCCAGGCGTGGTACGGACATTGGAACGCCCGCTTCACCTCGCCGGACTCCTCCGTGCACAGCTTGGCGCCCCGGTGCCGGCACACGTTGAAGAAGGCCCGGACGGAGTTGTCCCGCGACCGGGTCAGCAGGACGCTCTCGCGCCCGACGTCCACGGTCTTGAACGCACCCGGCTTGTCCAGATCCGCGGAGCGCGCCGCGCAGAACCACATCGATTCGAAGATGCGCTCCTGCTCGAGGCGGAAGATCTCCGGGTCCGTGTAGTGGTCACCGGGGAGAGTCGCGATCAGGCTCTCCGGCAGTCCGGTCATGGTCATGGTTCACCTCGAAGAGAAGTGCCTTGGATAGGGAGAAAGTGGAGGTGCCGTCACGCAGCAGCGTGTCGGCCGGCGGCGCGTTCGGCCGCCTCGACGACATTGGCGAGCAGCATCGCCCGTGTCATGGGACCGACGCCGCCGGGCATCGGTGCCAGCCACCCGGCGACCCCGGCGACGTCCGGATGCACGTCACCGAGCAGGCCCTCTTCCGTACGGGTGATGCCGACGTCCAGCACGGCGGCGCCCGGCCGGACCATGTCCGGAGTGATCAGGCCCGGGGAACCGGCTGCCGCGACGACGACATCCGCCTCGCGGACGTGCCAGGGCAGGCCCTTGGTACCGGTGTGACACAACGTCACCGTTGCGTTCTCCGACCTGCGGGTGAGCAGCAGGCCGATGGGCCGGCCGACCGTGACACCGCGGCCGATCACGCAGACCCGGGCTCCGGCGAGCGGTACGTCGTGGCGCCGCAGCAGCTCGACGATGCCGCGCGGGGTGCAGGGCAGCGGGCTCTCGACGCCGAGGACCAGCCGCCCCAGGCTGACCGGGTGCAGGCCGTCGGCGTCCTTCGCCGGGTCCATCCGCTCCAGTACCGCGTTGGCGTCGAGCCCGCGCGGGAGGGGGAGCTGGACGATGTAGCCGGTGCACGCGGGGTCGGCGTTGAGCTCGTCGATGACGTGTTCCACCTGCTCCTGCGTGGCGTCGGCCGGCAGCTCACGGCGGATCGAGGCGATCCCGACCTGCGCGCAGTCGCGGTGCTTGCCGCCCACGTACGCGTGGCTGCCGGGGTCGTCACCGACCAGCACCGTGCCGAGACCGGGTACGACGCCGCGTTCTGCCAACGCATTGACGCGTACGGTGAGTTCGGCCCGGATGTCGGCCGCGGTGCGACGGCCGTCAAGAACGTTCGCGCTCATTTTTCTCCCCTTTTTCAGCCGCGAGAGCCGCTTCTTGGATGGACGCGCCCTAGCCGCGAAGGCGCTGCATTTTCGGGTCGAACAGCGGTTCCTCGGTGACGACCGCCGGGATGGCCTGGTCGAAGTAGCCGATGTGCAGGGTGCGACCGGGAGTGGCCAGCTCCGCGGGCAGCCAGGCGTAGGCGATGCCCTTGCCGATCGTGTATCCGTACGCGGCGCTGGTGACATAACCGACGGCGCAGTCCCCGTCGTGGACCGGTTCCTTGCCCATCACCACGGCAGTGGGGTCGTCGATGGTCAGGCAGGCCAGGCGGCGCCGCACCCGCTCGGCGCGCTGCTGCAGCGCTTCGCGGCCGAGGAAGTCGCCCTTGTCCATCTTGACCGCGAAGCCGACGCCGGCTTCGTACGGGTCGTGCTCGAAGGTCATGTCGGTGCCGAAGGACCGGTAACCCTTCTCCAGCCGCAGGCTGTTGAACGCGCCCCGGCCGGCCGCGATGCCGCCGTACGGCCGGGCCGCCTCCCAGAGCGTGTCCCAGAGCTTCAGGCCCATGTCGGCGGTGGTGTACAGCTCCCAGCCGAGCTCGCCGACGTAGGACAGCCGCATCGCGGTGACGGGGACGGAGCCGATGTACGCCTCCTTCGCGCGGAAGAAGCGCAGGCCGGCATTGGAGAAGTCCGCGTCGGTCAGCGGCTGGAGCACCTCGCGCGCCTTCGGCCCCCACAGGCCGATACAGCAGGTGCCGGCGGTGATGTCGCGCACCGCCACGGATCCGTCCGCCGGGAGATGCCGGTTGAACCAGTCCAGGTCGAGCGCGCCGTTCGCGCCGACCTGGAAGCGGTTCCGTCCCAGCCGGGCGATCGTCACATCGCTGCGAATCCCGCCGTCCACGTCCAGCATCAGTGTGTACGTGACGGAGCCCACCGACTTGTCGATGTTCCCCGTCGTCAGGTGCTGCAGGAAGGCCGCGGCGCCGCGGCCGGTGACCTCCAGCCGCTTCAGTGCGGTCATGTCGTACAACGCAACGCCCTCGCGGGTCGCCTGGGCCTCGGCGCCCACGATCGGCGACCAGTAGCGGGCCGCCCAGTCGTTCGGCGTGGGGATTTCCCGCCCCGCCAGCAGGTGCTCATTGGCCGCGTACCACTGGGGCCGCTCATAGCCCGATGCTTCCAGGAAGTACGCGCCGAGCTCCTGCTGGCGGGGCAGGAAGGGGCTGGTGCGCAGGGGGCGCGGCGCACCAGCCGGCTGGAGGGGGTGGAGGATGTCGTAGACCTCGTCGAAGTTCTGGCAGTCGCGCGCCAGGACGTACTCGGGGGCCAGTTGGTGCGGTTCAAACCGGTTGACGTCGCATTCGTGCAGGTCGAACGAGGTGCAGTACCCGTCCACCAGCCACTCGGCGACGGCCCGGCCCACGCCCGCGGAGTGGGTCACCCACACTGCTTCCGCCACCCAGAACCCCTTCACCTGCGGCGACTCGCCGAGCAGTGGCATGCCGTCGGTGGTGAAGGAGAACAGTCCGTTGATGCCTTCCTCGACCTTGGCCTCCTGCGTCGCCGGGAGCAGTGACTGGGTCTCGGTCCAGGCGTCGGCGAAATCCTCGGGGGTGAAGCGCAGGACGGACGGCATCTCCTCCGCTTCGTTCACCGAGAGGATGTCGTCGGCCGACACCGGCATCGCGCGGTGCCCGTAGTAGCCGATGCCCAGTCGGTCGAAGCGGTCGCGGTAGTAGAGGTCGGCGTCCTGGTGGCGCAGGATCGGGCGGACGGCCTCCTCGTCCTGCCCCGCCAGCGCCGGCACCGGTCCCGTCCAGGCCAGTTGGTGGGCGAGCGGGGTCAGCGGAAGATCCATGCCCACCATCCGGGCGACCTTCGGCCCCCAGATGCCGGCACAGCACACCACGATGTCCGCCGCGATCTCACCCTGGTCGGTGACCACGGAGGTCACCCGGTCGCCGCCGGTGCCGTCGTCCTCGGTGCGGATGTCCAGGACCTCGTGGTCGCCCAGGAGGCGCACTCCGCGGTCCTCGGCCGCCTTGAGCTGTGCCTCGACCGCCAGTACCGCTTTCGCCAGTCCGTCGGTCGGGATCAGCATGCCGCCCAGTACCCGCTCGGCGTTCACCAGCGGATGCAGCCGGACGCACTCCTCCGGGCCCAACAGCCGCGCCTCGACGCCCCACGACGTCACCCAGCCGTGCCGGCGTTGCAACTCCGCCAGCCGTTCCGGTGTCGTGGCGATCTCCAGTCCTCCCACCGGCAGGAAGCACGGCTCCCCGGCCACCTGTAGCGAAGAGAACTTCTCCACCGTGTAACGGGCCATCTCCGTCAGGGCTTTCGAGGCGTTGGTCTGGAACACCAGGCCCGGAGCGTGTGACGACGATCCGCCGGTGGCCGGCAGGGGCCCCTGGTCTACCACCGTCACCTCGGTCCAGCCCCGGACGGACAGCTCATCGGCCAGCGCCGCTCCCACGACACCCGCACCGATGATGACCACGCGCGGTCCCGCCATCGTCACACCCTCCCATCAGAAGTTGCTTCATGCGCAACGCGCATCGGGTTGCGCAACACACAGTGCAGTCCGCTCAGACCCGTGTCAAGAGGTGATCTCAGGGTGTGGAGAGCGCACCGCTCGGCGGCCCGGAGAGCGGGCGACTGGCGGGCCCGCCGTCACAACTCCCCGCCGAACAAGGTCGATGAGAGCCCTTGACCGCAGGCCGTCCCGCCCGGACCATGTTGCGTATCAGACATGCTGTTGCGTAATGCGCACCCTCTTGGGAGGTCTCAGTGTCCGCTCGACCGCAGCCCGACCGCGAGTTCATCCTCACCGTCTCGTGCCCCGACCGTTCCGGCCTGGTCCACGCCGTCACCGGCTTCGTCGTCCAGTACTCCGGGAACATCCAGGAGAGCCAGCAGTTCGACGACCGGCTGCAGGGCCACTTCTTCCTGCGCATGCGCTTCGACGTCCCGGACCCGGACATCTCGCTGGAAGACCTGCGCTCCGGCTTCGCACCCGTGGCGGAGGCGTACCGGATCTCCTGGAACCTGTACGACGCGTCGACTCCGACCCGGACGCTGATCATGGTGTCGAAGTTCGGCCACTGCCTGAACGACCTGCTCTTCCGGCGCAGCACCGGCGCACTCAACATCGAGGTGCCGGCGATCGTCTCCAACCACCGGGACTTCGAACCGCTCGCGGAGAGCCACGGGATCCCGTTCCACCACATCCCCGTGACACGGGAGACGAAGCCCGAGGCGGAGGCGCGGCTGCTGGAACTGGTCGACGAACTCAACGTCGACCTGGTGGTCCTCGCCCGCTACATGCAGATCCTGTCGAACGATCTGTGCAAGCAGCTCGAAGGCCGGGCGATCAACATTCACCACTCGTTCCTGCCGAGCTTCAAGGGCGCACGGCCGTACAACCAGGCGCACGAGCGCGGCGTCAAGCTCGTCGGCGCCACGGCGCACTACGTCACCCCGGACCTCGACGAGGGCCCCATCATCGAGCAGGGCGTCGTCCGCGTGGACCATTCTCAGAGCCCCGACACCCTGGTCACCCTCGGCCGTGATGTCGAGGCACAGGTTCTCGCCCGGGCCGTGGAGTGGCACAGCGAGAGCCGGATCATGATCAACGGCAACCGCACGGTCGTCCTTCGCTGACCCCTTGGCCTCACTTCCGTGGGCGTCCTCGCAGGACGCCCGCCGACGACTTTCCTGGTCACCGGCCTCGCTGACCAATGCCCCTATAGTTCCGCCATGAGCAACGACAGCACTGAGCCCGCGGGCGCTTCCGGCGGCGGAGTGCAGTCCGTCGACCGGGCTGTCTCCGTGCTGGAGCTACTGGCCCAGCACGGCGAGGCAGGCGTGAGTGACGTGGCCGCGGCGCTCGGTGTGCACAAGTCCACCGCGTTCCGCCTGCTCGGCGCCCTGGAAGCGCGTGGGCTGGTCGAGCAGGAGAGCGAGCGCGGGAAGTACCGGCTCGGCTTCGGCATCGTGCGCCTCGCCGGCGCGGTGACGGCGCGCATCGACATCACCAAGCACGGCCGGAAGATCTGCGAACGCCTCGCCGGAAAACTGGGCGAGACGATGAATATCGCCGTGCTTGAGTCCCACTACGTGATCAACCTCGATCAGGTACGCGGCCCGTCAGCCATCACCGCGCAGAACTGGGTCGGCCGGCTGACGCCGCTCCACTCCACAGCGAGCGGCAAGGTCCTCCTGGCCCACCTCTCCCCCGAGCGCCGGTCCGAACTCCTCGCCGGGGCCCGGCTCGCGCGCATGACGCCCCGCACGCTGACGTCCAGGAAGAAGCTGGAAGCAGCGCTGGCCGAGACGCGGGAGCGGGGCTATGCCCTCACCGTGGAGGAGTACGAGGAGGGCCTGAACGCCATTGCCGCTCCGGTCCGCTCGCGCGACGGCGAAACCGTCGCGGCACTGACCGCCTCGGGGCCGGCCTTCCGCCTCACCGAGGAACGCATGCACGAGCTCGCACCGGCACTGGTCGAAGGAGCGGAGGAGCTGAGCCGGCGTTTGGGCTATCGGGGCTGACGTCCGCCGGGCCCCACGAGCGGCCGACCCCACGAGCAGCCGGCCCCACGAGCGGCCGGAGCACCATGCTCGACGGTCCTCGTGGGGCGGCTCTCAGAGCAGCGACGTCTGCAGCGTCGCGGCAGTCGGCAGCGTCGCGGCAGTCGCTTCGTGGCCCCAGCGGGCGGTCACACGTACCGCGTCGGCCGTCGAGGCGACGTCGTGCACACGCACGCACCAGGCCCCCTGCGTGGCGGCCAGGACGGACACCGCGGAGGTGGCCGCGTCCCGCTGGTCCGCCGGACGGGGCATGCCTGTCAGCGGGTCCGCGAGCAACTGCCCCAGGAAGGACTTACGGGCCGCGCCCACGAGGACCGGATGGCCGAGCGCGGTGACCTCCCGCAGCCGGCCCAGCAACTGCCAGTTGTGTTCAGGGGACTTGGCGAATCCCAGCCCCGGATCCAGGATGAGGCGGTCCGGCGAGATGCCGGCGTGCAGAGCGGCCTCGACCCGCAACCGCAACTCATCGACCACATCGATGACCACATCGTCGTACACGGCGTTGGCCTGCATGCCGGCGGAGTGCCCGCGCCAGTGCATGGCCACGTACGGCATCCCGGTCCGAGCCATCAGCGGCAGCATCGCGGGGTCGGCGAGACCGCCCGAGACATCGTTGACCAGCGTTGCGCCGGCCTCGATGGCGCGAGCGGCCACCTCGGCCCGCATGGTGTCGACACTGATGGGCGCACCTGTGGCGGCGAGCTCGCGGACGACGGGCAGTACGCGCCGCAGCTCCTCCTCGGGCGACGGACGCAACGCACCGGGGCGGGTCGACTCACCGCCCACGTCCAGGATGTCCGCGCCCTCGTCGAGCAGCGCGAGGCCGTGCGCGACGGCCTGCTCGGATCCGTACCACCGCCCGCCGTCGGAGAACGAGTCGGGCGTGACGTTCACAATGCCCATGACCAGGGTCCGGGTGGGCCGGGGAAGCCCTTGCGGATACAACGCGGGGGCTCCCTGGCTCTGCCGGGTCGCGGTGCTCATACGGCTCCGCCCTGCGCCGCCGCGGTGGCGAGCTGCCGGCGCCAGCGTGTGAAGAGCTTGGTCCGGTCCACGCCCAGTACGGCAACCGGGTCTCCGGCGCGACGGTAGACCGCGAGGAAACCGCGGTCGGCCGGGCTGCCGTCCTCGACGGTCACACTGTCGGCACGCGCCGCGTGCCCGGCGAACTGGATCTTCACTCCGTACTGATCGGACCAGAAGTAGGGCGGACGGGCCGGACCGGAGGGGGCGGTGCCACCGGACAGCAGGGCGGCCACGGCCGCCGCCGGGCGCTCCTTGGCGCCGGTCCAGTGCTCGACCCGGCGATGGGTGCCGAACACCGGGTCGTACCAGGCTGCGCAGTCACCGACCGCGACGACACCCGGGACGCTCGTGATGCCGTCGGCCCCGCAGCGCACACCGTTGTCGAGCGCGACGCCCGAGCCCTCCAGCCAGTCGGTGCAGGGATTGGCGCCGATGCCCACCACGACGATGTCGGCAGGCAGGCTGCGGCCGTCGTCGAGCAGTACCGCTTCCACCCTCCCCCGCGCACCGTCGCCTGCGGACACCGCCGCCCCCCTCAGGCCCAGGGGGACCACGGCCGGGGCCGCCCCCTTCCCTGCCACCCCTCGCACGCCGGTACCGCACACCAGCCGAACGCCGTGATCGGCGTGCAACTCCGCGACGCCCGCCGCCATTTCCGCCCCCAGCGGACCGGCAAGCGGCGCGGTACCGCCCACAACAAACGTCACATCCAACCCCATAACAGCGGCGGTCGAGGCCACTTCCGCACCGACGAAGCCGCCGCCGATGACGACCAGTCGGCCGCCGCGTGTCAGGTCGTCCCGCAGTGCACGGGCATCGTCGAGCGTGCGCAGTACGTGCACGCCGCTCAGGCCGTCGCTACCGGGCAGCCTTCGCGCGGCGGCTCCCGTGGCGATCACCACACCGTCCGCGCGTACCACTCTCTCGTCGGCGAGCCGTACCGAGCGCTCCCGGGTGTCCAGCCCGACGGCTCGCGCTCCGAGAACCCACTCGGCATCAAGCTCCTCACCGTCCGCCTCAAGGGCGAGTGCGTCTTCCTCCACCTTGCCGGTGAGGAACTCCTTCGACAGCGGCGGTCTGTCGTAGGGCCGGTGGACCTCCTCACCGATGAGGACGAGGCGTCCGTCATAGCCCTGCTTGCGCAGTGCGCGGGCGGCGAAGAGTCCGGCGAGCGAGGCACCGACGACGGCCACCGTCTTCATGCCATACCTCCGACCAGGCGAGCGGCGACGCAGGAGGGCGGCAGGTTCGGCGGGGCGTCGGACAGCGCGACGTAGACCATGCCGTCCTCGATGAGGACCTGGTGCGTACGCACGGGGAGCCTGGCCGGCGGGGCGTCCACGGCGCCGGTGCGCAGGTTGAACTTCGAGGCGTGCAGGGGGCATTCGACCTCGCACCCCTCCAGCCAGCCGTCGGCCAACGAGGCGTCCTGATGGGTGCAGGTGTCGTCGATCGCATAGACCTCGCCGTCCTCGGTGTGGAACACCGCGACGGGCGGGTCGGTCTCGAGCCGGTAGGACTCGCCTCGCGGAATGTCGGCGAGACGACACGCGGGAATCATCATGGCACCTCGTTGCGTACGTTGCGTATGAAGAAACAGGCTGCGCCTTGCGCAACGAGTCTGCGGGCCCCCTGAACCCCTGTCAAGGCGCTCAAACAAACAACGGGCAACGCGCGACGGATCTCTCACGAGTTGCGCATCACGCAACCAAAATCGCTGTGCGGAATCGCCGAATCCCCAGATCCCCTACGGGTCTGATCAACGCGGCACGGAGAGCGGGAACGGGGCGAAACCGGGTGGCGACCCTCCTCCCCCTCCCACGCAGGGGAGTGCGGCGAGAGGGTGTTACTGCGGTCAGCAGCCTCCGGAGGGGGTGGGCGTGCCGGCGCCGATCTGGAGGGTGGGCGGGGCGGAGCAGCAGCCACCGCCCGGCTGGTCCGCCTCGGTCGTCTCCGGCTCGTCGAAGAGGCCCGCTCCGCCGCAGACGCCGGTCTCGGGCAGGGTCAGCTCGACGCGCTCGGCGGACTCCCGGTCACCGGCCAGGGCGGCGGCGATGGAGCGGACCTGCTCGTAACCGGTCATCGCGAGGAACGTCGGGGCGCGCCCGTAGCTCTTCATACCCACCAGGTAGATGCCCTGCTCGGGGTGGGAGAGCTCCTTGACGCCGTGCGGATAGACCGTGCCGCAGGAGTGGACGTTGGGGTCGATGAGCGGAGCGAGTTCGGCCGGGGCCTGAAGGCGCTCGTCGAGGCCGAGGCGGAGTTCGTTCAGGAAGCTCAAATCGGGGCGGAAGCCGGTGACGGTGATGACCTCGTCCACCGGGTCGAGGCGGCGGCCGCCCTCGGCGACGAGGACGAGCTGTTCGCCGTCCCGCTCCACGGCGGTGGTACGGAAGCCGGTGACGGCATCGGCGTACCCGTCGTCCACGGCCGCCTTGGCGCGCAGGCCGAGAGCGCCACGGGCCGGGAGCTGGTCGGCCTCTCCTCCACCGAAAGTGGAACCGCTGATGCCGCGCCGCAGGACCCAGGTGGTGTGCGTACCGGGGGCCTCCTTGGCCAGGTCGGCCAGGTACGCGAGGGCGGTGAACGCGGAGGCACCGGAGCCGATGACGGCGGTGCGCTTGCCCGCGTAACGGGCGCGGACGGCCGGATCCTTGAGGTCGGGGACGCGGTAGGAGACGTGGTCGGCGGCCGCACGCTCACCGAGGGCGGGGAGGCCGTCGCCGCCCAGCGGGCCGGGTGTGGACCAGGTACCGGAGGCGTCGATCACCGCGCGGGCCGTCAGCCGCTCCTCGGTGCCGTCGGCGTTACGGAGGTGGACCGCGAAGGGCTGTTCCTCCCGGCCGGCATCGACCACGCGGTCGCGGCCGGCGCGGGAGACGCCGGCGACTCGGGCCCCGAAGCGGACCCTGTCACCGAGGACGTCGGCCAGCGGCTGGAGGTACCGCTCGGCCCAGTCGGCGCCCGAGGGGTAGGTGTCGCCGTCCGGCCGGACCCAGCCCGTCGGGGCCAGCAGCTTTTCGGCGGCGGGGTCGACGACCTCGGCCCAGGGCGAGAAGAGCCGTACGTGCGCCCACTCCCGTACGGCGGTGCCCGCGAACGGCCCGGCCTCCAGAACCAGCGGGGTCAGGCCGCGCTCGATGAGGTGCGCGGCGGCAGCCAGACCGATCGGACCGGCCCCGACGACCACGACAGGCAGTTCAGCGGTGGGTGCGTTCATGACGACTCCTTCTACCCACCCTCTGATTCGACGTCTGTCGATGGGTGACACTGCCAGCATGGCCACCTGCTTCGACATGTGTCAACATAGACACATGTCGAATTCCAAGGTGCTGCCGGTACTGGCCCCGGAGACCGCGACGCCGTGCTGCCCGCCGCTGACCGAGCGCCCGCTGACCGCGGAGGAGGCGGAGCGGACCGCCAAGATGTTCAAGGCCCTCGGCGACCCGGTACGGCTCCGGCTCTTCTCGCTGGTCGCCTCGCACGAGGGCGGCGAGGCGTGCGTGTGCGACATCTCCGATGTCGGCGTCTCCCAGCCCACCGTCTCCCACCACCTCAAGAAGCTGAGGGAAGCCGGGCTGCTCACTTCGGAGCGGCGGGGGACGTGGGTGTACTACCGCGTCGAGCCCTCCGTGCTGGCCGCGATGGGGCAGACCCTGGGGCGGTACAGCGCCTGAGCGCGGGGCTCAGCGCGTGGTGAACTTCTTGCGCCAGGCCAGCGAGACGTACACCAGCGCCACCAGTACCGGTACCTCGATGAGCGGGCCGACGACGCCGGAGAGGGCCTGGCCGGAGATGACGCCGAAGGTGGCGATGGCGACGGCGATGGCCAGCTCGAAGTTGTTGCCGGCGGCCGTGAAGGCGAGGGTGGCGGTGCGGTCGTACGGCAGGCCGATACCCTTGCCGAGCAGGAAGGCACCGGCCCACATCACGGCGAAGTAGACCAGCAGCGGCAGCGCGATCCGGGCCACGTCCAGCGGCTGTGTGGTGATCGTCTTACCCTGCAGCGCGAAGAGGATGACGATCGTGAAGAGCAGGCCGTACAGCGCCCAGGGGCCGATCTTCGGCAGGAAGCGGGACTCGTAGCGCTCACGGCCGAGCTTGCGCTCGCCGATGCGGCGGGTGAGGACGCCGGCGAGCAGCGGCACGCCGAGGAAGACGATCACGTTCAGGGCGATGTGCCAGACCGGGACGTCGAGGCCCTGGCCGTTCCCGAGGCCGAGCCACTGGGGCAGCAGGTCCAGGTAGAACCAGCCGAGCAGGCCGAAGGCGATGACCTGGAAGACCGAGTTCAGTGCGACGAGGACGGCGGCGGCCTCTCGGTCGCCGCAGGCCAGGTCGTTCCAGATGATGACCATGGCGATGCAGCGGGCGAGGCCGACGATGATCAGGCCGGTGCGGTACTCGGGGAGGTCGGGCAGGAAGATCCAGGCCAGCGCGAACATCACGGCAGGTCCGACGAGCCAGTTGATGACGAGGGACGAGACCATCAGCTTGCGGTCACCGGTGACGGCGTCCAGCTTGTCGTAACGGACCTTGGCGAGGACCGGGTACATCATGACCAGCAGGCCGAGGGCGATCGGGAGCGAGATGCCGCCGACCTCGACCTTGCTGAGCGCGCTGTTCAGGCCGGGGATCAGGCGCCCCAGGCCGAGGCCGACGGCCATCGCGAGCAGGATCCACAGCGCCAGGAAGCGGTCGAGCGTGGAGAGCTTGGCGACGATCGAGGCATCCCCGCCACCCTTCGGTGGTGCGGTGGTACCGGGTTCGGTCGCGGTCATCAGCAGGCTCGCTTTCGGTCGGTCGTGATCGTCGTACGCGCGGTGGCGGCCAGCTCACCGAACATCGCGGCCAGGGACTCCAGCACCGCGGGGTGGAGCTTGTAGTAGGTGAAGCGGCCGCACGGCTCGGTCTCCACCACCCCCGCCTCGCGCAGGACACGGAGGTGGTTGGAGAGATTCGTCTGCCGGGCGCCCGTCTCCGCCACCAGGTGCGTCGTGCACAGGGTCTCGTGGGCGAGGAGGGACACGATCTGAAGCCTGAGCGGGTCGGCGAGGACCCGGATCAGTTCAGTATTGGCTGACGTCATCATGGACTGATACTTTCACATCAGTTTCCGCTGACACCACTGGCCGCTGATGAGAAGGTTCCCGATGTCCGAGAAGCCCGCTGTCCTGTTCGTGTGTGTCCACAACGCCGGGCGCTCTCAGATGGCCGCCGCGTGGCTGTCCCACCTGGCCGGGGACCGTATCGAGGTACGCTCCGCCGGCTCCTCCCCCGCCGACCGGATCAACCCCGCCGCCGTCGAGGCCATGCGCGAGGTCGGTATCGACATGTCGGCACAGCGGCCGAAGGTCCTGACCGCTGACGCCGTCCAGGCGTCCGACGTCTGCATCACGATGGGCTGCGGCGACGCCTGCCCCGTCTTTCCCGGCAAGCGCTACCTGGACTGGAAGCTGGACGATCCGGCAGGTCAGGGCGTCGAAGCCGTACGGCCGATCCGCGATGAGATCAAGAGCCTGGTGGAGGGCCTGATCACGGAGATCGCCCCGGAGGGGACGAAGTGAGCGACGTGCGTACCCGGGGACGGGTCAGTGGCTGTCGGCGAGTTCGCCGCTGAGTGTCTTGTGCAGGCGGGCGCTCGGCTCGTTCAGGCCGATGATCTCGACGGTCTTGCCGCGCTGGGTGTACTTGGTCTCGATCGCGTCCAGTGCGGCGACGGAAGAGGCGTCCCAGACGTGGGCTGCGGTCAGGTCGATCACGACGTGGTCCGGGTCGCCGGCGTAGTCGAACTGGGTGACCAGGTCGTTGGAGGAGGCGAAGAAGAGTTCGCCGGTGACGGAGTAGACGACCTGGGTGCCGTCGGGGTCGGTGACCGCCGTGACGTTGGCGAGGTGGGCGACGCGGCGGGCGAAGATCACCATGGCGGTGACGGTGCCGACGACGACGCCGATGGAGAGGTTGTCGGTGGCGACCACGACGATGACCGTGATGACCATGACGGCGGTCTCGCCGATCGGCATGCGCTTGAGGGTGGCGGGCTTGACCGAGTGCCAGTCGAAGGTGCCGACCGAGACCAGGACCATCACCGCGACCAGCGCGGCCATCGGGATCTTCGACACGACCGGGCCGAGGACGATGCACAGGATCAGCAGGAAGAACCCGGCCAGGAACGTCGACAGGCGAGTACGCGCGCCGTTCTTCACGTTGATCATCGTCTGGCCGATCATCGCGCAGCCGCCCATGCCGCCGAAGAAGCCGGCGGTGATGTTGGCGATGCCCTGGCCGATGGATTCGCGGGTCTTGTGGGAGCGGGTGTCGGTGATCTCGTCCACCAGCTTCGCCGTCATCAGCGACTCCATGAGCCCCACCAGGGCCATCGCCAGCGCGTAGGGGGCGATGACGGTCAGGGTGTGCACGCTGAAGGGCACATCGGGCAGGCCGGGCACGGGCAGCGAGGAGGGCAGCTTGCCCTTGTCGCCGACGGTGGGGACCGCGATGCCGGCCGCCACGGTGATGACGGTGAGGATGACGATCGAGACGAGCGGCGCGGGCACGGCCTTGGTGACCTTCGGGAAGAGGATCATCAGGGCCAGACCGGCGACGACCAGCGGGTAGACCGCCCACGGTACGTCGAGGAGGTTCGGGATCTGGGCGGTGAACAGCAGGATGCCCAGGGCGTTGACGAAGCCGACCATCACCGAGCGCGGGACGAACCGCATCAGCTTGGCCACGCCGAGGGCGCCGAGGGCGATCTGGAAGACACCGGCGAGGATGGCGGTGGCGAGCAGGTACCCCAGTCCGTGCTGGCGGGCGACGGGAGCGACGACCAGGGCGACGGCACCGGTGGACGCGGAGATCATGGCCGGGCGGCCGCCGACGAAGGCGATCACCATCGCCATGACGCAGGCGGCGAACAGTCCCACCTTGGGATCGACCCCCGCGATCACCGAGAAGGAGATCGCCTCGGGGATCAGGGCCAGACCGACGACCAGACCGGCCAGGACTTCGGTGCGGAAGACCTTGGGCGAGGACAGCCAGGCGGGGCGGCCGGCCGCCTGCAGCCGCTCACGGGCGGACGGGAAAGAAGACAACAACGCGGAACCTGTCATGCTCGGGCACAAGATCTTCGCCGGGGGCGGCGTCGGCCCCGACACGGCAGGAGGAGGGCAGCGGTGTACCGCACCCTCCATCCGCCAGAAACTCTACCCGTACCATCCGGCGCTACGAGGAGACCGGACTGGTCATTCCCTGACGGCGCGCTACGAAGCGGCTCGCCCGGTCACGTCCGTTACTTTCCAGAGCTGGTTGGTGCCGGAGTTCGGCTGCCAGGTGGTGACGGCGGCACCTTCGTGGGTGGCCTGGCCGCCCACTTCGAGGAGCCTGCCGGTGGCCGCGTTGACGAGGGTCCAGTGGCCGTCACCGGTTGTCGACACGATCCACTGGGTGGCTGTGTCGCGCCGCCCGGTGTCGGGTTCCAGGACCGGGGTGTCGTCGCGCACCGCCAATCGATTGCCGTCGGCCGCGTTGATGAACACGTACCGCGCCTGGTTCGACGTACGGTCGCCGTTGACCTGCCGCAGTTGCCAGCGCTGCCCGGCATCAGACGTACCGCTCTTGACGACAAGCCCGGTGCCGTCGTCGGCGACAGTGAGTGCCTTGCCGCTCTGCACACCGGTCAGCTCGTACGTGTGTCCCTTGCGCAGCAGCGCCGCATCCGCCGCGACACCGGACACTCCGTCGACGACGAACGACGTCACCGACTGCGCGGGCACCGTGAAAGTGGCCTTCCTGCCGTCGACCGGGATGGCCGCGTGCCGCTTCAGCTTGCCGTCTGCGCTGGTCACGACCGGTGTGACGGTGGCGCCCGCGGCGATGTGCCGGAACTTCGACAGGTCGACGGTCACCGTGCGGGTGTCCGTCGTCCCATTGACGTGGACCACGGTGGCGGCATCGCCGGACCGCGAGACGGCGGCGGTGCTGGACGTGTCGTCCGTCTTGATCAGCCGGTCCCCCGGCTTGATGAAGTGCGTGAAGTTGCGGGCCGTGTCGAACTTCGTGTTCGTACGGATGGGGCAGCTCTCGAGGGTGTCCTTCGAGGTGCAACTGAACGGGATCTGGACGCTGCCCCAGTTGCCGCCCTTGCCGGACTCGCCACCGGGCTTCATGTTGTCGTAGTCCTCGACGGGCTGCCAGAACACCCACGCACTCGGTTCGAGTTCCCGCAGGTCATCGACCATGTGCTGGGCGAGGCCCAGGCCCGGCCGCATGTCCGTGAAGGACTGCCCGTCGCCCCAGTCGCCTTCGACCTCGCTCATCCACAGCGGCTTGCCGGCGGCCTTGGCGAGGTCGCGGACGGTGGTGCGGCCACCGGTGCCGTACGTGTGGACGTTCATCTGCCCGACGAGGTCGCGCACGTCGGCCGGGTAGCTGTTCCAGTTGGTCGCGAAGATCCCCGGATTGGTTTCGTCCATCGCGGAGATCTTGGCGCCGGTGCGTGCCTTCGCCAGGGCGGGGGCGAGGGCGCGTATCACCTTCTTGTGGAGCTCGGGGCCCATGTGGGCGCCTTCCTGGCGGCCGCCGGTCGGCTCGCCGTCGGGGCCGAGCTTGGTGCTCCAGTAGCCGGTGTTGGGTTCGTTGAACGGGTCGACGGTGTCGACCTTGATGCCCTCGGCCCTTTCCAGCCGCTTGGTGGCGCCCGCCACGTAGGCGGCGAAGTCGTCGACGGAATCGGACTTGAGCTGGTCCTTGTTCGCGTCGAAGCCACCGGAGACGTAGCCGCTCCCGGTCATGAACCAGGGCGGTGAGTTGCTGAACGTCTCCCAGTGGTCGACGTCGTCCTTGATCCGGTCGACCCACCAGCGCTGTGTGGCGTCGGCGTCCGCGTTCCAGTCGGCGGGATCGTCGGCGTTCCACCAGTCGGTGTCGTCGCGGGTGGTGCCCTTCGGGGCCTTCCACCAGCCCTCGACGGCGCCTCCCGGTCGCAGGTAGTCCTTGACGTCGGGGGCGTTGCCGCCGCCGATGTTGTAACGGGCGATGTTCAGGGCGAGACCCTTGTCGCCGAAGAGGAGGTCGGCGAGCTTCTCGCGGATCGGCTCGGGGTAGCCGCCGGTGACGTTGGCGAACCAGGCAAGGCTGGTGCCCCAGCCCTGGAAAGGCTGTTGCTGGTAGGAGGGGTCGGGCCGGACGGTGACGGATGCGGTCGCCGCGCGGGCCGGCGACGCGGTGCCGAGCAGTGCGGTACCGGTGGCGAGTGCGGTGGTGGTGACAACGCCGAGCAGTCGTCTGGTGCGGGTGTGGCGGGCCAACGTGTGCTCCTCACTCAATGGGTGCGTTGTTGGTGGAGCGGTCAGGAGGCGGGCAGCCGCAGTACGGCGACCTCGCGGGGCGGCAGTACGAGACCGTCACCGCCGGGTTCGGGGCCCGCGAGAACGTCACGGGTGACGCCCGGCAGCGGCACCGGTGCATCGGTCCGGTTGACCAGGAACAGGTAGCGGTAGCCATCGCCGCGACGCACCGTCAACTCCACCGAGCCGCAGGCGACTTCGGGCAGTTCGCTCGTGACGCCCGCCGGGGCGAGCAGCTCGGGCAGGAGGGTCGACAGGCCGTCGACGCCCAGACGGGTGGAGATGTACGTGGCCGAGCCCCGGCCCGTCGTATGGCGTGTGACCGCCGGGCGGCTGGCGTACGCGCCGGTGCGGTAGCGGGCGAGTACCTCGACGTCGGGGCCGGAGACGGTGATCCGGTCGGTCCACAGGCTGCCCGTGGTGGCGTTGTCGAGATCGACGGTGTCACCGTCGAGCAGCGGCCCGAACTCCTCGATCCGGACCCCCAGCAGCTCGCGCAGCGCCCCGGGGTAGCCGCCGAGCCAGATGTGGTCGTTCTCGTCGACGACGCCGGAGAAATACGTGGTGACGAGGTGGCCGCCGCCCTCGACGTAACGCGTGAGCTCCTTGGCCAGCGGCTGGGGCACCACATGCAGGACCGGTGCGATCACCACGTCATACGTGGTGAGGTCGGTGTCCTGGGCCGGCACGACGTCGGCACGGATGCCGAGCCGCAGCAGTGCGGAATACCAGTCCAGTGCCTCGCGGTGGTAGTCGAGGCGCGAGGTCGGGTGGGAGTCGTGTTCGCTGGTCCACCACGAGTCCCAGTCGAACAGGACGGCCACGCGGGCGGGTTCGCGCTCGGCACCGGCGACCGGCCCGAGCGCCTCGATCGTCCGTCCCAACGCGACAACGGAGCGGAAGAGGTCACTGTCGGCGCCGGCGTGCGGCACCATCGCCGAGTGGTACTTCTCGGCGCCCGCGGCGGACTGGCGCCACTGGAAGAAGCACACGGCGTCCGCACCGTGCGCCACGTGCAGCAGCGAGTCCCGGGCCAGTTCGCCGGGTGCCTTGGCCCGGTTGACGGGCTGCCAGTTCACGGCGCTGGTGGAGTGCTCCATCAGGAACCACGGACGGTGGCCCGCGATGCCGCTGGTCAGGTTGGCCGAGAAGGACAGCTCGTCACGGTCCTGCGGCCCGGGCACGACGTAGTGGTCGTTGGAGACGAAGTCGACCTCGCTCGCCCAATCCGCGTAGTCCATGCCCTTGATGCCGGGCATCACCATGAAGTTGCTGGTGACGGGCGTGTCCGGGGTGAGTTCCCGGAGCACCTCGCGCTCGGCGCGCAGATGGTCCTTGAGCGCGTCGGACGAGAAGCGTTTGAAGTCGAGCTGCTGTGTGGGGTTCGGGTGCGAGGCGGCCAGGCGCGGCGGCAGGATCTGGTCCCAGTCGCTGTAGTGCTGGGACCAGAACGCCGTACCCCAGGCGCCGTTGAGCGCGTCGAGCGTGCTGTAGCGGCGGCGCAGCCACGCACGGAAGGCGCGGGCCGCGTCGTCCGAGTAGTCGTAGACGTTGTGACAGCCCAGCTCGTTGTTGATGTGCCAGGCCACGAGGGCGGGATGCCGGGCGTACCGGGTCGCCAACTGCCGTACGAGACGCAACGCGTGCTCGCGGAAGACGGGCGAAGTGGGCCGCCAGTGCTGCCGTGCCCCCGGCCACACCGTCTCCCCTGTGACGGTCACCGGCAGGATCTCCGGGTGCGCGGCGGTGAGCCAGGGCGGCGGGGAGGCGGTCGCGGTGGCCAGATCGACGCCGATGCCGCCCTCGTGCAGCAGTGCCATGATCTCGTCGAGCCAGGCGAAGTCCCAGGTCTCGGCGGTGGGTTGGAGTCGCGCCCAGGAGAAGATCGCCAGGGAGACGATGTTCACCCCGGCCTCGCGCATCAGCCGGATGTCCTCCTCCCATACCTCCCGTGGCCACTGCTCGGGGTTGTAGTCGGCTCCGTAGACGAGCCGTGGGGAGCCGTCGCCGCCCGTCGCGTACGGGAAGCGGGGCGGGCGCGGAGAGGCGGGCGGGATCATGCAGGTCCTTCCGGGGAACGAGACGGCTGACGGGGAGCTGCTGCTCGGTGCTCCTGGTTACTTCTCGACGGTGAAGCCCTGCTCGGAGCCGTACTTGACGGAGGCGTCGCGCCATGCGTCCAGGCCCTGCGACAGCTTGGTGCCGGAGATGTATGCCTTGCCGACGGTGTCGTTGAAGATCGAGTTGGCATACACCTGGTACGGCAGGTACTGCCAGTCCGCCGGGACGTTCTTCGCGGACTCGGCGAAGACCTTGTTGGCCTTCTGGCCGCCGAAGTACGGGAACCCGGTGTTCTGGAACGCCTTGGATTCCAGGTCCTTCGTGGTGGCCGGGAACGCACCGTTCTTGATGCGGGTCTGCACGCCGGCACCGGAGTTGGCGTAGGCGACGAAGGCGTAGGCGAGCTCCTTGTTCGTGCTGAGCTCGGGCAGGGCGAGCGAGCTCCCACCGTTCTCGGCACTGGCGTCCGCGCCCTTGGACCACTGCGGCAGCGGAGCCACGCGCCAGTCACCCGCGGCGCCCTTCACACCGGAGGCGAGATTGGCCGGCAGCCAGGCCCCGGCCGGCAGGGTGGCGATGGTGCCGTCGCCGAGGCCCTTGTACCAGTCGTCGCTCCACGCGGTGACAGGCGCGAGGAGGTTCTCGTCGATGAGCTGCTGCCAGGTGCCGGTGTACTTCTTGGCTCCGGCGTCGGTGAAGTCGATGCCGACCTTCGTGCCGTCGACCTTGTACGGGTGCGAACCGGCCTGCCACAGCAGGCTGGTGGCCAGACCCGCGTCACCGTCGTCGCTGGTGATGTAGGTCTTCGGGTCGGCCTTGTGCAGCTTGCGGGCGGCGTCGACGTACTCGTCCCACGTGGTGGGCACCGGGATCTTGTACTTGTCGAAGACCTTCTTGTTGTAGAAGAGGGCCATCGGGCCGGAGTCCATGGGCAGGCCGTAGATGCCGTCGCCGGACTTCACCGCGTTCCAGGGGCCGGTGGAGTAGGAGCCGGCGAGCCGGTCGGCCCCGTACGGCGCGAGGTCGGTGACGGACTTCGTCAGGGCGTACTGGCTCAGCGCGTAGTACTCGATCTGCGCGACGTCGGGGACGCCCTTCTCCGCCGAGATGGCGTTCTGCAGGGCCTTGTACTGGTCCTTGTTGGTGCCCGCGTTGACCAGCTTGATGTCGACCTTCGGGTACTTCTGCTCGAAGTCGGCGACGACCTGCTTCAGCGTGGGCTCCCATGCCCACACGGTCACCGTGCCGCCCTTCTTCAGGGCGGCCTGCAGATCTGCCGAACTGACCTTCTTCTGAGGGGCATTGTCGTCGCCGGAGCCGCCGCACGCGGTCGCGCCGAGGGCCAGGACGCAGACGACACCGGTACCGCGCAGCAGGCGGCGGGTGTACTTGGGCATGGTGATGCTTCCGCTTCTTCGAGGTGGTGCACGGAGGGGGTGAGTGCCGGGCGGCGGTGGTTACTCCTTGACGCTTCCGGCGGCGAGGCCGGACTGCCAGTACTTCTGGAGCAGCAGGAAGGCGGCGATCAGCGGTGCGATGGTGAGCAGCGAGCCGGTGATGACGAGGTTGAAGACGGCTTCGCCGCCGGCCGTCGCCGCCTGCTTGTTCCAGCTGTCGAGGCCGAGGGTCAGTGGGTACCAGTCGGGGTTCTTCAGCATGATCAGCGGCAGGAAGTAGTTGTTCCAGGTCGCGACGGTGGTGAAGAGCAGCACGGTGACGGTGCCGGGCGCGAGCAGCGGCAGTGCGACCTGGAAGAAGGTCCGCACCTCGCTCGCGCCGTCGATGCGGGCCGCCTCCATCAGTTCGCCGGGAATCGCCTCGGTGGCGAACACCCACATCAGATACAGGCCGAAGGGCGAGATCAGGGACGGGATGATGACGGCCCATGGGGTGTCGGTCAGGCCCATCTTGCTGAACATCAGGAACGTCGGGACCGCGAGGGCGGTGCCGGGCACGGCAACCGCGCCGATGACGACGGCGAACACGGCACGCTTGCCGGGAAAGTCGAACTTGGCGAGCGCGTACCCGCCGAGGACGGCCAGGAACGTCGCGCCACCGGCGCCCACGACCACGTACAACGCGGTGTTGAGGAGCCAGCGGCCGAAGACGCCGTCGTTGTAGGTGAACGTCTCTACGATGTTGTCCCACAGGGCGAAGTCCCCGTCGAACCACAGGCCGAACGAACGGGCCAGGCCCTGCTGGGACTTGGTGGCACTGATCAGCAGCCACAGCAGCGGCAGCAGGCTGTAGAGCAGGACGACCCCGGTGAGCGCGGTCAGCAGGATGCTGCGTGGGGAGCGCCGGGGCGCGTTGCGGCGCGGCGGTCGCAGCCGAGGGGTGGCGGGCGGCTTGCCGGTGGGCCGGGCGACTGTGGTGGCGGTGCTGCTCATCGGGGGTCACGCTCCCTTGCGCATGCCGCGAAGCTGGACCACGTACGCGACGATCATCGTGAGCAGGCCCATGACGATGGCGACCGTCGCGGAGTAGTTGTGCTGCTGACCGGAGAAGGACAGCGAGTACGTGTAGTAGTTCGGGGTGTAGTCGGTGGTGATCACGTTCGGCGCCAGCTTCTGCAGGATGCTCGGCTCGTTGAAGAGCTGGAAGCTGCCGATGATCGAGAAGATCGTGGCGATGACGAGGGCGCCGCGGATGGCCGGGAGTTTGATCGCCGATATGACGCGCCACTGGCCGGCGCCGTCGATCTCGGCGGCCTCGTAGAGCGAGTGCGGGATGACGCGCAGCGCGGAGTAGAAGATCAGCATGTTGTAGCCGATGAACTCCCAGGTGACGATGTTGCCGATCGAGGCCAGGAGCAGATCGGGAGACAGCGGGTCGGGGAGTTTCGCACCGAACGCGTCATTGATGTCACCGACCAGTCCGAAGCGGGTGCCGTACATGAAGCCCCACATCAGCGTGGCGACGACGGCGGGCACGGCGTACGGCAGGAAGACGGCTATCCGGAAGAAGTCCTTGCCGTACAGCCGGCCGCTGTCGAGGGCGAGCGCGACGAGCAGGGCGAGGCCCAGCATGATCGGCACCTGGACGGCCAGGAAGAGTCCGACGCGGGCGACGCCCTCCCAGAACCGTCCGTCCTGCAGGGCCTGTTGGTAGTTGTCCAGACCCACGAAGGTGGTGCCGCCGATCAGTTGGGTCCGGAAGAGACTGAGGTAGCCGGAGTACGCGAGCGGCGCCAGGAAGACCAGGGCGAAGACGAGAACGAAGGGGCCGATGAAGCCCCATCCCGTCCATGAGCGGCGGGTGCCACGGATGGGGCGCACCGGTGGGCCGGTCGGGCGGGGCCGGGCGGCCGCCGGCGGTTGCATCGTTGTCATGTCGCGCCCCTCGCTCGTACTCGGTCGCACTCGGTCGTACATCCCGGGCCGGTGGTGCTCGCTCACTCACGATGTTTGCGTAAACATCGTGGCGCGCACGGCGCCACTGGGGGTATGTTTGCGTAAACATCGCGGCGGCGACATATCTACACTGCCTCGTTGACGACGGTCAACAGTTACTGCAGGAACGGACGGCGCGACGGGTGAGGGAGACGGTGGGAGCAACGGACAGCGCCCGGGCGCGCGACGGAGCCGGAACCCGGCGGCGTACGCAGAGCGCTTCGATGGCGGACGTCGCCCGGGTCGCGGGCGTCTCCTCGCAGACCGTCTCGCGCGTCTCGAACGGCTTCCCCGGTGTGCACGAGGAGACCCGTCAGCGGGTGCTCGCCGCGATGAAGGAGCTGGGTTACCGCCCCAACAGTGCGGCCCGTGCGCTCAAGCGCGGCGACTTCCGCACCATCGGCGTCATCACGTTCACGCTCTCCACGACCGGCAACGTCCGCACGCTGGAGGCCATCGCCACCTCCGCCGCCGCGGAGGGGTACGCGGTCACACTGCTGCCCGTGGCGGTGCCGACGCAGGACGAAGTGCGCGGCGCCTTCTCGCGGTTGGGAGAGCTCGCCGTCGACGCGGTCATCGTCATCATGGAGGTCCACCTTCTCGACTCGGCCCGCCTCTCGCTGCCGCCGCATGTGAAGGTCGTGGTGGCGGACTCGGACGCCGGGGACCGCTACGCGGTGGTCGACACAGACCAGGCCGGTGGCGCTCGCGACGCCGTTCGGCATCTGCTCGACCTGGGGCACGAGACCGTGTGGCATCTGGCCGGCCCCGAGGGGTCGTACGCCGCTCAGCGTCGAACCGCCGCCTGGCGGGAGGAACTTGAGAGGGCCGGACGGGTGCCGCCGCCGCTGGTGCACGGCGACTGGTCGGCGGAGTCCGGCTACCGAGCGGGGCTTCAACTGGCCGAACAGGACGACTGCACCGCGGTGTTCGCCGCCAATGACCAGATGGCGCTCGGCCTGCTGCGCGCGCTGCACGAGCGCGGACGCAGGGTTCCGCAGGACGTCTCCGTCATCGGTTTCGACGACATCCCGGAGGCCGGCTCCTTCCTGCCCCCGCTCACCACGGTCCACCAGGACTTCGCCGAGGTCGGCCGCCGCTGCGTCGACGGAGTACTGCGACAGGTCCGCGAGAACGCAACGGACCATGGCACCACCCTGGTGCCGACCCGACTCGTACTGCGCGACAGCACGGCCCCGCCACCGGGGCTTCGGTAGGCCCCGACCGACGTTGGACTTCGAAAGGACGCACCTGATGAGAAGACGACGCTGTCCCCGTCCCCTCGTGCCCCTCCTCACCGTCCTCGCCGCACTCTGTGCCACTCTCCTGACCGCACCGTCCAGCACGGCACTGAACGCAACGTCCCAGGACACGACCCGGCGCGAGGACGCGTACGCCGGCTACCTCTTCACCTACTTCACCGGCGAGAACACCGCGGACGGCGAGCAGATCCGGATGGCCCTCAGCCGCGGCAACGACCCACTGCACTGGCGCGAGCTGAACAGCGGCAAGCCGGTGCTCACCTCCAACCTCGGCACCAAGGGCCTGCGCGACCCGTTCGTGATCCGTTCGCCGCGGGGCGACAAGTTCTTCCTGATCGCCACTGACCTGCGGATGTACGGAGGCGAGGGCGGAAGCTGGGACCAGGTGCAGCGCACCGGCAGCACGTCCATCATGGTCTGGGAATCCACGGACCTGACCCACTGGACCGACCGCCGTCTGGTGCAGGTCGCCCCGGACACCGCGGGCAACGCCTGGGCCCCGGAGGCATACTGGGACGACAGCCTCGACGCGTACGTCGTCTTCTGGGCATCCAAGGTCTACGCCGAGAACGACCCGGACCACACCGGCACGACGTACAACAAGATGCTGTACGCGACGACGAAGGACTTCCGCACCTTCAGTGCGCCCAAGGTGTGGAACGACCCCGGCTACTCGGTGATCGACTCCACCGTCATCAAGGACGGCGACACCTACCACCGCTTCACCAAGGACGAGCGCGACCCGTCGTCCGGCACGCCCTGCTCGAAGTTCATCACCGCGGAGCGTTCCACCGAACTCACCGACACCAAGTACGACTTCGTGGCCGACTGCATCGGCAAGGGCGCCGTCGACCGGGGCGAGGGCCCGACGGTCTTCAAGTCCAACACGGAGAACAAGTGGTACCTCTTCATCGACGAGTTCGGCGGCCGGGGTTACGTACCCTTCGAGACCACCGACCTCGCGTCCGGGAAGTGGACACCGTCCACGGATTACCGACTTCCCGCGAGCCCCCGCCACGGCACCGTGCTCCCGGTGACCCGCACCGAGTACGCCCGGCTCCTCAGCGCTCTGCCCCCGCGCTCGTCCTAGCACGCTCCGGCCGTGCCCCCACACCTGGGAGCCGATCGGCCGACAGGCTCACCCGGACGCACGAGGCTCCGACTGGCGTTCCGGCGGGCGGTCGGGTAGACCCTTGACGTGCTGTTTCGCCAACTCGAATATCTGGTGGCGCTCTCCCGGGAGCGCCATTTCGCCCGTGCCGCCCAGGCGTGCTACGTCTCCCAGCCCGCTCTCTCGGAGGCGATCCGGAAGCTGGAGGAGGAGCTGGACGTGCCGCTGGTCCGGCGCGGCCGTACCTATGAGGGGCTCACGCCGGAGGGCGAGCGCATCGTGGTGTGGGCGCAGCGGATCCTCGCCGACCGTGACGCCCTCAAGGACGAGGTCGGCGCCCTGCGCACCGGACTGAGCGGGCGGATACGGATCGGTGCCGTCCCGACCGCGACCGGCGCCGTCTCCCTGCTCATCGACCCGTTCTGTGCGGCGCACCCGCTGGTCACCGTGGACGTCCAGGCGGACCTCCGGTCGGAGGACATTCTCCGGCGGCTGCAGAATTTCGAGATCGACGCCGCGGTCAGTTATCTGCGCGAGGACGTTGCCGAGAATTTCCGGACCGTTCCGCTGTACCAGGAACGGTATGTACTGCTGACCTCGGCGGCCGACAATCTGGGCCGGCGGACGACGGCGACCTGGGCGGAGGCGTCGCGGCTGCCGCTGTGCCTGCTGACGGGGACCATGCAGGGGCGCAGGGTGCTGGACGAGCTGTTCGCCGAGGCCGGGGTGCGGCCTACGCCGCGCGTGGAGACCGACTCGGTGGCCGCGCTCTTCGCACACGTCAGGACGGGCCGGTGGGCCAGTATCGTGCCGCACGCCTGGCTGCACGTCTTCGGCATCCCGCCCGGCATGCGCGCCGTACCGCTCATCGAACCCGCACGGACGGTCACCATCGGGCTGGTGATGACCGCTCGGGAGCCGGGGTCCGTCATGGCGCGCGCCCTGACGGAGATCGCCCGGCGCACCGACCTCGCCGCCGCCCTGGAGCGACTGCCCGACAATTCCGTATCGCAATAAGCGGCGCCTATCAAGCCATCGGAAACCCCTCTTTGACTTGTCTCCGGGCACTACCGGAAGGTCAGAGCATGAGCAGCGCAGAGATCGAGGACCCCGCCGACGACCTGTCGGTCACTCCGCCCAAGACCTGGGCGACCGGTCTGCCCGCCGTGACGCACGCGCTGGAGTACTCGCTGGGCCAGACGTCCCTGCGACGCACCGCGCTGACCCTGCTGAACATCAATCAGCCCAAGGGCATCGACTGCCCGGGCTGCGCCTGGCCCGAGCCCGCGCCGGGCAAGCGCCACATGAACGAGTACTGCGAGAACGGCGCCAAGCACATCAACGACGAGGCCACCTCGCGGCGCGTCACCCGGGACTTCTTCCGCGAGCACTCGATCGCCGAGCTGGACACCAAGTCCGACTACTGGCTCAACCAGCAGGGCCGGCTGACCGAGCCGATGGTCAAGCGGCCCGGCGCTACCCACTACGAGCCGATCGGCTGGGACGATGCGTTCGGCCTGCTCGCCGAGGAACTCAAGGCGCTGGCCTCCCCCGATGAGGCGCTCTTCTACGTATCGGGCCGGCTGAACAACGAGGCCGCCTTCCTCCTCCAGCTCTTCGCCCGCGCGTACGGCACCAACAATCTGCCGGACTGCTCCAACATGTGCCACGAGTCCAGTGGCTTCGCGATGACGGAGACGCTGGGCATCGGCAAGGGCAGCGTCTCGCTGGACGACATTCACCACTCCGACCTGGTCTTCGTGGTGGGGCAGAACCCGGGCACCAACCACCCGCGGATGCTCTCGGCGCTGGAGGAGACCAAGCGCAACGGCGGTCGGGTCATCGCGGTCAACACACTGCCCGAGGCCGGGCTGATGCGCTTCAAGCACCCGCAGCGGCCGCGCGGTGTGATCGGCCGCGGCACGCCGATCGCCGACCAGTTCCTGCACATCCGCGCCGGCGGCGACCTCGCCCTGTTCCAGGCCCTGAACCGGCTGCTGCTGGAGGCCGAGGACGCCGCGCCGGGCACCGTGCTCGACCACGACTTCATCGAGGCCCACACCATCGGCAGCGCCGACTTCGCCGAGCACGTGCGGACGGTCTCCTGGGAGCACGTACTCGAGGCGACCGGGCTCACGCGTGAGGAGATCAAGCGCGTACACGCCCAGGTACTGAAGAGCAAGAAGATCATCGTGTGCTGGGCTATGGGGCTGACCCAGCACAAGCACGGCGTGCCCACCATCCGCGAAATCATCAACTTCCTGCTGCTGCGCGGCAACATCGGCAGGCCCGGCGCGGGCGTGTGCCCGGTCCGCGGCCACAGCAACGTCCAGGGCGACCGCACCATGGGCGTGTGGGAGAAGATGCCGCAGAAGTTCCTGGACGCCCTGGAGAAGGAGTTCGGTTTCACTCCGCCCGCCCATCACGGCCTGGACGCGGTGAACGGCATCCACGCGATGTACGAAGGCCGCGCGAAGTTCTTCCTCGGTGTCGCGGGCAACTTCGTACGGGCCACCCCCGACAGCGCGGTCACCGAGGAGGCGATGCGCAAGTGCCGGCTCACCGCGCACATCTCCACCAAGCTCAACCGCTCCCACACGGTCTGCGGTGACACTGCCCTGATCCTGCCCACGCTGGGCCGCAGCGACAGGGACTTCCAGAACGGCGTCGAGCAGTTCATCACCGTCGAGGACTCGATGAGCGACGTCCACGCCTCGCGGGGGAAGCTGCCGCCGGCCTCCCCGCATCTGCTCAGTGAGGTGGCGATCATCAGCCGGCTGGCGCACCGGACCCTGGGGGACGAACCGTTCATCCCCTGGGAGCAGTTCGAGGGCGACTACGGCACGATCCGCGACCGGATATCCCGTGTCGTACCGGGCTTCGAGGACTTCAACGCCCGGGTGGCGAAGCCCGGCGGCTTCCATCTGCCCAACCCGGTCAACGAGCGGGTCTTCCGCACCCCGAGCGGCAAGGCCGTGTTCACGTCCAACGAGTTCACGATGCCGCACGTGCCCGAGGGGCATCTGCTGCTGCAGACGCTGCGCTCGCACGACCAGTGGAACACCGTCTGGTACGCGCCGAACGACCGCTACCGCGGCATTCACCACGCCCGCCGGGTCGTCCTCGTCAACCCCGCCGACCTCGCGGACCTCGGCATCGCCGACCGCTCCGTGGTGGACCTGGTGAGCGTCTGGCACGACGGGACGGAACGCCGCGCTGAGCACTTCGAGGTCGTCGGCTATCCCGCCAGCCGCGGCTCCGCCGCCGCCTACTACCCCGAGACCAACGTCCTGGTCCCGCTGGACAGCGTCGCCGACTTCAGCAACTGTCCCACCTCCAAGGGTGTGGTGATCCGCCTGGAGCCCAGGGAGCGGAGCGCGGCATGGGACGCGTGACCGTACGGCGGCGGGTGCTGCGCATCCGGGACGGGGTGCCCTCGTACCGCCCGGACACCCTGGCCGCCGAGGAGCCGATGGAGATCCGGGTCGGCGGGCGGCCGCTCACCGTGACCATGCGCACCCCGGGCGACGACTTCGGCCTCGCGGCCGGCTTCCTGGTGAGCGAGGGGGTAGTGCACACTGCCGACGACGTGGCCGGGATCCGCTACTGCGCGGGCGCCACGGCCGACAACGGCAATACATACAACGTGGTCGACGTCGTCCTGGCCCAGGGCGTGGCCGCCCCGGACGCCTCACTGGAGCGCAACTTCTACACCACGTCCTCGTGCGGGCTGTGCGGCAAGGCCAGCCTGGACGCGGTACGCACCTCGGCGGCATGGTCCGTGGCCGAGGACCCACTGAGTATCGGGTCGGAGGTACTGACCACCCTCCCCGACCAACTACGGGCGGCCCAGCGGGTGTTCGACAGCACCGGCGGCCTGCACGCCGCAGGCCTCTTCACGGCCGACGGCGAGCTGCTGTGCCTGCGGGAGGACGTCGGCCGGCACAACGCCGTGGACAAGGTCATCGGCCATGCCTTGCGGTCGGGACTGTTGCCCCTGCGTGGGACGGTGCTGATGGTCAGCGGCCGGGCCTCCTTCGAACTGGTGCAGAAGGCGGTGATGGCCGGCATCCCCATGCTGGCGGCCGTCTCAGCGCCGTCCTCGCTCGCCGTGGACCTGGCAGCGGAGAGCGGGCTGACGCTCGTCGGTTTTCTGCGCGGTACGTCGATGAACGTGTACTCCGGGTCCGAGCGTCTGGAGCCGCAGCCGGTGGGCTGACCACGGGCGGGACCGTGGCAACGTACCTGCACCACCTGCCACAGCAGCGCCGTGAGGGCGAAGCCGATGAGGCCCGTCGGCGGCCGGTACGCCGGCGGCTACATGAGGTCCGCGAGCAGTGCGTCGAGCGCCTCATTGAGTGCGCCCGCGTTCGCCGCGTCGAACCAGGTGGTGCGGATCCGCTCGTTGATCCCGTTCGGCGTCTCATGGTCAGCCGCGAGCTGCGGCAGGGACCGGGACTCATCGCTCAGCGCGCGCCCGACGCCCTGGAAGAGGCTGCGCACGTACCGACCCGCGTCACCGGAGGGGATGCCCTGTCGCGCGGCCCATTCCGTGAGCGTGGCCAAGTACCAGTAGTGGCTGGTGATCGTCGCCGTCAGCGCGGAGAAGACATTGAGTGCGGCTTCGTCCGCCACGGGGAGGGACCCGCCGAGTCGGTCGAACAGTGCGGTCACGACCGGGTGGGAGGGGCACGTGACGGTGACGGAAGTGCGCTGACGCACGGCGGGCAGGGGGATCGCGCGCACGATCGGCGCGTCGGTGTCCCCGAGGGTACGGCGCAGTTCCTCGCTTCCCACGCCGGCCATGACGCTGATCACGACCCGGTCCCCGCCGACCTCGAGTCCGTCGAGAGCCTCGGCCCGGTCCCCGGGGCGGACCGCGATGACGACCACCGCGGCACGGTCGACCACGGCCTGATTGTCGGCGCACACGTGCACCCCCGCATAGCGCCGGGACAGCTCAGCGGCCGCGCCCGCTCCCCGGGGAGAGAGGAAGATCTCCGGCGGGTCGTCCACTCCCTCGCACAAGCCCTCCACCAGGGCGCGGGCGATCTCCCCCACGCCAATAATCCCGATCGGGCCCACCGCGTGTGTCTTCAGAGAATCCATCGTCATCCGCGCATCCTCACAGACAGGTCACTCCCCGTCATATGGCTCTGCTCACGAGGCTGTTGGGAATCGTGAGGCGACCTCCTGCGCCGTTTCGCGGAGCCGGACGTGTGAAGGCCGGCCTCGGGCCCACCACCGGGTCAGCTACGGGCGCGTTGGGTGACCGCGATGCAGCCGAGCACGACCAGCGCGGTGACGGCGGCGAGGGGAGCGAACTGCTCCCCCATGAGCAGGACCGACCAGACCAGGGTGAGGAGGGGCTGGGCGAGCTGAATCTGGCTCGCCCTGAGCACCCCGATGACGGCCATCCCGCGATACCACGCGACGAATCCGCCGAACTGGGAAATGGCGGCGATGTAGGCCATGCCGACGATCGCCTTACTGGTCAGATGCACCGGCTCGGCGGGCAGCGCAAAGGCCGTGACCAGCGCTGATACGGGAAGAGCGGCCACGACGCCCCAGGCGATGACCTGCCAGCCGGGCATGTGGGAGGCGAGCCGCCCGCCCTGCGCGTACCCGGCGGCGCACACCAGGAGGGCGCCGAAGAGGTAGAGGTCGCCGACGGTCGGCAGCCCCTGGTTCTGCTGGAGGGTGAAGGCGGCCACGGTGCCGGCGCCGAGAACGGCGGCCGCCCAGAACACACGCGACGGGCGCCGGCCGGTCAGGGCGGCGGAGACGGCGGCGGTGGCCAGCGGCAGCATGCCGATCACGACGGCCGAGTGCGCGGTGGTGGAGGTCTGCAGGGCCAGCGTGGAGAGCAACGGGAAGCCGATGGCACAGCCGCCGGCCACCGTGAGCAGGGCCGGCCAGTGCTGCCGCGCGGGCACCGGCACCCGGGCGCCGTACAGGCAGACCGCGGCGAGCAGCCCCGCCAGCAGACCCCGTACGCCGGTCGCCGTCCACGGACCAAAACCGTCCAGGGCCCACACGGTGGCCGGAAGACTGAAGGAGAACGACACCACACCGAGGGCGGCCAGGCGAGTCCCGCTGGCGGGAGTACCACGACGAGGAGTGCCGCTACGAGGACTACCACTGCGGGAAGTGCCACCGCGGGGAGTAGCACTGCCGACCGCTATCGCCGAAGACTGAGTAGCGCTATCTTGTACTGTCATGAACGAGAGTAGCAGTGTCGCTCAATTGGCCGCGACCTTGCGGAATGAGCTGAACCGCTATCCGGAAGGGGAGAAGCTGCCCTCGAGCCGGGCATTGGTCACGCAGTACCAGGTCAGTCCGGTGACCGTCTCCCGGGCGATCGCGACCCTCGCCGCCGAAGGGCTCGTCACCTCCCGGCCCGGCGCCGGCGTCTTCAAGGCCACCGCACGCCGCGCCACGGGCGTGCTCGGCGACGTCTCCTGGCAGGAGGTGGCACTGAGCGCGGACCCCCCGCACACCACCGTCGACGCGGGTCCCCGCGGCATGGACGCCGCCGGTGTGCTGGCCACCCTCACCACCCCGCCGCCCGAGGTCATCGACCTCAACGGCGGCTACCTGCACGCCGCGCTCCAGCCGGAACGGGCGCTGGCCGCCGCCCTGGCCCGGGCCGGCCGCAGGCCCGGCACGTGGTCCCGTCCCCCGGTGGAGGGCCTGACCGAGCTGCGGGAGTGGTTCGCGCGCGACATCAGCGGACCGGGCGGCTCGCTCAACGCCTCGGACGTCCTGATCACCGCCGGCGGCCAGAGCGCCCTCACCACTGCCCTGCGGGCCCTGGCCGCGCCCGGCTCCGCCGTCCTGGTCGAGTCCCCCACCTATCCCGGCATGCTCGCCGTCGCCCGCGCCGCGGGGCTGCGGCCCGTACCGGTACCGGTCGACGCCGACGGTGTACGCACCGACCTGCTCGCCGAGGCGTTCGAGGCCACCCGCGCCCGTGCGTTCGTCTGCCAGCCCCTCTTCCACAACCCCACCGGCACCGTCCTGTCCCCCCAACGGCGCGCCGAGGTACTCGGCATCGCCCGAGCAGCCGGCGCCTTCCTCATCGAGGACGACTTCGCCCGCCGCCTGGTGCACGCCGACTCCCCGCCGCTGCCGCTCCCGCTGGCCGCCGACGACCCGGACGGCGTCGTCGTCCACGTCCGCTCGCTCACCAAGGCGGCCTCCCCCAGCCTCCGCATCGGAGCCCTCTCCGCCCGCGGCCCGGCGCTGGAGCGGCTGCGCGCCATCCAGGTCGTCGACAGCTTCTTCGTCCCCCGCCCGCTGCAGGAGACCGCCCTGGAACTGGTCGGCTCCCCCGCCTGGGCCGGCCACCTCCGGGCGCTCGCCGGCGCCCTCCGCGAGCGCCGGACCACCCTCCTCACCGCGCTGAACAGCGCCCTGCCCGCCCTCCTTCCTCGCCGGACACCGCTCGGCGGCTACCACCTCTGGCTGCGCCTCCCCGACGGCACCGACGAACACGCCGTCGCCGCGACCGCCCTCCGCCACGGCGTAGCGGTAACCCCCGGCACCCCCTACTTCACCGCCGAGCCCCCCGCCCCCCACCTCCGCCTGAGCTACGTCAGCACCCCCGGCCCCGCCCAACTCAAGGAAGGCATCCAACGCCTCGGCGAGGCCCTCCCCGGGGCGTGATGTCGGTGCAGTTGAACGGGGCCTACCGCTCCGGCCCCTGGACCGCACGCCGCAGCAGGGTGAGGAACTGGTCGCGTTCCTCCGGGGTGAACGGGGCGAGGAGCTGGTCGCTCACCGAGACGACCGCCGGTGCGAGGCGGGTGGCCAGTTCGCGGCCGGTGTCGGTGATGCGTACCAGCTTGCGCCGTCGGTCGCTGTCGTCCTTGGCGAGGTCCACCAGGCCGCGCTTGCGCAGGCGGTCCAGCAGCGGCGCCGCGGTCGACTTGTCGAGATTGGCCAGGGCGCCGAGCGTGCCCTGGTCCATGGCGCCGCGGGTGTGCAGCAGGCACAGGACCGTGAACTGCGGCCCGGTCAGGTCCTGGTGCACCTGCTCGTACCAGAGCCGGTTGTGCGCCTGGCCGAGCTGACGGGCCAGGGGGCCGATCCCGCCGATCGCGGCGAGCATGAGCCCGGCGTCCGCGTTGTCCTGTGCCATTGCCCGCCGCCGTTCCTCCGCATTGATTAGGACGTGTACGTACTATACCGTCGGCCCAGTTAGGACGTACACGTACTTACCGTGCGTGACGAGGAGGGAAGGTCGGGTATGACGCAGCGCGGCAGTGCGCTCAACTTCCGGGATTTCGTGGAGAGTTCGCTCGCCGTCGGGGATGCGGTCGACATCCGGCGGCCGGTCAGCCCGACGTTGGAGGTCGGCGCCATTACCCGGCGCGTCTATGAGACGCGGAGTCCGGCGCCACTGTTCAGCAATCTGGCCGGGGCCGAGCCGGGCTTCCGGATTCTCGGCGCGCCTGCCGGGCTGAGCGGCCTCGACGAGGGGGCCTACGGCCGGCTCGCCGCGCACTTCGGGCTCGCGCGCGACACCACGCCGCGCGCGCTGCTGGAGAAGCTGATCTCCGCCATGCACGCGGACCCGGTCGCCCCGCGCGTGGTGGAGACCGGCCCCTGCAAGGAGAACGTGCTGACGGGCGACGACGTCGATCTGGAGCGGTTCCCGGTCCCGTTGCTGCACCAGCAGGACGGCGGCCGGTACTTCGGTACGTACGGGTTCCATGTCGTGCGCTCCCCCGACGGGCGGTGGACGAGCTGGTCGGTCAGCCGGACCATGCTGCACGGGCGCACCACCCTCGTCGGGCCCGCCATGCCGCAGCAGCACATCGGCATGATCCACGCCATGTGGCGCGAGAAGGGCCTGCCGACGCCGTGGGCCATGGTGCTCGGCGCCCCGCCGGCGGCGCTGGCCGCGGCGGGCATGCCGCTGCCGGCCGAGGTGAACGAGGACGGCTACGTCGGCGCCCTCGCCGGCAGCCCCGTCGAGGTGGTCCGCACGGAGCTGCACGACCTGTACGTCCCGGCCAACGCCGAGATCGTGCTGGAGGGTTACCTCAGCCCCGACGAGACGGCGCCCGAGGGGCCGATGGGCGAGTACCACGGGTACTCCTTCGCCGAGAGCAAACAGCAGCCCGTCTTCCACGTCGAGGCGATCACCCACCGCGACGACCCCATCCTGCCGGTCTGCGTGGCGGGCCTGCCCCCGGAGGAGAACCACACCATCTGGGGCACGATGATCTCCGCCGTCAGCCTGGACCTGCTGCGCTCCAGCGGGCTGCCGGTCGACCTGGCCTGGTGCTCGTACGAGGCCGCGACCTGCTGGATCGTCGTGTCCGTCGACATCGGGCGGCTGGCGGAGAGCGGGCTCGGCGAGCGGGAGCTGGCCGACGCGGTGGCCGACGTCCTCTTCACCTCGCACACCGGGTGGCTGGTGCCCAAGGTCCTGCTGGTGGCCAATGACATCGACATCACCGACATCAACCAGGTGGTGTGGGCGATGGCGACCCGCTACCACCCCGGCACCGGCGAGTACGTCCACCCGGAGGCGCCGGGCATTCCGATGGTTCCCTACCTCACTCCGGAGGAGGTGCGCACGGGCCGGGGCGGCAAGTCCGTCATGAGCTGTCTGCTGCCCGAGCACTTCGAGGGCGTCAGCAAGGGCGTCACCGCGTCCTTCCGGTACTCGTACCCGGAGGAGATGCGGCAGCGGGTCGTCGAGAACTGGGCCGACTACGGGTTCTGAGCGGCGGGGGTTCCGCCGGACCGCTGACCGGAGGCGGCGCGTGCCGCCACGCACTCGGCCCGCCACTCCGCGTCGGCGGCCAGGTCCAGGCCGGTCCAGGCCATCGCGAGCGCGCCGTCGAGCACCGCCTCGTCGGCGGCCGGCCCGGCGGTCTCCTCGGTGAACTGCCGGGTGTGCGGCATCCCCTGGGCCCCGAGCACGCCGATACCGGGATGGATGGCGGGCATGGCGTGGGTGATGTTGCCCATGTCCGTGGAGCCGCCCGTGCCCTGCGGCACCGGTCCCGGCTCGGGCACCTCGCGGCCGGCCGCGCCCAGGTTGCGGGCGTAGGCGGCCATCAGCGCCGGGTCGTGGCGCAGGTCCAGGTAGTCGGGCTGGATCGGGCGTACCTCCATGGTCGTGCCGGTGGCCAGCGCGGCGCCGCGGAAGCAGTTCAGGACGCGCTCGCGGAGCTCGGTCAGCTCCTCGCCGGTGGGCGTGCGCACCTCGTACTCCAGCGCCGTCCGCTCCGGGATGATGTTCGTCCGCTCGCCGCCGTGCCGGACGATGCCGGCGACCCGGTAGCCGTCCCGGAGCTGCTGGCGGAGCTGGCCTATCGCGACCTGGGCGACGACCGCGGCGTCTGCCGCGTTCAGTCCGCCCTCGGGGGCCGCGGCGGCGTGCGAGGCGCGGCCGGAGAAGGTGACCTCGAAGCGGACGACCGCGTTGCTGGAGCCGCGCGCATCGACGGCGTCGGTCCGGGAGGGGTGCACCATCATCGCCACCGTCACGTCGTCGAAGGCGCCGCGCTCCAGCATCAGCACCTTGCCGCCGCCCTCCTCCTCGGCCGGGGTGCCGAGCAGTTTCACGCGGAAGCCGAGCTCGTCGGCGGCCGCGGACAGGGCGATGGCCGCGCCCGCGCCGGCGGCGCAGATGATGTGGTGCCCGCAGGCATGGCCGATCTCCGGCAGTGCGTCGTACTCCGCGCACACCCCGACCGTGAGGTCGCCGCTGCCGTACGTCGCGGTCAGCGCCGTCGGCAGGTCGCACACGCCGCGCTCCACCGCGAAGCCCGCGTCCTCGAGCAGCGCCGCGAGCCGGGCGGCGGCGCGGGTCTCGGCGAAGGACGTCTCCGGGTCGGCGTGCAGCTCGTGGCTGAGCTCCAGCAGGCGGTCCTTGTACGCGTCGAGCCGGGCGGCGACGCGGTCGCGGAGGGCTGAGGCGGCTGCGGGCATGGGAATCCTCCACCGTCGGGGTGAGCGCGCGAGTAAGGGAACGAGTAAGGAAACGATCCGTTTCCTTTTCGGGGATCCCCTGGTTGTACACGCTTCTCTCGCCGGTGAACAGGTCTGACGAGAAGATTGCTGGAGTGGCCACCGGGCGGGGTTACGACCAGGTGACGTCTTTCGGGAACTTGCCGTTTCCTATTGACGGGGCGGCCGTCGTCCCCCGAAATGGGACGCCATGGCGAGCACGCAGCGGCCGGCCGGCCGACCCCGCAGCAAGGACGTCCACGACCGGGTCGCGGCGGCGGCCTCCGAGCTGTTCGCCGAGAACGGCTACCTCGGCGTGACCATGGACGAGATCGCCGTACGTGCCAATGTGTCCAAGAAGACCCTCTACCGGTGGTGGCCGCACAAAGCCGCGGTGATCGCCGAGGTGCTCGTCGCCCGTGCCGACGTCCGCACCGTCCCCGACCTCGGCGACACCCGCGCCGAACTCCTCGTCGTCTGCGACTACATCGACGACTTCACCCGCTCCCACGACGCCTTCACGCGGCTGTGCCTGACCGAGGCCGCCGCCGACGAGTCGGCCGTCCTGCAGTCCTTCCTGGACATCGTGGCGCACCGCCGCGACCAGGCACGGGCCGCCGTGCAGCGCGGGATCGCCCGCGGCGACCTGCCGCCGGACGTGGACGCCGACGCCCTGCTCGACCTCTGGAACGGATTCTTCGTCTACCGGCGTTCCTTCCGTCCCGCTCCCGTCCACGGCAACACCGTCGAACAGCTCGTCGACCTCGCCCTGGCCGGACAGGTGCCGCGGCTGCCCGCCGCGGGCCCGGCGACCGGCTGACCCCACCCCTCTCCCCTCATCACGGGCCGCGCCCCAGTGGCGCCCGCCCGTACCCCAGCACGCCTTGGAGACCCCGCCATGCCCAGAAGCGCCTCCCCAGGCAGTACGTCCCCGTCCACCGCCGCCGTCGTCGGCTTCCTCGTCTTCATCGAGCTGTGCAGCGGCATCCTGCAGGGCTCCGTGCCCGTCGTACTGCCGCTCATCGGCAGCGACCTCCACGTCAGCGCGGGCGACCTGAACTGGGTCAACAGCGTCTTCCTGCTCGTCGCCGGCATCTCCGTGCCGCTGCTCTCCCGGCTCGGCGACATCTACGGCCACCGCCGCATGATCCGCATCACCATGGTCGCTGTCGCCGTCGGCTCGCTGATCGTCGCCACCGCCGACAGCTTCGCCGTCCTCCTCGTCGGCCGCGCCCTGCAGGGCGTCTTCGCCTGCTGGCTCCCGCTCGACTTCGCGATCGTGCGCGACCGGGTCCAGCCCGAGCGGGCCGGCGCCGCCATCGGAATGCTCGTCGGCGCGCTCACCCTCGGCGCGACCCTCGGCACCCTCGGCACGGGGCTGCTCTCCCGCGCGATCCACGACGTGCACGGGCTGCTGATGGTCCCGGCCGTCGCCATCCTGCTCTGTCTGCCCGTGGCCTTCCGGCTGATCCCGGAGTCCACGACCCGCGCCCTGTGCCGCATCGACTGGGCCGGTGCCGCGCTCCTCAGCAGCGGCCTCGCCGCCCTCATGGTCGGCATGGCGCTGGCGAAGAGCGCGGGCCTCGCCCCGACCGCCGCCGCCGTCGGCCTGGGCCTCGTCCTCATCGCGCTGTTCGTCCGCACCGAGCTGCGGGCGCCGCAGCCCCTGGTGGACGTCCGGCTGATGGCCCGCCGCAGCATGGCGCTGCTGTACGTACTGAGCTTCCTCACCGGCTGTGTGCTGTACGGGGCGCAGACCGCCAACCCGTCGTTCTTCGCCACCCCGCCCGACCTGGGCTTCGGCTTTGGGATGGACGCCTTCGGCATCTCCCTGCTCGGTGCCGCGCACGTCATCGCCATGGCGGTCGCCGGTACCTGCGCCGACCGTGCCGTCCGCCGCTTCGGCCCGCAGCACACCCTCGTCGGCGGCTTCGCGCTGGTGACCCTCGGCTACCTCGGCATGGTCCTCGCGCACGGTGCGCCCTGGCAGATGACCGCGTCCGGGATCATCACGGGCGCGGGCATCGGCACCGCCATCGCCACCCTGCCCGCACTGCTCCTGCGGCATCTGCCCGCCGACCAGACCGGTATCGGCACGGGCATGTACAACACCCTGAAGACGCTGGCCGGTTCGGTGGCGGGCGCGGCCTTCGCCGCGGTCATGAACCACCTCCTGCTCGACGTCCCCGGGGCCCGCGTCGCCTCCGAGAGCGCCTATGTCACCGTCTGGGCCTGCTGCGGGGCGCTGGCGCTGCTCGGCACCTGCATCGCCTGGCGGGTGGGTACCGGGGGCGCAGCGCAGGCCCCGGTCCCGGAGCCCGTCGTGGCCGCGGCGGACTGAGCTCAGGCCGGTACTCCCGTATCCAGACCGGCACGCGAGCGGCGCATCATGAGCGCGTAGGCCGCCGCCGCGACGACCATGCCGACGGGCAGGGCGAGGTCGAGCCCGCCCAGGGCGGCGGCGACCGGGCCGGTGTACAGGGTGTTCACGCAGAGAGCGGACGCGGTGACACCTGCCGCGAGCGCGAGGGCGCCCGACCAGTTGACGCCGCCGGTGTACCAGAAGCGGCTGTTCGGGCTCTCGTCCGTAAGGGCGGGACCGTCGTACCTGTTGCGGCACAGCACGATGTCCGTGGCGTAGATGGCCATGCTGGGGCCGAGCAGGACGACGGTCAGCTGGAGGACATTGCTGACGGTGTCCAGGAAGTTGGAGACGAGCAGCGCGTACAGGGTCAGCGCCACCGAGGCGGTGCCGTCGGCGAGGACGCTGACGGAGCGGCGGATGCGGATGCCGACCGCCTGGATGGCCAGACCGGCGCTGTAGGCGGTCAGCGCGTTGATGGCGATCGTGCCGAGGACCAGCGCCAGCAGGAATACCGGGGTGAACCAGCCGGGCAGGATCTTCTCCAGCGCGGCCTGCGGGTCGGTCATGTCGACCACCGTCGCGGCGAAGACCCCCAGGGAGCAGACGATCATGCTGGGCACGAAGGCGCCGAGCGCCGTCCATCCCACGATCGCCTTCTTGGACGTCGTACGGGGCAGGTAGCGGGAGAAGTCCGCGCTGGTGGTGTACGACAGCGGGCCCGAGGCGACGAGAGTGACGCCGGCCAGGGCGGTCGCCCACACATCGATGCCGGTCAGCGGCTCCTCGGGCACGTACGAGAAGTCCGCGTGCCCGACCACGCCGACGGCAACGACGGCGAAGACGGCGGCGAGGACCAGGGTGATCGGAAGGTACAGCTTCATGATCATCGCGTGCCCGTAGACGCTGATGGTCAGCGTGAGCGCGGCGATGACCACGATGACGACGACCTTGACGCCGGTGGTCGTCGTGATGCCGGCCTTCTCGACCAGGGAGAAGGCGGCGACCGCCGCGGCGGACAGGTTCAGGGCGAAGTAAGCGACGGAGATCATCCAGCCGACGACCGCGTTGTTCACGCGGTTGCCGAGTATGCCGTACATCGCCCGGGTGACCACCTCGCTCGGCGCGCCCGCGGACGGCCCCGAGACGGCGAGGAATCCGGTGAGCGCCCAGAAGAGGTTGCCCACCACGAGTACCGCGATGGCCTGCCACACCGTCAGGCCCATGAGGATCAGGGCGCCGCCGACCACCAGGCTGAGGTAGTTGACGTTCGCCGCGGCCCAGACGGAGAAGAGTTCGCGCGCCTTGCCGTGGCGTTCCGCATCGGGAATGTGGTCGATGCCGTGGGCCTCGACACGGGCCGCCCGCTCCGGCAGCGGGCCGTCGGGCGTGCCCTGTGTGCCTGGCTGCGGGTCGGGAATCGTGGACGCCATGGAGCCCTCCGGGGTGCCGGTCATGCCCACCTGCTTGCTTATTGGTCGCACACTCAATAGCATCCGGGGTATGCCGTCAAGCGTTCAGCGGAAGCGAATTCGGAAATCCCCGGCCGACCGGCGTGCGGAAATCGTCGAAGCGGCCGCCGCCGTCGCCCTGACCGAGGGACTGGAGTGCCTCACCCTGCGACGGATCGCCGAACAGCTCGCGGTCCGGCCGGGGTTGATCAGCCACTACTTCCCCGCCGTGGAGGACCTCGTGGCCGAGGCGTTCGGCAGCGCGGCCGGCAGCGAACTCGACCGGCTCATCCCTGCGGAGCGGCCCGACGGTACGCCCACCGAGCACCTCGCCCGGTTCTTCGCACACGCGACGGGCGAGGCGTACGACAACATCAGCCGGCTCTGGATCAACGCCCGGCATCTCCGCCGTTACCGGCCCGTCCTGCGCGACCGGGTCGGCGTGCAGGAGACCGCGTGGCGCGAGCGCCTCGCCGACCTGCTGCGCGCGGGCGTCGAACGGGGGGAATTCCGCACGGACGACCCGGATGTGACGGCCATGCAGATCCTGGTGGTGATCGACGGACTGGGGGCCTACACCGGTGCCGACATCGGCAACTGTCCGCCCGAGGTGACCCTGATGGCCGTCACCACGGCAGAACGCGAACTCGGCCTCGCGAGCGGGACGTTGACGCGCGCCGCCGGCCGGCCGACCACCCCGAACTGACCAGCCCTGCAAGGAGCCGCTGTGCGTCCCCGTCTTGTCCTGCTCTCCGCCCGTCTGCTCGACCCGGTGACCGGCGCGTTCCTGCCGGACACCGCCCTCGCCGCGTCCGAGGACGGGCGGATCGCCGCCTTGGGCGACGACCGTGCGATACGCGCGCTCGCCGGGCCCTCGACGACGGTGCTCGACCTGAAGGGCGCCGTGGTGACCCCCGGCCTGGTCGACGGTCACCTCCACCCGGTGTCGGGCGCCGAACTCACCCAGGGGCTGGACCTGTCGGGCTGCGCCGATCTGGAAGCGGTACGCGAGGCGCTGGCCCGTGAGGTCCGCACGCTGGCGCCCGGCGCGTGGCTGCACGGCTGGGGCCTGGACCCGAACGTCTTCGGTGACCGCCCCGTCGAGACCGCCGCACTCGCCCCCGTACTGGACGGCGTCCCGGCCCTCCTCCTGCTCTTCGACGCCCACTCCATGCTGGCCAGCCCCCGCGCGCTCGAAATCGCCGGCGTCGACGGGCCGCGCACCTTCGCGCAGGCCGCCGAGGTCGTCTGCGATGCCGCGGGGCGGCCCACCGGACTGCTCCTGGAGGACGCCGCCTGCGAGCTCGTCGAGCGCGCGGCGCCCCGGCCGACCCGCGCGGAGCGCCGCGACCGCCTCGTCACCGCCCTGCAGGAGATGGCCGCCACCGGACTCACCGGCGGGCACGCGATGGACGCCAATGGCGACAGCCTCGCCCTGTACGCGGAACTGGACGCGGCCGCTGAACTGCCGCTGCGGCTGCGGGTCGCGCCCTGGTGCCAGCCCGGCGCCGACGACGACGCGCTGCGGGCGCTGATCGAGCAGCAGGGCACCGGCGGCCGGCTCTGGCGGACCGCGGGCGTCAAGCTCTTCATGGACGGCACCATCGACAACGGCACCGCCTGGCTGGAGCGCCCCGACTGCCACGGCGAGTCCACGCACGCCTTCTGGCCGGACCCGGCCGCGTACACCCACGCCATTGGCGAGCTGCACCGGGCCGGGGTGGCCACCGCCACCCACGCGATCGGTGACGCGGCCGTGCGGCACGTCCTCGACTCCGTCGAGAAGGCCCGCACCACGGGTGCCGGCCCGGTCCGGCACCGGGTCGAGCACATCGAGACCGTGCCCGACGACACCGTGCGCCGCTTCGCCGAGCTCGACGTCATCGCGTCCATGCAGCCCACCCACTGCTGCGACTTCACCCGCGCCGACCACACCGACAACTGGTCCCGCCGGCTCGGCGAGGAGCGTGCCGCGCGCGCCTGGCGCTGCCGCGACCTGTGGGACTTTGGCGCCACGGTCGTCCTCGGCTCGGACTGGCCGATCGCGCCGTACCCGCCGCTCACCGTCATGGCCGGGGCCCGCCACCGTCGCCCCACCCGCGACCTCACCCAGCCCGCGCACGGCCCCGGCCAGGCGCTGACCGCCCTGGAAGCCCTCCAGGCCATGACCGTCAACGCGGCCTACGCGGCGGGCGAGGAGCACGAGTCCGGCCGCCTCGCCGTCGGCCACCGCGCCGACCTCACGGCCTTCGCGGACAACCCCCTCACCACCCCGGCCGCCGACCTCGCCGACCTCCCGGTCCTCCTCACGGTCCTCGACGGCCGCCCGACCCACCGCGACGCGAGCCTCTGACACGCCCCCGCACAGCGGCCCCCGTCCCTCCTACCTCGGAGGAACGGGGGCCGTACTGCCGGCCACAGGCGAGTGGTCGACCGTTACTCCCACACCACAACATTGCGGCGGACCGGGACCGAGCCCGTGTCCTTGGCGAAGAGTTCGGGTGAGCGGGCGCGGACGCGCTCGACGTCGTCGAAGACCGCGCGGAGGTGGGTGCGCATGGCCGAGCGGGCGAGGGCGGCGTCACCGCCGAGCACCGCTTCGAAGATCTCGACATGCTGGGCGGCGAAGCCCGTCGGGGTGGCGGTGTCGTAGAGCCCGAGCCGGCGCGCCCGGTCCAGGTGCCCCTTGGCCGAGACCACGGTCGCCCAGGCGCTGCCGTGTCCGCTCAGCCGCAGCAGGGCGTGATGGAACGCCTCATCCAGCTCGAAGAAGTCCTCCAGGTCCAGGCCCGGGCGCTCCTGCTCGGCGAGATTGCGCCGCAGCTCCTCGACGAGGTCCGCGTCGAGCTCGGCCGGGAGGTCGTCCAGGGCCGCCAGCTCCACGGCCTCGCGCAGGAACTGCGCGTCGGCGACCTTGGCCGGGTCGACGCGCGAGACGAACGAGCCGACCTGCGGGAAGATCTGCACCAGGCCCTCCTGCGACAGCAGGATGAGGCTCTCCCGTACCGGCGTACGGCTCACCCCCAGAGCGGCCGCGAGCTCGTTCTCGGACAGCGCGGCGCCCGGGGGGAGTTCGAGGGTCAGAACCTTGCGGCGCAGCGTCTCGTAGACGGCGCGGCGGCTGGTTCGCTGCCGGTTCGATCGGGCCATGCGCTCATCGTATCGGGGCCCGCGGCCTTCCCCTCCACGCTGGTCGATCAGTGTTTCAAGAGACGTTTCCAAAGTATTGCGCACCTGCTCGACCAGTGCTTGTATACCAGTGCCGGTCGGCCAGTGGTCGGGCCAGGCGAGCGCCGCACCCGTCGACGCGGCGCCCCCATCCTCGAGGTCTCCGAAGGAGCAGGAACCTGTGAGCAAGATCGAGCGTGTCGAGGTGTTCGTCGCCTCGCCGGGGCGGACCTTCGTCACCCTGCGCATCACGACCTCGGACGGCGTGACCGGCCTGGGCGACGCCACGCTGAACGGCCGCGAGCTCGCCGTGGCGAGCTACCTGCGCGACCACCTCGTACCGCTGCTGATCGGCAAGGATCCGGCGCGCATCGAGGACATGTGGCAGTACCTCTACCGGGGCGCGTACTGGCGCGGCGGGCCGGTCACGATGACCGCGATCTCCGCCGTCGACACGGCGCTGTGGGACATCAAGGGCAAGGTCGCGGGCCTGCCCGTCTACCAGCTTCTCGGCGGCCGCTCGCGCGACGGCGTCATGGTCTACGCCCACGCCAGCGGCACGGACACCGCCTCCCTGATCGACGACGTCGAGCGGTTCCTCGGCCTCGGCTACAAGGCCGTGCGCGCCCAGGCCGCCGTCCCCGACGTCGGCGGTACGTACGGCGTACGCAAGGGCAAGGTCTACGAGCCGGCCGCCACCTCGCTCCCCGACGAGCAGCCCTGGGACACCGAGGCGTACCTCCGCTTCGCGCCCACCTACCTGGAGGCGGTCCGCGAGCGCTGCGGCTTCGGCTTCCACCTCCTGCACGACGTGCACCACCGGCTCACCCCGATCGAGGCGGCCCGCTTCGGCAAGCAGGTCGAGGACTGCCGGCTGTTCTGGATGGAGGACCCGACGCCGGCCGAGAACCAGGAGGCGTTCCGGCTCATCCGGCAGCACACGACGACGCCGGTCGCGGTGGGGGAGGTACTGACATCCATCTGGGATGTGCAGCGCCTGATCACCGAGCAGCTCATCGACTACGTGCGCACCAGCGTCGTGCACGCGGGCGGCATCACGCATCTGCGGCGGATCTTCGACCTGGCGGCGCTCTACCAGGTCAGGACCGGTTCGCACGGGGCAACGGACCTCTCCCCCGTCACCCTCGCCGCCGCCGTGCACCTCGACACCGCGGTCCCGAACTTCGGAATCCAGGAGTACATGGCGCACGCGGACGAGACGGCGGAGGTCTTCCGCAGCGGCGTGACCTTCGCCGACGGCATGCTCCACGCGTCGGAGGAGCCGGGGCTGGGCGTCGAGTACGACGAGAAGGCCGCCGAGCGCTTCCCCTACCAGGCCCGCTACCTCCCCGTGGCGCGGCGCCTGGACGGCTCGGTGCACGACTGGTGAGCGCCGTGACCACGCCTTCGTCGTCATCTTCGTCTTCGTCTTCGTCTTCGCTGAGCCTGGCCGCGCTCGATCGGATCGCGCCCGAGCTGCGCCCGGCCGTCGACCCCCGCGAGCTGCGCCCCCGCATCGTCCACTTCGGCCTCGGCGCCTTCCACCGCGCCCACCAGGCCGTCTACACCGAGAACGCCGCCGCACGCTCCGGTGAGCCGTGGGGCATCGCCGTCGTGGCCCCGCGCTCGGCCCGGACCGCGGCAGCACTGCGGGCCCAGGAATGCCTGTACTCGCTGACCGAGCTGCGCGCGGCGGACACCGTGACCCGGGCCGTCGGGTCGGTCGTCGAGGCGCTGGGGATGGGTCCGGACGCCGCCCGGGTCGACGCGCTGCTCGCCGACCCCGAGGTGTCCGTGGTGACCCTGACGATCACCGAGAAGGGCTACTACCGCCGACCCGACACGGGTGCGCTGGACATCGCGGCGCCGGAGATCGCCGCCGACCTCGCGGCGGCGGCCACGGGCCCGCTCAGCACCGTCGTAGGGCGGCTCGCCGCCGGGCTCGCCGCGCGGATGCGCGCGGGCGGCGCCCCGGTCACCGTCGTCTCCTGCGACAACATGGCCGCCAACGGCGCCGCGCTCGGCCGTGTCGTACGGGACTTCGTCGAGGCCGCGCCGTGGCCGGACCGGCAGGCCGTACTGGACTGGATGGCGGCCTCGGTCGCCTTCCCCTCGACCATCGTGGACCGCATCGTGCCCGCGACCACCGAAGCGGACCTGCGCGCGGCCCACTCGGCGCTCGGCGTGCACGACGCGCTGCCGGTCGTCGGCGAGCCGTACCGCCAGTGGGTACTGGAGGACTCCTTCACCGGGCTACGGCCGCCGTGGGAGCTGGACGGCGCGCTGTTCGTCCCGGACGTCGTGCCGTACCAGCTCACCAAGTTGCGGCTGCTGAACGGCGCCCACTCGGCGCTGGCCTACCTCGGCGCCGCGGCGGGATGCACGACGATCGCGGACGCGCTGGCGACCGGCTGGGGCGAGCGCCTCGTCCGTGCCCTGTGCGCCGAGGTCGCCCCGACGCTGCCCGCGGGCGGTCCCGACCCGGCGGCCTACGCGGAGGACCTGGTCGAGCGGTTCCGCAACCCCGGTGTGCGGCACCTGCTCCGGCAGATCGGCTCCGACGGGTCCCTGAAGATCCCGGAGCGGTGGCTCGACGCGCTGCGCACGCTGCGCGCCGCCGCCACCGCCACCCCGGTGCTCGAACTGGCCCTCGCGGCCTGGGCGAACGCCACCCGCCCCGCCGACGACGGCGGGCAGCTCTTCGGTACGACCGATCCCGCGGCAGCCGCCCTGGGCCGCTGCTGGCACGAGGCACCGGACGACGCGGACGCGGTCCGCCGGCTGCTGCGTGTCCTCGGCGCGGCAACCCTGGCCGGGGACAGCACGCTCGTCGCCGCCGTCGCCGCACGGCTCCCCGCGCTGCGGGCCGGCCGGATCGAGGTCTGAACGCCCGCCCCGGAACCCCGCGCCACTTCACTCCCGCACCCCCTCAGAGCAGTCGGAGAACAACGGAGTTCACCCATGACGGACACCACACAGGCGGAGCCGGACGGCACCGTCGCAAGAACGACGCGCGACCTCACCAGAGCGGCCGTCTCCGGCTGGCTCGGCACGGCCATGGAGTTCATGGACTTCCAGCTCTACTCGCTGGCGGCCGCCATCGTCTTCAACAAGATCTTCTTCCCCGATGTCAGTCCCGCGATCGGGCTGATCGCCGCCATGGCGACCTACGGGGTCGGCTACGTCGCCCGGCTCGCCGGCGCCCTGTACTTCGGGCGGATGGGCGACCGCATCGGCCGCAAGAAGGTCCTCTTCCTCACCATTTTGCTGATGGGCGCGTCGACCACGCTGATCGGCGTACTGCCGCCGTACAGCATGATCGGCATCCTCGCCCCGATCCTGCTGGTCGTCCTGCGGCTCGTCCAGGGCTTCGGCGCGGGCGCCGAGATCGCCGGGGCCACGGTCATGCTCGCCGAGTACGCGCCCGCAAAGCGCCGCGGACTGATCTCCTCCCTGGTCTCCCTCGGCACCAACTCCGGCACCCTGGCGGCCTCCGGTCTGTGGGCGGTGCTGCTCGCCGTGCTCAGCGAGGACCAACTGATCACCTGGGGCTGGCGACTGCCCTTCCTGCTGAGCTTCGCGCTCATGATCTTCGCAGTCTGGCTGCGCCGGAACCTCAAGGAGAGCCCGGTCTTCGAGGAGCGGCCCGACGTCGTGGACGGGGTGGCCATGTCCCGCACCGAGGCCGCCGCGGCGGTGGCGGACAAGGCCGTCGAGCCGGAGCGCGAGAGCGTCATCGAGGCCGGTCTGCGGCAGCGCAAGGGCAAGGCGTTCTTCCTCGCGCTCGGGCTGCGGTTCGGGCAGGCCGGCAACTCCGGCCTGGTGCAGACGTTCCTCGTCGGCTATATCGCCACCACGCTGGGCGCCGACCGGTCCGTCCCGACCGACGCCATCGTGTACGGCTCGCTGCTGGGCTTCCTCACCGTGCCGCTGGTCGGCCTGCTCGGCGACCGCTTCGGCCGCCGCCCGGTCTACCTGGCTCTCACCGTGCTGACCGTGCTCCTCGCCTTCCCGGTGATGTTCCTCATCGCCTCGGGCACCACGGCCGGGGTGACGGTCGGCATGATCGTCGGGCTCAACGTCGGCGTCCTCGGCCTCTTCTCGCTGGAGAGCGTCACGATGGCCGAACTGTTCGGCGCGCGGACCCGGTTCACCCAGCTCGCGCTGGCCAAGGAGATCGGCGGCATCCTCGCCACCGCTATCGGCCCGGTCGTCGCGGCCACCCTCACCGCCGTCACCGGAAGCTGGTGGCCGATCGCGGCGATGCTGGTCGGCTACTCGCTCATCACCCTGGTGTCCGTCGTCCTCGCCCCCGAATCGCGCGGGCGTGACCTGGTGCGTCTGGAGGACGCGATATGAAGTCGGTTGTCGTGCACGGTACCGGTGACCTCCGGGTCGACGAACGCCCGGACCCGGTACCGGGCGCGGGAGAGGTACTGCTCGCCATGGAGTGGGGCGGCATCTGCGGCTCCGACGTGGGCTACTGGAAGCACGGCGGGACCGGTACGGCCGTACTCAAGGACCCGCTGGTCCTCGGGCACGAGGTGGCCGGCCGGATCGCCGCCCTCGGCAAGGGCGTCACCGGCCTGACGGAGGGTCAGCCGGTCACCGTCCACCCGGCGACACCGGTCGGTGACGAGCCGCTGCCCGACCGGCTCGCCGGCCGCACCAACCTCCACCCCTGCGTCCGCTACTTCGGTTCGGCCGCCCTCCACCCGCACACCGACGGCGGGTTCAGCGAGTACCGCGTGGTCCGCGCCGGGCAGATCCGGCCGCTCCCGGAGAACGTGACCACCGAACACGGCGCCCTCGCCGAGCCGCTCGCGGTGGCGATGCACGCCGTGCACCGCGCCGGGGACGTACGCGGGAAGACGGTACTGGTCAACGGCGCGGGGCCGATCGGGGCCCTGGTGGTGGCCGCCGCGAAGCACCGCGGGGCCGCCACTGTGCTCGCCGCCGACCTCTCCGCCGCGTCGCTCTCCGTCGCGCGGGCCATGGGCGCGGACGAGACGGTCGACCTCAGCAGCGGCGCGGCCCTCCCGGAGGACGTCGAGCTGGTCTTCGAGGCTTCGGGCGCGGCGGCCGCACTCGGGCCGGTCCTGCACGCGACCGCGCGCGGCGGCACCGTCGTCCAGGTCGGCAACCTCCCCGGCGCGGCCGTCCCCGCGGCGCTCGGGGACCTCGTCACGCGGGAGATCACCTGGATCGGCTCGTACCGCTTCGTCGAGGAGATCGACGACGCGCTCCTCGCCATGCACCAGGGCCTGGACGTGTCGCCGGTCATCAGTCACCGCTTCGGCATCGACCGGGCGGCCGAGGCGCTGGCCGTCGCCGCCGACCGGACGAGCGGCAGCAGCAAGGTCATGCTGCGGCTGGCCGCCACACCGCCCGGCGCGGTGTGACGCGCCCGGACCGTCCTGCACCATGAAGGTGCCGGACGGTCCGGATCGAAGCGTCAGGAGGTGTGCAGCGGATGCCACCGGAAAGTACGGGACCGGGGCCGGTCCTGTCCGTGCTCGTCGGGCTCCAGGGGTCCGGGAAGACCACCTTCTACGAGCAGCACCTTGCCGCCCGGCACGCCCTGGTGAGCAAGGACCGCTTTCCCCGCTCGGCGCGGAACAAGCAGGCACGGCAGATGCGCCTGGTGGCGGAGGCGCTGGCCGCCGGACGCCCGGTGGCGGTGGACAACACCAATCCGACGCCGGAGGAGTGGGATCCGCTGATCGCCATGGGCCACGCGTACGGTGCGCCGGTGACGGCGTACTGGTTCCCCCCTGACCTCGCGGGTTCCCTGCGCCGCAACGCCGCGCGGGAGGGCCGGGCCCGCGTCCCCGACGTCGGTGTCCGCGCCACCTGGCGGCGGCTGCGCAGGCCGTCGCCGGCGGACGGGTTCGACGCCGTACTGGAGGTGCGGTTCGACGGCCAGGGCGGATTCACGGTACGGCCGGCCCGCGACAGCCGGCACCCGTGAGGCCACGCGCCGGCTCAGCGGGCCCGGCAATACTCAGCTCACCAGCCGCTCCACGAAGGCCAGCGAGCGGGTGAAGATCTCCGTCACCTGCTCGTCGGACACTCCGTACCAGCCGTGGTCAGCGCCAGGCACCGTCCACAGGTCGACCGGTGCGCCGGCCGCCTCCAGACGGGCGGCGAGGGCGTGACTGTGACCGCCCGCCACCATGGTGTCCCGATCGCCGTGCACCAGCAGGAAGGGCGGGGCATCCGCGTGGGCGTGCGTGACGGGGCTGGCCGCGCGGGCGAGGTCGGGCACGGTGGCGGGCGCCGCACCCAGGAGCGCGGCTTCGGGCGTGGCCGCGTCGTGCGGGTCCCAGCCGCCGCGCGCGGTGGTCAGATCGCTCGGGCCGTACCAGATGACGGCGCCGGCCGGGGCGGGCTGCCCCGGGGACGGGCCGGTGAGGGCGAGGAGGGAGGCGAGGTGGCCGCCGGCGGACTCGCCCCACACCACCGTCCGCGCGGTGTCGATGCCCAGCTCGCCGGCGCGCAGCGCGAGCCAGCGCAGGGCGGCGCGCAGGTCGTCCAGGAGCGCGGGGAAGTGCGCCTCGCCGGAGAGGCGGTAGTCGGCGCAGGCGACCGCGATGCCGGCGGCGGCGATGCGGGCGAAGGGGCCGGGCTCCCAGTCCCTCAGCCGCATCCCCATGTCGTCCCGCCGGCCGATGCGCCAGGCTCCGCCGTGCACGTACAGCACCAGCGGCACCGGACCGCCGGCCGGCTCTTCGGGCAGCCACAGGTCCAGCTCCAGGGGGCGAGCGCCCGCCGGTACGGCATAGGGGACGCCGCGCAGCAGCCGGACGCCGGGGGCACAGTGCGCGGCGGGCGGCAGCGGGGCGGCCTCGGGCGCGGGCGCCGCGATCAGCGCGCGCAGCGCGGCGCTCACCGGGTGCGCCACTGGTGGTCGGGCAGGAACCGGACGTCGAACTCCTGCGGTACGGTGCCGAACTTCTCGGGCGCGGGGATCACGGGCTCGTGCGGCAGACCCATCTGCTCGGCGGGCGCGCCGAGGTTCTCGAAGAACCGCTCGAAGGTGCCGCCGGGGCCTGCCGCGACGCCGACGACCTGGCTGTGGTGGCGCTCCATGCGGTAGGCGTGCGTGCAGTTCTTCGGTACGAAGCCGAAGTCGCCGGTGGTCAGCAGCTTCTCCTGCTGCTCACCCTCGGTGTCCGCCACGAACAGCCGGACGGCGCCCGCGGTGATGTAGAAGACCTCGTGGGTGTCGGCGTGCACATGGGCCGGGATGATGTCGCCCTTGGGGCCCTCGACCGTGAAGAAGTTGAAGGTGTTCTCGGTCTGCTCGCCGCCCGTGTAGATGGTGATCAGGTCGCCGAACAGGTGCGCGCGGTCGCCCTCACCCTTCTCGATGAAGTAGGGCTTGCCCGGTTCGGCGGGGATGCGCGAGGCGCGCCGGTAGCGGGTGGCGTACTCAAAGGTCATCGACTCTCCCGGAGGCGTACGGCATTCATGTCAGGCAGCCTGACATCTACTACGTCAGGTAGCCTGACATCAATGAACCTCCACCGCAACCTCCCCCAGCTCCTCGGCGAGGCCCGCACCTGGTTCGACCAGGCCCTGCTGACGGCCATGGACGACGACGGCACGCCGCCCGTCTCCCCCACCCAGCTCCAGCTCTTCGCCGTGCTGGACGAGGAGGGCACGACCGTGTCCGAGCTGGCCCGCCGGATGGGCGTCACCCGGCAGACCGCCCACCAGGCGGTGCACAGCCTGGTCGCCGCCGGCCTGCTGGAGCAGGCACCCCACCCCGGCTCCGCCCGGCAGCGGCTGATCCGCCGTACGCCGGAGGGCGCCCGCGCGCACCGCCGGGCGCTGCTCGTACTGGAGCGGCTGGAGAAGGAGCTGGCCGAGCGGATCGGCCACAGGACGGTCGACGCGCTCCGGGCCGCACTGGAAATGCCGTGGGGGGACCCGCCCTCTGCCGGGTGAGCCGAATCTCCCCGCAAGGGAGGGAATACCGGGCGAGCCCGCATTGCTGTCATATATGCGGGTATTGATGGAACTGAGTCCCCGGGCCCACCATATTGCCCGTGGGGAAGATCGTTCGGCTGAAGCCCCACGGAGCCTTTCGCCGCGAGGCGACCGTCATCAGTACCCGCACCCGAGCCGCCCCGGCCGGCCTCCCCCGACCGGTCGGGGCACACCGCTCGAGCGCCCCGTTCGCGGCGTAGGAGCCTCTGCCCGGCCTGTGCCTACAGGGGTGCGGTGGGCTGATCGGCGCGGTCCACCAGGCGGGCCAGCTCGACCCGGGACCGTACGCCCAGGGCCGCGAAGATGTTGCGCAGGTGGTGGTCGACGGTGCGGGGGCTCACCGAGAGGCGCAGCGCGATCTCGCGGTTGGTGGCGCCCTCCGCCACGCAGCGCGCGATCCGGAGCTGCTGCGGGGTGAGGCCGGCGAGCGGGGCCGGGCGGCCGGCGGACGGTGCTTCCCCCGTGGCGCGCAGTTCGGCGCGGGCCTGCTCGGTCCAGGCGCGCGCCCCGCATCCCTCGAACGCGACCAGCGCGTCCCGCAGCAGGCCCCTGGCCGGGCCGGGCCGGCGTCTGCGCCGCAGCCATTTGCCGTGCAGGAGCAGGGTCCGGGCGCGCTCGAAGTCGTTGGTGGTGTCCTCGTGGTGTGCGCGGGCGGCCTCGAAGTACGCGTCGGCCGCGGCCGCGTCCCGACCCTCGGCCCCGACTCCGGGCCCCGCTCCGGCCACTGCTCCCGCTCCGGCTCCCGCGAGCAGGGCGCGGCAGCGGGCCAGTTGGGCAGGGGCCGCGGGGTCGGCGCCGAGAGCGGCCCAGACCGCGAACTCGTCGACGGCGGTACGCGCCGCGCCGGGCGTACCCGCCTGCACCACCGCCTCGATGTAGCAGGGCACGGCCAGCATGCGTACGGCGAAGTGGCCCTGCCGGGGCCCGGGCCGCACCAGCGGGCCGAGCCGGGCGGCGGCCTCGTCCACCCGGCCGGCGCCCAGGTCGGCGCGGGCCAGGGCCCAGCGGACGAGCGTGGACACCTGGACCAGCCCGTGCGGACCGGCGACGGCGCCGGCCGCCGCCGAGTGGGCGGTCAGCGCGTCGGCGTCACCCTCGACGGAGGCCACGAGGGCGAGGATCGCGTGCTGGTGGGCCGCGATGTTGCGCTGTCCGGTGAGGTGCGCGGTACGCAGCCCTTCCTCGGCGTGGACGCGGGCCCGTGGGTGCCGCCCTGCGCGCAACTCCCCGTATGCCAGGTGCTCCAGGGCCTGCGGTACGAGCGTGGTGCGGCCCAGCGCGCGGGCGGCCGCGAGGGCGCGCGCGTTGACCCGGCAGGCCGCCGCGAGGTCGCCGACGACCAGCGCGGCGACCCCGGCCCGCAGCAGCACCTCGGGTTCCTCGGCGCGCCCGGTGCGCGCGAGCAGCCGCCGCAGCGGCCCGACGCCCGCACCGAGCCGCCCGCTGAGGACGGCGGCCATCCCGGCCCGGTAGTCGTCGAGCGTGTCAGTAGCACCGGCCTCCGCCCCTCCCCGGGCGCCGACAGTCCCGCCTCCCGGGACGCCAAGGCCAACGCCGCCTCCCCCGCCCTCCTCGATCGCCTCCACATACGCCGCCGCGTCTCCCATCGCCCAGGCCGCCTCCGTCGCCGCGAGCCGGGCGGTCAGGGAGGCGGCCGCGTCGTGGGGGCCGAGCAGGCCGGCCGCGAGGAGCAGCTCTTCGCGGGCGTCGGCGACCGGGCCGTCGCGCAACGACAGAAGTCCGTGGACGAGTTGGGCCCGGCCGCGGACCGGTGCCGCGGCGGGCAGCGCGTGGACGGGGGCGAGCAGGGCGCGCGCCCGGTCGGGCCGGCCGGCGAGGCGGGCGTGGTCGGCCGCCGCGGTCAGCCGGGTGGCACGGTCGGTGCCGTGCCCGGTGAGGCGCGCCGCGACGGCGAGGGCCACCGCGCGCTCCTCGTGGGAGACGTGCGGTCCGGCGGTCCGCGCCGCGTCGGCCAGCCGCCCGGCGAGGCAGGGATCGGGCCCCTCGGCCGCCAGGGCGCGATGCAGCAGGCCCGGCAGCCGGTCCCGGTCGGGCGCGCTCGCCGATGCCAGCAGTGCGTGGGCCGCGCGCCGCCGGGCCAGAGGTACGGCCTCGTACAGGGTCCGGCGCAGCAGCGCGCTGTCGAAGTGGATCCGCTCCCCCGCGGTGCGGACCAGGCCCGCCGTCTCGGCCGGTTCCAGGGCTGCCGTGCCGAGCCCGGCGGCCGCGGCGGCCCGCAGGACGAGGGCCGCGTCGGCGCCGGGCCCGTCGGGATGCTGTTCCTGTGCGGCCGCGGCCAGCAGCAGGAACCGGCGGGTGTCTTCGGGCAGGTCGTCGGGCAGGCCGGCCACGGCGAGCCTGCCCAACGGGCCGAGTGTCACCCGCCGGTGCGGGGGCTTCGTTCCGGGCACGGTCTTCGGTCCGGTCACGACCGTCACGTTACTGGCGCGTAAACGGTCACGGAACCCCTCCGTCCCCGGTGTCCCACGGGGCGGGATCAGGACGTGTGCGGGCAGTTGCCCCGGTACTCCTCGATCGTCGTGCTCGGCCGCGGCAGCGGGCAGAGGAACTGCTCGTAGCGGGTGTCGTTGTCGATGAACCGCTTGAGCCACGAAATGCTGTACTTCGCGATCGTGGTGTTGGAGGTGTTCGGGGTGAAGTGCGTCGCGTTGTTCAGCTCCAGGTACGCCTTGTCGAGCGAGCCGGGCAGGCTCTCGTAGAACGGCTCGGAGTGCGTCGCGACCGGCGCGATGGTGTCGCCGTCGGCGCCGACGACGAGCGTCGGGGTGGTGATCTCCGGCCAGGTCTTGTCGAGGTTCCAGCCGGTCAGCGGGATCGCAGCTTGCAGGGACGGCCGGCTCTTGGCGGCCTCCAGCGTGCCGCCGCCGCCCATCGAGTGGCCCATGACGCCGAGCCGGCTGCTGTCGATCCGGTCACGTACGGAGCTGCGCCCGGTCAAGTAGTCCAGTGCGGCGAGGAGTTGGCGCCCGCGGCTGTCGGGCTGGTCGAGCGTGGTGTTGGTGTCGATGGTGAACACGACGAAGCCCTGGGAGGCCAGCCGCGGGCCGAGCCAGGCGATGGACGACTGGTAGGCGGTGTAGCCGGGCGAGATGGCGACGGCGCCGAAGGTCCCGTCGCTGGTCGAGGTCGGGTAGTAGATGGTGCCGCCGCCGAAGCCGGTGACGCTCAGGGAGGAGACGCTGGTCTGGGAGACGGCGTACGGGCCGCGGGACGCCTCGATGCTGGAGACGGTGGGCGCGGGGCCGCGCTCGTACGGGTTGTCCGCGGCCCCGGCCGGCCCGGCCTGCGAGGTGAGCAGGGTGCCCGCGGCCAGGAGGCCGGCCAGCCCCCACCGCGTCAGCCGGGTTCTGAGCCGGCTGCTCCCCTGCCGTTCCGGACTGCGCACGGACACACTGGTGTGCTGCTGCACGACGGTTCCTCTCGGTAACGGTCACTGACGACCGCCACTCTCGTGCCGTGCAGCCCCTTCGCACATCGGCAGAATCACCGGTCTCGGCAACCGGCGGTAACCCTGGCGCGTCAGCCCAGCCGCCCCGCCCCCGCCCGGTGGCCGACGAGGCCCGGGACGGCGCGCGGGTCGTCCACCCGGGTCCGCAGGACGGGCGTCCAGCCCGCGCCGGACCGCAGGTGTTCCTCGGGGACCTCCGCGTTGTGCACGGCGATCAGATCGACCGGGCGGCCGTTGACGCGGTTGCCGGCCGCGGTGACCGGCGCGTCCTTCCACTTCTTCAGCACGCGTCCCGCGCCGGTGCCGCTGGGCAGGGTGAACGCGTTCTTCTCGGCGACCAGTTGGGACTCGATGCCGATGCCGAAGCTGTAGACGTACCGCGTGTCCGGCCCGGCCACGTAGTGATTGTTGTAGGCGTCGACCTTGCCGAAGCGGACGCGCGGTGCGCGCTCGACGACGTCGCGGAAGAGGTTGTGGTGCAGGGTGACGCGGAGCCTGCCGCGGTCGGTGGCGGCCGCGCTGTCACTGTTGCCGATCATCAGGGTCTTGTCGTGGTCGGCGAAGACGTTCCAGGAAGCGGTGACCAGGTCCGCGCCGCGCACGATGTCCAGCTCGCCGTCGTGCCGCTGGTACAGCTCGCCGTAGTACTCCGGCAGTGAGCTGTCGGGGTGGGCGCCGTCGGTGAAGGTGTTGTGGTCGAGCCAGACGTGGGTGGAGCCGGTGACCACCATGCTGTCGTACTCGGAGTTCCAGGCGCCGGTCGCGCCGTCCGTCGGGTCCCACTGCGGGAAGCAGTCCAGCGGGGACTCGGTGGTGAGATTGCGGACGATGACGTTGTCGACGTTCTCGATCTGGAGGCTGCCGCCGACGATTCCGGCGTGCTTTCCGACGCCGATGAGCGTGGTGTTCGCCGGGACGTGCGCCTTGACGGCCGCGCCCTGGTTCCGCTGCGAGGCGGCGCGCAGGTCCTCCTGCTCGCCGCTGACCGGGCGGTCGCGGCCCCACACGGCGGGGTCGTAGTCGGCGAGGTAGCGGGCGAAGTCGTAGCCGTCGGCGGCGAAGGAGGCACAGCCGCCGCCGGTCGCGTCCAGGGTGCCCTCGACCTTGATGATCCTCGGGGCGCCAGGGTCGTCGGCGAGCGCGGCCCGCAGCTCCGCCCAGGTCGTGACCGTATAGGTGTGCGCGGCGTCGGCGCCCGCGCCGCCGGTGGTGCCACCGGCCGCTGACGCCCAGCCGTCGTGCGCGGGCAGCACGTCACGGGTCTGCGGCACATCGCGGGGCGGCGCCGCGTGGGCCGGGCCGGCCGCGGTGAGGGCGAGCGCCGCGCAGCCCGCCAGTGCGAGGAGGGTGGTGCGCGTGGTCATGCTCCGTCCCCTTCCGGCCAGGTGATCCAGGACGCCGGGATGTCGTCGTCGAGGCGGCGTGTGCCGGAGGCCGCCAGCAGCCGCGTCGCCCGCAGTCCGGCCGCGACCAGGCGGGCGACGGCGATCGCGCCGGGCGGGTTGAAGTGGGTGTTGTCCTGCTCGGCCGGGGTCCAGTTGAAGTAGGTCTTCGTCTCCTCGGGGCCGAGCTTCTGCCACAGGGCGAGGGAGTGTTCCTGGATGTCGAGCAGCGGGACGTCCGCCTCGGCGGCCAGGGCCCGCATCGCGGCCGGGTAGGCACCGTGCGTGGGCAGGGCGTTGCCCCCGGCGTCGAACTTCCGGCGCTCCACGGAGGTGAGCAGCACCGGCCGCGCGCCACGTGCCCGCGCCTCCGTCACGTACTGGCGCAGGTACTCCTGGTACGTCGTCCAGGGCTCGGTGTACCGGGCGGGGTCCTCGGCCTTCTCGTCGTTGTGGCCGAACTGGACGAGGAGGAGATCGCCGGGACGGAGCTCGGCGAGGACGGCGGTCAGCCGTCCCTCGTCGATGAAGCTCTTCGAACTGCGGCCGTTGACGGCGTGGTTGGCGACCGAGATGTCGCGGTGGAGGAAGAAGGGGAGGGCCATGCCCCAGCCGGTTTCGGGTGCGGCGTCGGCGTATTTCTGGGCGGCGGTGGAGTCGCCGGCGAGGTGGAGGGTGGGCATCGGGCGGTGGTCTCCTGTGCGGGCGAGGGCGGCCGGGGCCGCGGCGAGCGCGAGCGGGAGGCCCGCGAGCGCCGCGGCCACCCGACGACGCGTGAGGGTCACTTGTTCTGCTGCTTCCACTCCGCCTGCGCCGCGTCGAGCTGGTCGGCGAGGGAGGCCAGGAAGTCCTTCGGTGTCGTCTTGCCGAGCAGCACCTTCTGGAAGGCGGGCTCGTTGTCGGCCTTGGAGAGGGTGTTCCAGTCGGGCAGGTAGTACGGCAGGTCGACGATCTTTGTGTGGTCGCTGTTCAGCGCCTCGGCACCGAGCTTGGTGGTCTCGGACTTCTGCACCCAGCCGTCCTCGGCCGCTTCGAGGTTGGACGGGATGGTGCCGGCCGACTCGCTCCATTTGCTGTTGGCCGCGTGCGAGGCGGCGAATTCGATGAACTTCCAGGCCGCCGCCTTGTTCTTGCCCGACTTGAAGAGGCCGAGACCGTCGACCGGGTTGGACACCATCACCCGGGTGCCGTCGCCCAGCGCCGGGTTGGGTATGCCGCGGAACTTCTTCGTGCCGAGCGCCTTCACATGGTCCTGGTAGGAGCCCATGTTGTGGTTGAGCATGCCGATCTCGCCGCTGTCCCACTGGGCGACCATCTTGGTGAAGTCGTTGTTGATGTCGGCGGCGGGGGTGTTCTTCTTGTAGAGCGCGACGTACTTCTCCAGCGCCGCGACGTTCTTCGGGTCGTCGACGGTGGTGTGCAGGCCGTCCTTCTCCCAGAAGCTGGTGATGCCGGACTGGCCGTACATCGCGTCCAGCGCCTGCGCGAGGGAGCCGGCGCCGCCGCGGATGGTGTAGCCGAACTTGTTGGCCCGCTTGTCGGTGAGCTTCTCGGCCGCCTCGTAGAACGCGGACCAGGTGGTGGGCGCGGGCAGCCCCGCGGCCTTGAACAGGTCGGTGCGGTAGTAGAGCACGCCGTTGGTGGCGTGCATGGGGACGGTGTAGAGCTGCTTGCCGCCCGCCGCCGAGCGGACGCTCTTCACCATGCGCGCGTTGAGCTTGCCGTCGAGCGCGCTGTCCTTCAGGCGCCCGTCCAGCGGCTCCAGGGCGTTCTGGGCGCTGATGCCGGCGAGCATCGCGGCGCCGATGCCGCCGACGTCGGGCAGGCCGCCGCCCTGAATGGCCGTGTCGTACTTGGACTGCACCTCGGTCGCGGCGATCCCGACGTAGTCGACGTCGATGTCGGGGTTCGCCTTCTCGAAGTCCTTGATGATCTCCTTCCAGACGTCGGTGCGGACGCCGCCGTTGTTGTCCCAGAAGGTGATCGTGCCCTTGCCGGAGCCCTCGGCACCGGACTCGCCCGCGACGCCGCTGCCGTCGTCGCCGCAGGCGGTGGCGGTGAGCGCGAGCGCTGCGGTGAGGGCGAGGGCCGCGGTCATCCGGGAGCGTCTGCCCCCGCGGAGGATGCTGGTCATGGTCGGCTCTTCTCTGCTCGTACGAAAGGGGGGTCAGCGGCGGTACGGCGCCCAGTTGTCCGTGCCGTTCAGGTAGTCGGCCACCTCGTGGCGGGCGGCGTCCTCGGTGCTCATCTGCGGACGGTCGGCGGTGACGGCCGCGCCCGGGCCGTCATTCCGGTACTCACTGAACCGGGCGTCCCGCCAGGAGAAGCCGCCCATGTCGGTCCAGGGCGACGCCTTGATGGCGGCGGGCAGTTCGGTGTCCCGGATGAGGACTTGGGCGATGGCGTCGGGCTCGCCGCCCGGGTGCCACGGGCGGCCGAGGTGGAAGGTGCCGGCGGGCGCGTCGCTGACGACGCGGGAGCCGGTGATCAGGAAGCCGTACGGGTTGTCCTTCCAGGTCGAGGCGGCGGTGAGGTAACCGTTGTTGGTGTCCGAGCCGCGGCTGAGCGCCTTGATGACCGAGTTCTCGATGACGGTGGTGGCGCGTCCGTAGATGAAGTCCACATCGCCTTCGATGTAAGAGTCGCGGAGGTAGACCCGGCTGACCGTGTCGAGCTTCGGGCTGTCCGTCATCAGGGTGTCCTGGTTGCCTTTGAAGGCGGTGTCCTCGAAGACGATCCGGTCGCCCGTCGTCTTCATGGCGAGCGCCTGCTCGCTGTCCAGGTCGTGCGCGGCCTCGTCGAAGGCGTTGACGAAGGTGAGGTGACGGGACGTCACGTCGTGTGCGGCGATCAGTACGGTGGCGCTGCCCGACGAGCCGCCGTACTCGTTGGGCGTGTCGTACACGATCACGGTGTCCGCGCGGTCGTCACCGGTGCCGAGGAGGGTGAGGTACGGCTTGGTGGCCGGGATCCGCACCTGCTCGCGGTACGTCCCGGGCGCGAGCGCCAGCGTGACCGGGCCGTCGTTGCCGGCCGGCACGGCGTCGACCGCCGCCTGGACGGTGGGATAGTCGGCGGGGACGTGCAGGACGGTGTCGGTGCCGAGGGTGCGCTGGGGGCCGGAGAACTTCTTCACCAGGGCGGGCACGGCGGCGGCCGGGTCGAGCCGGTAGGAGTAGAAGGCGTGCGGGTCGAAGGCGGTGCCACGGGTGTCGTGCCGCCCCGTGGTGCCCTTCAGGATGGAGCCGCGCTGCACCAACTCGGCGGTGTCATCGGCCTGATAGGGGTGCTGGACGCCGTCGTAGTAGCTGTTCTCGATCACCATCTTCGTGCGGCCGCGGGCGTAGTTCCCGTAGGACCACACCGGATCGCCGTCGTCGACCTGTGCGGAGAGGTAGTTGTTGTAGAGGTGCGCGTACGCGCAGTTGTCGGCGGACGGGTTGCGCTGTTTGGTGCCGCGGAACCAGTTGTGGTCGATGGTGATCTGCGTCCGGACGTCGTCGGTCCAGCCGATGCCGAACGCCTTGTTGTGCGTGTCGAAGCGGTTGTAGGAGACGGTGATGTACTCACTGTTCTTGCGGACGTCGAGCAGTCCGTCGCCCATGTGCGTGAAGCGGTTGTGATCGATCCAGATGTGGTGCACGGAGTCCATCTGGATGGCGTCGAAGTCCGTAGTCTTGCCGTCCCAGTCGCCCTCCACATAGGAGTCGCGAATGGTCAGGTTGCGGATGATGACGTTGTGCGTGCCGGGGTTCAGATGTAGCTCGCCGTGGACGATCTCGCCGCTGGTGCCGACGCCGACGATCGTCTTGTCCGAGGCGACCTCGATGTCCGAACCGAACGGTGCGACGTCGATGGCAGCGGCGACGCGGATGATGTACGGCTCGTCGGCGGCAGCGTACTTGGCCAGGTCGGCCTGGGTGCGGACGGTGACCACCTTGCCGCCGGCCCCGCCGGTGGTGCCGCCCGCGAGGGAGGCGAAGCCGTGCGGGCGGTCGGCGGACGCGCCTTGGGCGGCGGCGGTTTCCGGTGGCCGGGGTGGTTCGGCGGCCCCGGCGGGGGTCTGCGCCCCCAGGCCCAGGGCCGCCGCGAGGGCGGTCGTGGCGGCCAGGGCTCTGGCCAGCAAGCGCTTTCTACGGAGGTACGGCATGGCGGCTCCCACAGGCGTACGGACGGAATCGGTGGCCTCAGTCGGTCGGATCGGCCGGATCGGTCGAATCGCAGGTGAGGCGGAAGTGCGTGAAGCGCGCGGCGCCGGGGTGGCCCGCGTCGGCGGGGGCGGTGGCGAACAGGCCGAGCAGGGCGCCGACCCAGCGCCAGGGCGTGGCCGCGAAGACCTGACCGTACGGTGTCCAGCCGTCCCCGGTGTCGGCGGCGAAGCGGCAGCGGGCGCCGGGGCCGACGGCGATCCGCAGCCGGGCCCGGCCGTCGGGCGCGAGCCTCGGATAGGCGGCGTCCCGTTCCCTCTCGGCCACGGCCTCCGCGAACCGGTGGACCAGCCGTACGGTGCCGTCCGCCGCGCGCTCCAGCCCGATCCAGCTGAAGGCATCGCCGAGCACGGTGAGCCCGGCCTTGGCGCCCGGTTCCGTGCTCTCCAGCCGCAGTTCGACCTCGGCGGTGGCGGGGCGTGCGGGCAGCCGCTGGGTGAGGACGTTCGGCAGCAGGCGCAGGTCGTGTGCGTCGGGGGTGCGGACGCAGCCGAGCCGCAGCCCGTCGCCGCTGTGCGGGGGCGCCCAGCCCTCGGCAGGATTGGCGGTCCACTGCCACTGACGGCCGAACCGCCCGCCGGGGAAGTCGTCGTCGGTGGCCGGCGCGGCGGGCGGCTGCGGCGGCAGGGATGGCTTGCGGTGCTCCCGTACCGGGGTGCCGTCCTCCCCCATGACCGGCCAGCTTCCCCCACTCTCGGCTGCGCTCGAGCGGGAGGTGCCCCCACCACCCCACCGCATCGGCTGCAGATGCACGAGGCGCCCGTAAGCGCCCTGCTCCTGGAAGTGCAGGAACCAGTCCTCGCCGGCCGGGGTGCGCACCCAGCCGCCCTGGTGCGGGCCGTTGATGTCGGTCTCCCCCTGCGCGAGGACGACGCGCTCCTCGTACGGACCGAAGAAGCTGCGCGAGCGGAAGACACCCTGCCAGCCCGTTGCCACTCCCCCGGCGGGCGCGAAGATCCAGTACCAGCCGTCGTGCCGGTACAGCTTGGGGCCTTCGAGGGTGAACCAGCCTGGGATGCCGTCCGCGTCGACGAGCGTGGTGCCGTCGTCGAGCAGGCCGGTGGCGTCGGTCCGCATTCGGTGCCCTGTGAGCCGGTTCTTGATGCCGGAGCGGGACTTGGCCCAGGCGTGCACGAGGTACGCCTCGCCGCTCTCCGTGTCCCACAGCGGGCAGGGGTCGATGAGGCCCTTGCCCGCCTTGATGAGGCGCGGACGACTCCAACTCCCGTGCGGGTCCTTGGCATTGACCTGGAAGATTCCGTGGTCGGGGTCGCCCCAGAAGATCCAGAAGCGGCCGTCGTGGTGCCGGATCGAGGGGGCCCACACGCCGCAGTCGTGGCGCGGTGCGGCGAAGGCCGCGGCCGGTTCGAGGCGGTCCAGGGCGTGGCCGATCAGGGTCCAGTTGACCAGGTCGCGGGAGTGCAGCAGCGGCAGCCCCGGGACGCGGCCGAAGCTGGAGGCGGTCAGGTAGTAGTCGTCGCCGACGCGGACGACGTCGGGGTCGGACCAGTCGGCGGCGAGGACGGGGTTGCGGTAGGTGCCGTCGCCGAGGTCGGCGGAGAAGCGGGCGGCGCCGAACCGGCCGGCGGTGGCAGGCCCGTCCGTGACGAGCGGCCTGCGGTCCTCGGCCGTCATGCCGTCACCGCCTTCCGGGCCAGCGCCGCGGCCTCGTCGCGGTGCAGACGCCCGTCGGCGACCACGGTGACGATCCGGCGGACGACTGTGTCGCCCGGGGCGATCGGTAACCGCTCCCCGCAGGCCAGCGAGGAGCCGACACCGGGGTAGTCGGCGGTGCGCACGAACCAGGGGTCGTGACGGGTCGGTTCGGTGGCGCCGGCGAGGACCAACGTCCAGTCGGCGCCGCTCAGCGCGAGCCAGTCGGCGCGGCTCTCGTGCACGGCGGCCTCCCCTTCGGCATCGGCGGTGTACACCTCGGCCGCGTCGGCCTCCTTGGGCGCGCGCCAGAAGAAGCCGCCGTAGGCGGCGCCGGGGCGGCCGTTGGTCGCGGGGCTGCCGAGGGAGAGCGGGCCGGGGGTGGTGTTGGTCAGCGAGAAGGTGAAGTCCAGCGCCCAGGCGGTGTCGGTCAGTTCGGTGGCCGCGACGGTGCGGCGCTCGCGCAGCAGCTCGTGTTCCCCCGCGCTCCAGCTCAGCTCCTGCACGAAGCCGTCCGGGTCGCACAGGTTGAAGCCCACGTGGCGCTGCACGCCGTGGTTGTCGAGCGCGGTCGGTCCACGGTCGCGTACGTATGTCCGGCCGCCCCAGAAGTTGTGCCCCGCCACGTCCGGGACCGCGACGCCCACGCCGAGGTGGTGCGGGTGGTCGGCGGGCATCAGCGCGGTGACGGGCGTGCCGCGCAGGGTCGTCACGGGGTGCAGATAGGGGCGCGGGGCGAGCCGGGCGGGGAGGCCGGGCCGGTAGGCGTACCGGGCGACGGGGCGGCCGGCGCAGCACAGGGCCAGTGTCGGGGTGTGGTCGGTGGCGGTCATCGGGCGCGCGCCTCCTCCGGGAGCGCCCACGCGGCGCCCAGTTCGGAATAGAGGGACAGGGTGTCGGCAGCGGCGGCGACGAGGCCGTCGATGCCGGGGACGACGCGGCGGAGGGCGCTCCCGTCGGCCGTCGTTGCGGTGTGCCAGGCGTCCGGCTCCAGCGCCACCGGGTCCGGGGCGCGGCGGATCGCGTCGAGTACCCGCATGAAGGCGCCGGTGGCGGCGGGCGGTACGCACAGCGGCGTGCCGCGGGTGAGGTGGTCGGCCAGGTTCTCCAGCAGGTCGGTGCGCCCGTGCACGGTCTCCTCGGGGTCGTGCCCCGTGCGCTGCACCAGGACGCGGTCCTGCTTGTACCAGAAGGTGAGCCGGCCGCGGGTGCCGTGCACCACGACGTACGGTTCGGCGGCCGTCTCCGCGCACAGGGTGGCGGCGACCGTGACGCGGCTGCCGTGTGCGGTGGTGACGCGGACGCAGGAGGTGTCGTCGGACTCGATGGCGTGGGCGCGGAAGAGCTCGGTCTGCACGTCCGCGACGTCCTCGGCGGCGGTGCTGCCGTCGAGCGCGAGGGCGGTGGCGACGGCGTGCGCGAGCGGGTTGGTGAGTACGCCGTCGAGCACGTCAGCGCCGTGCAGCCTGCGGCGCCCGGCCCAGGGCGCGCGGCGGAAGTACGCCTCGTCGCGCACCCAGGCCCCGGCCGCGCCGATGCCCGCCGGTTCGCCGATCACGCCTTCGCGCACCAAGTCGCGGACGGCGGTGAGGGCGTGCGAGCCGAGCGACTGGAAGCCGATGTTGCAGGCCACGCCGGCCGCCGCGATGCCGTCGGCCATGCGCCGGTACTCCGCATAGGAGGGCGCCGGCGGCTTCTCGACGAGCAGGTGGACGCCGCGCCGGGCGGCGGTCAGCGCGAGGTCGGCGTGGGTGGGGATGGGCGTACAGAGCACGGCGATGCGGGCGTCGGTGACGGCGAGCAGGGTCTCGAAGTCGTCCGACTGCGCGACGGGGCCGAGTCCGTCGAGTTCATCGGCGGTCAGCGGGGTCAGGTCGCAGACGCCGGCGAGGCGGACGCGCCCCTGCCCGGCCAGCCGGCGGATGTTGGCCAGGTGCCAGTGGCCGTGGCCGCGTGCGCCCACGAGGACGACCGGCAGCGGTTCTTCCGTACCGGCGCGGCTCATCCCTTCACCGCCCCCGCGCTGAAGCCGGTGATCAGCCACTTCTGGATGTACGCGAAGACGATCACCACGGGTACGGCCGCGATGACGCCGCCGGCGGCCAGCGCACCGAGGTCGACGCTGTCCGCGCCCATCAGGGTGTTCAGGCCGACGGGGATGGTCTGCTTCTCCTGGTTGCTGAGGAACATCAGCGCGAAGAGGAAGTGGTTCCAGGCGTGCACGAAGGCGAACGAGCCGACGGCGACCAGGCCGGGGCGCAGCAGTGGCAGTACGACCGTGCGGAAGGCCCGGAAGCGGTCGCAGCCGTCGACCCAGGCGGCCTCCTCCAGGGAGTACGGCACGTTCCTGATGAAGCCGCTGATCAGGATCATCGACAGCGGTAGCTGGAAGACGGTCTCCGCGATGATGACGCTGCCCAGCGAGTTGATCATCTGTAGCTGGGCGAAGATCTGGAACAGCGGCACCAGCAGCAGCGCCCCGGGCACGAACTGCGAGCACAGCAGACCCAGCATGAAGCCCTTCTTGGCGCGGAAGTCGAAGCGGGCGAGCGCGTAGCCGCCGGCCAGCGCGACGACCGTGGTGAGCACCAGGGTGGCCACGGCAATGAGCACACTGTTCTGGAAGTACGTCGCGAAGCTGCGCTCGGTCCACACCTTCGCGAAGTGCTCGAAGGTGATCGGCCAGGGCACCAGCGAGGTGGATCCGGCCGGTCGGAGCGCGAAGAGCAGGATCCAGTAGAAGGGGACGAGCGTGAAGAGGAGGTAGAGCGCGAGCGGGAGGTGGGTCTGCCAGCGCGGGGCCTGGTCCCAGGCACGGCGGCGCTTGACGATCGGCTGCGTGGTACTCACTTGTCGCCCCCTCCGAACTTGCTCAGCCGCAGATAGACCATCGAGCAGCAGAGCAGGATGACGAACGCGACGGTGGTCAGCGCGGACGCGTAGCCGAAGTTGTGCGCGTCCACGGAGGTGTTGGCGATGTAGAGCGGCAGGGTGGTGGTCTCGCCCGCGGGGCCGCCGCCGGTCAGGGTGTAGAGCAGGTCGACGTTGTTGAACTCCCACACCGCGCGCAGCAGTGTGGAGAGGACGATCGCGTCCTTCAGGTGCGGCAGGGTGATGTGGAAGAACTGCCGCAGCCGGCTCGCGCCGTCCACCTCGGCCGCCTCGTAGAGATCCTTGGAGACGGACTGCAGGTCGGCGAGGATGAGGATGGCGAAGAAGGGCACCCCGCGCCAGAGGTCGGCGACGATCGCGGCGGGGAAGACGGTGGCGGTGTCCGAGAGCCAGGACGTGCCGTACTCCCCGATGCCCGCGTCGGCGAGGTAACGGCTGAGGCCGGTCTGGGAGTTGTAGAGCAGTACCCAGATCGCGGAAGTGAGGACGCCGGAGACGGCCCAGGGCGAGAAGACCAGCGCGCGGGCGAGCGCCCGGCCCGCGAAGGTCTGGTTGACGATGAGCGCGAGGGCCAGCCCGAAGAGCAGTTGCAGTCCGACCTCGACGACGACCCACTTGAGGCTGAAGGTCAGCGTGCCCCAGAACTGCGGGTCGCTGGTGAAGATCTCGGTGAAGTTGTCGAGCCCGGCGAAGCCGTTCCGCCAGGGCTTGGTGGGGTTGTCGTGCTGCAGCGCGGTCCAGAAGACGCTGAGCACGGGGTAGGCGATGAAGCCCAGCATCAGCAGCCCGGCGGGCGCGATGAGCAGGTACGGCAGCCGGCGCGGGTGCGCTCCGGTGCCGCGGCGGGGTCTGGTTCTGGGCGGTGACTCGGCCACGGCTGCGGCTTGGGCCATGACTCTTCTCCGTTCTCGGGAACGTTCGATGGCCGGCGTACGGTCGTCCTGCCGTACGGGCGGTGCGCTGCGGATCCGGCGGGGGCGAGCGGGGGGCTCAGCCCGCGTAGGGGTCCGGTACCTTGCCGGGGCGCGCGAGGAAGGCGAAGTCGCAGCCGGTGTCGGCCTGGGTGATCTGCTCGGCGTAGAGCGCGCCGTAGCCGCGCTCGTACCGCTCGGGCGGCGGGGTCCAGGCGGCGCGGCGGCGCGCCAGCTCCGCTTCGGGTACGTCGAGCCGCAGCGTGCGCGCCGCGACGTCGAGGGTGATCGGGTCGCCGGTGCGTACCAGGGCGAGCGGTCCGCCGACGTAGGACTCGGGGGCGACGTGGAGCACGCACGTGCCGTAACTGGTACCGCTCATCCGGGCGTCGGAGATCCGCACCATGTCGCGGACCCCCTGCTTGAGCAGGTGGTCGGGGATCGGCAGCATGCCGTACTCGGGCATGCCCGGGCCGCCCTTGGGTCCGGCGTTGCGCAGCACGAGCACATGGTCTGCGGTGATGCCGAGCGCCGGGTCGTTGATGCTCCGCTGCATCGTCCGGTAGTCGTCGAAGACGACCGCGGGTCCGGTGTGCTTCAGGAGGTGCGGCTCGGCGGCGATGTGCTTGATGACTGCGCCGTCGGGGCAGAGGTTGCCGCGCAGGACGGCCACTCCGCCCTCCTTCGCGACCGGGTTGTCCCGGGTGCGGATCACATCGTCGTTGTGCACGGCGGCGTGCTCGATCTGATCGCCGAACCGCCCGTTGACGGTGGGCCGGTCCAGGTGGAGCAGGTCGGTGATCCGGGAGAGGAAGCCGGGCAGGCCGCCGGCGAAGTGGAAGTCCTCCATGAGGTACGGGCCACCGCCGGGGCGGACGTTGGCGAGCACCGGCACCGTGCGGGCGATCCGGTCGAAGTCCTCCAGGGTCAGCCGTACGCCGGCGCGCCCGGCCATCGCGATCAGATGGATCACCGCGTTGGTGGAGCCGCCGAGCCCGAGGACGGTGGTGACGGCGTCCTCGAACGCCTCGGCCGTCAGCAGGTGCGACAGCCGTACGTCCCGGCGTACGAGGTCGACGATCCGTAACCCGGAGGCCGCGGCCATCCGGTCGTGCCCGGAGTCGACGGCGGGGATGCTCGATGCGCCCGGCACCGTCACGCCCAGCGCCTCGGCGGCGGCCGTCAGCGTGGACGCCGTCCCCATGGTCATGCAGTGCCCCGGCGAACGGGCCAGCCCGCTCTCCAGCTCGGCCAGCTCGCAGTCGCCGATGAGGCCCGCGCGCTTGTCGTCCCAGTACTTCCACATGTCGGTGCCGGAACCGAGGATCTCGCCGCGCCAGTGGCCCGGCAGCATCGGCCCGGCGGGCACGAAGACGGCGGGCAGATCGGCGCTGGCGGCGCCCATCAGCAGCGCGGGCGTGGACTTGTCGCAGCCGCCGAGCAGTACCGCGCCGTCCACCGGGTACGAGCGCAGCAGCTCCTCGGTCTCCATCGCCAGCATGTTGCGGTAGAGCATCGGCGTCGGCTTCTGGAAGGTCTCGCTGAGCGTGGCGACGGGGAATTCGAGCGGGAAGCCGCCGGCCTGCCACACGCCGCGCTTGACGGCCTGGGCGCGGTCGCGCAGGTGGGAGTGGCAGGGGTTGATGTCGGACCAGGTGTTGAGGATCGCGATGACCGGCTTGCCGAGGTGTTCCTCGGGCAGATAGCCGAGCTGCCGGGTGCGGGCGCGGTGGCTGAAGGAGCGCAGTCCGTCCGTGCCGTACCACTGGTGGCTTCGGTACTCCTCCGGGCGTCTCATACCGGCCACCCGGCGGCTATGGCGGCGACTTCCGCGCGCGCCTCCCCGGTCAGCGGCCTGCTCGGTGGGCGGACGTCGCGGCGGCAGAGGCCGAGTGAGGCCAGCGCCTCCTTGACCACGGTGACGTTGTCGGCGGAGCCGTTCGCGCCGCGCAGCTCCTCGAAGCGGCGGATCTGCTCCCAGACCTTCATGGCGGCCGGGTAGTCGCCGGCCCTGAGCGCTTCGAGCATGTTCAGCGAGACGGCCGGGGCGACGTTGACGAGCCCGGAGGTGAAGCCGGTCGCGCCGGCCGAGAAGTACGAGGGTGCGTACGGCTCGGCGAGGCCGGCGATCCACACGAAGCGGTCCAGCCCGGCGTCCCGTGCGAAGGCAGCGAAGCGGGCCGCGTCCGGGACGGCGTACTTCACGCCGATGACGTTGGGGCAGGCGTCGGCGAGCTCGGCGAGCCGTTCGCCGCTCAGCGCCGCGTTGCGCAGGTACGGGACGACGCCCAGCTCGGGCACGGCCTCGGCGATCGCCCGGTGGTAGTCGACCCAGCCGCCCGCCGAGACGTAGGGGTGGACGGGCTGATGCACCATCACCATCCGGGCGCCGTGCTCGCGGGCGTGGCACGCGGAGGCGACGGCGGTCGGCACGTCGTGGCCCACGCCGACGAGGACCGCGGCCCGCTCCCCCGCCTCCTCGATCGTCAGCTCGGTGACGGCGCGCCGCTCGTCGGGCGTGAGGGCGTAGTACTCGCCGGTGTTGCCGTTCGGGGTCAGGGTCCGCACCCCGGCGTCGAGCAGCCGGCGCAGCAGGACGCGGTGCGCCGCGGTGTCGAGGGAGCCGTCCGCGGCGAACGGGGTCACCGGGATGGCCACGACGTCGGCGAGCGCCGCCCGCTGGGTCTCGTATGCGGCCGCTGTCATGCCTGCGCTCCTTCTCCGGTGCGGATCTCTCCGGCGGGGGCCTCGTCCGTCTCGGGGAAGGCCCGGGCGACGAACGAGGCGATGTGGTCGTGCACGGCGCGGGCCGCGCCGTCGGCGTCCCCGGCCGTGACCAGCCGGAGGATCTCCTCGTGCTCGGCGGCCTCGCGCTGCCAGGACGGCACGGCCGCCCAGGCGACGGTCGAGACGAGGGCTGCCTGGTCGCGGACTTCGTCGAGCATCCGGGACAGCAGCGGGTTGCCGCACGGCAGGTACAGCGCGCGGTGGAAGTCTCGGTTGGCGAGCGACCGGTCGGCCGGGTCGGCGGCCTCGGCGGCCCGGGTCAGCGCCGTCCGGGCGTCCTCGACGGAGGCGCCGCCGCGCACGGTGCGGCGGACCGCCTCCGGCTCCAGCAGCAGCCGCACGTCGTAGACCTCTCGCGCCATGGCCGCGTCGACCATCCGCACGGTGACGCCCTTGTACTGGCTCATGACCACGAGTCCGGTGCCGGCGAGGGTCTTCAGGGCCTCGCGCACGGGCGTCTTGGACACCCCGTACTGGGCGGCGAGCTCGGTCTCGACCAGCGACTGGCCGGGTCTCAACTGCCCGGTGAGGATGCGGTGTTTGACCGCTTCGAGCACGTACTGCGTGCGGGAAGGGATCGGGGCGGGGGCGAAAGTCATGGCGGCCGCTCTCAGTTCTCGTATCTCGCGCATCACGTCTCATATACGACGTATGAAGTACGACGCGATGAAGCTAGAGCCCCCCAAGGGGTTCGTCAACGCTTCTGACACGAGAACGGCGAAGAAAGCGGCCGCCACATGACCAACAGGCGTCAACCGGCGTTGTGAGCCGGTTAGTTGTACGAGATGTCGGACGCCGAGTAGCGGCAGTACGTGCCGTCCGGGCCACTGCCCGTCTCGACCGGCTCGTCACCGTTGTCATTGCCCGTGTAGCGCACGCACGGCTTGATCTTCTTGCTGCTGTCGCCGTGGATGCGGACGCTCTTCAGCGTCGCGGTGTCCCCGTAGTTGGTGTTGATGCCGACCAGGGACTTGCCGGGCGCGGTCACATCCACGTCGTTGACGCTGATGGTGCGCTTGTACTGGGTCGAGCAGTTGCCGCAACTGCGCACGAGCTTGCCGAAGTCGGAGACCTGGAAGCCGCTGATGTTGAGCTTGCCCGCGCCGTTGAACTGGAAGACCTTGTCGTCGGCCTTCCTCGCGCCGCCGCCGGTGACGGTGTACGTCGCGCCGGAGGAGGTGCCCTTGAAGGTGGCGGCGTCCTCGCCGACATCCTCCCACCACACGTTCTGCAGCGTGCAGGTGCCCGAGCAGTGCACGCCGTCGGCGGCCGGCGAGCCGATGACGACGTTCTTGAGCACGGCGCCGTCCTTCAGCTTGAAGATCGGGTCCTGCCCCTCCTCCTGGCCGTCGCCGCCCAGGTCGCCGCTGCCGTAGAAGCGCTTGAGGCCGCCGTCGTACGTACCGGAGACCTCAATGGTCTTGGAGACCGCCTGGCTGCCGCCGGGGGTCGGCCAGCCGGCGGCGGCGCTCGCCGTGCCCGTGAGCGAGGTCGCGAGGAGGGCGGCGCCGGTCAGCCCGGCCGCGGCGACACCGCCGAGAACCGCCCGGCGACGGTTGAGCGACCTGCGGTGGCGGCCGGCGGACCGCTGTTCTGCTGTTGTCATGTCCCGTCCTTCGGTGGGGGTGAGACTCTGCGCCGTCTGGTCGCCACCGGGTACGGGAGGGGTTGCCGGGACTCAGGAAGTTTTTTCTTCAGCCGCATTGTGCGGCGCGAAGTCACCGCGTACTGCAGCCCGTTGGCTGCCGAACCGCGCGGTTGCCGCGTAGGTGTCGGCCCCGGCGTCCCGGCCGCCGCGGGCGTGGTCGTACTGCCCCGCGAAGACATGCGTGCCCGCGGGCACCGTACGACCGGGCTTCAGCCGCCAGCGGTACACGAGGAAGCCGTCCTCGGTGTCCGCACGGAAGGTGAAGTCGCCCTCGGGGAGCGTGCGCCAGGCGCCGGTCGACGCCACTCCGCCGGTGCGCGCGATCCGCAGTTCCACGGTGAGCGAGGTCAGCGGCTCCGCGTTCTTGAGGGTCACGTTGCTCTGTGCCCAGAAGTCGTTGCTGTGCGGGTCGACCGAGCCGTCGCTCCAGAGCGGGCCGTCCTCAGTACGCGGGCCACTCGGCGGAGCGCTGTGTGCGGGCGGGGCGGCGCCGACCGGGCGGTCCCGGCCGTGCAGTACCGCCGACGCCCCGTACCCGCCGGCCGCCAGGACCGCAGCGACGGCCGCGGTGGCGCCCGCGACGCGCAGCCACGGCGCCGCCCGGCCGGGGCGCCGCGGGACCGGCTGCCCGGCCGCCGTCATGCCGCGCTCGACCCGGGCGATCATCCGCTCCCGGTCCGGCCGGTGCGCCGCGGCGGCCTCCCGCAGCCGCCGGCGCAGATCGTCGCTCACGTACGCCCGCCGATCAGTTCCGTAGTGGTACGAGGGCCCAGCAGCCGTTCCAGCTGGGCCATCCCCTTGGAGGTCTGGCTCTTCACCGTACCGACCGAGATGCCGAGGGCGAGCGCGGTCTCCCGCTCGGACAGGTCGAAGGCGTGCCGCAGCACCACACAGGCCCGCTTGCGGAACGGCAGGGTTCGCAGCGCCTGTTGGACGTCGACCACGGCGGGTACGTCCGGCGCTTCGGCGTGGTCGGAGCACTGGGCCCAGAACAGGGTGATGCGGCGGCGCTCGCGGATCGCGCTGCGGATGTGGCTGCGGGCCAGGTTGGCCACGACGCCCCGGGCGTACGCGGCGGGGTGGTCGGCCGCCCGGACCCGGTCCCAGCGGCGCCAGAGCGCGACCAGCGCGTCCGCCGCCAGGTCGTCCGCTCCCTCCGCTTCTCCGGTCAACAGCCTCGCCAATCGGGCCAGTTCGGCATGATGGCGTTCGAAGAACGCATGGAACTCGGCCGCGGCGTCGGCGCGCCCGGCCACCGTCGGTTGCACGGTCCCGTTCACTCACCCCTCCGTCGCGTTCGAGATTTCGGCCATCACCCGGCAGGGCGAACACAGGCTAAGGGGGCCGTCATTACCTGGCAAGCGGGCGGCAACCCTCCGGGGCCCGGCTCCCACTTCGGTGCAACGGACCACCCCCGCACCGCAGGAGGCATCGTGACGCACCCCGAGACACCCCGCACCACCGGCCACCGGCGCAGACGCCGCCGCACCCTGGTCACCGCCCTCGTCACCGGCGCGCTCGCCGCGACAGCGCTCGCCGTGCTGCCGGGCACCTCGTCCGCCGCCACCGCCCGCCAGGCGGAGAAGCTGGACCGCGGGGTGGTCAGCGTCCACACCAGCGGCGGCAACCTGATCACCTGGCGGTGGCTCGGCACCGACCCGGACAGCGTCTCCTTCAACGTCTACCGGTCCGGCACCAAGGTCAACTCCGCCCCGATCACCGACTCCACGAACTACTTCCACTCCGGCGCTCCCGAGCAGGCCGACTACACCGTCCGCGCGGTCGTCAACGGCACGGAACAGGGCGACTCCGTGCACGCCGTACAGTTCCGCGCCGGGTACAAGGACGTGCCGATCACTCCCCCGGCGGGCGGCACCACTCCGGACGGCGTGGCGTACACCTACGAGGCCAACGACGCCTCGGTGGGCGACCTCGACGGCGACGGCGCGCTGGACTTCGTCCTGAAGTGGCAGCCGACGAACGCCAAGGACAACTCCCAGTCGGGCTACACCGGCAACACGATCGTCGACGGCATCCGGCTCGACGGCACCCGGCTGTGGCGCATCGACCTCGGCCGCAACATCCGCTCGGGCGCCCACTACACCCAGTTCCAGGTGTACGACTACGACGGCGACGGCAAGGCCGAGGTCGCCATGAAGACCGCTGACGGCACGGTCGACGGACAGGGGAAGGTGATCGGCAGCGCGTCCGCCGACCATCGCAACGGCAGTGGTTACGTGCTGTCCGGGCCCGAGTACCTGACCATGTTCAACGGCCGCACGGGCGCCGCGATGGGCACCACCGACTACGTGCCCGCGCGCGGCAACGTCGCGTCCTGGGGCGACAGTTACGGCAACCGTGTGGACCGCTTCCTCGCCGGAACCGCGTATCTGGACGGCTCCCGGCCCTCGCTGATCATGGCACGCGGCTACTACACCCGCAGTGTGATAGCGGCGTGGGACTGGCGAAACGGCGCCTTCACCCGCCGCTGGACCTTCGACACCGACTCCTCCACCAACAAGGGCAAGGGCTACGACGGCCAGGGCTCGCACAGCCTCTCCGTGGGCGACGTGGACGGCGACGGCAAAGACGAGGTGCTGTATGGCTCGATGGCCGTGGACGACAACGGCTCCGGGCTGTGGACCACGAAGACCGGGCACGGCGACGCCCAGCACCTCGCCGACCTCGACCCGGGCACGCCGGGCCTGGAGTACTTCAAGGTCTCCGAGTCCAGCGGCCAGCCCGCCGAGCTGTTCATCGACCCGAAGAACGGCGCGGTCCGCTGGAAGCTCGCCGCCTGCTGCGACAACGGGCGCGGCGTGGCCGGTGACGTCTGGTCCGGCAACGCCGGCGCCGAGATGTGGTCGGCCTCCGATACCCAGGTGCGCGACGAGGCGGGTGCCGCCAAGGGCCGTGAGCCGTCCTCGGCCAACTTCCTGAGCTGGTGGGACGGTGACACCACTCGCGAACTCCTCGACGGCACACGCATCGACAAGTACGGCACGTCCGGCGACACCCGCCTGCTGACGGGCGCGTCGGTGGCCTCCAACAACGGCACCAAGGCGACCCCGGTGCTGTCCGGTGACATCCTCGGCGACTGGCGCGAGGAGGTCGTCTGGCGCACCTCCGACAACCGTAACCTGCGGATCTACTCCACACCCCACGAGACCGGCACGAAGATCACCACACTGCTGCACGACACCATGTACCGCACCGGTCTGGCCTGGCAGAACTCCGGCTACAACCAACCGCCGCACACCGGCTTCTACGTGGGCAGCGGGATGGGCACCCCGCCCCGGCCGCGGATCTCCACTCCGTAAGCACATGCGCCGGACCGTCAGGCCAGCCGGATGACGTTCCACGACAGCGGCTCCAGGGTGGCGCGGAGTGTGCCGCCCTGGAGCGTCGTCCCGCTCACCTCGTGCGGCACGACCCGCTCCGGCGCGGCGAGGGTGTTGCGGGCCTCCGGGTCCGCGTCGGCCAGCGCACTGTGCCCGGCGACCTGTGTCACCTCCAGCCCGTGCAGCGCCACCTCCAGGGGCAGCGCGGCGTCCTGGCTCCGGTTGACCGCGAAGACGGTGACCGCGCCGGACTCCGGGTCGCGCACGGCGGTGGCATGCAGCAGCGGCACCTCGCCGTACTTCGCCGTCGCGTACGTGGGCGAGTCCACCCGTACGTCCAGGACCTGGCCCCGGCCGTACCGCGAGGTCTGCGCGAACGGGTGGAACGTGGTCTGCCGCCAGGCCGGGCCGCCCGGCTCGGTCAGGATCGGCGCGATCACGTTGACCAGCTGGGCGAGGCAGGCGACGGCCACCCGGTCGGCGTGGCGCAGCAGGGCGATCAGCAGCGAGCCGAGGACGACGGCGTCGGTGACGCTGTAGTTGTCCTCCAGCAGCCGCGGCGCCTCGGGCCAGTCCGCCGGGTCCGCGGTGGCGGCCTCCCGCTGCGCCCGGGACATGTACCAGACGTTCCACTCGTCGAAGGAGAGGGTGATCCGCTTCTTGGATTTCAGGCGCGCGCCGATGTGGTCGCAGGTCGCCACGGTGTCCTCGATGAAGGACTCCATGTCGACGGCCGAGGCGAGGAACGAATCCCGGTCCCCGTCCAGTTCTTCGTAGTAGGCGTGCAACGAGATGTGATCCACCAGGTCGTAGGTCTCGGCGAGCACGGTCGCCTCCCACTCGGCGAAAGTGGGCATGGACCGGCTGGAGGAGCCGCAGGCGACCAGCTCCACGGAGGGGTCGGCCTGCCGCATGGCGCGGGCTGTCTCGGCGGCGAGCCGGGCGTACTCCCCGGCCGTCTTGTGGCCGGTCTGCCAGGGCCCGTCCAGCTCGTTGCCCAGGCACCACAGGCGGATGCCGTACGGGTCCTTGTCGCCGTGCGCGATGCGGCGCTCGGACAGCTCGGTGCCGGCCGGGTGGTTGGCGTACTCCTGGAGCTCCAGTGCCTCGGCCACGCCCCGGGTGCCGAGGTTGAGCGCCATCATGGGCTCGGCCTGCGGGCCCAGCTTCTTCAGGAAGGCGAGGTACTCGGAGAGGCCGAAGCGGTTGGTCTCCGTCGACCGCCAGGCGAGGTCCAGGCGGCGGGGCCGCCGCTCGACGGGGCCGACCGAGTCCTCCCATTTGTAGCCGGAGACGAAGTTGCCGCCGGGGTAGCGGATCGTGGTGACGCCGAGTTCGCGGATCAGGGCCAGTACGTCGGTACGGAGCCCGGCCTCGTCGGCGGCGGGGTGGTCCGGCTCGTGGATACCGGTGTAGACGCAGCGGCCGAGGTGCTCGACGAAGGCGCCGAAGAGCCGCGGGCCGGCCTCCCCGACGGTGAAGGCGGGGTCGAGGGTGAAGCGGGCCGGGCGTGCGCTGTGTGACATGGCGTCCTTCCGGGGTCCGGGGCGCGGCGCGGTCACCGCAGGTCCCGCTCGGGCAGCAGGTGTTGTGTGCGCAGCGCGTCGCGGACCAGTTCGGCGTAGACCCGCGCGCCGTGCTCGGAGGTGTGGGTGTTGTCGCGCGCCTCGTTGGTCAGGTACAGCGCCTTGGAGCCCTCCGTGCCCAGCGACTCGACGAGCTGTTTGGTCCGCGCGGTGAGATCGATCAGCGGTACGTCACGCGCGGCGGCGACCTCCCGGGTCACCGCGGGGTGGTCCACGCCGAGGCCGTTGACCAGCAGGGCGGTGGGGTTGTTCAGCGTGCCGTCGGCGTTGAACCAGCGGCGCACGATCGGGGTCACCAGGACGGGGCGGCCGCCGCGGGCGCGGATGCGGTCGACCATCGTGGTGAGGTTGGCCCGATAGGTGGCCTCGTCGGTTTGCTTGTCGTTGTGGGCGAGCTGCACGAGGACGAGGTCGCCGCGGTGGATGCGGGCCTCGACCGTGTCGAAGAGCCGGGGATCGGCCAGAAAGGAGACGGTGCTCTCGCCGGAGTCGGCGTGGTTGGCGACGGCGGCGCCCCGGCGCAGGTGCTGCGGCAGCTGCTGCCCCCACCCGGCGTACGGCGCGCCCGGCTGATCGCAGACGGTCGAGTCGCCGACCAGCAGGATCTTGCGTACGGAGCGGGCCGGGGCCGGGGTGACGCGGATGCCGGAGAGGGCCGGCGCCGCACCACCGAAGGTGAGGTCGAGGCCGGGAGTACCGGTGGCGCCGGTCGGCTCGCCCTCGGGCGTGCGGACGTCGACGGTGAAGGACCGGCGGACCGTACGGCCGGCCGTGGTGGCCGTCTCGGGCAGCATCGCGCGGCGGGTCTCGGCGGTGACGGAGGTACGCGCCGCCGTCGCTCCGCCGAGCACCACCGACACGTCGTACGTCCCCGGGGCCACGTCGAAGTGGCAGCCGATCCCGGTGGCCCCGGCCGTGCACGGGCCGTGGGGCGCGGCGGCCCGCGCCGGAGCGGCGGTCAGGCCGCCGACGGCGAGGGCCGCCACCAGGGCGCACAGCGCTGTGCGTCTCATCGGGGCTCCCCCAGCAGCGCCAGGTTCTCGATGGCCGCGAGCCCGTAGAGCGCGGTGTCGTTGGTGGACACCCAGGGTGCCTCGCTGCCGGGGACGAGCGCGGTCGGCCCGGACACCTTCTCCGTCTTCCAGGGCGCGCTCTCCGTGTAGCCGTCGGAGCGGAGGAACTTGTCCCACGCGCGCTGGGCGAGCTTCTTGTCCTCCGTGCGGTGAGCGGCGTACGCGTCGAGCCGGGAGTGGCCCTGGAAGAGGATCAGGCTGCCGAAGTCCGCGCCGTAGCGTGCCTTCTGCTCCGCCTTGGTGGCGTTGAAGTAGCGGCAGTAGTCGAGGTACGCCTCCTCGAACTTCTCGTTGTCGACCAGGTCGATCAGCTCGGCGCACAGCTCGTTGAGGCCGAAGACGGCGGAGAGGTGGGAGACGCTGACAGCCGGCTTCTCGGTGACGGCGAACTTCCCGGTGTCCAGGTCGTACAGGCCGCTGCCCTGCACGAAGCCGTTCGGCTGGGCCGCGATGGTCTCCATGGTGGACAGCACCCGCGCCTTGGCCTTCTCCCACTTGGGGCCGCGGCGCTCCCACTCGGTCAGCCACGCCGAGACCAGCCCGGACCAGTCGGTGCCGAAGCCGATGGAGAGGGCGTGCCGGTCGGGCTTGTAGTCGGGGTCGGGGCGGACCTTGCGCTGGGGGTCGAGGACGAGGAACGTCTCGTCGGAGTCGACGTTGGCGTGCATCAGGTCGCCGACCCGTTCGTCGGCGGTGAGGAAGTAGTAGAAGCGGCGGTAGGTGGTGTTGGCGATGCGCTGTTGTTTGGCGCTGTCGGCGTAGTGCTGGACGCCGTGCCGGGTGCCCAGGCCCGCCCATTTGCCGAGGTGGTAGACGTCGACCTCGCCGGTGTGCCGGGTCATGGCCTCGGCGAAGCGGAAGATGTCGGCGCGCCCGGAGCGCAGATAGGCGTACCAGAGCCAGAGGTCCGGCGAGAGCTCGGAGTTGTCCCAGGCGTAGCCGCCGACGTCGTAGCGCCACTGGTGGCGGGCCGTGTCGTAGGAGTGCATCACGTCGCCGTAGTCCCAGAAGCCGTACCAGCGCCGCTGCTCCACCTGGTCCTTGTAGTAGGTGAAGAGGAAGTCGAGGTGGTCCTCGATCTTCGCCTTGGCCGGGGTGGAGCGGTCGGGCTCGGAGTAGAGGCCGGGGCCGAAGACGCCGGCGGTGAGGAACTGACGCGGGGGCGCGGCGAGTTGGGGCAGAGTGCGGACGGCTTCGACCTGTCGCGCGAGCGCGTCGGCCGCCGGGGTGGTGTCGTGCGCCCAGAAGAGGAGTTCGCTGGTGCGGGCGATGCCGTACGGGGTACCGAACCCGGGCTCGTAGTCCTCGTAGGTGATGTTGAGCCCTTCGAGCTGCTCGGCGTAGGTGTCCTGGCCCATGCCGTCGTGGTAGAAGCGCAGGTCCATGGGCGGGGCCTCGGGAGACCAGAGCCAGAGGGTGACCTCGGCCTCCTCCGTCTGCGCCCCGCGGATGTCGAGTCCGGCCGGGTGCTTCTCCCAGAAGTCACGCAGCCCGAAGGCGAGTCCGCCGCTCGCGCCGCCCACATAGCCGAAGCCCGAGGCACGGTGTCCGCCGCCGGCCGCGATCCAGCCGTGGCCCTTCTTGGTGCGCTTGCGCAGGGTGAAGCCGTCGGCGGAGAGCTGGGCGAGGGTGTAGTCGCCCCACTCGGGGATGAGGTGCAGCCGGCTGGTCACCCGCTGGTCCCAGGTGGCCGGGTCGGGCAGCTTCTTCCCCTCGAACTGGGCGGCCTGCACGGCGGCGCCCGGGTCGCGGCGCAGCCCGGTGATGCCCTTGACCGCCTCGCGCAGCAGGCCGGTGCCGTCGCCGCCGATGCGGATGTGGCGGTCGTAGCTCTCGTCGCGCATCGGCACGGTGAAGCGCACGCCGAGCCCGCGGATGAAGTCCCCGCTCGCCTCGCCGGGCTCCTGCTTCCCGTCGTACGTGATCGTGTGGACCATGCGGAAGGACTCGGCGCCCGCGTAGAAGTAGAGGCGGACGGAGAACGGCAGCCAGGAGCGGCTGCCGCGGCGGTGCTTGCCGTCGATGCGGACGACCGCGCGGACCGGGCCGTCCTGCTCGACCTCCACCTCGCCGATGGCGCTCTCGAAGCGCTCGTACTTCTCGGTGCCCTGGTCGCCGTCCTCGATCTCGCCCTGGCGCAGCAGCACGAGGCGGCCGTCCTTCGCGATCTCGGTGGCGCCCCTGCGGACGGACTTCACGAGCGTGTCGCCGCTCGTGCCGATCCGGGCGGTGATGACGCCGGTATCGACGTCGACGGTGCCGCCCTTGCGGTCGACGGTGACCTTCTTGGCGGGCGATGCGGGGGTACCGGCCTTCAGCGTGTACTTCTTGGCGTCCGCCTGCGGCCCGATGGCGTGCGCGGTCCACTTCAGGGAGCCGTCCGGCCAGTACGCGAGCGGCCAGGTCTGGACGGGCAGGCTCTTGCCCCCGTCGTCCGTCAGCGCGAACGTCTGATCCTTGTCGTACGCGCCCTTCGGCCACGGCACGCCGAGCGTCGAGCCCGGCGCCGCGCCGAGCCCGCCGTCCTCCAGCCAGGTCAGCTCCACGGGGCCGCCGGCGGCCTGCTTGCGGGACGGACCGGCGGCGTGCGCCGTGGCACTGCCGAGCGCCCGGCTGAACTGGGCGGCGGCGCCGGCGACGGCGGCCGCCTTCAGGATTGCTCTGCGGGGGATCGGAGACATCGTTGTTCCTTTCCGTTCGCTAGTCGAGAGAAGTCGTGGGGTGGCCCGCCGCGGCCCTGCGCCGCCCGTACCGTTCCTCCACGGCGAGCGCCGCCGCGGCGAGGGCGCCGAGTACCGGGATGGCCAGCGGCGGGCTGAACCAGGCGGAGACGGCCACCACGGCCACCCCGCCCACCAGCAGGAACGAGCCGGCGGGGTCCAGGACTGTACGGCGCCCCGCGGCGGCCAGCAGCGCCCGCCAGGACGCGCCGGGCTCCCAGAGCGCGGCCGCCCGCAGCCCCGCCACGGCGGACCCGCACAGCGCGAGGGCACCGGCCGCGCCCGCCAGCGGCCCGCCGGGCAGTCCGCTGCGTACCGCCGACACGTCCAGCCAGATCAGCCAGCAGGCCACCCAGCCGCCGGCGCCGACGAGCCACCCCCTGCGGGCAGCCGCTCGCACATCGGCGGCGAACAGCCGGAAGCCGGACGGCTGATGGCTCAGGTGCCGCCGCAGATGGCGGGCGCCCGCCGCGAACGCCGCCGGGTAGGTGACCAGCGGCAGCGCGGCCATCGCGATCCACACCCCGGTCAACAGCGCCTCGGCGAAGAGCCCGAACCGCTCCCGGAGCCGGGACTCCGTCATGGTCAGCCCTTCAGTCCGGACGTGGCCATGCCGTCGATCAAGTACCGCTGGAAGGCGAGGAAGAAGGCCAGCACGGGCAGCAGCGCCACCAACGCCATCGCGATCATGCCGCCGTAGTTGGCGACGCCCTCCTGGTCCCGGAACATCATCATCCCGAGCGAGACGGTGTACTTGCCCGGCTCGTTGAGGTAGATCAGCGGGCCCATGAAGTCGTTCCAGGCGTTGATGAAGGTGAAGATCGCGCTGGTGATGAGGGCCGGGCGGCACAGCGGCAGCACGACGGACCAGTAGATCCGCAGATGCCCGCAGCCGTCGAGGCGGGCCGCCTCGTCCAGCTCGCGCGGCAGGTTGCGCATGAACTGCACCATCAGGAAGACGAAGAACGCCTCGGTGGCCAGGAACTTCCCGATGAGCAGCGGCACATAGGTGTTGATCAGTTCCAGCTTCTGGAACATCACGTACTGCGGGATCAGCAGCACGTGGTACGGCAGCAGCAGCGTGCCGATCATCAGCGTGAACATCAGCTTCCGCCCGGCGAACCTGATCTTGGCGAACGCGTACGCCGTCAGCGAGGCCGAGAAGAGCACACCGACCACGGAACCCAGCGCGTAGAAGAGCGAGTTGCCGAAGAACGTGGCGATCGGGATGTCGGCGATCCCGTCGGCCAGCCCGCGGAAGTTGTCCAGGACGGGGCGGACCGGGAACAGCTCCAGACTGCCGACGATCTCGCCGCTGGGCTTGAACGCGGCCCCGATGACCCACACCACCGGGTAGAGGACGACCGCGAGGACGGCCAGGGCACCGAGGTGCCAGGCGACGCCGGCGCGCCGGCGGGACGAACCGATGGCGCTCACCGGGCTGCCTCCTCGTAGTGGACCCACCGTTTCTGGGACCAGAACAGCACCGCCGTCACCAGTGCCACGGCGAGCAGCAGCATCCAGGCCATCGCGGAAGCGAATCCCATCTGCGCCTCCTTGAAGCCCTTCTGGTACAGGTAACAGGTGTAGACAAGGGTCGAATCGGCAGGGCCGCAGGTGGCGTTGGAGACCACGTACGCCGAGCCGAAGATCTGGAAGGCGTGGATGGTCTCCAGCAGGACGTTGAAGAACAGCACCGGGGAGATCATCGGCAGGGTGATGTTCCAGAACCGCCGCAGCGGGCCCGCGCCGTCCACCGCCGCCGCCTCGTACAGCTCGCGCGGCACCTGCTTGAGCCCGGCCAGGAAGATGACCATGGGCGCGCCGAACTGCCACACGGTGAGCGCCGCCAGACTGTAGAGCACCCACTCCGGGTCGCCGACCCAGCCGCCCACGTGAAGACCGAAGAACGACTGCGCGCGGTCGACGATCGCGTCGTCCGAGAAGAGCGCGCGCCAGACGAAGCCGACGGTGACGCTCGCGCCGATGAGCGAGGGGGCGTAGAAGGCGGCCCGGTAGAAGCCCTGGCCGCGCCCGTTCCGGGCGAGCAGCAGGGCCACGCCCAGCGCGAGCAGCAGCTTCAGCGGCGTGCCGATGACGACGTACTTGGCGGTGACCTCGACCGACTTTTGCCACCGCGGGTCGGCGAACATCTTGGTGAAGTTGTCCAGGCCGATCCACGTGGGGATGTTGAAGAGGTTGTAGTCGGTGAAGGCGAAGTAGAGGGAGGCGATCATCGGGCCCGCGGTGAGCAGCAGGAACCCGGCGATCCACGGGGACATGAAGAGATAGCCCGCGAGATTGTCGCGGCGGTCGCGTCGCCGTACGGCGACGGGGGTGACGGCGCGTCGCGTGCGGACGCGGCCGGGCGGGGCCTTGACGAGCGTCACTGCGCGTTCCCCTCAGCCGGCCAGGGCGGACTTCGCCTCGGAGAAGAACTGCCGCACCGCGTCGGCGGTCTTCGTCTTCCCCACGCCCAGGTCCGTGCCGATCCGCAGGAACGCCGCCTCGACGGTGTCGGCGCCCGCCGGGTGCGGAGTGACAGGGCCGAAGACCCCGGCCGCCGCGGTCTTCTCCTCGTACGCGGCGATGGCCTTGTTCACCGGGTCGCTCGGCCGGAACGCCTTGTACTGCGCCTCGGTCGCGAGGATGCCGCGGTCGTACCCCATGATCTTGCCGACCTCGGGGTCGTGCACCATGAAGTCGATGAACTGGGCCACCTGCTGCGGGTACTTGGTGCGGGCCGATGCGCTGAGCATCAGGGAGGAGAGGTACTGCCCGGTCTTCTCGCCGTCGGTGGTCGGCACCGGCGCGAGCCCGTACGTGCTGTCGCCCTCCGAGTCGTAGCGGACGGAGAAGTTGTCCCAGGTGAACTCCGACGCCGCCATGCCGTCGGAGACCGCCGACTTGGGCGCGATCTGCACGACCTTCTTGGGGTCGGCGACCAACCCCGACCGCACAGCGGCGTAGCCGTCCGCCCACCATTCCCGCAGGTCGGCCTCGTCGAAGCCGAGGCCCTTCTCGGTGAAGAACGCCTTGCCCTGCTGCCGGAGGTAGAGGTCGTAGAGGTACATGACGCCGAAGTAGCCGCTGTCACCGGCACGGTGCTGGGTGTCGCGGATCTTCTTCAGCGCGGCGAAGTACTGGTCCCACGTCCAGCCCTGCTTCGGGGTGACGCCGGCCTTCTCGAAGACCTTCTCGTCGATGACGAGGGACATCGTGTTGGAGCCGACCGGCACGCCGAGCAGCTTGCCGTCGACCTCGCCGACCTTCTCCAGGCCCGACCGGAAGCCCGTCATCTTCAGGTTGCCCGCGTCGACCTGCTGCTTGAGGTCCAGCAGCACGCCCCGCTTGTCGTACTTCCGCAGGAAGGCGATGGCGCACTGGAACACGTCCGGCGGATTGCCGCCCGCGGCCTGGGTCTGGAACTTCTCCCAGAAGGCCACGTAGTCCTGGAAGTCCGTCTTGACCTTGATCTTGGGGTGCTTCTTCTCGAAGAGCTCGATGCTCTTGTTGATCCGCTTGGCCCGGTCGTCGGCGCCCCACCACGCGTACCGGATCGTGACGGTACCGTCCGCCGATCCCCCGCCGGTGCCGCAGCCGGCCGCCGTCAGACCCAGGGCGGCCACCGAGCCACCCGTGATCTTGAGCAGGCCGCGCCGGTCAACTCTCCCACTGGCACGCACAGTCCGTCCTCCGCACAAGCGTTGAATCGTTCAAGGAAAGCGCTTGCTGCACAAGGTAGAGACGGGCAGGTACGGGGTCAACGGATCGGACAGAATTGAGGTGGAGCGCCACTCGACGGAATCCCGTGCACTATGAATCGATTCACAGCGGGAGTACTCACTGTCCCAGACCGCCGCGCAGCCGATAAGACTCCTCCATGGACTCCACACACACTTCCGGCAGCGCCGACTTCCCCCGCCAATTCGCCCGGACCCGCCGCTTTTCGCTGGGCGTGCCGCGGAACTTCACCCTCTCCCCCGATGGTCAGCGCGTGCTGTTCACCCGTACCGGGGGCGGCCGGGACCCGATCGGCCGGCTCTGGCTGCTGGCGGACGGCGCCGAGCGGCTGCTCGCCGACCCGACGGCGCTGGTGGGCGGCGGGGACGCGGTACCGGAGGAGGAACGGCTGCTGCGGGAGCGGGCCCGGGAGCGCTCCGCCGGTGTGGTGGCGTACGCGACCGACCGCGCGGCGCGCCTCGCGGTCTTCGCGCTGGGCGGCGCGCTCTGGGCGGTGCGGACGGACGGTGGGGAGCCCTTCCCCGTACCGGCAGCGGGACCCGTCGTCGACCCGCGTCCCTCCCCCGACGGCCGGCACATCGCCTACGTGACGGGGCGCTCGCTGCACGTCGTGGACGTACCGGACGCGGTGGCCGGTGCGGCCTGCCGGGACCGGCAACTGGCCGCCGCCGAGGGCCCGGAGATCAGTTACGGCCTCGCCGACTACACCGCGGCGGAGTCCATGGGCCGGCTGCGCGGCCACTGGTGGTCGCCGGACGGCGCGCGGCTGCTCGTCGCGCGGGTGGACACCACGCCGGTCCAGCGGCGCTGGATCAGCGACCCGGCACACCCGGACCGGCCGCCGCGCGCGATCCGGTACCCGCAGGCGGGCACGGCCAACGCGGACACGCGCCTGTGGGTGTACGGCCTGGACGGCAGCCGTACGGAGGTGGCGTGGGACCGCGCGGCGTACGAGTACCTGGCCACCGTCGGCTGGGACGCGCACGGCCCGCTCATCGGCGTGCAGTCCCGGGACCAGCGCACGCTGCGCACCCTCGCGGTGGACCCGGACACCGGTGCGACCTCGCTCCTCGACGAGCGGACCGACCCCGCCTGGGTGGAACTGGTGCCCGGCACGCCCACCAGGACCGCGTCCGGCGCGCTGGTACTCACCCATGACGTGGCCGGCACCCGGCAGCTCGCGGTCGGCGGCAAGGTGGTCACGCCGACCGGCCTGCAGGTGCGCGGGGTGCTGGGCACGGAGGGCGAGCGGGTGTACTTCACCGCCTCCGACGACCCCGTGGAGACGCATGTGTGGTGCCACGACCCGGAGGCGGGCGCGCCGGTGCGGCTGAGCGAGGGGCCCGGTACGCACGGGGCCGTGGTCCGGGGCGGCACGGCGGTGTTCCACGGGGTGACTCCGGAGGGGCCGTACGCGGAGGTCCGCGGGACGGGCGGGGCCGCGGCATCCTCCTCGCGCGCCGTGGCCGTCATCGCTTCCCTCGCCGAGGACCCGGTCGTCACCCCGCGCCCGCGCCATCTCGTGCTCGGCAAGCGGCAGTTGCGCGCCGCGCTGTATCTGCCCTCGTGGTACGAGCCGGGTACGGGGCCGCTGCCCGTCCTGCTCGACCCGTACGCCGGGCCCGGGATGCAACTCGCGGTCGCGGCGCGCGGCTGGGCCTCCTGTGTCTCGCAGTGGTTCGCCGAGCAGGGCTTCGCCGTGCTGGTCGCCGACGGGCGCGGCACGCCGGGGCGCGGCCCGGAGTGGGAGAAGGCGGTCCACGGCGACCAGTTGACGCCCGCACTGGAGGACCAGGTCGACGCGCTGCACGCGGTCGCCGATCAGGTCCCGGGCCTCGATCTCGACCGGGTGGCGATCCGCGGCTGGTCCTTCAGCGGGTTCCTGGCCGCCGCCGCGGTACTGCTCCGCCCGGAGGTCTTCCACGCGGCGGTGGCCGGCGCCGCGCCGACCGACCAGCGGCTGTACGACACGTACTGGAAGGAGCGTTTCCTCGGCCACCCCGCCGAGGAGCCGCAGAACTACGAGCGGTCCTCGCTGACCGGCCGGGGCCATCTGCTGCGCCGCCCGCTGCTGCTGATCCACGGTCTCGCGGACGACAACGTCACCGTCGCCAACATGCTGCGGTTCTCGGCCGAACTGCTCGCCGCCGGCCGCCCGCACACGGTCCTGCCGCTGCCCGGCGCCACCCACGCCCCGGCCGACGACCGGGTGAACGAGAACCTCCTCCTGTTCCAGCGCGACTTCCTCCGGGACGCCCTCGGCCTTGGCCGGAACCCCGCCGGAACCCGGCCGCCCGGTCCGGCCGCCGTGCGCGGCGCTTGAGCGGCGGTCGCGGGCCCTGAAAGGGTGCGGCGCGTGGAACTGCGCCATCTCACCGGATTCGTGGCCGTCGCCGAGGAACTGCACTTCGGCCGGGCCGCGGAACGCCTGCACATCGCCCAGTCTCCGCTCAGTCAGCAGATCCGGCTGCTGGAGCGGGACCTGGGCGCCGCCCTCTTCGACCGCACCACCCGCTCGGTACGGCTCACCGCGGCCGGCCAGGCCCTGCTGGAACCGGCCCGCAGCCTCCTCGCCGACGCGGCCGCCGTGCGCCGTACGGTGCAGTCGGTCAGCCTCGGCGAGGCGGGCCGGGTCACCGTGGGCTACGCGGGCGCCAGCAGCTATGCGGCGCTGCCTCCGCTGGCCCGCGCGGTCACCTCCGAATACCCCGGTATCGAGCTGTCGTTGCAGGGCCAGGTCTACTCGGGCGAGGCGCTCGGCCGGATCACCGACGGCACCCTGGACCTCGGCTTCGTCTCGCTCCCCGTGCGGCGCGGCATCGTCTCCCGGGTCGTCCGCGTCGAGCGGCTGGTCCTGGCGCTGCCGGACACCCATCCGCTGGCCGCGCGGGAGGCGGTCGACGTCGCCGCGCTGGCGCGGGAGCGCTTCGTGACCTTCCCCGCCGCGCGCGGCTCGGCGGTGCGGGACGCGCTGGTGCACGCCTGTCACGCCGCCGGCTTCTCGCCGCGCGTCGCCCAGGAGGCGCCGGACTCCTACAACCTGCTGGCGCTGGTCGGGGCCGGGGTGGGCGTGGCGCTGGTGGTGGAGTCGGCACGCAACATCCGCCTGGAGCACGTGGTCTTCCGCCCGCTGGCCGGCGAGGTGGCCCCGCTGCCGATCGCCCTCGCCTGGCGCGCGGGCAACGAGTCGGCGGCGCTGCACAACGTGCTGAAGGTCGCCGAACGGGTGCTGCCTACGCCGGGTGAGTACGAGCCGTAAGCGCGCATCCTGGAGCCGGTGTGCGAAGCCTGCTGGTGGCGGGCGATTGTCCTCGATCGCGTCTCAATGGGGTGGCGAATACATCTTGGACAGCGCTCACCGGCTGCTGCGAAGGTGATCGGCGTCTCGTCATGCCGCGCGGATCACTTCAAGGCACCAGGAGACCCGTATGCCGAACTTCGCCGACCAGGACCCCGCCCTGCGCCCCTTCCTGGACCGGGTGCTGTCCGCCGACGACCGCACTCGCATCGAACCGCTGCTCAGGGAGCTCGGGGCACTCGCCGCCGGTGAGATCGACCGGCAGGCGGCGCTCGCCGACGCCAATCCGCCCCGGCTGCGCTCCTACGCACCCGACGGCGAACGCATCGACGAGATCGAGTACCACCCCGCCCACGACCGGCTCGCGGAGATCGCGTACGAGCGCTTCGGCCTCGCCGCCATGTCCCACCGCCCCGGCGTGCACGGCCGCCCGGACCGCACCCCGCACACCGTCAAGTACGCGCTGTCCTACCTCTACGTGCAGTCCGAGTTCGGCATGGCCTGCCCGCTCTCCATGACCGACTCCGCAGCGCGCGTGCTGCGCCTCTTCGACCCCGAGCGGTACGCCGCCGAGATCGCCGCGCTCACCTCCACCGATCCCGCGACGCGCGCCACCGGCGCGATGTTCATGACCGAGAAGCAGGGCGGTACGGATGTCGGGCGCACCGAGACCGTCGCGGCTGCCGCCGACGGGGGCACGCACTGGATTCTCACCGGGAAGAAATGGTTCGCCTCCAACCCCGGCGCGGACGTGATCCTCACCCTCGCCCGGGTGCCCGGCCAGGGCGAGGGCACCCGTGGCCTCGGCATGTTCCTGGTGCCGCGGCTGCGCCCGGACGGCACCCGTAACGCGGTCCGCATCGACCGCCTCAAGGACAAGCTCGGTTCGCGCTCCATCGCCAGCGGCGAGGTCACGCTGGCCGGCGCGTACGCCACCCCGGTCGGCGACCTCACCCGCGGCTTCCGGCAGATGGCCGAGATGCTCAACGTCTCCCGGCTGTCCAACGCGATGCGCTCCGCCGCCCTGATGCGCCGCGCGGTCCGCGAATCCGTCGCCCACGCCCGGGAGCGGATGGTCTTCGGTACGCCGCTGTTCGAACAGCCCCTGATGCGCGTGACGCTGCTGCCGATGATCCTCGACACGGAGGCGGCACTCGCCCTGGTCCTGGAGGCCGCGACCCGGCTCGACGAGGCCGACGCGGGCGACGCGGCCGCCCTGGACCTCGTACGCGTCCTCACGCCGCTCGCCAAGTACACGGTCTGCAAGCGGGCCCGTACCGTCACGGGCGAGGCGATGGAGATCCGCGGCGGCAACGGCTACATCGAGGACTGGGTGAACCCCCGGCTGCTGCGCGACGCCCACCTCGGCTCCATCTGGGAGGGATCGTCCAACGTCATCGCCCTGGACGTACTCCGCTGCCTGCGCCGGTACGCCGCGCACCACACCCTCGCGCGGGCGTACGGGGACCGGGCACGCGCCCTGTCCCTGCCCGCCGGGAAGCGGCTGGCCGTCCGGTGGGAGGAGCTGGCGGCCCGCGGCGACCGGCTGCTGGCGGGCGCGGCGGCGGAGCAGGAGATGCGTGCCGGGCGGTACGCGGAGGAGCTGACGCGCACCGTGATGGGGACGCTGCTGCTGGAACAGGCGGCGTACGAGTGCGCGGCGCCCACGCCGAACGGGCGGGCCCTGCTGGCCGCGCACGCCTACCTCGCGCTGCTCGCCGCCCCGGACGCGCTGCCGCGCACCGCCCTCGCCCACCTGGACGCGCTGGCCGACGGCGGCGAGGTGCCGATCGCGGTCGCGGAGGCGGAAGGGGATGCCTGAGCCGACGCGGGCCAGGCGGGCACGACCACCCTTTCGGCCGACCCGTTGAACGCCGGAGGCCGCCGGTCCGTATGGAACCTTCACAAGGGCGAAGGACATACCGGGACCGGGACCTCTGGAGACACCATGAGCTCACCATCACAGGAACGTGCCGGCGCCGCCCGGCGCACGGTCGTCGCCGCCGCCGGCGCGGCGGGCCTGACCGCGGCCCTCGCCGCGTGCGGGGGCGGCGGGGGCGGGGGCGGATACGGTTCGTCGTCGTCCTCGGCCTCGTCGGGCTCGCCGTCGTCCGGCGGGTCCCCGTCGTCCGGTGGTTCTCCGTCGTCCGGCGGCTCGGCGAGCCCCTCCAAGAGCGGCGGCGCCGCCAAGGCGCTGGCCAAGACCTCGGAGATCCCCGCGGGCGGCGGGAAGATCTTCAAGGCGCAGAAGGTCGTGGTGACCCAGCCCGAGAAGGGCGACTTCAAGGCGTTCTCGGCGATCTGCCGGCACGCGGGCTGCATCGTGGGCGACGTCAGCGACGGCACGATCAACTGCCACTGCCACGGCAGCAAGTACGCCATCGCGGACGGCAGCGTGCGGCACGGCCCGGCGACCAAGGGCCTGCCGGCCGTACCGCTGAAGGTCCAGGGCGGCGAGATCGAACTGAGCTGAGCCCCCGGCTCCCTCACCGTGCCCGAGGCGCCTGTTGCGACCGCTTCCAGCAGGTCAGCACCGCGTCCGAGGAGGTGACGGTGGCGACCAGGGCGAGCGTGTTCCGCACCATCGCCGGGGTGTACTCGGCCGGCACCCCGGCGATGGCGTCGGCGGGCACCACCGCCGTGTAGCCGAGGTTGACCGCGTCGAAGACCGCGTTCGGTATCGCCACATTCGCCGAGACGCCGACGATCACGATGTTGCGGACGCCGAGGTTGCGCAGCAGCGCGTCCACCTCCGTACCGGCGATCGGTGACAGCCCGTGCAGCCGCCGGACCACCAGGTCGGCATCGGACACCGGTATCGGGTCGGCGATCCGTACCGCGGTCGTTCCCGTGAGCTGCTGTACGGGCAGCCGCCCGGCGGCGTGGAAGAGGCGGGCGTTGCGACCGGAGCCGCGGCCGTCGGGCCGGCGCTCGGCGACCGCGTGCAGGACCTGGACACCGGACTCGTGCGCGGCGGCGGTCAGCCGCGCCACCCTGGCGAGCGCACCGGACGTACGGGCGGCCTCGGCCAGTTCGGGCAGCGCGCTGTCGGAGCCGACGACACCGTTCTGGCACTCGACGGTGAGCAGCGCGGTGATCGCGGGATCGAGCTGCTCGATGAGCTGGGCGACTTGGGCGTCCGTGGGCATGGGGACCTCCTGGGGCGTGCGGTCGTGGGAGGACGGGCGTGGGGGTGGGGGTGGTCCGGTGTCCATTGCGTTCGTCGGGCGGAGGGCTCATGATTCCTGACACCTGGTCAGGTGGCCAGGGAGCGACCGGGGAGGTGGCCGCGGATGGCGGCAGCGGCAGGGCAGCGCAGGGGACGCCGGATCATGATGAGCCCGGAGGAGCTGGACGCCTTTCTGGCGCGGCAGCGGACCTGCCGGATCGCCACGGTCGGGCCGGACGGCGCACCGCACGTCGGCGCGCTGTGGTTCATCTGGGACGGCACCGCGCTGTGGCTGTACTCCCTGACCCGCAGCAGGCGCTGGGCCCACCTCGTGAAGGACCAGCGGGTGGCGGTCGTGGTCGACGACGGCCACGAGTACGGCGAACTGCGCGGCGCCGAACTGTCGGGCAGCGTGGCGTTCGTCGGCGAGGCACCGCGGCGCGGCGAGCCCTGCCCGGAGCTGGCGGCGCCCGAAAAGCTCTTCGCGGCGAAGTACTTCGGCCTTGAGACGATGCCGCACGACGGCCGGCACGCCTGGCTGCGGCTCACGCCGGACGCGGTGGCGTCGTGGGACTTCCGCAAGATCCCGGGTTGACGTGAACGGGGACGGGAGCGGCGGGCGGCCGGCGCCGCCGCCCCGGTTACTCTTCCGGCCCTCCGTCCGCCCCGTCGTCCCCTTCCGTCCCGCCTTCCTCGGCCTCCGGGGTCCAGGTCAGCAGCCGTACCTCGGCGACCGTACGGAGGTGCCGGCGCATGGCCGCCGCCGCGGCCTTCGGGTCGCCCGCCCGGACGGCGTCCAGGATCCGCCGGTGCTGCGCGAGTGACCGCTTGGGGCGGCCGGGCTGGCGCAGCGACTCGTTGCGGCTCTCGCCGATCTGCTCGGCGATGGAGCGCATGAACTCGGCGAGCAGCGCGCTGTGCGCGGCCGCGGTGACGGCGGCGTGGAAGCGGCGGTCGCCCTCGACGCCCGGGCCGCCGTCCTCGACGTCCTTCGCCATGTGCGCCAGGGCGTCGTCGAGCGCCGCGAGGTCGGCGTCCGTGCGGCGGCGGGCCGCCAGTTCGGCGAGCTTGGTCTCCATGGCCTCGCGCGCTTCCAGCACGTCCGGCAGCCGGCGGCGGCGCTCGACCAGGCGCTCGACCGGCTCCGCCGCGTCGAGGGTGTCGCGCACCAGATAGGTACCGCCGCCGTGCCGCACCTCGACCAGGCCCTGCACCTCCAGCACGACGATCGCCTGCTTCACGGACGCCCGGCTGACGCCGAGCCGCTGGGCCAGCTCGCGCTCCGCCGGCAGCCGGTCGCCCGCGCCCAGCCCGTCTTCGGCGGCGTACTGGCGCAGCCGCTCGACCACCTGCTCGTAGAGCCGTGGCCTGGCCATCGGCCGCAGTGCCTCGGACATTCCCTGGTCCCCCCTCGTTCGATCCGTCCCGCAAGAGTCGCAAGAGTCGCGAATCCTGCGACAAGACTCCGTGCCAAGAGTTAGTGCCAAGAGTATTGACGCACTTCGTGGATCACCAGCAAAGTGGCTCAGCCACTTGGCCAATGTGCCACCGACCCCATGCGCCACCGGTGTGCCACGGCCTTTTCCCTCCACGAACGGAGCCGCAGATGTCGCCCGAAGTGCTCTCGATACTCGTGCTCGCGGTGATCTTCGTACTGGCCACGACCCGCTCCATCAACATGGGCGCGCTGGCGTTCGCGGCCGCGTTCGGCGTGGGCACGCTGGCCGCGGGGATGAACGCGGAGGAGATCTTCGCGGGCTTCCCCGGCGATCTGTTCGTGGTCCTGGTCGGCGTGACGTACCTCTTCGCCATCGCGCGCGCCAACGGCACCACCGACTGGCTGGTGCACGCCTCCGTACGGCTCGTCGGCGGGCGGGTCGCGCTGATCCCCTGGGTGATGTTCGCGGTCACCGGCGCGCTCACCGCGATCGGCGCGGTCAGCCCGGCGGCGGTGGCGATCGTCGCGCCGCTCGCCCTCGGCTTCGCGGCGCAGTACGGCATCAAGCCGCTGCTCATGGGCGCGCTGGTGGTGCACGGCGCGCAGGCCGGCGGCTTCTCGCCGATCAGCATCTACGGGTCGACGGTCAACGGCATCGTCGCCCGCGAGCACCTCCCCGGCAGCCCGGTCGCCCTCTTCGCCGCCAGCCTGGTCGTCAACCTCCTCATCGCGGCGGTCCTGTTCGTTGCCCTGGGCGGCCTCCGGCTCCCTCGTACGGGTGGCGGTGGCCGCACGCAGAGCGACCCCGACGAGGGAAGAGACGAGGGAAGAAGCACCCCCGACGGTGGAAGAGCGGACTCCGCGGCCGGTGCCCTCGCCCTCACGCCCGCCCGGATCGCCACCCTCATCGCCCTCCTGGCCCTCGTCGTGGCGGTCCTCGTTCTCGACCTGGACGCCGGACTCACCGCGATCACCCTCGCCGTCGTCCTCAGCGCCGTCTGGCCGCAGGACAGCAAGGCCGCCGTCGCGGAGATCACCTGGCCCACCGTGCTGCTGATCTGCGGCGTCCTCACCTACGTCGGCGTCCTGGACGAGATGGGCACCATTACGTGGGCGGGCCACGCCGTCGGCGGCATCGGCATCCCGCTGCTGGCCGCGCTGCTGCTGTGCTACATCGGCGCGCTGGTCTCCGCCTTCGCCTCCTCCGTCGGCATCATCGGGGCGCTGATCCCGCTGGCCGTGCCGTTCCTGGCGCAGGGGTCGATCGGGGCCGTGGGCATGGTCGCGGCGCTCGCGGTCTCCGCCACCGTCGTCGATGTGAGCCCGTTCTCGACGAACGGCGCACTGGTGCTGGCGAACGCCAAGAATGTCGACCGGGACGGTTTCTTCAAGCAGTTGATGGTGTACGGAGCCCTCGTGGTCGCGGCCGTACCGGCGCTGGTCTGGCTGGCGCTGGTCGTCCCGGGCTTCGGCTGAGGCATACGGGCCACGGCCGTCGGCCCGTGGCCCAGGTACCCGGGGTTCCGAGAGACCCCGGGTATCCAGGAACGGGCGTGAACGGGTACCTCTGGTACCCGAACAGCAAGAGAACGAAGGAGTTTCGGTGAACGAGCTTTTCCCGGCGCTGCGTACGGCGTCCTCCCGTACCGCACTGCGTTTCCAGGACCGCGCGCTGACCTACGGGCAGCTCGCCGCGGCCGCCGGCGCGCTCGCGGAGCGGATCGGCGCCGAGCGGCGGGTGGCGGTGTGGGCCACGCCCACGCTGGAGACCTCGGTCGCGGTGGTCGCGGCGCTGCTCGCGGGGGTACCGGCGGTACCCGTCAACCCCAAGATCGGCGAGAGCGAGCTGGCACACATCGTGTCCGACAGCGCGCCCACCCTCGTCCTGGCCGAACCGGACGCCGAACTCCCCGGCGCGCTCGCGGCGCTCCCCCGCATCGACGTCGATCCGTACGAGGGGACCGAGGGCGGCGCGACGGCCGAGACGGCCACGACGGCTGAGGCGGGCGCGGCGCGTGCGACGGACCAGGCGGTCGAGCTGCCTCCGGAGCCGGGCGCCGAGGCACCCGCTGTCATCGTGTACACCTCCGGCACCACGGGCCGCCCCAAGGGCGTGGTCATCCCCCGGCGCGCCATCGCCGCCACGCTCGACGCCCTCGAAGACGCCTGGCAGTGGACCGCTGACGACGTACTCGTCCACGGGCTGCCCCTTTTCCACGTCCACGGGCTGATCCTGGGCATCCTCGGCCCGCTGCGGCGCGGCGGCACGGTGCACCACCTCGGCCGTTTCTCCACCGAGGGGGTGGCGCGCGAGCTGGGCGGCGCCGGCACGATGCTGTTCGGCGTGCCGACGATGTACCACCGGCTGGCCGCCGAGGCCGGGGAGAACCCCGCGCTCGCCAAGGCGCTGGGCGGCGCCCGGCTGCTGGTCTCCGGCTCCGCGGCGCTTCCGCTGACGGACCATCAGAAGATCAAGGCGGCGACCGGCGCGCGCGTCGTCGAGCGCTACGGCATGACCGAGACACTGATGAACACCGCGGTACGGGCCGACGACACCTCCGCTCCGGGCACGGTCGGTGTCCCGCTGCCGGGCGTACAGGCACGGCTGGTCGACGAGTCCGGCAACGTCCTCGAAGCGAGCGACGGCGAGACGGTCGGCGAGATCCAGGTCCGCGGCCCGAACCTCTTCGTCGAGTACCTGAACCGGCCGGACGCGACGGCCGAGGCGTTCGACGGCGGTTGGTTCCGTACGGGCGACATGGCCACCCGGGACGCGGCGGGCCGCTACCGCATCGTCGGCCGCAAGGCCACCGACCTCATCAAGAGCGGCGGTTACAAGATCGGCGCGGGCGAGATCGAGAACGCGCTGCTGGAGCACCCCGGCGTCGTCGAGGCCGCGGTGACGGGCGAGCCGGACGAGGACCTCGGCGAGCGCATCGTCGCGTGGATCGTCCCGGCCCCGGGCGACCGGCCCACCCCCACGGAACTCGCCGACCACGTCGCCGCCCAGCTCGCCCCGCACAAGCGCCCCCGCGTCGTCCACTTCCTCGACGCCCTCCCCCGCAATGACATGGGCAAGATCCTCAAGCGGGGCCTCCATGCGTGAGGACCCGACGGCGGGGCGGGGCACGCCTGCGGAAGCGCCTGGGGGCCGGGCCGCGGGTTCGCCCACGGGTTCGCCCGCCGCTCCGGCCGGGGCTTCCCCTTCGGATCAGGAAGCTGCTCGGCCCGCCGACGCTCTCTCCGCTCGGCTCTCTGCCCGAGAGGTACTCGCGCAGGTGACGGACGCGGGCACGTACGCCCCGCTCCCGGGCTCGGAGCCTGCCGGGGGCCGGGGAGCGGCGGAGTCGGGGCCCGGGGGGACGGGGGAGCCTGGGGCCCGGGGGTCGGCGGAGCCCCGGCCCGAAGGGGCAGTGGAGGAGTCGGCATCGGCCCCGGCCGAGGGGGCGGCATCGGCCCCGGCCGAGGGGTCGGCGGAGGTGCCGGAGGCGTCGGCCGAGGGGGCGGCGCAGCCCGGGGCCGAGAGGGCGGGGGAGCCCGGGGCCCCGGAGTCTGCGGAGCCCCGTCCCGAAGGGGCGGCGGAGGGGGCGGCATCGGCCCCGGCCGAGGGGTCGGCGGTGGTGCCGAAGGCGTCGGCCGAGGGGCCGGCAACGGCCCTGGGGCCGCTCGACGACGGCCCCCTCCGCTGGGACGGTTACGGCGCCGCCCGCGCACGCGCCACGGAGTCCACCGGCGAACGCGAGTCCGTCGTCTGCGGCACCGCCGCCATCGGCGGCACCCGCGCCGTCGTGATCTCCTTCGAGTTCCGCTACCTGGGCGGCTCGCTCGGCAGCCGCACCGGCGACCGCCTGGAGGCCGCATACACCCGGGCCCGCGAACTCCGCCTCCCCGTCGTCTCCTTGATCGCCACCGGCGGCAGCCGCATGCAGGAAGGCATGCTCGCCCTCACCCAACTGCAGCGCATCGCCGGCCAGTCCACGCTCAACCGCGCCGCCGGACTGCCACAGCTCGCGGTCCTGCGCGACCCGACGACCGGCGGCGGCTGGGCGACGCTCGGCGCCGGCGCGGACGTCGTGCTGGCGCTCCCCGGCGCCCAGGTCGGCTTCGCCGGCTCCCGCGTACGCCCCGCCGACGCCGATCCCTCCGCGTACACCGCCGAAGGCCAACTGGCCACCGGGCACATCGACGCCGTTGTACCGCCCGAGCGGCTGCGCGGCACGCTCGCCCGCTGGCTGCGGCTGCTGACCACCCCGGACGAGGAGCCGGCCCCGGTACCGGCCGCGCAGGGCGCGGGCGACCCACCGGACTCCGGCTGGAGCGCCGTCCAACGGACCCGCGCCCCCGAACGCCCGCGCGCCGACGCGTACTTGGACACGTACTTCGACTGGCGCGAGGACATCAGCGGCGACCGCTGCGGGGGCGTGGACGACGGCGTACGCTGCGGATTCGGCCACCGGGCCGGCCGTACGGTCGCGTACGCGGCCCAGTGCGGCACGGCCACCCGCCCGGCCGGCTTCCGCACCGCCGCCCGGCTCGTACGCCTCGCCGACCGCCTCGGCATCCCCGTCCTCACCCTCGTGGACACCCCGGGCGCGGCCAACGACGCGGCAGCCGAACGGTCCGGCGCGGGTGCCGCCATCGCGGACCTCTTCGCCGCCATGGCCGCAGCACGCACCCCGCTGACCTCGCTGCTCATCGGCGAGGGCGGCTCGGGCGGCGCCCTGGCACTGGCCGCACCGGGCCGCCTGTGGGCGACACCGGACAGCTACTTCTCCGTCATCGCCCCCGAACTGGCCACCGCCATCCTCAAACGCCCCCCGTCCGAAGTCCCCCACACCGCCGACCAGCTCCACCTCCGCCCCCAGGACCTGATGTCCCTGGGCCTGATCCGCGGCATCGTCCCAGCCAACTGACCCCACCGCACCCCTCCCCCTCCAACCCGGGCGCCGACCACCGCAAGGTGCGCGGCGCCCGGCTTCACAACGCCTTGCACCGCATAGCGCGCCCGCACCGCTCGACCTCACAACACCTGACACCGCAAGGTGCGCCCGCACCACCCGACCTCACAACACCTGACACCGCAAGGTGCGCCGACGTCCAGCCTCACAGCGCCTGCCACACCTCCAGCCCACTGTTACGCCGCCAGCTCTTCTCGCCTCTCCCTCTCTCCACCTGCCCCGTCACGTCTCCGTCCCTCCCCCTGTCACATCTCCATTCCTCCGCCCACCTCGCGCAACGCCGCGACCGCCGCGCGGATGGACGGGCGACGATCCGCGTCCGCGCGCCAGATCGCGTACACATGCCGCCGCATCGGATGCCGTACGGGCACCACGCTCACCCCCTCCGGCACCGGCCCCCTCCCGAGCCGCGGCGCCACCGCCACACCCAGCCCCCTGGCGATCAGCGCGAGCTGCGTGCCGTGCTCCTCGGCCATATGCGCGATCCGCGGCTCGATCCCCTTGCTGCGCAGCGTGAACATCAGCCAGTCGTGGCAGAACTCCCCCTGCGGCCAGGAGATCCACGCGTCCTCCGCGAAGTCCTCCAGCTCCACCGTGCGCCGCCCCGCCAGCCGGTGGTCCGACGGCATCGCGACATCCGCCGGATCGTCCAGCAGCGGGGCCTTCGCCAGCCCCTCCGGCAGCGACAACGGACGGTTGTACCAATCCAGTACGACCCCCAGGTCGATGTCGCCGCGCACCACCGCCCGCACCGAATCGCCCGGCTCCATCTCCCACAGCCGCGCACGCAACTGCGGGTGATCGACGGCCAGCGCGGCGAGGGCGTCGGGGAACAGCCCGCGCGCCGCCGTGGGGAACGCCCCCATCCGCAGCTCGCCCACCGCCTGCCCGCGGTGCGCCTCCAGCTCGGCCTCGGCGAGCTCGACCTGCGAGAGGATGCGCGCGGCATGCCCGGCGAGCAACCGGCCCGCATCGGTCAGCCGCACTCCCCGCCCGTTCTTGGCCAGCAGTTGCTGCCCCGTCTCCCGCTCCAGCTTCGCCAGTTGCTGCGAGACGGCGGAGGTGGTGACGTGCAGCCCCTCGGCCGCCGCCCGCACCGACCCGTGCCGCGCCACGGCACTGAGCGTCCGCAGCCGCTCCATGTTCAACATATAAGCAATGCTAAGCGATGCACCCCACGAATTCTCACTTGTGCTACGCGATACAGACGGACGATCGTGTATGCCATGAGCTCCACCGCCGCCACCTCCTCCTCCCGGTCCACCACGACCCCCACCCCCGCAACACCACCTGTCACCCACACCCCTCCCACTTCGCCCGCTCCCCCTTCGCCGGCACCCAGCTCGCCCGCTCCCGCCTCGCCCGCTCCCCCGGCCGCGCCGCGATCCGCCGTCGACTGGCGCATCCGATTCGCCGTCCTGGCGCTGATCTGGGGATTCAGCTTCCTGTTCATCAAGGTCGGCACGCAGGGCTACGCCCCGCTGCACGTCACGCTCGGCCGCATGGCCTTCGGAACTGCCGTACTGGCCGCCGTACTCGTCGCCAAGCGAGACCGGCTGCCCCGTACCCTCCGGACCTGGGTTCACCTGGCGGTGGCCGCCCTGTTCCTCAACGCCCTCCCCTTCTCACTCTTCGCGTACTCCGAGCTGACCATCCCCTCCACCCTGGCCGGCATCTGCAACGCCACCTCCCCGCTGTGGGGCATGGCCCTGTCCGTGGTGGCACTGTCCGAGGACCGCCCCACCCGCCGCCGTGTCGCGGGGCTCGGCCTCGGGTTCCTCGGCGTGCTGACCGTCCTCGGTGCCTGGCAGGGCTTCTCCGGCACGGACCCGCTGGGCACGTTCATGGCACTGGGCGCCTCGCTCTGCTACCCGATCGGCTGGATCTACGTCCGCCGCACCCTCGCGGGCAGTGACAACTCCAGCCTCTCCATGTCAAGCGCCCAACTGATGCTGGCCACGCTCCAACTGGCCGTGGTGACCCCCTTCTTCACCTCCCTCCCCACCTCGTTCCCCGTCGTCCCCCTGCTGGCGGTCATCGCCCTCGGCGCCCTCGGCACCGGCTTCGCCTTCCTCCTCCAGTACGGCCTGGTCGCCGAGGTCGGCCCCACTACCGCGCAGATGGTCACGTACTTCATCCCGGTCATCGCCACCGCCGCCGGCGTCGCCGTCCTGGACGAACACCTCGCCTGGAACACCCCCGTCGGCGCCCTGATCGTCCTCGTCGGCGCAGCCCTCACCCAAAGCCGCCCCCGCCGCTCTTGATCGCCCGAACAATTACGTCGACCGCACTCCCCTCCCCCGTTAGCCTCACCCTTCATGAGCACCCTGCAGACGATCCATGACGTGCCCGTCCTGATCTACTCCCCTGAGAACGGGGTATCCGAGAACAGCGCCTCCGAGAACGGTGCTTCCGAGGACGGGCAGGTCATCGCCGACGAACGCGACGTCCTCGATATCATCGGCAACGCCTCCTACCAGGGCGCCCAGTGGGTCGTCATCCCCGCCGAGCGGCTCGACGAGCGGTTCTTCCAACTGCGCACCCGCGTCGCAGGCGAGATCGTCCAGAAGTTCGTCAACTACCGCACGGGACTCGTCGTCCTCGGCGACATCTCCCGTCATACAGAGGCCAGTTCAGCCCTGCAGGACTTCGTCCGGGAATGCAACCGCGGACGGCAGACCTGGTTTCTCACCGACCTCGACGAACTCCACCAGCGCATGAAGAACGGGAAGAGCTAGCGGGGCGGCCAAAGAACCAGGCAACCAACCCCTGCGGCCCCACACCGCCCAGCCACCCCGGCCCCTCACACCGGCCGACCAGCCAGCCACCCCGGCCCCTCACACCGTCCGACCGGCCAGCCATCCCGACCCGTCGCACCGTCCACCGCACCAGCCCGCCGTACCGTCCGCCGGCACACCGATCAGCCCACCGCTCAGTCGTACCGGCGCGCCTCCCCCGGCAGGCAGGCGGCCGCTATGGCCTCGGCGAGCGGTTCGGTGTCGCCGTGCGAGAGGGAGGACACGGTGATGCGTATACCGGGCGGGGAGTCCATCCGGAACCGGGCTCCGGGCGCCACCGCCCAGCCGGCGTGCAGCAGCCGCGACACCGTGCCCGTCTCCTCGGGGACCGGCACCCAGACATTCATCCCGCTGCGGCCCTGCGCCACAACGCCCCGGTCGGCCAGGGCCCGTATGAGGTCGTCGCGGCGGCGCCCATAGGATCCGGCGACCTCACTCGGATCCACGGCGTCCGTCCGCCAGAGATGGATCAACGTGTCCTGCAGCAGATGGCTGACCCAGCCGGGACCCAGGCGCTGCCGCCCGCGCACCCGGTCCACCGTGACGTCGTCGCCCGTGAGCACCGCCAGCCGCAGATCCGGCCCGTACGCCTTGGCCGTCGACCGCACCATGACCCAGTAATCGGTCACCCCCGCCAGCGGATGCAGCGGGACGTCGACGATGTGATGGCCGTGGTCGTCCTCGATCAGCAGCACGGTCGGATACTCGGCCAGCAGCGACCGCAATTCCTCGGCGCGCGCGGCGCCCACCGCCGCTCCGGTCGGATTCTGCGCCCGGTCCGTGACGATCGCCGCCCGCACGCCGAGCGCCAGTGCCCGCTCCAGCTCCGTCGGCAGCGGCCCGTCCTCGTCCATCCCCACCGGAACAGGGCGCAGGCCCAGCGCCGGAATGAGATCCAGCAGGCTCCCCCAGCCGGGGTCCTCGACCGCCACCGCGTCGCCGGGCCGGAGATGCGCCGCGAGCACCCGCTCAATGGCGTCGAGCGAGCCGGAGGTCACGGCGACCGGTCCGGCCGGTACACCATCGGCATCCAGCGCGGCCCGCGCCCGGCCGGCCAGCTCCTCGTCGATCAAGGGCGCGCCGTACAGCGTCGGGCGGGCCGTGGCGCGGTCCGCGGCCGCGGCGAGCGCCGGCCCGAGCGCGGGGAGCAGCGCGGGGTCGGGATTGCCGTCGGACACGTTCCTCACACCCGGCGGCACGTCGACCCGCAGCGCCTCGCGCGGCGTACTCGTCGGCCGGGGACGCACCCGGGTGCCGCGCCGACCCGCGGTCTCGATCACTCCGCGGTCGCGCAGCGTCCGGTACGCGGACGCGACCGTATTGGGATTCACCTCTAGATAGACGGCCAACTCCCGCATGGGAGGCAGGACTTCGCCTGGTAGGAGCTCGCCCGCACCGATGGCTCGCTCGACGCTGGCGGCAATTTCCGATGCGCGCCGCCCTTCGATCCGATACTCTCCTAGCACAAACTTGATTATGCACTAGTGCAATGGAGTTGGCAAGATGCCCGAGCCCGTATCTCCCACAACGTCCGACGCCGGCCACGAGTTCGCCGCTGTCGCCGAGACCGGTGCCGGTGACGGCTCATCCACCGCCTACGCCCCGAGCGAGCGCACGGTCCCGACGCGGTCCGCCCACCGCGCCGCGTACGACCACGACACCGTCCATTCCATCCTCGACGCCGGATACGTCTGCCACCTCGGCTTCGTGCGCGACGGCGCCCCGGTCGTGCTGCCCACGCTCTACGGCCGCGTCGGCAGCCGCCTCTACCTCCACGGATCCACCGGCTCGCGGCCGCTGCGCATGGCCCGCCGGGCGGACCCCGGCCTGGAGGTGTGCGTGACCGTCACCCACGTCGACGGCCTGGTCCTCGCCCGCTCCGCCTTCCACCACTCGCTCAACTACCGCAGCGTCGTGGTGCACGGCACCGCCCACCAGGTCACCGACCCCGAGGAGAAGAACGCGGCACTGGACGCGCTGGTGGACCAGGTCGTGCCCGGCCGCGCCGCCGACTCCCGCCCCGGAAACACCAAGGAGCTGGCCGCCACGGCCGTCATCCGGCTCGACCTGACCGAGGTCTCCGCCAAGATCCGTACGGGCGGGCCGAACGACGAGCCCGAGGACCTCTCCCTCCCCCACTGGAGCGGCGTCGTCCCCGTGACGCCCACATACGGCGCCCCCATACCGTCCGACGACCTGGCCCCCGGCGTTCCCCTGCCCGCCTACCTCAAGAACCTCTGAGGTCCGCCCTGGAGGCCGACCCTTCCGTCGTGCTCAGCGTCGTCGACGACTACACCTACATACCCGGTTTCTGGCAGGCAGCCGAAGACGCCCCGCCCGAGCACGGCGTGCCCACGAGCTTCTATGCGGCGGTCCAGCTCCGTTGCACGGCGCACGTCGTGGACGATCCGGAGGAGAAGGCCGAGCTGCTGCGTCGCCAGATGGCGCACTTCCAGCCCGAGGGCGGGTCGGCCCAGGTCACGGCCGGCGACCCGCCGTACGGCCGCATGCTCTCGGGCATCCGCGCGCTGCGCCTCGAAGTGACGGAGGTGCGCGCCAAGTTCAAGTACGCCGGGAAGAAGAGCAGGGAGGTACAGGAACGCATCGCACAGCGGCTGGCAGACCGCGGCGGCCCCCGGGACGCCGCGGCCCGCTCCCACCAGCTGCGCCGCTTGGCGATGAACGACTGTTGACGGGGCGGACCCGCCAAGTCTGTGTCCGTAACCCTGGCAGAGGCCCTTACGTGCCGGGCGTGCCCGCTGTGCCGGCCGGCAAGGCGGCTTCCGGGTGCGCCTCATCATCGTGGTGTGATGCCACATCCCGGGGCGCCTTGGGCGTGGTGGACTGCGCGATGAACGCACCGATCAGTACCACCGCGCCGCCGATGATCTGCGGCGCGGACAGGTGCTCACCCAGCAGCACCCAGGCCAGTACGGTGGCGATCACCGCCTCCAGGCAGGCGACGACGCCTGCGACCTGCGGCGAGAGCCGACGGATGGAGATCACGCCGGTGAGGTAGGCGAGCACCGTCGCCATCAGTACGAGCCACGCGACGAGCAGCACGGCAGGGACGCTCGTGCCGTTCATGTCCGCGGCGCCGACGAGCACCGACCAGTCCATGGTCCAGGGGCGCGCGACCACGGTCAGGACGAGTGCGCCGAAGAGCAGGCCGTACGCGATCACGCCGAGCGGGTGGGTGGCGTCATCGCCGTCTCCGCCGTGGTCGGAGAGGACGAAGTACCCCACCTGGCAGCAGGCCGCGCCCAGCGCGAGCGCCAGCCCGAACACATCGAAGCTCAGTCCGGCCCACACCTCCACGACGCAGGCGAGACCGCCGACGGCGAGGCCGGCACCGGCCGCGGCGGCGCGGCTGACGGGCCGGCGCTGCACGAAGCGCACCCAGCCCAGGACCAGGGCGGGTGCCAGGTATTCGATGAGCAGCGCGACGCCGACCGGAATCCGCGACAGCGCGGCGAAATAACATGCCTGGACGCCCGCGACGGCGAGCAGCCCGAAGCCCGCCAGCAGCAGGGGGCGGCGGCGCAACAGGGCGCGGTGGCGCCAGGCGAGGGGCAGCATGACCAGCGCGGCGCCCGCGCTCCGCAACCAGGTGACGTGCAAGGGCTCCAGACCGGCTGCGATCAGGGGTTTGGCGGCCACGCCCGATCCGCCGAAGGCCAACGCCGACAGCAGGGCCAGACCGAGGCCAAAGCCTCTCCCCCTGCCCCTCTGGCTCGATTCCGTCTCCACAGTCGCGTGCATCGGGCCATGATGACAGGGGAGGTCAGCAGCGTCATCACCGATACCCCTGTCGCGAGGCGGGACAGGGGGTGCGAGGTGGCGTACGAGCCCCAAAGGGCAGTGCGATGGGAGTGCGGTTCGGTGAGGGAGTTACCGCTCGTCCTCCACCATCGCGCCCTGCGTCTGCCGGTCCAGGCGTGCCGCGAGCTGCACCATGTCGATCGAGGCACGGCGCAGTACCTCGACGGCACGGCATTCCGCGTCGTCCACGAGCGCCGCCAGCAGATCGAGGCACTCGGCATGTACGGCGTAGCGGGCGTGCGCGCGGTCCCGCGCGCCGTCCATGGCCGCCGCAGCAGCCGGTGACCAGCCCGGGACGCCGCCCTCGGTCACCACCGGCACCGCCCCGGAGTCCTCCACCGTGCCGTGCCACTGCAGTCCGTAACCGATGCTGCGCTGGACGAGGTACCCGAGGAGGCGCGCGGTCCTGACGCCTTCGGGGTCGACCATCTCTCGTACGGCGGGGTCGGATTCGAGGAGGCCGTGCAGGAGGTGGGCGGTGTCCACCTGCCGGTCCCCGTCGCGCGTGGCCCGCCTGCGGGCAGACGACAGCACCGACGCGAGCTCGGCGGTCAGGAAAGCGTCGAGGTGTTCCGGCGACGGACCCGCTCCGCTGTTGTACGCAGTACGGTTTTGCACAGAACCCACCCCACCAGCCTCTTGCTACCGGAACATCCCCGGGAGGGAGCATTTGCGCATCCCACCGTGGTTGGGTACGCGGGGGCGAAATCTCATCCCTACGGAGGATATGCCCGGCGCGGGAGCGGCGATTAAAGATGCGGTAGAGGCACGGACGCGCGCCCCGCACCACACCAGTGCGCCCCCTGAAGTGTCTGATGGTCCATCAGTATTGAACGTTGCGCCTCCGGCGGCTACCTTCCGCGGCACCACTCAGGACTCGCCCGACCCCAGGGCCAGTCACCGACCGGACGGCCCCTTGGGCCGCCGCAGAGCCGCCATCGAGGGGTGTCCGCATGGCCGATGTCACCGCCCAGGCCCGCATAGAAGCACCGGCGGAGAAGATATGGGGCCGCCTGACCGATTTCGACGGCTACGACCAGTGGAACGCCACCCACACCAGCTTCCCCGAAGGGGGCCCGACGACGCTGGAGCCCGGGGCCACTTACGCGGAGAACATGAAGCTCATGGGTTTTCCGGCCGAGGTGACCTGGACGGTACGGGCCGCGGAGCCCGCCCACCTGCTCGACCTCCGGGGCAAGGGCCCGATGGGCGTGACCCTCGGGATGCGGTATGCGCTCGTACGGGAGGGTGAGGCGACGACCGTGCGGATCGAGGGTTCGTTCACCGGCGCGGCCGTGTCGCTGATGGCCGGCAAGCTCAAGGACTCGGCGACATCCGCTCTCGAGGAGTCACTCGGCAGACTCGCGCGACTGGTCGCCTGATCACGAAAGCCGTGGCCGGTCTGTACGCCGGCCACGGCCTCGCCCGGTTCTTGTGCTCCGCACTCGATCACTCGCGGGCTTCACTCACTCGTCCTCGGCAAGGATCAAGTAGAGCTCCTTCCGTGCTCGGTTGACGACCGTGATCGCCTTCTCGCGCTGCTCGGGCGTCCCGGTCGCCCACACCTGCCGAAACGCTTCGACCAGGCCACCGCCCGCCTTGCGGACCTCGTTCATCGCCTCCCAGTCCACGCCGCGGCCGGCCTCTTCCCAAGGGGCGTCCGAGCCGCTCTCCGCAGCCGTACGCCCCTCGTCGGTGAGCTCGAACAGCTTCTTGCCGCCCTCGCTCCGGCTGGCGATCAGCCCCTCGTCCTCCAGTAGCTGAAGGGTCGGGTACACGGAGCCGGGACTCGGCTTCCACGTGCCGCCGCTGCGCTCGGCGATCTCCTGGATCATCTCGTAACCGTGCATCGGACGGTCCTTGAGAAGCGCCAGGATCGAGGCACGCACATCACCACGCCGCGCTCGGCCGCGCGGGCCTCCACGGCCCCGGCCCCCGCCGAACGGAGGCCCACCGAAGGGCGGCCCGAACGGCCCGAAGGCGGCGCGCCGCCCCTCGTACTCACCCCGGCCGCCGCCATGGCGCCCGGCTGCCCAGTGTTCGTGTCCATGTGCACGCATATTTACGCCACTCCCATCATTGATCTGTCACGATGCTTCAACGATATATCGGAAGCGTTCGGTCGGCAAGGACTCGCCGGCGAGTTTCTGCCGGCGTACCGCCCATGAGGCGCCTGAAGCCTGGGGAATTCGCGGCACGTCGGGCGTGCGGTCCGTTAACTGGCTCCAGGCAGACAGTCCACAGGACGTCTCATCGCAGGCCAATTTCTCTGGATTGGACCTCGTCGCTCGCGATCTCCGATGCCTAGGCTCGCGCCATGAGAATCCGAATCGTCAACGCCTTCACCGACCGCCCCTTCGCCGGCAACCCGGCGGGAGTCGTGCTGCTGGACGGCCCCTCCTTCCCCGATCAGCACTGGCTGCAGCAGGTCGCGGCCCAGGTCAACCTCTCGGAAACCGCGTTCGCGCTGCCGCTGCCGGACAGTGACGAGGCCGACTGGGCGCTGCGCTGGCTCACCCCCGCCACCGAGGTCGACATGTGCGGCCACGCCACGCTCGCCACCGCCCACGTACTGCACTCCACCGGCACGGCCACCGGAACGGTCCGCTTCGCGACCCGCAGCGGCGTGCTGATCACCACGGCGTCGGCCGACGGCTCCCTCACCATGGACTTCCCGACCGCGCCGCTCACCGCCGTACCCGTACCGCCGGGGCTGGCCGACGCACTCGGTACCGAGCCGGTCTCCACGTACGAGACGGGGTCGCAGGTGGGGGACCTGCTTGTGGAGGTGGCGGACGAGCGGACCGTACGCGAACTGTCACCCGACCTCACGGCGCTGACCCGGTTCGGCAGCCGGGGCGTGATCGCGACGGCGCGCGCCGAGGACCCGGACGGCGGTTATGACTTCGCCACGCGGTGCTTCTTCCCGGGCGTCGGCATCGACGAGGATCCCGTGACGGGGAGCGCGCACACCGCGCTCGCGCCCTTCTGGTCGGAGCGGCTGGGCCGCGACGAACTGACCGGCCTGCAGGGCTCCGCCCGTACCGGATTCGTGCGCACTGCGCTGCGCGGCGACCGCACGCTGCTGACCGGCAGCGCGGTGACGGTCATCGACGGCGAACTGACGGAGGCGGCGCGGGCTGGAGCGTAACGGGGCGGGTGGGGGCTAGGGCGGGGAGGGGCCGACTGGGATGGGGGCAGGGC
>NZ_JOAX01000004.1 GCF_000720485.1 Streptomyces ochraceiscleroticus | reverse complement strand
GCAACCGGCGATGCGTTGCGGGCAACAGGCCACTCCTCTCCTGCCGTGGTGACCGTCTCCCGAGCGTCCTCGCCGGCCTCCGCCTAGCTCCTCGCCGCCATGGTGGGACAGGAACGAACACAGGCATGCAAGCGGGCCCTTGGCGAGGCGCACGGTCAGGGGCCGGCCGGCGAAGCGATGCCGGGACGACGCCCCAGGCCACGGACCGCGAGGTTCACCAGCGCGGTGGCCACCGTCCTGACATAAGGCGAGGCCAAGGCCACGCTGGAGGAGGACGCCTGCCGGCGGGCTGCGCTGGCTCCCCGGCGCTGCCCGCATCGTCGCCGCCGACGTCCGCCGAGCTTCTGACCGCCTGCCGGCCAGCCATGCGTCCCGGGCGCTCACCGACTATGTGCTGGAGGAAACCGACCGCGCAAAAGTCCTGGGCCTGTCAGAGAATGTTCTGACAGGCCCAGGGAGCAGTAGCGGGGACAGGATTTGAACCTGCGACCTCTGGGTTATGAGCCCAGCGAGCTACCGAGCTGCTCCACCCCGCGTCGGTACTGCAACCCTATGCGGCGCGCGCCTCCACGCCTAATCGGTGAGTCGGCGGCGCTGACCGACCGCATGCGGCGCTTGGAGCCGGGCGAAGCCACCGACCTGCGCGGTCAGGGCGTGATCGTCAAGGTGGCGAGACCGGTAAGCGACTTCACGCCAGTAGTAGCGCAAGCCGTCAAGTCCAACGCGGGATAGACTACTTCGCGCGTGGCGAGGCTGCCTTTGCCCAGGCCGTGGATGACCGGCCCGACGGCTGTGACCGTGGTAGTCCCGTTGGCAGCGTGCGTGACACCGCTGAGAGTGAGCCGGACCGTGCTCGACTTTCCGGTGTTCCACTTATATGTGGTCTCTTTGACGGCGGCCGGGTCCACATCCAGGAGACAGCTGGCCTTGTGCGTGAAGGATGCTGTCCATGCGCCGCGCCGGACGTTGGTGAGCATCGAGGCGCAGTTGTAGTGCTCCTTGGCCCGGGAGGCGGTGGTCCGCGCTGTGAGCTTCATCGGCGGGCTGTAGGTGATTTTCTGGCTTCCCGTGCAAAGGAGTGTTGCCGGTTTGGCTTGCGCCGGTGGTGCCAGGAGCAGGGCTCCGGTGGTTATGCCGAGCAATGTTGCGGTCCAGCGCGTGATCGTGCGCATAAGCACGTCCTTGTCTCCTGTTGGTGAAAGCATCCGGTTCGCCGAGCGCAGCCAACCCAAGCGACACCGAGCGCCCCCATCAACACGACGACAGCACGGCTCACGGCGAATCAGCCACGCTCAACAGCTCCACCCATGTCCCACGCGTACCAGTTGCCTGGCAGTGATCTCAGGGCCCCGTCCGCACGTCGACTCGAAGCGACCGGCCCCCACTCACTCACACCGGTGAACCGCTGCGGTCAAACCTCCTGCGGCTCGGAGGCGCCCGGCTGCGGTGCAGCGGCGCAACCGTAAGCCCCGCCGGCACATACGCCGACTGCCAGCTGCAGGACGCGATTCGGCACCCGGCCTCGGTCCCGGCGCCACAGGAGCCCGACGGCCCGCGCCGAAGCCTCGGCCGCAGAGCTCGCCGACGACCGAACGCCTGTGGGCAGGCGCGAACTGTGTGTTCACGCCAGTGATGCCCCAAATGGAGCATCACCCGCCAGGAGCATCGTCAACGACGGATGTGGGCGTTGACCTTGATGGCGGCGCCCCCGGTGGTCCGCGACAGAGAGGAGGCCCTGCTCGTGGAGCGGCTCTCCGCCCATGGCGCGGTGGAGATCGCCTACCGCGTAGGAGGGCGGATGCCGCTGGAGGAAACCGGGCGCTGGACGCGATGCATCACATGGCGTCCGGACAAGGACAGAACACAACGCCCGGCGCCGACGAGACCATGAAGGACGGAGAACAAGGAGCCCACCTCTCCAGGGCAGGACCGCCGTGGTGGTCGGCGGTGGACAGACGCCCGGCGCGACCATGGGCAATGGCCGTGCCGTCGCGCTGACCTTCGCCCGCGAGGGGGCCCGGGTTCTCGTGGTCGACCGGGACGCGGACTCGGCCGAGGAGACCGCGAAGCCGGTGTGTGACGCTGGCGGTACCGTGACCGCTCACCGGGCGTACACCACCTCCAAGGCCGCGGTGCACGCCATGACCCGCAGCCTCGCCCTGGAGTACGCTCCGCACGGCGTCCGCGTCAATGCCGTCGCACCCGGCATGATGGACACTCCTATGGGCGTCGATGCCAACGCCCGCGCAGGCGGCGTGGACCGTGCAGTGATCGCCGCCAAACGGGCCGCCATGGTGCCCATGGGCCATCAGGGCACCAGCCAGGACGTCGCCGACGCCGCGCTCTTCCTCGCCCCGGACGAGTCCGCGTTCATCACCGGCACCGTTCTCCCCGTCGACGGTGGCTTCACCCTTCGAGCGGGCTCCCACTGACCGCTGGGCAACACCGGCACACGGCAACCGGTACACGGCGCACCGGACAAGAGTGACGGCCGGGGGGCTGCCCCGCAGACAGGGCAGCCCCCCCAACCGGGCGGGTCGGTCAGGCCCGCACCTCCGCAGCGGCGGTGGCGTCGGACGGATCGGTCAGCGTGCGGTCGACCGTCTCGGGCGACAGGCGTACGGCGATGAGGCTGGTCAGGCCCATGAGCATCATGTACGCGGCGACCGGTATCCACGAGCCGGAGAACGCGGTGACGAGTCCGGCGCAGATCAGAGGGGCGACGCCACCGCCGAGGACGGAGGAGAACTCGCGGCCCAGGGTGACCCCGGCGTATCGGTAGCGGGCGCCGAACATCTCCGGGAAGTAGCTCATCTGGACCCCCACCGCACCGTGCGCGGCGAAGACGAAGCCCAGGATGACCACCACAGTGATGGCCAGGGTGGAACCGGTGTTGAGGGCGACGAAGCTGGGGGCGGGCAGGACGATCAGCGCGCTCATGATGGCTGTGGAGACCGGGCGGCGGCCGAAGCGGTCGGAGAGCCGGCCGGTGCACAGGGCAGCGACGCCACCGCACAACGCGCCGATGAGCAGCACTTGGGGGACCTGGCGGGGGTCCACGCCGACCGCGGTGATCATGTAGGAGGCCATGAACACCTGGTAGGTGTACGACTGGGCGCTGACACCGAGGCTCATGAACATCACCAGCACCAGCGGACGGCGTCCGCCGCGCAGCACCTCGCCAACCGGGGAGGAGGGCTTGGCCTGCTGTGCCTTGAGTTCCTCGAAGACGGGGCTCTCGTGCAGTCTGCGCCGGATGACCAGCGCGCCGACGGTGACGAGGAGGCTGCTGGCGAAGACCAGGCGCCAGCCCCACGTCATCAGGGCGTCATCGGGCAGGAGCTGGACCGCGGCCCAGGCAGCAGCGCCGAGCGCGGTGCCCAGGGCGGCACCGGTCATCACCATCGAGGCGAGGACTCCTCGGTGCCCCTTGCGGGCGGTCTCGGTGAGCAGGGTGGCGCCGCCGGACTGTTCGGCGCCGGCGCCGAAGCCCTGCGCCATCCGGCACAGGACGAGGAGGGCGGGTGCGAGTACGCCGGCCTGGGCGTAGGTCGGCAGCAGCCCGATGGCGAGGGTGGAGCCGCCCATCAGCAGGAGGGTGGCGACCAGAACCCACTTGCGCCCGAGGCGGTCACCGTAGCGGGAGAAGAACAGGCCGCCGAGGGGCCGGGCCGCGAAGCCGACGGCGTAGGTGCCGAAGCTGGCCAGGATGCCGACGGCCGGCGACGAGCCCGCGAAGAACAGGTCGCTGAAGATCAGTGCCGAGGCGGTGCCGTAGATGACGAAGTCGTACTGTTCGAGGGCGGTGCCGACCAGACCGGCGAGGGCGGCCCGGCGGACCGTGCGGGGGTCTGCGGGGGGTTGCTCGGCCGGAGGTGCCGCTGTCGCCGCAGGTGCGGTGGAGTCCATCGTCCATGCCTCCTTGGATGGATATGGATGGATCGAGCTCGAGGGAGGGAGAGGTGCTGCGGTCAGCAGGAGAGGAATGCCGCAGCAGTCAGCGGACGCTCAAGACGTGTCGCCGGGCCGGACGACGACCTTGAGATGCGTCGGGTCGGCGGTGGGGGCGCGCAGGGCCTCGGTCGCGTGTTCCAGGGGGAAGCGGCCGGTGAGAACGGAGGCCAGGTCGACACTGCCGTCGGCGGCGAGGGCAAGGGCGGTCGGGAAGGCGTGCGCGTAACGGAAGGCGCAGACCAGGTCGATCTCGTGCCGCTGGAGGTGGGCCAGGGGGAGGCCGTCGACGGTGGGGGCCGCCTGGCCGACGACGGTGGCGCGACCGCCGGGGCGCAGCGCGTGCAGCGCCTGCCAGAGTGCCGCGGGGTGGGCGGAGCACTCCAACAGCCGGTCAAAGCCGGCGAGTTCGAGGACGTCCCGGGCGGTGTTCGCGGTGCGGGTGGCGCCCAGCTCGCGTGCGCGGGCGAGACGGGCGTCGTTGATGTCGGTGACGACGACCTCGACGGCCCCGGCGGCGCGGGCCACTTGGCAGCAGAGAATGCCGATGGGTCCGGCGCCGGTGATCAGTACCCGGTCGCCGAAGGCCACCTCGGCGCGGCGCACCGCCCAGACGGCGACGGCCAACGGCTCGATGAGCGCGCCGAGTTCGAGAGGCACCGCGTCCGGGAGCGGGTGCACGGCGCGGCTCGGGGCGACCAGGTGCGTCGCCAGGGTGCCGTGGACGGGCGGCGAACCGAAGCAGGTACCGGTCGGACAGAGGTTGTACCGCCCCGACCGGCAGATAGCACACGTGCCGCAGCCGACAGCGGGTTCGACGGCGACGCGGGTGCCGGGGGTCACCGTGGCCGAGGGGCCGGTGGCGACGACGGTGCCGGAGGCTTCGTGGCCGAGGGCGGTGGGCTGCCGCAGGACGTTGCCACCGTTGCGGCCACTGGCGAAGTAGTGCATGTCGGAGCCGCAGACGCCGACGGCGTCGACAGCGATGAGGACATCGTCCGCGCCCAGCGGCCGCAGTGGCAGTTCCTCGATGCGCAGATCTTCGGCAGCGTGCAGGACGGCGGCGCGCGCCGTGGTGGGCAGGGGTGGAACGGCTGTCATGTGCTCACGTCCTTGTGAGGAGAGGCGGGACGCCCCGGTGAGAAGGAAGGAGAGGATCAGGCGGACCCGGCGGCTTCGGCGGCCGCCGCACGCGTGCCCCTGGTGTGGATCAGGTCGATGAACTCACCGGTGCGGAGGGCGAATTCGGGGTGTTCCGGCAGGGCGTCGCCGAGGAGGCCGTCGTCCAGTACCGCGGTGGCGAACGCCGGGCCGTCTGCGGTACGGGCGCGCAGGGCGGTGAGGCGGTCGCGGGCCGGGTCCGTCATGGCGGCCGCGTGCTCGCCGGGGTCGAAGCCGGGGGAGGGGGCCAGGCAGCAGAGGTAGGCGGCGACGGTGAGGGCGAGGTGGTGGGGCATCCGCCCGGCTCGCAGGTGGAGCAGGGCGGGGTCGGGGATGCGCTGGCGCAGCTTGGCGGAGCCGTCCGAGCCGACCTGGCGGGTGCGGTGGCCGAGCGCTGAGTTGGACCAGCGGGTGAAGAGCCGGTCCACGTACGCGTCGAGGTCGATGTCGTCGGGGACGGTGAGGCTCGGGAGGTACTCGCCCAACAGGACCGCGCGGGCCGCATCCGTGACGAAGGGCTGCGCGGTGGACTGCGGAATGGTGTCGCAGCCGGTCAACGCGCCCAGGTAGGCGATGAGCGAGTGCGTGCCGTTGAGCAGCCGGACCTTGAGGAGCTCGTACGGTTCGACGTCGTCGGTGAACAGTGCGCCGCCCGCCTCCCAGGCGGGGCGGGACGCGGCGAAGCGGTCCTCCAGGACCCACATGGTGAACGGCTCCGCGGGGACGGGGACTTCGTCGCGTACACCGAGCGCCTCGGCGACGGCCGTGCGCTCCGCGTCCGTCGTCGCCGGCACGATGCGATCGACCATGGTGTTGGGGAAGGTCACGTTTCCGGCGGCCAGCCAGGCACTGAGTTCCTCGCGCTCGCCGGTCGGCAGGTGGGCGGTGAATTCCTCGACGAGGCGGCGTGTGTGGTTGCCGTTGCCGACCAGGTTGTCGCAGCTCAGGACGGTGAGGGGGGCGCCGTGGGTGGCGGCGCGCTCCTGGAGGGCGCGCACGATGCGGCCCAGGGTGGTCTGCGGGGCGGTGCGGTTGCCGCGCAGATCGGCCTGTATGCCCGGGTGGTCGAGGTCGAGGCCGCCGGTGCGGGGCGAGTACGTGTAGCCGTTCTCGGTGATGGTCAGGGAGATCACGCGGGTGTCGGCGGCGGTGAGGGCCCGCTGCACCTGTTCGGGTTCGCGCGCGGCGACCAGTACCCCCGTGTGTACGGCGGGGACGGTGCAGCGCAGGCCGTCGGGGGAGACCTCGGCGACGGTGTAGCGCAGGTCCTGGGCGCGCAGCGCGTCGGCGACGCCGGTGGCGCGCCCGGCGACGCCGAGGATGCCCCACGGGCCGTCCTCGCGGGCGAGCGCGGCGGCGGTGTAGACGGCCTGGTGGGCGCGGTGGAAGTTGCCGAGGCCGAGGTGGACGATGCCGGTGTCGGCGGGGGTGAGGGTGCGGGGGTGCAGCAGTGCGCCGGCCGGTGTGGTGGCGGCGGACAGCCGGGCGGTACGGGCAGGGGCGGTGCTCATGGGCGAGTACGTCCTTGTTGCGGGAGGCCGGGTCACCAGTCGGTCATCGAGCCGTCGCGGCGGCGGGCGACGGGCAGGTAGGCGGGCTCGTACGGGTGCCGGGCGGCGAGTTCCTCGTCCACCTCGATGCCGAGGCCGGGTGCCTCTCCCGGGTGCAGATGCCCGTCCTCGTACGTCCACGCGTGCGGGAACACCTCGTGCACCAGCGGGGCGTAGCCCATGTACTCCTGGATGGCGAAGTTGGGCGTTGCCAGGCCCACATGGAGCGAGGCAGCCAGTGCGACGGGGGAGACGTCGGAGGGGCCGTGCGGACCGAGCTGGATCTGCCAGATGTCGGCGAGCGCGGCGATACGGCGCAGATGGCTGATGCCGCCGGCGTGGGTGACGCAGCAGCGCACGTAGTCAATGAGCTGCTCGGTGATCAGGCTCTGGCATTCCCAGACGGTGTGGAAGACCTCCCCGATGGCCAGCGGAACCGTGGTCTTCGCGCGGACGGTGCGCAGGACCTCCTGGTTCTCCGCGGGGGTGACGTCCTCCAGCCAGAACAGGTCGAGATCCTCGACCGAACGGCCCAGCCGGGCAGCCTGGTTGGGGGTGAGGCGATGGTGCGCGTCGTGCAGGAGCTTGACCTCGGGGCCGAGGTGGGAGCGGGCCGCCGCCAGCGCCTCGGGGGCGTGCCGCAGATAGGCGTCGGTGTCCCAGGTCTCCTCGACGGGGGCGAGGCCGCGCCCGGCGGGCTCGTACGCGGCGCCGTCCTTGCTCACGCCGTACACGATGTCCAGCCCGGGGACGCCGGTCTGGGCCCGGACGGCCCGGAAGCCCTGGGCGAGCCGGGCGTCGAGGGAGTCCAGCAGCTGCGGTATGTCCCAGCCGGTGGCGTGGGTGTAGGAGAGGATCCGGTCGCGTACGGCGCCGCCGAGCAGTTGGTACACCGGTAGTCCCGCGGCCTTGCCTTTGATGTCCCACAGGGCCAGGTCGACCGCGCCGACGGAGGTCATGGTGACCGGGCCGCGGCGCCAGTAGGCACCGCGGTAGAGGTACTGCCAGGTGTCCTCGATCCGGGCGGGGTCGCGGCCGATGAGCAGCGGGGCCAGGTGGTCGCGGAGGTAGGAGGCGACGGCCAGTTCGCGGCCGTTGAGGGTGGCGTCGCCCCAGCCGACGAGTCCCTGCTCGGTGGTGATCTTGAGGGTGACGAAGTTGCGGGTGGGGCTGGTGACCAGGACGTCGACGGCGGCGATGCGGTCGGGCTTGCTCATCAGGGGCGCTCCACGATGTTGGTGAGTTCCTCGCCCGCGGCAAGACGGCGGATGTTGGCGGCGATGTCGGCCGCGCGGGCGGCGAAGGTCTGACGGGTCAGCCCGCTGGAATGCGGGGTCATCAGGACGTTGGGCAGCGTGTGGAAGGGGTGGCGGCTGGGCTGCTGCCGCTCGCCGGGCGCGGACGGGTAGGCGTACCAGACATCCAGCGCGGCACCGCCCAGCCGACCGGAGTGCAGTGCCTCGTACAGCGCGTCCTCGTCGACGACCGGTCCCCGGCCGACATTGATGAGCACCGACTCAGGGTGCAGCCGGGCGAGTTCGGGAGCGCCGAGCAGTCCACGGGTGGCCGCAGTGAGAGGTACGGCGACGACCACGATGTCGCTGCGGTCGAGGAGATGCGGCAGGTCGTCGACGGTGCCGGACCATTCCAGCCCTTGTGCGCCCGCATCCACCTCGCCGCGCCGGGAGACGGTGAGCCCGCGGGCCCCAAAGGCCCGGAGCAGCTGCCAGGAGCGGGCGCCGATGTGCCCGAAACCGACGAAGCCGACGGTCGCCCCGGCGAGGGTGGGCTGCCACCCGGCGTCTTCCGGTGCGTACACAGGGCTGAGCCAGCGGCCTTCGCGCAGGGCGGCGTCCTGGCAGAGCAGACCGCGGCGCAACAGGACTGCGGAAGCGGCTACGTACTCCGCCATCGAGTCCTCGTGGTGGTACGTGCACGCCACTTGAGTGCCGGGTGGGAGTGCGGAGCGGTCGATGCCGTCCGTGCCCGCGCCCGCGGCGTGGACCAGACGAAGCCGCTCGGCCGCCTGGGCGGTGGCGGCCGTACAGGTGCCGGACACCAGCACATCGGCCTTGACCACGGCTTCTGCGACGGCGACGGGGTCGGTGGGGTCGGGCCACTCGACCGTGCTGCCGACAGGGAGTTGGCGCTCGAACTCCGTGCTCAGGGGGCGGAGGTTGGAGTCGGCGACGACGATGCGTATGCCTGGGGTGTTCATACGAGACCTCGGTACGCAATCAGCTGGCGCATGGGGGTTCCTCGGGGGAGGGGGCGACAGGCGGCGGATCAGGAGTGGGCGGCGAGCGTGGGGGCACTGGCGGGCACGGGGCCCGTGGAGCCGCGGACGTGGAGCTGGGTTGCCAGCCGCAGGGTGTCCGGCCGGGTGCGCTCTCCGGAGACAGCGGTGGAAATCCGCTCCACGGCGCTCGCCCCGGCCCGTGCCATGGGGACGGAGACGCTGGTCAGGGCCGGGTGGGAGACCTCCGCGAAGGGAATGTCGTCGAAGCCGACGACGCTCAGGTCCTCCGGGATCCGCACGCCGAGGGTGCGGGCGCCGGCCAGGATGCCCAGGGCCACGAGGTCGTTGTGGGCCAGTACGGCGGTGGCGCCGGAGGCGAGGACACTCGCCGCGGCCGCGGTACCGCCGGCCACGGTCTCCGACTGCCGCCCCAGCACGTCGAGCTCCAGCCCGCCCTCCGCGGTCAGCTCACGGGCGAGCGCGACCCGGTGGGCGTTGGACCAGGAGTGCGAGGACCCCTGGACGAAGGCGAGCTTCCGGTGGCCGAGGGCGGCCAGGTACTCGACGGTCTGGCGCAGCCCGTCGTGCGCATCGGCGAGTACGCAATCGGCCTGGTCCGTCTCCCGGTTGACCAGGACCACCGGTGTGTCACCGGACAGCCCGATCACCTCGTCGGCCGCCAGCCGCGGCGAGCAGACGATCAGTCCGGCCGCGCGGTGCCTGAGATGCCCGATCAGCTCTCGCTCGCGCTCGGAGGCGAAGTCGGTGTCGGCCACCACGACAGCCAGCCGGCGGTGCCAGCCCTCGCGCTGCGCGCTCTTGACGAAGGACCCGAAGACGGGGTTCGCGACATCCGGGACGATCACCGCGACGGTGTCCTGTTGGGAGTCCCGGACCGCTCCACCGCCGGCGCGGCCTTGAGGCGCTTCGTATCCGAGCTCCCGGGCGGCTTCGACAACCTTGCGCAATGTTTCCGGGCCCAGGCGGTCCGGTTCGCTGAATGCACGGGATGCGGTGGACAAGGCGACGCCTGCGCGTTTGGCCACGTCCGTGAGGGTGGGGGCCACCATGCCTCCTGAGGGGGATCGCGATGCCGCAGGGACTGCGGCACGGGGCCCGATGAGCGGGCTGCCTCATGTTCGGCAATATTGCGCAAGGATGTCAACGGTTTGCCGACAGATAAACTCAGGGGGCTTGCGGACGCCGGCCGAGCTCCCGGAAGATGCCCTTCCGCGGCGCCGTCGCGGTCACCCTTCCCGTGGTGGTCCGCTGGTCCCCCGGACCACCAGCTTCGGGTCCAGTACCGCCTCCCGGGGCTCCAGCGCCGCGCTCTCCAGCCGCTCCACGGCGAATCGCACCGCGTGTACCGCCGTGAGTACGGCGTCCTGGCGGACCGTTGTCAGCCCGATCGGCATGACGGGAGGTCTCGTCGTGGGCGTCGGGGATCACGCAGCTCGTCCCGTGCGGGGATGATCACTCGGAGGCGTACTCGCCGAACCGTTGCTTGCCCAGCTCGCGCTACAGCTCGGCCTGCTGCCAGGGCGTGCTGCGCTTTTCGTTGTACAGCTCGGTGAGTCGGTCGAGTGCGTCCTGCTGTGTCGGGAAGCCGGTCTCTTCGCGTTGTCGGCCGGTGGCATCACGGAAGCGGACGGCGTATGGGTGTGGGCATCGTACCTGGCGGGTGCAGTCGCACTTCTTGAAGCCGCGCTTCCTGCGGCATAGCGGAAGAAAGCCCGTATCCCGGCGGGAAACGGGCGTTTGCCGTGCGGCGGGCGGTGGTACCCCTGTGGCGCACGCCCGGCGGTCCGCCGGGCCCGGACGCCCGGCACCCGGCCGGGCCGGCAGAACACCGTCGAAGGAGACAGTGCCGTGGCCTCGAAAGCCGACTCGCAGCTCACCTATACGGTTCCGGGCATGAGTGCCTCCGAGGGCTCGGAGGTCATCAAGCTGCTGCGGATGCGGCTGCACGCGCTCAACGACCTCGCCCTCACGCTCAAGCACGTCCACTGGAACGTGGTCGGCCCGCACTTCATCGCCGTGCACGAAATGCTCGACCCGCAGGTCGACGCCGTACGCGACATGATCGACACCACCGCGGAGCGCATCTCGACGCTGGGCGGCGAGCCCGCCGGTACGCCCGGCGTCATGGTCGCCGAGCGCACCTGGGAGGACTACGCGATCGGGCGGGCCGAGTCGATCGAGCACCTGGGCGCGCTGGACGTGGTGTACACGGGCATCATCGAGGACCACCGCGCGGCGGTGCGCGCCACCGACGAGCCCGACCCGATCACCCAGGACATGCTCATCGAGCAACTGCGCAGCCTGGAGCTGTTCCAGTGGTTCATCCGGGCGCACCTGGAGAACTCCGGCGGCAAGCTGAGCACGGCGCGGCAGACCAGTGAGACGGACGCGGCACGGGCGGCGGGCAAGCAGGCCCGCCAGCAGCCGTGACCCGGCAGCGCACCTGAATCGTTTTTGAGTCGTACCCGGCGGACTGGCCGCCGGGTACGGCTCTTTTGCGGCCGCCCTCTTGACGCTCTCCTCTCCGGCGGCCTAACTTGGGCGCACTGAAACGATTCAAAACGCGTTTCGCCGCCGCACACCGCCGAGGTGAATGATGCCGAGCACGCCCGCCCCGTCCGCCGTGAAAGCCGCCCTGAAGGCCCAGGTGATCGAGACACCGTCCTGGGGTTACGGCAACTCCGGCACCCGCTTCAAGGTGTTCGCGCAGCCCGGCGTCCCCCGCGACCCGTACGAGAAGCTGGACGACGCGGCACGCGTGCACGAGTTCACCGGCGTCGCCCCCCTGGTGTCGCTGCACATCCCGTGGGACACCGTCGAGGACTACGGGAAGCTCGCCGAGTACGCGGCGGAGCGCGGCCTGACGCTCGGTGCGATCAACTCCAACACCTTTCAGGACGACGAGTACAAGCTCGGGTCGGTCACCCACCCCGACCCGGCCGTCCGCCGCAAGGCCGTGGACCACCTCCTCGCCTGTGTCGACATCATGGACGCGACCGGCTCCCGGGACCTGAAGCTCTGGTTCGCCGACGGCACCAACTACCCCGGCCAGGACGACATCGCCGCCCGCCAGGACCGGCTGGCCGAGGCGCTGGCCGAGGTGTACGAACGGCTCGGGGACGACCAGCGGATGCTGCTGGAGTACAAGTTCTTCGAGCCGGCCTTCTACACCACCGACGTGCCGGACTGGGGCACCTCGTACGCGCACTGCCTGAAGCTCGGCCCGAAGGCCAAGGTCGTCGTGGACACCGGGCATCACGCGCCGGGTACCAACATCGAGTTCATCGTCGCCTTCCTGCTGCGCGAGAAGAAGCTCGGCGCGTTTGACTTCAACTCCCGTTTTTACGCGGACGACGACCTGATGGTGGGTGCGGCCGACCCGTTCCAGTTGTTCCGGATCATGCATGAAGTGATCAAGAACGGCGGGCTGGAGGCGGCGAACGGCGTCAACTTCATGCTCGATCAGTGCCACAACATCGAGGCGAAGATCCCGGCCGTCATTCGTTCAGTCATGAACGTGCAGGAGGCGACCGCGAAGGCGCTGCTGGTGGACACGGAGGCGCTGCAGGCAGCGCAGGGCTCCGGCGATGTGCTGGCCGCGAATGGCGTCCTGATGGACGCCTATGCCACCGACGTCCGGCCGCTGCTCGCGGAGGTGCGGGAGGAGATGGGGCTGGATCCCGATCCGGTGGCGGCGTACGGGGCTTGCGGCTGGCAGGAGCGGATCGCCGCGGAACGTGTTGGCGGCGAGCAAGCCGGCTGGGGCGCCTGAGCGGCTGCCGGGTTCTGTTCATTGGCGACTGCGGACCGTACGTGGCTGGTCGCGCAGTTCCCCGCGCCCCTGAGGGGCGCCGTCTCACCTCCCAATCTCAACGCGAAGGACTCAATACTCATGGCCACCCACCCCGAAGTTGCCGCCCTCCTCGACCGCTCCCACCGCCTCGGCTCCGACCCCCGTAACACCAACTACGCGGGCGGCAACGCCTCCGCCAAGGGGGTCGCCACCGACCCCGTCACCGGTCGGCCCGCCGAGTTGATGTGGGTCAAAGGCTCCGGGGGTGACCTCGGCACGCTTACCGAAGCCGGGCTGGCCGTGCTCCGGCTGGACCGGTTGCGCGCGCTGACCGAGGTGTACCCGGGCGTGGAGCGCGAGGACGAGATGGTCGCCGCGTTCGACTACTGCCTGCACGGCAAGGGCGGGGCCGCGCCGTCGATCGACACCGCGATGCACGGCCTGGTGGACGCGGCACACGTCGACCATCTGCACCCCGACTCCGGTATCGCGCTGGCCTGCGCCGCCGACGGCGAGAAGCTGACGGCCGCGTGCTTCGGCGACAAGGTCGCCTGGGTGCCGTGGCGGCGCCCCGGCTTCCAGCTCGGCCTGGACATCGCCGCGATCAAGGAGGCCAACCCGCGGGCGGTCGGCGTCATCCTCGGCGGCCACGGCATCACCGCGTGGGGCGACACCTCCGAGGAGTGCGAGCGCAACGCCCTGTGGATCATTCGTACCGCGGAGAGGTTCCTTGGTGAGCAGGGCAAGGCGGAGCCCTTCGGGCCGGTGGTCGAGGGGTACGAAGCGCTGCCCGAGGACGCGCGCCGGGAGCGGGCCGCGGCGCTCGCGCCCGTGCTCCGCGGCCTCGCCTCGACGGACAAGCCGCAGGTCGGCCACTTCACCGACGCCGACCCGGTACTGGACTTCCTCGCCCGCGCCGAACACCCCCGGCTCGCCGCGCTCGGCACCTCCTGCCCCGACCACTTCCTGCGTACCAAGGTCCGCCCGCTCGTCCTCGACCTGCCGCCGGCCGCCCCCCTGGACGAGGCCATCGCGCGCCTGAAGGAGCTGCACGAGGAGTACCGGAGCGAGTACCGCGCCTACTACGAGCGGCACGCTGGGCCCGACTCCCCACCGATGCGCGGCGCCGACCCGGCGATCGTGCTGGTCCCCGGCGTCGGCATGTTCAGCTACGGCAAGGACAAGCAGACTGCGCGGGTGGCGGGCGAGTTCTACCTCAACGCGATCAACGTGATGCGCGGCGCCGAGGCGGTCTCCTCGTACGCGCCGATCGAGGAGGCGGAGAAGTTCCGCATCGAGTACTGGGCGCTGGAGGAGGCCAAGCTCCGCCGGATGCCGGCGCCCAAGCCGCTGGCCACCCGGATCGCGCTGGTCACCGGCGCAGGGTCGGGCATCGGGAAGGCCATCGCGCACCGCCTGGCCGCCGAGGGCGCGTGCGTCGTGGTCGCCGATCTCAACACGGAGAGCGCGGCCGCGGTGGCCGAGGAGCTGGGCGGCGCCGACAAGGCCGTCGCGGTGCCGGTCGACGTCACCGACGAGGAGCAGATAGCCGCCGCCTTCAAGGCCGCCGCGCTCGCCTTCGGCGGCGTCGACCTGGTCGTCAACAACGCGGGCATCTCGATCTCCAAGCCGCTGCTGGATACCACCGCGAAGGACTGGGACCTGCAGCACGACATCATGGCCCGCGGCTCCTTCCTCGTTTCCCGCGAGGCGGCCCGCGTCATGACCGAGCAGAACATGGGCGGCGACATCGTCTACATCGCGTCCAAGAACGCCGTCTTCGCGGGCCCGAACAACATCGCGTACTCCGCCACCAAGGCCGACCAGGCGCATCAGGTCCGGCTGCTCGCCGCCGAGCTGGGCGGGCACGGCATCCGCGTCAACGGCGTCAACCCCGACGGCGTGGTGCGCGGCTCCGGCATCTTCGCGGGCGGCTGGGGCGCGCAGCGCGCGGCGACGTACGGGATCGAGGAGGAGCAGCTCGGCGAGTTCTACGCCCAGCGGACCCTGCTCAAGCGCGAGGTACTGCCGGAGCATGTCGCGAACGCGGTGTTCGCGCTCACCGGCGGCGACCTCACGCACACCACCGGGCTGCACATCCCCGTCGACGCCGGCGTGGCCGCCGCGTTCCTGCGCTGACGCGGAGGCGACGTGACCAGCACACTCTCCTTCGCCGCCGTGGATCTCGGCGCCACCAGCGGGCGCGTGATCCTCGGCCGGGTCGGCCCGGACAGCCTCGGCCTCACCGAGGCGCACCGGTTCCCCAACACCCCGGTACGGCTGCCCGACGGGCTGCACTGGGACGCGCTCGCGCTCTACCAGGGCGTACTGGACGGGCTGCGCGCGGCCGCCCGCGCCGGCGGCGCGGCGTCCGTCGGGGTCGACACCTGGGCGGTGGATTACGGACTGCTGGACGCCGACGGAGCGCTGCTCGGCCAGCCGTACCACTACCGGGACGGTCGGACCGACGGCGCCGCCGAGCGGGTGTGGGCCGCGGTGGGGCCCGAAGAACTGCACGCGGTCACCGGACTGCAGCACCTGCCGTTCAACACCGTGTACCAGCTCGAAGCGGCCCGCGGCAGCGTACAGCTCGCCGCCGCGCGCACCCTGCTGCTGGTCCCGGACCTGCTCGTGCACTGGCTGACCGGCGCGGTCGGCGCGGAGGAGACCAACGCCTCCACCACCGGGCTGCTCGACGCCCGTACCGGGGCCTGGTCCGCCACGCTGCTCGACCGGCTCGGCATCGATCCGGCCCTGCTGCCGCCGCTGCGCCGTCCGGGCGAGCCGGCCGGCACGCTGCTGCCGCACGTCGCCGAGTACACCGGACTGGACGCGGCGACCCCGGTGACCACCGTCGCCTCCCACGACACCGCCTCCGCGGTCGCCGCCGTGCCGGCCACGGAGCCCGGCTTCGCGTACATCTCCTGCGGCACCTGGTCGCTGGCCGGGCTGGAGCTGGACGCGCCGGTCCTCACCGAGGAGTCCCGGGCCGCCAACTTCACCAACGAGCGCGGCATCGACGGCACGGTGCGCTACCTGCGCAACATCATGGGCATGTGGCTGCTGGAGGAGTGCCGCCGCACCTGGGCGGCGCAGGGCTCGCCCGCAGCCCTGCCCGACCTGCTCGCCGAGGCCGCGCGGGAGGAGCCGTTCGGCGCGCTCGTCGACCCGGACGCGCCCGAGTTCCTGCCGCCGGGCGATATGCCCGCGCGGATACGGAGCTTCTGCCATCGCACCGGACAGCGCGCCCCGGAGAGCCGGGGCGCCGTCGTCCGCTGCATTCTGGAGAGCCTGGCCCTGGCCCACCGGCGCACCCTGCGGCAGGCCGCCGCGCTCGCCGGGCGGGAGATCCGCACCGTCCACCTGGTCGGCGGCGGCAGCCGCAACGAGCTGCTCTGCCGGCTGACCGCCGACGCCACCGGACTGCCCGTCGTCGCGGGCCCCGCCGAGGCCACGGCGCTCGGCAACGTCCTCGTCCAGGCCCGCGCCCACGGCCTCGTCCCCGACCGCGCCGCGATGCGCCGCCTGGTCGCCGCCACCCAGCCGCTGCGCCGCTACGAGCCGGGCGGCGACCGCGCCGCCTGGGACGCCGCGGCGGCCCGCATCGGGGTGGCCTGAGCGGCGCGCATTGGCCCGGACGAGGTGCGGAGCGGCCTGGTCCGTTTTCACCGCTCGCCTTCAGGGGCACTCGTGACTCCATGAGAAGCACGGAGGGTACGGGCGACGCGGAAACCACCACCGCGCTCACCCTGCACATCAACGGCGAACGCCGGGCACAAGTCGTCGACAACCGCACCACGCTGCTCGACCTGCTCCGCGAGGAAGTACGGCTGACCGGTGCCAAGAAGGGCTGCGACCACGGCCAGTGCGGGGCCTGCACGGTCCTGCTCGACGGCCACCGCGTCAACTCCTGCCTGATGTTCGCGGTGGCCGCCGACGGTGCGCACGTGACCACCGTCGAGGGCTTGGCCGACGGGGACGCGCTCCACCCGCTCCAGGAGGCGTTCATCGCGCACGACGGTTTCCAGTGCGGCTTCTGCACACCCGGCCAGATCTGCTCCGGCGTCGGGGCGATCGCCGAGGCACAGGCCGGTTGGCCCAGCGCGGTGACGCCCGACGGCGCGCCGGACGGCCCGGTGGAGCTGACCGGCGGCGAGGTACGGGAACGGATGAGCGGCAACATCTGCCGCTGCGGCGCGTATGTGAACATCATCGACGCGGTACGGGAGGCGGCCCGGTGAAACCCTTCCGCTACGAGACGGCCACCGACCCCGCGGCCGCCGTCGACCTGCTCTCCCGCGCACCGCGCGCCGCCTTCCTCGGCGGCGGCACCAACCTCGTGGACCTCATGAAGCTCGGGGTCGAGGTGCCCGAGATGCTGGTCGACGTGAGCCGACTGCCGTTCGACGACATCACGGAGACGGACAACGGGGGACTGCGGGTGGGCGCCACCGTGCGCAACAGCACCCTCGCCGTGCACACCGCCGTCCGCGCCCGCTACCCGGCGCTCTCCCAGGCCCTGCTCGCCGGCGCCTCGCCCCAGCTCCGCAACCTCGCCACGGTCGGTGGCAACCTGCTGCAGCGCACCCGCTGCACGTACTTCCAGGACATCGGCAAGCCGTGCAACAAGCGGCGGCCCGGCTCCGGCTGCCCCGCACGCAGCGGCATCCACCGCGACCTCGCGGTCCTCGGCGCCTCCCAGCACTGCGTGGCCACCCACCCCTCGGACATGGCGGTGGCCCTGACGGCCCTCGACGCACAGGTGCACTGCGTCTCCGCCGACGGCGAGCGGACGCTGCCGGTGGCCGAGCTGCACCGGCTGCCGGGCGACACCCCCGACCAGGACACCGTCCTGCGGCACGGGGAGCTGATCACCGCCGTGGAGCTGCCGCCGCCGGTGCCCGGCGCCCGCTCGGCGTACCGCAAGGCCCGGGAACGCGCCTCGTACGCCTTCGCACTCGCCTCGGCCGCCGCCGACCTGCGGGTGAGCGACGGCAACGTCGAGCACGTACGGCTCGCGTTCGGCGCGCTCGCGGCCAAGCCGTGGCGCGCCCGCGCCGCCGAAACCGCGCTGCTCGGCCGGCCCGCCACCGAGGAGTCCTTCGGCCGGGCCGTGGACGAGGAGCTGGCGGCCGCCGAGCCGCTGCGCGACAACGGCTACAAGATCCCCCTCGCCCGCCGGCTGGCCGTCGCCCTGCTGACGGACCTCGCGGGCACGCACGCGGAGGGTGCGCGATGACGACCTTGCCCCGGACCCTGGGCGCGGACACCGCACGGCTGGAGAGCCGCGAGAAAGTGACCGGCACCGCGCGGTACGCCGCCGACCACGCACGCCCCGACGGCCTGTACGCCTGGGCGGTGCCCGCCACGATCGCCCGCGGCGAGATCACCGCCGTCGACACCGGCGCCGCGCTCGCCGACCCCGCCGTCGTCACCGTGCTCACCCACGAGAACGCACCCCGGCTCGCCGAGGGCGACGACCCCACCCTCGCCGTCCTGCAGTCCCGGCACGTCGCGCACCGCGGCCAGATCGTCGCGCTCGCCGTCGCCACCTCCCTGGAAGCGGCCCGCGCCGCCGCGACCGCCGTACGCCTGGACTACAGCTCCGAGCCGCACGACGTCCTCCTCAGCACCGACCACCCGGGCATCTACGCGCCCGAGACCGCCAACGGCGGCCACCCCGCCGACCGCCTTCGCGGCGACTTCGAGGCGGCCTACGCCGAGGCCCCCGTACAGCACGACGCCGTCTACGAAACCCCGCCGCTGCACAACCACCCCATGGAGCCGCACGCCGCCACGGCCTGGTGGGAGGGCGAGCGGAAGCTGTGCCTGCACGACTCCAGCCAGGGCTCCTCGACCGTCCAGCAGATGCTGGCCCAGCTCTTCGCACTCGGCCCGGACCAGGTGCTCGTCACCAGCGAGCACGTCGGCGGCGGCTTCGGCTCCAAGGGCACGCCGCGTCCGCACGTGGTACTCGCCGCCATGGCGGCCCGCGTCACGGGCCGCCCGGTCACCCTCGCCTTCGCCCGCCAGCAGATGCCCGCCGTCACCGGCCACCGCGCCCCGACGATCCAGCACCTGCGCATCGGAGCCGACCGCGACGGCCGCATCCAGGCCCTCGCGCACGAGATCACCACCCAGTCCTCCACGGTCCAGGAGTTCGTCGAGCAGGCCGCGGCGCCCAGCCGCACGATGTACGTCTCGCCCGCCAGCCGCACCACCCACCGGGTGGCCCGGCTGGACGTGCCCACCCCCTCCTGGATGCGCGCACCCGGCGAGTGCCCCGGCATGTACGCACTCGAAGCAGCCATGGACGAACTCGCCCTCGCCTGCGGCCTGGACCCCATCGAACTGCGCGTACGCAACGAGCCCGACCGCGAGCCGGACTCCGGCCGCCCGTACAGCAGCCGCCACCTCGTGGAGTGCCTGCGCGAGGGCGCCCGCCGCTTCGGGTGGCAGGACCGCGACCCGCGCCCCGCGGCGCGCCGCGACGGCCGGCTGCTCCTCGGCACCGGCGTGGCCGCCTCGACGTACCCGGTGATGGTCGCCCCGTGCCACGCCGAGGCGCACGCCCGCGCCGACGGGCTGATCGACGTCCGGGTGAACGCCACCGACATCGGCACCGGCGCCCGGACCGTCCTCGCCCAGATCGCCGCCGACGCGCTGCGGCTGCCCATGGACCGGGTCCGTATCCGCGTGGGCTGCAGCGAGCTGCCCGAGGCCCCGGTGGCCGGCGGCTCCGCCGGCACCTCCTCGTGGGGCTCGGCGGTGCACAAGGCGTGCGACGGACTGCGGCGCGCGCTGGAGGAGCACAGCGAAGTACCGGCGACGGGCCTGACGGTCGGCGCCGACACCACCGAGGAGAGCAAGGGCGGCAAGGAGTACGCGCGGCACGCGTACGGCGCCCAGTTCGCCGAGGTACAGGTGGACACCGCGACGGGCGAGACCCGGGTACGGCGGCTGCTCGGCGTCTTCGCCGCGGGCCGCATCCTGAACCCGCGCACAGCCCGCTCGCAGTTCCTCGGCGGCATGACGATGGGCCTCGGCATGGCGCTGACGGAACACAGCACCATGGACCGCGAGTTCGGCGACTACGCGGAACGCGATCTGGCCATGTACCACGTCCCGGTCTGCGCCGACGTGCCGGACATCGACGTGCACTGGATCGAGGAGGACGACCCGCACCTGAACCCGATGGGTTCCAAGGGCATCGGCGAGATCGGGATCGTGGGCACGGCGGCGGCTGTGACCAACGCGGTGCATCATGCGACCGGCGTGCGCGTCCGCTCGCTGCCGGTCACGCCGGACTCGCTGCTGCCGCACCTTCCCTGACGTTGCGTCAGGGACGGGTAAGGGGCACGTCAGGGATGCGGTAGGGCGGCGGCGAAGCGGGTCGCTATCGCGGCGGGTGCGGTGATCGCGCCGCCCACGACGACGCCCCACGCGCCTGCCTCGATCGCGGCTGCCGCCTGCTCCGGGGTGTGCAGCCGTCCCTCGGCGAAGACGGGCACGGCCAGGCGCCCGGCCAGCTCGCCGACCAGCTCCAGGTCGGGTCCCGGCTGCTGACGGCTGTACGGCGTGTAACCGGACAGGGTGGTGGAGACGACGTCGGCACCGAGCGCGGCGGCCACCACACCCTCCTCCACCGTGGAAACATCGGCCATCAGTAACCGGCCCAGACCGTGCACCGCCTCGACCGTCTCGCGCAACGGGCGGCCGTCCGGGCGCGGACGGCCGGTCGCGTCCACGGCGACGATCTCGGCCCCGGCCTCGGCGACGGCCCGCGCGTGGTCCGCGGTCGGCGTGATGTAGACGCCCTCGGTGCCGTCTTTCCACAGCCCGATGAGGGGCAGGCCGACCACGGCGCGTACGGCACGGATGTCGTCCACGCCCTGCACGCGCACCCCCGCCACCGGCGCCCCCGCGGTCACCGAGGCGGCCATCGCGGCCATGTGCTCCGGTGCGCGCAGCGGGTCCCCGGGCAGCGCCTGGCAGGAGACCACCAGCCGGCCGCGCAGCCCGTCGAGCAGCTCGTGGGCACGGTCGGCGGGCATCGTGGTCCGGCTGGGGCGCTGCACCTCATCGGCGGCGTTCTCGGTCATGCGCTGTCCCCGTCCTTATTGGCGTCGTCATGGTGGTCTGCCGGGATGTGGTGCTCCAGCAGCAGCGCCGCGGCGCCGATCACCGCGGCGCGGGGCCCGAGCGCGGCGGGCACGGGCCGTATGCCGGCGGGGCCGGGCAGCAGCTCGGCGGCGAACGCCTCGGTCAACGGCTGCCAGAACGGGGCGCCGATGGAGGCGACACCGCCGCCGATCACTACCCGCTCCGGGTCCACGGTGTTGACCAGCCCGGCCAGCGCGCGACCCAGCGCACCCGCGCCTTCGGCGAGGGCCGTCCGGGAGGCCGTACCGGAGCCGTCGTTCCGGGCGTCCGGCTCCGCCAGCGCCGCGACCTTCCGCAGGTCGTACACGTCCTCCTCCCCGCTCAGCTCGCGGAACCGCGCGGTGATCGCGGGCCCGGAAGCGACGGCCTCCAGGTGCCCCGCCCTGCCGCAGTTGCACGGCCGCCCGGCGGCCTCCGGCACCGCCATATGGCCGAACTCGCCCGCCGTCCAGTGCGCACCGCGCAGCAGCCGCCCGCCGGTGACCAGCCCGCCGCCGATGCCGGTGCCCACGCTCACGTACAGCGCGGACGCGCAGCCCGCACCGGCGCCATAGGTCTGCTCGGCCAGCGCGAAGACGTTCGCGTCGTTGTCGGCGGCCACCGGCAGGCCGAGGCGGGCGCTCAGCTCCTCGCGCAGGCGGGTGCCCGCCCAGCCGGGGAGCAGCGCGTTGGCCGAGCGCACCACGCCCCGGTCGCGGTCGATGACCCCTCCGGTGCCGATGCCCAGGCCCTCCGCGCCGTCCCACCCGGGCAGTTCGCGAACGGCCGCCGCGATGGCGTCGAGCACCGCGGTACGGCCCTGCGCCGCGGGTGTGGGCCGCACGAGCGAGGCCAGCAGCGCGCCGTCCGCCGAGACGACACCGGCAGCGATCTTCGTCCCGCCCACGTCGACACCGAGCAGCGTGGCCGTCATGACTGCGCCCTGCGGACGGTGAAGCGGATGTCGTAGCGGTCGGCGCGGTAGATCGTGGTCGTCGCCTCGACCGGGGTGTCGCGGCGGTCCAGGCCGACCCGCTGTACCCGCAGCCCCGAACTGCCCAGTGGCACGCCGAGCAGGGCCGACTCCGTGTCGTCGAGGTCGACGGCCCGGATGATCTGGTCGGCCGAGCGGATGTCCAGTCCGTACCGCTCGTTGAGCAGCGCGTACAGCGAACCCGTCAGGTCCTCGTCGACGAGCCCGGGGACGCGGTCCGCCGGGAAGTGGACGTTCTCCAGGCACATGGGTGAGCCGTCGGCGAGCCGCAGCCGGGAGACGCGGACGACCTTGGAGTCCGGCGCGACGCCGAGCCGCTCGGCGAGCTGCCGGCCGGCCCGCACCGTCCCCGCGGCCAGCAGCCGCGAGCCCGGTTCGAGGTTCCGCTCGGCCATGTCCTCGGAGAACGAGGTGAGGGTGAGCGACTTGGAAACCACGGGCGGAGCGACGAATGTGCCCGCCCCCTGCACCCGGTACACGCTCCCCGCCGCCTCCAGTGCGTCCAGCGCCTGCCGCACGGTGTTGCGCGAAACACCGTGCTGCGTGGCGATCTCCCGCTCCGTGGGCAGCGGCGTATGCGGCGCAGCGCCACCCATCTCACCCAGCAGCGCCACCCGCAATTCCTCGTGCTTGGCCTGTCGGGCCACGCTTCACCATCCCCAGTCGGAGTCCGATAGGCACCCCGATAGGTACCAACCAATGGGGAAAGTAGCATGGTGAATCCCGCGTGGCGTCAGCGGGAGACTGAATTGGTACCATCCAATAAACGCGATCCGATGAACGCCAACTCACCCGCGAGTGACGGCCCGCTCGGCCTCCACCTGCTCCAGTGACTTGCCCGCCGTGTTCGGCATGAAGAGGCCGATGACGCCGCAGATGAGGAGTGAGGCGGTGAGGAAGGTGGCGACCGGGGCGATGCCGGTGCTCGCCAGGGCGGGCACGAAGAACGACCAGACGCCGAGGACGACGCGGGAGGTACCGAAGGTGATGCCCTGCGCGGTGCCGCGCAGCATCGTCGGGAAGACCTCCTGGCTGATGGTCTTGTAGACGGCCTCGCCCGCCATGGCCTGACCGACACCGAAGAGCACCACGTTGAAGACGATGACGGGGAGAGTGAAGGGCAGGACGAGGAAGACACCGTATGCACAGACCTGCATCACCGAGCCGACGATCCACATCACCTTGCGGTAGCGGTGGCCGCGGTCGGCGTAGCGCATGTAGACCGCGACCGTACCGACGATCACCAGCGCGAAGCTGGCGCAGGACAGGGCGACGCTGGTGGCCTGGCTGCCCGCGCCCAGGCTCTGGACCATGTACGGGGTGAAGATGCCGTTCGTGCCGGCCGCGAGGTTCCAGAAGAGGTAGATGCCGCCGGTGAACAGCAGCGCCCGCAGATGCGCGCCGCGCAGCAGCTCGCGGACCTTGGGGCGGGCCGCCGCGCCGCCCTTCGCCGCGGTCCGCCAGACCGCCGACTCGACCATGCCGCGGCGCAGCGCGTATGTCACCAGTGACACCACGAACAGGTGCAGGAAGACGATGCGGATGCCGAGCAGGCCGAGGTCCGACAGGGCCCAGGCCACCAGCAGCACGACCACCGGGCCGAGACTCCAGGTCACCTGGGTCAGCCCGAGCAGCTTGCCGCGCGCCTTGGCCGGGGAGAATTCGCCGACCAGCGCGAGCGAGGTCGGCACGTCCGCGCCGACGGCCAGGCCGACGATGAAGGTGCCGGTGAACAGCATCAGCGGGTTGACCGCGAAGGCGATGAGCAGGATGGCCGCCGCGTACACGAGCAGGTCGTACTGGTAGATCCGCTTACGGCCCAGTTTGTCGCCCAGTCGCCCGCCGATGAACGCGCCGATCGCCGCGCCGATGGCGTTGGGGCCGATGGCCGTCAGCGCGCCGAGGCCGCTCTCGGAGAGCCCGAAGCGGTCCTGGAAGAGGGCGAGACCGGAGCTGAGCGCGACGATCGACCCGGCGTCGAGGTAGGACGCCATGCCGGCCAGCCCGGTCCACTTCCACTGCTGCCGCGAGACGGCGCCGTCCCCGGCCGCCCCGTCGGCGGCGGACTGCGTGCTCTGCACGGATGTCACCTGGACTCCTTCGGCCTTGCGTGGTTCTTTGCGGGTGCGTTTTGAAACGACTCAAACCATGGATGGGAGGGTCTCTGGAGTCAATAGGTGGCACGGATTTTTTGTATTGAAACCTTTCAGGTGGCCTGATCGGTCCAGCTCTCGTCGGAGACGTCGCGAACTGCGCTTCCTGAGGGGCGCATTATGCCGCTGACCTGCGAAAAAGAGCCCTCTGAAGGGGTGTTGGAGCTGGCCGGAATCGACTAAAATAGAAGCAGTGTTCGAGGGAGCTCACGGGGGGTCCGGGGCTCTCGACCACGACAGGAGGGACCCTGTGACGGCTGCCGCAATGTCTTCGACGCGCCCGCTGTTCGACCTGCCGTACGCCCCGCTCGCGAAGAAGCCGCTGCCGGCAGGCCGGCCGCGCGAGTGGTACATCGCTCACAACCGCCGGCTCAAGGCCATGCGTCTGGCCATCGCCCTGCTCGACTCCGGTGTCCACACGCCGGACCGCGCGCCGAACCGACTCATCCGTGACACCGCCGCGCTCGTCGGCATCCACCGCCCGTCCGACACCACCTGCCACATGGTCCGCACTCTGATGCGCTACACCCGCTGAACATTCGCTGACGCGACCGCCGATGCGGAGGGGCGGGCCGGTCTTCCGGCCCGCCCCGTCGTCGTATCGGTGGCTCATCGGCGTTATGTGAGGTGGGGGAGAAGCCCCAGTTCGCGGGCGCGGCGGACGGCGGCGGTGCGGCGGCTCACGGACAGCTTGCGGTAGACGCTCTTCAGGTGCGTCTTGACGGTGTTGACCGAGAGCTGGAGTTCGGCGGCGATCTCGTCCGTGGCCATCGTGCGCGCCAGTTGGGCCAGTACGTCGAGTTCACGCCTGCTGAGTGCCACGGCCGGCTGCCGGGCGGCGCCGTTGTCGCCGGCCGGGGGCGCTCCGTTGCCGGCCGGGGACGTCCCGTTGTGGGACGGGCCGGTCCAGGCGCGGACCATCTGGAGCGCGGCGTGCGAGGGGTCTCCGGGGGCGGAGGCGGGCAGCGGGGGCCGCTGGGCGGTCGCGGCGAGTTCGGCGGCGGCCCGGAACCGCCCGCGGAGCCCTTCCAGGAGGGCGAGTTCGACGAGGAAGTCCCGGCGCAGCGCCCCGTTTCCCGCGGTACCGGCCGCCCTGAGCCCTGTCGTCAGGGCGCTCTCCGCCGCCGTCAGCCGGCCGCGCCGCAGCTCGGCTCCGCCGCGGACCAGTTGGATCAGGGCGCGCAGTTCGGGGTGGTCCGCCTGGGCCTCGCGGGGGAGGAGCGCGAAGAGGCGCTGCGCCTCGGCCGCAGCGGCCGGCGCCGCTACGGGGTCCCGGAGGCGCTCCAGTTGTGTACGGATCACCGCGTGCGTGAGGTGGAGCCGGGCCTGGGTGGCGTGGTCGGCGGGCGTTGCGGTACCGGCGAGCAGGCATTCCGCCTGCGTCAGGACGGTGGCGCACGCCGTCATGTCGCCGTGCGACAGCGTGCTCGCCGCGGTGACGAGTGCGGTCTCGGGGCTGCCGTCGACTGCGGATGAGGCACTTCCAGTTGCGGTGTGGGGGAGTCGCGTTGCCGTCAGGCCCAGGATCTGGCCTATCGCCAGGTGATGGACGATCAGCCGGTGCGCGTACGGGCGGTCGTCCGCGGCGAGTGCGTGGCCCACCGCCCCGGAGAGCGGGCCGTTGTCACCCAGCCAGGCCGCTGCCCGGCGGTGCAGTGCGGCGATCTGCCCCGGGTGTTCCTCGAGCAGCCGGCGACGCAGCGCCTCGCCGATCATGCGGTGGTACCGGTACCAGCCCTGCCCGCACGCCTCGAGGGACGCGTGCTCGCCGGCCACGACGGCGAAGCGCCGGCCCGCCCGGTCGCCCGCCACCGCGGCGGCCAGCGGAGCGTTCACCCGGTCCAGGATGCTTGTCATCAGGAGCAGGCGGCGCACTTCGGCCGGCTGTCCGTCCAGTAACTCCTCGACGAGGTAGCCGACGACCGCGTCGTCCGTCCCGCTGAACCGCATCGCGTACCGCTCCGGATCGGGCTGCCGCGCCAGGGCCAGGGCGGCGAGCCGCAGCCCCGCCGCCCAGCCCTCGGTGCGCTCGCGCAGCGACGCCACGGCGCGACGGGGGAGTGTGATGCCGTGGAGCGCGAGCAGCTCCGCCGTCTCCCGGTCGTCGAAGGCCAGTGCGCCGGTGCGGAGTTCGGTGAGGTCGCCGGCGAGGCGGTGCCGGTGGAGGTGCAGCGGCGGGTCCCCGCGCGCCGCCACCACCAGCCGCAGCGCCCGGCCGGCGTGCGCGAGCAGGTATGCCACCCCGGCGGCGCACGGCGCGCCGGCCCCGGCCCGAAAACCGTCCAGTACCAGGACCACCGGGACGCGCCGGGCCGCCAGCACCTCGGCGAGCCGGGCGGCCGTCGCGAGGCCGTCGCACGTGGGACCGGGCCGCTCCCCGCCCGGTACAGCGTCCCCGTCAGGTACGGCAACGCCCGCCGCCCCCAACGCCCGTGTCACCCGCGCCCAGAAGAGGCCCGGCGGCTCCGGGGCGTCGTCACACGTCACCCGGGCCACCGGGCCCGGTGCTGTGCCCGTGTGCACCCACTGCGTCAGAAGGGCCGACTTGCCGGCACCGGGCGGGCCGATCACCACGGTCAGTGGGCCGAGTACGCCCGCGGAGAGCCGTTCCACCAGCCGGGGCCGGGGGACGAGCGGTGCGTCCGGGGACTCGCCCATCGCCGGCCCCTCGCGTCGCGGTGTCGCTCCCGGAGCCGCCTCGATGTGTCCGAGTCGCTCCCGGAGCGGATGTGTCCGACGAGTGTGCCGTCCTTTCGTGCGCGCGGCAGTCCGTACGGACGCATCTCACTCCGGGAGCCGTGCCGCCTTCCTCAACCGGCCGGGGCCACCCGGTCTCTTTGCTGCGTCGGTCACGTCCCCTGGAGAGCGGAGACCAGTTCCTCCTCGCGGTCCTTGGTGAGCGAGGTACGGAGGACGGTGGGGTTGAACGGGCGCAGCGCCTCCCGCACCCGGTCCGGCGTGGACCGCCGCACGAGGGCGAACACCGCGGCGCGCCCGGGCTCCAGCGTGCCGGCCACCTCCTTGATGAACGCGTCGTTCACCCCCACGTCGGTGAGCTTGCCGATGGCCGCACCCGAGGCGGCGCCGACGGCCGCGCCGAAGACCGGCATCAGGAAGAGCATGCCGAACAGCGTTCCCCACAGGGCGCCGCCGGCCGCCCCCGTGGCGGTGGGGTGGTACGTCTGCTCCACATGGATCTTGCCGTCCTGCGTCCGCCACGCCAGCGCGGCGTCCTCCAGGTCGAGCAGCTCCTGGCGGGAGAGTTCCCTGCCGAGCCGCATGACGGCCTCGGCCTTCTCCTTGTCCGGGAAACCGAGTACGACGAGATCGGTCATCGCAGCCTCCTACGGATCTGATCCGACGCCCCATTGAGCCGCCGCGCGCGCCGGGCCGCGTCACCCGGAACGGGTGAAGTACGCCCGTGCCAGTCGTGGACGACGACGCTGGCCACCACGAGATCCTGGAGCGACCGGCCGTGCCGGCTGAGCGGTATCCAGAGCAGGCCCCACGGGAACGCCACGCACAGCGCCGCCCGCAACAGGGCGCGGCCGGGCCCGAGCGGCCGTCCCGACCGCGCGGCCACCCGCAGCCCCATCAGCCGGGCCCCCGCCGTACGGCCGGCCGTCAGCCAGCTCCCCGCGAGGTAGCCGACCGCGAGGGCGGCACCGCACGCGGTGCTGATCCGGGGCGGCAGGTGCGGAATCGTGAACGGCGGCCCGACGACCATGAAGCGCACGGCCCCGGCGGCCAGCAGCGCGGCGAGCCCGATGCCGAGGACGGCGAAGGCGTCGATGAGCGCGGCGACGGTACGCGACACCAGTCCCGCCGCCCGCCCCTGCATCCGGACCGGGTCGTACTGCCTCCCGGGCTCGGTCACGGCGGCGCGTCGTCCTTCGGCACGGGTGGACCGGGACCGGGCGGTGGATCGGGACCGGGCGGGCCGAGCCCTGGAAGCTCCGGTGGGGTGCCGTTACCGCGCCTGCGCAGCAGCCGGTCAGCGGCCCGGTTCACCAAGCGGTCGGCGTGCATGGCCTGGACGCGGACCGCGTTGACGGACTCCTCGGCCATCCCGCCGCTGGTCTCCCGCACGACCCGGCTGAGATCGATCTCCCGGAGCACCTGTTCGGTGATCGTGACCAGGTCGATCCGGGCCACTATCGCGTCGATGTCGACCCGGTCGGCGATCCTTCGCACATCGACCCGGTCCGCAGCGGCGTCGAGGTCGACCCGGGCCACCGCCGCGTCGAGGTCCACCCGGGCCACCACCGCATCCAGGTCGAGCTGCTCCAGCACGGGGAGCACCACAGTACGGACCACTACCTGGGCCGTCGTACGGAGCGTCGTACGGGCCGTGGCGCGGGTCAACTCACCTACAGCACCGGCGACTTGGACCACACCGGCCGGTACGGCCCAGCGCACAGCGGCCCGGCCCCAGGCGACGGCGCAGCCGCCGGTGTGTTCCTTCACAGCGGTATCGCAGCACGCCCGCCGGGGCCCGGCCTCCTCCGCCACGGGTGACCGGCCGCAGGCCGTACGTACGCCGGCTACGTACGCCAGGCAGGTCCGCGGTACCCGGTCAGCCGATCGGCAGCCGGCTGCTGATCTTGTGTGTCCTGCGGGCCGTGCGGGCGCGCAGCGCCGCCTCGCGGCGGGCCTGGTGTGCCGCGTGCCGGCCCTGCCAGGCGAGGGACGGCTTGCCTTGGGTGTCCGCCGAGGCGATGAGCAGCCCACCGAGCATGGAGAGGTTCTTGAGGAACTGGATGCGCTCCTGGGTGCGCGTCGCCTCGTCCTCGGCCTCCCAGAACCGGTGTCCGGCGAGGGTCGTGGGCACCAGCGTGGCCGCGATGGCCAGCGCGGAGGCCCGCGGGAAACGGCCGATCGCCAGCAGGGAGCCGGCCACGAGCTGCACGCCGCCGCTGATCCGGACGAGCTGCTCGGTCTGTTCCGGCAGACCGGGAATGCGCTGGGCGATCGGCTGGGCGATCGGCTCGGCGGCCGGGACCAGGGGCTCGGGATCGCGCAGGGTCTGGAGGCCCTGGATGACATAGGTCGAGGCCAGCATGGGCCGGGCGAGAAGTCGCAGTACAAGCATGGCCCACGAGTGCCCCTTCCGGCCGGACCTCATCCCTAGGTTCCGCCCGCGCCCCTCGGATGGGGCAACTACCGGCCGGACCGGTTGCGCCCGCCGCGCCGGCGCCCTCGCCGGGCCCGCCCCGGCCGCCCTTCACTCTCCGCCCCGTACCGTCTTTACTTCAGTCGTGACCTACGAGATCCGCGCCCTGCCCGCCACCACCACCGGGGTCCCCGCATGATCGACAAGCTGCTGCCCGCCCCCGTGATCACCGCCGAGACGTTCCACGACGCGCCCGTGTCGGACATGTTCCCCGAGGAGCTGGCCCTAGTGGCCGACGCGGTACCCAAGCGGCAGCAGGAGTTCGGTACGGTGCGCGGCTGCGCCCGGGACGCGCTCGCCCGGCTGGGCTTCGCCCCCGGGCCCTTGCTGCCGGGGCCCGACCGCGCGCCGCGCTGGCCGGCCGGCGTCGTCGGGGCGCTCACCCACTGCACCGGCTACCGCGCCGCCGCGGTCGCGCGGGCCACGGACGTACTGACCCTGGGGCTGGACGCGGAGCCGCACGAGCCGGTGGCCGATGAGGGCGTACTGGAGCTGGTCACCCTGCCCGAGGAGCGGGCCCAACTGGCCCGGCTGGCCGAGCTGATGCCCGAGGTCTGCTGGGACCGGCTGATCTTCAGCGCGAAGGAGAGCGTCTACAAGGCGTGGTATCCGCTCGCCCGCCGCTGGCTCGGTTTCGAAGAGGCGCACCTGACCCTCGACCCGACGGACGCCACCTTCACCGCCCGCCTCCTCGTCCCCGGGCCGGTCGTCCGGGGCCGGGAGTTCACCGGGTTCAGCGGCCGGTGGCTGATCGGCTCGGGGCTGGTGACGACGGCCGTGGTGCTGCCCGCGTGAGACCGCGCGGCAGCGGATGCGGGGCGGCGGGTGGAAGCGCAGCCTGGTAAAGGACCCGCAGCCCGGCGTCAAAGGGTGCAAATGGGTCGTGAAGCCGCGGAACCGCAGGTCACAGGAGTGGCTATCGGTACGTTTGCGTTTCGATCGGAGCGGGGCGTACGCTCGAAGAGGCTTAAGAGTACGAAACAGTTTCGATCCGTTGTTCGGGGTGGACATGTCCGTCACCACGCCGCCGTCCGCCACCCCCGCGCCGCGCCACGGCGAAGGGGCAGCACGCCGGACGCGGCTCTCGCCGGAGCGCGAGAGCGAGCTGTACGCCGCGGTCCTGGACCTGGTGCGCGAGGTCGGGTACGAGAACCTCACGCTGGACGCCGTCGCCGCCCGATCCCGGTGCAGCAAGGCCACGCTGTACCGCCGCTGGCACGGGAAGCCCCGGCTGGTCTGCGCCGCGCTGCGGCATCTGCGGCCGTTCTCGCTGGAGGACCTGGACACCGGTTCGCTCCGCGGTGACGTGCACGAGCTCGCCCGGCGGGTCGGGGACGCCAAGAAGGACATCGACCTGATGCGCGGGATCACGCACGCCGTGCACCGGGATCCGGAGCTGGCCGAGGCCATGCACACGGCCCTGATCGAACCCGAACTGGAGGTGATGCAGGCGATGCTCGACCGGGCGGTCGCCCGCGGCGAGGTCGACTCCGACTGCCCGGCGATCCCCTTCTTCCCGCACGCACTGTCCGGCGCCGTCTTTTCGCGCCCGATGATCGAGCAACGCCCCGCGGATGCCGCGTACCTCACGCGCTATCTGGACGCCGTGGTGCTTCCCGCCCTGCTGCGGACCTGACGCCGGCCTGGGCACACCGCCGGGCGGCACGCACGAGAACCACCCCCCGGGGGCCCCGGAAGAGGAGCACCGGACCCCGGAAGATCCGAAGGACTCCGTATGACCTCCACCCGTGTCGATGCAGGCGCCGACGCCGGGCAGCCGGCCGAGGCGCCGTCCGGCGGCCGGGCGACGGGGCACACCCCCCACCGCTGGTGGGTGCTGGCCGTCATCGGCCTCGCCCAGCTCATGGTGGTGCTGGACGCCACCATCGTGAACATCGCCCTCCCGTCCGCCCAGCGCGACCTGGGCTTCAACAACGACGGCCGGCAGTGGGTCGTCACCGCCTACTCCCTCGCCTTCGGCTCCCTGCTGCTGCTCGGCGGGCGGCTCGCCGACCTCTTCGGGCGGAAGACGACGCTGATCATCGGCCTGGTCGGCTTCGCCGGGTCCTCGGCCCTGGCCGGCGCCGCGAACGGCTTCTCGATGCTGGTCATCGGCCGGGCGCTGCAAGGACTGTTCGGCGCGCTGCTGGCGCCGTCCGCGCTGTCCCTGCTGACGACGACCTTCACCGACGCCAAGGAACGTGCCAAGGCGTTCGGCATCTTCGGTGCGATCGCCGGTTCCGGTGGCGCCATCGGGCTGCTGCTCGGCGGCGTACTGACCGAGCACCTGGACTGGCGCTGGACCCTGTACGTCAACCTCGCCATCGCCGTCGTGGCGGTCATCGGCGCGCTGATCTTCGTCCGCCGCCCCGCGCCCACCGCGCGTCCCCGGCTCGACCTCTTCGGCACGCTGCTCGTGGCCGCAGGGCTCTTCGGTATCGTCTTCGGCTTCTCCAGCGCCGAGACGCACGCCTGGAGCCACTGGATGTGCTGGGCGTTCCTCGCGGGCGGCGGCGTGCTGCTCCTCGCGTTCGTGCTCTGGGAGACGCGCGCCGGGCATCCGCTGCTGCCGCTGCGTGTACTGGGTGACCGCAACCGCGCCGCGTCCTTCATATCGGTGTTCATCTCCGGCGCCGGCATGTTCGGGGTCTTCCTCTTCCTGACGTACTACCTGCAGCAGACCCTCGCGTACACGCCGGTCAAGACCGGTCTCGCCTTCCTGCCCATGGTCGGCATGCTGATGGTGATGGCGCAGCTGTCGATGAACATCCTCGTGCCCAAGATCGGGCCCAAGCCGATCGTGCCGCTGGGCATGCTGTTCGCCGGGGCCGGCATGATCTGGCTGACGCGGCTGGACCTGGACAGCACGTACGCCGCGCACGTCCTGCCGCCGCTGCTGGTGATGGGCTTCGGCCTCGGCATGGTCATGCCGCCCGCGATGAGCCTGGCCACGCTGGGCGTCGCACCCAGCGACCAGGGCGTCGCCTCGGCGACGGTCAACACGATGCAGCAGGTCGGCGGTTCGATCGGCACCGCGCTGTTCAACACGATGGCCGCCAGCGCCGTCACCGATTACCTCTCGGACCGCAGGCCGACGAAGCTGAACCAGGCGGAAGCGGCCCTGCACAGCTACGACGTGGCGTACTGGTGGGCCGCCGCCTTCTTCGCCGCCGGCCTGGTCATCACGCTGCTGCTGTACCGCAGGGGCAAGGCCGTCGCCGATCACGGCCCGGCCGTACCGGTGGAGCCGGAGCACCACGGCCGCCACGGGGCCGCGCACGACGAGTCCGTACCGGAGGACGGCACGGGCACGGCCGAGCTTCCGGTGACGGCCGCGGCCGCGACGCCGGCCGGTCCCTCCGTGCACGGCCGGGTGCTGGACGCGGCCGGTGCGCCCGTGCCGGCGGCCGCCGTCACGCTGATCGACTCCCACGGCAGCCAGCTCGGCCGCGCCACGGCGGCAGCGGACGGCCAGTACGCCATGGCCACCCCGGCCGCCGGCAGCTACGTACTCGTCGGCGCGGCCGCCGGGCACCAGCCGCGGGTGGCCACCCTGGCCGTCGGCGAGGAACCGGTCGCCTTCGACCTGATGCTCGCCGGGACCGGCGGCCTCGAAGGCACGGTGCGGGCCGGCTCGTCGCCGGTGCCGAGTGCCCTGGTCGTGGCCACCGACGAGCGCGGTGACGTGATCGAAACGGCCTCCTCCGGCGAGGACGGCGGCTACCGCCTGCCCTCTCTCGTACCGGGCGTCTACACCCTGACGGCGAGCGCGACGGGCTTCCAGCCGTACGCCGGCATCGTCGAGGTCTCCGGCGGCGTACCGACCCGCCAGGACGCGGTGCTGCAGCCCGCCGCGACGCTCAGCGGCACGGTGCACAACGGCGCCGGCACGCCGCTCGGTGAAGCCCGCGTCTCGCTGCTGGACCCCGCGGGCAATGTGGTGGCGGTCCGCACGACGGGCCCGGACGGCGCCTACGCGTTCACCGACCTGTCCGGCGGCGAGTACACGGTCGTGGCCAGCGGCTACCCGCCGGCGGCAGCCCCGCTGACGGTGACCGAAGAAGGCCAGGACGGCTTCGACATCGTCCTCTCCCACGGGGACTGACGGACCCGCGCCCCGGCCACGGACCCCGGGGAGGCATCGGCGTGCTGCCGGTGCCTCCCCGGGGTCTCATGCTGTCTCGGCTGCCGGCTCGGCGAAGTCCATCTCCGGCGGAGGGACGCGGAACAGGCGGGTGAGGTAGGCGAGGTAGCAGATGCCGAGAGCAAGCCAGATCAGGCCGAGGGTGAGCGCCTTGCCATCCAGGCGGCTGAGGAGCCAGAGGTCGACCGCGGCGCCGACGGCGGGGAAGGCCAGGTAGGTGACCGGGTTGAGCCGGGTCCCGGCGCGGCGTTCGCGCAGGTACGTCGCGATGACGCTGACGTTGACGAGCGTGAAGGCCGTGAAGGCGCCGAAGTTGATGAAGGACGTGGACGTCGTCACGCTCAGCCGCAGGGCGATCAGGCCGATCAGGCCGGTGAGGGCGATGTTGAGCGCGGGGGTGCGGAGCCGGGGGTGGAGGTAGCCGAAGAGGCGGCGGGGGAGGACGCCGTCGCGGCCCATGGCGTACAGCAGCCGGGAGGCGCTGGCCTGGGCGGCGATGCCGGAAGCGAACTGCGCGACGACCAGGCCGGCGAGGAAGAAGGAGGCGAACAGGTCGCCCGCGATGGTCTTCGCGATCTCGAAGGCCGCCGAGTCGGGCTCGTCGAACGCCGCGCCGGGGTGGACGAGCTGGGTGGTGTAGGCGAGGGCGACGAAGATGCCGCCGCCGATCAGGGCGGTGAGCAGGATGGCACGCGGAATGGTCCGCTTCGGGTCGACGGCCTCCTCGGTGAGAGTGGTGACGGCGTCGAACCCGAGGAAGGAGTACGCGGCGACGGCCGCACCCGCGGAGATGCCGGTCACGGTGGTCGCGTCGTTGACGAACGGCGTCGTGCTGAACAGCGCCCCGGTACCGCCCTGGTGGAAGACATGCAGCAGGGAGAGGACGGCGAAGAAGCCGATCACCAGCACCTGGAAGGCCATGAGCAGGTCGTTGGCGCGCTCGGCGGTGCGGATGCCGCAGATGTTCAGGGTGGTGGTGAGGGCGATGAAGGCGAGAATCCACACCCAGGACGGGACGCCGGGGAACTCGGCCTTGAGGTAGGCGGCGCCGATCAGCCAGATCACCATCGGCAGGAAGAAGTAGTCCAGCAGGGTCGCCCAGCCGACGAGGAATCCGGCCCGCGAGTCGATGGCACGCCGTACGTAGGTGTAGGCGGAGCCGGCGACGGGATGGCGGGCCGCCATCTTGCCGTAGCTGTGCGCGGTGAAGATCATCGCGACCATGGCGAGCAGATACGCGGTGGGCACGGCGCCGTGCGTCTCACCGGCGACGACGCCGAAGGTGCCGAGCACGATCAGTGGGGCCATGTAGGCGAGGCCGAAGGCGACGACGCCTTTCAGGGTCAGGGTCCGGCGGAGCGCGGGGGCTGGCTCGGTCACGGCGGGGCTCCAGGGGTGGTGGTGCAGAGGGGAGAGGGCTCAGGGGGCTTGTTAAGGGCATGGGATCAGGGGCGGGCGCGGTGCGGGCCGGGGCGCCAGGTACGCGGGTCGATCCGGCCCTCGTACAGCGGCAGCTCGATGGCGGCGTCCCGCTCCTCGAAGTGGTCCCACATCCGGCTGAGGCCCGCCGTCCCGTGGGTGCGGACCCGCTTGACGTCATCGAGGTCGAGCACGTCGGTGAGGACGGTGGGAGCGGAGTCCGCCGCTTCGGTACGGACCCGGCCCTCGGGGTCGACGATCAGGCTGCGCCCGGTACCGTCCGGGCCCGCCGTGTTCACGCTGAGGACGTACACCTGGTTGACGATGGCGTTGGCGCGCGCGAGCACCAGCTCCTGCACCCGGTCGGCGGTGGTCGTCATGACGGGGTTCACGATGACCTCGGCGCCCATCCAGGCGAGCTGCCGCGCGACCTCCGGGAACCAGGCGTCGTAGCAGATCGCGAAGCCGACCCGGCCGACGTCACCGAGATCCGCGACGACGAAGCGGTCTCCGGAGGCGTACGGCTCGTACGGCCGCCAGGGGAAGACCTTGCGGTACGAGGCGGCCAGCTTGCCTTCGGGGGAGAAGGCCAGGGCGGTGTTGAACAGCTCGCCGCCGGGCCCCCGTTCGCACACGGTGCCGGGCAGCAGCCAGACGCCGAGGTCACCGGCGAGCTCGGCGAGGGCCTTGGTCCGTGGGCCGTCGAGCGGCTCGGCGGCGTCCTGCAGCCGGGCCTCGCTCTCCGCACGGTTGCCCTCCACGCCGCAGAGGTGCAGCTCCGGATAGGCGACCAGCCGCGTCCGCGGGAACTTGTCCAGCAGCGCGTGGACGTCGTCGGCGAACCCGGACAGGGGCGCCTCGGCGGGGCGGGCCGGTGCCTGGGCGAGCGCGACGGGCAGCGGGCGGGACATGGACGTCACCTGCTTCGAGGGGAACGGGAGGGTGGGCGGCGGATGCCCGAGAAAAATAGAGCACATTGATCAGTTAAACAAGAGTGTTCAAGATGAGCAGTTTTTTGGCTACGGTGATCCTGTGGCCGACTCTCCTTCCCGTACCACGCACGCCCTGAGCGCGCCGCCGCTGACGGGCATCCGCCGGCTGTCGGCGCTGGACGCGGTGCGGGCCCGTATCGCACTCGCTGTCGACCTGGGTCTCCTGAAACCCGGCGAGCGGCTGCCGGCCAGCGACCGGATCGCCGGGGCGCTGGACACCTCCGAGATCACTGTCCGCCGCGCCCTCGTGGCCCTGTGCAAGGACGGCGTGCTGGAGCGCCGGCGGGGGCGTACCGGCGGCACCCTCGTGGCGGAGCATCCGCCCCGCGGCGCGGTCGGCGCCGTGGAGTCCTACCGGGCCGCGGCGCCCGACGTGCACGCCCTGATCGACCACCGCCTCGTCCTCGAATGCGGCATCGCCCACCTCGCCGCCGCACGGGGTCTGGACGAGGCGGCCGACCGTGAGCTGCGGCGCCTGGTCGAGGAGATGGACGGGGCGGAGAGCTGGGCCGAATTCCACCGCTGGGACGAGCGGTTCCATCTCGCCGTCGCGGCCGCCACCGGCCTGCCGTCGGTCGTCGAGCCCTACGGGCTGGCGTTGAAGGAGCTGTACCACTACTACCTGCCGTACCCGCTGGACCACCTGCGCGAGTCCAACGGCGAACACCGCCTCCTCGTCGAGGCGCTGCGTCAGGGTGATTCCGCCGCCGCGGCGGAGGTCGCCGGGCGCCATGTGGGCACCCTGCACGACACGATGTTCATGCACTTGTTGAACGATTCCTGACGGGTTACGTTGCCGAAGGCAACCATTCGTCCTGTCAGGGACGCCTGCGAGAGGCGAGGGAACGTGACAGTGGTCGTACAGGGCATCTGTGCCCCCGGGTTCGAGAACGTCCGCGAGGAGTTCGCCCGCAACTTCGCCGAGCGCGGCGAGGTCGGCGCCGCGCTCGCGGTGACCGTCGACGGAGAGTTCGTCGTGGACCTGTGGGGCGGGCACGCCGACGCCGGCCGCAGCCGCCCGTGGGAGCGGGACAGTCTGGTCAACGTCTACTCCACCGGCAAGGGCATGACCGCGCTCTGTGCCCATCTGCTCGTGGACCGCGGGGAGCTGGACCTCGACGCGCCCGTCTCCCGTTACTGGCCGGAGTTCGCCCAGGAGGGCAAGGGCGACATACCGGTGCGCTGGCTGCTCTCCCACCGCGCGGGCCTGATCGCGCCGCGCGAGCCCCTGGCCCCGGGGGACGTGTACGACTGGGAGAAGACCTGCGCGGTCCTGGCCGCCACGGAACCGTGGTGGCAGCCGGGCACCGCCCAGGGCTACCACGCGGTCAGCTTCGGGTTCCTGGTCGGCGAGCTCGTCCGCCGTATCACCGGCATCTCGCTCGGCACCTTCCTGCGCACCGAGATCACCGAACCGCTCGGCGCCGACCTGTACATCGGCACCCCCGAAGCCGAGCACGCCCGCTGTGCGCAGATGATCGGGCCCGAGGGGGGCGGCACGCTGCGTGCGATGTTCCCCGGGATGCCCGAGGGGCCGATCCGGTCGCTGGACGCGCACCCGCTGGCGGGCGTGGCCGTGGCCATGGGCCATCTGCCCCTGGGGGACGTGAACAGCGCGCCGTGCCGCAGCGCCGAGATCCCCGCGGCCAACGGCAACGCCACCGCGCGCGGCCTGGCCACGGTCTACCGCGCCCTCGCCAACGGCGAGTTGGTCGGCGCGGACACGTTGGCGGCGATGCGGGCGCGGCAGAGCGCCGGCGACGAGATCGACCTGGTGCTCAGCGCCGCGGCCCCGGAGCAGCTCCCGTTCGCCTGGGCGGCCGGGTACATGCTCAACGGCTTCGGCTACCTCGGTCCCAACCCCGGCACGTTCGGCCACGGCGGCGCGGGCGGCTCGCTGGCCTTCGCCGACCCGGAGAACCGGCTGTCCTACGCGTACACGATGAACAAGTTCGGCGGCAGCACGACCGGTGGCGACCTCCGCAGCCTCAAGCTGGTCGAAGCGGTGTACGCGGCCCCGGCGCTCGGCAATTCCCGGGAGTGATGCGCGTCTTGTGAAGCCGCCGGGGCCGGGCTCCCGGCCATTGGCGGCAGCGCGGGGTGGGAAGGAAAGCCTCCGGGTTACTCTGCCGAAAAGCGGACCGAAGACGGGGGAGTGGGGAGGGCGTCCCCATGCCGTCGCACCGGCGCACGTGCACCCTGTTGGACGCGGTACTGAGTGCCGGTGGCGAGCTCGGCGTCGATCAGGTGCTGCGGCACATCGTCGAGACGGCCGTGGTGCTGGCCGACGCCGAGTACGGCGCGCTCGGCGTGATCGGGGACGCGCAGCGGCTGTCGCGGTTCCTGCCCGTCGGCCTCTCGGAGGAACTGGCCGCGCGGATCGGCCCGTTGCCCGCCGGGCACGGCGTCCTCGGGGAGCTGATCCGCCATCCGCGGCCGCTGCGACTGACCGACCTGAAGGAAGGCAGCGGCGGCTTCCCCGCCCACCACCCGCCGATGCGCACGTTCCTGGGTGCGCCGGTGCGGGTCCGCGAAGAGGTGTTCGGCAATCTGTACCTCACCGAGAAGCGCGGCGGCGCCCGTTTCGACGCCGACGACGAGGCGATGCTCTCGATGCTGGCGGCCGCCGCCGGCGTCGCCATCGACAACGCGCGGCTGTACCACGAGAGCCGCCGGCGGGAGCAGTGGCTGGAGGCGCTGGGCGAGATCACCCGGTCGCTGCTGTCGGGCGCGGCGACCCGCGAGGTGCTCGGGCTGATCGCCCGGCGCAGCGGCGACCTGGCCGTCGCCGACTCGGTCGTGGTGTTCCTGCCGGACGCGAGTACGGGCGAGCTGACCGCGGTCGTGGCCGAGGGCGTGGACGCGGAGCGGCTCGACGGGACCGTGGTGCCGGGCGACGGCTCCCTCGCGGGGCTGGCCGCCCGCACGGGTGAGCCGGCCGTCACCGCGGATCTGCGCACCGACCCCCGCTCGTACGCGCTGCGGGAGCGGGACCGGGCGGCGGGGCCCGCGGTCGCCGTGCCGCTGCTGCTGGACGCACGGGCCGGCGGGGCGCTGTGGCTGAGCCGGGCCGCCGGGCGGCAGCACTTCTCCGACGGTGAGGTGGAGCTGATCTCCGGCTTCGCCGAACAGGCGGCGCTCGCCCTGGAGTTGGACCGCCGGCGCCGCGCCGCGGAGCAGGTGGACGCGCTGCGCGAGCGGGACCGGATCGCCCGGGACCTGCACGACCTCGCGATCCAGCGGCTGTTCGCGGCGGGGATGACGCTGCAGAGCGCCGAGCGGCTGATCGAGCGGCCGGAGGCGGCGGCGCGCGTCGGGCGCGCGGTGGACGACCTGGACGAGACGATCAAGATCATCCGGTCCACGATCTTCGGGCTGCGGACGGCTGCCGAGCCCCGGGACGGCGCCGGGCTGCGCCGGCGGGTCCTGGACGTGGTGGAGTCGGCGGGGCAGGCGCTCGGCTTCGCCCCGTCCCTGCGGATGGAAGGACCGGTGGACACCGACGTGCCCGCGACGACGGCCGGGCAGCTCCTGCCGGTACTGACCGAGGCACTGAGCAACACGGCCCGCCACGCGCGCGCCCGGCGCGTGGACGTCGCCCTGACCGTGGCGGACGACGTGGTCCTCACGGTCACGGACGACGGGGTGGGCCTGGACCGCGGCCCGGCGGCGAACGGCGGCTGCCCGCCGGACGCGGGCGAGGGCGGGCTGGCGAACATCCGGTGGCGTGCCGGGCAGCTCGGCGGCCGCCTGCGGCTGGAGGCACCGCCCGGCGGCGGCACCCGCCTGGTCTGGCACGTCCCGCTGCCGAACGGCACCCGGCCGAAGGGCGACCGGCCGGACGGCAACGGGTGACGAGCCGGGGGTGGAGTGGTGCCGGGCGGCAACCGCCCGGCACCACACCCCGGTGGGGCTCTCACAGCTCGTGGGCCGGGTTCCCGCCCCAGCGTGCGTGGGCGGGCACCTCTTCGCCCTTCATCAGGAACGAGTCGGGCGCGAGCGTCACGCCGTCGCCCAGCGTCACGCCGTAATGGACCAGGGTGCCGGTCCCCAGGGTGCAGCCGTTCCCGAGCGTGCTGTGATCGGACTTGAAGGTGCCGTCCTCCTGGGAGTGGCACTGGATGACGCTGCCCACATTGAGCGTGCAGTCGTCGCCGATCGTGACGAGCGTCCGCTCCGGCATCCGGGCGCCGTCGTCGAAGAGCCGCCGGCCGAGGCGGACGCCCACCAGCCGCCAGAACAGGCCCTTGAACGGCGTGCCGTTGAGCAGCCGCAGCTCCATCGCCTGGTGCTTCCAGAAGCGTTCGTGCTGCCAGAAGTGCGGGTGGTAGATCGAGCAGAGGCGCGGGACCAGCCGCCGGAACCGGGTACTGACGCGCTCCAGGATCCCCGTGTACAGGACGCTGAACACCAGGGTCAGCAGGGTCGCCAGCGCGATCGCCACCGCACCCCACGAGGAGTACAGCGCGACCATGGCCCAGCCGACCGCGAGGACGCCGAAGGTGTAGATCCACCGGGCGAGCAGGAACGAGCCGAGGGTGATGAGGTTGTGCCGGTTCTTGGCCCGCAGCCGGCGGCGGAACGCGTCGCCGTCCCGGAGGTGGTCGAAGGACGTGTCGCGCTCGACGGTGCGCGGGATCTCGAAGCTGGGCGAGCCCAGGAGCCCGACGCCCTCCCGGACGGGCCCGTCGACGGGGATCATCACCTTCGTGGCGAGCAGACAGTTGTCCCCTGTCCGCCCCCGTGCCGGGTAAGTCACCTGGTTGCCGAGGAAGTTGTGCGGACCGATCGTCACCCGGGTCAGGCGGAAGGACGTACTGGAGTACTCCGCGTTCAGGAGCGACAGGCCGTCGGCGACCATGGTGCCGGTGCCGATGGAGCTCAGAACCGGGCTCTCGTGCTTCACGTCCGTGCCGAAGTTCGACCCCGTCTGCTCGATCTCGTTCAGGTCGTACGAGAGGCCGCGCAGGTAGTGGACGATGTACGAGCTGTCCCCGAAGAGCCGCAGGAAGAACTTGTTGTTGCTCAGCCGCGCGATCGCCCGGTGGACGGAGTAGTGGAACCCGTACAGCGGATAGACCCGGTCCGGCTTGATCAGGAGGTGCAGCAGGCGGGGGAGCGTGCACACGAGGAGCAGGCCGAGGATCAGCGAGCCGAAGAAGAGCACGAACGACACGGCCAGCGCGTCACGGTAGAACGCCCAACTGGTGACGGGCGGCGGCTGGTCGGACAGGAAAGCGGTGAGCTGCGGTGCCTCGGCGAGCAGCAGGTCCACGCCGCCGATCACCAGCGGCAGGTACACGAAGAGCATGGTCAGGAGCTGCGTGACGCTGTAGGCCACCTTGCGCCGCATGGGGAGGTCGGCGGGGCCGACCGTGCGGAAGTCCGTCCCGGCGGGCTGCGCGGGCGACCCGTGCCACCGCTCGCCGGCGGGGACCGTCTGCCCGGCGTGCAGCGACGAGGCATGGCCGAGCTGGGCCCCGTCGCCGAGCGAGGTGTCGATGTCGAGCACCGTGGCCTCGCTGATGTACACGTCCTTGCCGAGGGTGACGGGGCCGGTCCGGATCCAGCCCGCCTCGGCCCGGTAGCAGGTGACGTACGCGTCCTTGCGGATGACCGTGCCGTCGCCGACCGTGAGCAGGTCGGTGCAGACGGGCACGTGCTTGGAGAGCACCGTGACGTCGCGTCCGATCCGCGCGCCCAGCGCCTTCAGATAGAGCACATAGAGCGGTGAACCGGCGAACAGGACCAGCGGGTTCATCTGGACCAGCGTCCTGACGAGCCAGAACCGCAGGTACGCCGGGCTCCAGATGCGGATCCGCTGCGCCGTCCACCGGCCGACGAGCAGCCACTTGGCCAGGATCGGCAGGACGCACACGGCGGCGAAGACCGCGCCGCCGAACACGACAGCCCGCAGGTAACTGTCGAGCAGGCTTGTTCCGCCGGCGATCCAGTCATAGCCGCGGGCGATCACCAGTGCGGTGAGGTAGGTGTAGCCGAGGAAGATCAGGAGCTGCAGCGCCCCGCACAGGACGTATTGCGGCGTGCCCGCCCTCGCCGGTGCCACGGCCTCGGGGGGCGGCGCCAGTGCCGGTGACTCGGTGGGGCCCGGCGCGGGCGCGGGCTCCGGGAGCGCCGACGCCAGGCTGCGGATCGTCGGGTACCGGTAGATGTCCTTCATCGACACCGACGGCAGGTCCGCACGCTTCCTGACCCGGGCGCAGAACTGTGCCATCAGCAGCGAATCGGCGCTGAGGTCGTCGAAGAAGTGGCTGTCGGGCGGTACGTGTTCCACGTGTACGACGCCGGCCAGCACCTCGGCCAGTTGGCTCTCGGTGCCGGCCGCGGGCGCGGCGTACGCGCGTGGGACGGTTGCGGGTACGGGTACGTCCAGGTCGGCTGTCGAGACCTGGACATTCTTTCCCACCACTTGAACTCCTTGAGAGTGACGATCGAGCCGACGGGCGAAAGGCCGATTGGCGCCTGCCGCCCGCCGGCGCGGTGGGGGGATGGTCCGATGCCGGGGGAAGTGGACTGGGGGAAGTGGATGGAAGGGGGCGGCCGCTGGGTGGTGCGGCCGCCCTTCGCACGGCTCCACAGTCTTCGGAGCGGACGGCACCGAACCGATCCCCCAGGTTTCCGGAGCCGCCCCGCCGGACGGCCGGTGCCGCCCCGCCGACCGGCTGATCACATCCCGCCGACCGGCCGGAGCACCCCCGCCGCATGGCGGGAACCGGCCCCGGGCACCCGGAATCGAACGGTCGGCGTGGTACACATCGGGCGAATGGCGCTGGGTGAGCGGAGCACGCGTGATCCGGGTACTGGTGGTGGATGACGAGGCCCTGATCCGTACGGGCTTTCAGCACATCCTGGGCGCGGCGGACGACATCGAGGTCGTGGCGGCGGTCCCCGGCGGCCAGGCGGTGCGCACCGTACGGGAGTTGGGGCCGGACGTCGTGCTGCTCGACATCCGCATGCCCGACGTGGACGGGCTCACCGTCCTGGCGGAACTGCGCCGGCTGCGGCAGCCGCCGGTGGTGGCCATGCTCACCACGTTCGATACCGACGAATACGTGGCGACGGCGCTGCGCTCCGGAGCCGACGGCTTCCTGCTCAAGGACACCGATCCCGAACAACTCCCGCACCTCATCCGCACGCTGGCCGCCGGCGGCGTCGTCCTGTCCGCCACGGTCACCCGGACCGTCGTCAACGGCTATCTGGACAGCGGCCCCGACGCGCCCGCCGTGCGCAGCGTCGCCCGGCTGACCGACCGCGAGCGCGCCGTGCTCCTCCTCATCGCCGAAGGGCTGTCCAATGTCGACATCGGTACCCAGATGCACCTGAGCACCGGCACGGTCAAGGACCACGTGAGCGCCATCCTCACCAAGCTGGGGGTGAGCAGCCGCGTCCAGGCGGCGCTGCTCGCCGAGCGCGCGGGACTGTTACGGCCGTTACGCGGCGGGGAGGGCGGATGAAGAACAGACGGCCGCCGGCCTGGCTGCTGGACGTCGCCCTCATCGTCGCCGTCCTGCTCGACGCCTGGGCCCACTACGAACCGGACGAACCGTGGGGCACGGCCTGCTCGCTGCTCGGCGCCTTCTCGCTGGCGCTCCGCCGGCACCTGCCGCTCACCACCTTCGTCCTCACCCTCCCGGCGCTCGTCCTCGCCGACGCCAAGTACGCCTCGCTCGCCGCGCTGTACACCCTCGCCTCGCTCACCCACCGCCGCGTGGTCCTGGCCGTCTGCGCCCTGACGGTCGTGGCCGGCCACGTCGTGCCCTGGCCGTACCCGGAGTACGACGACTATCAGGACACCTCGACCCTGATCCACGTCGGATACAAGCTGGCGATGGCGGCCGCCCCCGTCTTCCTCGGCCAGCTCGTCCAGGCCCGCCGCGACCTGTCACTGCGGCTCGCCGAGATCTCCGAGGCCCGCGACCACGAGCGGCTGCTGCTCTCCCAGACCGTACTGGCCAAGGAACGCGCCCAGCTCGCCCGGGAGATGCACGACGTGGTCTCCCACCAGGTCAGCCTGATCGCCGTACGGGCCGGGGCGCTCCAGGTCGGCACCCGCGACCCCGCCGTGAAGGAAGCGGCCGCCACGATCCGGCGGCTCAGCGTGCAGACGCTGGACGAACTGCGGCACATGGTCAGCGTGTTACGTGCCTCCGGCAGCCGGCCGACCGAGCTGACCCCCCAGCCCTCCCTCGCCGACCTGCAGCGCCTGGTCGAGTGCAGCGGCATCGAGGCCGAGCTGAAGACCGACCTGCCCGACGGCCTCCCGCCGCCGGTCCAGCGCGCCGTCTACCGCACCGTCCAGGAAGCCCTGACCAACGTACGCAAGCACGCCCCGGGCGCCACCGCGACGGTCCGCGTCCACCACGAGGGCGGCACCCTGCACGCCACCGTCACCAACACCGCGCCCACCCGCCCGGCCCTGCCGCTGCCCAGCGCCTCCCACGGCCTGGTCGGCCTCCGCCAGCGCGCCGAACTCCTCGGCGGCACCGTCACCGCGGCCCCCACGTCCGAGGGCGGCTTCCGGCTGCATCTGACACTGCCGGTCGGTCCTTAGGCCCGCGGCCGGGCGCGGAGCATCGCGCGGGCGCGCTCGATCAGGGCGCGGGCGGCCGGACCGGTCGGGCCCGCCGCCCGCCAGGCGAAGACCAGGCGGCCGCGCAGGGCCGGCGGATCGATCGTCAGGGTCCGCAGCTCCTCGCCGCGGGCCGCGGCGAAAGCCCCGGGCAGGATCGCCGCGCCCAGGCCCCGCGCGGCCAACTGCGCGAGCACTTCGGGACTGCTGGCCTCGAAGGCGATGTCCGGTGCGAAGCCGGCGGCCGCGCACGCCTCGTCGAGCCGGGTGCGCAGCCCCGTACCGCGCGGCAGGCTGATCAGCGGGCGGCCGCGCAGGGTGTCGAGCGAGATGACCGGGTGGACGGCGAGTTCATGGGCGGGGGCGACCGCCGCGACGACCGGCTGGTCGTCCACCACCTCGATCTCGAGACCGGCCGGGGTCCCGCTGCCCACGCTGATGATCGCCGCGTCCAGCCGGCCCGTCCGCAGGCCGTCGATGAGCTGGTCGGAATTGGCCTCGGACAGGGTGATCTCGACCGCCGGGTGAGCGTCGTGGAACTCGGCCAGCAGGTCCGGGAGTTCGACGCTGTGCGAGGTCACCGTCCCCACGGCGACGCGCCCGCGGAGCAGCCCGGTCAGCTCGTCCACGGCATACCGGACGCCGTCGACCGCGGCGAGCGCGGCGCGCGCGTACGGGAGGACGGCCTCGCCCACCTCGGTCAGGCGTACCGAGCGGCCCGAGCGGTCCAGCAGCTCCTGGCCGAGCTCCCGCTCCAGCCGGCGGACCTGCGCGCTGACCCCGGGCTGGGCCACGTGCAGCCGCTCCGCGGCGCGGGTGAAGTTCCGCTCCTCGGCCACGGCGACGAAGTACTGCAACTGGTGAAGCTCCATGAGCGGCGAGTCTAGCCGAGCCAGAAGCAATGCTTCTCGTTCACATAATTACCATCTCTTGGACTTCTGGTCCGGTCCGCTTCAGAGTGAAAGCAGGAAGCAGCAAGGACGAGAAGGGGAACCTGCCATGACCACCGAGACCACCCGCGAGCGCGCCGCCACCCCCGAGGACCTGGCCCGGCTCTTCGTGGCGCGGGCCAACGCCCGCGACGCCGAGGGGCTGGCCGAGCTGTACGCACCCGACGCCGTGCTCGCCTACCCGCCGGGGGCCGTCACGGTCGGCCGCGACGCGATCCGCGCCGTGTGCGAGAGGATGGTGGCGCACGCGGCCCTGCCGTTCGTGGAGGAGGAGCCGCTGCCCACGGTCCGGTACGGCGACCTCGCCCTGACCTCCACCCGGCCCGCCGACGGCACGGGCGGCCGGGTGCAGGTCGCGCGCCGGCAGCCGGACGGGAGCTGGCTGCGCATCATGGACCGCCCCGAGACGGCGGCCGGACGATGACCGTACTGATCGCCGGCGCGGGCATCGGCGGGCTGACCGCCGCGCTGAGCCTGCACGCCGCGGGCATCGACGCGGTCGTGGTGGAGAGCGCCCGCCGGATCAGGCCGCTCGGCGTCGGGATCAACCTGCTGCCGCACGCCGTGCGCGAACTGACCGAACTCGGCCTCGGCGAAGAGCTCGCCGCCCTCTCCGTGGCCACCGGCGAGAACGTCTACTACGACCGGTCCGGCCGGCGGCTCTTCACCGAGCCGCGCGGCCGGGCGCAGGGCTACCACTGGCCGCAGTACTCCCTCCACCGCGGCGAACTGCAGCTCATGCTCCTCGCGGCGGTGCGCGCCCGGCTGGGCGCCGGCGCGGTCCGTACCGGAACGCGGCTGGTGGACTTCGAGGAGCGGCCGGGCGCGGTCCGGGCCAGGCTGCTCGACCGGGCGACCGGAGCGGCGGAGACGTACGACGCGGCGGCGCTCGTGGGCGCCGATGGCCTGCACTCGTCCGTCCGGGCCCGGCTGCATCCGGCAGGCGGCCCGCTGCAGTGGTCGGGCATCCGCATGTGGCGGGGCGTCACTGAGGGCGAACCCTTCCTCACCGGTGCCTCGGCGGTGCTCGTGACGGGCGGGGACGCGGAGCTGGTCGCGTACCCGATCGGCCGCGGCCGCATCAACTGGGTCGCTCTGGTCAGGGTGGCCGCGCCGCAGCCGCTCGCCGAGGAGGCGGCCTGGAACAGCGCGGGCCGGCTCGCCGACGTCCTGCCGTACTACGCGGACTGGACGCTGGGCGTGCTCGACGTTCCCGCGCTGCTGGCGGGCGGCGACCCGCTCCTGCAGTACCCCATGGCCGACCGCGACCCGCTGCCCGCCTGGGGGAGCGGCCGGGTCACCCTGCTCGGCGACGCCGCCCACCCGATGTACCCCGTCGGCGCGAACGGCGCGTCACAGGCGGTCGTCGACGCCCGCGTGCTCGCCCACGAGCTCGCGCGGGCCGACGGTGTACCGGACGGGCTGGCCCGCTACGAGGACGCGCGCCGCGACGCGACCACGGCCGTCGTCCGGGCCAACCGGGAGATGCACCGGGCCGGCGGCCGGACGCCGCGGGAGCTGGCCCGCATCACCGCCACCTACCGGCACGCCACGGGCAGCGACGTGCACGAGCTCAACTCCCGGGCGTCGCTGACGCTTCGGTGAGGGGGAGGGGCGGGGCGTTAGGGTCGGCCGCATGGGAGACGCCGTCATGACCGATCAGGAGTTCCTGGACCACGTCGCCGACCGGCTCGCGGGGCTGTCCGCCGTGCGTGCCGTCACCCTCGGTGGCTCGCGTGCCCAGGGCACCCACACCGCCGACAGCGACTGGGACTTCGCCCTGTACTACCGCGGCGCCTTCGACCCGGCGGAGCTGCGTGCCGTCGGCTGGGACGGCGAGGTCTCCGGGCTCGGCGAATGGGGCGGCGGCGTCTTCAACGGCGGTGCCTGGCTGGGCATCGACGGCCGGCGCGTCGACGTCCACTACCGCGACCTCGACGTCGTCGAGCACGAACTCGCCGAGGCCGGGCAGGGCCGCTTCCACTGGGAGCCGCTGATGTTCCACCTTGCGGGCATCCCCAGCTACCTGGTGGTCGCGGAGCTGGCCGTCAACCAGGTCCTGCGCGGCGAACTGCCGTGCCCCGCCTACCCGGAGGCGCTGCGCGCCGCGGCCCCGCCGGTATGGCGCGGCCGCGCAGAGCTCACGATCCAGTACGCCAAGAGCGCGTACGTGCCACGCGGCCAGGCCACCGAGGTCGCCGGCGCGCTCGCCACCGCCGCCCTGCAGACCGCCCACGCCGTCCTCGCTGCGCGCGGCGAGTGGACCACCAACGAGAAGCGGCTCCTGCACCAGGCGGGATTGCGCGGCATCGACACCGTCGTCGCCGGGCTGCGGCCGGAGGCGGCGCACCTGGCGCGGGCCGTCGCCGAGGCGGAGGCGCTGTTCGAGGAGCGGCTCAGCCAGGCCCTGCGTATGTGAGTTCAGCCAGGCTCGACGTGCGTGAGGAGCCGGTCCACGAAGGCGCGTTGGGCGGCGATCAGCCGTTCCCCGGCCGACTCCGGGCCGCACCACGCCACCCGGTCGATCTCGGGGAAGGCCCGCAGGACGCCGGAGCCCCTGGGCCACTCCATCTCGAACGTCCCCGGCACGACCGCCGCCGGGTCGAGGTCGCCCTCGACGGCCCAGACGGTGACCGTCTTGCCGCCCGACTGACGGACGTCGCCCAGAGGGACGTACGGGCCTTCCGGAGGCGGCAGGCCCAACTCCTCCTCGAACTCCCGCCGGGCGGCCGCCAGCGGTTCCTCCGGCGGCACGTACTCGCCCTTCGGCACCGTCCACGCCCCGGCCTCGCGGCGGGCCCACAGCGGACCGCCCATGTGCGCCAGCAGCAGCTCGACGCTGCCGCTCGTACGGCGGTACAGCAGCAGCCCGGCGCTCCGTTTCCCTGTCATGACGCGTCATTGTTCGCGCTGCGGGCCGCCAGGACGTCCTGCACCGTGTCGGCCTCCTCGGGCCTCTTGTCCTCCCGGTACCGCACCACCCGGGCGAACCGCAGGGTGACGCCCGCCGGGTAACGGGTGGACGACTGGAGGCCGTCGTAGGCGATCTCCACGACGAGCTCCGGGCGTACGGTCACGACATGACCGCGCTCCTCCACGGTGAGTTCCCGCAGCCGTTCGGTCTGCCAAGTGAGGGTGGCGTCGGTCAGACCCTTGAAGGTCTTGCCGAGCATGACGAACGAGCCGTCGGGCCCGCGGGCGCCGAGGTGGAGGTTGGACAGTTTGCCGGCGCGGCGGCCGTGTCCCCACTCCGCCGCCAGCACGACGAGGTCGAGGGTGCGCACCGGCTTCACCTTGAGCCAGGAGGCGCCGCGCCGCCCCGCACTGTAGGGCGCGTCCAGCGCCTTGACCACGACGCCTTCGTGCCCGCGGCGCAGCGTCGCGGCCCAGAACTCCGCCACCGCCTCCTGGGCCGCGGGGTCGGCCGGGTCCTGGACGACGACCCGGCGGACCCGCATCGGCTCGGGCACGATCCGGGCCAGCTCCGCGTGGCGGTCGGCGAAGGGCAGGTCCATCAGGTCCCGGTCGTCCGCCGCCAGGATGTCGAAGAAGACCGGCGAGAGCGGCAGCGCGGCCTGCGCGGCGGCCACGTCGACCCGGGAGCCGAAGCGCCCGGCGGTGCGCTGGAACGGCAGCGGGCGGCCGTCGGCGTCCAGCGCGATGACCTCGCCGTCGAGTACGAACCGGGTGGCCGGCAGGGCGCGAGCGGCCTCGACGACCTCGGGGAGCCGGTCGGTGACCTCGTCCAGGGTGCGGGTGTGGATGTGCACGTCGTCGCCGTCACGGTGCACCTGTACCCGGATGCCGTCGAGCTTCTCCTCCACGGCGCAGGTGCCCAGCTTCTCGACCGCCTCGGCCGGTGACTTAGCGCTGTGCGCGAGCATCGGGCCGACGGGCCGGCCCACGGTGAGCCGGAAGCCGGCGAGCGCGTCCGGGCCGTCGGCCAGCAGGGCTCTGGCCACGTCCTGCAGCCCGCCGAGCATCACGGCCCGGCGTACGTCCGCCGGCGGCGCGTCCGTCGCCGCCGCCAGCCCCTCGACGGCGAGCGCGTCCAGCGCGCCCTGGCGCACCTCGCCGGTCAGCAGGCCGGTCAGGAAGCGCTGTTCCGGCTCGGTGGCCGTGGCCAGTAGCTGCTGCACCAGCCGCCGTCGTTCGGCCTGCGCGCCGGTCCCGGTGATCCGGGACAGCGCGGTGAGCCCCGCGTCGACGCCGCGTACGGTCAGTACGGCCTGCTCGGCCGGGGGAGCCGGGTCGCGCAGGGCGTTCCAGCCGATGCCGATGCGCCCCTGGGGCAGCCGTCCGGCCAGGTAGGGGATGACCACGGGCACATCCTCGGGCGCGGCCTCGCGGAACAGCCCGGCCAGCAGCGCGACCTTCCGGGAGCGCGCGGAGGTCGCGGCGACTTCTTGGGACACGCGGGCAAGGTGGGCCAGCAGCATACGGCCATCGTGCCTCGCACGGCCCGGCCACGCCTCCGCACGGGCACCCGGCCTTGCCTCCGCGGGGGGACCGGCTCCTCGCCACGATCACCGTGACGCGATCCCGCCAAAAGTTGGCGCGCCCGACGTCCTTCTTGACCTTTGGCCATTGCCATTCATTGACATCCACTTGGTCAACCTTTTACCTTCTTTCCATGCGGCGAAAGCGCACGTCAGCGCCGCATGTGTCGCACAGGCCGGCTCCATACCCCACCTCTCGGAGGCCCGCATGGAACAGCTCATCAAGAAGATGGCCCAGGACGACGTCTGGCAGGGCTGGGTCGCCGCCAACTCGGCGCAGAAGGCGGACAAGGACGGCTGTATCAGCGCGTCGCCCAAGTCCGGCTACATCAGCGCGACGAAGACCGGCTGCATCTCCTGACCCGTCGCCGCCCGGCGTTTCCGGGCCGGCCGGCGGCGGCCGTCTCCGCCGCCGGCCGGCCCCGGCCCACGAGCCCTGTTGAGGTTTCCCTTGAAGGTTTCCCCGGACCGTCAGCTGAAGGTTTCCCCGGACGGTCAGCCGACGGCCGAGGTCATCGCACGCGTCAAGGACATTCCGATCTACCGTGACGCGCTGGTCCGCGGTCATTTCCCGGTACTGGAAAAGGCGGAGATCGCGCGCGGCTTCCCGGACAACTGGATGACGCCCGCGCTCACGACGGCGCTCGCCTCCGGCGAGGCGGAATTCGTGCTCTCCACGGGCACCAACCACGCCCGGATGCAGCTCATCCGTCCCCCGTACTTCCTCCTCCGCTCCTATTACCGGCTGTGGAGCGAGCACCCGGACATCCGGGAGACCTGGGAGGCGGACTGCCGGCGCGTTTCCCTGACGACGGTGCTCGCGACGGAGCATGTCGCCCGGGTGAATGCCAGGAAGCGCGGCGAGGAGCCACCGCCCGTACCGCGCGTGGAGGACCGCCGCCTCGATGCCCGCACCTCTTACCTCAACCTCCGCCTCGACCCCGCACTCTGGGAGCGCGCGGACGTCGAGCGGATGCTCGCCGAAATCGAAGCGGCCCGGCAGACTCATCCGCGCGGCTGGTACCACCTGGACAGCTCCGGCTACCACTTGGCGCATCTGCTGCGCAAAATCCATACCTGGGGACTGTGGGACGCGTTCTCGCCACCGGCGAGCATCATCCACGCCTACGAATACACGCCGGTCAATGTGCGGCGGTATCTCCAGCAGCACTTCGCGTGCCCGATCATCGACCTGTTCGGCAGCACGGAACTGGGCTACCTCTTCTACAGCGACCGCCGCGGCCGCTACCACCCCTTCCTCGACGACATGAGCGTCGAACTCGCGCCGGTGGCCGAGGGCAGCGGGCTCTTCCACCTCATCGTCACCAGCCTGCGCAATCCGCACATGCCGCTGATCCGCTACCGCTCCGGCGACTGCGCCCGCACGTCGGACGGCACGCCCGACCCGACCAACATCACGCAATTCTGCGGCCGGGAAAAGGAGTTGCTCGATTCCCCCGCGGGCCCGGTCTCGCAAGGCGATCTGGACGCGCTCGTCGGCGCCGTCTCGCCCCGCGTCTTCGTGCACCAACTAAGGGTCCTCAGCTCAGCCGAGGCCGTGCTCGCGTACACCACCTTCGACGGCAAGCCCCTCGAATCCGACCGAGTGGCCGCCTTGGGGCGCGGCGTACGCGAACTGACCGGCCGCCGCTGCGTACTCGACCACCGGGACCACATCCCCATCGGAAAGTCGGGGAAGTACGCCTGGCTCGCCCCGGACGGAAAGTGAGAGGGACCATGACCACGAAGACGTTCGTGACGGCGGACGACCTCACGACACTGCTCGGCCCCGCGCTCTACGCGGAACTGGTCGGGCACTTCGCGGCCGGCACCGAAGCGCCCCGCGAGTACACCGAACGCCAGGCGCTGGAATGCCTGCGGTACCTCTACCTGATCTCCAAGTACCCCGAGGAACTCAGCGGGCTCTTCCTCCCCGTCGAGCAGGAAATCGACGAATTCTGGCACTACCTCATCCTGCAGACGCGCGAATACCGGTACCTGTGCGAGGAACGCCTGCCGGGGAAGTTCTTCATCGAACACCGCAGCATCGCGTACGAGGAGTACCAGCAGGAGCCGGGGCGCGAGCAGGCCATCGAAGAGGCGCTGCGCTGGATTCCGCTGTACTGCCGGGAATTCGGCCCCTTCGACGAGGGCGCGCTGCCGCACTGGACCATCGTCCGCTTCCTGCACGAACGGCTGGACATGCCCTTGCGGGAGATCTCCGCACTGGAACCGGCCGGGGGCAGTCACCCATGACGGAACGGACCGGGACCGCCCCGGCGCACGGGCCGCCGGTATTCGCCGTGCCGCCCGTGGCCACCGCGCAGCGGCGCGTACTGACCGTCCTGGTGCTCTCCCAGATCCTCAGCGGCGCGGGCCTGGCCGCCGGCATCACCGTCGGCGCGCTGCTCGCCGAGGAAATGCTCGGCTCCACGGGGTCGGCGGGCCTGCCCAGCGCCCTGTTCACCGGCGGATCCGCCGTCGGCGCCGTCGCCGTCGGCCGGCTGTGCCAGCGCTGGGGCCGGCGCCCCGGCCTCGCGCTGGGCTACGGCGTGGGCGCGCTCGGCAGCCTCGGCGTCGTCGTGGCCGCCGCCACCGGCGATGTAGCACTGCTCTTCGTCTCGCTCACGGTCTACGGCGCGGGCACGGCCACCAACCTGATGGCCCGTTATGCCGGGGCCGACCTGGCGGCGCCCGAGCGGCGCGGCCGGGCGGTGAGCACCGTACTGATGGCCACCACGCTCGGCGCGGTGGCGGGCCCGCTGCTGGTGACCGCCACGGGCGAGGTCGCGCACGGCTGGGGCATCCCGCGCCTGGCGGGCCCGTTCGCGCTGGCCACCGTCGCCTTCGCGGCAGCCGCCGTCCTCCTCGGCACGCTGCTCCGCCCCGACCCGCTGCGGCTGGCACGCACCTTGGCCGATGCGGCCGATGCGACCGACCGAGCGGCGGCAGCCCCCGCGCAGAGTACGCCCGCCCGCCCCGACCGGCCCCGCCTCCTCGCCGGTACCTCCGTCATGGTGATCGGCCAGCTCGCAATGATCGCGATCATGACCATGACGCCGGTCCACATGCGGGCGCACGGCCACAGCACCGGGGCCGCCGGGCTGGTCATCGCCCTCCACGTCGCGGCGATGTTCCTGCCCTCCCCGCTGACCGGGCTCCTCGTCGACCGGGCCGGGCGGCTGCCGGTCGCGGCCGCGTCCGGCGTGACACTGTGCGCGGCCGGCGCCGTGGCGGCCCTGGCACCGGCCGACTCCGTACCGGCGCTCGCCGCCGCACTCGTCCTGCTCGGCCTCGGCTGGAACTTCGGCCTGATCAGCGGCACGGCCCTGGTCACCGACGCCCTGCCGGCGGCCACCCGCGCCCGTACGCAGGGCCTGCTGGACGTGGCCCTCGCCGTCGCCGGGGCCACCGGCGGGCTGTCCTCCGGAGTGGTCGTCGTGGCGGGCGGTTTCCCGCTGCTGGCCCTGGCCGGTGGAGCGCTGGCGCTGGCGATCGTGCCCGTGCTGGCGCTGACCGTACGGCGGCCCCGGCTACACCCCGGCGCGCCCGAGAAGAGCTCCTGACATGACCGGAACACACGGCACACGCGCCCGGTCGCCACCGACTACCCGGTCCTTCCGGAACACCATGCGTCCGGACCAGCCACACCGCCTCCGCACGGCAACGACCCCTCGCGATCCGCTTTCGCCACGCACTCAGTGGCACCCTCAGTAACAGGAGAGACCTCCTCGTGGAGACCTTCATCCAGCAGGCCCGGAGCCTCAACGCCCGTATCGCCGACCGTCCTGAGGAACGGGAGAGCTTCGGCCGGTTCGCCGCCGGCCAGTCGCCGCTCGCCCTGTTCATCACCTGCTCCGACTCCAGGGTCGTACCGTCTTTCATCACCGGCGCACGGCCCGGCGAGCTCTTCGAACTGCGGACGGCCGGCAACGCCGTCCCCGCCTACCGGGAAGACATGACGGCCTGTGCGGAGGCCGCGACCATCGAGTACGCGATGCGCGTCCTGAAGGTCGCCGACATCGTCGTCTGCGGCCACTCGCACTGCGGCGCCGTCGGTGCCCGGGCACGCGCCGAGGACCTGAACGACGCGCCCTGCGTACGGGACTGGCTCGCCGAGCAGTTCTCCGCCGACCTGCCCCTGGACGACACCCCGGCGGTGGCCGGCGCCGTCCAGCGCCACGTCCGCGAACAGCTCGACCGGCTGCGCGCCTACCCCAGTGTCCGCGAGCGCATGGACGCCGGTGAAGTAACGCTGCACGGCTGGTTCTACGAGGTGCACACCGGCCTCGTCATGGCGCACGACCAGGAGACGGACGCCTTCCTCCCGCTCTGACCGCTCACCCCGGGGCCCCGCCCGGTCTGCCGGCCGGGCGGGACCCGTAGGGGACGGGGCCGTGTGTCAGGCGTGGTCCGCCGGTTCACGGCTGCCGCTCTTGGCCAGGCCCCGGCTCAGCAGGTAGCCGATGCTGAGCAGGGTGACATACAGCCATGCCCGGTCGGCCGGGAAGCGGTCCACGATGCCGTTACCGCTGCCCACCACGGCGGAGGCGACGAGGACGGCCACCACGGCGGCCATGAAGACGAAGAACTCGGTGGTCTTGAAGGACGGTTTGGTCTCGGTGTGCGCGGGGCGCGCGGCGGTACGGCTACTCCTCGGCATACCGGATTCCGAGTACCCGGGGGACGAAGCGGCGGTCATGGTGCGCCTGCTTTCTCACGAGGGTCACCCGGCGGTCGCCGGGTGCGGCGCACGCGTACCCGGGCGGCGCACACGAGAACGCCGTCCGTCCGCCGCCCGCTGTCCCCCGGAAGCTGTCGGCCAGTAGCCCACCCGCCGGAAGACACCCCTGTGAAGCAACAGACCGACGTGGCCCCCCACCGGGACCAGAGAGACACCAGTCCACCCGTCTGCCCCCGTCCCACCCCCCGACTTTGGCCGGAACACACCGCCCTTCACGCCGACGCGGCGCCTCTCACGCGGAGTCCGTGGGGTCGTTGTTCGCGGTGAGGCGTAGGCCGCCGCGGAGTACCGAGGCTGCTACTTCGGTGATGCCGCGGCCGGTGGCGAATGCTTCCGCGCGCAGGCGGGAGAGGGCGGCGGGGAGGGGGATGCCGAGCTGGACGGCGATCATGCCGGTGGCCTGGTGGACCTCGGCGCGGTGGAGGTGCACCAGGCCGGCGGTTCCCGGCGGGGTGTGCGCCGCGTCTCCGGGGGACGGCGATGGCAGCCGCTTGCGCAGGAGGAAGTCGGTCAGTGCGTCACAGAGCGTCAGGGCGTGCTCGATGCTCTCCCCGCTCATCATTCCCGGCCGGTGGCGATGGCCGGTCAGGGCGCCCACCTTCAGGGAGCCCAGCCGTAGCGGAAAGGCGAAGACCGCCCGGACGCCGAGCTGGGTGACGGCCGGCAGGAAGCCCGCCCAGCGCGCCGCCGGCGCCGAACGCACGTCGGCCACCAGGCAGATCGCGCCCGCCCGCGCGGCTTCCAGGCTGGGGCCCTCGCCCAGGGTGAACTGCAGGTCCTCCAGCCGTGCGCTGACCTCCTCGCTGAACCAGATCAGCTCCGGTTCCCCGACGAGCAAGGAGGCGGCCAGCCCGTCCAGGCCCAGCGCGGCTGCTGCCTCCCCTGCCCACTGCGCGGCGAAATCCGCCTCGCGGCCCTGTGCCAGAACGGCGACCAAGTCCTTGACGGTGCTCTCCACCATGTCGCAGCGCCCCCTCTGAGCCGTACCGTGCCGCTCCTGAGCCGGCATCTCCCACCCCGGTCCGGCTGGTCGATGCATCGGCCATGCGACGTCGTCAGCGTCCACCCCGCGTCGGCCCGGGCACAAGCGCCAGGTTGCGTGGTCTTGACGCCCCCGCTCGCGCTGGGCTCCCCGGCGCCGAGGGAGGCCCGCGTCCGGGTTCACCCGTGCGGGTGGAGCGCGATCGTATTGTCACCGTGCCGCGGCCGCGCGACTTCCGGCATGTATCCGCTCATGTGGGACACTCGTCTTGTATCACATGCCTGTAGTTCACAGCGTGGGGCCGACAAGCGGCCACCACCGGGGAATGTCCGTGGAGCTTTCCGTGGATGTCCGTGCGACAGGTGATCGGAGGAGCGATGTCCACGGGCACCGGGCGGCTGGCCGTCAGCGTTCTCACGCAGTGCGACGCCTGCGCCGTGCTGCGCGTCCGCGGCGAGCTCGACCATGCCTCGGAGGAGGCGTTCCTCTCCTCCACCGGCGTCGTCCTCGCCGACGGATACCGCTATCTCGTCCTGGACGTGGCCGCGCTCACCTTTTGCGACTCCCGTGGCCTGAACTGCCTGCTCGCCCTGCACTGGCTTCTGCGTCGCCGGGAGGGCGCCCTGCTGCTCGCGTGCGCCGGCCGCCGCCTCTCCGACCTGCTGCGTCATACCGGCAGCGACAAGCTCTTCCCGCAGCACGCCACCGTCAGTCAGGCCCTCGCCTCCCTCCCCGCCGAGCACCGCCCCACCTGGCCGCCGCTGCCCGGACGGTAGCCGCCCCGGCCGCCCCGGCCGTCGTGACGTGGCTCACCCGTCCTGCGGAAAACACTCGCCGCCCGCGCCCCGTATCCCCCGTCGTCGCGCGCACCAGCACGACACGACAGGACACGGCGCAACACGGACGGAGTACGTCAATGGGCGAGACGATGGGCGAGGCGATGGGCGAGCAGGGGAGCCGGCGGACAGGCAGTCGCCGGGGAGTCGCGCGGGCCGGGCTCGGCCTGGCGGTGGGCGTCGGCGCCGCACTGCTGCTGGCCGCGTGCGGCGGCGGGGAAGCGGGGGACGACGCGGCGAAGAAGGGCTCCTCGGCCAAGCCCTCGGCGACGGCCCCGTCCGAGGGCGGGAAGCAGGACGCCCGGCTGGCCACCCGGACGACCGAGCTGGGCAAGGTGCTGACCGATGGCCGCGGCCACACGCTGTACACCTTCGACAAGGACACCGCGAAGTCCTCGGCCTGTACCGGGAAGTGCGCCACGCTGTGGCCGCCGGTGACCGGGACCCCGCAGGGCGGTGCCGGTCTCCCCGAGGACACGGGCACGCTGCAGCGGCCCGACGGCGCCACTCAGGCCACGTACGACGGCCACGCGCTGTACCGCTTCGCCAAGGACACGGCCCCCGGCAAGACCGCCGGTGACGGCGTCAAGGGAGTGTGGCACGCCGTGGTGATCACCCCGGCCTCCGGCAACTGACGGCGGGGAGCGGACATGACTGACGAAACTGCAGCGGCCCCACCCGGCGATTCAGCGGACCCGCCCCGCAAGGAATGGAGCCGCCGGAGCGCCCTGCTCGGGCTCGCGGCGATCGGCGGCGCCGGCACGGCGGGCATCGGCGGACTCGCCTACGCCGGCGGCCGGTTCCCCGCCGACCGGCTGACACCGGCCCGGTTCGCGGACCGCTTCGAGCAGGTCTACGGGAAGCACGCCGGGTTCCGGCGCAACCACGCGAAGGGCGTGAGCGCCGCCGGGTACTTCACCGCCGACGGAGCGGGTACCGAGGTATCCAGGGCCACCGTCTTCGCGCCCGGGCGCACCCCCGTGACCGGCCGGTTCTCCCTGTCGGGCGGGCTGCCGGACGCGCCCGACACCGCCCCCACCGTCCGGGGGCTCGGACTGCTCTTCCACCTGCCGGACGGCGAGCAGTGGCGCACCGCGATGATCAACCTTCCGGTCTTCCTGGACCGCACTCCGCAGGGCTTCTATGCGCGGATGCTCGCGGCCAGACCCCTCCCGGCAACGGGCAAGCCGGACCCGGAGAAGATGGCCGCCTTTCTCGCCGAATACCCCGAAACGGCCAAGGCGATGGCCGTCGTCAAGCGGCACCCGCCCACCTCCGGCTTCCACGACAGCACCTACAACGCCCTGAACGCCTTCCGCTGCACCAATGAAGCGGGCGACACCGTCCCCGTGCGCTGGTCGCTGAAGCCGGCCGGGCCGGTCGGCGCCGGCAGTACCACCGCACCGCCGGGCCGCGACCACCTCTTCGACGCGCTGATCGCCAAGGTCGCGCGGGAACCCCTGCGTTGGCGGTTGGTACTGACGGTCGGCAGGCCCGGTGACCCCACGGACGACGCCACCCTGCCGTGGCCCGGCGACCGCCGCACGATCGACGCCGGAACGCTGACGATCGACTCCGTACAGACCGAGGCGGCCGGCAACGCCCGGGACGTCAACTTCGACCCGCTGATCCTCCCGGACGGGATAGCGGCGTCGGACGACCCGCTGCTCAGCGCCCGTTCGGCGGTGTACTCCCAGTCGTTCACCCGCAGAGCGGGCGAGCCGAAGACACCGAGCCCGGTCGACGTCACGAAGGAGCGGCGATGAGCGGAACGGAGAAGTTCGGCGTCCTCGCCCGTCTGCTGCACTGGGGAATGGCGGTCATGGTCGTCGCCATGCTGTTCATCGGCGCCGCCATGGTGGCCTCCCCGACCGCCTACGACGCGCTGCAGGACGTCCACCGGCCGCTCGGGATGCTGATCCTCGTCTTCACGGTGGTGCGGTTCGTGAACCGGCTCCGGCACCGGCCGCCGGCCCTCCCACCGGCCATGGGCCGGTGGGAACGCGCGGCGGCGAAGGGATCGGAGTACCTGCTCTACGCCCTGATGTTCACGCTGCCGCTGATCGGCTGGGGCATGCTGTCGGCGGCCGGATACCCCATCGTGCTGTACGGGCCGCTGCGCCTCCCGGGCCTCCTGCCGTCCGACCCGGCCCTCTACGCGGTGCTGCGGCAGACGCACACGGTACTGGCGTACCTGCTCTTCGCGGCCTTCCTGACGCACGCGTGCGCGGTGCTGTTCCACACCCTCGTCCTGCGTGACCGGCTCCTCGGCCGTATGACGTTCAGGCGAGAGTGACCTCGACCGGCAGCTTCTTGATGCCGTTGACGAAGTTCGAGCGGACACGGGGGACTTCGCCGGTGACGCGGATGTCGGCGATCCGCGGGATCAGCTCCTCGAACATGATGCGCATCTCGGTACGGGCGAGGAGGTTGCCCAGGCACAGGTGCGGGCTGCCCTTGCCGAAGGTGAGGTGGTCGTTGTTCTCGCGGGCCACGTCGAAGTCGTAGGGGTTGCCGAAGACCTGCTCGTCGCGGTTGCCGGAGGCGTACCACATGACGACCTTGTCGCCTTCCTTGACGCGCTTGCCGCCGAGCTCGACGTCGCGGGTGGCGGTGCGGCGGAAGTGGTACACGGGCGAGGCCCAGCGCAGGAACTCCTCGACCGCCGTGGGGATGAGCGAGGGGTCCTTGCGTAGCCGGTCGAGCTGGTCGGGGTTGTTGATCAGCGCGAGCATGGCGTGCGTGATGGAGTGCCGGGTGGTCTCGTTGCCGGCGACGACGAGCAGCAGGAAGTAGTTGTCGAAGTCCTGGGCGGAGAGCGGGACGCCGTCGCGCGGGGTCTGGTTGACCAGCCGGGAGATCAGGTCGGTGCCGTCGCCGCCGCGCCGCTGCCGGGCCAGCTCGCGTCCGTACTCGAAGACCTCCAGGGAGGCGGGGGAGCGGAACGGCAGGTCGCGGTACCGCTCGCTCTCCTCGCTCTCCAGCAGCACATCGGCGTAGTCGGGGTCGGTGTGGCCGATGATGCGGTTGCCCCAGTCGATGAGCTGCTGGTTGTCCTCCGGCGGCACGTCCAGCAGCCGGGCGAGGACGTTGATGGGGAAGTCGGCGGAGACCTCGCGCACGAAGTCGAAGCTGCCCTTGGTGAGCGCGGCGTCCAGCGTCTTCGCGGTCAGGCCGCGCAGGAAGTCCGCGTACTGGTTGATGACGCTCGCGCCGAACTGGCGCTGCAGCAGGCTGCGCATGGCACGGTGGCGCACGCCGTCCAGCTCCAGGATCGAGGCGCGCTTCTTGATCTGGTCCTCGTCGACCTCTTCGAGGTTGACGAACTTGGTGGAGGTGAAGGTCTCCGCGTCCCGGTCGACGCGCGCGATGTCCGCGTGCCGGGTGACCGACCAGAAGCCGGAGTTGGGCACCTCCTCCGGCTGCCAGTGGACCGGGTCCTGGTGGCGCAGGGTGTGGAACATCCGCCACGGGGTGACGCCGTCGGTGAAGTTGTCCAGGTCGGCGAGGTTCACCTCGTCCAGGGGGAGCGGCTCGTGGACGTCGGGCAGGGTGCTGGTCATCAGTGGCTCCTTGCGGGTGCGGATGGGCGCGTGGGTCAGAGGTGGTACGCGTACTCGGTGAACTCCCAGTCCGTGACGTACTGCTGGAAGCGGGCGACCTCGTCGCGCTTGTAGGCGAGGAGGGCCGAGGCGAAACCCTTGCCGAGGACCGCGGTGAGCGCGGTGTCGGCCTCGAAGGCGTCGAGCGCCGCGGGCAGTGTCATCGGCAGGGTCGCGGCCTTGGTGGTGTCGTAGCCGTAGCCCTCCAGGGGTGCGGGCGGCTCCTGGCAGGCCCGCACGCCGAGCAGCGCGGCCGCGAGGGTGCCCGCGAGCAGGAGGTACGGGTTGGCACTGGCGTCCGCGAGCCGCAGCTCGAAGCGGGCGCCCGCGCCGCGCTCGGGCGGGATGCGGACCATGGCGCTGCGGTTGTCCAGGCCCCAGTCGATCAGCCAGGGGGCGAGGGTGTCGGGCCCGAACCGCTTGTAGGAGTTGACCGTGGGGTTGAGCAGTGCGGTCAGTGCGGGGGCGTGGGCGAGGACGCCGGCGATCGCGTGCCGGGCCGTGGCGGAGAGCCCGTGCGGCGCGGCGGGGTCGTCGAAGGTGTTGCGGCCTTCGCCGTCCCGGCAGGAGACGTGGACGTGGAAGCCCGAACCGCCCTCGTCGCTGAAGGGCTTGGCCATGAAGGTGGCCAGCCGGCCTTCGGTGCGGGCGAGTTCCTTGACGGCGGCCTTGAAGCGGAAGGCCCGGTCGGCGGCGTCGAGTGCGGGGGAGTGGGTCAGATTGATCTCGAACTGGCCCGGGCTGAACTCGTGGTTGCCCATGCTGACGCCGATGCCGAGGTCGCGCAACTGCCGCAAAGTACGCAGCAGATGGCCGTCCGGGTCGCCGCGGCGGCCCGCGGTGTAGACATTGCCGGGGGCCTCGGCGTACCGCTTCCAGCCCGAGGGCGAGCCCGGGTCCGGGTCGCACAGGAAGTACTCCAGCTCCGGGCCGACCACCGGGGTCAGCCCCTCCTCGGTGCACTGGGCGAGCACGTGGCGGAGCAGGTCGCGGGGGGATTCGGGGGCGGGTGAGCCGGTGGCGGGGTCGAGGACGTCGCCGAGGCACCAGGCGACGCCCGGCTCCCAGGGGAGCGGGGCCAGCGTGCTCAGGTCCGGGCGGACGGCGATGTCGGGCAGGCCGGCGTCCAGGCCGCCCGCGACCTCGACGACGTCGCCCTGCGGGCTGGTGTGGTAGACGGCCCGGCAGAAGGCGAGGCCGTGGTCGCACGCCGAGGGCAGGTGTTCCAGCAGGACGTCGCGGGCGCGGTCGGTGCCGATGAGATCGGGATACGCGACGCGGATGACGTCGATGCCGTCGGCGGCCAGTCGATCCATGTGCTGTCGGATCTCGGGGAAATCGGGAGCGCTCACCAGTGTCTCCTCGGAGGGGCGGGAACGGTGGCGGGGAAGGACCGGGGCCGCGCTGAGTGAGGCCCTGCCAGTCATTTGACGCCAAACGGTAGGGAACGGCGGAGGGCCCCGCAAGAGGCGGGCGGAAAAAATTTATCCATGCGGATAGGTGTTGACCAGGAGTCGTGGTCTTCCTATGTTGTTTGACACCAAACGACTTATGGGTTCCACCACCAGGAGGCCGGCCATGAAGGTCGTCGTCGACATGAACAAGTGCCAGGACCACGGCCAGTGCGTCTTCGCAGCCCCCGACGTCTTCCACCTCGACGCGGACGGGCACCTCGGCTACGTCAGCGACCCCGACGACGCGCTGCGCGAGGACGTCGAGGAAGCCGCCGACGTGTGCCCGCTGCAAGCCATCCGGATCGAGGACTGAGCGATGGCCGCCCGCATCGTGGTGGCCGGCGCCTCCATGGCCGGCCTGCGCGCCGCCGAGCAGCTCCGCGCCGCCGGCTTCACCGGCGCGATCACCCTGATCGGCGACGAGCCGCACATGCCGTACAACCGCCCGCCGCTCTCCAAGGAAGTCCTCGCGGGCAAGGCGCCCTTCGACTCCCTCGCTTTCCGCCCCCGCGCGAGCGTCGCCGACGTGGAATGGCGCCTCGGTACCCGAGTGACCGCCGCCCGGCTCGCCGAGCGGACCGTGGAACTGGCGGACGGCGAGCGACTGGCCTTCGACGGCCTGGTGATCGCCACCGGCATGCGGCCCCGGCGGTTGCGCTGCTCCGGCCCCGCCGCCGGCCGCCACACCGTCCGCACACTCGCCGACGCCCAGGGCCTGCGCGCCGCACTGACCCGGCCCGGCGTCCGGGTCGTCGTGGTCGGCGCCGGCTTCATCGGCTGCGAGGTCGCCGCCACCGCCGTCGGCCTCGGCGCCGCGGAGGTCACCGTCGTCGACACCGAACCGCTGCCGATGCTGCGGCCCCTCGGCGAGCTGCCCGCCCGGCTGCTGCTCCGACGCCACGAGGAACGCGGCGTACGCTTCGCGCTCGGTACCGGCGTCACCGCCTTCGAAGGCGACGCGCACGTCACCGGTGTCGTGCTCGGCGATGGCAGGGTGCTCCCCGCCGATGTCGTGGTCGAGGCGGTCGGCTCGGTGGCCAACACCGAATGGCTGGCCGGCAACGGCCTGGACCTGACCGACGGCGTACTCACCGACGCACTGCTGCGGGCCGGCGGCCTGCCGTACGCGGTCGCCGTCGGGGACGTCGCCCGCTTCCCCAACGCCCGCTACGACGGCGTCCCGCGCCGCGTCGAGCACTGGTCGATCCCCGGCGACACTGCCAAGCGCGCCGCCAGGACCCTAGCCGCCCACCTCGCCGGCGCCGATCCCGACCCCGCCCCCTTCGCGCCGTTCCCCACCTTCTGGAGCGACCAGCACGACTTCCGGCTGCAGTCCTTCGGCGCCCCGTCCCTCGGCCTGGACGACATCCGCGTCCTGGCCGGCGACCCGGACGGCGGCCCCGCCGGTGACGCCGTCATGGGCTATCACGCCGACGGCCGGCTGGTCGGCGTCCTCGCCCTCGGCGGCCCGGCCGCCGCCTCCGGCGCCGCCCGTTACCGCGCCGAACTGCTCCAGCAGCCGGCCCCCAGCACCCAGCACGCCTGAAGGAGTCCGACCACCATGGCCAGCGTCCGCGGTTACTTCCACCCCAAGACGGCGACCGGTAACGCCTCGCTCATCCCCACGCCCCCCTGGCACTACTCCGGCGACCTCCTCACCGTCGAGTACCGCACCGACCCCGCGCGCGTCCGCGAGCTGCTGCCCGAACCGCTCGGACTCGCCGAGGAGGACCCCGGCGCCGTCGCCCTCATCTGGGCCGACTGGCAGTCCTGCGCGGCCTCGGGGGAAGAACTGCTCGACCCCGTACGCGCCCAGTACAAGGAAGCCTTCGCGGTCGTCCGCTGCTCCTACAAGGGCCGTACGTACTCCCGCTGCGTGTACATCTGGGTCGACAAGGACTTCGCGATCGCCCGCGGGCTGCACCAGGGCTACCCGAAGAAGCTCGGCTCGATCCACCAGACCCGCCCGCACCCCTACGGACCGGCGCCGCGCATCGAAGCGGGCGCCCGCTTCGGCGCCACGCTCGCTGCCGCTGACCGGCGCCTCGCGCAGGCCGTCGTGACGCTGCGCGAGGAGTCCGAGAGCAACGGCTTCGTCAACGGCCACCCGATGGCCCACCACCGCTGGCTGCCGTCCATCGAGCCCGGCAAGGGCCTCGCCCTGGACGAGCTGATCGAGAGCGGTGCAGCGTCCTTCGAGGCGGGCCCCGCCTGGCGCGGCGACGCCGAACTGGAGCTGTTCGAGGCGCCCACCGAGGAGCTGGCCCGGCTGGAGATCCGCGAGCCGATCGCCGCGTACTACCGCCAGGTCGGCGTCGTCTGGAACGGCGGCACCCTCCTGGAGTCCGGCACCTCCGCCGCCGAGTGACCGACACCCTTCGACCTCCTCCGACCTCTGGGAGACCGGACATGACCGCACACCGCATCACCGTCGCCGGCGTCGCCGTCGACACCCGGCACTGGATCGGCGGCGCGCGCGTCGCCTCCGCCGCCACCTTCACCGATGTCTCGCCGGTCGACGGCGCGGCCCTGGGCGAGATCGCCCGCGGCACCGCGACGGAGGCCGAAGCGGCCGTCGCCGCCGCGCAGGAGGCGTTCCCCGGCTGGGCCGCCACCCCGCGCGCCGAACGCGCCCGCATCCTGCACGCCATCGCCGACGGCGTCGAGAAGCGCATCGAGGACCTGGCGATCGTCGAGACCACCGACAACGGCGCGCTGCTGCGCTCGCACCGCCGCGGCGTGATGCCCCGCGTGGCGCACAACTTCCGCTTCTTCGCCGACTGGCTGCTGACGCTGGAACACGAGGACTTCGAGACGCGGGGCCACACCAACCACGTCTCCTGGGACCCGGCGGGCCCCTGCGTGCTGATCACGCCGTGGAACGCGCCGCTGATGCTCGCGACCTGGAAGATCGCCCCGGCGCTCGCCGCCGGCAACACGGTGGTCCTCAAGCCCGCCGAGTGGACCCCGCTCACCGCCTCGCTCCTCGCCGACATCGCGCACGAGGCGGGCCTGCCCGCCGGCGTTTTCAACATCGTCCAGGGATACGGAGCCGAGGCGGGCAGCGCCCTGGTCGCCCACCCCGACGTGCGCCGCATCAGCTTCACCGGCTCGGTCCCCACCGCGAAGACCATCGCGGCCGCCGCTGCCGCGCACCTGGTACCGACCAGCTTCGAGCTCGGCGGCAAGTCCCCGCTGCTGGTCTTCGGCGACGCCGACCTGGACCTCGCCGTCGACCTGGCGGTGGAGCAGTACGACAACGCCGGACAGGTCTGCCTGGCCGCGACCCGCCTCCTCGTCGAGTCCTCGGTCGCCGAGGAGTTCACCCGCCGCTTCATTGCGAAGGCAGCGCGGCTGCGGCAGGGCGATCCGCGCGACGAGGCCACCGACATCGGGCCCAACATCCACCCCCGCCAGCTGGAGAAGATCGACGGCTTCGTGCGGCGGGCGCTCGCCGCCGGGGCGCGCGCGGTCATCGGCGGACACCGCGAGGACGGCCAGTACTACGCGCCGACGCTCCTCACCGACGTCGCCCAGGACTCCGAGATCGTCCAGGAGGAGGTCTTCGGCCCGGTCCTCACCCTGCAGACCTTCGACACGGAGGAGGAAGCGGTCCGGCTCGCCAACGACACCCGCTTCGGCCTCGCCGCGACCGTCGCCACCGGCGACCAGGAGCGCGCCGAGCGCGTCACCGGGCAGCTCGTCGCCGGCACCGTCTGGGTCAACTGCTTCTTCGTCCGTGACCTCCAGGCCCCCTTCGGCGGCTCCCGAGAGTCCGGCGTCGGCCGCGAGGGCGGCACCTGGAGCTTCGACTTCTACTGCGACCTCAAGAACACCGTCACCTCGCCGAAGGGTTGGCGCGACCATGGGTGAGATCGTCGGCGCCGGGCTGCTCGCCCACGTCCCCACCATCGTGCTGCCGGAGGAGACCCGGCGGGAGCTGAACGAGGGCAAGGAGATCACCCTCGTCACCGGCCTGCACCAGCTCCGCGAGGACGTCTTCGAGGCCGCCGACTACGACACCGTCGTCGTCCTGGACTCGCACTGGGCCACCACCGTCGAATTCGTCGTCACCGCCCAGCAGCGCCGGGCCGGCCTCTTCACCTCCGAAGAGCTGCCGCGCGGCATGTGCCGGATGCCGTACGACTTCCCCGGTGACCCCGAACTGGCCGCGAACATCGCACAGTTCGCCGACAAGCACGGCACCTGGATCACCCCGATCGACGATGACTATCTGCCGATCTACTACGCCACGATCAACCTCTGGAAGCACCTCGGCGAGGGCCTGCCCGACAAGAAGTGGGTCTCCATCGGGGTCTGCCAGACCGGCGACATGGAGGACCACCTGCGGCTGGGCCGCGCCCTCGCCGACGGCATCGCCGCCACCGAGGGCCGCAAGGTCCTGGTGATCGCCTCCGGCGCCCTCTCGCACACCTTCTGGCCGCTGCGGCAGCTCCGCGACCACGAGGCCAGCGACCCCGTCCACATCTTCAGCCCCGAGGCACGCGCCGCCGACGAGCAGCGCATCGCCTGGTTCAAGGACGGCCGCCACGACGAAGTGCTGCGCACCATGCCGGACTTCTGGACGTACAAGCCCGAGGCGAAGTTCTTCCACTACCTGATGCTGGCCGGCGCGCTGGGCGAGGCGGCCTGCACCGCCCGCGGGCGCCAGTACGGGGAGTACGAGAACTCCGTCGGCACCGGCCAGGTCCATCTGTGGTTCGACCGTCCCGCGGACGGCTGGACCGCGCCCCGCCCCTCCAAGGAGACCACCCATGCCTGAGTACCGCCGCATCCTCCTCGACGGCGCCGTCGTCGAGACCGTCCGCGAGGGCGAGGAGCTGGTGGCCGGTGACGGCCGCCGCGTCAAGGCCGACGACGCCCGGCACCTGCCGCCCGTCGTCCCCTCCAAGATCGTCGCGGTCCACCTCAACCACCGCAGCCGGGTCGAGGAGTTCCAGATCAAGCTGTCCGCGACCCCCACCTACTTCCACAAGCCCACCTCGGCCCTCAACTCCCACCATGGCGCGATCGTCCGCCCCGAGGGCTGCAAGTGGCTCAACTACGAGGGCGAGGTCGCCATCGTCATCGGCCAGACCGCGCGCAACATCGCACCGGCCGACGCGGGGGAGTACATCGCGGGCTACACCGTCGCCAACGACTACGGCCTGCACGACTTCCGCGACACCGACGCCGGCTCCATGCTCCGCGTCAAGGGCTCCGACACCCTCTGCCCGCTCGGCCCCGGCCTGGTCACCGACTGGGACTTCCGCGGCAAGTACCTCCGTACCTACGTCAACGGCGAACTCGTCCAGGACGGCTCCACCGACGAGATGGAGTGGGACATGCACTACCTCGTCGCCGACATCGCCCGCACCATCACCCTGTACCCCGGCGACGTACTGCTCTCCGGTACACCCGCCAACTCCCGGCCCGTACAGCCCGGCGACGTCGTCGAGGTCGAGGCCGAGGGCCTGGGCCGGCTCACCAACCACATCGTGACCGGCCCGACCGCGATCCGCGGCGACGTCGGCGCCCAGCCCACCGAGTCCGAGGAGGTCCGCTCCACCGCGCTCGGCGGCGACTGGGAGTTCCGCGGCATCCGCCCGCCGAAGCGGGGCTGATGGCCGGCTCGGCGGGCCGCCCGGGGCCGCGTGACCTGTGGATAGGCTGGCCGGCATGACGGAATCAGCCAAGGAGGCACGCGGCCGCCGCGGTCACCGGGAGGTGGGGTACGGCGAGGGCCGCGAAGCCCTGCTCAACGCGGCGGTACGGGTCGTGGCGCGGGGCGGCCTGCGCAAGCTGACCTACCGGGCGGTCGCCGAGGAGGCCGGCGTCACCCACGGCCTCGTCGTGCACCACTTCGGGTCCCGCGACGCGCTGATCGAGGAGGCGCTGGGGTACGTCGTGCGGCAGAGCCTGAGCAGCAGCCTGCTGGAGCCCGGCACCGGCAGACCCGAGGACTTCGCGGCCGGCGTCTCCGCCATGGTCGAGACCGGCCCCGACCTCCAGGCGTTCCAGTACGAGCTGCTGCTCGAAGCGCGCCGCCGCCCGGACCTGCTGCCCCAGGTACGCGACCTGTACGACGCGTACTTCGACGCCTCCGCGCGCGAACTCTCCCGGATGCTGCCGAACGAGCCGAGCCCCGCCCTCGCCCGCCTGGTCTTCGCGGCGCTGGACGGCCTCGTCCTGCACCAGCTCACCCTCGGCGACGCGGCGAACACCGCGGCAGCGCTGGACGAACTGCGCTCCCTGCTGGGCCGGCTGGCCACCGCGGAGGAGGAGAAGCCGGACTGAGTGGCTTCTGGAGTGGTGCCGCGGATTTCGTTGTGTTACGCCGACGGTGTACGGGAGCGACGGGCGCACGCTGTACTTCCACGGTTCGGTCGCGAGCCGCAGCCTGGTGGCGTCCCCCGAGGCGGCGGTGTGCGTGACCGTCACGCATGTGGACGGGCTGGTCCTGGCCCGGTCCGTGTTCGAGCACGGCGTCAATTACCGCAGCGCGATGATCTACGGCGTGCCCCGCGCGGTCACCGACCCGGACGAGAAGCTGGCGGGGCTGCGCTGCCTGACCGAGCAGGCGGCACCGGGGCAGTGGGACTACGCCCGGCAGCCCAGCCGGAAGGAGATGGCGGCCACGGTGGGGCTCGCCCTGTCGCTGGCGGAGGCGTCGGTGAAGATTCGCACCGGCGGCCCCGACGACGGGGACGGTCCGGACGCCGCGCTCGGGATATGGGCCGGCGTCCTTCCCCTGACCGCCAGTTGGGGAGCACCGGAAGCGGATCCCCTCCTGCCGGCGGGCATCGAGCCGCCCCCGCACGTCAGTGCTCGGGCCCACACCCGAGCCGGCTGAGGCTCACGTGCCCGCGTTCCCCCGCAGTTCCTCCACGGCGGTGCGGGCGGCGGCGCCGATCACCGCGTCGGCCCGGGGCAACACACTGTCGGCGCGCGCCGCTTGGGTGAAGACCACGGCGGTGTACGTACTGCCGTCGGCCAGCTCGACCACCCCCGCCTCGTGCCGCATCGCTCCAAAGGTGCCCGTCTTGCCCGACACGGTCACGTCGTCGTACGGGAAACCGGACGCCAGCCGGTGCCGCCACGGCTGCCGGCCCATGACCTCGCGCATGAACGCACAGCGCTCGGGCGAGGCGGCCCGCCCGGTCCAGATCGCCCGCAGCAGCCGCGCCATGTCGGCGGGCGTGGTGGCGGCCTTCGACAAGGGGTTGTAGACCACCTCGGGCACGGTGTCGTCGTTGCTGGTCAGCCGCGCCATCGCGGCCGGCAGCGAGTCCGTACCGGTCTCCGTGAGCAGCCGGTCCCAGGTCCCCGCGACGCCGCCGTGGATACGGGTGTCCGGCATGCCGAGATCGCGGCAGACCTCGTCGACCACCGAGGTGCCGATCGTGCGGAGCAGCGCGTCGGCCGCCGTGTTGTCGGAGACGCTCATCATCATGACCACCAGGTCGCGCAGCGACATCGTGACGGCGTCCCGCAGGATCGAGATGCCGGTGGGACCGGCGACCCGGTCCGGCGGCTCCAGGGTCAGCCGCGCGCGCGGGTCGAGCTCTCCGGCGTCCGCCAGCCGGCAGAAGGCCACCATCAGCGGCACCTTGTAGACGGAACCCATGGGCACCGCCTCGTCGGGATCGAGGGTCACCCGGGCCGAGGGCCGGTCCAGCTCCGCCACGTGCAGCCAGCCGCGCACGCCCGCGTCGGCGAACATCTCGCGGATCGTGCGCTCCACGCCGCTTCCCCGCCTCGTCCCGCTCATGTCGCCGCCTGCCGTTCGAGGGTCTCCACCAACAGTTGGGCGGTGTCCGCGGTCTCCGCCGCGTCCGGCCGCCGCGGGTCCCACACCACCCGCAGCCGCAGGGGCAGCGGCGGATCGGTCGCCGGTCTGCGCTCCACACCGTCGGCGGTCAGCGTCGCGTCGGCGGTGACCAGTACCGCCTGCCCCGCCGCGACGAGCGCGAGCCCGGCGCGCTCGTCGGACACCACGACGGTCTCCACCCGCCGCCCGCGGCTGGCCAGTGTGTCGACGAACAGATCGTGGGCCGCGGGCGCCTCCTCGCGGGGGCGCACGGCGACGGGCAGCCCACGGGCCGGGGCCCGGCCGTGCGGGGCGGCGGGGGAGAGCACCCAGCTCGGAAAGAGCACCACCCGCCCGGCGGCCAGGCCGTGCAGCACCGCAGGATGCCGGATCACGGCGAGGTCGAGCCGGCCCTGCGCGATATCGGAGAGCAGTGTTGCGGTGGGTGCCGTCAGCACGCCTATGCGGTTCTGTTCCCCCGCGCGTACCGGCGCCGCCGCCACGGCCGCCGCGAGCCCCGCCGGTACCTCCGACGCCAGGCCGAGCCGGAGCCGGCGGCCGTCGGCGTGCTCCCGGGCGCCGATCTCCCGCAGCTCCCCGAGCGCGGCGAGCGCCCTGCGCGCGTGCGGCAGCAGCAGCGACCCCTCGTCGGTCAGGACGACGCCACGGGTGCGGTCGAAGAGCCGCACCCCGAGCAGCGCCTCCAGCCGGCGCAGCCCCTGCGACAGGGGCGGCTGGGTGATCCCCACGCGCTGCGCCGCGGCCCCGAAGTGCTCCTCCTCCGCCAGCGCCACGAAGATTTCCAAGTGCCGTTCCGTCAGCATTCCACTCCTGTGGCGTGCGGCGATATCTTCTGCGAATCGATCAAGAGCCGAGAGCATATTCGACATGGAGCGAGCGGCGGGCTTCACTCTGCGACATGACACAAGTACGTCCGTCCCGACGCACGGTCCTGGCCCTCGGCGCGGGCACCGCGCTGGCCGCCACGCTCCCCGCATGCGGTACGGCAACCGCCGAAGTACCGCACGGCAAGGGGCTCTCCGGGCAGTTCGAGCGACTCGAGCGGGAGCACGACGCGCGGCTGGGGGTGTTCGCCCGTGACCTGGCCACCGGCCGCACGGTGCGGTACCGCGCGGACGAGCGCTTCCCGATGTGCTCGGTGTTCAAGGGCCTCGCCGCCGCTGCCGTCCTGCGCGACCTCGACCACCATGGCGAGTTCCTGGCCGAGCGCATCCACTACTCCAAGAAGTACGTCACGGACGCCGGCTACGCGCCGATCAGCAGCGAGCCGGAGAACGTCGCACACGGCATGACCGTCGCCGAACTGTGTGCCGCCGCCGTCAGCCACAGTGACAACGGCGCGGCCAACCTCCTCCTGCGCGAGCTGGGCGGCCCCACGGCCATCACCCGCTTCTGCCGTTCGCTCGGGGACGGCACGACCCGGCTCGACCGGTGGGAGCCCCAGCTCAACTCCGCGGAACCGTGGCGCACGACCGACACGACGACTCCCCGCGCCATCGGCACGACCTACGGCCGCCTCGTCGTCGGCCGCGCCCTCGCCGCCGAGGACCGGAAGCGGCTGAAGGGCTGGCTGATCGCGAACACGACCAACACCAAGCGGTTCCGCGCCGGCCTGCCCGAGGGCTGGATCACGGCGGACAAGACCGGCGGCGGAAGCGAGTACGGCGTCGCCAACGACGTGGGCGTCGCCTGGCCCCCCGGCCGCTCCCCGGTCCTGCTCTCCGTCCTGTCCACCACGCACGCGCCCGAAGGGCCCTCCGACGACGCACTGGTCGCGAAGACCGCCGGACTGGTGGCGGCAGCGCTGGTCTGAGGCACGGCCCGGGGGATTCCGTAAGCTGGCCGCCGAGCTCGTCGAGGAGGGAGTCCATGGAGAAGCCGACGGCCGACACTGGTGCCCCGCACACACTGCAGCGACGCCTGGGCACGACCGACGCCGTGCTGGTCGGCCTCGGGGCGATGCTCGGCGCGGGCATCTTCGCCAGCCTGGCCCCCGCGGCCGCCGCTGCCGGTTCCGGGCTGCTGCTCGGCCTGGCGCTGGCCGCGGTGGTGGCGTACTGCAACGCGACCTCCTCGGCGCGGCTGGCCGCCCGCTATCCGGCCTCCGGCGGCACGTACGTATACGGCCGCGAACGGCTCGGCGACTTCTGGGGCTACCTCGCCGGCTGGGGATTCGTGGTCGGCAAGACCGCCTCCTGCGCCGCGATGGCCCTCACCGCGGGCGCGTACCTCTGGCCGGACCACGCGCACGTGGTCGCGGTCGCCGCGGTGGCGGTGCTGACCGCCGTGAACTACGCCGGGGTGCAGAAGTCGGCCCGGCTCACCCGTGCCGTGGTCGCCGTCGTCCTGGCGGTACTCGCCGCCGTGGTGGCCGCTGTGTTCGCTTCCGGCGAGGCGGACGCCGCCCGGACGGCGCTCGGCGCCGACCTCACCGCCGGCGGGGTGCTCCAGGCGGCGGGCCTCCTCTTCTTCGCCTTCGCCGGGTACGCGCGCATCGCCACGCTCGGCGAGGAGGTCCGCGAGCCCGAGCGGACCATCCCCCGGGCCGTCCCGGTCGCGCTCGGGATCACGCTCGTGGTCTACGCGCTGGTCGCCGTCGCCGTCCTCACGGTGCTCGGCCCGGATGGACTGGCCGGTGCCGCGGCGCCCTTGTCGGACGCCGCGCGGGCCGCCGGCGCCGGCTGGCTCGCGCCGGTGGTCCGCGTCGGCGCGGCGGTGGCCGCGCTCGGCTCGCTGCTGGCGCTGATCCTCGGAGTCTCGCGTACGACGCTGGCCATGGCGCGCGACCGCCATCTGCCGCACGCCCTGGCCGCCGTCCACCCGCGGTTCAAGGTGCCGCACCGTGCCGAACTCGCGGTCGGCGCGGTCGTGGCGGTCCTCGCCGCGACGGCCGACCTGCGCGGCGCGATCGGCTTCTCCTCCTTCGCGGTACTGGCGTACTACGCCGTGGCCAACGCCTCGGCGTGGACCCTCACCGCCGCCGAGGGCCGGCCGCCGCGCGTCGTCCCGGCGGTCGGCCTCGCCGGCTGCCTGGTCCTGGCCTTCGCCCTGCCCGTGACCTCCGTCCTGGCGGGCACGGCGGTGCTGGCCGCCGGCGCGGCCGTGTACGGCATCCGCCGCATGACTGCGCGCTGACCAGGGCCGGGTCAGCCGGCGGGGTGCTAGCGGCAGCCCGCCGGCGTTGCCTGCGAGGCGTCGTGGATCAGCGCCTCGTGGGCGGCCTTGAGCCGCTGTACGTCCGGCTTGACCACCTTGCGGTCGTACGTCACCAGGCCGTTCAGCTCGCCCTCGACGTCCGAGATCTGCGTGTAGACGGCGCCGTTGCTGCCCCGGCAGGCCAGTTGGCGCACCTCGTCCAGGCGCTTCAGGTAGTCGTCCGTGTACGTCGCCGGGTCCACGTCGACGTACGACTGCTGCACCGACCACGCGTGACCGGGCACACCGAGTCCGAGGCCGCCGTACTCGCCGCTGACCAGGGCCCGTTCACCGTCGGGGTGCGGGGGCAGGGCGGGGCTCGGGTAGCCGTGCTCGTCCATGATGTCGCCGGTGCCACCGTCCCGCCCGAGGTTGAGGCCCGACTGGCCATTGATCAGCCGTGTCGGGTCCCAGGTCTTGGCCTGGTCGGCGATCCGGCCCTCGTCGTACTGGCCCCAGCCCTCGTTGAAGGTGACCCACATGATCACCGACGGGTGGCTGTCATGCTGGTCGATCATCGTCTTCATCTCCCGCTCGTACTCGGCGCGGGACGCGGCGTCCGGGTCGACGCCCGCCGTCATGGCCGGCATGTCCTGCCAGACGAGCAGGCCCAGCTTGTCCGCCCAGTAGAACCAGCGGTCGGGCTCGACCTTGATGTGCTTGCGTACGGAGTTGTAGCCGAGCTGCTTGTGCAGCTTCAGGTCGTATGCCAGCGCCTCGTCCGTCGGCGCCGTGTGCAGCCCGTCGGGCCAGAAGCCCTGGTCGAGCGTGGCCATCAGGAAGACCGGCTTGCCGTTGAGCACGGTGCGCGGGGTGCCGCCGATCTTCTCCACCGCGATGGAACGCATCCCGAAGTAGCTGCCGACGCGGTCGCTGCCGACACTCACCTTCAGCCCGTACAGGAACGGGTCGTCGGGGGACCACAGGTGCGGGTCCTTGATCTTGAGCGTCAGCGGCTCGCCCGTGCGGCCGCTCACCGTCGCCACCCGGCGCTTGCCGTCGTACGCGGTGGCCGTGACCGGCACGCCGTCCCGCACGCCCCGCGGCTCGACCGCGACCGTGCCGTCCGCGACCTTCGGGGTGATCTTCAGCGAGTCGGCGTGGTCGGCGGCGACCGGCTCCATCCACACCGTCTGCCAGATGCCGGACGAGGGGGTGTACCAGATGCCGCTCGGGTCCAGGCGCTGCTTGCCGACCGGCGGGTTCTCGCCGTCCTTCGCGTCGGTCGGGTCATAGACGCCGACGATCAGCTCCTGCGTCTTTCCGGGCTCGAGCGCGTCGGTGATGTCGGCGCTGAACCTGTCGTAACCCCCCTTGTGCGCGGCCACCTTGGTGCCGTTGACATACACCTCGGCCTGCCAGTCGACGGCGCCGAAGTTGAGCCGGAGCCGCTTGCCGCTGCCCACCTTCCAGTCGTGCGGGACGGTGAACGTACGGCGGTACCACATGCGGTCCTCGTGCCGCTCGATGCCCGAGAGCTGCGACTCGACCGGGTAAGGCACCAGGATCTTCTCGCCCAGCTTCTTGCCGACGGGCGGCCGCTCACCGGACTTCGCCGCGGCGAACTGCCAGGAGCCGTTGAGGTTGCGCCAGGCATCGCGCGTGAGCTGCGGGCGCGGGTACTCGGGGTGGGCGTTCTTCTCGCTCACCTCGTCGGCCCACTTGGTGCGCAGCTCGTACGTGGACCGGTTCGCACCGCTGGACCAGAACGTGCCGATCCGCTCGCCGTCCGCGCGGGCCAGCCCCGCCTCGCCGTCGTAGCGGACCTCGACGTCACCGCGCGCGTTACCGGTCTTGTTGCCGACGACCGGCTCCTTGAGCCCGACGAGCAGCGCCTTGGGGTCGGCCGGGTCCGCCTTCGCCGCGCCCAGCGGCCAGGTGCTGCCGCCGATGACCGCGTCGAGGTGGTCCGTCAGGCCGGCCGGCGGTGCGGCGAGCCGCTGCGGGAAGTCCAGCTTGAGGGTGCGGCCGTCGCCGAGGACGGTGGCGGCGGTCGCGCCGTCGTAGTCGAAGCCTTCGGGCAGCCGGAACGCCGACTGCGGGACGGCGGCCTTGCCGGCGCCGGGCGGCGTCCAGCGCAGGTGCAGATTGGACCCGCCGAAGTGCTCGAAGTACTCGACCTTGATGTCGTACGCCTTGCCCGCGGTCAGCTCGACCGGCTGTGACGTCTGCTCCTTGTCCCAGTCGTCCACCCAGTGGTCGATGGCGATCCTGCCGTCGATCCACAGACGGAAGCCGTTGTCGGCGGAGAGGGAGAACGTTGTCGGACCGGTCTTCGCGGGGACGATCTTCCCGGTCCAGCGGACGCTGACGTCGTCCTTCTGCCCGGTGGCGTAGCCGAGCCGGGGTTCGAGGTTGTCGAAGTCGAGGTCGGGGTCGAATCCGGTGGACTTCAGCTCGTGGAAGTCGAAGGCCCCGGGCGCCGATTGGGTGTAGTACTCGCCCTTGAGGCCGTGGACGGCGTCGGACTGCGGCTCGTCGGCCGCTGTGGCGGACGGTGCGGCGGCGAGTCCGGCGGCGCCCAGCGTGGCCGCGAGCAGCAGAGTGAGTCTGTCTCTGAACCGATTGGTGCGCACAAATCCTCCTTGTCGAGGAAGGGTGGCGGCTCGTTGCATCAGTCTGTACAACGTTGGAAGGAGCGGCAGTTGGCATGACAGCACGGCTCCCCGATCCTGTCCAGGTGCGGCACAGAAGCCGGGCGGGGGAGCGTTGCGCAAGCCGGCCGGGGGAGCGTTGCGCGCACCGTCGATACCGAGGAGATCCCTTTGCGAGTGAGCCTGAAAGACGTCGCGGAACGCGCCGGTGTCTCGATCAAGACCGTCTCGAACGTGGTGAACAACTACCAGCACGTCACCCCGGGAATGCGGGCCCGGGTCCAGGCCGCCATCGACGAGCTGGGCTACCGGCCGAACATGACGGCACGTCATCTGCGCAAAGGCCGCACGGGAATCCTCGCGCTCGCCGTTCCCGAGCTCGGCAACCCGTACTTCGCGGAGCTCGCGGGCGCCGTGATCGACGTCGCCGCCGAGCACGACCTGACCGTGCTGCTCGACCACACCGGTGGCGAGCGCGAGCGGGAGGTCCTGGTCAGCCAGGGTTTCCGGGCCGGCGTCATCGACGGCCTGATCCTCAGCCCGCTGGAGCTGGAAGTCGAGGACCTGCGCGGCCGCGAGGACGACGTCCCGCTGGTGCTGCTCGGCGAGCGCGAGTACGACCTGCCGTACGACCACATCGCGATCGACAACGTCGCGGCGGCGCGGACGGCCGTCCGCCACCTGCTCGGCCGCGGCCGCACCCACATCGCCTACCTGGGAGCGCGTACCGACTCGGCGAACCGCCCCGCGCACCTGCGGCTCGCGGGCTGGCGGGCCGAGCTGACGGAGGCGGGCGTGCCCGCGCCGGACAGCCTGATCGGCCCGACCGGGGGCTGGGACCGGGGGGACGGGGCCGAGGCGATGGCGCGGATGCTGGACGCGGGCGTGCGGCCGGACGCGGTGTTCGCGTACAACGACCTGGTGGCGATCGGCGCGATGCGGGTGCTGCACGAGCGGGGGCTGCGGGTGCCGTGGGACGTGGCGGTGGTCGGCTTCGACGACATCGCCGAGGGGCGGTTCGGGGCCGTCAGCCTGACCACGGTCTCGCCGGACAAGCGGTCCATCGCCCGGCTGGCAGTGGAGTCGCTGCTGCGCACGCTGGAGAACCGCGCGGAGGAGCCCGAGGGGCGGGAGCTGGTCGCGGAATTCCGGCTGGTGGAGCGGGAGTCCACGCTGGGCCGCCGCTGATCCGGTACCAAGTCACCGTTACCCAAGCGCTGTTGTGGGAGGCGTGCGAATCGGTGGCGATGGTCCGGCATTTCGTACGCGGAGGGTTGTCAGTGTTCTTGCAACGATGTAAAACCCTCACCTGAGCCACCAGTTGCCTGCACGTTCCGAAGTCCCCGTGAGCGTTCGCGCGCCGGGGCCGTGCCATTTGGGGACACCATGAAGCCGATCTCCTCCCTTCGCCGCACCTCCGCGAGAGCCCTGCTCGCCACCGGCCTCATCACGAGCCTCGCGCTCGTCTCCGGCTGCGCCAAGTCCGAGGACGACGCCGCGGCGGACAAGAAGCCCGCGGCGCAGGGCGGATCCGGCGGGGCCGCCGCCGCCTCGGGCACCGGTGCTGGCGGCAGGACCTGCACCCTCGACGCCTTCGGCGGCAAGAAGCTCGACCTGAAGAACGCCACCGTCGGCTTCTCCCAGTCCGAGAAGGAGGCGAACCCCTTCCGGATCGCCGAGACCGCCTCCCTCAAGGCCGAGGCGGAGAAGCGCGGCATCAAGCTGCTCACGGCCAACGGCCAGTCGCAGTTCTCCAAGCAGATCAGCGACGTGCAGGACCTCATCGCCAAGGGCGCGGACCTGCTGGTCATCGCGCCGCTCAACTCCGACGGCTGGCAGCCGGTGCTGAGCTCCGCGCGCGCCCGGCACATCCCCATCGTGACCGTCGACCGCAAGATCAACGGTACGGCCTGCAAGGACTACGTCAGCTTCATCGGCTCGGACTTCGTCGAGCAGGGCAGGCGCGCCGCAGACCGGATGATCGAGGCGACCGGCGGCAAGGGCGAGCTCGCCATCCTGCTCGGCGCCGCGGGCAACAACGTCACCACCGAACGCACCAAGGGCTTCGAGCAGCGCATCGAGGAGAAGGCGCCGGGCCTGAAGGTCGTCTTCCAGCAGACCGGCGAATTCTCCCGCGAGAAGGGCCAGTCGGTCACCGAGCAGCTCATCCAGTCCAAGCCCGGCATCGACGGGATCTACGCCGAGAACGACGAAATGGGCCTCGGAGCGGTCAACGCGCTCAAGGGCGCGGGCAAGCAGCCCGGTGACGTCAAGATCGTCACCGTCGATGGCACGCGCAGCGCCGTCCAGGGCATCGTGGACGGCTGGATCGACGGCGTCATCGAGTCCAACCCGCGCTTCGGACCGCTCGCCTTCCAGACCCTGGACGCCTTCACCAAGGGCCAGAAGGTACCGCAGGACATCGTCATCAAGGACAGCGCGTACACGAAGGACAACGCCAAGGCCGACCTCGCGAAGGCGTACTGAGGTGCTGTCGGTCACCGGCATCAGCAAGACCTTCCCCGGCGTACGGGCGCTCGACGGCGTCGACTTCACCGCCCGCGCCGGGGAGGTGCACGCCCTCATCGGTGAGAACGGCGCGGGCAAGTCCACCCTCATCAAGGTCCTCACCGGCGTGTACCGGCCGGACCCGGGGGAGGGGACGATGACGTACGACGGCGCGGAGGCCGCCTTCGCCACCCCGCTCGAAGCACAGCACGCGGGCATCTCCACCATCTACCAGGAGGTCAATCTCGTCCCCCTGATGAGCGTGGCCCGCAATCTCTTCCTCGGCCGCGAGCCGCGCGGCCGCCTCGGCCTGATCGACTTCCGCCGGATGCACCGCGCGGCGGACGAGGCACTGCGCGAGCTGGGCGTACGCGTCGACGTCCGCCGCCCGCTGCGCGAACTCGGCGTCGGCGCCCAGCAGATGGTGGCCCTGGCCCGCGCGGTCTCGGTGGACGCGCGCGTCGTCATCATGGACGAGCCCACCTCCTCCCTCGAACCGCGCGAGGTCCGGACGCTGTTCGGCGTGATCCGTATGCTGCGCGAGCGCGGCATCGCCGTCGTCTACGTCAGCCACCGCCTGGAGGAGCTGTACGAGATCTGTGACGCGGTGACCGTGCTGCGTGACGGCAGGGCCGTCCACACGGGCCCCATGGCCGGCCTCGACCGGCTGCGGCTGGTCTCCCTCATGCTGGGCCGCGAGGCGGGCGAGGTACGCGAGGAGGGCCGCACCGAATTCACCGGCGGCCACCAAGTTACGGACGCTGAACCGGTGCTTTCAGCAAGGAAGTTGACTGCACGTCACCACCTCCGCGAGGTCGGCCTGGACGTACGGCCCGGTGAAGTCGTCGGCCTCGGAGGGCTGCTCGGCTCCGGCCGCAGCGGGACCGCGAAGGCGATCGCCGGCGCGCTGCCCCTGGACTCCGGAACGGTCGTGGTGGCGGGCGCCCCCGTCCGCACCGGCTCCACACCCGCCGCGATCCGCGCCGGCATCAGCCTGCTGCCCGAGGACCGCAAGGCCGAGGGCATCGTGCCGGGCCTGTCGGTACGGGAGAACATCGCGCTCGCCGCGCTGCCCCGCCTGTCCCGCTTCGGCCTGGTCGACGAGGCCCGGATCGACCGCATCGTCGACACCTTCATCCAGCGGCTGCGCATCAAGGCGGCCGGACCGCACCAGAAGGTCGGCGAACTCTCCGGCGGCAACCAGCAGAAGGTGCTGCTCGCCCGCTGGCTCGCCATGCACCCCAAGGTACTGCTGCTCGACGAGCCGACCCGTGGCATCGACGTCGGCGCCAAGGCCGAAGTACAACGGCTCATCGACGAGCTCGCCGCCGACGGCCTGGGCGTCCTGCTGATCTCCTCCGACATGGAGGAGCTGATCGAGGGCGCGGACCGGATCGTCGTCCTCAAGGACGGCGCCGTCGTCGAGGAGCTGACCGGCGAAGCCGTCACCGCCGACCGCCTGATGCGCGCCATCGCGACCGCGCCCGTGGGAGGCCCCGCATGACCCAACTGACCCTGGGCCGGGTCACCGCCGACCGCGACCGGCTCCGCCGCCTCTTGCAGGACTACGGCGTCTACCTGGGCGTCGCCGTACTCCTCCTGGTGAACGTGGCCTTCACTCCGCACTTCCTCTCCGCCGAGAACTTCCGCACCCAGGCCGTGCAGGTCGCGCCCGTCCTGATCGTGGCGCTCGGCATGGCACTGGCCATCGGCACCGAGGGCGTCGACCTGTCGGTCGGCTCGGTGATGGCCCTGGCCACCTCGCTCGTCTCGCTCTACCTCGGCTACGGGCCGTGGATCGCGCTGCTCGTCGCGGTGGCCGGCGGCCTCGTGGTCGGCCTCGCGAACGGCTCGCTCATCGCCTTCGTCGGGGTGCAGCCGATCGTCGCCACGCTGGCGCTGATGGTGGCCGGACGCGGCCTCGCGCTCGTCCTGCTGCCCCAGCTCAAGCAGGTGCACGACCCCGGCATGGCGGCCCTCGGCTCCGGTGCCGTACTCGGCGTCCCCTACCTGGTCCTGATCGCCGCGGGCCTCGCGCTGCTCACCGCCTTCGTGGTCCGCCGGACGACCTTCGGCCGCCAGTTGCTCGCCCTTGGCGACAGCCGCCCGGCCGCGCGCCTGGCGGGCCTGCCGGTACGCCGCGTACTGATCCTCGTCTACGCCGCCTCCGGGGCGTTCGCGGCGGTCGCCGGCGTCCTGGCCACGGCGCGGCTCACCGCCAGCGACCCCACCTCGCTCGGCACCCTGATGGAGCTGTCCGCGATCACCGCCGTGGTCGTCGGCGGTACTCCGCTCAGCGGCGGCCGCGTGCGCATCGGCGGCACCGTCGCCGGTGCCGTGCTGATCCAGTTGCTGACCGCCACACTCATCAAGCACGACCTGCCGCCGTCATGGACCCAGATCGCCCAGGCCGTGGTGATCGTCCTCGCGGTCTACGCGGCCAGGGAACGGGGGAAGCGATGACCACCGCCGATGTCCGCGATCCGGCGCCGCAGGCGGTCGGGGCCGAGGAGGCGGCGGTCGACGCGCCGCGGCCCGCCGAGCGGCTGAGCGCGCTCGCCCAGCAGCACGGCGCGCTGGTGACCCTGGTACTCGCGGTGCTCGCCGCGGCCCTCACCTTCGAGCCGTTCCTGACGGCCGACAACCTCCAGAACATGGCCCTGTCGTCCGCGTTCCTGGCGGTCGTGGCGCTCGGCATGACGTTCGTGATCGTCACCGGCGGTATCGACCTGTCGGTGGGCTCACTGTTCGCGCTCGGCGGCGTGCTCGCGGCGTGGGGCTCGCAGTACGGGACGGCGGTGGCGCTGCTGCTCCCGCTCGCCGTCTGCGGCCTCATCGGCGTGCTCAACGGGGTGCTGATCGCCCGGTCCCGGCTCGCCCCGTTCATCGTGACGCTCGCCGCGATGCTCGGCGCGCGCGGCCTGCTGCTCGCCGTCACGGACGAGGGATCGCAGACGTACCTCGTCGACAAGAGCACCTTCTTCGCGGCGCTCGGACAGGGCAGGCTGCTCGGGGTGGGCGTGCCTGTGTGGATCGCGCTGGTGCTGTTCGCGGCCGGCGCGCTGGTGCTCCGCCGCACCCGCTTCGGCCAGTACGTCTACGCGGTCGGCGGCAATGAGGACGCCGCGGCGCTGATGGGCGCGCCGGTCGCCCGGACGAAGATCACCGTGTACACGCTGTCCGGCCTGTGTGCCGGGCTCGCCGGGGCACTGAACGCGGCCTGGCTGGTCTCCGGCGTCACCATCCTCGGCTCCGGCATGGAGCTGGAGGCGATCTCCGCCGTCGTCATCGGCGGCACGCTGCTGACCGGCGGCTCCGGCTTCCTCAGCGGCTCGCTGGTGGGCGTCCTCCTGCTGAAGGTCATCCAGAACGTCATCAACCAGATCGGCTCCCTGGACTCCGCCTACCAGCAGGTGGTCAGCGGCGCGTTCCTCGCGGTGGTCGTGATCGCGCAGACATGGCTGGGGCGGCGGGGGCGCCGGACCTGAACCGGGATCTCAGTCCGCGGGCTCCGTCCGGCCCAGGAGCTGGAGCAGCGTGCGGAAGGCGGCCGGCATGTCCACGGCCGTGGGGTCCAGCAGCCACTGGAACTGCATCCCGTCCATCACCGCGATCAGCAGCGGCGCCGCCTCCTCCGGCGTACGGCCGCCGGGGAGCCGGTCGCCGAACTCCGCGCGCAGCGAGGCGGCCGTCGACTCGCGCACGGATGCGTAGCGCTGGGCGAAGAACTCGCGCGCCGGGTGGTCCTCCCCGGTCACGCTCTCGCCGAGCAGGGCGGAGAAGGTCTGCACGATGCCCGGGCGCATGGCGTTGTACTCGACGAGTGAGGCGTACAGGTCCAGCGGCCAGGGCTCGCCGCGCCGCGGGGAGCCGCCGCCGGTGTCCCACGCGTCCCGCGCCTCCAGCACGGCGACGAGCAGTGCCTCCTTGGTCGGGAAATGGTGCAGCAGTCCCTGCTGGGTGATGCCGACCCGCTCGGCGACCGCGTTGAGCGACGCGCCCCGGTAACCGCGCTCGGCGATCACCTCCAGCGCCGCCCGGAGGATCTCCGCGCGCCGGTCCTCACCGCGCACGGCACGCCCCCGCCGCGCTTCCCGTTCCTTCGCCACGGATCGATCTTTCGCTGCCACGGGCCCGAGCCTAATCCACGAAACGGTCCGGACCCTTGAAGGTAACGAAGACATTACAACGCCTACCGCTTCACAGGTGGCTGGGACACGATGCTGCGAACCGCAGGGAGCCCGCCACTTCATAGCGCGATTCCTCCCTGTCCGAGCCGCTTTGTTCACCTCAATGAGGAGGTACGGCAGTGGATCAGGCAGCTGTCCCCGCTTCGGCTTCGGCCACCACTCCTGCCGAGCCCGCGAGCACCGACCCGGATGCGGAAAGAGCCCCACGGGGCTTCGTACTCCGGCTGGGCCTCGCGAACTTCGGCCTCTACAGCGCCCTGCTGACGCCCGTCATCGTCACCATGGCGCTGCGCGTCGCGGACGTCGCACCCCGCAACAAGGAATCGGTACTGGGCCTCGTGCTCGGCGTCGGCGCCGTCCTGGCGGTGATCGCCAACCCGCTCTTCGGCAGGCTCTCGGACCGCACCCGCTCCCGCTTCGGGCGGCGCCGGCCCTGGCTCGTCGGCGGCCTCCTCGGCGGCCTGCTGGGCCTGATGGTGATCGCCTTCATTCCCGCCGTCCCCGCCCTCGTCATCGGCTGGGCCGTCGTCCAGACCTCCTTCAACGCCGTGTACGCGGCCCTCATGGCGACCATCCCCGACCAGGTGCCCGCGGCCGCCCGGGGCAGCGCCTCCGGCGCCGTCGGCACCGGCCTCACCGCCGCCGTACTGGCCGGCTCGGGCATCGCCGCACTCAGCTCCGACGCACGGGTGATGTTCCTGCTGCCGGCCGTCCTGACCGTCGCCCTGGTCGGCTGGTTCGTGTACAAGCTGGACGACCGCGCGCCCGCCGGGGCGCCCGAGCCGTTCTCGCTCAAGGAGTTCCTCGGCAGCTTCGTCTTCGACCCGCGCCGCAGCCCGGACTTCGGCTGGGCCTGGCTCACCAAGTTCCTGGTCATGTTCGGCTCCGTCGCGCCGATGACCTACCTGGCCTACTACCTGCCCTTCCGGATGGGCGTGAGCGCCGCCGCCACGGCGAGCACCGTTGCCGTACTGGTCGCCGCCGGCTACGCCGTCCAGTCCGTCACGGCCGCGGCCGGCGGCCGGATCTCCGACCGCTTCGGCCGCCGCAAGCCCTTCGTCATCTCCTCCGGGCTCATCGTCGCCGCCGGCCTCGCGCTGCTGGCCTTCGCCCCGGACCTGACCTGGATCATCGTCGCCCAGTTCGTCATGAGCGTCGGCGGCGGGCTCTTCTACGCCGTCGACATGGCGCTGATCACCCACGTCCTGCCCGACCCGGACAACGCCGCCAAGGACCTCGGCGTCGTCAACATCGCCAACGCGCTGCCGCAGTCCCTGATGCCGATGATCGCGCCCTTCCTCCTGGCCATCGGCGGGGGAGGCAACTACCCGCTGCTGTTCGGCGTGGCCGCGGCCGCCGCGCTCGTCGGCTCGGTGCTCGTCACCCGTATCAAGGGCGCGCAATGAGCCGGCCCGCACCCGCCACGCCCTCCCTTCGCACCAAGGAGTCACGCATGACGCCCCCGTACCACACGTACGACGCGACCATCGAGGACGCGCTCGGCAAGCTGGACCTCGACGCCAAGACCCGACTGCTGGCCGGCCGCAACATGTGGGCGCTGCCCGCGCTCCCGGAGATCGGCCTGCGGTCCCTGGTCATGTCCGACGGCCCCATCGGCGTCCGCGGCGTGCGCTGGACCGTGGACGACCCCTCCGTCGCCCTGCCCAGCCCCACCGCGCTCGCCGCGACCTGGGACCCCGAACTGGCCCGCCGCGCCGGTCACTTGCTCGCCCAGGAGGCCCGCCGCAAGGGCGTACACGTCCTCCTTGCCCCGACCGTCAACCTGCACCGCTCCCCGCTCGGCGGTCGCCACTTCGAGTGCTACTCGGAGGACCCGCACCTCACCGGCGCGATCGGCGCCGGATACGTCACCGGAGTGCAGGAGGGCGGCGTCGGCACCACCGTGAAGCACTTCGTCGCCAACGACGCCGAGACCGAGCGCTTCACCGTCAACAACACCGTCGCCCCGCGGCCGCTGCGCGAGCTGTACCTCGCGCCGTTCGAGACGATCGTCAAGAACGCCCACCCCTGGGGCATCATGGCCGCCTACAACTCCGTCAACGGCGCCACCATGACCGAGCACCGCTACCTCCAGAACGAGGTGCTGCGCGGCGAGTGGGGCTTCGACGGCTTCATCGTCTCCGACTGGATGGCCGCCCGCTCCACCAAGGGCGCGATCGAAGGCGGACTCGACGTGGCCATGCCCGGCCCGAACACTGTGTACGGCCCGGCGCTGGCAGCCGCCGTACGCGCGGGTGAGGTCGAGGAAGCCCTCGTCGACGACGCGGTACGCAACGTCCTGCGGCTCGCCGCCCGCGTCGGCGCCCTCGACGCCGCGCCGCCCGCCGTCGCCCCCGCCGACCTCCCGGCCACGGTCGACGGCGCGGCCCTGGCCCGCGAGATCGCCCGCCGCGCCGTCGTCCTCGTACGCAACGAGAACGGCATCCTGCCCCTCGGACCCGCGCCGGCCGGCACCGTCGCCCTCATCGGCGCCGCGGCCCGCGACGCCCGCGTCCTCGGCGGCGGCTCCGCCCAGGTCTTCCCCGACCACATCGTCTCCCCGCTCGACGGCCTGCGCGCCGCACTCCCCGAGGGGGACCTCACGTACTGCGTCGGCGCCGACCCGAGTGACGAACTCGCCGCCGCGGGGCAGGGATTCACGCTGCGGGCCGTCTGCCGGGACCGGGACGGGCGGGTACTGGGGGAGACCCCGCTGCCCAGCGGCGCGGTCCAGTGGCACGGCGACGACCTGCCCGCCGGCGTCACCCACGAGGAGCTGCACACCGTCGAGATCACCGGCACCTTCACCCCGCGCGAGAGCGGCGCGCACTGCTTCGGCACCAAGGGCATCGGCGGCTTCCGGCTCACCGTCGGGGACCGTGTGCTCCACGACGGCGTCGAGGTCCCCGACCACGACGACCCGTTCGAGGCGTTCTTCGGCGCGCCCGTGGAGCGCGGCCAGGTGGAACTCACCGCGGGACAGCCGGTCGAGGTCGCCCTCCTCCACACCGTCCCCGACATGTCGGGCGCGCCGATCCAGGCCGTCGGCTTCGCCCTCGTCCACCGCGAGCCCCGGCGCGACGCCGAGGAGCTCATCGAGGAAGCCGTGGCCGCCGCGCGCACGGCCGGCACCGCGGTCGTCGTGGTCGCCACCACCGAGCGGGTGGAGAGCGAAGGCTTCGACCGTACGGACCTCGGCCTTCCCGGCCGCCAGGACGAGCTGGTCCGGCGGGTCGCCGCGGTCAACCCCCGTACCGTCGTGATCGTCAACTCCGGTTCTCCGGTGGAAATGCCGTGGCGCAACGACGTGGCCGCGGTGCTGCTCAGTTGGTTCCCCGGCCAGGAGGCCGGCGCGGCCCTCGCCGACGTCCTCCTCGGCGCCGAGGAGCCGGGCGGGCGGCTGCCCACCACCTGGCCCGCCCTGCTGGCCGAAGCGCCCGTCACCCGCGTCACCCCCGAAGAGGGTGAACTCCCTTATGAGGAGGGAGTGTTCATCGGCTACCGCGCCTGGCAGCAGACCGGCACCGAGCCCGCGTACTGCTTCGGGCACGGTCTCGGCTACACCGACTGGGAGTACGAGACGGCCACGTACACGCCCGCCGCGGACGGGGACGAACTCGGCACGCTCACCGTGCGCGTGCGCAACACCGGCCAGCGCCCCGGCCGCGAGGTGGTCCAGGTCTACCTCGCCACCCCGGACGCCGACACCGCCGACCGCCCGGCCCGCCGCCTCGCGGGCTTCGCCACCGTCGCGGCGGCCCCCGGCGGCACGGCCGAGGTACGCGTCGCCGTCCCCCGCCGCGCCGCCGAGATCTGGGACGAGCAGGCGTACGCCTGGCGGCTGGTCCCCGGCACGTACACCGCCGAGATCGGCCGCTCGCTGAACGATGTACGGCTGCGGGCCCAGGTACCGGCCGAGGACGGCCGCTAGCCGGTCACTGCGTGGGCCCGCGTGGGCGCTTCCCGCGTGGGCGCTTCCCGCGTGGCACGCGGCACGGGCAGCTCGAACCAGACTGCCTTGCCGCGGCCCGCGGGGACGCTGCCCCAGCACAGGGCCAGCGCGTCCACGAGGCGCAGACCGCGGCCCCCCTCCGCGTCGGTGTCCGCACTCACTAGCACGGGCAGCGCCCGGTGGCTGTCCAGGACTTCGCAGCGCAACAGTCCGGGACGCAGGAACAGCCGCAGTCTCGCCGGCCCGGGAGCGTGCTGCTGCACGTTCGTGGCCAGTTCGTTCATCAGGAGTACGGCGCTGTCGGCCGCCTCGTCGAGCCCGCTCGCGGCCAGCCAGCCGCGGACGGCCCGCCGGGTTTGGGCCAGCTCCTCGGCATCGTCGGCGATCGTGGCACTGAGATAGGCGGTGGGCGGACCGAGTTCGGCGGGTGCGCAGACGTGCATGAGCATCGGTGTCCTTCCGGTCGGCCCTACTGTGCACCGACCGGCCCCCCGTACGCACGGGTATGCCTTCCCGTGCGCATACGTGTCGCGAGACGTGCCCCGCTGTAGGTAATCGGCAATCGACTCCGATCACAAGCGGTGCAGCAGCGGTCAAGGCCATAGCCAAAAGAGGGAATTCAGCGGGCTTCGAAGAGTGTCGCAGGCGCCGCCTCTCTAATGTCCGGAGCGAGCAGTGCGAAGGATGTTCCGGCCGGCACGCACCACGCCGACGACAGGGGAGGCTGCCCGATGACCCAACACCACGGCACGACCGGCCGGATCATTCCCGTGGAGCGGCTGCAACCGGGCGACCACTCGTGCATGGACGTCACCGACAGAGCGAGTCGTTGGCAGGTGCTGACCGCCTTCACCCGGACCGGACTGGCCCGCGGCGAGAAGGTAATGCTCCTGCTCGACCCGAGCGACCTGAACGACGAGGATGCCGTGGCGTGCCTGGACGGCGGCACCGGGCATATGGAAGCGGCGCTGAAGAGCGGGCAGTTCGTGCTCGACCGCAACACATCCGCCTACCTCCCGGACGGCCGCTTCTCCAAGGAGCGACAGGTCCGGGACTTCGCCGCCGAGGCCGAGCGGGCCCGGGAGGCCGGCTATCCACGGCTGCGCGGCGCCGGTGACATGGGCTGGGCACCGCGCGCCGGGGTGGCCGACGACGAGGTGATCGACTACGAGGCGTCCCTGGCGGAGCTGTTCGCCGACGGGTACCTCACCGCGCTCTGCTGTTACGACCGGCAACAGTGCGGCGACCCCCTGGTGGCCGCGACGCGCACGGTCCATCCGCTCCAGGTCATGGAGTGCCTGGGCGGGCTGGAGGTGACCCGGGCCCCGGGCGGCGGCCGGCGGATCGCCGGCTCGGCGGAGCTGGGCTCGCGCGAGGAGTTCACCAGGGCGCTGCGCGAGGCGCTGGGCCCCCGGCCGGGCCGCGGCTCCTCCCGGTACGAGCTGGACCTGACCGACCTGGTGTACATGGAGGCGCACTGCGCCTGGCAACTGCTCGACCTCGTCGCCGGGCTGCCACGGAAGGACACGGCCGTCGTCCGGTGCGGCCCGATGCCGGCGACGGCCCTGCGCGGCCTCGGCTCCGCCGACGTACCGCAACTGGAGCTCCACGTGGCGGACCCGCAGGATACGCAGGACACGGGAGACACGGCGGAAGCGGAGGACGTGGCGTGAGCGCGGACCGGCTGCTGGAACTGGACTTCACAGGCCCCGACCTGCCCCTGGCGCGGATCACACTCGCCGCGACGCTGCACCGCGCCGGACTGCCCGGACCGGTGCGCGACGCCCTCGCGCAGGCGGTGCTGGAGGCCATGGCCAACGCGGTCCTGCACGGCGGGGGCGCGGGGCGGCTGAGCGTGGGCTCGGCGGACGGCGAGGTGCGGTGCGAGGTCGCCGACGCGGGCCCCGGCCCCTCCGCGGTGGTCCCCGCCCCGGAATCGCTCGCCCCGGAGCCGCGCACACCGGACGCCGGGCAGGAGGCGGCGACCGGGCGCGGTCACGGTCTGCGGATCGCCGAGGCGCTCACCGACCGCATCGAGGTGCACCCCGGTCCCGGGGACCGCGGCACCACCGTCGTGCTGGCCGCTTCCCTGCGCACGGCTGTCCCCGCACCGGGTTCCGCGTAACCGAAGTCCGTCCCCCTCTGGGTAGCGGCCCTGGCCCTTGTCGCCGACGCACTGTTCGGCCTGCTCGGCACGCGGATCGCCCGAGGGCGGTACGGACAGGGGCGCTGATCCCTTCCTCGGCAGCACCTTCCCGCTCAGTTGAATGCAGCAACCAAGTGAATTATGGTTGCGCTCTCCAACTAGTGCTGGGGGCGGCAAGAGGAAGGCCATGACGACAACAACAGCATCCGCAGAGGCGCGGTCCGGCGGATCCCGGCACGGGGGACAGGGCGCGCACGCCGCCCCCATGTCCCACCGGCAGATCATGGAGGCGCTCTCCGGGCTCATGCTCGGAATGTTCGTCGCGGTGCTGTCCTCCACCATCGTCTCCTCGGCGCTGCCGACCATCCTCGCCGACGTCGGCGGCGGGCAGAGCGCGTACACCTGGGTCGTCACGGCGGCACTGCTCTCGGTCACGGCGACCACCCCGCTCTGGGGCAAGATGTCGGACCTTGTGAGCAAGAAGCTCCTGGTCCAGTTCGCGCTGCTGCTCTACATCGTCGCCTCGATCGTCGCCGGCTTCTCGCAGAACGCCGGGATGCTGATCGCCTGCCGCGTGGTGCAGGGCATCGGCGCGGGCGGACTGTCCGCGCTGTCACAGGTGATCATGGCGGCCATGGTGTCGCCGCGTGAGCGCGGCCGGTACAGCGGCTACCTCGGCGCGACGTATGCCGTCGGTACCGTGTCCGGCCCGCTGATCGGCGGTGTCATCACCGACACCGACTGGCTCGGCTGGCGTTGGTGCTTCTACGCGGTGGTGCCGTTCGCCGTGATGGCGATGGTCGTGCTCCAGAAGACCATTCATCTGCCGGTGGTCAAGCGTCAGGTGAAGGCCGACTGGCTGGGCGCCTTCTTCGTCACCGCCGCGGTCTGCCTGCTGATGGTGTGGGTCACGCTGGCCGGCGACACGTACGACTGGCTGTCCTGGCAGACGTATCTGATGGTGCCAGGAGCCGCCGTCCTGGGCCTGCTCTTCCTCTTCGTCGAGACCCGCGCGAGCGAACCGATCATCCCGCTGCGGCTGTTCCGCAACGCGACCATCACACTCACCTCCCTCGCCAGTGTCTTCGTCGGCGTCGCAATGTTCGCGGGCACCGTCTTCCTCAGCCAGTACTTCCAGCTCTCCCGCGGCAAGACCCCGACCATGTCGGGCGTCTCGACCATCCCGATGGTGGCGGGGCTGCTCGTCGCCTCGATGGGCTCGGGCCGGATCATCACCCGCACCGGGCGCTGGAAGATATTCCTCGTCGGCGGCGGGCTCTTCCTGACCGGCGGCGCGGCGACGCTGGGCCTGATGCGGTACGACACCCCGTACTGGCAGGTCGTCGTCTACATGACCGTACTCGGCATCGGCATCGGCCTGATGCAGCAGAACCTGGTACTCGCGGTACAGAACCAGGTCGCCCCGAAGGACCTGGGCGCGGCCAGCTCGCTCGTCACGTTCTTCCGCACCCTGGGCGGCGCCATCGGCGTCTCCGCACTCGGCGCCGCGCTCAGCACGCGGATCAGCCAGTACATGAAGGACGGCTTCACCTCGCTCGGCATCCCGATGCCGCACGCGCACGGCGGGGGCAACATCCCCGACCTGACGAAGCTCCCTCCCGCGATCCGCGGAATCGTCGAAAGCAGCTACGGGCACGGCATCGCCGATGTCTTCCTCTACGCCGCCCCGTTCGCCTTCATGGCATTCCTGCTGGCCCTGTGCATCAGGGAGATACCGCTGAAGACGGCGAACGCGTTGCAGGAGGCGGCGGGCACGGATGGCCGGGAACGCGTTCAGGACCCTGTTCAGGAAGACGTCCAGCCTGGGGGAAGCCGGGTTCACGGCTTCGTGCGGTACGCCGACGGCGTCGCGGCCAATACCGCCATCGTCACCCTGATCTCCCCGCAGGGGCGGCAGTTGGGGCGCATGCCGGTGCGGCCGGACGGGGGATACGACCTGGCGGTACCCGCCGCCGGCAGCTACGTACTGATCGCCGCCGCAGACGGGCACCGGCCGCAGGCGTCCACCGTGATCGTCGGCGACGGGCCGCTCGGCCACGACGTCCAACTCTCCGGCGCCGCCGCCCAGCCCGCCGGCACGCACGTCCAGGGCACGATCAGGACCGGCGCGGACCACGGCCCGCTGGCCGGTGCACGGGTCACACTGGTCGACGCGGCAGGCAATGTCGCGGGCACCGCGACCACCGGCAACGACGGCAACTACGCCTTCAAGGACCTGAACCCCGGCGAGTACACACTGATAGCCGGCGGCTACCCACCGGCCGCCGCCGCCCTGACGGTGACCGGCCAGGGAGTGCTCAGCCACGACGTGGAACTCGGCCACGAGTGAGCGCTTGACCCGACGGGCCGCTCAGCCTCAAGCCCCTTTGTTCCGTCTGGTCAGGCAGAAGGGATGCCCGGCCGGGTCGGCGAGGACCCGCCATCTGTCGCCGCCCGGCTGGTACTCCGGCTTGACCGCGCCGAGCTCCAGCAGCCGGGCCTCGGCCTCGTCGAGGTCGTCGACCGCGAAGTCGAGGTGGATCTGCTGCGGTACGGCCTGGTCGGGCCAGCGCGGAGCCCGGTAGCCGGCGACCCGCTGGAAACCGATGAGGAGCCCGTCCCCGCCGCGGAGCCCCGCGAACTCGCGGTGGGATTTTTCGTGCCACTCGAGCCCGGTTGCCTGCTGGTAGAACGCGGCCAGCGCCAAGGGGTCGGAGCAATCGAGTGTGATCGCCGTGAGATCCATGTGCGTACCTTAGAACGCGCTCCCGGCCGTGTCGGAGGTCGTGACGCGGACGTGGTCGACGACGAGTTGTTGCGGGAAGGACGTCGAGCCGTCGGGGTCGCCGGGCCAGTAGCCGCCGACGGCCAGGTTGAGGATGAGGAAGAAGGGCTTGTTGAACACCCAGGTCTTGCCGCCGAGATCGGCGGGCGTGCGGCGCTGGTAGACGGTTCCGTCCACGGACCAGGTGATGGAGTCCGGCGCCCAGTCGATGGCGAAGGTGTGGAAGTCGTCGGCGAATGCCTGCCCGTTCGGGAGGGAGTACGCCGCGCCGATGCCGCCGCTGCCCGAGTAACCGGGGCCGTGGAGCGTGCCGTGCACCGTGCCCGGCTCGAAGCCGACGTTCTCCATGATGTCGATCTCGCCGCTGTTGGGCCAGCCGACCTGGCCGATGTCGTCGCCGAGCATCCAGAACGCCGGCCACATCCCCTGGCCGCGCGGCACCTTCATCCGCGCCTCGACGTGGCCGTAGGTCGAGGTGAAGCGGCCTGCGGTATTCAGCCGCGCCGAGGTGTACTCACAACGCCCGTACCAGCACTGGTAGTTGCCCGGGTTCTCGCGGCGCGCGGTGATGACCAGTTGGCCCTGGCCGTTCAGCGCGGCGTTGGCATTGCCCGCCGTGTAGTACTGCCGCTCGTGGTTGTTGACGTTGTCACCGGTCTCGGTCTGCCACTTACCGCCGTCGACCGCTGACCCGGCGGGCCCGTCGAAGGTGTCCTCGAAGGTCACGGCGCGTATCGCCGCGGTGGGTGCATCGGGTGGGGGCGCCGCGGCGGCGGAACCGGGAGCCCAGCTCAGTGCGGCGGTGACGGCCGCGGTGGCCAGGGCGATGCCGCGGAGGGTGCGCCGGCGCTCCCGTGACGACACGTTGGAGGACATGCGAAGGGACATATAACCCGCCTCGATTGGTCCGGACCTGCCTTCGCGGTGAAGTGAAGCGCTGCTGACGCGTCCCTGTCAATAAGTGCGTGAGAGCGCTCTCGAAAAGGCAGGCGACTGGCGAGCTGCGTGAATGCCGTGGTGTCAGAAACCACCTTCTTCTGATGACTTCCATACTTCCGCCGATTCCGTAAGAGCCGGTAATATCGGGTTACTTCTACTCATCGGTGGAAGAAGCCCGCCCTCCCACACGGTGAGCGTGGGCCCCAGGCTTTGCTGCCAGACAAGGAAAGTCACCACGTGAACCCGTACAGTCCTCCGACCCGGCCAACGCCCCCGGCACGGCCGTGGTGGAAGACCACTCCCGCCGCGCTGGGCATGATCGTTCTGGTCGCCCTCATCGGCGCCTTACATTTCCCCCTCGGATTCCTCGCGCTGATCGTCGCCATCGTGCTGCTGTGGGTCCTGCCGCCGTGGCGCTGGTTCGCCAGGCTGGGCGCCAGCTTCGGGGCGTTCATCCTGCTGGCGATCGGCGCGGGCCTGGGCGGGCAGCTCGACGACACGGGGAAGGACAAACCGCAGCAGGTCGCGACCGAGTCGCGCACGGCGAGCCCAAAGGCGTCCCCGAGCAAGAAGCCGGAGCGGAAAGCGCCGGACTACATCGGTGAACAACTCGACGAGGCCGAGGGCAAGGCCCGTGGTGCCGGCTACACCGTCGGCCACCACGACGCCTCCGCCGAAAACCGGGCGATCGTCGCGCGGTCGGGTTGGCTCGTGTGCTTCCAGCAGGCCGACCACGACGACAGCCGCCGGCTGATCGACTTCGCCGCGGTCAAGGAGGGTGAGACCTGCCCCAAGAAGGACGGCGCAGAGATCCCCTGGCCCACGATGCCCGAGCTGCGTGGCAAGACGTGGCAGGTCGCCGTGGTGACCCTGACGGGCATCGGAGTCGACGAGGACGCGATCAAGGCGGAGGCGCACTACGTCAACGACGACCTGCCGGACGGCGCGTACGACTCCTGGCGGGTGTGCACGCAGGACCCCGCGGAAGGCGAGGACATCACCGCCGACGTCACGCTCGAACTGACCCACCCGAAGGCCGGCTGTTCCACGGACGGCTCGTACCTCGGCGACAAGGACCACGACGGCCGTCCGAACTACCGTGACTCGACCGACGACCGCAACACGACCAGCGGGGGCGGCGGCAGCGACAGCAGCTCGTCGGGAGGCTCATCCAGCGCTACCGGTGGGTCCAGCAGTACCGGTGGGTCCAGCACTACCGGTGGATCGAGCAGTACCGGTGGATCCAGCACTGGCGGGTCGTCTTCGACCGGCGGCAGTACCGGCGGCGGTGGGCCCACCGCCCACCCCGGCTCCTTCTGCGCCCCGGCCGGTGCGACCGGTGTCACCACGGCGGGCACGCCCATGGTGTGCGGCCCCGGCTCCGACGGCCGTAACCGCTGGCACGCCGCCTGATCCGGCTCGCGGCGCGGGTCTCACCGGTAAGGCCGTCTCATCAGTAAAGTGACGGCAGCCTGAGCCAGGGAGCGGAAGCATGGCAACGCGTATGGGACGGTTTCTCGCCCTTCTCGTGGGCGGGCTGTTGTTGGTCGGGTGTGGGGAGTCCGTCGCGTCCGAGAGTGGGTCCGGGGCGGCTTCCCAAGAGGTGAGTCTCCACGTCAGTGGTGGCATCGCGGGGGTGCAGCATGGCATCGAGGTGGGCCCCGGAGGGTCGGTGCTCATCATCGACCGCACGGGCAGTCATGCGGGTCGTGATCTGTCGGGAGCCGAGCGCGAGAAGCTCGGCTCGCTACTGGACGCCGTCGACTTCGCCGGCCTTCCCGCCCGCAGTGTCGACGGGGGCTCCCGCGACCGCTTCGAGTACCGGCTGGTGCATGACGGCCATACCGTGATCACGGACCGCAGTACCGACCTGGGGCCGGCCGATGACCTCATCGATCACCTGGAGCGCTGTAGGGAGGCGCGTCGGCTGCCTGTCGGGCAGGGAACCCCGACGAGTTCCTGACCTGGACGGATGCTTTACTCACGTCATCCGGGATCGACCCGGATGACGTGAGTACTGTCCAGACGCAACGTCAGGAGAACCCATGGCTGCCGAGCACGCCGGGATCAAGCACAGCTCCGTTGAGGTCAATGGAGTCACACTGCACATCGCCGAGCAGGGCGAAGGCCCCCTCGTCGTGCTGCTGCACGGGTTTCCGGAGAGCTGGTACTCCTGGCGGCACCAGTTCGCGCCGCTGGCCGCGGCCGGGTACCGGGTGGTGGCGCCCGACCAGCGGGGATACGCCCGCAGTGAGCAGCCCGCCGATGCCGACGCGTACAGCCTGCTGCACCTCACCGGCGATGTGATCGGCCTGATCCACGCGCTCGGCGAGGAGCAGGCCGTGGTCGTCGGCCACGACTGGGGTGCGCCGGTCGCCTGGACGACGGCCATGCTCCGCCCGGACGTCGTGCGGGCCGTCGCCGGGCTCAGCGTCCCGCCGGTACTGCCCGCCGGCATGGCCCCGCCGTCGGTCACCCGGCAGCAGTACGGTGACCGCTACTACCAGGTGTACTTCCAGGAACCGGGCGTCGCCGACGCCGAGTTGGCGCGTGACCTCGCCTCGACCTTCCGCCGCATGCTGTTCAACGGTTCGGGCGACAACCCGGCCAACACCCGGCCGCGTCCCTGGATCGTGCCCGAAGGCGCCTCGCTGCTCGGCGCCGGACCGGACCCGGAGCTGCCCGGCTGGCTCACCGCCGACGACATCGACGCCTTCGCCGACGACTACGCCCGCCACGGCGACCGGGCGTTCACCGGCCCCCTCAACTGGTACCGCAACATCGAGCGCAACAACGAACTTCTGAGGGTCTTCCGCGGCCGCGGCATCGACGTCCCGGCGCTGTACGTCGTCGGCGACCGCGACATGGTCACCTCGCTGCACGGCATCGACCGGGTCATCGACTCCCTCGATACGATCGCACCGAAGCTCCACCGCAGTGTGACGCTCCCCGGCTGCGGCCACTGGACCCAGCAGGAACGCCCCGAAGAGGTCAACGCGGCGCTACTGGACTTCCTCGCCCACCTGCCGAAGGCGGACTGACCTTCCGCGGCTGACCTCAGTCCTCTGCCGTGGCTTCCGTGAGGTGAATGGCGAGGGCGGGGCAGACCGTTGCCGCGTGCCGCACGCCCTCCGCGTCCTCGGTGGAGGGCGCGGAGGTGAGAAGCACGGCAATGCCGTCCTCGTCGCGCTGGTCGAATACGTCGGGTGCCGCCAGGACGCACTGGCCGGATGCGACGCACTTGTCCTGGTCGAGGCGCACGTTCATGGGATCGGATTCCTCCGGGTGACTGGTATTGGATAGCTGGGATCACCACGTGACGGGAAGCTCGTACACGCCGTACACCGAGCCGTCGTGTTTGAACGGGATGTCGTCCAGGGCGGCCGCGAGGCGCAGTGTGGGGATGCGCCGGTAGAGCGTGCCGTAGACGACCTGCAGCTCCATCCGGGCCAGGGACTGGCCCAGGCACTGGTGCACGCCGAAGCCGAAGGCCACGTGGTGGCGGGCGTCGCGGTGGATGTCGAGGTGGTCGGGGTCGGGGAAGGCCGCCGGGTCGCGGTTGCCGATGTCGTTCGCCAGGATGAGGCCGTCACCGGCCCGGACGACCTGTCCGGCGATCTCGATGTCCTCCGTGGCCACCCGGCGGCGTCCGCCGTGGGTGATGTGCAGGTAGCGCAGCAGTTCCTCGACCGTTCCGGCGACGAGCTTCGGATCGTCGCTCTCGCGCAGTGCGGCGAGCTGGCCGGGGTGTTCGAGCAGCGCGAGCGTGCCGAGCGCGATCATGTTCGCGGTCGTCTCGTGTCCGGCGATCAGCAGCAGTACCCCCATCCGGGCCGCTTCGAGCCGGGTCAGCTCGCCCGCGCCGACGCGCTCGGCGAGCCGGGAGAGCAGGTCGTCCGCCGGGCGGGCCAGCTTCTCGGCCACCAGGCCGTCCAGGTACGCGGACAGCCGGCCGTGCGCCGCGGTGCGCTGCTCGACCGTGGCGTCGCGGTTGATGATCGTCTTGCTGTTCTCCTGGAAGAACGCGTGGTCGGCGTAGGGGACACCGAGCAGCGCGCAGATGACCAGGGACGGCACCGGCAGGGCGAACGCCTCGACCAGATCGACCGGCTTGGGCCCGGCGAGCAGCTCGTCGATGAGGTCGTCCACGATCTTCTGCACTGCCGGCCGCAGCGCCTCCACCCGCTTGATCGTGAAGGGCGCGGTCACCATCCGGCGCTGCCGGGCGTGTTCGGGGTCGTCCATGAGGATGAAGCCGATGGTGTTGCTCCGACTGGCGGCCGGGCTCGGGTATCCCGGTCGGGTGATGTCGGCGCTGACCCGGGGGTCGGCCAGCAGCGCCCGCTGTTCGGCGTACCGGGTCACCAGCCAGTGCGCGCTGCCGTCCCACAGGCGTACTCGGGTGAGCGGGCCCTCCTGCTGCTTCTCCCGCAGCGCGGGCGGGGGATCGAACGGGCACTGGGCCGCGCGCGGCATCGGGAATTCGGGTATCTCGGCCGCCTGAAGATCGGCCGGGGACGGTGTTCCGGTCATGACGTCCTTTCGTGGGGGGACAGGCGCAGTACCGTGCCCTCGCCGTTGGCCGAGAGGAGGAGGGCGCCGTCGGGAGCGAGGGCGAGGCCGGCGAAGTGGCGGGGGCGGTGGGGGATGCCGGGTACCGGGGCCGGTTCGGTGCGGGTGATGCCGGGCGGCAGGCCGACCGGGAGGCCGTCGGCCTCCGTGGTGACGGCTCCGGTGGTGAGGGAGACCGAGCTGAGTCGCCGGTGGGCGGTTTCGACCGTGAAGAGTTCGTCGCCCACGACGACCAGGCCCTGGGGTGCGCCGAGGCCGTCCGCGACGGTGACCGTCTCGCCGTCCTCGCCCAGACGCAGGACGGCGCCGAGCCGGTCGTCGCTGACGTAACACCGCTGTTCGGCGTCGAGGGCCACGTCCACGGGATGGCCGAGCCCGTCGGCGAGGACGGTGACGGTGTCCGCCGCGTCGATCCGCAGGACGCGCCCGGCACCGGTCTCGGCCACCACGAGGCAGCCGTCCGGCGTGACGGTGATGCCGGTCGGGTCGTCCAGGCCGGCCGCCCGTACCCGGGAGGTCTTCCCCGCCGGATCCCAGGTGCGGACCTCGCCCAGCCCGGTGGTGACGTGGAGGACGGCACCGTCCGCGGCGAGACCACGGGCGAAGTGCAGCAGGTCGACGGTCAGCGCGTCGCTCTCCCGCGCGCCGTCGCTCTCCCGCGCGCCGTCGCGGTCGCCGAGGCGGGCCAGGCGGAAGTGGTCGGCCGCGTACACCGTGCCCCCGTGTCCGGCCGTCACGCCGAACGGGCCGTTGAACCCGCGGGGGACGAGCGCGCGAGTACGGCCGTCGGTGTGCATCTCGGTGATGCCGCCGCCCGCGTAACTGGAGACGAACATCCGGTTCTCCGCGTCGAACGCCGCGTTGTCCAGGCCCGCCAGGCCGCTGGCGGTGACCGTCCGCGCCCCGGTGGCCAGGTCGATGCGGGTGACGATGCCGGCCGGGCCGCGGGAGAGGACCACCAGGACACCGCCGAGGTCGAAGCGGACCGCGACCGGGTCGTCCACCTCCTCCGCGACCAGTTCCGGCACTCCGCCGTCGGGGGAGATCCGCCAGACCTGATTGCCGATCATGTGCGGGTAGTACAACAGGCCGTCCGGGCCGAGCTGCATCGCGTTGCCCAACGCCAGCCCGTCGGTCAGCACCACCGGCTCGCCCCCGTCCGGGAACAGTTCCAGCAGCCGGCCGTTGGTCCGCATCTCGTTGACGAAGAGCCGGTCGCCGACGCAGGTGATGCCGTTGGGTACCGTCACTGCGTCGGTGACCAGGGAGTACGCGCCTTCGGGGCTGCGGCGCCACACCCTGCCCGGCGTCAGGTCCGCGATGTACATCGAACCGTCGGCACCGAAGGCCAGGTCGTCGGGGGCCTCCACCGGGCCGTCGAGAGGTACCACCACCTCCACGTCCCCGGACGCCGGCTCCACGGCGCTGATCTGCCCCGCGAGGAACTGCGCCACGTACAGCCGGCCGTCCGGCCCGAAGGAGACGCCGTTCGAACCCCACAGCCGGTTGGGCGGATTCAGCCTCGACACCTGTCGGCGGTCGCTGCTGCCGGGCCGCAGACGGCCGGTTTCGTCGTACCGGCTGGGTCGCATCCACACTCCTTGGTTTTCGCGTGCCTTCGGAACGGTGGCCTCTCGTCGCCCGGACGGCGTCACTCGACGATGACGTCGCTCATGCCGGTCTCGGCACGCCAGCGCCGCAGCAGTGCGTAGAACTCGACCGGCCCGCCGCCGTACGACTCGCTGCGCCCGCTGGGCTTGCCCTCGTTGTTGTAGTAGCTGGGGGTGCACTCGGCCAGGAACCGGCCGGCGTCGGGTGCCGTCCCGCGGAGGGTGGCGCCCCAGGCGGCCACCGCATCGGCACTCGGTTCGACGTAACGCGCCTGCCGCTTGCGTGCCTCGGCGACGACCTCGGCGATGTGCGTGGCCTGCTCGTCGAGGACGTGGACGTAATTGACCGAGACGGCGTTCTGCACCGACCCGAGCTGGAAGAAATTGGGGAAGCCGGGGCTGTAGAACCCGTGGAGGGTCTGCGGCCCGTCCTGCCACGCGTCGGCCAGGGTGACACCGCCACGGCCGCGTACCGGGAGCCCGAGCCGTTCGGCCGGTGCGACGCCGATGTCGAAGCCGGTGGCGAAGACGAGGCAGTCGACCTCGTACGCGGTGCCGCCGACCACGACCGCGTTCTCGGTGATGCGCTCGACGCCGCGGCCCTCGGTGTCGACGAGCGTCACATTGGGCCGGTTGAAGGTCTGGAGATACGTATCGCTGAACGTGGGGCGCTTGCACATGTAGCGGTACCACGGCTTGAGCGCCTCGGCCGTGGCCGGGTCCTCGACGATCCCGTCCACCCGGGCCCGGATCTCGTTCATCTTCCGGAAGTCGGCCAGCTCCGCCATCGCCCACCGGTCCTCGGGCGACAGCTCGGCGTCGGCCTTGCCGGGCAGCAGGCTCTGCAGCAGCCGGGCGCTGGTGGTCCAGCCGTCGTGGACCAGGTCCTCCTCCGCCCCGCCACCGGTGACATGCGCGAGGAAGTTGTCCCGGCGCCGCCGGTGCCAGCCAGGGGCCAGGGACTTCGCCCACTCGGGGTCCGTGGGCCGGTTGCCGCGCACGTCCACCGAGGACGGCGTGCGCTGGAAGACGTAGAGGTGCTGGGCATCGTGCCCCAGGTGCGGGACGCACTGGATGGCGGTCGCGCCGGTGCCGATCAGGCCGACACGCTTGTCCGCGAGCCCCCGGAGGTTCCCGTTCGCGTCGCCGCCCGTGTAGCCGTAGTCCCAGCGGCTGGTGTGGAAGGTGTGCCCCCGGAAGCTCTCGATGCCCGGGATGCCGGGCAGCTTCGGCCGGCTGAACGGGCCGCTGGAGACCACCACATAGCGTGCCCTCATCAGATCACCGCGGTCGGTGCGCGCCACCCATTCGAGGGCGTCCTCGTCCCACCGCAGGTCCGTGACCTCGGTCTGGAAACAGGCGTCACGGTAGAGGTCGAAGTGGTGCCCGATCGCCCGCGCGTGCTGCCGGATCTCCTCGCCCGGCGCGTACTTCCAGCGCGGTATGTAGCCGAGCTCTTCGAGCAGTGGCAGGTAGACGTAGGACTCGATGTCGCAGTGGATGCCCGGGTAGCGGTTCCAGTACCAAGTGCCGCCGAAGTCCCCGGCCTTGTCCGTGATACGGATGTCCGTCAGGCCGGCCTGGCGCAGCCGCGCGGCCGCGAGCAGTCCGCCGAACCCGCCACCGATGACCAGGGCCTCCACCCGGTCGTTCAGCGGCTCCCGGGTGAAACCCGGTGCCACGTACGGGTCGTCGACGTAGTAGCTGAAGTCGCCGGTGGTGCGCTGGTACTGCTTGCTGCCGTCGGGGCGGATCCGGCGGTCGCGCTCGGCGCGGTACCGCGCACGCAGGGCGTCCGGGTCAAAATCCAGCGTTTCGGGGTCATACACCGAGGACTTGTCCGTTGGCGACACTCTCTGACCTTTCCGGGGGGTGGGGTGGCGTTCCTGAGAGCAGGGTCGTCAGACGGCGGACCAGCCGTCGTCGACCGGCAGCACCGCGCCGTTGACGTTGACGGCGGCGTCCGAGGCCAGGAAGACGATGGCGGCGGCCTGCTCCTCGGCGGCCGCGATCCGGCCCATGTTCCCCGCGTGGCCGCCGAGGACCGCCGGACCGTGCGTGTCCGCCCGGGCGTCGACCCGGATGGAGGTGGCCGTGCCGCCGGGCGCTATGGCGTTGGCACGGATGCCCTTGGCCCGGTACATCACCGCCAGGGACTTCACCAGGCCCACGACCCCGTGCTTGGAAGCGGTGTAGGCGGTACCGGCAGCACTGCCGCGCAGCGCGGCCTCGGAGGCGGTGAAGACGATCGCTCCGCGCCCGGCCGCCAGCATGTGCGGCAGCGCGGCGCGGGTCAGCAGGAAGGGCGCCGTCAGGTTGACCCGCAGGACGCGCTCCCACTCGGCGTCGTCGGTGTCCGCGGCGGCCGAGAACCGGTCCATGATGCCGGCGTTGTTCACCAGGACGTGCAGGCCGCCGAATTCCGCCACCGCCGTCTCCACGACCCGGTCCACCACCTGCTGTTCGCCGAGATCCCCGACGACCGCGCGAGCCGTGCCCCCTTCGGCGGCGATCGCCGCGACGACACCCTCGGCGCCCTCCCGGTCCAGATCCGCCACCAGCACCCGCGCTCCCTCGCGGGCGAAGGCCAGAGCCGCGGCCCTGCCGATCCCCGAGCCCGCTCCGGTGACGACGACGCTGCGCCCTTGAAGGCCGGTGCTGCTCACGCGGCGCTCCCCTCTCTCCGTACGACACGTGCGTACGCCATGGACGCGGAATGCGTACCGCGTTCCGCGTCTCTCGACCGTAACAGTTTTTGGCACTCACTGTCATGATGGCACTGAGGGGCGAAAAGTGGTCGGCAGTGGGTCGCCCTGCGGGCTCCGTCCGGTGTCCGGGGCGCTGGTTAGGGTGGAGCCACTGATGAGCGGCTTTGGACGGCGGAATGGACATCACGGTGGAGCAGCCTGGATCGCGGGACGCGGAGCGGGCGGACGGGTCCCGCCCGTCCGGCCGGCCGCCGCTGACCGAGCGGCGCAAGGCCGAGACGCGGCTGGCGATCGCCCATGAGGCGGTACGGCTGTTCGCCGAGCACGGTGTGGCGGCGACGTCGGGCGAGGACATTGCCCGCGCGGCCGGTATCTCGCCCCGCACCCTGTGGCGGTACTTCCCGTCCAAGGAGGAGTGCGTACGCCCCTTGCTGTCCGCGGGGCTGGAGAGCGCGGCCCGGCGGCTGCGCGAACTGCCCGCCGGCCGCCCGCTGCGGGAGGGACTTCAGGCGGGCGTACCCTCGGCCGCGGAGCGGGCGGACGTCTCCTCGGCGCTGTTGCGGCTGATCCGTCTGCTGCCCGACGAGCCGGGGCTGCGTGCCGTCTGGCTCAGGGTCCACCACGACGCCGAGCGCGTCTTCACGGAGGTCATCGCCGCCCGCACCGGCGCCGATCCCGACGGCCTGGTGCCGCGGCTGAAGGCCGTGATGCTCAACGGCGCGCTGCGCGTGGCCGCGGAGGAATGGGCCCGGCGGTCGGCCGAAGCGGACCAGGCGGCCGGTGACGAAGCCTTCCGCCGGGCGGTGCTGCAGGCTACGGAGTCACTGGACATCTGACGCCGCGATGACGGTGAGCGCCGCACGGGCCGCCTCGCGGTAATCGCTGTGCGTGCTCGGGAGTTGGTCCTCGAAGTGCGCGATGACGCGTTCGACGGCCTCCTCCGTTGGGATCTGTGCCAGTCCGTGCAGCGCGATGCCTTTCCCGTAGTACTGGATGGTGTCCAGGTACCGGATCAGTGGCGCCACGCACTCCCGGTCCCGCCGGTCGCCCAGAGCCCTGGCCGCGATGTATCGGATGTCCTCGGCGAAGGGCTGGTCGGCCAGGCGCCCGAGGGCAGTGATCGCTTCGGAGCCCGGGCATCCGGCGAGGGCGGTGGCCAGCGCCCGCTGCATGGGCATCGGCCATTCGCCCGCGCGCCCCACCAGCGCCGACAGTGTGGCAATGGCCGGGTGACCGACCCGGCCCAGGGACTCGATCGCGGCCCGTGCAATGTCCGTACTCTCTTCCCCGGCCATGGCGCCGAGCCGGGTGACCGCCTCGCCCACGGGAAAGTGGCCGAGCGCCTCCGCTGCCCGCATGCGCACCGCCTCGGAGGGGGAGTGGGTGGCCGCCAGCAGGACCGGCAGTGATTCCGGCGCGGCGATCAGGCCCAACGCCCGCACGGCACGGGCCTGGAGGCTGCGGGGCTCCGACTCGTCCCTGGCGAGTGACCCCAATGGCTCGGCCGCAGGCCCGTGCCGCAGCGTCCCCAACGCATCCACGGCCGCGGCCCGCAGCGATGTCCGGCCCGCCGGATCCAGCGCGGCCAGGAGCTGCGGAGCGGCATCCGCGCACCGCATGATCCCCAGCGTTACGGCCGCACCCCTGCGCTCGGCAGGATCGCTGTCGCCGGCCTCGGCGAGCAGCGCCAGCAGCCGTTGTGTGGGTAGCTCCGGAAGGCGGGCGATCGCCTCGGCCACGGCATCGGCGATCCGCTCGTCCGCCAGCCCGCTCACCAGGAAATTGACCGCCGCCTTGCCGCCCAACGCCCCCAGAGCCGCGGCCGCGGCCCGGCGCACGGTACGCGGCGCGGTCCCGGCGAGCAGCCGGGTCAACTCCCGGGTGAGACCGGCCTCGCGGAAGACGCCGGGGTTGTCGCGTACGACGTTGCAGACTGCGATGCAGGCGGTCTCGGACGGGTAGGACTGCCGCACCGACCTACCGTGACCGCCGTGCGGGTAGCGGAGGACGGCGGCCAGGGTCTGCCGGCCGTCCTCGGTCCGGGTCAGCAACGCGGCGGCCAGCAGGGCCGTTTCCCCGTCGCTGTCGTGCAGGAGGGTCCGCAGCTTGTGCGAAACGTCCCGATACCGCCGCGAGGTGGCCCACGGCGCGCCGGGCAGCTCCGTGAGAGCTCGGAGCGCCGCTCTGCGGAGTCGTGGCGAGGGTGTCGTGGAGTCGGCGAGATAGAGCAGAGCCGGCGCCGTGCGGGCATCGCGGAAGGACCCGAGTGCCTGTACCGCCTCGACGGCGTAGCCGGGCAGCACATTCCAGAGCACGGCCAGCAGCGGCATGACCGCCTCCGGGTCCTTGACCTCACTCATCAAACGGACGTGCGTCGATTCCGGTTCCCGGGCCAGCCGGTCCAGAAGCAACTTCGTGCCTTCTGGAGCCCCGAGGTCCACCAGCGCCTGGAGCACGGCGACTTCGAGGCGGTAGGACAGATACCGGAGTTCCTTCGTCCCGCCGTCCAGCAGCCGGCACAGCAGCGGAACCGCACGCTGTTCCCCCAGTCGCCCCAGCCCCCGCACGGCCTCCAGCAGCGGCGCGAGCCGCTTGTCGTCGTACTCCTCGACGCGCAGGCGCGCGTCATGCCGCTCCACACAGCGCAGCAGTACGTCCCTGGCGTACTGACCGCCGATGTCGGCGAGCAGCGCGGTCGCCTGCGCCGCCGAGAGGTCATCTCCGTGCTCCGCGATCCGGGCCAGGCCCTCGGCATCGCCCGCCAGCCGCAGCCGGGCGACCCCCGTCTTCCGCGGCTCACGCATCAGGGCCCCCGGATCTCGTCGCACATCGCCACATACAGCGGCGTGCCGATCACTACTTCTCTGGTCCGCCCCTCCTGGGTGACCGTGCCCCGCATGAGCTGCCGGGCCAGGAATTCGCACCACATGGCAGGCCCGGTCGCCTGCTGGGCGAAGGCCAGGGAGTCGCGCAGGGTTCCCCGGTCATCCAGCGAACCGGTGTTGCCGGGCCGGGCGTTCTGCAGCAGCCTGTGGAGCGATGGCAGCCACGAGTGCCCCACCCGGCCCAGCTCGGGCGACGGTTGCTCACCGCCCATCACGTGATGCGCCGACCCGATCAGTACCACCACCGGTTCGCTGTCCGTGCCCGTCATGAGCACCGGACCCCCGGCGCCGTCGGCTCCCGAGACCCGCAGCCCCGACTCGCCACGGAACCAGAACGCCGGCTCCGTCATCCAGCCGACGTCGTACTCACGCTCCAGAAACGCCTCGACGACCTCCAGCCGGTCGTAGCGCGACATCTCGCTCTGCGCCCGCTGTACCGAAAAGCTGACGACCTTGAGATCGACCTTGGCCTCCGTCACCAGCCGGGGGAGAAGCTTCTGCGGAATCTGCTCGAAGAGCATGTCCAGCTTCGCGTCGGACAAGTAGAGGTAGTAGCGCACCCTGTGTCCAGCCTCCCGCCCGTCCGTCCGCACCGTGGTCGGAAACAAAGTAGCCCGAGTGCAGGGTCGGCGGGGCTACAGCGCAGCCGGGACCATCGCCTCGATCAGATGCGGTCCCGGTTCCGCCAGGGCGCGGCGGAGTTGGTCGGCGAGCTCTTCGCAGGTGGTCGCCCGGGAGGCCGGGACGCCCATGCCTTCGGCGAGCTGGACGAAGTCCAGCGCGGGGGAGGAGAGGTCGAGGAGTGTTTTCGCGGCGGGCCCCGACAGATCGGCCCCGACCCGTTGCATTTCCAGGCGCAGTACGGCGTAGGCGTTGTTGTTGAGGATCACCGTCGTGACGTCGAGGTTCTCACGTGCCTGCGTCCACAGCGCGGAGATGGTGTACATCGCGCTGCCGTCGGCCTCCAGGCTGAGCACCGGGCGGTCCGGTGCCGCGATGGCCGCTCCGGTGGCGACCGGCATGCCCTGGCCGATCGCACCGCCGGTCAGGGTCAGTACGTCGTGCCGGGGTGCGCCGGCCGTGGCCTGCGGCAGGGACGCTCCCGAGGTGTTCGCCTCATCGGCGATGATCGCGCCCTCCGGGAGCAGCGCGCCGACGACAGCGGCCCAGTTCTTCCGGGTGAGAGGGCCGCTCGGCAGTGCCGGCGGGGCGGGTTCCGCCACCGTCGGTGCGGTGTCGGCGGCCACCTCTTCGGCGAGTGCCTCCAGCGCGGCGACCACGTCCTCGCCCCGGCCGGCGAGGGTGTGCACGCGGGCTCCCTCGGGTACCAGGTCGCTCGGCCGGTCAGGGTAGGCGAAGAACGACACGGGGGAGCCGGTCCCGGCAACGATCAGATGCCTGACGCCGTCCAGTTGCTTGGCGGCCTGCTCGGCGAAGTAACCGAGCCGCTCGATGGCGGGCAGGCCTGCGCCCCGCTCCAGCCGCGCCGGAAAAGTCTCCACGAACGCCCGCGCGCCCGTGGCGTTCGCGATCCTGCTCGTCGCGCGGAGCCCGGCCGCCCGGCACGCCCGGCCGCCGATCAGCAGCGCGACGGGTTCGCCGCTGCGCAGCACGTCGGCGATGACCGACACCGTCTGCGGGTCGGGAGCCGCGGGAGTACGTACGGGAAGTGGTTCGGCCACCTCGCCGCCCTCGCCCCACGAGGCGTCGGCGGGGAGGATGAGCGTCGCGACCTGCCCCGGCGGTTCCATCGACGCCGCCACCGTCGCCGCCGCGTCGGCTCCGACGTCGGCGACCCGGTCGGACTGCCGCACCCAGCCGCTCACCGACCCGGCCACCGGCTCGATGTCCGACTCCAGCGGCGCGTCGTACTTCTTGTGGTACGTCGCGTGATCACCCACCACGTTCACGATCGGGGTGTGGGCGCGGCGGCCGTTGTGGAGATTGGCCAGGCCGTTGCCGAGGCCGGGGCCCAGATGCAGCAGGGTGGCCGCCGGCTTGCCGGCGATCCGCGCGTAGCCGTCGGCGGCTCCGGTGACCACACCTTCGAACAGGCCGAGCACTCCGCGCATCTCGCGTACGGCGTCGAGCGCGGCGACGAAGTGCATTTCCGAGGTACCGGGGTTGGCGAAGCACACCTCCACACCGGCACGGACGAGAGTGCGGATCAGCGACTGCGCGCCGTTCATGGTCGGCCTTTCTCTCGTGTCCAGGCGGCTCGGCCTCGGATACTAAGCGGTCGTTAATTAGGTGTCGAGGGGTCTCGATCGTTGACCGTTGCGCATCGAAGCCGGTAACCCCACCAACTCGCCCGACTCGACGCATCGTGTCCGGGACGTGGACAGGCCCCGTGTCGCCGATTACCTTAGCGATCGTTCGTCTGGTCTCCTCTCGTCCGGACCGTCGCCACGTCCCTGGGACGGTTGCCGCGCCGAAACCCGCTGTGCCGATGCCGCGGACCCCGCCGAACGAGGCGTACCGCGTGCCCTTCTCCGAAGGAGACACCCGTGCCGACAACCGAAGTGCCCGGTACCCGCGCCGCCCCCGCCCCGTCCGCCGGTGAATCCCGGGCCAAAGCCTGGGGTTTCACCGGCCTGCTGATGCTGCTGTACATCGTCAACTGGGCCGACAAGGCCGTGTTCGGCCTGGTGGCCCAGCCACTCGCCGAGGAGTTGCATCTCAACTCCTCGCAGATCGGTCTGATCGGCAGCTCCTTCTTCCTGACCTTCACCGTCGGCAACCTGATCGCGGGCCTGCTCAACCGCTGGACGGCCCTGAAGTGGTCGCTCGCGCTCCTCGCGGTCGGCTGGTCGTTCGCCATGCTCCCGCTGGTCGTCTCCGCGACCTTCACCGTCCTGCTGCTGAGCCGGATGCTGCTCGGCTTCCTGGAAGGACCGTCGGGCCCGATCATCCACACGGCGCTCTACTCCTGGCACCCGCGCGAGAAGCGCGGCCTCCCCTCGGCGTGCATCACGGCGTGCGCCTCGATCGCGAAGATCGCGGTCGCCCCGGCGCTGGCCGTCGTGGTCGCCGCCTACGGTTGGCGCACCGCCTTCGTGGTCCTCGCGGCCGCGGGCCTGGTCTGGCTGGTGATCTGGCTCCCGACCTGGACGCCCGGCCCGTACGGTGAGGACAAGGCCGCCGGGACGAACGGAGCCGCCGACGAGCCCGCCGTCCCGTGGTCCAAGGTGCTCCTGTCGCCCACGTTCCTCGGAGCCGCGCTCGCGGTGATGTCGATGTACGCCCTGGTGACCGTGGTGCTGACCTGGCTGCCTTCGTACTTCGAAATGGGCCTGGGCTACAGCCGCGTGCAGGCCGGCACCATGTTCGGCTTTCCGAGCATCGCGTCGATCGTGGTCATGTTCGGGCTCTCCTGGACCGGCGACCGACTGATCGGGCGCGGCGCCACCTCGCGCGTCCTGCGGGGCGTCGTCCCCTCGGTGGCCTTACTGGTGTGCGGCGCCACGATGGCGCTGCTGCCGAGCATCGGCACGCCGGCCGCGGCGGTGGCCGTCGTCTCCATCGGCTACGCCTTCGGCGCCAGCATCTTCCCGCTGTTCAACGCCGGCCTGGCGGAGATCGTTCCGCCGCGCCAACTCGCCAGTACCCTCGGCATCTTCATGGCGCTGATGTCCCTCGGCGGCGTCTACGGCCCGTACCTCACCGGCTGGATCGTCGACCAGGCCGCCAACCCCGCCGTCGGCTACGGACGGGCCTTCCAGATCTTCGGGGCCATGGTGCTCGTCGGCGGATTCGCGGCGCTCCTCGGCGTCAACCCCGAACGGGACGCGGCCCGGCTGCGAGGAACGGCCCGGACCCCGGACCCGAAGGGCCTCCGCTGAACGATCGGGAAGGGACCCCATGTATCCAGGTGCCCACGCCACAAGAGACCCGCACCGCGCCGCCGTCATCATGGCCGCGTCCGGTGACCGGCTGACCTATGCGGAGCTGGACGAACGCTCCATCCGCCTGGCCCACGTGCTGCGCACGGCGGGCCTGCGCCGGGGCGATGTGGTCGCCCTGCTCACCGACAACTCGATCCACGCGTACGAGGTGTACTGGGCGGCGGTCCGCTCCGGTCTCTACATCACCCTCGTCAACAACCACCTCAGCGCGCCCGAAGTCGCCTACATCGTGGGGGACTCCGGAGCCACCGCACTGGTGGTGTCGCACGCGCTGGCCGGCCTCGCGGAGGAGCTGCGGGACGCGACGCCCGCGGTCCGCGTCCGGCTGGCCTACGGCGGCCCGGTCGAGGGGTACGAAAACTACGAGACCGCGCTGGCCGCCGCGTCGCCCCGGCCGCCCGCCGACCAGCCCAGGGGCGCCGATCTGCTCTACTCCTCGGGAACCACCGGCCGGCCCAAGGGCATCCGCCCCGAGCTCCCGGACCGCCAGGTGGGGGAGCCCGGCGACACACTCGTCGAGATCCTGCAGGCGGTGTACGGGTTCGACCGGGACACGGTCTATCTGTCCCCGGCGCCGGTGTACCACGCGGCCCCGCTCCGGTGGGGCGCGTCGGTGCACGCGCTCGGCGGCACCGTCGTGATGATGGAGCGCTTCGACGCCGAGGGCGCGCTCCGGGCGATCGAGCGCTACGGCGTGACGCACAGCCAGTGGGTGCCGACCATGTTCCTCCGGATGCTGCGGCTGCCGGAGAAGGCCCGCACCGCGTACGACCTGGCCGGCCACCGGGTGGCGGTGCACGCCGCCGCGCCGTGCCCGCCGGACGTCAAGCGCGCGATGATCGACTGGTGGGGGCCGATCCTGTACGAGTACTACGCCTCGACCGAGGGCGTCGGCATGACGCTCATCAAGTCCGAGGAGTGGCTGGCCAAACCGGGCTCGGTGGGCCGGGCCCTGCTGGGAGAGCTGCGCGTCTGCGACGACGAGGGCCGGGTGCTGCCCGCCGGCCGGACCGGAACCATCTACTTCGCGCGCGAGGAGCGGCAGTTCGAGTATCTGGGCGACCCGGAGAAGACCAGGGACGCGCATCACCCGGACCATCCGAACTGGGCCACCACGGGCGACATCGGCCATGTCGACGAGGACGGCTATCTGTTCCTCACCGACCGCAAGGCATTCATGATCATCTCGGGTGGGGTGAACATCTACCCGCAGGAGGTGGAGGCCACGCTCGCACTGCATCCCGACATCGCGGACGTCGCGGTGATCGGCGTGCCGGACGAGGAGATGGGGGAGGCGGTCAAGGCGGTCGTCCAGCCGTCGCCGGACGCCCGCCCCGGCCCGGAACTGGAGCGCCGACTGATCGACTACGTACGGTCCCGCATCGCGCACTACAAGGCGCCGCGCAGTGTCGACTTCGTCGACGAGCTGCCGCGCACCCCGACCGGCAAGCTGGTCAAGGGCAAGCTCAAGGCGCGGTACGCGGCGGAGAGCGGAGGTGGAGCGTGAGCTCGGATTCGTACGGCGCGCATGCCGGTACCGAGCCCGCCGGGATCGACCCGGGCGCGGTGAGCGGGTGGCTGACCGCCCAAGTACCGGGAGCCGTACCACCGTTCACTTTCTCGCCCGTCTCCGGCGGCCGCTCCAATCTCACCTACCGCGTCACCGACGGCGCGGGGACCGTACGCGCCCTGCGCCGCCCGCCCACGGGCGGGGTGCTCGGCACCGCCCACGACATGAGCCGGGAGTGTCGGTTCCTCACCGCACTCGCCCCGGCCGGAATGCCCGTGCCGGAACCCCTCGCGTACTGCGACGACGAGGCGGTCACCGGGGCCGAGTTCTATGTCATGGCGTTCGTCGAGGGAGCAGTGGCGGCCGATCAGGATGCCGTACGGAGCTGGTCGCCAGAGGTCCGCCGGCGGGCGGGTGAACAGGTCGTCGAGGTACTGGCAGCGCTGCACCGGGTCGACCCCGACGACGTCGGACTCGGCGGCATCGCGCGGCGCGACGGCTATGTCGAGCGGCAGCTCCGCCGGTGGCAACGGCAGGTCCACCAGTCCGGCGCGCCCGATCTGGCCCTGCTCGACGAGGTGCACGACGCGCTCCTCGCGCACGTCCCCGCGCAGCGCGGCGGAATCGTGCACGGCGACTTCCGGCCGGGCAATCTGTGCTTCGCGGCGGACGGCACCGTACTCGCCGTCTTCGACTGGGAGCTGGCCACCCTGGGCGACCCGCTCGCCGACCTGGGCTGGCTCATCTCCACCTGGGAGGAGCCGGGGGACAAGATCCCGCCGACCACTCCGGGCCCCAGCGCGGCACCGGGATTCCCCACCCGGGCCGAGCTCATCGACCGCTATGCGCGCCTCTCCGGCCGTGATGTCTCCGGCATCGAGTACTACGTCGCCTTCGCCCGCTGGCGCTCGGCGTGCATCAGCGCCGGGGTGCGCGCACGGTATCTGGCGGGGGTGATGGCCGACGACGGTTACGCGGACGAGCTCCGGGCGCAGCAGGGGCTCCGCCAGGGCGAGATCGCCTTCGAGGCGGTACGGGAACTCGGCCTCCTCTGACGGTGCATCAGGGGCCGTTGCCGGTGAGTGCCGCGGGGCCGGTCACCGGCCCCGCGCCGCCCTGCGCCGGGCCAGCAGTTCGACCGGGATGTCCATGGTCCGGGTGCGAATGTACTCGCCCACGGCCTTGCCCACCTGGTCGGCGCGGAGGTTGCTGGAGCCGCCGTTGCCGAGCAGGCCGCGCAGTACGAAATGGACCGCGTGCAGATGCGGGAACTCGTGGCGGACGATGTCCAGCTCCTTCGCCTCGGGGACCATCCGCCGCAGCTCGTCGGTGCTCAGCGCGGACCGCAGCCACGGCCACGCCTCCGGGTCGGTCGCCCAGATGCCGACATTGCTGTTGCCGCCCTTGTCCCCGCTGCGGGCGTGGGCGATCCGGCCCAGCGGGGCACGCTCGGTACGGGCCCGCGGGTACGGAGCGGGCTCCGCGTGCACCGGCTGCCCCGCCGGCGCCTCGGTGACGGCCGGCGGCGCGACGGCGATGCGGCGACCGTCCGCCAGTACGACCTGGTGCTCGACGGCCGCCATGGGCAGCAGCCCCGGCCAGTACTCGATGCGCGGCTGCGGCCCGGTGACCCGCTGCGCACCGGTGTCGTAGTAGAAGCCGGGGACGCTGCACAGGAACAGGCCGCCGATCCGCCCGGCGAAATTCGCGTACTCCAGCGGCTCCCGCTCGCGTGCGGTGGCCATGATGCGGACCGGTACGGTCGCCTCCCACTGGCTCTGCGGATCGGCCGCGACGGTGCCGATGATGCTGACGTCCAGCTCGTCGACGCCCGGCCCGGCCACCTGGTCCCGGATCTGGGTGCGCAGCAGCTCGTACTTCTCCTCGATGTCCAGCCCGGTCAGATAGACGGTCATGACGATCTGGTGGCCGATCGGGGCGAAGAGCGCGACCTTGGTGGTGGGCGGCGGCGGGGAGCCGGCCGTACCGGAGACCCGCACCCGGTCGGGGCCCGCCTGGCTCAGCCGGACGGTGTCCAGGTGGACGGTCACATCGGGGTTGAGGTAGCGCGGGCCCTGGATCTCGTAGACCAACTGGGCGGTGACGGTGTCGACGGTGACCGTGCCGGGATCGCGCCCGTGCTTGGTGATCACGCTGCTGCCGTCGGCCGCGACCTCGGCGATCGGGAAGCCCGGCCGGTGCGCGCCGGGGATCTCGGTGAAGCCGGAGAAGTTGCCACCTACGGCGTGCGGCCCGCACTCGATGATGTGTCCGGCGACGACGGCTCCGGCCAGCCGGTCCCAGTCCTCGGTGCCCCACTCGTGCCACCAGGCCGCCGGGCCGGCCGTCAGCGAGGCGTCGGTGACCCGGCCGCAGACCACGATGTCGGCGCCCTCCCGCAGCGCCGTGGCGATGCCCCGGCCGCCGAGGTAGGCATGGGCGCTGATCGGCTCGGCGTCCCAGGCCGACAGCGGCTCACCGGTGTCCAGATTCTCGAACCGGTGCCCGGCAGCGCGGAGTTCGTCCAGCCGGGGCTGGAGGTTGTCGCCCTCGACATGCGCCACCCGGAGCGTCACACCCGCCTCCGCGATGGCCTCGCGCAGGGCGTTCGCCAGCGCCTCCGGGTTGAACGCGCCGGCGTTGGTCACGACCTTCATGCCGCGCTCGGCGAGGGCGGCGAGGTGCGGGCGGATCTGGCGGAGGAAGTAGGTGATGTATCCCTTCGACGGGTCCTTCGTGTACAGCGGTGACATCGACGCCAGCGTGATCTCGGCGAGGTAGTCGCCCATCAGCACATCCACCGGGTCACCGGCCATGGCCTCGTCGAAGGCGCTGTAGCGGTCGCCGTAGTAGCCGGAGAAGTTCGCGATGCGGACCGGCCGTCGGTTCATGTGCTTCATTCCCCTCTGACTTCTCCGTGAATGAACGATCGTTCAGGTACGAGAATGGCGGGTGCGGCGGAGGGTGGCAAGCCCCGCCGCGGGACGACCTCGGCCGGGGCCGGGACGCGTACACTGACCGACGTTCGTTCAGGCGTAAGGAGGGCACCGGTGCGAGGTGCAGGCCAGCAGGCCATTCTGGAGGCCGCCCGGCACGAGTTCGCGGAGCGCGGCTACGCCGCCGCGTCGATCCGGGACATCGCCCGGCGGGCCGGCGTGAGCCTGTCGGCGATGTACCACTACTACACCGGCAAGCAGGAGCTGCTGCACGCACTGGTGAACGACAGCGGTCAGGCGTACTTCGAATCCTGCCGCAAGGAGCTGGAAGCGGCCGGCGACGACCCGGGGGAGCGGCTGGCCGCCCTGGTGCGGGCCACCGTGCGCTACCGCGCGGAGTACCGGCTGGAGAGCAGCCTGACGCTCACCGAGTGGCGCAGCATGTCCGCGGGGCAGCTCGAGGACTTCCAGCGCCGCCAGTTCGACGGCTCCCGGATGTTCCAGCAGATCGTCGAGGACGGGGTGGACCAGGGGGTCTTCCGCACCCCGCACCCCGAGGACGCACGGCGCGGTGTGATCGCGATGTGCAACGCGATCGCCCAGTGGTACCGCGAGGGCGGCGAGCTGAGCGTGGACGAGCTGGCCGAGCGCTATGTGGAGCTGGCGCTCGTACTCGTGGAGTACCGCCCGGCGGGGCGGCGCCCGCGCCACCCCGCCTGACGGGCCCTCAGCAGTCGCGACTCAGGACATCTCCTCGGGGCGGACGGGCCACGGTGGTACGACATCGAGGTGGTCGGCGATGCGGGCGGGGAACTTCGGGGGGCGCTTCTCCAGGAACGAGGTGACGCCCTCGGCCGCGTCCGGGGCCTGGCCGAGCCGGTTCATCGCCCGCGAGTCCAGCCGGTGCGCCTCCCACGGAGTCGAGGCGCCGAGCATCGACCACAGGAGCTGCCGGGAGAGCGCGACCGACACGGCGGAGGTGTTCTCCGCGATCTCGGCGGCGATGGCGTATGCGGTCGGCAGCAGCTCGGCCCCCGGTACGACCCGCGAGACGAGCCGGCCGGCCAGCGCCTCCGACGCGTCGAAGACCCGCCCGGTCGCCACCCACTCCATCGCCTGCGAGATCCCGACAATCCGGGGCAGGAACCAGCTCGAAGCGGCCTCCGGCACGATGCCGCGGCGGGCGAAGACGAAGCCGAACCGGGCCGTGTCCGAGGCGATCCGGATGTCCGCCGGGAGCGTCATCGTGGCGCCGACGCCGACCGCGGGCCCGTTGAAGGCCACGATCACCGGCTTGCGCGAGGCCGCGATCCGCAGTGACACGCAGCCGCCGCCATCGCGAGGCGCCCCGCCGACGGTAGCGAAGTCGGCACGCTCGGCGGCCCGTTGCGGGTCGCGGTGGTCGAAGGTCGCGGCCCCGCCCTGCAGATCGGCGCCCGCGCAGAAGCCCCGCCCGGCGCCGGTGAGCACCACGGCCCGTACGGCGTCGTCGGCATCGGTGGCGTCCAGCGCGGCGATCAGCTCGGCGGCCATCGTGGTGGTGAACGCGTTGAGCCGTTCCGGGCGGTTCAGTGTGATCGTGGCGATGTTGTCGGCGACGGCGTAGCTGATCTGCCTGTAGTCGGTCTGGGTGTTGTCGGTCACTTGACGGCCCACTCTCCCGTGAACTCCGGTTCCCGCTTCTCGTTGAAGGCGGCGATGGCCGCCGGCGCGTCCGCGGTCGCGAAGTTGACCGTCTGGGCGCGTGCCTCGCTCGCCAGCGCGTCCCGCATGGTCCGGTCCGCCCCCTCATTGAGCAGCGCCTTGTTCTGTGCCAGCGCCACCGGCGGCCCGGCGGCCAGCCGCTCGCCGAGGCCGGTGACGAACTTGTCCAGCTCGTCCGGCTCGACCACCCAGGTCACCAGGCCCAGCCGGTGCGCCTCGTCCGCTTCGATCATCTCGGCCAGCAGCGCCAGCCGCTTGGCCTGCTGCAGCCCCACCAGCTTGGGCAGCAGCCAGGAGCCGCCGAAGTCCAGCGACAGACCGCGGCGCGCGAAGATCTGCGAGAACCGGGACCGCGCGGTGGCGACCACGAAGTCGCAGCCCAGGGCGAGGTTCCAGCCCGCGCCGACCGCCACGCCGTCGACCTTGGCCACGGTCGGTACGGGCAGCTCGTGCAGCCGCAGCGCGATCTCGTTGATCCGGTGCATCCGGGACAGCGGATGCGCTTCGGCGCGCCGGCCGGAAAGATCGGCACCGGCGCAGAACGCCCCGCCGGCCCCGGCCAGCACGACCGCCCGCACCTCCGGATCGTTGCCCGCCGCGGTCAGCGCCTCGCCCAGCGCGTTCCACAGCTCGTCGTTGATGGCGTTCTTGCGGCGCGGACGGTTCAGCGTCAGCGTCAGGACGCCACCGGCGCGGTCGGTCAGCAGTACGGGCTCGTCGTCGCTCATGGCGTCAGGCCCAGCCTTTCTTACGGCGGTGGAGGAGAGGTGGTCGGTCACGGCCGGCAGAGAGCCGGTGGCCGGGCCGGCTAAGCCATGGCCTTGAGCCGTTCCAGGTCGGCCAGGCGGCGCGCCGGATCGGGCGATACCGGGTTGACCTTGAGGGTGGTGACACCGGCGGCCCGATAGGCGGCGAGGCGTTCGGCGACATAGGAGGCGGGCCCGATCAGCGAGATGTCCCGCAGCAGATCGGCGGGGACCGCGGCGGCGGCCTCCTCCTTGCGGCCGGCCAGATAGAGATCCTGGATCTTGGTCGCCTCGGCCTCGTAGCCGTAACGGCGCGCGAGGTTGTTGTAGAAGTTCTTGCCGCGCGCGCCCATTCCGCCGATGTAGAGCGCCAGTTGGGGCCGGGCCAGGTCGATCAGCTCGTCGACGTCCTCGCCGAAGGCCAGCGGTGCCTGCGCCACGATGTCCAGCGGTCCGAGCGCCGGGTCACGCCGGGCCGCACCCTCGGCCAGCGACGGCCCCCAGACCTGGCCCGCCTTCTCCGGGTGGAAGAAGATGGGCAGCCAGCCCTCGGCAATCTCGGCGGTCAGCGCCACGTTCTTCGGCCCGATCGCGGCGAGGATGACCGGGACCCGGTCCCGCACCGGATGGTTGATGAGCTTGAGCGGCTTGCCCAGCCCCGTGCCCCGCTCGGCCGGGAGGGGGATCTGATAGTGCTTGCCTTCGTGGACGACCTTCTCGCGGCGCCACACCTGCCGGCAGATGTCGACGATCTCCCGGGTGCGCGCCAGCGGAGCGTCGTACGGCACGCCGTGGAACCCCTCGATGACCTGCGGCCCCGAGGCGCCGATCCCGAGGGTGAACCGGCCGCCGGAGACATAGTCCAGGCCGGCCGCGGTCATCGCGGTCAGGCTGGGCGTCCGGGTGTAGATCTGGAGGATGCCGGAGGCGATCTCCAGGCGTTCGGTGCGCGCGGCGATGAAGCCGAGCTGGCTGATCGCGTCGTAGGAGTACGCCTCCGGGACGAAGACGATGTCCAGTCCGGCCTTCTCGTAGTCGCCGAGCACCTCGACGGTCTCCTTGAAACCACCGCTGTAGCTCAGCATCATGCCGATTCTCATGCCTGCCTCCGGGTGTCCTGAGCCGCCGGGCCCGCCACTGCCGCGTGCCGGGCGCGCAGCTCGTTCTTGAGGATCTTTCCTGCCGCGGAAACGGGGAGGGCCGGGACGAAGTGCAGTTCGCGCACCCGCTGGTACGGGGCGACCCGCTCGGCCACGTACGCCATCAGCTCCTCGGCGGTGGCCGCGGCGCCGTTGCGCAGCACCACATAGGCGGCGGGGATCTCGCCCGCGTCCTGATGTGGCACACCGATCACCGACGCGGTGGCGACCGCGGGATGACCGGCGAGGATGTCCTCCAGATGCACGGGATACACGTTGTAGCCCTTGTAGATCAGCATGTCCTTCGCGCGGCCGGAAAGAAAGAGGTGGCCCCGGTCGTCCAGGTGGCCGGTATCGCCGGTGCGCAGCCAGCCGTCGCGGAACTGATCGGCCGTCAGGTCGGCCATTCCGTGGTAGCCGTCGGTGATCTGCGGCCCGCGGGCCCACACTTCACCGGTCTCGCCGGCCGGCAGCTCGCGCTCCAGGTCGGTCAAGTCACGGATCGACAGTTCGGTGTCCGGCAGGGGGAGACCGACGGAGCCGGGCGGGATGCCTGCATCTCTGTCCAAGGGGTGCAGCACCAGCGCCACCGTGGCCTCGGTGAGGCCGTACCCCTCGGTGATCCGGGCGTGGGGAAACAGTTCGGCCAGGCGCCGCCAGGTCTCCGGATCGATGGGCGCGGCACCGGAGTTGACGACCGAGACGGACTCCATCCGCCGCCCGGCGGCCGCCGGCGAGGCCAGCAGCGCCCGGTACATCGTGGGGGAGCCGTTGAGCAGGGTGACCCGGTGCTCGTCCACATCGGCGAGGAAGCGTTCGGGGTCGAAGCGGGAGGAGAGCACCGTGGTGGTACCGACCAAGGTGTTGGCGACCATGCTGGCCAGCCCCAGTGCGTGGAAGAGCGGTGCCACCGCGAGCGTGACCCCGGTACCGGGCGGCCGGTGCCAGGATGTGGCCCGCTCCTTGTCCTGCTCGGCGCCGAGCACCCCGTCGACGAGCACCGTACGGGAGGCCGAGCGGACCCAGCTCACCTGCGTGACATTGGCGACCAGATTGCGGTGCAGCACCCGCACCGCCTTGGAACGGCCCGTCGTCCCGCCCGTGTACGAGAGGTGTGCCAGGTCCTCCGGGCCGCGCGGGACGCGCTCCGCGGTGCCGTACCCCAGCAGGGCCTCGGCGGCCACCACGGTCCCGCCCGACGGTGCCGGCGCGGTCGCTTCGGGGCCGGGGACGATGACGGCGCGGGCCCCGGAGTCCTCGATCTGGGTGGCGAGCGCCGCGGCGGGCTGCGCGGGGTTGGCGGGGCTGACGACCGCACCGGCGTACAGGGTGCCCCAGTAGGCGACCGGGAACCACAGGGTGTTGGGGAGCAGCAGCAGTACGGTGTCGCCGGGCCCGATGCCGTACTCGCGCAGTCCCCGGGCGAAGCGCAGCGCGTGGTCGTGGAGTCCGGCGAAGGTGAGGGTCCGCTCGCCGTCGCGCACCGCGACACGCTGCGGGTAGTGGTGCGCGGCCCCGGCAAGGACGGCACCGGCGTCCACGGACGGGTAGTCCAGCGTGGTACGGGTCATGCGATGACTCCTCGCGCGGTCAGTCTGTCGAGCTGAGCAACGGTGAGGCCGGCATCGGCCAGGACACCCAGGGTGTCCTCGCCCGCCTTGGGCGCGACGCCGGGCGCGGTCGCCGGGGTGGCAGAGAAACGGGGTGCCGGGGCGGGGCGCAGCGGGCCGTCCGCATTCAGGAACGTGCCGCGGGCCGCGTTGTGCGGATGCGCCGCGGCCTCGGTGAGGGAGAGGACGGGCGTGACACACGCCTGGGTACCGGCGAAGTGCTCGGCCCACTCGTCCCGGGTACGGGTCGCGAAGACCCCGGCGAACCGCTGCCGCACGGCGGGCCAGTTCTCCCGCGCGCCCTGCGTGCCGCACTCGGGGTCGTCCGCCAGGCCCAGTCCACGTACCAGATCGGCGTAGAACCGCGGCTCGATCGCGCCGACCGCGACGTGGTTGCCGTCCGCGCAGCGGTAGGTCGTGTAGAACGGCGCGCAGCCGCTGAAGAGGTTGACGCCGCGTTCCTCCTGCCACATCCCGTGGGCGAGGAACCCATGGGTCATGGCGAGCAGCAGGGCGCTGCCGTCGGTCATGGCGGCGTCCACCACCTGGCCGCTGCCGGTGGCGCGGGCGTGCAGCAACGCGCTGACCACGCCGAGCGCCAGCAGCATCCCGCCGCCGCCGAAGTCGCCGATCAGGTTGAGCGGGGGTACGGGGTCGCCGCCGGCCGGGCCGATCGCGTGCAGCACACCGGTGAGCCCGATGTAGTTGATGTCGTGGCCGGGGGCCTGGGCGAGCGGGCCGTCCTGGCCCCAGCCGGTCATCCGCCCGTACACCAGGCGCGGGTTACGGGCCAGGCAGTCCTCCGGGCCCAGGCCCAGCCGCTCGGCGACGCCCGGCCGGAACCCCTCGATCAGGGCGCCGGCGGAGTCGGTCAGACGCAGTACGGCGGCGGCGCCCTCGGGGTCCTTGAGGTCGACGGTCACCGACCGCCGGCCGCGCAGCAGGACCGTGTCGGCGGCGCTGACGCGCGCGCCGGGCCGCTCGATCCGGATCACCTCGGCACCGAGACCGGTGAGCACCATGCCCGCGAACGGGCCCGGGCCGATGCCGCCGAGCTCGATGATCCGGACTCCGGCGAGTGGCCCGCCGGGCGGGTCCGGCGGATCCTGCGCGTATGGTCCGGTGGACATCAGCGGCCGGTCCAGCGCGGGGCGCGCTTCTCGGCGAATGCGCGCGGGCCCTCCTTGGCGTCCTCGGAGACGAAGACGGGCTCCACCAGGGCCTTCTGGCGCTCCTTGGCCTCGGCGGCCGGCCAGACGGTGGAGCCCACGACGACCTCCTTGCTGACCCGGACCGCGAGCGGGCCGTTGGCCGCGATGGCGGCGGCGAGGTCACGGGCGCCGTCCAGCGCGCCGCCGGGCTCGGCGAGCCGGTTGACCAGACCGTAGCCGTGGGCCCGGTGGGCGTCGAGGAAGGCGCCGGTCAGGGCCAGTTCCATGGCGATCTGGTACGGCAGGCGCTGCGGCAGCCGCAGCAGTCCGCCGGCCGCGGCGACCAGCCCGCGCTTGACCTCCGGAAGGCCGAACTGCGCGTTGTCGGCGGCCACGATCAGATCGCAGGCGAGGGCGAGTTCACAGCCGCCGGCCAGCGCGTACCCCTCGACCGCCGCGATCAGGGGCTTACGGGGCGGCGCGTCGGTGAGGCCGGCGAAGCCGCGCCCCTCGATGCCGGGGCGCTCGCCCTTGAGGAACGCCTTGAGGTCCATCCCTGAGCAGAAGGTGCCGCCGGCGCCGGTGAGGATGCCGACGGCCAGGCCGTCGCGGGCGTCCAGCTCGTCGATCGCGGCGGCGACACCCTCGGCGACGCTCAGGTTGACGGCGTTGCGGGCCTCGGGGCGGTTGATCGTGATGACGGCGATGCCGTCGGAGAATTCAGTGTGGACCGCATCGGTCATCGGTGGCTCCGTACGGGGTGGGCGGCCGCGAAGGGCCGGTGCGGGTGCGCTTTCTTCGGGACCGGTCCGGATGACGCGGGTTCTTACTTGGGAGCCATCCGGATGGCGCCGTCGAGGCGGATGACCTCGCCGTTGAGCATCGGATTGTCGACGATGTGCGCGACCAGCGAGGCGTACTCGTCCGGGGTGCCGAGGCGCGACGGGTGCGGCACCTGCTTGCCCAGCGAGTCGCGCAGCTCCTGCGGGGCACGGCCGAGCAGCGGGGTGTCGAACAGGCCCGGCGCGATCGTCGTCACGCGGACCTGACGGTTCGCCAGGTCGCGGGCGATGGGCAGGGTCATGCCGACGACACCGCCTTTGGAGGCGGAGTACGCGGCCTGTCCGATCTGGCCGTCGAAGGCGGCCACCGACGCGGTGTTGACGATCACGCCCCGGTCGCCGTCCACGGGCTCGTTGCCGACCATCTTCGCCGCGGCCAGCCGGATCACGTTGAAGGTGCCGATCAGATTGACCGTGACCACCTTGGTGAACCGCTCCAGCGGGAACGGGCCTTCCTTGCCCACCGTACGGGCCGATCCGCCGATGCCGGCGCAGTTGACGGTCACCCGCAGCGGCGCCGGCCTCGACGCGGCCTCCACCGCACGCGCCACGTCCGCCTCGTCGATCACGTCGCCGGCGACGAACACCGCCCGCTCGCCCAGCTCCTTCGCCACCGCCTCGCCGTCGGAGGTCGGCAGGTCGAACAGCACCACGTGGGCGCCCGAGGCCAGCAGTTTCTTGGCGGTGGCCAGGCCGAGGCCGGAGGCCCCACCGGTGACAAGAGCGGAAACACCGTCGGTGCGCATGAGAGAACCCCACTTCCTTCCCTGTGGCGGGCTGCCACCGGAGGGCGGCCGCGTGGGAGCCCCTCGCGATGAGCGTTCTCCGCTCCCGGCCGAGGGGCTGCCAGTGCCGCGCCTGGTCTGCTAACTTAACGAGCGTTCGGCAACTGCCGCCCACAGGCAACCACAGCCCCATGGCGGTGTCAACGGAAAGGACAGCCGTGGCACTTGAGATCAGCGGCACCGTGCAGTGGCAGGCGTGGCAGGACCGCGTCCTGCCGCCGGTCGAGCGGGTGCGCGAGGGGCTGTGGTCCATCCCCGTACCCATCCCCGACAACCCGCTGCGCTACGTCCTGGTGTACGCGCTCGAAGCCGGCGACGGCGTCGTGCTCATCGACGCGGGATGGGACGCCGAGGTCTCCTGGCAGGCCCTCAACGACGGCCTGGCCGAGCTGGGGACCGCCGTCGGGAACGTCAAGGCCGTCCTCGTCACCCACAGCCACCCCGATCATCTCGGCCTGGCCGGCCGGGTGCGCGAGGCATCGGGGGCGTACGTCGCCCTGCACACCCTGGACGCCACACTCCTCGGCGCGGACACCGAGACCCGGGACAAGTGGCACAGCAGCCTCCTGCAGTACCTGACCACGCACGGGGTCCCCGGCGCCGAGGCCGCCGCGACGGTGGACGGCATGAACAGCGACCTGGTGTTCGGGGCCGCCCGCCCGGACGTGCTGCTGCAGGACGGGGAGCGGATCAAGCTGCCGGGGCTGGACCTGCGGGTGGTGTGGACCCCGGGGCACAGCCCCGGCCACTCCTGCTTCTACGAGCCCGAGCGGCGGCTGCTGTTCTCCGGCGACCATGTGCTGCCCCGGATCACCCCGGCGGTCGGCGTGTACGCCCAGACCCCCGGCGACCCGCTGGCCGACTTCCTGCTCTCGCTGGAGCGGCTGGAGCGGTTCGACGTCGACGAAGTGCTGCCGGCGCACGAGTACCGCTTCCGCCGGCTGGACGAGCGGCTGGTCCAGATGGCGCGGCACCACACCGAGCGGCTGGCGGAAACGCTCACCGCGGTGCGGGCGGCGTCCGGCGCCACCGCGTGGGAGCTGTCGGCCCGGCTGAAGTGGTCGCGCCCCTGGGCCGACTTCGGCGTGCAGCAGCGGCGGTTCGCGCTGGGGGAGACGCTGGCGCATCTGAAGCTGCTGGAGGCGAGGGGTGAGGTTGTGGAGGCAGTCGAGGGCACTGCGGCCGGGCCGGCTCGTTGGTATCCGACTCGTTGACATCGCCGCGCTCCGATTGGGAGAGTGCACCTCTGTCGAACGACCGTTTAGCTGAGAGGCGCTGAGCGTGATCAAGGCCAGGTCCACCCAGCCGCTGCCGCCGCCCGCCCCCGCGGGGGTCTCGCTGCTGGAGCTGCTCGACCTGGAGGCCGTGGACCGCGACCTGTACCGCGGGAACGTGGTCTTCGACGAGCCGTTCGCGCTCTTCGGCGGGCAGGTCGCCGCGCAGGCGCTGATGGCGGCGGGGCGCACCGTCGGCCCCGATAGGACACCGCACTCGATGCACGGCTACTTCCTGCGCGCCGGGGATTCCGGCCGCCCGACCGTCTTCCGGGTCGAACGGGACCGGGACGGCCGCTCGTACTCCGCGCGCCGGGTGGTCGCGCTGCAGGACGGTGAGGTCATCTTCAGCATGTCCGCGTCGTTCCACGTCGCCGAGGACGGCAGGGACCTCCAGGCGTCGCCGGTACCGGACGCGCCACCGCCGGACACGCTGCCGACCGGGACGATGCCGCGGCTGGCCTCCTTCGAGGCCCGCCAGCCGCAGCAGCCGTACCCCGAGGCGTCCTGGCCGACCCGGTTCTGGGCGCGCTGCACCGCGGACCTCGGGGACGACCCGCTGCTGCACACCGCCGCGCTGACCTACCTCTCCGACGTCCTCAGCGGTCTCGCGCCGCTGCGGGACGAAAGCTGGACCCCGATGAGCAGCCTGGACCACGCGGTGTGGTTCCACCGCCCGGTACGGCTCGACGACTGGGTGCTGCTCGACCTCGTACCGCATACGACGGGTGGCGGGCGCGGCTGGTACACCGGCACGGTCAGCAGCGCCGACGGCGTCCTGCGGGCGAGCCTGACCCAGGAGCAGCTCTACCGTCAGCGCCGCACCCCACAGGAGAAGCGCATCTCGGAGTGACCTTCAACCGCACCTCACCGGAGACGGGGAGGGAGAGGGAGGCCGTATGCAGGCACACGACAACGACGCCGTGGCCGCTGCCCGACGGATGTCGTACGGGGCCCAACTGGCCCGCTGTGCAAGGAAGTTCCCCGACCGCATGGCGATGCGGCACGGCACGCGCGCGCTCACTTTCACGGAGCTGGACGAGCGGGTCAGCCGGCTGGCGAACGCGCTGAGCGCCCGCGGGGTCGAGCGCGGCAGCCGGGTCGCGGTCGTCATGCACAACCGTATCGAGACCGCCGAGAGCTATCTGGCAGCGGTCCGGCTCGGGGCGATCGCGGTACCGGTGAACTTCCGGCTCGTCGCCGCCGAGATCGCGTACATCCTCGCCGACTGCGGCGCCACCGCGCTGCTCGTCGACGAGCGGCTGGCCGCCACCTGCGCGGAGGCGGCGCGCGATGTCGAGGGGCCGATCACCGTGCTCGTCACCGGGGACCCGGCCGCGTACGGTCCGGACGCCGAGCCGTACGAGGCCGCACTCGCCGCCGCCTCGCCGCAGGACCCCGGCATCGACGTACCGGAGAACGACCCGGCATTCCTCATGTACACCTCCGGCACCACCGGTCGCCCCAAGGGCGCCGTGCTCACCCACTTCAACCTGGTCATGGCAGCCTTCACGGTGCTCTCCGCGACCGGCGGCATCCGGCGCGAGCCCGATGTCTCGCTGCTCGGGGTGCCGATGTTCCACATCGCCGGGCTGAGCGTGACCCTGCGTGGGCTGCTCAGCGGCGGCCGGCTGGTCATCGACGCGTCGTTGGCGTTCGATCCGGCTGCCTTGGTCGACGTACTGGAGAAGGAGCGGATCACGAGCTGTTTCCTCGTACCGAGCCAGTGGCAGGCGGTCTGCGCGGTGCCCGGGATCAAGGACCGCGAGCTGGCATTGCGCACGCCGGTGTGGGGCGCGTCCGTCGCGCCGCCGTCCGTACTGGAGTCGCTGCAGGAATGCTTCCCGGACGCCCCCGCCTACAGCGCGTTCGGGCAGACCGAGATGAGCCCGACCACCACGATGCTGCGGGCCGAGGACGCGGTGCGGAAGATGGGATCGGTCGGCACCCCGCTGCCGGGCATCGAGGTGCGGATCGTCGACGAGGAGATGCGGGACGTTCCGGTCGGGGAGGTCGGCGAGATCGTCTACCGCGGGCCGACGACGATGCTCGGGTACTGGAATAAGCCGGCGGAGACCGCGGCCGCATTCGCGGGCGGCTGGTTCCACTCCGGCGACCTGTGCCGGATGGACGAGGAAGGATTCATCTATGTCGTCGACCGCAAGAAGGACATGATCATCTCGGGCGGGGAGAACATCTACTGCGCCGAGGTCGAGGCCGCCATCGACGCGCACCCGGGCGTCGCCGAGGTCGCGGTGATCGGCGTCGACCACCCCAAGTGGGTACAGACGCCGCGCGCGGTGGTCGTCCCGGCCGACCCGGCGAACCCACCGGCCGAGAAGGAGCTCATCGACCACTGCCGCTCCAGACTCGCCTCGTACAAGAAGCCGACTTCGGTGGTCTTCGTGGACGCCATGCCGCGCAACGCGAGCGGAAAGATACAGAAATTCCGGCTGCGCGAGCGGTACGGCCGGGAGGCCGATTCCCACGACTGACCGGCCTCACCCTGCGGCGGCTCGGGGTAGGACACGCGCCCCTGACCGCGCCCGCCCCGTGAGGGCTCGGCTCAGACGTCCGTGAAGCGCGGCTCCCGCTTCTCGAAGCGTGCCGCGACCGCCTCCGCCTGGTTGGGACTGCCGATCAGGGCGCCGATCTCCTTCTGTTCCTCGGCGAAGCCGGTGCCGAGGTCGGTGCGGCCGCCCAGGTCGAGCAGCCGTTTCGCCGCGCGGACCGCGTGCGGGCTGTGCTGGGCGATCTCCCCGGCCAGGGCGAGCGCCTCGGCGAGCGGGTCGGGCGCGGTGCGGGTGGCGAGGCCGATGCGGGCGGCCTCCTCACCGCCGACGATCCGGGCGGTCAGCGTCAACTCCTTCGCCACGTCCCGGCCGACGAGCTCCGGAAGTAGCTGAGTGCCCGTCATATCCGGTACCAGCCCCCACGCCACCTCGAACACGCTGAGCCGGGCGTCCGGCGCCACGATCCGGATGTCGGCGCCGAGCGCGATCTGCAGGCCACCGCCGAGCGCGTTGCCGCGCAGCGCGGCGATCACCGGAACGGGCAGCTCGGCCCACACGTACGCCGCGCGCTGTCCGGCGGCCTGCGCCGGCCCGTCCGACGGCGGGAGCTGCGCGAGTCCGGAGAGCCGCTGCCCGTCCCGCATCGCCCGGAACGAGGTGAAGTCCAGCCCGGCGCAGAAGTCCGGACCCTCGCCCGACAGCACCACCACCCGCACCCCGGGCTCGCTCTTCAGTCGCTCCCCGGTCGTCACGAGTGCCTCGAACATCGCCGGGTCGAGCGCGTTGCGTTTCTCGGGCCGGTTCAGCCGGACATCGGCGATCCCGTCGGCCAGTGTGACGGTCACCCGCTCGGATGTCCTGGACGTATCGGATGTTTCAGACGTGCTTGCCATCCGCTTTCTCCCTCTTCCCTCGGCGTTGAGGACGCTGCCATGCTAGCCGAACGATCGTTAAGGAGGAGTCATGGATGATGAACTCCCCGCGGAACTGACCCGGAAGCTCGCGGAACTCGACGCGTTCATCGAGCGCGAGATCGCGCCCTTGCGCTCTGGACAGGTGTGCAGTGCAGGTATAACTTAACGATCGTTCAAGAGACCGGTGTGATGGTTCGAGAGACCGCGGAACGAAGGGGTTGCTGTGCGCCTTTCGGTGTTCAACGAGGATCACGAGGCTTACCGACAGACGCTGCGGGACTTCATCGACAAGGAGGTCGCGCCGGTCCATCACGAGTGGGAGGAGCAGGGGCACCCGCCGCGGGACTTCTACCGCAAGCTCGGCGAGCTGGGCGTGCTGGGCATCCAGGTGCCGGAGGAGTACGGCGGCGCCGGCGAGAGCAGCTTCAAGTTCGCCGCGGTCACCATGGAGGAGACGGCCCGGGCCGGCGTCTCGTTCGGCAACTACTCGGTGCACGCCAACCTGATCCTGCCCTACCTGATGAAGTACGCCACCGAGGAGCAGAAGCGGCGCTGGCTGCCCGGCTTCGCGAGCGGCGACATCATGACGGCGATCGCCATGACCGAGCCCGGCACCGGCTCGGACCTGGCGAACATCCAGACCAAGGCGCAGCTCTCGGCTGACGGACGGCACTACGTCCTCAACGGCGCCAAGACCTTCATCACCGGCGGTGCACTGGCGGACCTCATCCTGGTCGTGGCGCGCACCACCCCGTACGACCCCGAGGACCGGCGCGCCGGCCTGTCCATCCTGTGCGTGGAGACCGCCTCCGAGGGCTTCGCGGTCGGCCGCAAGCTGCAGAAGATCGGGCTGAAGGCGTCCGACACCGCCGAACTGTCCTTCACCGACGTCAAGGTCCCGGTGGAGAACCTGCTCGGCGAGGAGGGCAAGGGCTTCTCCTACCTCTCCCACAACCTCCCGCAGGAGCGGCTGTCCATCGCGCTGGGCGCCGCGGCCTCCGCGGCCGCCGCACTGCGTTTCGCGACCGGGTACGTCAAGGACCGCACGGTCTTCGGCAAGCCCGTCGCGCACTTCCAGAACACCAAGTTCGTCCTGGCGGAGTGTGCGACCGAGGTCGAGGCGGCGCAGTTGTTCGCCGACCGGGCTCTGGAACTGCACGACGCCGGGGAGCTGACCGTCGCCGATGCCGCCAAGGTGAAGCTGTACTGCACCGAGGCGGCGGGTCGCGTCATCGACAAGTGCCTCCAACTGCACGGCGGTTACGGCTACATCACCGAATACCCGATCGCCCGGCTGTACGCCGACACCCGTGTCTCGCGCATCTTCGGCGGCACCAACGAGGTCATGAAGACCATCATCGCCAAGTCGCTCGGCCTGTGACACCGCCCTTGCCACGGCCCTTTCCACGTCCCTTCCCCCGCACGTACCGAGACGGACCAGAGGAGCACCTCCATGCGTGACGCAGTCATCGTCGACGCCGTACGCACGCCCGTCGGCAAGGGCAAGCCGGGCGGCGCGCTGTCCGGCATCCACCCCACCGACCTGTCGGCGCACGTCCTCAAGGCGCTGGCCGAGCGCAACGGCCTCGACCCGGCCACCGTCGACGATGTGATCTGGGGCTGCGTCTCCCAGGTCGGCGAACAGGCCGGCTGCATCGGGCGGTACTCGGTCCTCGCCGCCGGCTGGCCCGAGCACGTCCCGGGCCTGACCATCGACCGCCAGTGCGGCTCCTCCCAGCAGGCCGTGCACCAGGCAGCGGCGGGCGTCATCGCCGGTCAGTACGACATCGCCATCGCGGGCGGCGTCGAGTCGATGTCCCGGGTGCCGATGGGGGCCAGCCGCTCCGGCGGCCAGTTCGGCGAGGCGTACGGCCCGCTGGTCGCCGAGCGGTACGACCACTACCGCTTCAACCAGGGCGTCGGCGCCGAGATGATCGCCGAGGAGTTCGGGCTGAGCCGCGAGGAGCTGGACCAGCACGCGCTGGACTCGCACGCCAAGGCCGCCCGCGCGATCGACGAGGGCCGCTTCAAGGGCCAGATCGCGCCCGTCACGGTCACCGACGCGGATGGCAACGAGCGCGTCTTCGACACCGACGAGGGGGTGCGGCGCGGCGGCACCCTGGAGAAGCTGGGGGGCCTGACCACCCCGTTCAAGGAGAACGGTGTCATCTCCGCGGGCAACGCCTCGCAGATCTCCGACGGCGCGGCAGCACTGCTGGTCACGACCCGGCAGGTCGCCGAGCGCAACGGCTGGACTCCGATAGCCCGCTTCCACACCGGTACGGTCACCGGCGCCGACCCGATCACCATGCTCAAGGGCCCGATCCCGGCCACCCACAAGGTACTGGAGCGGTCCGGCCTCACCCTGGCCGACATCGGGACCTTCGAGATCAACGAGGCGTTCGCCTCTGTATCGCTGGGCTGGCAACGCCAGGTCGGCGCGGACTACGACCGGCTGAACCCCAACGGCGGCGCCATCGCCCTCGGCCACCCGCTCGGCGGCTCCGGCGCCCGCCTGATGACCACCCTCGTCCACCACATGAAGGACAACGGCATCCGCTACGGCCTGCAGTCCATGTGCGAGGGCGGCGGCATGGCCAACGCAACGATCCTCGAACTGCTCTGAACACCGCCCTGCACGCCTGGTTTCATTGTGATGTCCCGTAGCAGCTACGGGAGACGTAGCTGGGGGCGTCCTTCCTGCGCAGCGCGCACAGGTCGGCCTTGAGCTTGCGGGCCTGCGCGACATGGGGGTCGCCGCCGGGCGCCAACGCCAGCAGATCGATGACGTGCAGCGCCTCCTGCACCCGCCCGGCGTCACGGAGCCGGGCGGCATGGTCGAGCACCGCCTGCTTGTCGGTGATGGCGTCGGCGCGCGCGGCGGCGGCAACGGCGGGCGGGCTGGGGTGCAGAGTGGTGGGGTTGCCGTCCCACCACCCGGTTTCCGACCGCACGATGTCGCGCACGATGAATTCGCGATGCCCGTAGTTCTCGCGCATCCAGGGCACGTCGAACAGCTCGGCCGGGTAATCGATGTCATGCACGAGGTCATCGACGCCCATGCCCCGATTGAGCCGCTCGACGACCGCGCGGCGCAGCCAGCGCAACGCGGCGGCGGTCGCGGTCAGTTGCTCGGCCGCACCGTCGCGGAGCACCGGACCGAACTCGGGGATCACGATCGCCGGATCGAGCGCGGCGAGCCGGTCGAGGGTGTCCGCCCAGCGCACGGTGTCGCGCATGGTGCGCATCGGGGTACCGATGTTGGGGATGCCGTTGATCACGGCCGCGCTGGCGTACAGTATCCGCTCCTGCGGCAGCCACACCGCGGTCACATCGTCGGTCTCCGAGGGTGCCCACAACAACCGGACCGTGCGGCCCGTGCTGTCCAGGGTGAGGGACTCGGCGTAGGTCTGATCGGGAAAAGTCAGCGGGGGAACGGGCGGGAAGTCCTCGATGGGCCGGCGGAACTGGCGCGCGTTGATGTGGTTCTGCAGGCCCGCGGTCTCCAGGTAACGGCGGTACCGGCGCTCGACGTTCTCGTGGGCGATCACCGTGGGGCGCGCCTCGCCGCGCTCCTCGGCGGCCTGGAGAAAACCGGGCACACCGTAGTTGTAGCCGAGATGTCCGTGGCTGTAGACGATCCAGCGGACCGGCTTGTCGGTGTGCGCACGCAGCCGGTCGAGTACCGGGCGAACGAGGCGGGGCGCCGGCCCGGAGTCGACGACCAGCAGACCTTGTCCGGTCTCCACGGCCAGGCTGTTGCCCTGCAAGCCGATGGTGTAGACCCCGGGTGCGATGACTTCCACTTCCCTGAGCCCGAGCAGGGGATTGGTCTCGTCGTTTGTCGCCAGCATGGCGGAAGCTCCTCGATTCGGTGTCCTGCCGTGGGGATGTGCGGTCGGTGGTGACTTTGATCAGCGGCGCTGGATGGGCGGCAGAGGGTATTTCCCTTGGAGCATCTCTTCGCGCGGCTGGTAGAACCGCAGGGTCAGTTCGAACTTTCCGGACGGTGCGGGCAGCCAGTTCGACGGGCAGTCGGCGGGTTCCTGGCGCTGGACGAAAATGTCGAGGGACCCGTCGCTGTTGTAGGTGAGACCGGGGGTTCGGTCACCGATGGCGTACCGGTTGATGTCGTTCTCGACGAGGAAATTCTCCTCGTCGTAGGCCGTGAGAGACCAGAAGGCGTCCACGGGCGGCAGCCGGTCGGCATCAAAATGCAGCCGGTAGGTGTTTTCGCCGGTGAGCTGATGGCCGGCCGCGTCCAGCCGAGTACTGGCGTAGACGGCTTCTTCCGCGGTGAGCGCGCCGAGGCCGTGCTGGGCGATGATCGCGCGGAGCAGGTGATTCTGCCCGTAGCTGCCGAGGTCGAGATCGTAGGACCATCCGGCCCCCTTTTCGTCTTTCTTCGCACCCCTCGTCGAGCCCCTGGTCTTCAGGAGACGGTCGCCGAAGTGGACCGCCTGCTCAAGGGCCAGCCTGGCCACGCCCTCGGGTACGTCCTGAGAGGGACGGCGCCCCGGCCCGATACCGAGGGAGGCGAAGCTGTCGAGGAGGGCGGTTTCCGTCGCGGGCGGGGGATTGACTTCGAGCGCGGCGCCCAGTTCATCGAAGAAGGAGATGCCCGCGGCGCCGATCTCGTGCGGGGAGAGCAGCGGTCCCGTCGACCATTCCGCAGTACGGTCGCTCTCGTCGGCCGGTGTCAGCCGGTACTGATTGATGAGTTCCGATGCGGCCTTGAGATCGCCTTCCCCGTCGACGATCGTCCGCCCGAGCAGCCAGACGGTGTTGGTCGGGGACTTCAGAACCGGAAGACCGGTGCTTTCTCCGTGCCATTGAGGCCCGACGATGAGGTGGCGGCCGGCTTCTGTGCCCGTTGTGCGACGGCCCACATATGCCCAGGTGTTGGTGTAGGCATCCAGAAACTGGAAGCTGTAATAACGCCCGCTGACGTCGGGGACGTCGAGGACGAGCGGCCCGCTCGCCAGGTCGAGCCAGGCGATGGAGTAGAGGGTGTCATTGTTCGGCTTGACGATTTCGCGGTCGCGTGGCGTTGCCAGTTTGGCACGGTGGCGAAGCGTGTTGAGAGGGGCGCTGCCGCGGTGGTTTTTGTGTGTGAGCAGTTTCCTGGTGCGTTCCATCAGGACCAGCGGATAGCCCCACACATAAGCCTCGACGCCGATGGCGAAGGTATCCGTGGCACGCTTGACGATTCCGAATCCGGCAGTGCTCATGACCGTATCTCCTTGGACAGCACGATGAGTGAGTCGACGGCGACCGCGGAGCCGTCGGTGCGGACGAGCAGCGGGTTGATGTCGAGTTCGGCCACGGTCGGTGCTTGCATGAGGAACTCGGCGAGCAGCGACAAGATCTCGGCGATTGCGGTGTGATCGAGCCCGGGGTACGTGGCGGCCAGCGTCGCAGCCACGTGTTGTACGGCGCCCGGGGCAGCGGGGAGCGGGATGGCGTGCCGTGCCTCGTCCGCGTCTTCCGCGTGAGCGCCGCCCGGGCCGATGACGAGGGCCGGCCCGTAGTGGGGGTCGCGGACGGCTCCCACGGACAGTTCCCCGCAGTGGGAGAGCTGAGGCTGCACTACTGCCTGTACGTCGCGCAGGCGCAGCTCATCGGCCCTGTCCAGCAGAGCGGAAGTCACCTTGGGGACGTCGGCGCCCGAGACCCCCAGGCGTACGAGGCCGAGCCGGGCGCGGTGCGGGGCGTCCGGAGAGTCGATCTTGACGACGAACGGCCCGTTGTCGTACGGCGTCGTGGTGACGGACTCCACGTACGGCACACCGAGCTCGCCGAGGAGCGTGCTCGCGAGTACCTCGGTCACCACACCGGGCTCGCGCGGCAGGCGGGCCGCGGCCCTCATCGCCGCTGCTTTCACGGCCGCTGTCGTGTCCTCGTCGAGCAGTTCGGGATCGGGTGCGCGTACGAGGCCGGGGAGTGCGCGCATCAGGCTCGCGATGCTCGTATGGACGACGCCGGCAGGGGTGTCGGCCAACGCACCGTCAGGGGGACAGGCCCAGATCAGCCAGCCGGGGGTCTCCAGGCCGGCGAGCGTGACGGCGAGCCGGTGGTACACCTCCGGGAACTGGTCGCCGAAGGTGAAGTAGCAGACGATGCCGTCCAGCGACGCGTCCTTGTCCAACGTCGTGAGCAGTTCGCCGAACGCGTCCGTTTTCCGGTAGAACTGACCGCCCAGGTCGATCGGGTTGTCGATCGCGGCCACCCCCGCCAGCTCCAGCGCTGCCACGGCAGCCCGCGTGCGCGGCCCCAGTTCCGGCACCTCGGCACCGAGCGCTGCCAGCCGGTCGGCGATCACCGCCCCGGCGCCACCGGACATGGACAGCACGGCGAACCGCGGGCGCGGGGGCAGTGCGATCGGGCGTTGCATCGCGGTCATCAGGTCGGCGAACGACTCGTCGTCCCCGGCCACGACGATCCCGGAGTCCCGGCACAGCGCGCTGAACAGCAGATGGTCGCCCGCGACGGCCGCGGTGTGCGAGAGGGTGGCCCGGCCACCCGCCTCGCTCACACCGGACTTCAGGACCACGACGCGCTTGCCGAGTGCGGCTGCCCGACGGCCGAGCCGGGTCAGTGCCGCGGGGTCCCGCACCTGTTCCACGTACAGGCCAAGGACGTGCACGTCGGGCCGTTCCAGCAGGTAGCCGCCGACATCGGTGAGTTGCAGGCACGCCTCGTTGCCCACGCTCGCGTAGTAGGAGTACGCGGCGCCGCGCTGATTGAGGAGACCGGCCAGTACGAATCCCATCGCGCCGCTCTGGGTGACGATGGCCAGCGGTCCGGGCGGTGGTGCGGGGCGTGCCACGTACGCGGACGCGGTCACCGCGGCAGCGGCGGGCTTGCTGATCACGCCGAGGCAGTTCGGGCCGAGCAGGGGCATGTCGCCCGCGGCGGCACGCAGCCGTTCCTGCCGGCCGCGGCCTTCCGGGCCGTCCTCGGCGAATCCGGCCGAGAACAGGACCACCGCTCCCACCCCACCGCGCCGCGCCCGCTCGACCACGTCGATGGCGGATGCGGCCGGCACGGCGATGACCAGCAGGTCGAGGAGGTGTCCCGCGGCCACGAGGTCGTCGATGACGGGGAGCCCGGGATCGGGGTCCCGCGGCTCGACGGCGTAGACCTCGCCCTCGTAACCTCCTGCCTGCAGCAGTTCGACGACGCGGCGGCCCCAGGTGCCGGGGCGCGCCGACAACCCGATCACACCGATTCTGCGGGGAAAGAAGAGCGCGTCGAGCGGATCGGACATCGAGCACCTCCGTGACTCGGTACGGGAATCAGCTGGTCAGCCTGACGTCAGCTGGAAGCGGCGGGCCTCGCGTTCCGGGTTGATGGTCAGCACGCCGATGAGGCCGCCGACGATCATCAGTCCGGCGCACACGGCGAAGGCCCCGTGGAAACCCGAGCCCGGCGACGGTGCCGCGTCGATGATCCAGCCGGTGACGGCGGGGGCGACGACGCCCGCCAGGGTCACCAGCGCGGTACTGGTGGCCAGCACCGCGCCCCGCCGGCGGACGGGTACGACCTGTGCCCCGATGAGGTAGTTCAGCGGGAACACCGCACTGGGCAGACCGAACGCGAGCGTCATCAGGAGCACGGCCAAGCCGTCGCCGGCGTAGGGGAGAGCGAACATGCACACCCCGGCGACGATCACCACCAGGCCGCCGGTGACGCCCCGGGCGACGCGGCCGCTCGCTCCGCCGCGCATCCAGCGGCCCGAGAGCCAGGGGACGAGCAGCAGCACTGCCGCGCTGACGATGTGCGGGACGACCACGAGATTGCCGGCCCCGGCCGCGGTGTACCCGAGTGAGGTCTCCAGGTACGCCGGAAGCCATGCCACGTTGAGCGCCAGCGCCCAGTAGGCGCCGATCCCCGCGGCGAGCGTGCCCAGCCAGGTGCCGTTGAAGAACAGCCGGCGGTATGAGACGTGCGGCTCGACGCGGGCGTCCGTGTTCTCGGCGCCCCTGTTCTCCGCGCCGTGCAGCCCGGCATCGTAGGTGTCCAAGGGGCCCTCGCGGCCGATGAACGCCCACAACACGACCCAGGCGAGCCCTGCCGCCGCGAGGGCGGCGAAGGCCGACCGCCAGCCGTGGTGCGTGATGAAGTACACCAGTGTCGGAGCGGCGATCGCCAGGCCGAGGGCGCCGCCCATGTTGGTCAGCGCCGTCGGCACCGATCGGGAGCGCTCGGGGAACCACTTCTGTACCGCGTGCACGGCCATCGGCGCGGTCGGACCCTCCGCCGCGCCCAGTGCGATGCGGCTGACGTACAGCGCGGGGACGCTGGCGGCCAGCAGTACGGGCAATGCGGTCAGCGACCACAGCACGGCGAGCGCCGCGAGGATCCACGTCGTCCGCACCCGGTTGGAGAGGAACCCGACGATCACCGCCGACAGGCTGAACAGCAGGTAGAAGCTGCTGGCGATCGCACCGTACTCGCCGGCGGTGAGGCCGAACTCCTTCATGATCGGGGCGGCGGCGAGCCCCAGCACCGCCTTGTCCGCGAAGTTGATCACCATCAGCGCGACCACCATCGCGGTGACCGCCCAGCCGCGCATGGTGCGCCGCGTGGTCTCGCCCGTGCCGCGCACGCCGGATCGTCCGACAACTTGCGGAGCCGTCATCGTGTGGCCTCCTGGACGCTGAAGGGAGCCGGGCATACCGCGTGGTATGCCCGGGCGACACCGATGAAACCGGTCCTTTAGCGTTCCGTCAACGGGGTGGGCGCCAGCGTTTTAGCGAAACGCTAAGCTTCAACAGGGCGCAGCCAAGCCGGTATTGACGCGGTGACCTGCAGATACGCCTGTCCGCCGAGGCAGGTCCGGAGTCAGCCCTTTCCGCTTTCCTCGGACGGTCCGGCGGTGCGCTCGGATGGCCCGTCGGGGTCCTCGGCCGGGCCGTCCACCGCGCTGCAGAGCCGCTCCGCGAGCCCGATGAACCGGTCATCGAGCTCGCGGACGCCCACCCCGAACTCCTTCGCCAGGCGCGAGCGCGCAAGGACGTAGCCCGTCGAGAGGGAGGTCAGAGCGGTGTGCAGGGCGACCAGATCGACATCACGGTCGATCAGCCCCGCCTCCTGATCCTGCCGCAGGAGTTCTTGTGTACGCGGCAGGTCGGGCATCAACCGGAGCTGTGTATCGCCGTCGAGGAGCAGGAGGACCGCCAGCCGGAAGGCCGACGCGTACCGGACGCCGCCCTTCAGCACGTGCCGGACGCGGGAGCTGAAGCGCGCCGGGCGGTCCTGGAGCCGGATGGCGGCGATGCGTTCCCGTACGTTCCGGCGGAGCGCCGAGCGCAGCAGATCCCGGCGGGAGCCGAAGTAGTGGTACACCAGCCCACGGTTGACCCCGGCCCGGTCGGCTACCTCGCGCAGGTTCAACCCGCCGAGCACACCATCGCGTTCGAGCAGGTCGAGAGCGGCGCGTTCGAGTGTCTGCGCGGTGAGTTCGCTGTCCATCGACGGCCCGGAAGACGCCCCCCTCTTGCCCACACTCTCACCCCACGACTCGGCAGCCTTGATACCGCCCCATCCTAGGGTTACGACTCGACTGCGGTGGTGGTGGCGCCGGAGGCCGGGCCGAAGGCGGGCGCGGGCACGGTTTCCGGGGACAGCAGTACGGAGGGCCGGCCGTCCACGCCCACTGGTACGTCGCCGTCGATGGTGACCCGGCGCAGCTTGCGCGTGTGGTCGTCGGAGTCGTCCACGCCGTAGTGCTGGGTGGCGCGGTTGTCCCAGATCGCCACGTCGCCGACCTGCCACTGCCAGCGCACGGTGTTCTCCGGCCGCTCGATGTGGGACTGGAAGAGGTTCACCAGGGCGCGCGAGTCCGCTCCGGTGAGGCCGGCGATGCGCTGTGCGAAGTTGCCGAGCAGCAGGACGCGTTCACCGGTCTCCGGGTGCACCCGGACCACCGGGTGCTCGGTGCGGAACTTCGTGGCGGTGAAGACCTCACGGTAGTGGACGAGCTGCTCGGGCGCGGCGTTGGGACGCAGCGCTGCGTAGTCGTAGTCGTTGGTGTGCACGGCCCGGAGACCGTCGGCGAGGGCGCGCAGCGGTGCGGGGAGGTTGCTGTACGCCGTCGCGGTGTTGGCCCACAGGGTGTTGCCGCCGTAGGGCGGGATGACGACGGCACGGAGGATGGAGAAGGCCGGGTAGGCGGGGACGAAGGTGACGTCGGTGTGCCACTGGTTGGCCCGGCCGCCGTAGTCGGAGTCGATCGGCAGGGCGTAGCGGCCGTCGGCCGAGGGAACGGTGGGGTGCGCCACCGGGGTGCCGAGGAGCGTGGCGAACTCCTCGTGGCTCTCCTCGTCCAGATGGTCCTGGCCGCGGAAGAAGACCACCTTGTGTTCCAGCAGGGCCGCGCGGATCGCGGCGACCGTCTCGGGCGGGAGGTCGCCGCCGAGGCGTACTCCGGAGATGACGGCGCCGAGGCGGCCGCCCACCTTTTCGACGGTGAGCGTTGCGGAAGCGGGGGCGGGCGCTGCCGTGGTGGAGGTCATGACGGGGATGTCCCTTCGGGAGGCGGAGGCGGAGGCGGAGGTGGAGGACGTCCGGGCTCGATTCGGCGTGGAATTCGACTCGGAGCGGAAGTAATGCCCGGGAGCGTCGCAGCGTCCGTGAAGGTGCGTCAAGCGGTCGCGGGCTCCCCGCACAGCACTCCCTGATGGTTCAATCGGCCTCTGCGCCGGTGTCTTCGCATCATCGGCGTCCGGCTGCGAAACCGGCCCTGACCAGCGACGATGACCACATCGCTGGGACAGAAGCGGAAGCGCGGAGCCGCTCGGGCGCCCACTGTTGTCTCGCCGTCTCCCCGGCGAACGGATTTCACACTCCGGCAACGTGAGAACCAACTGCGGCAATGTGCGAACCACATAGGAAAACCAGGAAGGCCGACCGATGACACTTGCCACCCCCGGTCCGCGCATGGCGGGCGACGGGCGCCGCGAAGCCAACACCGCCGCCGTGCTGAGGACAGTGCTCGATCACGGCCCCGTGGCGCGCAGTCGCATCGCCAGGCTGTCCGGGCTGAGTCCCGCGGCCGTCTCCCGGCAGTGCACGGACCTCACCCGGCTCGGCCTGGTCCGCGAGGTGCCGGGCCGCGCCGAAAGCGGTGGCGTGGGCCGCCCGCAGGTCCCCGTCGACCTGCACACCGGCGACGGCGGACCGGTCGCCGCGGGAGTCCACATCGGCGTGCCCGCCTCGACGTTCGGCATCGTGGACCTGCGCGGCACGGTGCTGGCCAAGGAGGTGTTCCCGCACGAGGGGATCTCCACCGAGCACCTTCAGGAACATGTACTGGACGGGCTGCGGGAGTTCGTCGCGACCGCTGTGCCCGGGCGGCCGTTGCTCGGCGTGGGCGCGGCGATGGGCGGTTGGATCGAGCCGCGCGAGGGCACCGTGGTCCGGCACGACCTGCTGGGCTGGCGGAGCCGCCCGCTCGGCAGCGCCCTCACCGCACGGCTGGGCCTGCCCGCCGCGGTCGACAATCACGCCCGTGCCATTGCCCAGTCGGAGATCCTGTTCGGCAGGCCGGCGGCCCGCCGCAGTCTGGTGCACCTCTTCGTCGGCAATGTGGTCGATGCCGCGGTCGGCATCGCGGGTGTGGTGCACCGCGGGCCGCGTGCGGGCGCCGGTGACGTGGCCCATCTGCCGGTGCCCGACTCCACGGTGGCCTGCGACTGCGGGCGCGTCGGCTGTCTCGGGGCGACGGCTTCCGACACCGCGACGGCGCGTACGGCGGTGCGCCGCGGCATCGTCCCCGAGCCGGATGCCGCGCTGTTGGTGGAGGCCGCGGCGGCCGGGGACGCGCGGGCCGACCGGCTGCTGCGCGAGCGGGCCAGGGCCGTGGGGCGTGCCACCGCGCTGCTGCTCGATGTGCTCAACCCCGACCTCGTGGTGATCACCGAAATCTCCAGTGCCCGGAACCCGGCGTACTTGGCGGAGATCCGGGGCGCGGCGGTCGATCTGTCGCACGTGTGCGACGACCCGGAACGCATCGTGAGTCCACATGCCGGACGGGAGGTACTTCCCGTCGCGGCCGGCACCGTCGTGCTGAACCCCCTGTTCAGGCGGCCTCTGCGGTCCCTCGGGGCACGGGCGACACATGAGGTACATACGGGCGCAACAACTGACGGTGCGTCGGCAATGGACGTCGGTTGACCGGTCGTAGGACTCACTGTCATATTGCTCGCGTGAATCCGGACATGCGCCTCATCGCCCGCAGGCACGTCGACCTCTGTCGACAGGCCAGCGCGGTCTGTGCCGTCCGCGACTGATTCACCCCTCTCTTCTCACCATGCCTTGAGGCCGTCCCGCCTGCTTGCACGCGGGCGTCAGGCCGTTGCGTGTTCCTCAGCCACCAGGTGTGAGTCCCGCGGCCATTAATTGCTGCCGCAGCGAAAAGAACTTCCCCGCACTCTCCCGGGCACTGGCCGTCCACACCATCACTCCGTCATCAGGCAGGCCCCATGACCGAGCCACACCCTTCCCCGTCACCCCATCCGTCGCGGCGCAGCACCCTGCGTGCCACCGGCGCCGGCGCCCTGCTGCTCGGACTGGGGCTGACCGGCTGCCGTTCGGCGGTGTCCGCTTCGAGCTACCGGGCCGGCGACGACAGCGGCCCCCGCCGGGGCGGCACCGTCAGCGTGGCCATCAACAGCGACTTCACCCCGAGCCTGCTGTTCTCCCAGAGTTCCCAACCCCTGCAGAACCGGCTGCTGTTCAACACCCTCACCCGGTACGACGACGCACTGAAACCGCACCCCGAACTCGCCACGTCGTGGACGTACGCGAAGGACGGCCGCAGCGTCACCCTGAAGCTCAGGGACGACGTGACGTACCACGACGGCCGCCGGTTCACCGCTGACGACGTCATCTTCGCGGTACGGAATCTGCAGGACCCGCAGCGCGCCGCCCAGTTGAGGGCGACAGCGGCGGCCATCACCGATTTCGAGAAGCGCGGTGACCACGAGCTGGTGCTGAAGCTGGCCCACCCGGTGACCAATCTCTTCGACCTCTTCGAATTCATGATCATCCCGGACCGGCACACCGTCGAGCAGGCCGTCACCGGCAAGACGCTCAACGGCACCGGGCCCTTCCGGCTGAAGAAGTGGAGCCCCGGTTCCGCCCTGAGCCTGATCCGCAACGACAGATACTTCAAGCCCGGACGCCCCTACCTGGATGCGGTGGAACTGCGCGTCATACCGCAGGCCGAGGCCCTGATCTCCTCCCTCCGCTCCGGCCAGTCGCACCTCTCCTACCAGGTGCCCGGGAAGAGCATCCGCACGGTCAGGGACAACCCCGATCTCGTGGTCACCACGTACGACACGGGCGCCGGCGCCAGCTATCTCGGCGTCAACACCACCATCGCGCCCTTCGACGACAAGACCGTCCGCCAGGCGCTGGCCTGGTCGGTGGACCGCGACCGGATCCTGAAACAGTCCCTCGGCGGCTACGGCCTGGCCTCCGCGGCGCCCTGGCCCAAGTCCTCCCCGGCCTACACCGAGGCGAACCGCACCCACTACACCTACGACCCCGCCAAGGCGCGCCGGCTGCTGAAGTCCGCGGGCCACAGCCGGCTCACAGCACCCCTGCTCCACCTCAACTCACCCGAATCCACTGCCATCGCCGAGGCCGTCCAGTACGACCTCCAGCAGGCGGGCGTCCGCGTCACATTGCAGCCCACCGACCCGGCCACCGCGCAGAAGAAGCTCATCTCGCAGGACATGCCGGCGCTGTGGACCATGGACCACGGCTTCGCGCAGGTGCAGCCCGCCACCCTCGCCGTCAGCGCGTACCCCTTCAACGAGGCCAAGAACACCTCGAAGTACCGCTCGGAGCACTACACGAAGGTGGTACGGGAGGCATGGACGGCCGCCGGAGCCGGCACCGCGCGGCAGCACGCCCTGGAACAACATGTCTCCGACGTCCTGCTCGACGAGGCGTTCATCATCGACCTCGTCGTCCAGGGGAGCGTGCAGGTCGCCAGCAGCAAGCTGCACGGCGTCACGCTCAACAAATTCATGTACCTCAACCTCGACGACGCCTACCTGGTGTGATCATGCGCAGCTACCTCCTCAAGCGGCTGCCGTCCGCTCTCCTCGTCCTCGTCCTCGCCTCCTTCCTGATCTTCGGCATCCTGCGGCTGGTCCCCGGCGATCCCGCGAGCGCCCTCGCCGGGCCGGACGCCGACACCGCCACCGTGGCCGCCATCCGCGAGCGGCTGGGGCTGAACGAGCCGCTGTTCGCCCAGTACGGCTCCTGGATCGGCGGACTGATCAGCGGCGACCTCGGCCCCTCGTACGTGATCGGCGGCGACACCGCTGACCTCATCACCGGCGGGCTGGGCGCCACCGTCGAACTGACCCTGGGCGCCCTGCTGTTCACCGTCCTCCTCGGCACCGCCTTCGGTGTACTCGGCGCGACGTCGCGCAGTCGTGGGGTCCGTACCGCCGTCCGCGTCGTCACCACCGGCGCGCTGGCCGTGCCGTCGTTCGTCACCGGCGTCCTACTCGTCCTCGTCTTTTCGGTGGCCGTCCGCGTCCTGCCCTCCGGCGGGCGGGTGCCACTGCTCGAAGCGCCCGACCTCTCCGTGCAGTACCTGCTGCTGCCGTCGCTGTGCCTCGCACTGCCCAGCGCCGCCGTCCTCGGCCGGTACCTCAAGGACGGCATCGAGCGGACCCTCGGCGAGGAATACGTCCGCACCGCCACCGCCGCGGGCATTCCGCCGCGCAGGCTGCTGTGGCGGCACGCACTGCCCAACGCGCTGCCGCCCGTCGTGACCGTCCTCGGCATGCAGATCGGCCAACTCCTGGGCGGCGCCGTCCTGGTGGAGGCCATCTTCGCCTGGCCGGGGCTCGGCCAGCTCGCCGAACAGGGCCTCGTCCGCCGCGACTACCCGGTCGTCCAGGACCTGCTCCTCCTCCTGGTCACCGTCTTCGTCCTCGTCCAACTGCTCACCGACCTCGTCTACGCCTGGCTCGATCCCCGGATCAGGTGGGAGTGACCGCCATGACCACCACCACACCGACCGCCGGTGCCGTCCCGGGCACCGCGCCCGCCGCCCGTAAGGCACCGGCCCGCCGCCACCCGTACCTGGCAGCGCTGCGCACCCCGCGCGGCCTCACCGGCCTCGCCCTCGTCGCGCTGATCGTCCTCGGCGGACTCTTCGCACCCCTGCTGAGTGGCCACGACCCCACCGCGCAGAGCGGCCTGGGCCTCGCCGCGCCCGGCACCGCAGGCCACCCGCTCGGCACCGACGACCTCGGCCGCGACCTGCTCGGTCGGGTGCTGTACGGCATCCGCACCGACCTGGGCGTCATCGCCCTGGCCGTGCCACTCGGCGCCCTGCTCGGCTGCCTCTTCGCACTGCTGGCGGCCGCCCACCCGGTCGCCGACACAGCAGTGCAGCGGGTCTTCGACCTGATCCTCGCCTTTCCCGGGCTGATCCTCGCGCTCGCCGTCACCGCCGTGCTCGGCCCGGGGCGGCTGCCCGTGATCCTGGTGATCGCCCTCGCCGAAATACCCGTATTCGGACGGCAGTTGCGCGGCGGCATCCTCGTCCAGCGGGAACGCGAGTACGTCGTCGCCGCGCGCGTCGGCGGCACCTCCAGTTCCCGGGCACTGGTCCGCCACATCCTGCCCAACGCCGCCGACCCGCTCGTCGTGCAGCTCGCTCTCTCGCTCACCGTCGCGGTCTTCCTGGAAGGCGCCATGAGCTTCCTCGGCGTCGGCGTCCGGCCCCCGGAACCCACCCTCGGCAGCGTGCTGAACCAGTCCATGCCCTACCTCGCCGACGCTCCGCAGTTCGCCGCCGGGCCGCTGCTCGCGGTGACCGTACTCGTCCTCGGCCTCTCGCTGGTGGCCGATGCCCTGAACCGGGAGATACGCCGATGACGACCACTCGGACCAGCCCCCTGGCCGGAGAGCGGGCCGCGGGAGTCGACGCCGAACTGCTCGAAGTACGCGACCTGTCCGTCGAGTTCACCGGGGCCGACGGACGCCCCGTACGGGCCGTGCGCGACGTCTCCTTCACACTGCGGCGCGGCGAGACCCTGGCCATCGTCGGCGAGTCCGGCTCCGGCAAGTCGACGACCGCCTTCGCGGCGGCCCGGATGCTGCCCGGCACCGGACGTGTCACCGGCGGCTCCGTCCTCCTCGACGGCGAGGACCTGGTGGCGGCCGATGAACGCCACCTGCGCACCGTACGCGGTGCCCGCATCGGCATGATCTTCCAGGACCCGATGACGTCCCTGAACCCGGTGCTCACCGCGGGCAGACACCTCGACGAAGTACTCCGCGCGCATGGATACGGCGACCGGGCCGCACGCAGGGCCCGCGCCGCCGAACTCCTCGGCCTGGTCGGCATCCCCGACCCCGAGCGGCGCCTCGACGACCACCCGCACCGCTTCTCCGGCGGCCAGCGCCAGCGCATCCTCATCGCCATGGCCCTCGCCGGCGAACCGGACGTCCTGATCGCCGACGAGCCCACCACCGCCCTCGACGCCACCGTCCAGGACCAGATCCTGAACCTGCTCACCGACCTGAACCGGCGCACCGGCACCGCACTCGTCCTCATCTCCCACAACATGGGCGTGGTGGCCCGCACCTGCGCACGCGTGCTGGTGATGTACGGCGGCTCCGTCGTCGAGGACGGCCCCACCGACCGGGTACTCACCCGGCCGCGCCACCCCTACACCGCGGGGCTGCTCGCCGCCGTACCGCGGCTCTCCGCCCCCTCGGGCACCCGGCTGACCGGCATTCCCGGCAGCCCGCCCGACCCCGCACGGCCGACGGAGGGCTGCGCCTTCGCGGAGCGGTGCGCCTTCGCCGAGGACGGCTGCCGCACCGCCCGGCCCCGGCTCGTCACCCTTGACGACGGGGTGCGCGCCGCCTGCCCGCCGGCCGCCGCGCGTACGGAACCACTGTCCGGCCCCGCGGCGCCCGAACGCATCGACCGGCCGACGCCCGGCGGCACCGTGCTGGCCGCCGAGAACATCCGCAAGGTGTACCGGGGCCGTGGCCTCACCGGGCGCACGAAGGGCTTCACCGCGCTGGACGGGGTGTCCCTCACCCTAGCGGCGGGGGAGACCCTCGGCATCGTCGGCGAATCCGGCTCGGGGAAATCGACGCTGGCCAGGGTTCTCGCCCACGCGCACCCCTCGGACGGCGGCACGCTGCGCCTGCGCGGCCAGGACATCACCCGGCCGTCGCGCACGGAGTTGCGCGAGGTGCGGCGGGCCGTCCAGATGGTGTTCCAGGATCCGTACGCCTCCCTCAACCCCCGCATGACGGTGGGTCAGGTCGTGGCCGAGCCGCTGATCTCCCTCGGCCTCGGCGACCGTCGGGCACGGGAACAGCGGGTCGCCGAGCTGCTCCGGCAGGTCGGTCTCGACCCGTCAGCGGCCGGCCGGCACCCGCGCGCCTTCTCCGGCGGGCAGCGGCAGCGCATCGGCATCGCGCGCGCCCTGGCACCCGAACCCACCGTGCTCATCTGCGACGAACCCGTCTCCGCACTCGATGTCTCTCTGCAGGCAGGGATCGTCAACCTCCTCGGCGACCTGCAGCGCGACCTGGGGCTCGCGTTGGTCTTCATCGCACATGACCTCGCGGTGGTCCGGCAGGTCAGCCACCGCATCGCCGTGATGCACAACGGGCGGATCGTGGAGACCGGCAGCGCCGACGAGGTCTGCGAGAACCCGCGCGATCCCTACACCCGGGCGCTGCTCGCGGCGGCCCCGGAGCCCGTACCCGTCGCGCCGGGGGTGGTCGTATGACGGCACGCATTGCCACCGCCTCGTGTTGTGCGCCGCGCCGACCTGCCACGGCGGCTCCCGTTTCCCTACCCCTGCGGAAGCCGGAGCCCGCCACCCCACCGGGACACCGCATGGCCGACCTCCCCGGCGGCACCTTCCGGATGGGGGATGCCTTCGGCGAGGGGTACTGGGCCGACCGCGAAGGCCCCGTCCGCGAGGTGGCCGTGGCGCCCTTCGCCATCGACACCACCGCCGTCACCAACGCCCAGTACGCCGCCTTCACCGCCGCCACCGGCTACACCACCGATGCGGAACGCCTCGGCAGCTCCTTCGTCTTCCACCAGCTCCTCGCGCCCACCGCCCGTAAACACGTCCTCGGCCGGGTGGCGGGCGCACCGTGGTGGCTCGGCGTCGAAGGCGCCGTCTGGCACGCCCCCGAAGGCCCCGGCTCGCACGTCGACGACCGGCACGACCACCCCGTGGTCCATATCTCGCACGCCGACGCCCTTGCCTACTGCGACTGGGCGGGGCTGCGGCTGCCCACCGAAGCCGAATGGGAGTACGCAGCTCGTGGCGGGCTCGACGGCGCCCGCTTCCCGTGGGGCGACGACTTCACCCCCGGCGGCCGCGAGATGTGCAACACCTGGCTCGGCTACTTCCCCCGCCGCTCCGACCGGCCGGGCGGACGCACCGGCACCGTCCCGGTCACCGCGTACGAACCCAACGGCTACGGCCTGTACAACACCTCGGGCAACGTCTGGGAGTGGTGCGCCGACGCCTTCGCGCCCGGCGAGCGGGTCATCCGCGGCGGCTCCTACCTGTGCCACGCCTCGTACTGCCACCGCTACCGGGTCGCGGCGCGCTCCCACAATACCCCCGACTCCTCCACCGGACACGGCGGCTTCCGCTGCGCCCGCGACCTCCCGCAGCCCCCGACGGAAGAAGGAACCACTCCGTGAAGGCCGTCATGGTCATGTTCGACAGCCTCAACCGGCACCTGCTGCCGCCCTACGGCGCCGACTGGACGCACGCACCGAACTTCTCCCGGCTCGCCGAACGCACCGTCACCTTCGACAACTGTTACGCGGGCTCGATGCCCTGCATGCCGGCCCGCCGCGAGCTGCACACCGGGCGCCACAACTTCCTGCACCGGAGCTGGGGGCCGCTGGAGCCGTTCGACGACTCCATGCCGGAACTCCTCAAGCAGCACGGTGTGTACACCCATCTCGTCAGCGACCACCAGCACTACTGGGAGGACGGCGGCGCGACCTACCACACCCGGTACAACTCCTGGGAGTTCTTCCGAGGCCAGGAGGGCGACCCGTGGAAGGGCCAGGTAGCCGACCCGGAGCCGCCGCGCGACCTGCACTCGGGCCGTGGCGAGATCTGGCGGCAGGACTGGGTGAACCGGCAGTACCTCGACACCGAGGCCAAGCAGCCGCAGACCCTCACCTTCGACGCGGGCCTGGAATTCCTCCGCGTCAACCACGCCGAGGACGACTGGTTCGTCCAGATCGAGACCTTCGATCCGCACGAGCCCTTCTTCACCCAGGAGCACTACAAGGACCTCTACCCGCACGACTACGACGGTCCGCACTTCGACTGGCCCGACTACACGAAGGTCACCGAGACCGAGGAACAGCAGGCCCACGCGCGGTACGAGTACGCCGCACTGCTGTCGATGTGCGACCGGTCCCTCGGCCGGGTCCTCGACGCGATGGACGAGTACGGGCTGTGGGACGACACCCTGCTCATCGTCTGCACCGACCACGGCTTCCTGCTCGGCGAGAAGGGCTGGTGGGCCAAGGTCGTCCAGCCCTGGTACAACGAGTTGGTCCACACCCCGCTGTTCGTGCACGACCCGCGCCGCCCGGAGGCCGCCGGCAGCCGCCACGACGGACTCGTGCAGACCATCGACCTCGCGCCCACCCTGCTGGAGTACTTCGGCGTCCCGCCCACCCCCGACATGCAGGGACGCCCCCTCGGCGAGGCGCTGACAAGTCAACTGCCGCGCGAATCAGCGCTGTTCGGCATGTTCGGCGGCCATGTCAACATCACCGACGGCCGTTACGTCTACATGCGCGCCTGCCACGACGACACCAATAAGCCGCTGTACGAGCACACCCTCATGCCCACCCACATCCGCGGCCGCTTCTCGCCCGAGGAACTCTCCGACATCCGCCTCGCCGAGCCGTTCCCCTTCACCAAGGGAGTGCGCACCCTCCGTGTCGAGGCCCGCACCTCACCGCTGCTGGGCCCGGCCCGCTTCGGCACCCTCCTCTTCGACCTGGAGACCGACCCCAGGCAGGAGCACCCCCTCGCGGACGACGAGGTCGAGCTGCGGATGCTGCGGCTCCTGGTCGAGCAACTGCGCGCGGGGGACGCGCCCGACGACCAGTACGAGCGGCTCGGTGTACCGCGAGACCCGGCCGAGGTCGCCGAGAAGGACCTGCTGGTCACCGCGCAACGCGAGCGTGCCGACGCCGCCCGGCTGCCGGCACCGCGCTCCGACCAGTTCCCCGAGGGGCGGCTGAACCTCCGTACCCCGCTGGTGGAGCTGTTGTCCGCACCGGCGGCCGTCGAGGCGGTGCGCAGGCTGCTGCCCGGCTTCCTCGACACCGAGCTGCTGACCGTACGCGGCGGCGGCTCCCTGCTGCAGCTCGCCGCCGTCACCGGCCACCCCGCCCCCGACCAGCTCACCGCGCTGGCCGAAGAACTCGCCCGCCTGTATCCGGCCCACGCCCAGGAGATCCCCGCACCGTGACCACCCGCCGAGACCCCTACGAAGACTTCCCCGGCCACATCGCCCGCACCTTCGCCGCGTCCGAGCCCGCCTGGCCCGCACGTCGCACCGCTCCCGCCGGCGCACCCAACATCGTCGTGGTGCTTGTCGACGACATGGGCTACAGCGACATCGGCCCCTTCGGCTCGGAAATCCCCACTCCCACCCTGGACGACCTCGCCGACCAGGGCGTACGGCTCTCCAACTACCACACCATGCCGCTGTGCTCCCCGGCCCGCGCCGCCCTCCTCACCGGGCTCAACCCGCACCGCGTCGGCTACGCGCACGTGGCCAACTCCGACCCCGGCTTTCCCGGCTACGGCATGACGATCGCCGAGGACATCCCCACCCTCGCGGAACTCCTGCACGACCAGGGTTACGCCACTTACGCCGTCGGCAAGTGGCATCTCGTACGCGACTCGGCCTCCAACGCCGCCGACGACCGCGCCAACTGGCCGCTGCAGAAGGGCTTCGACCGCTACTACGGCGTCCTGGAGGGCCTGACCAGCCTCTTCCACCCGCACCAGCTCGTCCGTGACAACAGCCCCCTCGACATCGACGAGCTGCCCGAGGGCTACTACTACACCGATGACCTCACCGACCAGGCCCTCTCCATGATCAAGGGCCTGCGCGCCCACGACCCCGACAAACCCTTCTTCCTCTACCTCGCGCACAACGCCGTGCACGGCCCCCTCCAGGCCAAGGAGGAGGACATCGCCCGCCACCGCGGCCGCTACGACGAGGGCTGGGACGCACTGCGCGACCAGCGCTTCGCCGCCCAGATCGCAGCCGGCCTCTTCCCGCCCGGCACCGCACTGCCCGACCGCAACAGCGAGGCCGGACTCGACGTACCCGCCTGGGACTCCCTCACGGCGGACGAACAGCGCCGCTACGCCCGCTACATGGAGGTGTACGCGGCGATGGTCGACAACATCGACCAGAACCTCGGCCGCCTCACCGCCACCCTCGAAGCCCTCGGCGAACTCGACAACACCGTCATCGTCTTCACCTCCGACAACGGCGGCACCGGCGAGGGCGGCGCGGAGGGCACCCGCTCCTACTTCAGCCGCTTCGTGCACCACCCGCGGCTGCCCGGCGACTGGGAGCCGGACGTCGACCGCGACCCGGACCTCATCGGCGGCCCGCGCAGCCTCGTGCACTATCCCCGAGGCTGGGGGATGGCCTCCAACACGCCCTTCCGCCTGTACAAGGGACACACCTACGCGGGCGGGGTGCGCGTACCGTTCGTGCTGTCCTGGCCGCGCGGCGTCCGCGACGGCCGCCTCGCACGGGGGCTGCGCACCCAGTACCAGTACGTCACGGACATCACCCCCACCCTCCTCGAACTCGCCGGTACCCCGCGCCCGGACGAGCGTCGCGGGGTGCCCCTGCAGGAGGTGGACGGAGCGAGCTTCGCCCCGGTCCTCGCCGACCCGGCCGCCGGCTCCACCCACCCCGAGCAGTACTGCGAGATGACCGGGAACCGCAGCTACTACCGCGACGGCCACAAACTGGTCACCCTGCACCGCCCCGGCACCCCCTATGACGACGCCGAGTGGGCCCTGTACGACCTTCGCACCGACCCCACCGAGATCCATGACCTGGCCGGTCAACGGCCGGACCTTGTAAAGGAGTTGGCGGCCGCATGGGAGGAGGCCGCCTGGCGCAACGGTGTCTTCCCGCTCCCCGACGGCAGTGGCGCGCTCGCCCACCGCCACCCCGCCGACGAGCGCTACACCCGCGAGCTGCGGCTGCTGCCCGGCACCCCCGAGCTGGAGCGCTACCGCTCCTCCCGGCTGATCGCCTTCCGCTCCTTCGAGATCGCCGTGCGCCTGGAGTCGTACGCCGACGGCGACCAGGGCGTTCTCGTCTCGCACGGTGACCAGGGCGGCGGCTACAGCCTCTACGTCGAGGACGGCCGGCTGTACTTCGCCTACAACGAGTACGGCCGGCTGCACGAGACGGATGCCGGGCCGCTACCGCCCGGCACCCGCGACATCCTGCTCACCGCCACCGCCGAGGAGGGACTGCGCTGGCGTTTCTCGCTCACCGTGGACGGCGCGGAGCGGCCGGTGCCGGGCAGTGTGCACCAGCTCATCGGCATGGCACCGTTCCAGGGCATCAGCGTCGGCATCGACCGCAAATCACCGGTCTCCTGGCCGCTCCACGAGCGCCACCGCGCCTTCCGCTACGACGGCCGGCTGCACTCGGTGACCTACCGCCCCGGCGCGCCGGGCCCGGACGCGCCGGAGACAGTGGCGAAAACCCTGCGGGAGGCGGCCGCCGCCTTCGAGTGACCACTCCGGTACGGCACCGGGACGCGGGGTGGCTCAGGCGGTCGCCAGCCACAGGTCGGGGCCGAAGACCTCGTAGTGAATCGCCGCGGCGGGCACCCCGCGCTCCAGGAGCTGGGTGCGCACGGCCCGCATGAAGGGCAGCGGACCGCACAGGTAAGCCTGCACCCCTTCCGGCAGGGCCACGTCGGCGAGGTCCACCAGGCCGGCGCGGTCGCCCTGCTCGGCGTCCTCGGTGTTCTCGTACCAGAAGTGCACCGCGCTGTCCGTCAGCTTGCCGGCCAGTGCCCGCTGTTCGGTGCGCAGGGCGTGGTCGGCGGGGGAGCGGTCGCCGTGCACCACGGTCACGGGGGCGGCGTAGTCGGTCTCCGCGAGGTGGTCGAGCATGGCCAGCATCGGGGTGACACCGATCCCGGCGGACGCGAGGAGCAGCGGGGTCCGGGTGTCGGGCAGCACGAGGTCGCCGTAGGGGGCGGACACATCGAGCCGGTCGCCCTCGCGCACGTGGTCGTGGAGGTGGGCCGAGACCTCGCCGTCGCGCTTGACGGTGATGGTGCGGGTCTCCTTGCCGGGGGCGCCGGAGAGGCTGTACTGACGGATCTGGCGGGCGCCGTCCTCGAGCGGGACGCGTACCGAGACGTACTGGCCGGCGCGTGCGGTCGGCAGCGGGCCGCCGTCGGCCGGGCGGAGGCGGAAGGTGACGACGTCAGCGGTCTCCTGGGTGCGCTCGGTGACCACCCAGGGCCGCCAGGTGTCGCCGAGCAGCACGCCGTGCTGGGCGTACAGCCGGGCCTCGATGGCGATGAGGCCGTTGGCCATGAGCCAGTAGACCTCGTCCCACGCGGCGGCGACCTCTTCGGTGACCGCGTCACCCAGTACCTCGACGATGGCGGCGAAGAGGTGGGTGTGCACGACCTCGTACTGGCCGGGGGTGACGCCGAGGGAGGCGTGCTTGTGCGCGATGCGCTCGAGCATGGCGTCCGGGCGCTGTTCGGGGTGTTCCACGAGGCCGGTGGCGAAGGCGGCGATGGCGCCCGCGAGGGCCTGCCGCTGGGTCCCGGCCGCCTGGTTGCCGCGGTTGAACAGGTCCCGCAGCAGTTCCGGGTGGGCGGTGAAGAGCCGGTCGTAGAACCGCTCGGTGATGTCTCCGATGGCCGCGCCGACGGCGGGCAGGGTGGCGCGGATGGTGGCAGCCGAAGCGGGGGAGAGCATGACGGGGCTCCGTATCTGAATGAATCTGAATGTGAGATGCGTATTTACGGGTGAGAGGAAGCGTCGCTGGCGGCGCGACGGATCAGGGTCTCGGGCCAGGGTCCGGTCGGTGGGTCAGATCCTCGGGTCAGGGCCTCGAGCGGTGGCTCACGGGCTCGACAGGGAGAGGAGTACCGGACCGGCCGGTGAGGCGGTGAGGTCATCCACGGTCAGCGGGTCCAGCGTGGCGTAGAACGCCTCCTGGGCCTCGCGCAGCGCCCTGCGCAGTCGGCAGGCCCCTGCGAGGGGGCAGGGTGGATCACCCTCGCAGTCGACCACATCGCCGACACCCTCCAGCTCCCGGACCAGCCATCCGACCGACGCCGTCCGCCCCGTGGCGGTGAGCGCGAGCCCGCCGCCCCGTCCCCGGCGGCCTTCGACGACCCCGAGGTGCTGCATCCGCGCGGCGACCTTGGCCAGATGCGAATGCGGCACCTGCATCGCCTGCGCGACGTCACGCGCGGTCGACGCGGTGTCGCGTACGGCCAGGAACATCAACGTCCGCAGCGCGAGATCGGTGGACTTCGTCAGGCGCATGCCGGAACCCTAGCTAAATGCGAATATCGCATGCAAGTTTAGGTGGGGGTGGCCGGTGATCACCGGAAAATGCCGGTGTGTCCGAGTGAGTAGCGGCCCGGCTGCGGATAGACGGCGAGGCCGTGCGGCCCGCGGCCCACCGGGATCTTGGCCAGTGTGCGCCCGTTCCGGGTGTCGATGGCATACACCTCGGAGTCGTAGCGCCCCGAGAGCCACAGCACCTTGCCATCGGCCGACAGCCCGCCCATGTCCGGACTGCCGCCACCGCGGAGGTGCCACTTGCCGACGAGCCGGCCGCTGTCGAAGTCCAGCAGGGAGATCGAGCCCTCCTCCCGGTTCGAGATGTACATCGTCCGCGAGTCCCGGCTCACATACAGGCCGTGGGTGCCCTCGCCCGTGTGCAGCAGCCTCGGCTCGGTGAACCGGTCCCCGTTGAGCACCCACACCCCGTCGGACATCATGTCCGCCACGTACCAGGTCCTGCCGTCCGGGGAGATCTTCACGTCCTGCGGCATCGCGCCCTTCCGGGGCAGCCGCTGCTTGCCGATCACCGCCATCCGCGCCGTGTCGACCTTGAGCAGCTCACCGGAGAACTCGCAGGAGACGATGAAGTACCGGCCGTCGGGCGAGAAATCCGCGTGATTGACCCCGGCGCAGTCGACGGAGAGGGCCTTGCGGACCTTCAGCGTCCTCGGATCCCGGAAGACCACCTGGCGGTCCTTGGAGGCCATGACCACCGCGTACCTGCCATTGGGCGTGAAATAGAGGTTGTACGGGTCGTGCGTGTCGACCGTGCGGCCCTTCTTCCCGGTGGCGGGGTCGAGGGCGGTCAGGCTGTTGCCGAGGTCGTTGTTGACCCACAGGGTCTTCAGGTCCCAGGAGGGCACCACGTGCTGCGGCTGCCGCCCCACGCGGATCGTCCTCGTCACCTTGTACGTCCTGGGGTCGATCACGCTGACGGTGTCCGACTCGGTGTTGGGCACGTACACCCGCGACGGGAAGTCCCTGACCACCGGAGACAGCTTGTTCGGCCGGTCCGCCGCGTACAGGTCGCGCGGGTTCAGAACCGGCGGCATCCCGGGGAGCGCGCGTGCCGCCGCGGTACGTGCCTGCGGAGAGGCGCTGTGGCCGTCGTGGCCCTCGTGCCCGGCCGGTCCGCCACAGCCCGCGGCCGGCAGCACGCCGGCCAGGGCCGCGGCGGCCACGACACGCCGCCGACCCGTCGGCGGCCTCTGGGAGAACGATGGCATACGCGTATTCATGCACGGTTGTGCGACGTGTTCAGCGTTTCCCGTCTGTTCGGGTGGTTCCGTGCCGTAGTGGGTGCATGCTCACCCTATGAGCAACCTCGCAGCTCCCGGCACTGTACGGATGGCGACAGCCCAGGGCCGCTGGGTCCTGCTCACGGCCGTCCTCGGCTCGGGCATGGCGATGCTCGACAGTACGGTCGTCAATGTCGCCCTGCCCCGTATCGGCACCGACCTGCACACCCCTTTGGCCGTCCTGCAGTGGACCGTCAACGCCTACCTGCTCACCCTGGCAGCCCTGATCCTGCTCGGCGGCGCCCTCGGCGACCGCTACGGCCGACGCCGGATCTTCCTCATCGGCATGGTGTGGTTCGCCGCGGCCTCTCTGCTGTGCGGACTGGCACCCAACGCCGCGGTGCTCCTCGCGGCGCGGGCCCTCCAAGGCGTCGGCGGCGCCCTGCTCACCCCCGGTTCGCTCGCCCTCATCCAGGCCGTCTTCCATCCTGATGAGCGGTCCCGCGCGGTCGGCGCGTGGTCCGGCCTGGGCGGCGTGGCCACCGCGGTCGGCCCCTTCCTCGGCGGCTGGCTGGTGGACGGCCCCGGCTGGCGCTGGGTGTTCTTCCTGAACGTGCCGCTGGCGGTGGCCTGCGTACCGATCGCCGCCCGCCATGTGCCCGAAACTCGTGACCCCGCCACGCACGGCCGCTTCGACGTGCTCGGCGCAGCCCTGGGTGCGCTGGCGCTCGGCGCGGTGACCTACGCCCTGATCGCGGCGCCCGGCCGGGGCGCGGCACCCGACGTGCTGCTCACCGCGATCGCCGGCGTGCTGCTCGCGGTGGCCTTCCTTCAAGTCGAGCGGCACCACCCCGACCCCATGCTGCCGCCGTGGCTCTTCACACTGCCGCAGTTCACCGCGGTCAACGCGGTGACCGTCTGCGTCTATGCGGCCTTCGGCGGCTTCTTCTTCCTTACGGTGCTGTACTTGCAGGTGGCCGCGGGCTATTCGGCGCTCGCCGCCGGAACCGCACTGCTTCCCACCACCGTACTGATGCTGCTGCTCTCGGCCCGCTCCGGCGAACTGGCCCGGCACATCGGCCCACGCATCCCGCTGGTCGTCGGCCCGCTGCTGTGCGCCGCGGGGATGCTGTTGATGACGCGGGCCGGCACCCATGCCTCCTACCGCGCCGAGGTCCTGCCCGCCGTGTCGGTGCTGGGCTGCGGCATGGCGCTCCTGGTCGCGCCGCTCACCGCCACCGTCCTGGCCTCCGTGGACGTCACCCGCGCCGGACTGGCCAGCGGCGTCAACAACGCCGCGGCACGCGCGGCCGGTCTGCTCGCCGTGGCGGCCCTGCCCCTGCTGGCCGGCATGGGCCCGGAAACGTACCTCTCGCCCACCGCGTTCGCCGCCGGCTACCGGCGGTCCCTCTTCCTCTGCGCGGCACTGCTGATCGCCGGCGCGGTCCTCGCCTGGTTCACGGTGCGGTCCCGCGCCCCGGAGCGCGCCCAGGAGCGCACCCCGTGCGCCTACCACTGCGGCGTATCAGCGCCGCCCCTCGACCCGGGCGCCTCGACGCAGTCCCCGAGGCGGAAGGGCGGCAACTGACTCAGTGCTTTCCGGAATGCTCGGCCGTACCGGAATGCGCGGCAGTCTCCGGCGCCGGCCTGGCCCGTTCCTCCGCGTCCGCGTCAAAGCCGACCGGCTCCCAGCGCTTCACGAGGAGCGCGGTCAGGCCGAGGACGGGCGCGGCGAGGATGACCCAGTACACATCCGTGCCCAGGCCGCTGCTGAGGACGGGGAAGAAGAACAGTGTCAGCGTCGAACCGAGCCGCAGCACGGCCTGGTTGAAGCCGATGCTGACGCCGCGCATCGACGTGGGGAAGCCCAGCGAGGCGTAGCTCATGATGTGCGCGCCGGGGCCGAAGCCCTGGGCGAACATGAAGGCGCCGAGCATCAGGATCCCCGCCGTCACCACGGCCGTCCCGGACGGTTGCCCGATGAGCCCGAGCAGGGTGATGGCGACGAGCTGGATCGCGAAGCCCAGCGTCATCATCGGCCAGGCGCCCTTCGTCGACGCCCAGCGGATGCCGAGCAGCCCGCCGGTGAGGGCGAAGACGAGGTTCAGGGCGAAGGAGGACGCGATCGTGGTCAGCGGGCCCTGGGTCATCAGCGTGGCGATGATGATCGGCAGCCCGAACGCGACCGCGTTGTATCCGAAGGTCTCGGCCACGCCGACGGTCACGGACTGGATCGTGCGTGCGCGGTACGGCGGGGTGAAGAGCCGCGCGTACGAGGCGAGCCCGGGCCGAGGCGGGCGGGGCGCCCGCGCGGGCACGTCGTCGGCGACGCGCGCGTCCACACCGTACGACTGCCGCAGAATCCTCGCCGCGCCCTCCAGGTCGCCCTGGTCGGCGGCCCAGGTCGGGGACTCGTTCATGTACCGCCTGCGCAGCAGCAGGACGACCAGCGCGGGCACCGCGCCGAAGCCGACGGTGAACCGCCACAGCCAGCCGAGCTGCGCGTCCGGCAGCAGGAAGTACAGCAGCATGATCACCAGGTAGCAGCCGCTGGTCGCCGCGTACCAGGCGGGCGACCAGGCGGCCGTGCGCGAACCCTTGCTGCCCTTGCCGCGCAGCCGGGAGAACTCGGCGAGGAACGCGATGGCGACCGGGATGTCCATGCCGACGCCGATGCCCATCACGAAGCGCGCCACGATCAGCGTCCACGCGTCCTGCGCCACCGCGCACACCAGCGCGGTGACGACGAAGAACAGCATGTTGGCCATGAAGACCCGGTAGCGGCCGATGCGGTCCACCAGCCAGCCGCCGATCAGCGCACCCAGCAGCGACCCGACGCTGATCGAGGCGGTGACCAGCCCCGCCATGGCCGAGCTGAGCCCGAACTGTTTCGTGATGTCGGGCAGCCCGTACGCGAGGGAGCTCAGGTCGTACGCGTCGAGGAAGATGCCGCCGAGCGCGATGATCACGATCATCCTGGCGTGCCGGCCGCGTGCCGTGCCCGAGTTGACCAGATCGGAGACATCGGCCGCCGAACGGATCAGCACCGCGCCGGACGCCGTCTCCGGCGATGTGGCGGACGGGGGAGGGGTGGAGCTCACGGGGGCCTTCCGGTGCGGTGCGGGGACGTACCGGCGAATCGTATGCACTGACCGGAATTCGTCTGCGCGAGTGTCCGCATATCGGTCACCAGCACGCTACTGGCCTGCACCGTCCCAGAGATCACACAGGTGGTCGGTGTGAAGGGTGGCGGTCACCGCGTTGCCGCCCGCCGACGCCGTGCGCAGGGAGAGGGCGCGTCCCGGCGCGGTGCGCTGGTCGGGAAGGTCGGGCTGGCCGGCGACGTGCGGGGTGCCGGTGCGGATGAAGGCCGTCCAGTACGCGGTCATCTGCCGGGCCAGTACGCGCTGTTCCGCGTTGAGCGGGGCGTCGTGCCCGAAGTGCCGGAAGAGGTACTGCACTTCGTTGACGTGAGTCGCGCCGAAGGGGAAGTCGGTGCCGAGGTTGCGCAGCGACTCGAAGGGCGGTGAGGTCCGGTCGGCGAACTCGTACGCGTACACCGGGGTGCGTGCGCCGAGGCGGTCGTCCAGGCGCAGCGCCGGGCAGGCCATCAGCTGGTCGCCGACGGTGGCGGCGTAGGCGAGCGTCGGCGTCGGGTAGTCGGCGAGCGGGTAGCGGGCGAGGGCCTTCTCGCCGGTTTCGGGGCCGTACGCGGTGCGCAGGGCCTGCGGGTACTGCTCGGCGGTGAGCGGTGTGCCCTGGGCGTCGTAGCTGCCGAAGGCGAAAAGGGTGCCTTCGTCGCGGTTGGCGCCGTTGATCACCGGTACTTTCGCGTAGCGACCGCTCGCGAAGGCGGCGGCGGGCTGTTCGGGCAGGAAGGAACCACCCGTCACCGGACCCCAGTCGTGGCCCGCCTGAGCAGCGAGAATGTCCTTCGCGGGCTTGCGGCGCAGACAGGCCGTGGCGGTCGCGGGGTCCTTGCAGCCGACGGAAGCGGCGAAGGACGTGCCGTCGGCGTCGGCGGCACGGCGCGTACGGGCGCCGCAGTCGCTGTAGGCGCCGCTCTGGATGATCGCGCGATGGAACAGGCCGCGTGCGGTGGGCGAGGCGAGGTGGGTGCAGACGGAGCGGCCGCCGGCCGATTCGCCCGCGATGGTCACCTGGTCCGGATCGCCGCCGAACCGCGCGATGTTGGCCCGCACCCAACGCAGGGCCGCCTGCTGGTCCTGCATGCCGAAGTTGCCCGAGGTGCGGTCTCCGGCCTCCTCATCGAGGCCCGGTGTGGCGAGGAACCCCATAGCGCCGAGGCGGTAGTTGAGGGTGACGGCGACGACCGATCCCTTGGCGGCGAAGTCGTCGGGGACCACATCGGCCCCCGCACCGCCGGTGAGTCCGCCACCGTGCAGCCACACCATGACCGGAAGCTTCCGGCCGGAACGGGCGGCGGCGGGGCTGTACACGTTGAGGTTGAGGCAGTCCTCGGTATGGGTGGGCTGTTCATAGCCGGGGTCCCAGCCGGCGGACTGGACGCAACGGTGACCGAAGTCGGTGGCGTCCCGTACGCCGGACCAGGGAGCCACGGGCATCGGTGCCCGCCAGCGCAGCGCACCGACAGGCGGCGCGGCGTACGGGATACCGAGGAACTGACGCCCGGCCGCGGTGGCTTCGCCCCGCACCCAGCCCTGCTGGGTACGCACGGCGGTGTCGGTGTCCGGTACTGGTGTGGTGGCGCCTGCCTGCGGCGCGGCGAGCGCGACCAGCGCGCCCGCCAGCAGGGCGGTACACGCGCGGCGTAAACGAGTGGTGAGCATGGGCGGCCCTTTCAGTGTGCATCGACGCGGATACAACTACTGAACGCACTGAACGCATTACGCCTCGGAAAGCTACGGGCGTGACCCAAGTCGGTCAATAAGTTGAACAAGAAAACGTTGGGCCCGAATGACCTGGCTTGCGCGGTCAGTGCTGGGCAGCCCTGCCGTCAGCGGCGTCGGCGGCGTGCGAGGCGGCGGAATGCCTTTGGTCCGCCGGTCGGTGCGGGCAGTGCGCCCGCCACCGCGTCGGCCAGCAGTGTGCCGACCGTCTCGGCCGCGCACGTGCGGTTCGCGCCGATGCCTCCCGAGGGTCCGCGCTTGATCCAGCCGACGACGTACGTCCCGGGACTGCCGGTCACCCGGCCACGCTCGTGCGGCACGGTCCCGGTGACCTCGTCGAACGGCAGCCCCGCCAGGGGCACTCCGCGGTAGCCGATCGCTCGCAACGCCATGCCGGCCGGGATCTCCAGCTCCCCGGCGCCGCCGGTGACGCGCACCGCGCGGAGGGTGTCGTCCCCGCACACTTCCACGGGCGTGGAGTGGAAGCGGAACACGATGCGGCGCCGCCGTCCCGCCGCCTCCGCGGGCACGGTCCAGTCGACGGCCTCCCGCGCCACGCCCTGCAGTACCTGCGCCTTCTCCATCGGCCCGGCGGCGTCGATCGTCGCCCCGATCCGCGGATCGTGGTCGTCCACGAGCAGGTCCACCTCGGGCAGGTGCTTCAGGGCGAGCAGCTCTGACCTGGTGTACGCCGAGTGTTCCGGGCCGCGGCGCCCCAGCAGTACCACCTCGCGCACCTTGCTGCGGCGCAACGCTTCCAGGGCGTGGCGGGCGATTTCAGTGTCGGCCAGTGTCTCCGGGTCGGAGACCAGGATCCGGGCCACATCGAGGGCGACGTTGCCGTTGCCGACCACGACCACCCGCTCGGCCGAGAGGTCGACGGCGTCCGGTGCGACCTCCGGATGCGCGTTGTACCAGGCGACGAAGGTGGTTGCGGAGATGCTGCCCGTCCGGTCCTCGCCGGGTATGCCGAGCCGCCGGTCCGTGGCGGCACCCACGGCGTAGATCACCGCGTCATGGTGTGCGGCGAGCTCCTCGGCCGTGACATTTGCGCCCACCTCGAGGCCGAGGTGCATGCGCACGCGCGGATGAGCGTAGAAACGGGCGAAGGCGTTGCCGATCTTCTTGGTGGCCGGGTGATCCGGCGCCACTCCGTACCGGATGAGTCCGCCGGCGACCGGCAGCCGGTCGACGAGCGTCACCTCGCTCCGGGTGTTCAGCAGCAGGTCCTCGGCGGCGTACATGCCGGCCGGCCCGGTGCCGACTATCGCCACCCGGAGCGGCTGGAAGTCCGAGGGCAGGATGCGTTCGAAGGCCGGCTTGCCCCAGGCGTGGAAGTTCGGGCCGTGGTCGGCTGCCTCCGAGGCTGCCGGCGTTCCCGCCTCCGCGTCCGTCTCCGGCTCCGCCTGTGACGTCAGCTCCGACTGCTGGAAATAGGCCGCGTTGATGTCGGCGTACTCCCGCTGTCCGCCGGTCAGGCTGTCGACCGGGAAGATGGCGTCCACCGGGCAGGCGTCGGCGCAGGCGCCGCAGTCGATGCATGCCTTCGGATCGACGTACAGCATCTCCGTACTGCCGAAGGCCCGCTCATCGGGCGTGGGATGAATGCAGTTGACCGGGCAAACGGCCACGCAGGTGGCGTCCGTGCAGCAGGTCTGGGTGATCGCGAAGGCCATGTCGTCCGCTCGGCTGAAAGTCGTCAGATCAGGTCGTTCAGGTCAGTCGTGTGATCAGTCGTCAGATCAGGTTGGCGCGCTTGTAGAAGTACAGCGCGGGCTTGGTGAGCAGTCCCACCGAGGTCAGGAACTCCATCAGGCCCGAACAGCTCGAGCGCATCATGGACTTGTGGTGCTCGTTGGCCTTCGCCTCGCGGAGGGCGCGTTCCTCGTCCAGCCCGGCGTTCGCGTAGACCTTCCGGTTCACCATGCTCGTGACGATGACGTAGGACGCCACGGCTATCAGGAGGGAGTGGATCTGGCGACGCACCCGGCCGGCGCGCGCGAGGCGCTTGCGCGTCTCGTCGCGGGCGAACTTCATGTGCCGTGACTCCTCGACGACATGGATGTTGTTGATGGTGCGGACGAACGGCACGACCCGCTCGTCGCGCATCCAGTCGCGCTGCATGACGTCGAGGACCTCCTCGGCGACCAGGATCGCCGCGTACGCCGCCTCGCCGAACGCGACGGTCTTGAAGACCCGGCCGAGTTCGACCGCGGCCCGGTGCGGGCGGTAGGCCGGGGCCCGCAGCTTCTTCGCGCCGCGCGCGAACATGATCGAGTGGCGGCACTCGTCGGCGATCTCGGTGAGCGCCCACTGGAAGGTGTCGTCCGTGGGGTCCTTGGCGTAGATGTCCCGCAGCACCATCTGCTGCAGGATCATCTCGAACCAGATGCCGGTGCTGGCCACCGAGGCGGCCTCCTGCCGCGTCAGCGCCTTGCGCTGCGCGTCGGTCAGCTCGTTCCAGTACGCCGTCCCGTACAGGGTGCTCCACTCCGGGCTGGCGCCGTGGAAGCCCTCGTCGAGCGGGGTCTCCCAGTCGACCTCGGTGAGCGGGTCGTACGAGAGCTGCGCGGACGAATCGAGCAGCCGCCGCGCGATGCCGTCAGCGGGCGTCTCGGGGGTGCGGTTCCGGGCCTCCGGCCGCGGGATGCTGATGGCCATGCGGGGCTCCTCCAGTCGAGTCCGGGAAGTACCTCATCCACTGCTGCTATTACCGGCGGTAACGGCGTCGGCTTGTTGACGGACTTTATAGCAAGAGCCGTGGTGTGCCTACCCCTCGGTAACGACGAGGACGGGCATGGCTGCGGAACCCCTGGTCAGGGGCACCGTGATCTTCGCTTGACCGAGCCGGAACCGTCGGCGCCGACCCCGAGGCCGAGGCCGGCGCCGCTGGGTTCCGTCGGTTCCAGTGAGGGCTCGGTCGGTGCTGCGGCCGGCGACTACGCCGAGCAGTCGCCGTTCGACTCCTGCAGTCCCTTGCCGGCTCCCGCGGTCCGGCTCACGATGTCCGGCACGCAGGCGGCCTCGTCGAGGCCGTAGGAGTAGGGGATGCCGACCGAGGTGTTGGACTGCGGGTTCGGGCCGGCGGGGTGGTTCTCCTCGCTGGGGCTGGACCAGGTCACGTTGTCGAAGGTGTTGCCGCTGACCTGCCAGTAACCGGCCGCGTCGGTGTAGAAGGTGCCCAGGACGTCCTTGGAGTCCTCGAAGTAGTTGTTGTCGACCTTGGCGCGGGCCCCTGCCCGGGAATTGATCCCGGACTCGTTGAGGCTCACGTAGTGGTTGTTGTACATGTGCGCGACGCCGCCACGCAGCAGCGGCGCACGCGAGTCGATGTTCTCGTACAGATTGTGGTGGTACGTGATGTAGCCGTTGGAGACGTCGCTCTCGCTGGACCCGACGAGGCCACCGCGGCCGGAGTTGCGCAGGATGCTGTAGGACAGGGTCACGTACTGGGTGTTGTTCTTCATGTCGAAGAGGCCGTCGTATCCCTCCGACTCCCCGCCCGACGCTTCCAGCGTGGTGTGATCGACCCAGACGTTGCGGACGTCGCTCTCCATGCCGATGGCGTCCCCGCCGTTGGAGGTGGGGGAGCCCGACTTCTTGACGTTCTTGACGGTCACGTTCTGGATGATGATGTTGCTGGATTCCCGGATGTGGATGCCCAGTTGGTCGAAGACGGCGCCATTGCCGACCCCGATGATCGTGACGTTGCTGATCTGCTTGAGCTCGATCACGCCGTCGGCGGTGTTGCAACTGTCGCCCGACACCTTGGAGGTGTTGCCGTGATTGATGGTGCCCTCGACCTGGATGGTGATCGGAGTGCTGCTGCTGGCCCGGTTGCACAGGGCCGTGTGGATCGCGGTCCCTGTGGTGGCCCGTACCGTCTGCCCGCCCGCACCGCCGGTGGTTCCGCCGTTCTGGCTCGCGTAGCCGGTGGCGCCGGTGGTCGCCGCCGAGGCATCGGGTGCCCCCAGAGCCACCCCGGCCGCGGCCGCGAGCGCCATCGTGGCCAGCGCCGCATGAAGTCGCAGCGCTACTGATCGTCTCATCCTCGTCTCCCCATTCCTCTTCGAATGCTGGGTGCTACTGCACGCTGTAGTCGTCGCAGCAGCCGTCGAGGTTGCCGACCTGTCGATGAACAGTCGGCTGCCGGCGCGGCCGACCTGTCGACGGAGTTCCCGGAAGCCGCCTTACGGGAATCGCATCTCCGGCGCGGATTTCCGGAGCAGCTGGTCCACCTCGACCAGCGCCGAAGCGACCGCCTCGCCCAGAGGGAGCCGGATACCGCCTTCCACGGCCGCTGCGTACTGATCGTCACCCAGGGCCTTCCGGGCGAGGGCAACGGCCGCTTCGTGCGGGGCGTTGAAGTATGCGGATCCAAAGAGGGGCAGCCCGACCTTCCGCCAGATGCGCCGGGCCGCGCCGTGCAGCATGGCGGCCGGGAAGCTGTGTCCGCTGGAGGCGCGGAACAGGGAGATGAGTTCGATGGGCAGGACCACGCCGACCAGGTCGCGGAACTCGTAATTGATGACCAGGCACTCCTGCGCCAGCTCCGCGGCCTCCTCATACCGTCCTGTGGTCCAGGCCGCATAGGAGAGGACGTAGAGGGCGTATGCCTTGGCCCAGCGCTCGCCGTGCGACTCGCAGATGGAGCGGGCCTCCGCGCAGAGGCCGACGGCGGCCTCCAGGTCGCCCTGGAAGGCAAGGGCCATGGCCAGTTCGACCTGAGCCATCATCACATTACTGTTGAGCTCACCGAGTTCGGCGTAACGGCTGCGTGAGGTCTCGAAGAATTCCTGCGCCGTTCGATGGTCATCCCGCATCAGTGCGGCACAGCCGAGCCGGTGGGTGGCGTACGCGTACGCTGTGTCGTCGCCGGTACGCAGCGCCTGCGACCGGCACTCGGTGAGCATGGCCAGGGCCGCCTCCGAGTCGCCTTGGAGGATGGCGACATACCCGCCCACCCAGAGCACCTTGAGCCGCTCGCGGGTGGGACCGGACCCGAGGGCGCGGGCACGGTCGAGCCAGTAGCGGCCGTCGCCGAGCAGACCGCAGCCGACCCAGTAGAACCAGAGTGTTCCGGCGAGCCGCAGCCCGGCCTGCTCGTGGCCCGGAGTGGACAGCGCGAAGTCGAGGGCGGCGAAGAGCTGTGCGTGCTCGCGGCGGGTGGCGTGGAAGACGGCGGCCTGACCCGGGCCGAACCAGTTCCGTTCACCCCGCTCGGCGAACGCCTGACACCAGTCGAGGTGGCGGGTGCGCTGGGGTAGTTCCTCGCCGAGGCGCCGCAGCCACTCGGCGCCGTACGCACGTACGGTGTCGAGCTGTCGGAACCGCTCGCCGTCCGGTCCTCTCTCCCGGACCAGGAGCGATTTCTCGACGAGCCCGGTGAGCAGATCGCCGATCTCCGCCTTCTCCAGAATGTCGTCACCGCATACGCGCTCGACGGCCGTGCGGGAGAAGTCGCCGATGAATACGGAGAGCCGGGCCCACAGCAGCCGCTCGTGCGGCCGGCACAGCTCATGGCTCCAGCCGATCGCCGTGCGCAGCGTGTCGTGGCGGAAGGCGCTGTGGAGCGGGCCGCCCGGATCGCCGGCGGCCTTCTCGGCGAGGGTTTTCTCGTTGACGAGGAGCTGGAAGCGGTCGTCCAAGCGGTCGAGGAGATCCTCGAGGCTCTCGGTCCGCAGTCGCCCGGCTGCCAGTTCGATGGCGAGCGGAATGCCGTCGAGCCGCGTGCAGATCCGCTCCACGGTCGCCCTGTTGCGGCCGGCCAGCGTGAAGCCGGGACGAGCGGCGAGGGCGCGCTGCGCGAACAGGGCGACCGCGTCTTCCGTGACGGGCAACGGTTCCAGCAGGAATGCCTGTTCGCCGGGGATGCTGAGAGGCTGCCGGCTGGTGACGAGAAGGTGTAGCCGGGGGGCGGCGCGCAGCAGCAGGTCCGCGAGGTCCGCGCAGGCGTCTACGAGGTGCTCGCAGGTGTCGAGGATGAGCAGCAGATGCTTGGTGCTGAGGTGATCGGCCAGCACCTCCTCCATGGGCCGGGTCGTGTGGTCGGTGGGGCACAGCACCCTGGCGACCGCGTGCATCAGCAACTCACTGTCCTGGAGCCCGGAGAGCTCGACGAACCAGGCTCCATCGCGGAAGTCGCCCGCAATCTCGGCGGCGGCGCGCAGCGCGGTGCGGGTCTTCCCGACACCGCCGATCCCGGTCAGTGTCACCAACCGGGAACGCTTCCACGCCTGCCGCAGGGCGGCGAGTTCACGGCTACGTCCGATGAAGCCCGGCTTTTCCGTAGGCAGACCGCCAGCCACAGCCGACTCACCTCAGTGATATGGACGCCTTATTCAGGGATGGGCACGGCCACCGGCACGCCCCCTATGGGGCCCTACCGTATGGGCCTGGTGGCACTCTTCCGAGGCGATTGACAACTTTCCGCCCACGCTTGGCGCGCACGTGCACGAATCTCTCCGAAGTCGATGAGCAAAAGCGCGGCGTCGTCGTGCAGTTTGCCCATCGAGTACTGAATGAGGTCGGCAGTGAGGACGTCGAGGAAGGTTCCGGGATCGTCGTCGTTCAGCACCGCCGCCCGCTCCGCGAGGGGATAGAAGTCCCCCTTGGCGTCGCGGGCTTCGGTGACGCCGTCCGTGTAGAGCAGCAGCCGGTCGTTGTCGGCCAGCGGTACGGTGCCCGCCCGGCACCAGTCGTTCTGGAGGCCGAAGAGGCCGAGCGGTGGCGACGGCGGCAGAACGTCCACGAAGGTGGCTCGGCCGGCGCGGATCAGCAGCGGTGGCGGGTGGCCGCAGCAGACCAGCTCGGCGCTGTCACTCCCGTCGGCGACCTCGATCAACAAGGCGGTGACAAAGTCCACGCCGCCGTCCCGGACGGCGAGGACCGAGTCCATGCGCTGTGCCAGCGCGGACAACCGCCTTTCGCGCTGGGCCAGGTTACGGAAGGCGCCGAGGGCATCCATGGCGGTCCCTACCGCCGACAGGCCCTTGCCCATCGCGTCACCGATGAACAGCCGCACACCGAAAGGCGTATGGACGGCGTCGTAGACATCCCCACCGACCAGCGCCCCGGATTGCGTGGCCTCGTAGCGGACCGCGGTACGCAGTCCCCCGAGCCGGTCCGGCAGCGGTCGCAGCATCTCCCGCTGGACCGTCTCCGCCACCGCCCGCAGCGCACTGAGGCCCCGCCCCCGGCGACGGAGTATCACCGCGGAAACGCCGGAGGACGCCGCTACCAGCGCCATGCAGGCACCGGCCATCACGGTGTCGGAAGGTTCACGTGCGAGCGTGCCGAGAATGGCTGCGGCACCCGCACCTGCCGCTGCGGGAAAGTACCAGGAATAGTCCCGGGGAGACTTCATCGCCGTTCCAGCTCGATCAGCCGATGTATCGCCCGGACCTCAAGGAACGACCCGGACCCTCGACCGAACGCCATTCCGCGCCGGCCGCTCATACGCCGCTTTACCGTTCACATGTTCCTCTACATCCCCATGCCGCCATCGACCGGCAGACCCGCGCCGGTGACGAAGCGGGCCGCGTCGGAGGCGAGAAAGACCACCGCATCGGCCATGTCGGTGACCTCACCGAGCCGACCGAGCGGGGTGAGCCCGATGACATCGCCGACGGCCGCCTCCGCGCTGGGCCAAAGCCCCAGCTCCTCCATGTCCCGGGCGAGTTGGATACCCATCGCGGTGGGTACCAGGCCCGGATAGACGCAGTTGACCCGCACGCCGTAGCCGAGCTTGCCGGACTCCAGCGCGGCCACGCGGGTCAGCCGGTCGACTCCGGCCTTGGTCGCCGCGTAGCCCGCGATGCCGGGGAAGGGGACCGTCGCGGCCACCGACGAGACATTGACGACCGCACCGCCACCCCCGGCCGGCCCACCAGGGCGCATGGCCCGGAAGGCATGCTTGATACCGAGCGCGACCCCGAGGACATTCACCTCCAGCATCTCGCGGACCGCCTGGCGCTCGAGGTCGGCGATCAGCCCTGAGGCCAGCACTCCCGCGTTGTTGACGACGATGTCCAGGCCACCCAGCGCGGTGACGGTCCGACCGACGGCCGACTCCCAGCTCGCATCCTCGGCGACATCGAGGGGGACGAACTCCACTGTGGCACCGGACTCCCGCAGTGACTCCGCGGTCTCCCCGCCGGCCTCCTTCTGCACATCGCCGATCATGACGGCCGCGCCGGCGCGGGCGAGCGCCTCGGCCATCCCGGCTCCCAACCCCTGCGCACCGCCTGTCACCAGCGCCGTTCGCCCGGTCAAGTCATATGGCGCCATGGCGCCCTCCTTCTGTGGGCCGACTCTGCGACGACAAGGGCCGCTCGGGCCAACGACGGAATGTATCGGCCCCGAATGGCTTGATGCAGTGCATCGTAGGGAGCTCGGTGCCCCACTCCACACGATTTTCAGATAATGCGTACGCAGCCGACGGCGAGTTGATACAGCCACTGGCCGCAGCCAACGGGTTATCGCCCGGCAGCTCGGGATGGGCAACGGCGGTCTGGGGAATGGTACGGCCCCTCGCTAAAGTGACGCTGACTCAGTACTGATACTGATAGCGAGGAGCGACCACCCATGGCGGTCTCGGCCGGATTACATGTCAGCCCGGAATGTCCCGCGATGCTCGAGCGGATCGACGCACTCGGCGGGGCGCTGGAGGCGAACGCGGACGCGGCCGAGGGGCTCGGCAGACTCACCGAGGGCATCGCGCAGGCATTGCTGGACGCTGGGATCATCCGGGCCGCACTGGCGCGGAACCTCGGCGGCCACGAGTTCTCCCCACGTCAACTGATCGAGACGGTCGAGCGGGTCAGCTACCACGATGCCGCGGCCGGTTGGACGATGATGGCGCTGCAGTTGATGACCGGCACGACTGCGGCCTATCTCGATGCCGTTGCGGCCGCCGACTTGTTCCCGGACGTCGCGCGCGGGGATTACGCGTTGCTGGCCGGGCACGGCACCCGGCCCGGACGGGCCGTCCCCGTCGAGGATGGCTATCTGGTGAGCGGCAGTTGGCAGTTCGCCTCCGGCATGGCGCACGCCACCCATATCCACAGTGCGATCCAGGTCGAGGGCACCGGGGAGCTGCGGGTGCTGGCGATGCCGAAGTCGCAGGTGGAACTGGTCGACAACTGGGATGTGCTCGGGCTGCGTGCGACGCACAGTATCGACTACCACTGCGCCGATGTGTACGTCCCGGCGACGCACACCTATCTCGCCACCACGACCACCCCGGCCAACGGTGGCGCGATCTACCGCCTCGGCTTGGTCAACATGTCCGCAATCGGGCACACCGGCTGGGCGCTCGGTGTCGGGCGGCGCCTGCTCGATGAACTGAAGTTGGTCACCGCGGCCAAGTCCGGCACGCGTAACGCCGCCGTCGACACGGCACAGTTCCACGCGGAGTACGCGACCGCCGAAGCCAAGCTTCGTTCGGCGCGGGCGTGGGTGATGGAGGTATGGCACGGTATCGAAGCCACTCTGGACACAGGTGAGTTGCTGAGTACCGAGCAGGACACGCTGCTCAGGCTGGCGCTCAACCACGCGACATGGACCGTGCAGGACGTGGGCCGGACGGTGCACCGCTGGGCAGGGACGGCGGCGATCCGGCGCGGGCCGATCGACCGGTTCCTGCGCGATCTCGGCACAGGCACCCAGCACATCACCTCGAGCCCGATGGTCCTGCAGAACTGCGGAAAATGGCTCAGCGGTGCACAACCCCGATCCCACTGGGAGTTTCTCGACCTGGCGCCGTGATCAACAGGTGGCGGAGACCTCCAGCGAGCCGATGGTCCTGGTCTTCATGTCCGTGACCTTTCTCGTACGCAGAGTCGGGTGTACGGCGCAGCCGGGGCGGTCGCTCCGCCGGCGCGATGCCGGGCCGAGGACAGTCCGGCCCAGCGCGGCTGCGCCTCATCCGGCTCACACACGCGTCGTGTCGAGCCCGATGTCCCTCACCCGGAGCAGGAGCCCGCGCCAGTACCGGTGGACGCACCCCGAGCGGGGCAGCCCGGTGAGGGCCTCGCTGTCCAGCGAAACGCGGCCGGCGGTGGCGAGGGAGCCTCTGACCAGGGGTGTACCAGCAGGGACCCGCTCGCTGGACGCTCCGCTCCTATGCTGGTGACGTGGACAAGCGCAGTGAAACCCGTGCATTCCTGAAATCCCGTCGGGACAAGATCACGCCTGAGCAGGCGGGCCTCCCGGTGTACGGGCAGTGGCGGGTGCCCGGGCTGCGCCGGAGTGAGGTCGCGATGCTCGCCGGGGTGAGTGTCGAGTACTACACACGGCTGGAGCGCGGCAATCTCGGCGGGGCCTCCGACAGCGTCCTGGACGCCCTCGCCCAGGCTCTGCGGCTCGATGACACCGAGCGGGAGCACTTGTACGCACTGTCCCGTGCCGGCAATGCCGGCAGGACCCGCGTCCAGCGTCGCGGCAAGAAGGCCGCCGTGCGGCCCAGCGTGCTGCGCATCATCGAGGGCCTGAACGACCAGCCGGCGTACGTGCGCAACTACCGCATGGACATCCTCGCGGCCAATCCACTCGCCCCTGCACTTCGAGGTGTTCGAGCAGGAGCCGGTCAACACCTGCCGGTTCGTCTTCCTCGATCCGCGGGCCACCCGGCTCTACCCCGAGTGGGAACGCGTGGCCCGCGAAGGAGTGGGAGTGCTGCGCGTTGAGGTCGCCAAGAACCCGCACGACCGCGAGCTGTCGAATCTGATCGGAGAGCTGTCCACCCGCAGTGATGCCTTCCGCACCATGTGGGGCGCGCACGACGTGCATGTCTTTACGGCGGGAACGAAACGGTTCATGCCCCGGCGGTGGGCGAGATGGAACCGGTCCACGAGACTCTGGAGCTGCCCGGCGATGACGGGCTGTCCATCACCGTCTACAGTGCCGACCCCGATACACCGGCCGCAGACGCCCTGAAACTGCTGGCCGGCTGGGCAGCCTCCCAGGACCAGGACACGCCTGCCGCACAGGCCGGTACCGAGCGCTGACGCCGGGCCCGGCCTCCCTCTCGCGCGATGTCATCCTCCGTGGCCCCATCACGGCCCGTTTCGGCCGGTGTCACCGCACCATTCCCTGCTGCGGCGCTTCCTGCACTGTCGCCACGTCCCCTCGCACGGTTCTCGGAACGAGGGAGCCCCTGGCATTACCCCTCTCCAGCGTGTCTGTTACCTGGTCTTCGGGGCTGTTTTCGTGGGTCCTGGCGGCTGCCGGCGTGATCGGCCGCCAGTTGTCCGCCGACACCGGTGCCGACGGCACCACCGCCCGCGCCGAGCTCGGCGCCCTCAAGCACCCCGTCTGTGGCTGGTCTACCTCGCCACCGCGCTCGTACAGGGCGGCATCATGGCCGCCTACAGCTACGTCGCCCCACTGCTGACCGAACGGGCCGGTCTCCCGCAGACCGCGGTGCCGCTGGCGATGCTCGGCTACGGCGCCGGCGCACTGACCGGCACCGTCTTCGGTGGACGCCGAGGCGACCGCCGAACCTACGCCACGCTGATCCCGGCCGCCGCCGTCACCGCCGCGCTGCTGGGCGCCATCACCCTGTGGGCGACCAGCAGCATCGCCGCGGTGGCCCTGGTCGTTCTGCTCGGCGCCGCCGGCATGTCCACCAACCCGATCCTGGTGGGGGAGGTGGTCCGCATCGCCGGACCCGGACGTGCGCTGTCCATGGCACTGGCCACCTCCTCCTTCCAGGTCGGCATCGCCGTCGGCTCCTGGCTCGGCGGGGTGGCCTTCAGCTCCGCGCTGGGGCTGAAGGGTCCCTCCATGACGGGCCTCGCCCTCCTCCTGGCGGCCCTGCTGCCTCTCGGCATCCTGGCCGCCACCCGACGACGCGCCACGGCACCTCGCTGATTCCCCACGACATGGTTGGTCGGGGGCATTTGGCCGCGTCGCCCGGCGCGGCGCGGCCTGCCGCCCGCCGAGCCCCTAGGCTGCCACCCGGCACCGGCCTCGACCCAGGAGCACCCCTCATGTCCGACCCCACCCGGCAGCTTCCGTACCCCGACGCCCTCGACCCGGACGGCCTCCCTGCGCCGCACCCGTTGCTCGCCCCGGTGGCCGGGCTGCTGGGCACTTGGGCCGGACGGGGGAGCGGTGAGTATCCGACGCTCGCCGAGGACTTCACGTACGCGCAGGAGGTCACCTTCAGCCACGACGGCCGGCCCTTCCTCGCCTACGAGGCCCGGGCCTGGCTGCTGGACGCCGATGGTGCACCGCTGCGGCCGGCGGCCCGGGAGAGCGGCTGGTGGCGGTTGCAGCCCGAGGGGCGGGTGGAAGCGCTGATCACCCAGCCCACCGGGATCGCGGAGATGCTGGTGGGCCGGGCGGACAGCCAAGCGGTCGACCTCGCCACCCACCAGGTGGCGCTCACGCCCACCGCCAAGGAGGTCGACGCCACCCGCCGCCGCTACACCCTGACCGACGCGGACACCCTCGACTTCGTCCACGACCTGGCGGCGGTCGGCCGACCGTTGCAGCACCACCTCTCGGCGCGGCTGCGACGCGCGGGCACGAGCGTGGTGTGGTGAAACCGGGACGAGTGGGTACCCGCGGGGTGGCAGAGCACGAACGGTACTCATGACACCGAAGTCCGCGATGAGAGGCACGGCATGCTTCTTCCCTTTCTCGGCCTCCTGCTGACGGAAGGTCTGCTGGGCGCTTCGGCGCACGCGCCGCCCTCCGCCACGTTGCCGGCCGCCGTCGTCATCGGCGGCTGCCTGCTCGTGGTCGCCGTACGCGAGCGTGTCCGCCACCGGCACCAATGACTCGAAGAAGTCGAATGATGGAGGTCACCGCTTCATGATGGAGGTCACCGCTTCCGCCCGCCGGCGGACCGGACTGCGCGACGCCAACGGCATGGCCGTCGCCTCGTTCGTCATGGGCCTCATCGGATTGCTGGTCATGAACCTGATCCTGGGGCCGGTCGCCATCGTCCTGGCGAGCCTCGCGCTGTCCCGCTCCACCGACCGCCGCTTCCCCGCGCTGGCGGGGCTCGGACTCGGACTCGGCGACCTGCTCGTGTACGGCGTCCTCGTCGCCGCCGACGACTCGGTGGCGTGGACGTTCAGCGGATGAGCAGTCGGCACACGCGGGTGCAGAATGTGGCAGTGCGATTCGGGTTGCTACCAGCGTGTCAGGTCGTAGACGGCCGAGCAGTAGCGATCCACCGCGTCCGAAGGGTTGTACTTCAACTGGTCGCCGGAGACCAGCGTGGGCAGGGCGGTGGCCAGCCCGGTGATGCCGACGGTGACCGCTCCGTTCTCATCCCGAAGAGCGACATCGAGACCGACCACGCCGGGCAGGCCGTCTCCATCCACGTACAAGCGTACGGACCGCTCGTCGAGGAGAAGGAAACCGCGCAGTCGTAGCTCCTCTTCGTCCTCATCGACGGGCGGGCACAGGGCGGCCACCGCGGCGTGGAGCGCATCGGTGAGGTGAAAGACCGGCCCTTCCTCGAGGAAGCGTGTCGCTTCCTCGACGGATACGACGGAGATGCCATGCGCCTCGCGAGGGAGCGCGGGCGTGGGTGTGGTCGGCCGACCGTGCACCCGTTGCCACACGATGCGACGCAGCAGCACTGACAGTTCGTCAGGCGGTACGTTGTCGCCGTCGCGGCCGACCAAAGGGAGGTCGTAGGCCACCGAGCTGGCGAGATCATTGCCGTCCCAGACGACCACCCTGCCCACTCCCGGTGCCTCAGGCGGTGGCAGCACCCCTCGTACCAGAGGGCCCGTCGCACCGAGTGCCGGTGCGGTGAACCGCAACATCTCGTGGACCAGAGACGCTTGAAGGCCCGCGAGGCTTTCCTTACTCCAGTGCTGCATTCCGCCGCATCCTCGTAGTTCGGCCGCGCTCAGGTGTTGTTGACTGCATCCGGGCCCTTGTTGTGGGCGACACGCTCACAGTATGCGGTGATCGTGCCGATCTTCCCGAGACGATTCGTCAGTTCGCCGCCGCACACTCGACGAGCGTCCTTCTCCTCCTCCGGCGCTCGTCTGATGAATGGACTCCTCGCTGATGACACAGCTTGCAGCCGGGTACTCACCTGCGGGATTCAGCAACCGCTGGTTCCAGTGAAGCAACCAGGCAAGTACAGCGGGAAGAGGTGCGAGTGACAGTGCGGGAGCAGCTCCGGGTGGGGTGGCGATGGCTGGGTTGGGAGGCGGCAGCGGTCGGGCGTACGGTCCGGTATGCGATACGCGGTACGGGCCCGGAGCGCGACACGATGGTGCAGGCGCTGAAGATGGCCGGTGCCGCGATCGCCGCGTGGGCGCTGGCCGGGTGGTGGCTGAAGGCACCGCTGGCGCTGATGGCGCCGTGGACGGCGCTCGCGCTGGTCGACGCCACGGTCTACCGTTCCCTGCGCTCCGGCCTGCAGCAGATCTCCGTGATCGTCGTCGGTGCGGTGTGGGCGTCGCTCGCGATGGCCCTGGCCGGTGGCAGCACGCTGGGCGCCATGATCATTGCCTTGCCGGTGCTGGCCCTGGTGGGCACCTACCGCCGCTTCGGCGCGCAGGGCATCTACGGGTCGACGACGGCGCTGTTCGTCATCACCTACGGCGCGTACTCGCTGACCGAGGTGGGCCACCGGCTGCTGGAGACCTGCATCGGCGCCGTCATCGGCATCAGCGTGAACGCCTTCGTCTTCCCGCCCATCCATCTGCGCTCCGTGTACGACCAGCTGCAGCGCCTGCCGCGCGACAGTGCCGATCTGCTGCGGCACATGGCCGACGGGCTGCGGGAAGAGTGGGGATCGGCCGAGGCAGAGGAGTGGCGGGACCGCGCCCGGCGCCTCCAGCCGATCCTGCGCTCGCTGGCCGACGCACGCCAGTGGACCAACGAGAGCCTGCGTCTCAACCCCGCCTGGAATCTGCGCCGGAGGAGCCCGCAGCCTCCGCCGGAGTCGGAGGACACCCGCTGGCACGACATCACCGAACACCTGACGGTCATCAGCCGGACGCTGGCCAGGACAACCGGCGAGGACAGCGACCTCGCCCGCCCCGCCCCCGCGTTCCTGGACCGGTATGCGGTCCTGGCCGAGCGGACGGCCGAGGTCTGCGCGGCCGAAGCCGGTCTGTTCGACCAGGACGAGGACGAGAAGTCGGCCCGGGAACGGCGGAAACAGGCCGCGCAGGATGCCTGGCGCTACTACGACAGCCTGGCCGACGCCTTCGGCCAGGAGACCGGCCCCGCTGCCGCGGTCAGCGGGGAACTGCTGGTGGAGACCCGGCAGTTGCTGTCCGTACTCGCCCCCCACCACGGCCGGGAACCACAGTGAAAGAAGAAGGAAAACGCCGGTGACGACCGCACCGGCCACCGCCACGTGCAGACCAGCCGCCGTCCGGTACTCCGCTGAACCGAGTCCCAGTCCGCGTCGGCCAGTATCCGCTGACGCAGGGCAGTACAGGCCCGGCGTTCTCGTTCCGGCAGTCGGCCGACCTCGGGTTCGGAATAAAAACCTGGTGCGTCTGCGGCGTTCGCATTCGTATGCTCGTGCGAGATTCAGGCGGATGGGAGGTGGAGACAGTGAAGCTTGCTGAGGCGCTGGCAGAACGGGCGGAGGCGACGCGGCGCGTGGAACAGCTGCGCGCACGCGTGGTGAGCAGTGCGCGTTACCAGGAGGGGGAGACGCCTGCTGAGGATGCGGCTCTGCTGCTGGCCGAGGCCGGTGAGGTGATGGACTCCCTCGAGACGTTGATCCGGCGCATCAACCGGACCAACGCCGCGGTGGAGATGGGGGAGGACGGTACGCTCACCGACGCGCTCGCGCGCCGGGACGTGCTGCGGCTGCGTCACTCGGTGGTCACTGCGGCGGCGGATGCGGCAGCAGGTACGGGCGAGCGGGGGTACGGTCGGCAGCTCCGCTCTGAGCTGATGATGCTCTCCGCGCTTCCGGTCGCGGAACTGCGCGGTCAGGCAGACGACCTCGCACGGGAGATCCGTGAGATCGATGTGCGGATCCAGCGGAAGAACTGGGAGGCCGATCTGCTGGACTGAGCGCTCCCAGCAGGGCAGGACGATGCGGAGCAGGTAGGCGTTTCGGAGGCGTGCACACACCGAGGGCCGGCGGTTTTCCGGCCCTTCCTGGCGCGTGAAGAGCAACGCTGGGGTTCGATTCCCCACCAACAGTGCAGCTCAGCACCGCGCACAGGTAACAGTGCACAACGCACAGCACATCACCACGTGCAGATCCGGGCGACGAGGGCGGGTTCGGGGTCTTCCGCAGCACAGCAAATCGCAACTTCCGAGGGTCTACGTCATGAGGGAGACCTCCGGAGGCGGCGGCAGTCCGGGCCGGTGACGGCGAACCAACGGTTCGTTGGGTGGTTGCTCCGGCTCGAAAACGTCATCAGTGGTGGCCCGGCGACGGCGAACCGGCTCCCTCCGCGTCACGGGCCTCCCGCCCGCCGCCCCCTGGCTGCTCCTCGTGGCAGTACCGGCACTGGCCGTGCTGCTGCCCCGTCGCGTATCGGTCGGCAACGCGCAGTAAGGCGTCCTCGGCCGACGGTCAGTCGCGGGGTGGGGCCGTGCTCTTCCTGACGACGAGGCTGGTGGCCAGTTCGAGCCTGGTCGTCACGGGTTCCTGTGCCCGCATGCGCAGCAGCATCTGGGTCGCCTCCTCGGCCATCTGCCGCAGTGGCTGGTGCACCGTGGTGAGCGCCGGGCTGGACCAGCGCGCGACCGGTACGTCGTCGTAGCCGACCACGGACAGGTCGTGCGGGACACGCAGACCGCTGACGCGGGCCGCCTCCAGGGCGCCCAGCGCCTGGAGATCGCTGCCCGCGAAGATCGCGGTCGGTGGCCGGGGGAGTCCGAGCAGTTTCCGCGTTCCTTCGTAACCGCCCTCCACGTGGAAGTCGCCGTACAGGACGAGATCGGGGTCGGTCTCCAGGCCCGCCATGCTCATCGCCGAGCGGTAGCCGTCCAGGCGCGCCAGCGAGCAGAGCATGTCGTCGGGGCCGGTGATGATGCCGATGCGGCGGTGCCCGGACTCGATGAGATGGCGCGTCGCCGCTAGCCCGCCGCTCCAGTTGGCCGAGCCCACCGAGGGCACGTCGGGGTCGGGGTCGCCGGCCGGGTCGACGATGACGAAGGGGATGGAACGCGAGCGAAGCTGCTGCTTGACCTCTGCCGGCAGGGCGGAGAAGACCAGCACCACGCCGAGCGGCCGGCGTTGCAGGACCCCTTCGATCCAGTCGGGGCCTGGGGCCTGCCGGGTCCCGCTCTCGGTGAGGACGACGCCGGCCTGGTGGTCCTTGGCGACGTTCTGCACGCCCCGGATCAGCTCCATTGCCCAGATGCTGTCCAGTTCGTGGAAGACGAGCTCGATGAGCGGCGCCTCCTGGGCCGAGCGCGTCGTGCGCCGGTAGGCATGCGCCTCCAGCAGGCGTTCCACCTTGAGCCTGGTCGGTGCGGCGACGTCCTGCCGCCCGTTGAGCACTTTCGAAACTGTCGAGAGGGAAACGCCGGCCTTCTTGGCCACCTGGGCCAGGGTGATACGGCCCAACTCCTGGTCATCGCGCATGGTGAGGAGCATAGAGCACGAATAACTCCGAGCGCAGCGTCACGAGTTGGTAACTCGGCCCCCAAGGGTTGACCTGCCTCAGTGGGGAGTTCTAGCGTCCCGACGCATGAAGTTTCGGTAATCCTGCCGAAATACTTTCGAGAGGTGTGCCGATGAGGCAACGCGCACGGTTTCTGCGGAACACCGCTGTCGGCGGTGCGGCTCTGACCCTGGTACTCACCCTGTCGGCATGCGGAGGGGGCGGCTCGGACTCCGCGGGCGGGGACGACGGCAGGATCCACGTCCTGGTCTACGGCGACAGCGCCAACAAGGTGGAGAAGCGGATCATCGCCACCTTCAACAAGACGTCCGAGGTGAAGGCGGTCCTGGACACCATCCCGGGCGCCGACTACCAGGCCAAGCTGCAGACCATCATCAACAGCGAGCAGGCACCCGACGTCTTCTTCAACTGGGGCGGCGGCAGCATCAGGCCGTTCGTCGACGCCGGACTCCTCATGCCGCTCGACGACTTCATCGCCAAGGACCCGGACCTGAAGGACAAGTTCCTGCCCACGGTGTTCGAGAGCGCGGAGGTGGACGGGAAGCCGTACGGAATCCCGATGCGCGGCACCCAGCCCGTGCTGCTGTTCCACAACAAGAAGGTGCTCAAGGAGACCGGTGTCGAGCCGCCGAAGACCTGGGACGACATGCTGGCAGCGGTAGGGAAGCTCAAGGCGAAGGGCGTCACGCCGATCGCGCTGGGCGGCGGCGACAAGTGGCCCACCCTCATGTGGTTCGAGTATCTCTACGACCGGGTGGCCGGACCCGGGCTGCTCCAGAAGGCGCTGGCCGGGGACAAGGACGTCTGGGCGAGCGCCGACAGCAGAAAGGCTCTCGGCATGATCAGAGAGCTGGCGGACGCCGGCGCGTTCGGTACCCACTACGACTCGGTGAAGTTCACCGACCAGGGCTCACCCACCCTGCTGGCCACCGGCAAGGCCGGATTCGAGCTGATGGGCTCGTGGGAGTACGCCACCCAGCAGGAGAGCCACCCGAAGTTCGCCGAGCGCGACCTCGGCCACAGTGCGTTCCCGGCGGTCGACGGCGGCAAGGGCGATCCGGCCGACCTCGTCGGCAACACCAACAACTTCTACTCCGTACTGAAGAAGACGAAGCATCCCGAGGCGGTCGCGGAGTTCCTGAAGCTGCAGTACTCGGAAGAGTCCGTCAAGGCGCAGCTCGCCATCGGCAACGTGCCCACCACCACGGACACCGAGAAGCACCTCGACGCCGCCGCCGACCCGGACTTCGCCCGTTCCCAGCTCAAGATGGTCGAGAAGGCCCCCGCCTTCCAGCTGTCGTGGGACCAGGCATACCCGCAGACGGCGACGGTCGGCATGCACCAGGCCGTGCAGCAGTTCCTCAACGGCGGACTCGACGAGGACGGCTTCATCAAGGCTATGCAGGCCCTGCCCACGTCCTGACCGCGCCGGCCTCCCGACTTGGATCCCCTCTCATGACCACTCGTTCCGGCACCGGCGTCAGCCGCCCGGGTTTCGTCTGGGCGGCACCCGCCGCCGTCTTCTTCGGTCTCTTCGCGCTCCTGCCGCTCGTCCTGGTCGTCGTGCTCTCCTTCGCCGAGTGGAACGGACTGAGCAGCCCGCGGTTCTCCGGACTGGGCAACTGGCAGCGGCTGTTCGACGACCCCGTCATGCTCAAGAGCCTCTGGCTGAGCGTCCTGCTCACCGTGCTCGGCGTCGTCGTGCAGAGCCCGCTGAGCATCCTGCTCGGCGTCTGGGCCGCCGGCCACCAGCGCAACCGCGCCGTCCTCTCGGCGATCTACTTCGTCCCGCTGCTGCTGTCGGCGGCCGCCGTGTCCGTACTGTGGCGGGCCGTCCTCGACCCCAACTTCGGTGTGCCGGCGCACGCCGAGTGGCTCGTCGGCGACGGCAACCTCTTCGGTACGCAGAGCAGCGCCATCGGTGTCCTCGCCTTCGTGAGCGCCTGGCAGTTCACACCACTGCACACGCTCATCCACCAGGGAGCGGCGCGCGCGGTGCCCCAGGTCCTCTACCAGGCGGCACAGATCGACGGCGCGGGCAAGGTCCGGCAGTTCTTCCACATCACCCTGCCGCAGCTGCGCAACAGCATCATCACGTCCATGATCCTGATGGTGGTGGGCGGCCTGACGACCTTCGACACCGTCCTCATCCTCACGCAGGGCGGCCCGGGAACGGACACCACGATCAGCGCCTACTACATGTACCAAAAGGCATTCAAGAACTTCGACTACGGGACGGCCTCGGCGATCGGCGTGCTGCTCGTCCTGGTCGCCACGGTCATCTCGCTGATCGTGGTGCGGCTCTCGGGCTACGACAGGATGCGCAGCACGATGGAGGGCCTGTGAGCAAGCGCCGCCCCAACTACCTCGCCGGCTTCGGTTCCCTGATCTGGCTCTTCCTGGTCGGGCTGCCGCTGTACGTGATGCTCGTCGCCACGCTCCAGTCGCGGGCCGACTACGCGGCGAACGGGCCACTGTCCTTCCCGGAGAACCTCACCTTCGACAACTACATCAAGGACTTCAACAGCGGGTTCGGGCAGTACTTCCTCAACACGGCCATCGTCACCGTGTGTGTGGTGGGCATCGTCGTGCTCCTCGTGCCGCCGCTGTCGTACGCCATCGTGCGGAGCCGCAGCCGGCTGACGAACACGGTCTTCCGGCTCTTCCTGCTCGGTCTCGCCATTCCCTCTCAGGCCGTCATCGTCCCCATGTTCTTCGTCATGAGCGAGGCCGGCCTCTACGACAACCTCATCGGTGTCGTCCTGCCGACCGCGGCCTTCGCCATGCCGGTGTGCGCCCTGATCCTCAGCGGGGTGATGCGTGACATCACGCCGGAGCTGTACGAGGCGATGACGGTGGACGGCGCCTCACCCCGGCGGGTCTTCTTCCAGCTGGTCTTGCCGCTCTCCCGCAGCGGCCTCTCGACGATCGTCGTCTTCTCCGCCCTGCAGGCATGGAACGGTTTCCTCTTCCCCCTGGTGCTCACGCAGTCCGCCGGCACCAAGGTCATCACCATGGGCCTCTACGACTTCCAGACCGAACACGGGGTCGACATCCCGGGCATGCTCGCCGCGGTCGTCCTGTCCATGCTCCCCATCCTGCTCGTTTATCTGTTCGCCCGCCGCGCCCTGGTCCAGGGCCTGATGGGCGTCGGAGGAAAGTGACCGGCCACGTGTCCGTACAGACCGAACAGCCCGAAGAAGGCCGCCTCCCGCTGTGGCGGGACCCGGCCCGCGACCCGGGGGAGCGGGCCGACGCCCTGCTCGCCGGGATGACCCTCCAGGAGAAGACCGCCCAGCTCTTCGGAGTGTGGGTCGGGGCCTCCGACGAGGGCGCCGAAGTCGCCCCGCATCAGCACGACATGGAGGAGCCAGTACCCCTCGACGACCTGCTGCCCCACGGCCTCGGCCAGTTGACCCGCCCCTTCGGGACGACGCCCGTCGATCCCGCCCTCGGCGCGCTGTCACTGCTGCGCACCCAGCGCAGGATCGCCGGCGCGAACCGTTTCGGGATACCGGCGCTGGCGCATGAGGAGTGCCTCGCGGGTTTCGCCGCCTGGGGCGCGACCGCCTACCCCGTGCCCCTCTCCTGGGGTGCCACCTTCCACCCCGAGCTGATCCAGGACATGGCCGCGGCGATCGGCCGCGACCTGCGCGCGGTCGGCGTCCACCAGGGCCTCGCCCCGGTCCTCGACGTCGTACGCGACGCCCGCTGGGGCCGGGTCGAGGAATCCATCGGCGAGGACCCCTACCTCGTCGGCACCATCGGCACGGCCTACGTACGCGGCCTGGAATCCGCCGGCGTCGTCGCCACCCTCAAACACTTCGCCGGATACTCCGCCTCCCGCGCGGGACGCAACCTGGCCCCCGTCGGCATGGGCCCCCGCGAGCGCGCGGACGTCATCCTGCCTCCCTTCGAGATGGCCGTACGCGAGGGCGGCGTCCGGTCGGTGATGCACGCGTACACCGACACCGACGGCATCCCCTCGGCGGCCGACGAACGACTGCTGACCGGACTGCTCCGCGACACCTGGGGCTTCGAGGGAACGGTGGTCGCCGACTACTTCGGGATCCCCTTCCTGCAAACCCTGCACGGTGTCGCCGGAAGCCTCGGCGAGGCCGCGGCCGTCGCCCTCACCGCGGGCGTCGACGTGGAGTTTCCCACGGTGAAGGCGTTCGGTGCGCCGCTGCGCGACGCGCTCGCCCGGGGGCTGGTTCCCGAAGCGGCCGTGGACCGCGCCGTTCGCCGGGTCCTGATACAGAAGGCCCAGCTGGGGCTGCTCGACGCCGACTGGGACCCGACACCGGCAGCCCTCGCCGGAACGGACGCGCACACGGACGCGGACACGGCGGACCTGCGCGGCACCGTCGACCTCGATACGGCGGACAACCGCGCCCTGGCCCGCCGCGTCGCGGAACAGGCCGTCGTCCTGCTCCGCAACGACGGCACACTGCCCCTCGCGGCAGGCCGCGCCCCGGCGCGCATCGCGCTGATCGGACCCAACGCCGACACACCGACGGCCGTCCTCGGCTGCTACTCCTTCCCCGTACACGTGGGCAGCCAGCACCCGGAGGCGCCCGCGGGCATCGAACTGCCGACCCTGCGCGAGGCACTGGCCGCCGAGTTCCCGGACAGCGAGATCGTCACCGCTCCGGGTACCACTGTCGACGGCACCGGCACCGACGGCTTCGCCGAGGCCGCCGAGCTGGCACGCGGCGCCGGCCTGGTGATCGCCGTACTCGGTGACCGGGCCGGGCTCTTCGGCCGCGGGACCAGTGGTGAGGGCTGCGACGCCGAGTCACTGGCCCTGCCCGGGGTGCAGGAGCAGCTGCTCGACACACTGCTGGACACCGGCACGCCGTTGGTCGTCACCCTGCTCGCCGGCCGTCCCTACGCCCTGGGCCGTGCCGCGGACGAAGCCGCCGCCATCGTCCAGACGTTCTTCCCCGGCGAGGAGGGGACGACGGCCCTCGCCTCCGTCCTCAGCGGACGTGTCGCCCCCACGGGCCGGCTTCCCGTCAGCGTGCCGCGCCTCCCGGGCGCCCAGCCGTCCACGTACCTCGCGGCCCGCCTGGGCCACGCCACCGAGGTCTCGAACATCGACCCGGCCCCCGCCTTCGGCTTCGGCCACGGACTGACGTACACCACCTTCGACTGGTCACACCTCGTCGTGGAGAACGAAGAGGCCGGTACCGACGGAGAGTTCGAGCTGGCCTGCACCGTACGCAACACCGGGGCACGCCGTGGCACCGAAGTCGTCCAGCTGTATCTGCACGATCCCGTCGCCTCCGTCGTCCAGCCCGTGCAGCGCCTCATCGGTTACGTACGCGTCGGCCTGGCGCCCGGCGAGGCGGCGGAGGTGCGAGCCACCGTCCCCGCCGACCTCGCGTCCTTCACCGGCCGCGACGGCCACCGCATCGTCGAACCGGGCGAGCTGGAACTGCGATTCAGCGCGTCCAGCACGGATGCCCGGCTGACGGCCCGACTGGAACTCACCGGCCCGGTCCGCACGGTGGACCACCGGCGCCGACTGCACGCGGACTTTCAGGTGACGCACCGTCAGGAGCGGTAAATATCCCTTCGACCCCACGCCGGGTGCCGTAAAGAAACCACTGAGGCCGCACCAGAGGCCGTAACGGCCTTTCCCCGTGCCCGGCTGCCGGCCCAACCGGTGGCCGGGCACGTGCCCGTGCCGTGCCCGTGGGCCGTACCCTTGGCGACCGCGGTTGTGCCGGTGCGGCTCATTTCTCTCCGGATACGGTGGGGCGCCGGGGTGCACGGCTACCTGACGCGGCGGATGGGGATGATCGCCAGAGCCCCGATGAAGACGGCGACGGCTCCCGTGCCGAAGAGCGCGGTGAAGTTCTGTGGGTTGGTGGCGGAGATTCCGATGGCGAGCAGCGTCGGTGCGATGGCGGGCACGAGCGAAGACGGCAGCGACATGGCGAGGTTCATGATGCCGAGGTCTTTGGCGGTGTCTTTCCGGTCCGGCAGGACCTCGGTGATGAGTGCGAAGTCCACCGCGAAATAGACGCTTTGGCCTATCCCCATGATGGCGACGGCCGCGAGGAATCCGGTGAAATCGGTTGCCAACGCGGTGAGACCGAGCCCGATGGCGAGCAGTATGGCGGAGACGATGACGAACGGCTTGCGCCGGCCGACCTTGTCGGAGATCTTTGCCGCGAGTGGTGAGAAGACAAGGGCCATACCCGTTCCCACCAAGGTGGCTTGGAGCACGGTCGTACCGACGGTCGCCGGATCGGCGTTCAGAACCTTGATGAGGTAGAAGGCCTGGTACGAATTGACGGAGGCGACGCCGAAGAAGATGCAGAACCGGCTGAACCAGGCGAGCCCGAACGACGGATGGCGCAGCGGATTGACCCAGAACGTCGCCAGCGTGGCCCGGAGGGTGATGGGCGGGCGTTCGGTGCGATCGAGACGCCGGTCTCTCATGAAGGCTGCGAGGAAGAGTGAGGCGATGACGCCCACGCCGGTGGGGAAGAGAACCATCAGGCCGAGATCCGGCTGTCCCAACTGGGCCAGGAAGGTCCCGAGGACCGCACCGACGGGCGCCCCCAGGCCGATCGCCGCCGAGGCGGGGCCGCGCTGTTCGGCCGGAACCTGGTCGGGAACGATCGCGTTGCAGGCGACGAGTCCGCAGATGGCCCCGACGGAAAGAGTGACATAGGCCAGGGCGAGGGCCGGCGTCGAACGAGCGATGACCTCCAGAAGACCTCCGGCAGTCATGATGACGGCCCCGGCGAGCAGGTACGGGCGGCGGCGGCCGAGGCGTGACAGGGTGCGGTCGCTGAGCCTGCCGATGAGGGGATAGCCGAGGAGCTGAGCCACTCCTCCGGCCGTGACGGCCACGGAGAGCACCGTTGTGGCCCGGCCGCTGTCGATCTCGCCGGCGGCGATGGACAGGGTGAGGACCGCGGCGGCGAGGAGGACTCCGTTGAGGGAGCCGGCCACGAGGGCGAGCACGGCGATGAGTCCGCGGCGCGGATCCTGAGCAGGGGAGGTGGGTATGTCTGCCGGGGTGAAGGGAACGGCATTGGCGGCCATCGAGAACTCCTTTGTCCATTCGAGGAACGACCGTGCTGTTCGGCGTCACTTCACAACAGGCTCCGGCGTCGGCATGGTGACGCGGAGGTCGTGGGCACCGGGGGCGAGAGACGTGGAATGCCCGCCGACGACGAGGACGGCGTCGACGCCGTGCGGGACATCGGCGTGGATCGCGGCGTCGTCGCCGGTGAGGGTCCACGCGACGCGGATCGGGCCGTACGGTGTCCAGACCTCGGCGTCGGCGTGATCCAGCTGTCCGGCGAGGTCGGGTTCGATCACGACGGACCGGAATCCCGGCGCCGTGGCTCGGATTCCGGCTATGCGCCGGTAGAGCACGTCGTCCACGCAGCCGAAGGCATAGTGATTGAAGGAGACGGCACGAACCGAGCCGTCGGGTGCGATCGCGTCCCATGACTCCCAGATGGTGGTGGCGCCGCGATCGACCTCGTACAGCCAGGACGGGCACTCGTCCTGCCACAGCAGTCGTCGGGCGAGCTCCGCGTGGCCGGAGTCCCAGAGCACGTCGAGCAGGTGGGGAACGGAGAGGAACCCGGTGTCGAGCCGGTCGCCGCGTTCGGCGATGAGGTCGACGAGGTGCTGGACGAGGAGAGGACGCTTCCGGGCCGGCACCATGTCGAAGGCGAGGGCCAGGACGTAGGGGCCCTGCAGGGCGACCGGCAGGCGGCCCTCGGCGTCGACGTACTCGGCGGCGAAGGCCGCGCGTACCTGTGCGGCCCGGTCGCGGAGGCTTTCGGCGAGGCCGGTGTCGCCGAGTGCGTCGGCCGAACGGGCGGTGATCGTGAGCGTCCACGCCTGGAACATCGGTGCGACGAGTTCGGCCGTCAGCTGCGGAGCGATCCCGATGGCCTCGTGGAGCGGGCGTCCTTCCAGGGTGCTCGGTGTCAGCCAGTCGCCGAAGTGCTCGCCGGCGTTGTACAGGAGGGCTTGACGCTGTTGCCGCTCGGGCGTGAGGGACACGTCGCGCAGCCGCTCGGGGAGTTCGGCGGCCGCCGTGCGCTGGTACTCGATCCACCGCAGCGCGGCGTCGAGTGTGTCGGCCAGGACGCGGCGGTCACCGTACCGTTCGTAGAGCACCCAGGGCACCAGCGCGATGGCGTCGCTCCATCCCGCGCAGGCCACGATGGAGCCGAAACCGCTGCCGGTTGACGCCAGTTCATCGTCGTAGGCCGAGCGGGGCGAGAGGATCGGAACGCGTCCGTCGGCGTCCTGGTCCGCGCGGAGGTTCTCCAGCCACCGCGTCAGGAACGGCGCCACGAGGGCGTTGTTCGTCGCCGACGGGGCGAAGACCTGGATGTCACCGGTCCAGCCGGCGCGTTCGCGCTGCGGGCAGTCCATCGGGACAGAGAGGAAGTTCGTACGCTGGCTCCACACCACGTTGCGGTGCAGTCGGTCGAGGCGCTGGTCGGAGAGGTGCAGCGATCCCGTCTGCCGAAGATCGCTGGACAGCACCACCGCCACGAAGTCGCCCGGTTCCGGCGGGTGTTGGAGTCCGCGCACCCGCACATAGCGGAAGCCGTGGAAGGTGAAGCTGGGCTCCCAGACCTCGGTGGGCCGGCCGGCGGCGACGTAGGTGTCGAGCTGGTCCTTGTTGATGCCTTCGATGTTGACGAACCACCGTCCGTCCGCGTCCAGGGTCTCGGTGTGTTCGAGCGTGATGACATCGCCCTCGCACGGTGCGTGCAGCGTCAGTCGTACGCGTCCCGCGATCACCTGTCCGAAGTCGATGATCCAGCCGTCGTCGGGGTCGGCGATGACGGAGAGCGCGGGCAGTTCGGCGACACGGCGCACCGGTTCCCCGGCGAAGGGAACGAGGACCGCGGGGTCGGCGGTCTCGACTTCGACCGGGTTCCAGGCGGTGTCGTCGAAAGCCGGCGTGCTCCATGCGGGGTCGTGGAGACGCATGTCGAAGCGCTCTCCGATGAACAGGTCCGCATGCGTCCACGGCCCCTCGGCCGACACCACGTCGCCGTCCGAGGCGATACGGCGCCGTCGTCCGTCCTCGGTCTCGACATGCAGTTGCCAGGTCGCACCGGTGGAGGCCCCGAACTGGGCGCTTGATCCGGTGAGTCCGATACGTCCGGCCCACCAGCCGTCCGCCAGGGCCACTCCCAGGACGTTCTCACCGTCTTCGAGCAGGTCCGTCACGTCGTAGCACTGCACGGACAGGCGGGAGGCGTAGCTGTCGAAGCCCGGCGCGAGCACCTGGTCGCCGACGGTCGCGCCGTTGATCTCCGCGGTGTAGACGCCCCGTGCGGTGATGAACAGCCGGGCCCGCGCGACCGGTGCTTCCGGCGTGAAACGCTGCCGGAGCAGCTGGACCGGACGCAGGCGCTCGCTCACGTCGCGCTCGGGGCGGCGCCCTTGGATCCAGTCGAGCAGCGTCCACCGCTCGACCGCGGTGCCACGGGCCTTGGGGAGGACCCAGCGGGCCGTCCAGTCATCCGGGTTCAGCAGTGCGGTCCCGAAGCTGGAGGAGGCCCAGCCGCTCACCGCGCCGTCCTCGTCCCAGACCCGCACGCGCCACTCGTAATCGGAGTCGGAGCCGAGGACGAGGCCGGGAACCTCGACGAGGTGGCTCTCCCGGCTCGGTACCTGGCCGGTGTGTGCGACGACGACGTCGCCCGTGCGGACCTCGATCTCGTAGGCGGCCTGCGCTCGCCCGGGTATCCAGGACAGGCGCGGACGCGGCGTCGCCACAGCCAGCGGGGACGGCTGGTACTCGACGGTCAGGCCGGTGACAGGTGCTGCGACCACAGGTGCTCCTTCGCGGCTCCCTCGCCGCATGGCGAGAACGAAAACCGAAGGTACTCGGCTTTCAAGGAAAAGCCAGCGCGTTCGGTTTTCAGCGGCCCCGTCTGCTCGTACGCTGAAGCCATGAGCAAGTCGGGAGTCCGGGGTAGCTACGCCGTGGGGCGCGAGCGGCGCGAACGCATCATCAAATCCGCCACAGAGCTGTTCTCGACGACCGGATACGCACGGACCTCCATGGCGCGCGTCGCGAAGGACGTCGGCATCTCCACGACCGGACTGCTGCACTACTTCCCGACGAAGCAGCATCTGCTGCTCGCGGTCGCCGAGCACCGCTTCGACGTCGCGACCGCGCTGATGGACGCCTCGACCGAGGCGGACGGCGACTCGCTGATCGAAACCCTGCTCGCGATCACCAAGAGGTTCGTCGACGAACCGGGCCTCATCGAGCTCTTCGTCACGCTGAGTGCCGAGGCCGCCGACCCTTCCAGCGCCGCGCACGAGCTCTTCGCAGCCCGCTACGAGCGCACGGTCGGCGAACTCAGTGCACGGTTCCAGTCATGCGCTCGCAACGGCTCCTTCCGCACGGACATCGACTACGACGCCGTCGCGCGGGAGTGCGTCGCTGTCTCGGACGGCCTTCAGTTGCAGTGGGTGCTCTCCGACGGACGCACCGACCTGCTGGCGGGCACCCGAGCCCACCTCGAACGGCTCACCCAGACCCTCCGCCCTGCCCACGAAGCCGACCCGCGCGCTGAGACCTCGGCATAGGCAGCAGGGCACCCTCGCCCGCCGACCCCGGCCGGCGCCACCGCATGGTGGCCGTCTGAGAGGCCGAGCCGTTCGTTCTGTCAGAGGTTCTCATTCGGCGATTCGGCGGTGGCGGATGAGGGTTGCCGCGGAGACGACGAAGGCGAGGAAGTGCTCGGGCTTGGGTGCGTAGCGGCGATGGAGACGTCGGCGTCCGGACAGCCAGGAGACGGTGCGCCTCACGACCCAGCGGCGCCGACCCAGCCGCTGCGAGGATGCGGTGCCTTGCGGGCCAGGCGATGGCGGATCCCGCGGCCAGCCCATCATCGTCGCAGGTGGCGGTAGTCGTAGCCCTCGGCGGCGCCCCCGGATCGTACCGCCGCGCACCTGCGCACGCTGCACGAGGCGCACGGAGTGCACCTGCCCGCGCTGGAACAGTCCACCCCGCCTGCCGTGATCGACCGCGCAGTGGATACGGCCGACCGGCTGCTCGACTGGCCACGCCCATCGACCGTTATATGGAGGCCTTCTGACAGGTAATCAACCTAGCCAGGAGACCTCCAATGGTGCTGACCATGACTCACCAGGTGTTCTACGCGGGTGAATCGTGAAAGCCACGCGCGTGAAGCACAGGCAGGCCAGGGTTTGCGCCTACTAAAAGACCTTATCGCCGTGCGAGCTGGCCGCTATCCTCGCTGTCAGACATCGTCGCAACCTACGGACTCAACGTGGACCCGAGCGATCAGTACGTGAGCGTGGAACTCAGTAAGAGCCCTGACGAGATCGCGAACGTGCTGTTCGGCAGCATGCTGCCCGACGATCCGCTGGCCCGCCTTGACCTGCGTGCCGCGACCGGTGAACGCGGACTGGCGCTGTTCATGGCGGCGCTGGTCCACCGACTGCCGCAGCGTTCCCTCGAGCGCGACGAGATCGTGGCCTTCGTGGAGCGCAACCGCGCCACCCTGCAGCACGAGGGTTGGCTCGAGTTTCTGATCGACAAACTGCCTGCCGGTCGGTCCAATGACGAGGGTGCGCCTCTGCTGGACGCAATCCGGGACGCCGCAGTGCAGATGCGGCACGCATTACGGGGGCGCCCGCAGGACATCAACGTGATCAGCAACCGGCTCCTGTACCTCTGCATCGCGCTCGACATGAAACTCGGCGACGACGGCTTCACTTACGAGACGGCGGTGGCCTACCTGCGCCGGTCGCAGACGCAGGCGCTCATGTCCGACGCAGCGGTCATGTTCATGTTCGCCGACTACTACCGAAACATGGACGAGATCGACGAGCCGCGCACCGGCCACGTCATGCTGCTCACCGAGTGCGCCCTTCTCGCCGATGCCAACGGCGCGTTGCTCATGGCCAAGGTCCTCCTGCGCGGACTGCCGCCGCCGGTCGATACCGCCGCGTGGCTCGACGTCCGCCGCCGGCTGGCGGCGCGGCTGCGCTCAAGCGGGTCGTGGACCGCCGAAGACGAGTCCTCGCTGGCCCGGGCGGTCGGGCGTTTCACCGACGAGGTCCCCGACGATGACCTCTGAGGCTGCGCTGTTCAGCGCATTGGTCTTGCGGGCCCTCGTTGACGCACGCCGGTACGACCAGGTGCTCGAGCACGCGCCGGCCGTCCTCGACGCGCTGGGCGCCCGCGAGATGGAGCCGGAGGTGGACGCGACGTTCCGCAGTACCGTGCTCGGTTTCGCGGCGGTCTCGGCGTACGGCCTCGGCCGGTTTCCGGAGAGCCTTGCGTACGCCGAGCGCAGCGTTGCCGAGGGCCGCCGGGTCGCCGGGCCAAACCTCAGCCTCGCCCGCGCCCTCGGCAACCGTGCCCTCGCCAAGGAGGCACTCGGCGACCTCGTCGGCGCGCAGGAGGACTACACCGCGGCGCTGGCGATGGCGGGGGGCCTTGACGACGGCGCCGCCTCGGAGGCCATCCAGACGCTGCGCACCAACTACGCCGACTTCCTGCACAACCGCGGCCAGCACCCCGAGGCACAGGCCCTGCTGAGCCTCCTGTCGACGGCGCACGGCGACCTCACGGCGCTGAACAACACGGCGTGGGCCCGGTCGATCCTCGGCGAGCCTGAGCCCGAAGCGATTGCCCGGTTCGAGGACGCACTGCGCCGGGCGAAGGCTGCGGGCAAACTCCAGCTGGCCGGCGTCGCAGCCAGCAACATCGGCATGCTGTACTTCGACCTCGGTGAGCCTGACCGCGCCCTCGCGTACCTGACAGAGTCCGCCGACCTGCTCAGCCGCGAGGCGGAGTCGGAGAGCCTGGCGATAACGGAGTACAACCTCGGCGTCGTCCTGCAGCGGGCCGGGCGGCTCGACGACTCGGTCGCCCACCTCAAGCGGGCGCTGAAGCTGTACCTGCAGCTCACCCCGCGGTCGCTGAAGATCCTCTGGGTGCTGCGGCACATCGCCCTGACGCGCCTCGTGCAGCGTGACTTCCGCCGGGCGCGGGCGGCGCTGCGCCGCGGCATCGCTCTGTACGAGCAGGTCCGGCCCAATGTCGGCCACCGCGAGGACGAGCACTCCGGCGGCTTCGACAGCTACCGCACGCTCATTGAGCTACACCTGTACCTCAGCATGCACGAGAGGTGGATCGACGAGGCATTCGAGCTTGTCGAGCGCGGCCGGGCCCGGTACTGGGCGGAGACGCTGACGCCGCTGGTGCCGGTCCCCGAGCCTGGGCGGTTCCATCCGCAAGGCATTGTCGGCGCCACCGCGCCCGACGTGCTGCTGCTGAGCTTCTTCGTTGGGCCGAACGCCACCTTCCTGATACACGGCCGGGGCGGGCACCTCAGCTCCCGTCGGATCGACATCGGCGCCGACGGACTGCGGGCGCTCGTCCAGGACATGACGTTCGACCTGCTGGCGACGCCCTCTCGCCGGGGTGCGCGGGAGGACAACGCGAAGGCGCTTGCGGCGATGCTGCTGCGGGACATCGACCCGAGCGGCGCACGGGCCGTACTTGTCCTCCCCGACGGTCCGCTCTGGGCGCTGCCCTTCGACGCGCTGCCGTTGCCAGGCGGCGGGTACCTCGGCGACGCCGCCCCCGTCGTCGCCGCGCCCGGCATCCACGTGTTGCGAGCGATGCGCGGTCAGCAGTCCGACGCCGAGCCGGGGCCGGTCGTCGTGGCGCGACCCGAGCTTGGCGCGCACCTGCCCGACCTGCCGGGCGCCGAGCGGCAGGCAGCGGTGATCGCCGGGCTGTTCCCCGCGACGCGGCCGCCGTTGCTCGGCCCCGCGGCGACGTGGCCGGCCCTGCGGGCGGCGCTGCCGACAGCGACCCATGTGCACGTCGCTGCGCACGCGACGGCCCACGCGGGGCAGGAGCCGGCGGTGCTGCTGTGCGACGGGGCCGGCGCACCGGTGTACGTACGCGTCGCCGACATCGCGACGGTGCCGCTGACCGCCGAGCTGGTGTTCCTGGCGGCCTGCAGCACCTCGCTTGGGCCGACATCGAGCGGCGAGGGGCTGATCAGCATCGGCCGCGCCTTCCTGTTCGCCGGGGCCCGGTGCGTCGTCGGCACCCTGTGGCCGGTGCCGGCGGACGAGACGGAGCTGATGGTGGCAGAGTTCTACCGGAGGCTCGCTTGCGGTGCAACGCTGTTGGACGCGCTGCATCAGACCAAGCAGGTCGCGCGGTCGCGCGGTCTGAGCCCGCGGACCTGGGCGGCCTTCCAGGGCGTCGGCAACTTCCTCACGGAGGTGGACGCGGTGGCGGCCTTCGTCGAGCGGTATTGGGAAGCGGAGTGAACACATGGAACTGACCGAGATCCCGGGCAACGACCTGCACCTCGACCTCGCGTCGCCGGTCATGGAGCCCGAGACCGGGTTCGACGGCATCCTGCGGATCGGCGAGGTGCTCACGTTCGACGCCGTCAAGCTCGCCGGTTCGGACCTCGACGCCCAGGTGAGTCAGCTCGTCGCCGACCACGACTTCACACTCGTGCGGATCCCGGTGAGCGTACGGCCGACCGAGGCGACCAAAGTCCGCTTCATGGCGGTCGAGATCGACATGGCGGGCGGCACCTGCTGGTCACTCGACCCCGATCGGGTCGATGACGAGATCAAGGTCAGCTCCGCCATCTCCGTTGGCGCCGGACTGAAGCCCAACGTCGTGGAGATCTCCGCCAATCACCAGCGGAGCAGTGAGTACATCATCCGCCGGCCGAGCGTGCTCGCGTTCGGCGTGGGGCTGGACGAGGCGGCCTGGGAGTTCAACCCCGCGCGGGCCGACGCGCTGGCTGGCGTGCAGCTGCTGCATTTGGTCGCGAAGACGCCGCGGGGCACGGCGCTGTCCGGCACCATCGGCATCAAGGCGGACATCGTGGCGCAGGGGCTGCTCTGGAACACCCGCGCCGTGGGCCGCGACGCGACCACTACCGTCGCCCGCTTCGGTTGACCGGGCCCGCGTTACGAAAACCGCAACCAGTGCCTGTTCTCATGCGCCGACGCCGCCGCGATCACAGGATCCAGAACCCAGTTCGACTGACCACGCCCATCGACCGGTATGCGGAAGCCTTCTTAGAGCATTCAGATGGCTGGCCGTTTGATCTGGTGAAGCCGGGAGTGTCGTTCCTCATGGCGGAGGTACACCGATGTGCTGCCCGTCGTGGTCGATGCGGACGTGGAAGTCGACCAAGCGGGGCCGGCCCAGGGTCTTCCACGGCTGACGCTGGCTGCGCGGCAGCGTGAAGCTGGCGGCGGTGAGCAGTTGGCCGGTAGCGCTGCCGGTGTCATCGGTGGTGAGGCTGGGGAGCGCGTCGGTGCTCACGGTGACGGATGGGGAGTGATCGCATGCGGAGCCGCGCCGGCCGCCTTCCCTGAAGGCCTCCGGGCGGCTGGTTCCTCCTCCGCGCGTCTGTAACCGCGTCCGCGGCGGAGTCAGCCGACTGTCCGGGTGCCGATGACGGAGAGCAGGCGCAGTTTGTCGTGGCTTTCGGAGCCGGGGGTGGCGGTGTAGACGAGCAGGTGGTGTGACTGGTCGGGGTCGAGGAGGGTCTGGCAGTTCAGCTCCAGGGGCCCGACCTCAGGGTGGAGAAAGTGTTTGACCTGGGCGGGGCGGACGCCCACCTCGTGCGTGTCCCACAGGCTGCGGAACTCCTCGCTGCGTTTCAGGAGGAGGTCGGCGTAGTGAGCCGCCCGGGAGCCCGGGCCCCTCAGCGTGGCGATCTGGCGCAGTCCGGAGGTGAACATGCGGGAGAGGTGGGCGTGGTCCTCCGGCGCGTACAGCGCGCGGGTGGCCGGCAGGGTGAACCAGCGGAAGCCGATGCTCCGTTCCGGTCCGGTGAACCGGGTGGTGTCGCCGGTCAGCGCCACGCCGAGCGGGGTCTGGCGCAAGGTCTCCCCGAGCTCGGTGACGATCTCGGCGGGGGTGTCGGCGAGGCGGTCGAGGATGCGCAGCAGGCCGGGGCCGATGTGTTCGCCGGCCGCGCCGCGGACGGGTGGGTGGTGTCCGGCCAGCCGGAAGAGATGGTCACGCTCGGTCAGGGACAGTCGCAGGCCCTGCGCGATCGAGGCGACCATCTGCTCGGAGGGTTGCGGGCCGCGCTCCCGTTCCAGCCGCGCGTAGTAGTCGGTAGACATGTGGCACAGTGCCGCGACCTCCTCGCGCCGCAGGCCACTGGTCCTGCGGCGTTGTCCCCGCGGGAGTCCGACGTCCTCGGGCTGCAGCAGCTCCCGCCGGCGCCGGAGGAAGGCAGCCAGCCCGGTCCGATCGATCTCCATTGGGTCCTCTCCTGTGTGCTCTTTTGTGCCGCTTCTATTTCTATCGCCGCTGCGGTGGCGCAGCCACGGATTGTCGATCCCCCTCTCCGGCGCATGAGGCGGCACAGCCTGCTCGACAACCGGTGCCGGCCTGGGGAAACGGCAGGAGGCCGCCGTAGCCACGACCTCCGGATCAGGGGATCGGCAGGCCCTGCACCGCGTCGGCGGGTTCGGTCACGGTGGAAGCAACGACACCGAGGGAGCTTCACCCATGCCACGCACCGACTTCGACATCACCGTCCCCGATCTGTCCGGCAAGCGCGCGGTCGTCACCGGCGCGAGCGACGGCATCGGACTCGGCATCGCGACCCGCCTCGCGGCCGCCGCCGCAGAGGTGCTCCTGCCGGTCCGCAACCCGCGCAAGGGCGAGGCGGCTCTCGACGCGATCCGTGCGCAGGTCCCCGAAGCAAACGTGTCACTGCGTACGCTGGACCTGTCCTCGCTCGCGTCCGTGGCCGCGCTGGGCAGGACTCTGCTGGCGGAGGACCGCCCGATCCACCTGCTCGTCAACAACGCCGGCGTCATGACACCGCCCGAGCGGCAGACGACCGCGGACGGGTACGAGCTGCAATTCGGCACCAACCACCTCGGCCACTTCGCCCTCGTCGCCCACCTGCTGCCTCTGTTGCGGGCCGGTCGGGCGCGCGTGACGTCGCAGATCAGCGTCGCGGCGAACCGCAACGCCGTCAACTGGGACGACCTGCACTGGGAACGCTCCTACGACGGCATGCGCCTACAGCCAGTCGAAGATCGCGTTCGGCCTCTTCGGCAGGGAACTCGACCGCCGCAGCGCAGCCGGTGACTGGGGCATCACCAGCAACCTGTCCCACCCGGGCGTCGCCCCCACGAACCTGCTCGCCGCCCGCCCCGAAGTGGGCCGTGCGCGGGACACCTGGGGCGTACGCGTCATCCGCGCCCTGTCCGCCCGCGGCATCCTCTTCGGCACGGTCCGCACCGCACCGCTCCCCGCGCTGTACGCGGCTACCTCGCCGCACGCCGAACGCGGAGCGTTCTACGGCCCCAGCGGCCCGGGCCACCTGGGCGGCCCTCCCGCGCAGCAGAAGCTCTACAGCCGTCTGCGCAGCACGAACGACGCCCATCGGATCTGGGAACTGTCCGAGGAGCTGGCCGGGGTGCGCTGCGCGTGACGGACCAGGTCAAGGTCACCGCGACGCTGTCTCGGTCGGCCGTCGCCAACGACCTGGGCCGGCAGCCGGCTCACAGTGCCTTTCCCGGGTTGAGGGTGCCGTGCGGGTCGAAGGCTGCCTTGAGACGGCGCTGCAGTGCGTGCTGTGCCGGGCCGAGTTCGGCGCCCAGCCACTGCTGCTTCAGGGTGCCCACGCCGTGCTCGCCGGTGAGTGTGCCGCCGAGGCGGAGGGCCGCGGTGAAGATGTCGCCCGCCGCGCGCCAGGCCGGGTCGGGGATCCCCGGGAGGTCCGGGTCCACGACGAGGATGGGGTGGAGATTGCCGTCGGCGGCGTGCGCGAAGGTGAAGATGCGTACGCCGTGCCGCTCGCCGGCGGCCGTGATTTCCCTTACCGCTTCGGCGAGTCGGGCCCTGGGCACGGCGATGTCCTCGATCAGTACGCGTCCCAGCCGTTCCAGGGAGGGCAGGGCGAGCCGGCGTGCGGCGAGCAGCCGGTCGGCCTCCGTCGGGTCGTCGGTGATCTCGACGGTGGCCGCCCGGTCGCGCAGCAGCGGCACCGCCAGTTCCGCCTCGGCCGCCGCGGCCCGGCCGTCGCACTGCAGGAGCAACAGGGCGCCGCCGCGCGACCGCAGATCCGTGGCCTGCGCCTCGTCCACGGCGGCCAGCACCGGCCCGTCCAGCAGCTCCGCCATGGCGGGTTCGATCCGGGCGGCGATGAGCGCGGAGACGGCCTCGGCCCCCTCGGCGAAGGTGTCGAAGGAGGCGGCGACGGTGACGGTCGTCTCGGGCACCGGCCGCAGTCGTACGGTCGCGGCGGTGATCACGCCCAGGGTGCCCTCGGAGCCGGTGAGCAGCGCCGTCAGGTCGTAACCGGTGACGCCCTTGACGGTGCGTCGGCCGGTCCGTACCGGCGTCCCGTCCGCGAGCACCACGTCGAGCCCCAGTACCGCGTCCCGGGTGACGCCGTACTTCGCGCAGCGCAGCCCGCCCGCGTTGGTCGCGATGTTCCCGCCCACGGTGGACAGCGCCGCGCTCGCCGGATCGGGTGCGTACCGAAGCCCGAACTCGCCCGCCGCGCGGTCCAGATCGGCGGTGATCACGCCCGGCTCGACGACGGCGAGCTGGTCCTGCGGGTTCAGTTCCAGGATGCGGTTCATTCGTGACAGGTCGATGACGACGCTGCCCGTCCCCGCGTTCGCCCCGCCCGACAGGCCGGTCCCGGCCCCGCGCGGTACCACCGGTATCCGCAGGGCGTCGGCGTGCCGCAGCGTTGTCCGTACGTGGTCGGCGTGCGCGGCGTGCACGACGGCCAGGGGCGCGCCCTCGGCATGGCTGCCGGAACGGTCGGCGGCATACGGGACGGTGGCCTCGGGGCCGATGGTGAGGACGGCGTCGGGCAATTCGCCGCGGAGTGCGGTCAGCAGCGCTTCGGCGTTACGGGGGCGCGACGCCAGGGGGAGGGTCATGCTGGTGCCTTTCCGGGCCGGGCTGCCCTTTCGTGCTGGGCGCTCCGTGTCTCCAGTGCCCGCTCGCCGATGGTGAGCAGGGCGGTGTCCGCCTGCGGGGCATGCACCGGGGCGCACTGGATGTCGCGGAAGTGACGCTCAAGGGGGTTGTCGCGGGTCAGGCCCGGGTTGCCGAGGAGGCGGACGGCGAGCTGGACCGCCTCGGTGGCGTGCCGGTCGGCCAGGACGCGGGCGCCCAGGGCGTGTTCTGGTGCGTAGGTGTCATCGGCCGCGTCCACTCGCTCGGCGCCGCCGAACACCAGTTGTTCGGCCGCATCGAGGCGCAGGGCGATCTCGCCCGCCGTGCGCCGGAAGCGTTCCGTACGGGCCACAGGATGACCGAGGTTGGCGGGCACCCGCTCCTGCGCGAAGCGGTGGAAGTACTGCTGCGCTGCACGGGCCACGCCCAGGTAGAGGGCGGCGAGCGGGAGGTGGAGGGCGGCACCCGCGCGATTGTCCTGCTCCGCGGCAGTGCTGTGCGGGGCGATCTCGACCACGTTCCCGGCCGGGACCTCGACCCCGTGCAGTGTGATGTCGTGGCTGCCGCTGGCGCGCAGTCCCAGATGGTCCCAGCGGTGGGTGACCTCGATGCCCGGGGACGCGCCGGACACGGCGAACGTACCGACGCGCGGCGTGGGCTCGTCGGTGGTGGCCCACACCAGTAGCCAGTCCAGCCCGTCCACACCGGTGGCGAAGCGCTTGCGGCCGGTGAGGCACCAGCCGGAGGCGGTGCGCCGGGCCACTGTCGCGGGCAGCCCGCCGCGCGCGGGGGAGCCCAGTTCGGGCTCCCCCCGGACGTGGTTGAGCAGTACGGGGCGGTGTGCCGCGTCGGCCAGCAGCCGTGCGTAGAGCGCCTCCGGCCAGTGCGGGCGTACCGCCTGGCGGTAGTGGATGGTGAGGCTCATCGCGGTGATCAGCGCGACCGAGGGGTCGCCCGCGCCGAGTGCGTGCAGGATGCGGGCGGTGGCGGCGACGCCGAGCCCCGGACCGCCGTACCGTTCGCCGACGGTGGCGGTGAGCAGTCCCGCCTCGTGCGCGGCACGGATGCCCTCGGCGGGGAAGGCGCCGCTGTGGTCGTACTCGGCGGCGGTGGCGGCGAGCCGCTCGGTGACGGGCGCGAGGGCCGAGAGATCGGGGACGGGGAGCAGGGCGGGAGGAGCGGGTGCGGTCATGAGGAGAGGGCCTTTCGCAGCGGGGAGTTCAGGGCGTTGCTCCAGAAGCCGCTCACCTTCGGTGTCCGCCGCAGCGCTCCCAGGTCATGGAAGGAGTCGGCGACCTCCTGCTGGGAAGCGGTGGCCCGGGCGCTCACCGGCCGCATCTCGGTGCGACGCTGCGCCTCGGCGGATCTGAACTCCGCCAGCGCCTCGTCCACCGGCTGATGGGTCGCGGCGGCGGTGACCTTCGCGAATTCCTTCTCGCGGCCGTCGCGGACGTATGCGTACGCGCGGTCGATGCGGGCGAGCAGATCGGCCAGCGCCCGGCGCGCGGCCGCGCTGCCGAGAGTGCCGTCGGAGGCGGTCCACAGAAAGTTGCCGGAGAGGATGTCCCTGGCGGAGCCGATGGTGCGGGCGCCCTGCTGATGGGCGGCGATGACCGAGTTGCCGTATCCGGCGAAGGCGTCGACGGCTCCGCCGTTGAGCGCGGCCATTCCCTTGTCGGGCTCCAGCGGGGCGGCGGTGATGTCGTCCCACTGGAGCCCGGCCTGCTTCAGCAGCCGGTAGAGGAAGTAGTGCGCTGTGGTGTTCTTGACGTACCCGACCTTCTTCCCCTTGAGCTGCGCGATCGTTGTGATCTTCGAGCCCTTGGGGGCCACGACCTCCTGGTTGAGCGTGTTGCCCCGCTGTACGGCGACCACCTTGAAGTTGGGTCTTCCGTCGGCGGCGGCGAAGACCGGTGGAATCTCGCTGGACTCCGCCACGTCCAGCGCCCCGGCACGCACCGCCTCCAACTGCTTGTCGCCGCCCTGGAAGAGACTCCAGCGCACCTGGTACGGCGTGTCGTCCAGCCCGGCGAACTTCAGCAGCGCCTCCTCCCGCTTCCAGCCGGTCGCGCCCACCCGCAGGGTGACCGACGACAGGCTGTCCCCACTGCCCCCGGCCCCTTCCGCGCTGGCCGGCCCGCCGCAGCCGGTGAGGGTGCCCGTCAGCAGGACGGCCGCGGCGGCGAGGGAGAGTGCGCGTCCGGCCGCCCGGACTCCGAGTACCCTCACGCGGCCGCTCCCGTGGCAGCGCGGTGCGCCAGTTCCTGGCGGACCAGCGGCAGGACATGACGGCCGTAGTCGATCGCGTCGTTGAGCGGGTCGTAGCCGCGGATGGAGAGCAGTTCGCAGCCGATGTCGACGTAGTCCAGCAGCGCCTTGGCGACCGTTTCCGGGGAGCCGACCAGTGCGGTCGAGGCGCCGGCGGCATTGGTGGCCGCTGCGGGCGCGGTCCACAGGCAGCGGTCGTGCACCTCGCCGCGCTCGGCGGCGGCCAGCAGCCGCTGCGAGCCGACGTTGGCCGGGGTGCCCTGGCCGACCGCCGGATAGTGCCGCTGCGCGGCGCGCTCCGCGTGCCGGGCCTTGACCGTGCCCAGGATGCGGTGCGCCTTCTCCCAGGCCAGCTCGTCGGTGGGGGCGATGATCGGGCGGAAGGAGACCCAGATTCGGGGCCGCGGCCGACCCGCGGCATCCGCGTGCACGTTCACAGAGGCGATCTGCTCCGCGGTCTCCTTCAGCGGCTCGCCCCACAGCCCGAAGATGTCGCCCTGCTGCCCGCCCACCCGGTAGGCGTCCTCCGAGGAGCCGCCCACCGAAATGGGGATGGTGTCCTGGTACGGCTTCACATCCGAACGGAAGCCCTCGAAGCGGTAGTACGGGCCCTCATGGGAGAGCGGCCCGTCCGCCGCCCACACCTTGCGCAGGATCTGTATGTACTCGTCCGAGCGCGCGTAACGCTCGCTCTTGCCCAGGTAGTCGCCCTCGCGGCGCTGCTCCTCGTCGTTGCCGCCGGAGATGATGTGCACCGCCAGCCGGCCCTTGCTGATCCGGTCCAGCGTGGCCAGGGCGCGGGCCGCGTGGGTCGGGAAGATCACGCCGGGGCGGTGTGCCAGTACCGGCTTGATGCGCTCGGTGTGGTTCGCGACGAACTGCGCCAGTTGCAGCGCGTCGGGAGCGGCCGAGTGGTACGTGACGAGGGTGTAGTCGAAGCCGCCGTCGTCCAGGGCACGGGCGTAGCGGCGGGCGTAATCGGGGTCGATGCCCGACCCGGCCGTGGGGTCGCCCTCGGTGGCGGGGTTGGGGTGGACAGCGCTGATGAACTCGACGGGCATGGCGGGGTCACTCCTTGAAGAGGCTGGGGTCGACGTGGTCGGCGAGCTGCGGATTCGGGGTGAGGACACCGATGCGGTGCATGGTGTCGCCGACCTGCTGCACGTCCCGGGTCACCCGGTCGCTCACCGGCAGCAGATCGCTGTTGGACTGGCTCACCAGCGTCCTGGCGATCTCCGCGGAGGCGCCGTTCTGCTGCCGGATGGCCTTCGCGTACTCATCGGGGTGCTTCCGGGACCAGGCCAGCGCCTTGTCCAGACGGCGCAGGAAATCCGAGATCGCGGCCTTCTTGCCCTTGTCGGCCAGCGCTTTCTCGGAGGCGCCGAGGAAGCCGTAGCCGCTGATGCGTCCGTCGGTGCCGTTGACGAGGAGACGGCCGCCCTGCTGCTCGGCCGCTGCCTTGTAGACGCCGAAGGTGGCCCAGGCGTCGATCTTCCCGGAGGCGAAGGCGGCCTGGGCGTCGGTAGGCAGCAGGTACTGGACCTTGACGTCGGAGTAGCGCAGCCCCGCCTGCTCCAGCACGTGCGCAAGCAGGTACTCGGCGATGGAGCCCTTGGCCGAGGAGACCACGACCTTCTTCCCTCTGAGGTTCTTGACGCTCCGCACCGGCGAGCCCTTGCGGACCACGATCCCGGTATGCGAGCCATCGTTGTGCAGCGCGCCCACCGCCTTGACCGGCACCCCGCCGGAGAGCGCCTGCAGCGTGGGGAGGTCGGCCGCGTACGAGGTGTCCGCCGCGCCTGCCTGTACGGCCTGGAAGAGCGGCGCGGCGCCTTCGAACTCCGCCCACTTCACCTTGTACGACGTCCCCTTCAACGCTCCGGAGGCGGTGAAGAGGGTCTGCAGGTTCCTGGCCTGGTCGCCGAGGGTGAGTGTCACCTGTGACGTGCCCGTACCGGACGCCGCCTCAGTACTGCCGCCGCAGGCGGTGGCGGCGAGCAGCGCGGTGACCGACAGTGCGGCGCCCAGCACTCGCACCGCGCGTGGGTTCGTACGGCTGGTCGTGCGGGTCATACGGTCGTCGCCTCTTTCTGATGTTCCTGGCGTTGCTGTCGCTCCGGGCCTCCGTGACGTGCGGCGGCATCGCGGACGCCCAGTCGGTCCAGCAGCTCGCCACGCAGCCGTACGAACTCGGGAGAGCCGAGGTCGCGCGGCCGCTCCAGGCCGACTTCCGCCTCGTACGCGATCCGCCCGCTGTCCATCACCAGCACCCGGTCGGCCAGCAGCAGTGCTTCCTCCACGTCGTGCGTGACCAGCAGGACCGAGCAGCCGTGCCGCTGCCACAGGTCGGCCACCAGCCGCTGGGCCTTGCCGCGGGTCAGTGCGTCCAGCGCACCGAACGGCTCGTCCAGCAGCAGCAGTTCGGGTTCACGGACGAGCGCCCGGGCCAACGAGACGCGCTGGGCCTGACCGCCGGAGAGCGTCTTGGGCCAGGTGCCGGCGTGGTCCTCGATGCCGACCTCGGCGAGGTAGCGCCCGGCGAGCGCCCGGTCCGGTGTGCCGGGCAGGCCGAGCACGACGTTCCGCCACACCCGCAGCCACGGCATCAGCCGCGGCGTCTGGAAGGCCGCCGACCGGCGCTCCGGCACGCTCACGTCACCGTCGGCCTCGCCGTCGAGACCGGCGAGGATCTTCAGTAGCGTCGACTTTCCGCACCCGCTCTGTCCGAGCAGAGCGACGAACTCGCCCTGCCGGATGGTGAGATCGAGGCTGTCGATGACGGTCGTGCCGCTGAAGGCGCGGCTGAGGCCGTGCACCTGGACGCTGTTCTCACTCTTTTCGCTGTCGGCCGTGTGCACTGTGGTCACTCTCCTTCGCCCTCGAAGGACGCCCGCCAGGCCAGCAGCCGCCGGGACAGCAGCCGTACGGCGAAGTCGCACAGCAGCCCCAGCACTGCGTAGACGGCGAGGCACAGGACGATGACGTCGGTCTGGAAGTACTGCTGGGCGTTGCTCATCAGATAGCCGATGCCGGCGTCCGCGTTGATCTGCTCGGCGAAGACCAGGGCCAGCCATGCGGTGGACAGCGCGTACCGCAGCCCCACCAGCGCGCCGGGCAGTGCGGACGGCAGGATCACGTACCGGATCAGGCCGATGCGGCCGAGCCCCAGCATCCGGCCGGCCTCGATCAGTTGGGCGTCGGCGGACCGGATGCCGCCGTAGATGTTGAAGTACAACGGGTATGTGACACCGAGCGCCACCAGCGCGATCTTCGGAGTCTCGTCGATTCCGAACCAGACGATGAACAGCGGAATGAGCCCCACCCACGGGATCGCCCGGAACATGCCCATCGACGCGTCGATGACGTCCTCGCCCAGCCGGAACAGCCCGGCGGCGAGCGACAGCGCGAGCGCGACGACCGCACCGATGAGGAAGCCGGTCGCCGCGCGTCGGCCGGAAGCGGCGATGGCGTGCGGCAACTCGCCGGTACCGGTGAGGTCGACCGCGCGCTGGACGACATCGATCGGAGAGGCCAGCACGGATTCGGGCAGCAGCCCGGTGGTGCTTGCCAGGAACCAGACAGCCACCAGCCCGACGGGTCCGGCAACCCGTCGCACACCACGTGGCACACGCCGGGCGGGGCGCTTCTCCTCGGGAGTGGCCGGCTTGGTGACCGGAGTGCTCCGGTTCGCCGCGGCGGTCGGTGGCGGCGGCGCGGAGGAGGACGCCGGCGGGGAGCTGCCGGAAACGGCGGTGGGCGGGGAGGACATGGAGAGCCTCTCGGTCGGGGGGGGAGGAGTGTGAGTGGGATACGGGAAGTGGGATGCGGGGTCCGCACGCGGTGTCCTATCGGTGCGGCTCAGCCCGGTTGTGGTCCTTCCGCGACAGGCCGTGCGGGGTCGGCGGACCAGGCGGACCAGGAGCCGGGGTAGAGGGCGGCCGGGATGCCGGCGTGGGCGAGGGCCGCGATCTGGTGGGCCGCTGTGACGCCGGAGCCGCAGTAGACCCCGACCTCGGTGGCGCCGTCCGCGCCGAGTGCGGCGAAACGCAGCGCGAGCTCTTCCGGGGGGCGGAAGGCACCGTCGGCGGTGAGGTTGTCGCCGGTCGGCGCGGAGCGGGCGCCGGGGATGTGCCCGGCACGCGGGTCGACGGGCTCGCTCTCGCCCCGGTACCGCTCGGCGGCCCGGGCATCCAGCAACACACCGGTACGGGCCACCCTGGCGGCCGCTTCGGCGTCCAACACCGGCAGGTGCCCCGGTGTGAGCACGATGTCGCCCGGCTCCGGAGGGACGGCCTGGCCGGTCTCCGTGCGCAGCCCTGCCGCACGCCAGGCGCCCAGCGCTCCGTCGAGCAGTGTGACCTGCTCGATCCCTGCCCAGCGCAGCAGCCACCAGGCGCGGGCAGCGGCCGTGTTGCCGTTGTCGTCGTACACGACCACCGGGTGGCCCGCGGAGAGTCCCCAGCGGCGAGCCGCCGCCTGCAGGGCGGCGACGTCCGGCAACGGATGGCGGCCCGCGTCGGACGTGGGCGGAGCGGCGAGCTCGGTATCCAGGTCGACGTAAAGAGCGCCGGGTATGTGCTCCTTGAGGTAGTGCCCGTGGCCGTCCGGATCGCCGAGCTGCCACCGTACGTCGAGGACCACGGGCGCCGGGTCGTCGGTGTGCAACCGGGCGTAGAGCTCGGCCGCGGTGATGAGGACGGGAGCGGTGAACCAAGGCGTCGGGGCGGTCATCCGAGGTCCTCCGTGGCGGCGATGGACGGCAGCTCGGGAGAGAGCCGCAGGCGCTCCAGGAAGAGCACGACGGTGGCAGCGGCCGTACGGTGGGTGACATCGTTGAGGACGTCGTGTCGTGTACCGGCCAGGCTCACCAACTCCGCTCGAGGGAACGGCCGGTAGGCATGGCGGGCCTCCTTGAGGGGGCTGACCGTGTCGTCCGCACCGTGCAGCCCGAGCACCGGAAGCGTGACCCGGGCCAGTGCGGGCAGCTCCGGCGGCGGCGCGTCCGCCAAGGCGCGGCGCCGGAACGTGGTGTCGGCGGAGAGCTGGCCCTGGTGCGTGGGGCATGCGGTGCGCTGCGAGAGTTCGCTCTCCCAGTCCGGGGCCGTCGCAATGGAGTGCGGTCCGGCGGGCAGCCCCGCGAGGACCAGCGCGTCCAGGCCAGGGGCGGCACGCGCGACGAGCTGCGCGGCGTACGACGCCCCGGTGTCCGAGCCGACCAGTACCCGCGGCCCGGGCAGCGTTTCGTCGCGCAGCAGTTTGGCGGCCTCGTCGGTGACCGCGGCCGGGTCGAGGGTGGCGTCCCCCAGGGCCCGTACGCGATAGCCGTCAGCAGCGATTCGGCGGCCGAACCGCTCGTACACGCCGCCGTGTTCACCACGGCCGGGGAGCAGGACGAGGGTGCCGCGCGGCGCGATTCCCTCCGGTTCGTCCCAGGAGTGGACAGGCTGAGGAGAGCTCATGGTGACTCGATTCGTCGAAAGGTCGAAAGGCCGAAAGATCGAAAGGTCGAAAAGCGGAGTCGAAGGCCCCGCGGCGGGGGAGCCGTTGTGCGGAACGACGGGCTACAGAGATCGCCACAGACCTGGCGATGCAGCGGAGTACCGACACAGCGAAGTGCCGACACAGCGACGTAACGACCCGGAACTGCCCGGCGTTGGGAGCGGGCGCAGCAAGGGGAAAAGGTCTCCTTCGCCCTGCGTTCCCGCCGGGCGAAGAGAAAGGAAAAGGTCAGCGACAGCGCATCGCGCACACGCGGCCGAAGTCGACCACGCGCCGCTGCGTCAGCCAGGTGCCCGCGCCACAGCACACCACGGCACCGGCGGCCGACGGCCCGGTTCCGGCGTGGTGGAGGCGCGGCTCGCAGGCCGGCGCGATGGCTGTACGCAGCATGCGCTCAGCATGCCGGAGGCGGGAACCGTACGTCCAACGACGATTCGCCATCAAAATCGATCACGATTCATAATCAATTACTGCTAGCCTCGGCCCATGCGACCGACCCTGGACATCGTGGCGCTGCGCAGCCTCGTCGCCGTAGCCGACTACGGCGGCTTCCACCGCGCAGCCGGTGCGCTCGCGCTCAGCCAGTCCGCGGTCAGCCAGCACGTCCGACGGCTGGAGAAGACTCTCGGCGCTCCCGTCGTCGAACGCGACGGACGCAGAACCCGGTTCACCGCCCACGGCACCCAGCTCCTCGAAGAAGCCCGGCTGATCCTCGGTGCGCACGACGGCGCCGTCCGCCGACTGCTCGGCGAAGACGGGCCCGCGGCCGCGACCGTCGTCATCGGTGCCACCGAGCATGGTGCCGACCAGATCCTCCCGGTGCTCACCGAGGCGGTGCGGGCGGTGCGTCCGGGTGCCGAGGTCCGGGTACGGATCGACCGCTCGGTACGCCTGACGGACGCGGTCGAGCGCGCCGAAGCCGACCTCGCCGTCTACGTCACCGAGGCAACCGCCGCCGCGGGCACCCCTGTTGGTGCCCTCCCGTTGCGCTGGTACGCGGCTCCCGGCTGGACGGCGTCCGCCGCCGCCCCGCTGCCACTGGTCGCCATCAACGAGCCGTGCGTCATCCGCCGCCGTGCCCTCACGGCGCTGGCCGCCCATGACATCCCGGCCACCGTCGTCGCAGAGGCCGGATATCTCGCGGGTGTCCTGGACGCCGCCCGCGCCGGGCTCGGCGTCGCCCTGCTCGCGGTTCCCGGCGGCCAGCACCCCGAGGGACTCGTCCCGCGCGACGACCTCCCCGCCGTCTCCCCGGTCCCGCTCAGCGCGCGCCCCCGGCGCGGCGCCGACCCCTCCCTGACCGGCACCGCCATCGAGGCCGTACGCGCCCTCCTCGCCTCCCGCGAGACCGACCGCGCGGCATGATGCAACGGCCGCATGGCGCCGCTACGAAGGTGCCATCGCGGCAGCGGCCAGGCGCTCCACCCTTGGCACGACCGGCTCTTGACGCACGGCCAGCTGCGCCGGCATGCGGAACGGTCTGACCGGCAGGGACCGACGTTCACCGTCGGTCCCTGCCGGTCCTCGTACCCCCACCGGGCGGATCTCGCCTCAGCCGATGGGTTCCGGCATCGGCCGTACGTCGTAGGCGACCCGGATGGTGTCACCGGTGGCGGGGTCGCCCAGTTCCACCCGCCAGGCGTCGGCGAACTGGTCGACACCCGAGGTCATGGGGATGGTCCCGGAGATGAGGACGGTGCCGGGCGTGAGATCGCCGCGGGAGCTCAGGACGTCGGCCCAGTAGGCCGGGGTGAGGAGCTCGGCGAGCGTGCCGTGCTGTATTTCGGTCTCCTTGCCGTCGTGGGCGACCCAGGCGCGCAGGGTGAGTGCGTCGAGGCGCGATTCGACATCGGCCAGGCGCCAGGCGCGCCGTCCGAGGACATCGGGAGAGGCGTTCTTGCTCCAGGCCACGCCGTGCACTTCGAGGTCGCGGTCGGTGTGGTCGCAGGCGGCCGTGAGCAGCAGTTCCCCGTCGTCCGCCACGATCAGCGCCCACTCCGCCTCGCCCGAAGTGCGCCCGTGCTGGACCGCTACGCACTCGGTCTGCTGGGCAAGGTAGGGGGGAACGGGGTAGAGGGCGGGCGTCACGGAGGGGGCAGGGACACCGAGTTCGGCGAGTTCGGCGACATGCGCGGCGACATCCTCCTGATTGCGGCCGGCGTATCCGGCGTTGAAGACCTGTATGACGTCGACCTCGCGTGTCGATCCGTCGGGCAGTTCGAAGGTCAGCACAGCCACGGGGTACTCCCAGAGATCGAGATCGGATTCCGGTACGGGAAGCGAATTTCTCCGCGGTTAAAACGGTTAAGTTCTTGCGCGGAGGCTTGCGCATACGACCTGTATACAGGAAGTATGCCGACAGGTCGATGTCCCCCGACGCAAGGATGGGAACCATGCACGACACCCCGAAGGGCGGGCCGACGGCGTCCGAGCGGCGCTCCGGCGTCCGCCGGGCCTTCGCCGCGAGCCTGACCGGCACGGCCCTGGAGTGGTACGACTTCGCTATCTACTCCGCCGCGGCGGCCCTGGTCTTCGGCGACCAGTTCTTCCCGTCCAAGGACCCGCTCACCGGCACCCTCCTCGCGTTCTCGACCTACGCGGTCGGCTACGTCTCACGCCCGCTGGGCGGGTTCGTCTTCGGCCGCCTCGGCGATGTGATCGGCCGCAAGAAGGTGCTCATCGCCACGCTGATCCTCATCGGCGCGGCCACGTTCCTGATCGGCCTGCTGCCCGCGTACTCCACGATGGGTGTCGCCGCCCCGATCATCCTGGTCGTGCTGCGATTCGCGCAGGGCGTCGGTGTCGGCGGCGAGTGGGGCGGTGCCGTGCTGTTGTCCAGCGAGTTCGGCGATCCACGGCGCCGTGGCTTCTACGCCTCCGCCGCCCAGGTGGGTCCGCCCGCGGGCAATCTCCTGGCCAACGGGGTCCTGGCCGCCCTGGGCGTACTCCTCACGGAGGCCCAGTTCGAGTCGTGGGGCTGGCGCGTGGCCTTCCTCCTCTCCGGGGCCCTGGTCGGCTTCGGACTGTGGATCCGGGTGAAGCTGGAGGAGACCCCGGTCTTCAAGGCCATGGAGGCCGAGCAGTCCCGGCCCGAGGCCCCGATCCGCGAAGTGTTCACCACGCAGCCCCGCGCCCTGATCGCCGCGATCCTCTGTCGCGTCGGCCCCGACGTGCTGTACGCGATGTTCACCGTCTTCGTCCTGACGTACGCCACCCAGGAGCTGGGGATGGAGCGCGGCTCCGCCCTGGCGGCCGTTCTGATCGGCTCCTCGCTCCAGGTCGTCCTCATCCCGCTGGCCGGCGCCGTCTCCGACCGGATCAACCGCCGTCTGCTGTACGGCGGTGCCACCGTGGCCGCGGGCGTGTGGCCGTTCGTGTTCTTCCCCATGGCGGACGGCGGCTGGCTCCCACTGGCTGTCGGCGTCGTCGTGGCCCTGGCTGTCCACTCCTTCCTGTACGGGCCGCAGGCCGCCTTCATCGCCGAGCAGTTCTCGCCCCGGCTGCGCTACACGGGTTCCTCGCTGGCGTACACCCTGGCCGGCATCATCGGCGGCGCCGTCGCCCCACTGCTGTTCACCGCCCTGCTCAGCGCGTACGACAGCTGGGTGCCGCTCGCCCTGTACGTCACCCTCGCCGCGGCCGTCACCGTCATCGGGGTGTACCTGGGCCGGGACCCCGAAGCCGCCGTCGACGAAGACGCCCGACTCGCCGCGCCGACCGCCGAGGCCGCGGCAGACGCCAACTGATTCCCTCGGTTCCCCGGCGAGCCATCGCCTCATCCCACCAAGGAGCAGACCGCCATGCGCATCGCCCTGAGCCAGCTCACCACCGGCCCCGACCCCGAGAAGAACCTGCGGCTCATCGAAGAGTGGACGCGGCGCGCAGTGGACGCCGGAGCCCGCGTCGTCGTCTTCCCCGAAGCGTCGATGGCCTGCTTCGGCACCCCCCTGGCGCCACTCGCCGAGCCGCTGGACGGGCGGTGGGCGGACGGGGTGCGGGAGATCGCCAGGGCCACGGGCACGATCGTCGTGGCGGGCATGTTCACCCCCGCCCCCGACGGACGCGTGGCCAACACCTTGCTCGCCACGGGACCCGGCGTCGACACGTCGTACGACAAGATTCACCTCTACGACGCCTTCGGCTACGCGGAGTCGGACACCGTCGCCGCGGGCTCGCGGATCGTCACCATCGACGTGGACGGCGTACGGATGGGCCTCGCCACTTGCTACGACGTCCGCTTCCCCGAGCTGTTCCGGGCCCACGCCGACGCCGGCGCGGCGGCGACGCTGCTGGCGGCCTCCTGGGGCGCCGGCCCCGGCAAACTCGACCACTGGGAGCTGCTGGTGCGTGCCCGGGCCCTGGACGCCACCGTTTGGGTCGCCGCGGTCGACCAGGCCGACCCAGGCACCCCGGCGGGCCCGGCACCGACGGGCATCGGGCACAGCCGGATCGTCGGCCCCGACGGGACCGTACGTCACCGCCTGGGAAGCGACCCGGAGCTGCTGGTGACCGACCTGGACATCGACGAGGTCGCCGCCGTACGCGAGAAGACGTCCGTGCTGGCCAACCGACGGCCGGAGCTGTGGCGGAGCTGAACAGGTGAGTCCGCGCCCCGTCCTTCGGACGAAGGGCGGGGCGCGGACTTCTCTCCTCGGCCCGGGCGGGTGCGTCTATCCCGCCAGCAGCACCTTGAGCGTCGATTCCAGATGGTTGTCGATCGCGGCGCACGCGGCTTCGGTGTCGCCGGACGCGACAGCGTCGAGGATGGCCCGGTGCTCCTCCAGCACCGCCTCCTGGCGCCCCTGGCGGTTGAACACCGCCGCCGTACCGGCCCTGACCTGACGGCTGCGCAAGCCCTCGTAATGCCGCTCCAGGAGGGTGTTGCCGACGGCCGAGACCAACGTCGAGTGGAACTGCTGGTCGACGGCGATGAACTCCCTGGCCTGGTCGGGGCCGGTGAGCTCACGCTGCCGCTCCAGCAGGGACTGCAGCTCCGGTACGGGGGCGCGGTCGGCCGCGATCAGTTGCTGCGCGGCATGCCGTTCGACGATTCCCCGCAGCTCCATCAGTTCCCTGATCTCCCGCCCCGTCAGCGGCGCCACTCGGGCGCCCCGCTTGGGTACCAGCTCGACCAAATCCTCGGCGGCGAGCAGCAGCAGGGCTTCCCGGATCGGGGTGCGGGAGACACCGATCCGGTCGGCGATCTCCTGCTCGGACAGGAAGACCCCTTGCATCTCGGGGTCCGTCAGAACCGTCTCCTTGAGGTACTCGTAGGCCTTCTCCCGACCGGACACCACCGCAGCCCCCTGAGGTCGCATACTTCTTGTATACGTAAGCTACCACCTGGTTTCCGCGCGGGAGACTCCGTCGCGGCGATGGTCTCGATGATGACCTGATAGCTGGTCAGCGGTCGGCCGCGCCAGTTGGCGGAGATGGCTCAACATCCGGTGCTCGATCTTGTTCCACTTCGAGGTGCCCGGTGGGAAGTGGCAGACCGTGATCTCCAGGCCGCTGTCCCCGGCGAAGCTGTGAAGGTGCTTCTTCCAAGTCCGGCGTCGGTGGGCGTTGGAGCCGCCGGCGTAAGCACGGAGCGGGGAGCATCACCCGGGCCGGCCGGGCGCCGTGGCGGGGTGGGGCGGATCGGGCACGCTCAGGGCGTAGGCGATGCCGGCGGCGGGGGCGGTGGCGTAGCCGGTGCGGAAGGCGGTCCGGTAGGCGTCGTCCCCGATGAGGCGGCGGGCCTGTGCCTCGCACGCCGAGCGAGCGGCGACCAGGTCGGGCGAGCCCATCTGGGGAGTGCCGATGGTCTGCCAGGTCCGCTCGGCGATGCCCAGCAGCCGGGCGGCCCGTTCGGCGTGCCCGGAGGCGACGGCCGCGGAGGCGAGCAGATCGATGATCATGGCGATGCCGAGGTTGTCATGAAAGGGCCGCTTGCCGTTGAGGGCGGCGCGGGCGTGGGCCGCGGCCTCCTCGGTCCGTCCCAGTCCCTGCGCGGCGAGGGCGCGCGTGTAATCGCCCCAGGCGCGGGCCCAGGTCTCGTCACGCCGAACGCACTCCGTGCACACGTCCTCGGCGACGGCCAACGCGTCGGCGAACTGCCCGAGGTGGATATGGACGAAGGCCCGGGTGGCCCGCGCCACGAACCACGCGATGTCATAACGCCCACGGCACGGCGGAGCGTGCGGCACCGCGTCGAGCGCCTCGGCCGCCTGCGTCTGGTGGCCGCTGATGGTGAGACTGGCGCCCTCCAGATAGGCGGCGGCGACCAGCGCGGTCCCGTCGGTTTCCCCGGCCACTGTCTCCCGGAAGACACCGGCGAGGCGCAGACTGGCCTCCGCGTCGCCCTGGGCGATGGCGGTGAGGCCGCAGGCCCACAAGGCCTTGGCACGGGCCGGTCCAGGCGGCAACTCCAGTTCAAGGGCCTGATCCAGATAGTGACGGCCTTCCCGCACGAAGCCGCAGGCGGACCAGAAGAACCACAGCGCCCCGCCCAGCTCCAGCGCGCTGTGCCCGTCCCCTTCGGCGAGGCAGAAGTCCAGCGCGGTACGCAGGTTGGCATGGTCGGCGACCGTCCGGTCGTACCAGGCGACCTGCTCCGATCCGACCCAGGCGGCGTCGGCGGCGTGGGCCAGGGCCAGATAGTGGTCCCGGTGGCGGCGGCGCACCGCCCGCTCCTCGCCCAGGCCGCGCAGCCAGAACGCGCCGAACTCGCGGAGGGTGTCCAGCATCCGGTACCGCTCCCCGGTCCCGGTGGGCACCCACTCCACGATCGAGTCCTGCACCAAGGCGGTCAGGAGGCGGGGAACGTCCTCGGCGGTCAGATGCTCGTCGGCCAGCACCCGGCAAGCGGAGTCGGTATCGAAGGTCCCGGCGAACACCGACAGTCGGGCCCAGGCCAGCCGCTCGGCCGGGGTGCACAGCTGGTGACTCCAGCCGATCGCGGTGCGCAGCGCCTGGTGCCATGGGGGTCCCTCCCTGCTCTGGGGGCACCTCCCGGCCGAAGGCTGGGGGAGAAGCCGAGAGCTTGGGGGAGGATCCGCCTCGTCCACGGCTTGCTCGGTCTCTCCGAGGACGGCGTAGCGGTCGTCCAGCCGCCGGTTCAGCTCGGCCGACGACATCTCGCGCAGCCGGGCGGCGGCCAGCTCGATGGCCAGCGGCAGCCCCTCCAGCCGGCGGCACAGCGCCACCAGCTCGCCCCGGTTGGCCGGAGTGACCGCGAAGTCGGGCACCGCCGCGGCCGCCCGCTCGGCCAGCAACTGCACCGCGTCGTTGCCCTCCGCCGCCGCGTCGTCCGCCTCCGGGACCGGCAGCGGGTCCAGGGTGATCATGTCCTCGGCGGGCAGGCCCAGCGAGCGGCGGCTGGTGACCAGAATGCGCAGCCGGGGCGCCACGGTCAGCAGCGTGGCGGCCGCCTCCCGGCAGTCCGCCACCAGGTGCTCGCAGGTGTCCCATACCAGCAGTGCCTCCCGGCCGACCAGATACTCGGCCACCACCTCCAGCATCGGCCGGGTGGTCTGGTCGGCCGGCGGCAGTGCCTCGGCGATGGCGTACGGCAGCGCCGAGCCCTGACTCACCGGCGACAGCTCCACCCACCACACCCCGTCCGCGAAGTGCGGCTGCACCTCGGCGGCGGCGTGCCGCGCCAGCCGGGTCTTGCCCACTCCGCCGACCCCGGTCACCGTCACCAGCCGCGAGCGCCGCAACAGCCGCGCCACCTGCGCCAGCTCCACCCGCCGCCCGATCAGACGGCCCCGCTGCACCGGCAAGTTCCCCAACCGCCGCTCCTCCGCCACCTCGACCGCCCCCCTTTCCGGACGCCAGCACGTCATTCGGCCACAGATGTCCAGGTGTTATCAGAAACCGGAGTCTCCCGCGGCAGTTCGGTCACTGTGGCCACGGCTCGTCGCCCGGGGTGGGAGAGTGCCCGGTTACCCGGCTTCCTTCTCAGGAGAAGTTCCCTGCCCGTGGGGGAGGGGTGGTGAGGGACGGGTGTGGGGGAACCGGTTCGTGTGAGGGCGTGCCGTGTCCGCGAACCGTGCGCCATCGCTGGCGGCGCTGACGGCCGAAGCGCCTCACGCGCTGTCCGCCCGCGACCGCCCCGCGACCGCCCCGCGGGCGGCGCCGGGCCGGGCGGCGATGGGTACGACGCCGTCCTCGCTCCGGCCGGCCCCCGGCTCGTCATCAGGCCGAAGACCGCGGCCGTGATCCTGGGCTCGACCACCACCAGCGGCACCCCGATCGCGGTGCCCAGGCCGATGCCGACGTAGCCCACCGGTTCCTCGCCGCGGATCTCCGGAAGTTCCTGAAGGGCGTACAGGATCGCCCGGTACTCGGGCACGGCGAGCTCCGCCAGGCGGGCGTTGTACGGGACGACGATCGGGCCTTCCGGCTCGCCCGCCGCCTGCGCCGTGCGCAGCTCGGCCATCTCCTGCTCGTCGCGCGCGGTGCGCGGCCGGTCGCCGTGACCGGGCGCGTCGATGACGGCGACATGAAAGCCGCAGCCGGTCACGAGAAGGTGAGCGCGGCCCACCATCGGCGGTGAATTGCAGAGAGTGCATAGGTGTTGCTTCTCGGGAGTGCCTTGTGGTCGAGACGCTCCCGGCAACACCTACGTCAATCGCCGACCGTGACGGGAAAGGGGGAGCACACCCACGTCGATACAGCGTTCATGGGGCTCACCTCCTCGGGCGGCGGCACAGTCAACTGCGAGCTGCAAGCCCGGATTTGGGGCGTCTGTGTGTCGAGGTGCGACTGTCGTGTCAGTGGTGTCCGTGGGCGGAGTCAGCGGCGCCGCCGAGCAGTCGAGCCACGGCCCGGAACGGCAGGGTGACGACGGTGGCGATGGCTCCGCCGATGGAACGAAGTACATCTGCGATTGCGCTCAACACTGTGGGCCTCCGTCCTTCTCCAGCGTGGTGCGCCGGTTCTGGCTTGCCGCTGTACGGCCGGTCATTGGCGCAGGTGCCCGGTGATCGGCTGCGGAAACACAGTCGGTGACTGTGAAACAGAGCACCGTCGGGATCGCGGATGATGCACGTGCCGAGCCAGCACTTGGGGCACCGGGAGGTGCCCGGAAGCAGGTGCCTCCGACGTCCGGAAAAGCGGTCCGATGGCCGTCGTATCGGGGGGGCGGTAGACCGCGACGATTTTTCACCGGGCTGTTTGCCACCAGAAGACGGGGGCAGCAGGGACTACGTGCTTCGGCCCGTAGGCACGCCCCGTGGGAGCAGTGTGACTCCCGCCCGGCGCACCTGCCTGGCCGCGCTTCCACGGGTGAACAAAGTGTCCATAGGAACGATTCGCTGACCCAGGAGCCCGGCCCATGCTCGTGAAGACGCAGAACACAGTTCAGATCGACGACCGACAGCTCGCCACCGCGGTGGAGCAGGCGTCGGACGGAGCGGCGGCGCCGCAGGGCGGCACGGAAGCGCGGGCCGCGCGGCGCCGCGCCGACCAGGCTCCCAGCCGGCCGCCGAACAAGCCCCGCGGTATCAAGCGGCAGCGCCGTGCGGCGAAGGCAGCGGCTCCTGCCGCCCCCGGGAGCCGTGGCCGGCATCCGCACGACGATGCGCCCGATACCACCGAGGACTTCCGCCGGCTGGTCACCCTGCCGGACGGTCCCGAGCGGCAGGAACTGCGCGGCCGGGTGATCAGTGCCTGGCTGCCGATGGCGGAGCGCCTCGCGCTGCGCTTCCGTAACCGTGGTGAAAACCTCGAGGACCTGCAACAGGTCGCCGCCGTGGGGCTGGTCAAGGCCGTGGACCGTTACGACCCCGCGCACGGCAACGCCTTCGAAAGCTTCGCCGTGCCGACCGTCGTCGGCGAGATCAAGCGGCATTTCCGGGACCACATGTGGGGCGTGCACGTTCCCCGCCGGGTCCAGGAACTGCGCAACCGCGTCCGCGCCGCTCGCCAGGAACTCACCAGCAGCATCGACGAGCAGGGACCCACTCCCGAGCAGGTCGCCGAGCACACCGGGATGCCGGTGGAAGACGTCCTGCTCGGCTCGCAGGCGCTGAACAGCTTCAGCCCTCTGTCCCTGGACGCGGAGCTGCAGAACAGCGACGACGGCTGCTCGCTGGCCGACACCCTCGGCACCCCGGAGGCCGGATTCGACCTGGTCCTCGCCCGGGAAACGGTCAAACCGCACCTCGACCGGCTGCCCGAGCGGGAGAAGAAGATCCTCTACCTGAGGTTCTTCCGCGACATGACCCAGAGCCGGATAGCCGAGCACCTGGGCCTGTCCCAGATGCACGTCTCCCGCATCATCTCCCGCACCTGCCGCCAGATCGCCGACCGCATCGGCGAGCCCCGCCCGGAGCGTACGGCGGCGTGAAGACGGTACGCCTGCTCACGATCCGGGCCCGGTCCGCCGCCTACCGGCTCCTGGCCCGGCGTGATCACCGCACAATGCGGCCCGCACGCGAACGCCACGCGCTCCACCGGCCGGCCACCGCCGACGACGCGGCCTGACGGCGTCCGCCCCACCGCGGCGCGGGGCGGCGGGACGGTTCATCCAGGCCGTCAGGGCATTCCTCGCCCCACGCATCCGGCCCCTCGACGAGTGTCGAGGGGCCGGAGATGAGTAGCGGGGACAGGATGTGAACCTGCGACCTCTGGGTTATGAGCCCAGCGAGCTACCGAGCTGGTCCACCCCGCTTCGGTAACGCCGCTCCTACGCGGCTCGAGCCCTCTCACCTGATCGATGAGCGGGCACATTCCCGCCAGAGCGCAGCCGCCGGTCGCCAAAACCGCGAAGAACACACCGCGCGTCCACTCGAGTGCCGGGTCCGATGTACCTCAGGCCCCTCCACCCTCTCTGTTCACAGGAGGCGCACACGCTCTGCATCGGGCGCACGTGAAGCGCGCACCCAGTCGCCCATGCACCCCTTGAGCAGTGTTGTGCGGCCCGCCATGGGCACTCGGGCCGGGACACCGCAGCCACGACTGGTGTCCAGCCATGCCAACGAAGGGGAAGTGCGATGCCAGATCCTTGCCACGGGCCCGCTCTATCAGGGGTCCTGCTGGAGCTGGCGGGCTCCCCGGGCCCCGGCGAGGGGCCGGCCCAGGCCGTCGCACGCCTCACCGGGCACAGCCTGCGCCTGTCCGGCGCCCCGGCCGGCGGCGTCCTCCTGGCCGATCGTCAGGGCCAGTTCCCGCACATGGACGCCTCCGATGACGTGGTCCGCCAACTCGTCCGACTGCAGATCGAACATACGGAAGGCCCCTGCCTGGATACGGTGCGCAGCGGCCGGCGTCACCTCGACCTGCTATTGCTCCATCCGCACTCCCGTGTCCGCTGGCCTCATTTCACCCCGCATGCCCTGGTCTGCGGTTTCAGTGCCGTCACGGCGCTACCGGTCCGCCACCGCGACCACACCTTCGGCGCGCTCAGCCTCTTCCACCGGCACCAAAGCCTCCCCCCGGCCGCCGTGGACGCCTGTCAGGCATTGGCCGATGCTGCTGCCCTCGGTCTGTCTCATCACCGTGCCTTGCGCGAAGCGCAGGAACACAACGCTCATCTGGAGGCCGCGCTCCGCTCCCGCATCCTCATCGAGCAGGCCAAAGGCATCCTGGCCGAACGCCTCCGCACGGTTCCCGCCGACGCCTTCGACCGGATGCGCCGTCACGCCCGCGCCCACCGGCAGAAACTCATCGATCTCGCCGCACAGATCATCAACGGTCCGGCGGAGACCGGCCCCTTCCCCCGTCCGCCCTGGGCTGAGCCGGGCTCTTCACCTGCCCGGCCAGTGCGAAACCGCGACACGACCGAGTCGTCCCCCATCGGCTGATCGCCAATCACCCCATGTGGAGCGCACGGGCTGCCAATGGGCCTGTCTCCCGCAGGACTTTCCGCCCCACCGGACGGTCCGCGGCTACTTCGCCAAGTGGCAAAAGGACGGCATCTTCGCGCAGAGCGTCAAGACCTCCACCAGCGTCCCCGCCACGAACCAGGTATCGACGTGGGCAAGAAAAGCGTGGGCCACAATCGCAGCACCATTACCGACCCCCTTGGCCTGCTGCTGGCGGTGCTGGTCACCGCGGCCGACGTCCAGAACTCCACCGCCGGCCAACGCCACCGCGGCCCGTGTAATGAAGGCTTACTGGCTCACCGCCGAACCATCGTCCGTGTTGGTCAAGATTCCTTGGAGGTGTCCGGGGAATCTTTGTTCCAATTCAGCTCTGCGCAGTCGCACATAGAGCTGGCGGCCGCGCTGAGAGCGCCACACGAGGCCGGCCTCCCGCAAGATGCGGAGGTGGCGCGAGGCGTTGGTCTTGGTCACGCCGAGGCCCTCGTACGTTGCTGAGCAGGCCATGTCGCTCCCCTTCGCGAGCACGTTCATCATGTGCAGCCTCGTTGGATCGCTTAGAACTTCGCCGGCCGCTCCCCGGGGCAGGTGGATCAGCGGGCGTACGGGATGTTGGTATCGCCCCCGATCGTCTCGAAAACTGCGAGGGCAGTCGGGGACATCTCCTCGCGCCAGCGCGTGTCCAGGACGACCGCCGGCGGGTGGTCACGGTAGTAACCGCGCTTGCTCGGTTCCAGGCCGGCGGTGTCCGGGGGCGGTGGCAGGCCAGGACCGGCCGGGGCGCGGGCGGCGCGTGCGCGAGCGACGAGGAACTGGGTCCCCTCGTTTCCGCCCAGCGGGTGCTGTTCGCTGTGCCAGGGGTCGAGCATCGCGGGGACGAACTCCAGGCCGAGGGAGGCTGCCAGGGCCCGCAGAGTGTCCTCGGTGCGCTCGGCGAGGTCTTCGTAGTGCACCCGCGTCACGGTGCCCGGCCAGCGAGTGGCGAGGTCTTCGGTCCGGCGCATCTGAGCGACCCACTCCGTGGTGAGTACTTCCGGTGTGGCGTCGGGATACTTGCGCAGGCCGGAGTTGACCACGGCCCGGCCGTCACGCAGCAGCACGATCAGGTGCCGGCGCACGGTCGAGAGCAGCGCACTCTCCTGCTGGTCGACCCATGCGACTGCCTTGGTCGAGTCGACGGCGAAACGGCGGCCCGTACGGCGGGCGAGCATTTCGTACACGTCGGGGCTGTCATCGGCGTGCGAGTCCGACCACACCGGACAGTCGGCGGTGCAGAAATTGCAGCCGAGGACTCTGCCCCGGTCGGTTCGGGAGCCCAGGCGGGTGCTGTTCCATGCCTCTCCCGCGAAGCAGATCCGGGGATGGGCGCCGAGTAACAGTCCGAGCAGCGTGGTGCCGGAGTGCCCTGCTCCGAAGATGAAGGCCACATCCTGATTGAGGCGTCCGCCACGAGCCACTGTTCTGCCTCCCTTGTCCCTGGGCGATTCGTCTTTGCCCTTCGGTGATCCATCCGGTCAGCGGTCCTGGGAGAGCCGATGCAGCTCGGCGAACAGGCCGCCCCGGCGGATGAGTTCGTCGAACGTGCCCTCTTCTTCGATCCGGCCGCATGCGAGGACGACGATGCGGTCGGCGATACGCGTGTTGATGAAGTTGTGGGTGACGAACACGGCGGCGCGTCCCCGGGCGAGCTCCTTGAAGCGGCTGATCACCTGGTGTTCCGCGCGTGGGTCCATGGCCGAGGTGGGCTCGTCGAGGACGAGGACGGTCGCCCGGCGGTAGCAGGCCCGCGCGACGGCGAGCCGCTGCCACTGACCGCCGGACAGGTCGTGGCCGCCCCAGAAGGACTTGGCGAGCAGAGTGGCCTGGTGCCGCAGGACTACACGAAGCGGCCGATGGCCGCCTGCGAGAACATCACCCTTGGCCGGCCCCGAGGCGGTGACGATCTCGTGCATGCCGCCGCCCGGTCATCGCACATGAGGGAAGGGCCGGGACGGAACCGGGTGACCGAGGAAGGGAGCGAGCCGCTCCCAGCCGTCACCGGCCGTGAGATCCACCGTCAGCAGGTCGCCGGGGCGGTCAGCGAAGTAGGCGCGCACAAGCTTCTGTTGATTGTTGTAGCTTTCTGCCAGCCGCTCGCTGTCGAAGGTGTTGCCGCAGTCGAACCACTCGCGGAACAGGCTCGCCACTTCTTCGTGAGCCGCCCGCTCGGCCCGCGGCGCCCCGGCAGGCCAGGGTGTGCGCCACAGCCGTTCCGCAGTACGCAGCCAGTCCTCGGTGGGCCGTGCGGTGAGGATGAACCGGGCTCCCGGGTGGCGGGCGTCCAGCGCCGGCAAGGACGGCAGGGCGTAGCTGCTGGTGAGGCCGTCATAGTGGTCGAGTGCGGGAAAGGCGCCGTCCCTGCGGCGCAGGGCGGCGAGGTCGTCTGCGCCGAGCGGATAGTGCGCGAGATCGTGGCCGATCTCGTGCAGCGCCGCGACCAGGCTGCGGACCCCCGTACCGGGCGGTCCGAGGCAGAAGACCTTGGGCCTCCGGGGTGCCGGGCCGAGGGCCAGGGGGTTGCCGGCAACGGCCGTCCGGACCTCGGCCGGGGTAAGGGGCGGAAGCGCGGGCAGGCCGAGCCGGGCGACCGCATCGGCCGCCGGCCGCGACAGGCTTTCGAGGTACCGGGCGAGCGCTCGAGGGGGCACGTCGGCGGGCACCGCGGCGCGCGTGTGGCGGACGGCCTCCCGCCCGAGGTCGAAGTCCGGCTCGTTCCCCCATCCCGGCATGGCCTCCTCCAGCACGGCCCGGCTCCACGCGGTGCGACTGCGTACCTCACGCAGTGCGTATTTGGCGAAGACGTCGGTGTGGTGCTGGAAATGATCGTGCAGGATGTGGAAGGTCTTCAGCTGTACGTCGGGCTGGAGGTGGCGCAGTGCGAGGTGGCGCCTGAAGGCTTCGGGGCGCAGGACCGGCCCCCGGCCCGCCCAGGCGGATTCGGCGGCCACGTCCACCTCGCGCATCGCCCGGACCAGGTCGGCCCGGGCGATGTGCACCCCACAGTGGACCCGGCCGCGGAAACGGTCCCGTACGTAGCAGTCGACGTACGCCAGGTCGTTCGCGTCCAGGAAGGGCCGCAGGTCTTCCAGGATCAGGCTGTCCGCGTCGACATACACGATGTGCGAGGCGTCGCCGTGGTCGATGTGGACCTGCCGGTCGACGGCCCGGGCGAGTGGGCGGATGTTCTCCACGACGTGGACCTTGCGGGGGCGGATGTGCCGGATCGCGAGACCGAGCGCCAGGCTCGTGGTGCGCTCGCCGAGCGTACGCAGCACCAGTTCGACCGGCCGCCCGCCCGGTGGAGACCAGTCGCCGCTCAGGGTACGGATCGCGCCGGTCATGTCGCCCCGGCCACGGTTCCCGCGCAGTTGACATGGGGGAAGGGGCCGCCGGGCGTCTCGACGCCGAGAAAGGGGGCGAGCCGTTCATAGCCCTCGCCGCCGACGATGTCGAGGACCAGCAGATCGCTGTCGCGGCCCTTGAAGTAGCGGCGCACCTGCTCGATGTGGCGGCGGTGGACCCGCGCGAACCGGCCGGCGTCGAAGTCGAGGCAGCCGTAGACGGCGGCGCGTAGGAAACGCTGGAGGTCCGGGTAATTCTCGCCCCGGTCGCCTTTGCTCGCCGTCGGGCGCTGCCAGTGCGCTCGGCAGGAGCGGAGCCAGCTGTCCTCGTCCCGCACGGTCAGGATGAACTTGGCGCCCGGCCAGGCGAGGTCGAGCTCCTCGTAGTACGGCACGACGGTGATGTCGGTGATCCCGTCCCGCCGGTCGAGCAGCGGGAAGCGGGCGGTACCGGCCAGCAAAGCCTGGTGGGTGGCCGGATCGCTCGGGTAATGGGCGACGTCGAAGCCGAGTGTGCGCAGTGCCGCGCTCAGCGAGCGGGTACCGGTGCGCGACAGGCCGATGCCGAAGACCTTGGGGCGGGGCGTTGCGGCGCTCACGGCGTGTCTCCTCGTCGGACGGCGAGTGGTGTGGGGGAGCGGGGGCCGTCAGGGCCGGCCGGCCGTTCGGTGGCCGCGTACCGGGCCATGGCGGCCAGTCCCTCGTGCAGCTCGGTGCGAGGTCGATAGCCGAAGGCGCGGGCGGCGAGGGAGATGTCGGCCCCGGTATGGCGGGCCTCGCCCGGGCCGGCGGGGCTCAGCTCGATGGTGACCGGGCCGATGAGCTGCTCGACGGCCGCCACCGCCTGCTTCATGGAGACCGGGGAGCCACCCCCGAGGTTCGCCACCCCGGTGAAGTCCGAGCGGGCCGCGTCGCGCAGGGCGGTGACGACGTCGCGTACATACGTGAAGTCGCGGGTCTGCTCGCCGTCGCCGTACAGCGGGAACGCCTCGCCGGTGCGGGCCGCCGTGACCAGCCGGACGAAGGCCATGTCGGGCCGCTGGCGGGGCCCGTACACGGAGAACAGGCGGAGCGAGACGCTGGGCAGATCATGGGCGGAACGGTAGAGCTCGCAGAGATGCTCGGCCGCAAGCTTGGTGACGCCGTACGGTGACACCGGCTTCGGGAGGACCGTCTCATGAGTAGGGAAGGTCGGCGCGTCTCCGTACACCGAGGAGCTGGAGGTGTGGACGAGCTTGCGCAGCGGACGGCTGCGGTGCCGGTTCCGCAGGGCCTCCAGCAGTACCTGGGTGGCCAGCAGGTTGCGTCGGGCGTAGAGACCGAACTCCGAGCCCCAGGAGGGCCGCACACCGGGCTGGCCTGCCAGGTGATAGACGACCTCCGCGTCGGCGAGCAGCGGGGCGAGGTCGGTCTCCAGCAGGTCGGCCCGGTGGAAGCTGAACGCGGGGTGGGCGATGAGGGTGCGCAGATTCCGTACCTTGAGAGCCGGTTCGTAGAACTCGGTGAGCGCGTCGATGCCGAGGACGGTGTCGCCGGCGGCGAGAAGGTGCGCGCACAGATGGGAGCCGATGAATCCGGCGGCTCCTGTCACCACCGCCCGCATCAGCACTCACCGACGGCGACGGGGTGACCGGGCATGCCGGACAGTACCTGTTGCGCGCGGGCCCGCCAGGTGTGGTGTTGGAGCATCTGACGCCGTGCCTCGTTGCCGAGGGCGACGCGCAGGCCGGGGTCGCCGGCGAGTCGTTTCACAGCGGCCGCCCACGCCTCGGTGGAGTCCGGAGGACACAGCAGGCAGTTGACTCCGTCGGTGAGGACCTCCCGCAGTACGGGCAGATCCGAGGCGATGACTGCCTTGCCGTACGCCATGTATTCGAAGAGCTTCATCGGTGACACCCATCGGCTGATCTCACCGACGCCCCCGGCGCAGTACGCCTTGCGCTGATAGGGCGCCAGGACGATGTCGAACGCCCGGTGATAGGGGGCGATTGCGGCTGGCGGAAGATGGCCGTGGAAGTGGACGTGGGGCAGTCGGCTCCGGCTCTGCCAGTGCGCCCGGTCAGCCGCGGTGCCACCGACAAGGTGGAAGTCGGCGTCGGGCAGACGCTCGGCGAGGTCGAGGATGACATCCGTGCCGCGTCCGGGGTAGAGATGGCCGACATAACCGATCTTCAACGCCTGCGTGCGCCCCGGAAGTTGGGCGACGGGGCCGTTGTCCGGGACGGGATCGGCACAGTCATGGGCGGTGACCAGGTCGGTACCGCGCAGGGAACCGAGGCGCGGAAAGGCGAGACGGTAGTCGTCCGCGAGCGCTTGGGACACGAACACCACGCGGCGGAGGTTGCGGCGGCGCAGGAGCAGGCGTTCGATGCCCCGGGCTGCCGGGCTGGACCACAGCAGATGAGTCTCGTACACGAGCGGGGCCAGGTCGGAGCAGGCGAGCAGGGCGCGCAGGTCACGCCCGTACAACAGATCGGGCAGGCCCTGGCGACGGAGATCGGCCCGGACCCGCCCGGCGCGTGACCACACGCCGAGGCCCGGCAGGGGGGTCTGTGCAACGGTCCGCACCGCGAAGCGGTTGCGGGTGCCGTAGTAGCCGTGGACGTCCTCGGCGGGGGCCGTTCCCGGCAGGGCGTACAGCACGACCTCGTGCCCCGCATCGGTGAAGGCATCGCACATCCGCATGACGTGGATGCCATTGGCGTAGATCGAAGGGATGCTGCCGGAGTGCAGATAGGCGATCCGCATGGCTGAAGTTCCTCCAGGGCGTGGAGAAAATGCCCGCCCATGCTCGCTGCCTCGTTCCGGGGGAACAACCATGTCTGCCTGATGATCGGCAGCATGGTGGGGCGCAGAGCGGCGCACACGGAATTTGTCTGATGGGGTTATCGGACATGTTCGCAACGCCCCACGCGATTCCCCACTCACCGAAAACCGCAGTTGTTCTCCGCCGTCGGACCCTGACTCCTCGACACTGCAGGCGTTCTGAGCCCGCGAGGGTGTACGGCGACGGCCGCGGGCGCATGAGAGTCCCCCGATGGCCGGTTTCCCGGCGCGGTGGAGAGGGCGCGATGGTGTGGGGGGTGGTCCTGCGGTAGTCCTGAAGGGTCCGCACAAGACGGAACATGCGCGGCTGCCATTGATAACCCGTCAGGTCCGGTCCTCGGACGGCGGGCCCGCAACCAGATCAGCATGGAGGACCGCATGGAGAACCAGGACATCCAGACAGGTACGGACATCGAGCAGGTCACCGAGGAGCTTCCCGAGTACGCACTGATGATCGACATCCCGGACCAGGACTGACCGACGGCCCGGAAGGGCCGCCTGGGCCGGATCGGTCGCCGGTGAGAGGACAGCGCGCGGGCACGGCCGCCGCACCGGCCGTGCCCGCCGTGCCCGTCCGGTCCTGGGCAACCGGAAGGCCCTGCACTTGGTGGAGGTGAGTTGGTGCTGCGGGCAGGTCCCGACGCGCGCGAGGCCGCGCGCGACGAGGCGGCCGTCGGAAAAGTGGTGCGCTCCGTCCTGGCCTCGAACGGGATGCGTGCTCCGGCCGTCCTCCATCCGTCAGCGGTCGCCGCCGCCTTGACCGTGCAGTCCGGGCGCCGGCCGGTACTCGACGAGGACGCCGAGCGGTGGCACTCCGAGGCAGTCGCCACTCGTGCGGGCCTGGAGCCCGCACAGCCGGCGCCCCACCTGATCCGTTCCGCTGACCGTGCTCTGGCGGCGCTGCCGGCCGGTACGGACAAGACAGGCGGATCGCGGGTGGCATCCTGGCGGGGCACGGAGCGCGCGGTGCTCGGCGAAAGCTGCACACTCCTCGCGGGCCACTGGCCACAGATGCTGGCCGAACTGCGTGCCTGCGTGGTGCAGGTGGCACTCCTCGAAGGCAGTGCGATCGACGGCTTCACCGACTTCGCCACGCACGGCGCGATCTACATCAACCGCGCTCGCCTGGGCCCGAGCCCGCGCGGCCTGCCCGGCCCGGTCAGGTGCGCTGAGGCACTGGTGCACGAGGGAACGCATACCCGCTGCAACGCCGCCCAGCTGGGCACCCCGTTCCTCACCACCGAGGCCGGCGACACCGCCCCTGTACGCACCCCGCTGCGGTCCGACCCTCGACCCCTCGCGGGATTGTTCCAGCAGGCGGTGGTCCTGGCCCGGTGCGCCGCCCTGTACGAACGACTGCTGGAGCATGGCACGACGAGCGCCACGGAGAGTCCGGGCATCCCCGAGCGCGCCGTCGGCTCCCCGGTCGCCCTTGCCCTGGCATCCCGCCGGGACCGACTGTCGACCGGAGCCCGGCAGGCGATCGCCGTGCTGTACGAACGCCCCGCACTGCTCACCGGGCACGGGAGAGCCGTGCTGGGGGAGTGCGACGACCTGCTGCGGCTGATCGCCGCCTGACCGGCGGCCCCGAGACCCCACCGACGTACCCCGCCCTCCAGGGCCGGAAACGCGGCGCCGCCGCCCGGCCCCTCGTCCCGGGAGCCCTGCATGTCTGCGCCCACCGTGCCCGCCACGCCGGCCATCTGGTCGCCCCAGGTTTTCGCGCCCTACCCCTTCGCGGCACAACTGCTGTTCGGCCGCGTCGCCGCCCGCAGCCCGATGTTCGGCGCATCCGCCAGCGCGGGCGGGGACCACGTACTCATCGGCAGTTCCGCCGGCACCGACGCGGACGACGTCGCGCTGCGCTCCCGTGGCGAACTCCTGGAACGCTTGGGCAACGTCCTCGCGGGCCGGGCCGCGGAGTCCCGCGCCGCACTCGTCGCCGACCACACCGAACTGCTGCGGCGCGGGGCACCCGCGCTCGACCCGTCGCCGTGGACCGGGCCGGACGGCAGGCGGGCGCGCCAGCTCTGGGTGAGCGGCCGGTCCCTCCTGCACGACACCGAGGTCCTGGTCCCCGCGGGCCTGGTCTTTCTCCAGCACCGCACGCCCACGGGCTGCGCCGCCGCCTTGCGTACCGGTTCCACCGGCCTGGCCGCCCATCCGGAGCGGAGCGCCGCCATCGGGCACGCGGCCTGGGAGACACTGGAGCGTGACCTGCTGCGCCGCAGCTGGCAGAGCCCGGCGAAGCTTCCCCCCGCCGTACGCGCCGTACACGACGAGCTCCCGCCCGTCGTCCGGCGCGTGTGCGAGGAGTTCGGCCTGGCCGCCACCGCCCTGACCGTCTCCGTTCCCGGAGCCGATGCCGTTGCCGTTTGTCTGCACACACCCGGCCGACGACAGCAGACCTTCGGTGCCCGGTGCGGCCCGCCCGGCCGCCGCCACGAACTGCTCGCGCGGGCCGCCCATGAGGCACTGATGGTGCGCTGGAGCATGCACACCCCGGCTGCCCACCGGGCCTGTGAGCGGCTGGCGGCGACGGGGACGCCGGTGTCCGCCGTCGAGCACGCCCTGTGGACGTACCAGGGAAAGCAGGACGCACTCGCTCACTGGACATGCGGCTCCCCACGCGGCCGCGGGGCGGCGCCGCCCGGGTCAGAGGAGACGGCCCACGGAGGGGCGGACGCGGCATCGGGGAACGCCGGCGTGGCGGCCGGGCCCGCCGATCCGGTACGCGTGCTGGCCGAGCACACCGGTCAGGACGTCATCGCCGTCGACACGACGCCGCTCGCCCTGCACGACGAGGGGACGACAGTCCTCCGTGTGGTCGCCCCTGGCGCCCTGCCCCTGCCCTCCACCTCCCGCCCGGGCACCCCGCCCCACCCCTTCGGCTGACCAACCCACTCCCACTCCCGTCCAGGCCGCCCGCAGAGGAGCACGATGTCCCCGGCCCCCGGTTACGCGACCGACTTCGCCGAGCGTTACGACGACTGGTTCACTCCGCCGCCCCAGACCACCGACGCCACGGTCACCCTGCTGGCGAAGCTCGCCGCCGACGCCCCGGACGGCCCCTTGCTCGAACTGGGCATCGGAACCGGACGTGTCGCCCTCCCGCTGGCCGCACGCGGGTACGAGGTCCACGGCATCGACGCCGCCAAGACCATGCTCGACCGTCTCCGCGCCAAGACCGGGGGCGAGCGCATCAACGTCAGCACCGGAGACTTCGCGGAGGTCGACCACGACGGCAACTTCGCCGTCATTTACGTCGCCAACGGGACGTTCTCCGAACTCCCCACCCAAGAAGCTCAGCTCCGATGCTTCGCACGCGCCGGACAACGGCTGCTTCCCGGCGGCCTGTTCGTCCTCGACGCCCACGTGCCCGAGGCCCTGGCCACCGACTGCCTCACCGGTGCACAGCCAGTCGAGTCCGCCAGTGGCGCACCGGTCCTCCGGACCCGCCGGATCCACCCTGCCACCCAGCGCTACGTGTCCGACTACCTCGTCCTCGACCACGGCCTCTTCCAGCACATCAAGGTCACCTTCCGCTACGCGTCGCCCGGCGAGCTCGACCTGATGGCCGCATCGGCCGGCCTACGGCTGCGCGAGCGCTTCGGGGGCTGGTCCGGTGCCCCCTTCAGCGACCGCAGCAGCTACCACGTCAGCGTCTACGAACTGCCCGCTTCCGCATGACGGCGGCGAACGCGGGCGGGCCCCGCGACCCGCAGGCGTACGTCCTCGGCAATCGTGAGCTGTGGGAATGCTGGACCCCGCTGAAAGCCGCGTCCGCCCAGTACGATCTGGACGGCTTCCGCTCCGGCGGATCCCGGATGCGGGCACTGGAGTGCGCCGAGGTCGGTCCGGTCCGGGGCCGTTCGCTGCTCCACCTGCAGTGCCACGTCGGCGTGGACACGCTCTCCTGGGCGCGGCTCGGCGCCCGTGTCACCGGCGTCGACTTCTCCTCGGAAGGCGTGGCCACGGCCCGCTCCCTGGCCGCGGACATCGACCCCACCGCCGTCTTCGTCGAGGCGGATGTCCTCGACCTGCCCGCCCATCTCGACGGGACGTACGACATCGTTTACACCTCGCACGGGGTTCTCGGCTGGCTGCCCGATCTGACGCGCTGGGCAGAGGTCGTCGCCCACTTCACCGCACCGGGCGGCTTCGTCTACGTTTTCGAGTCCCACCCCGCGGCCTGGATGCTCGACAATCGTGGCCAGGAGCCCCGGCTGAGGCTGCGCTATTCGTACTTCGGCGAGGCGGAGCCGCTGTCCTTCGAGTACCGGAGCCCCATCGCCGTCCCGGATCAGCAGGTACCTGGCGTGGAGTACGCCTGGGGCCACAGCCTCGGTGACGTCGTCAGCGCTCTTGCGGCCGCTGGAATGCGCATCGAGTTCCTGCACGAGTGGCCGTTCGTGGCCTGGCGGCTGCTGCCGTTCATGGAGCAGGACGCGGATGGCTGGTGGAGACTGCCGGAAGGCTTGCCGGCCATGCCCCTGTCCTTCTCCCTGCGCGCGTCCAAACCGCCCGCCTGAGCCCGAGCCATGGCCTGTCCGGCTCCTGGCCGTCGGTCTGTCCGGCTCAGGAGCCGCCCGCCGGAGTAGAGGTGACGACGATCGTGCCACTCGCAACACTGCGCGTGACGACCCTTCGGGAACTGGATCTCGGCGACGTACTGGCCGGCGAGTTGGTCGTGGTCCGCGGGGGCCTGGACCAGCTCGCCGCAGGCCGGCCGTTCGCCCACACGGCCCTGGAATGCGTCGCGGCGGTGGCCTCGCCGGAGGCGGGGCATCGGCTGACGAGCCTCGGCCTGGAGGCGCTGCACACCGTCGCGGAGGTGGCGGAGATCCGGTCGGTCCGCGACGAACTGGACCGCCGCGTACGCCCGGCCGCCCATCAGCTTCTGCTCCGATTCGCCGAGAAGGTCTCACCGCAACGCCGCCGCCTGTACGTCAGTGACCACCTCGGGGTGCGGATCATGCCGCCGCGGAGCTGCGTCGACGGACGAGAAGGACAGCTGCGGGACTACACCGGTTTCCTGATCCCCACGGACGCCCACGTGGACTCCTGGTTCAACACCGCTCTCAACTCGGTGAACCTCTGGATGGCCGTCAGCCGCGTGCGGCACGACAACGGCCTGCTCCTCTGGCCGGACGCCTATCGCAGCCCCCTGCGGCACGACGGCGTACGGCTCGTTCCCCACCAGCAGATCGGCGAGCCCGTCGAGGTCGAACTCGGCCGGGGCGACGTGCTGTTGTTCGCCGGTGATCACCTGCACGCCACCCGCCCGAACACCGGTCCCGAGACCCGCTGGGTGGTCACCAAGCGGATCTGCCTCGGCCCGCCCCGCTACCATCCGCACGCCACAGGCTGGACCCCCTACGCCGACCCCCGCCTGCTCGGCACCCCTCTCGCCCCGCTGGCCCCCCTGCGCTCCACGCTGACCACAGGCCGGGCCCGTCAGCTGCTCCGCTCCACACGCCGTAGCCTGCCGCTCCGAGGGCGGCGGTATGGGTAATCAACAAGACGACACCAGGCAGCGGGGGCTGACATGGGCCGACGCGAATATTCGCCCCACATCGGCTGCTCGACCCGGTAACCAGCCTCTGCCCCTGCGTCTGCGCGCTCAAGAGCGCGGCCGTTTGCCCTGTGACGCGGCCTGGCGGCTGGCCAGGGTGACGCGTCACCTCGACGAGGTGATGTACCACTGCCACGGTCATCTCGTCGAGGACACCCGCCCACTCGCGTAAGTCCGAAAGGCAGCGTGAGGACCTACTCCTCCGGACCTTCGAGGTTAGCCCTGAGTCAGTAGCACTTGTCAGCAATGGAGTATCGGCCGTGAGTCAATGCATCGAGCGATATACCTGTACAGCACGAATCAGCGACCTGTGTGATTCGGAGGACGGTGGTATCGGTGAGCTGGGACATTAACGCAGGTCAGGGTAGGTGCGCAACGATGCTTATGAGCTGGCTTGGTGGTCGGCGGGTGGTCCGCGAGTAAGCTGCACGCTTCTTGTGGGTCGAGGTGGACCGCCGGCCACGACCAGGAACTCCCCAAGGAGGGTGGGAGGGCGGCCCTCTGCCTTGAGCCGGTTTCCCCATCAAGTCAGGACGCTCTCCGTGGCCTGCGGTGCCAGGCGGAGGATGCCGTCCGCCCCCAGGCAATGTCCGAGCAGGCGTGTTGCCCTGACTACGGCACCGGCACCGCTGACTGAGCGGATTGCGCGCCATGGACACTGGATGCGGGGCTGGCCGCCGCCCCAGCTTCCGTACGAGAGCTTCCACCCTGCCCAAGTCGCCCACGAAGTGCCGCCCTCGCACCGTCGCCGGTCTGCTGGAGAGCGCGTTGGCCCTGTTCACCGAGAAGGGCTTCCACACCACCTCGATCAGCGGCATCGTCGAGCGGGCAGGGCTGACCCGTGACGCCCTCTATTCCCATTACCGCGACAAGGAGGAGCTGTTCCCGGCCCTGTACGACGCCCGCACCGGCCGCCTGCTCGCTCGGCTGGAGGACGCGGCGGTCGGCCTGGACCCTGAGCAGGGCCCGTGGCGCAGTTCCTGGACCGCATCAGGCAGTACCCGGAGGAGCAGCGCTGGTTCCGGGTCTCGATGGAGTTCACACTGCACGCGGCGCGCTCCTCTGACCGCACGGGCCCTGGCAGCTCATGAGGAACATCTGCCCCAGAGCCTGTCCCACCTGGACACGCGCGCGCTGACCGGCGTCGGCCGGCCCGCACAGTGCCCACAGAAAACCTGACGCGCCTGATGGTCGCCCTGGCCGAGGACGGGCGGCACCGCCTAGTGCTCTGACCGGGAACGTTCACGGCAGGGCTCGTTCTTCGGGGAACGTGGCCCCGGGGCTGAGGACGGCACGGCCCAGCCAGTGGCAGGCCAGTACGGCGAGTTCGATGGCCAGCCGGTTGTCGGCGACGGCGGCACCCAGTTCCTGCTCTGCCTTGCGAACGCGGTACTTGACCGTGTTGTAGTGCAGGTTGAGGCTTGCCGCCGCTGCCTTGTGGCTGGAGCCGCAGTTCAGATATGCGCGCAGGGTCTCGCGGCTGCGGGCGGCCGACTCGCTGTCGGCGGCGAGCGGGCCGAGCGTCTCGAGGACCCAGGCACGGGTGCCGTCGAGGTCCTTGGCCAGGAGGTCGGCCACGGCGAGCCCTGGTTCCTCGTGGAAGGTCACCCGGCGGGGATGCGGCTTGTGCAGCATGGCCACGTGCTGGGCGACCTTTGCCTGCTCGTGCGAGGTGCGGAATCCGCGGTGGCCGGAGGCCGGTCGGCCGGCGGCGACGGACAGTCGGTCGCCACGGCCGGTCACCTTGCGGGCGATCGAGGGCCTGTCCACCTGTACGCGTTCCCCGAGCGGGATCCATGTCCAGGCCGAGAGCCGGTCGACGGCGACGAAGAGTGGTGGCCGTACGGCTCCGAGGTGTTCGGCGATGGAGTGCGCCGCACGTTCGAGTTCACCGAGGGCCAGGTCGTCGGCCCGGTGCTCGGGTGACCAGAGGATCAGGGCCAGGTGGTACTGGTCGAGGCCGTAGCCGAGGCCGAGGTCGCTCGGGGCCGGGGAATCCTCCGTTGCGGCGAGGATCTCGCGCACGCGTACCGCGCGCATGCCGCTGCTACTGTCCTGCCAGCGGCTCCGTTCCTCTTCGTAGGCCCCGATGACCTGCTGCGAGATCCAGTCGATGTAACCGGAGACCACCGTGAAGATGCGGTGCGCGACCGTGAGCTTCAGCTCCGGGGCCAGGGCGCGACGGGTGATGAGTACGAGTGCTTGGTCGAAGAAGGCGGTCTGGCCGAGCCGGTAGGCACGGACGAGGGAATTGACCGGAATGTCGTTCTGGGCGAGCCGGCGCGCGTACTCCAGTGCGGCCGAAGGTGCCTCCACACGCTCGGCGTGAATATCGAATTGGAGGGTGTGGAGGATAGCGTTCAGGTTCCCCTTGACGCTATCCCAAAGGAGTTGACGCAGTCGTGCGTCGCTGCGTATTTCAGGTATTCCGGATTCCAGAATTTCTCTGATTCTGGTGGTCTCCTCGGCGATCTGGCTACTCAGCTCCGCGGCCATTTCTGCTGCGCAGTGGTCGACGGAGTCGGTGTCGCACGCCTCTGGACCGGGTCTTGTTTCCACCCGACAACCGTAGGCGGACCGATCGGAGCCGGGCAAGACGCTGGTTCCGCATGAGTCCGCCGCTGGGCGGGCGAGGCGCTGGGGCCGCGAGCCCCACCCAGGCAGGGCCTGTCCCTGCGAGACAAAGACTGTCGGTTTCTTCATTTCCCGGGGACATGGCTTGCAGGCGATGAGCTCCTTCAGGATTCCACAGGACGGCGGCGCACCACCCAGCAAGGAGACCGCAAATGCACCTTCCCGCAACGCACCTTTCCGCACTGCCTGCATTCCGGGCAGAGAATGATCCGCACGGGCTCGCAGTGGCCGATGACTCCGTGGTGCTGACGAATGCAGAATTCCAAACGGCGGTCGAGCGGGCGGCTTCCGCGCTGGCCTCTCGCCAAGTCGCCCCCGGTGACGCGGTGGCCGTCATGCTGCCGAACAGCGTGCGGTTCATTGTCGCCCTTTTCGCCTCATGGCATCTGGGCGCCGTCGTCACCCCGCTGAACCCGCAGGCCACCGAGCGGGAGGTGGAGCACCAACTGCGGGATTCCGGAGCGGAGATCGTCGTGACGACCATCGAGGATGCGCAGAAGGTCCCGTCCGACGTTGCGTGGACCGACCTGTCCTTGTCCACACGGACAACAGCGCCCCCGCCCGCGGTCCCTTCGTCGGGTGACGACCTCGCGCTGCTGATCTACACGAGCGGCACCACCGGTCGTCCCAAGGGCGTCATGCTCGATCACGCGAACGTGGCCGCGATGTGCTCGATGACCATCGACTGGTTCCAGATGGACGCCGATTCCCACAGCCTGCTCGTCCTGCCGCTCTTCCACGTCAACGGCATCGTGGTCGGCACACTGTCACCGCTGCTCGCGGGCGGCCGCACGACGGTCGGCGGCCGCTTCGACGCCACGACCTTCTTCGACCGGCTGGCCACGATCCGCCCCACCTACTTCTCCGCCGTGCCGACGATCTACGCGAGGCTCGCCGATCTGGCCGCGGACATTCCCACCGACACCTCGTCCTTGCGCTTCGTGATCTGCGGTGCGGCGCCGGCGAGCGCCGAACTGCTCAAGCGGTTCGAGGGCCGCTTCGGCGTCCCCGTCATCGAGGGGTACGGGCTCTCAGAGGGCACCTGTGCCACCACGGCCAATCCGCTGGACGGCAAGCGGAAGCCGGGAACCGTCGGCCTCCCGCTGCCGGGCCAGCACCTCCGGATCCTGGCCGCCGATGGCACCGACGCCGCATCCGGTGAGCGCGGCGAAGTACTGGTAAAGGGCCCCAATGTGATGCGCGGATACCTCAACCTGCCGGACGAGACCAGCAGGACGATCAGTGACGGCTGGTTGCACACCGGGGACATCGGGCGGCTCGACGAGGATGGCTATCTCGTCCTGGTGGACCGTGCGAAGGACATGATCATCCGTGGCGGCGAGAACATCTACCCCAAGGAGATCGAGGAAGCCGTCCACGAGCTGGACGAGGTGCTCGAAGCCGCTGTAGTAGGCCGTCCGGACCGGGAGCTCGGCGAAGTGCCGGTCCTGTGCGTAGTCCCCGCACGAGGTGCCGAGCTGAGCGAGACACGGATCCTCGACCATCTGCGCCTGCGGCTGACCCGCTACAAGATCCCTGCCGCCGTGCATGTCCTCGACAGCCTTCCCAAGAACGCCATCGGAAAGATCAGCAAGCCTGCCCTTCGGGACGAACTGACGACTCACGACGGACTGAAGTCCGGTATCTGACCGCCCGAACGACCAGGAAGGAATGGCCATGGGCTTCGTCAAAGGTGACTTCCCGCCCGTCGACGAGGACACGTTCCTCGACCAACCCCTGCCCGAGCGCATCAAGGCACTCACCCTGCACTGGGTCGAGTACGGCTTCGGCTCGCCGCGCATGATCCACACGATCTACGTGGTGAAGATCCTGCTGCTGTACGTCGCCGCCGGAGTGGCCCTGGCCACCTGGACGTCCGGTGCCGGCCCCGCCTGGGACGTCGCCGGATGGTGGGACAACCCCCTCGTCTACCAGAAGCTCCTCCTGTGGACCGTGCTGCTCGAAGCGCTCGGCCTGGCCGGGTCCTGGGGGCCGTTGGCCGGTAAGTTCACACCGATGACCGGCGGCGTACTGTTCTGGGCGCGCCCCGGAACCATCCGGTTGCGCCCCTGGCGCCGGGTCCCGTTCACCTCCGGCGACCGGCGCACCCCGTTCGACGTCCTGCTCTATCTCGCGCTGCTCACCGTGCTCGGCCTGGCGGTCGTCCTGCCCGGCGCCGACACGGCGGCCTCACCGGACAGTGGTGCACTGGTCAGTCCCGCACTGCTGATCACCGCTGCGGCGCTGCTCGTCCTGTGCGGGCTGCGCGACAAGACGATCTTCCTCGCCGCGCGCGGCGAGCAGTACCTGCCGGCGCTCGTCTTCTTCGCCGTCCTCGACTTCACCGACATGATCATTGCGCTGAAGCTGCTGATCGCCGTCGTATGGATCGGAGCGGGCGTATCGAAGTTCGGCCGGCACTTCGCCAATGTCGTGCCCCCGATGGTGAGCAACAGCCCCTGCATCCCGTCGAAATGGTTCAAGCGGCAGCTCTACCGTGACGCGCCGCACGACATCCGCCCGTCGGGTCTTGTCGCCGGTTCCCTGGCGCACGTCGGCGGCACCTGCCTGGAGATCGTCACCCCGCTGGTGCTGCTGCTCTCCACCGACACCACGGTGACCCTCGCCGCCGTGGGTCTCATGGTGGTCTTCCACCTGTTCATCGCCTCGACGTTCCCGCTGGCCGTTCCCTTGGAATGGAACGTGCTGTTCGCCTACGCCTCGGTGTTCCTCTTCGCCGGTTTCCCCGCGCAGGACGGGTACGGTATCGGCGACATGTCTTCCCTCTGGCTGACGGGCGCGGTCATCGCCGCTCTCGCGTTTTTCCCCGTGCTCGGAAACCTCCGCCCCGACCTGGTCTCCTTCCTCCCCTCGATGCGGCAGTACGCCGGCAACTGGGCGTCGGCGTTGTGGGTGTTCGCCCCTGGGGCCGAGAGCCGCCTCGACGCGGTGCAGCGGCCCACCAGGAATCAGAAGGACCAGCTCCTCAAGCTGGGATACACGGAGAGCGCCGCCGAGATCACCCTGCAGCAGACCATCGCCTGGCGGTCGATGCACAGCCAGGGCCGGGGCCTGTTCTCCGTACTGCGCAGCCGCATCCCGGACCTGGACCGACGCGCCGTCCGCGAGGCGGAGTTCGTGTGCAACTCGCTCATCGGCTTCAACTTCGGTGACGGTCATCTGCACAACGAGGACCTGATCGCGGCGGTGCAGAGCCGGTGCGGCTTCGCCCCGGGTGAGCTGGTGGTCGTCTGGGTGGAGTCGCAGGCCATCCACAGCCGGGTCCAGCACTACAAGCTCATCGACGCGGCGCTGGGCGTGATCGAGCGCGGCATCTGGCGGGTCGCGGACGCCGTACGGGAACAGCCGTGGCTGCCGAACGGCCCGATCCCCCTCGACGTCACCTGGTCCCACCGCACGCACCGCGTTCCCCGGCTCGACGGGGACGAGGCGCACCCGGCAGGGCAGGACGCCGAGGAGCCCCCGGGCCCCGGTTCCGGTGCGAGGGCCGGCGCATGAGCACGGCAGTGGTGGTCGGCGCAGGTCCCAACGGGCTCGCAGCCGCCGTCGCCCTCGCCGACAGGGGCGTGGCGGTCACCGTGCTGGAGGCAGCGGAGGAAGTGGGCGGCGGGACCCGCTCGGGCGAGGCGATCGTTCCCGGGCTGCTGCATGACCACTGCTCCGCCGTCCACCCCATGGCGGTGGGTTCGGCCTTCCTGCGCGGCCTGGACCTCGAACGCCACGGCCTGCACTGGCGGTGGCCCGAGATCGACTGCGTACATCCGCTCGACGGACGCGACGCGGCCGTCCTGCACCGGTCCGTGGCGGAGACGGCGGCGGGCCTGGGCACCGACGGAAAGCGCTGGCGACTCGCTTTCGGCAGCAACACCGAGGCATACGAGAAGCTGGCCGCCGACATCATGGGCCCGCTGCTGCGCCTGCCGTCTCATCCGCTGCGGCTCGCCCGCTTCGGACTGCCCACCCTGCTCCCCGCCTCCGCCTTCGCACGGTTCCTGCGCACCGAAGGGGCCCGGGCGTTGTTCGGCGGGGTCGCGGCCCACGCCTTCCAGCCGCTGCACCACCCGGTGTCTTCGGCGATCGGCCTCGGCATCCTCACCGCAGGCCATCGTTACGGCTGGGCGGTCGCGGCCGGCGGCTCCCGCTCCATCGGCCAGGCCCTGGCCTCCAAGCTGCGAGAACTGGGCGGGAAGATCGAGACCGGGGTACGCGTCACCCACGCATCCCAGCTCCCCGCCACCGACCTGACCCTGTTCGACCTGGCCCCGGGCGCGGTCGCCGCCATCCTCGGCGACCGGCTGCCCGCCGCCACGGCCCGGGCCTACCGCCGCTTCCGGCACGGCCCCGGTGCCTTCAAGGTCGACTTCGCCATCGAGGGAGGCGTGCCGTGGAACCATCCCTCGGCCCGCCGGGCCGGGACGGTCCACCTGGGCGGTACCTACGCCGAGATCGCCGCCACCGAGCGGCAGACCCACGCCGGGGCGATGCCCGAGCGCCCGTTCGTCCTGGTCGGTCAGCAGTACCTCGCCGATCCGGGGCGTTCAGTGGGCGATGTCCACCCGCTGTGGACGTATGCGCATGTCCCGCACGGCTACACCGGGGACGCGAGCCAGGCGATCATCGCGCAGATCGAGCGTTTCGCGCCGGGGTTCCGCGAGCGCATCATCGGCATGGCGGTCCGCAGCACGTCCGACCTGCCGGGACACAACCCCAACTATGTGGGCGGCGACATCCTCACGGGCGCGAAGGACCCGGCCCAGCTGCTCCTGGGCCCCAGGCCCGGACGCAACCCCTACAGCACAGGAATCCCCGGAACCTTCCTGTGCTCGGCCGCCACCCCACCGGGGCCCGGGGCCCACGGCATGTGCGGGGCCAACGCAGCGGCAGCCGCCCTGCGTTACCTGCACCGCCGCCTGGGATGAGGGTCAGGGGGTGTCCGGCGGACACCCCCTGACAGATGTCGGTCAGCTGGACCGGTCTGCAAGCTGCAGCACGGATTCGGGGTGGGCTGCCTCGACGAAGGCATCCCGCGGGCGTGCCATCTCCGGCAGGCCGACGGTCTCGCGCCGCAGGAAGGTGGCGAGGGTCCAGTCGAGGAAGACGCGGAGTTTGCGGTTCATGGTCGGCATCATGGCGCCGTGGTACAGGCGGTGGAACCACCAGGCCGACCGTCCCTTGAGCCGGAACTTCCCGAACATGATCGCCACGCCCTTGTGCAGGCCGATGCTGGCGACGGCGCCAAGGTTCTTGTGCCGGTACTCCTTCTGCGGTCGGCCCCGCAGGCGGGCGATGACGTTGTCGGCGAGAACCGTGGCCTGGCGGCAGGCGTGCTGAGCGTTGGGCGGGCACCATGCTCCCTCACCGACGGCCAGGTCGGGTACCTGGGCGTTGTCCCCGGCCGACCAGACATGGTTCATGCCCTGGACCTGGAGGGTGGCGGCGGTGTCGATGTGTCCCCGCGGGCCGAGGGGGAGACCGAACGCGGAGAGGACCGGGCTCGGCTTCACACCGGCCGTCCACACGATGGTGGAGGCGGGGGTCTCGACGCCGTTCTTCAGCACTACGCACCGGTCGGTGCAGGATTTCATGGAGGTGTTGAGGTAGACCTCGACGCCTCGTTCCTCCAGCTTCTCCTTCGTCCATACGCCCAGGTCGGGACCCATCTCGGGCAGGATGCGGTGTGCGGCCTCGACGAGGACGAAGCGCATGTCGTCCCGGCTGATGTTGCGGTAGTTCTTCGCCGCGTCGCGGGCCATGTCCTCGACCTCGCCGACGGCCTCCACTCCGGCGAAGCCGCCGCCGACGAAGACGAAGGTGAGCGCCTTGCGGCGGATCTCCGGGTCCGTGGTGGAATCGGCTTTGTCGAGCTGCCAGAGCACGTGGTTGCGCAGGCTGATGGCCTCCTCGACGGTCTTCAGGCCGATGGCGTGCTCGGCCAGACCGGGGATGGGGAAGGTACGGGAAACGGAGCCGGTGGCGACGACGAGGTAGTCGAAGCCGAGCTCGTACCCGTCGCCCGCTGGGGGCATCACGGTGGCGGTCCTGCGGCTGTGGTCGACGGCGACCACGTGCCCGGTGACGACCTCGGCCCTGTTCAGGGCGGGCCGCAGGGGGGCGACGAGGTTGCGGTCGGCGACATTGCCGCCGGCGGCCTCCGGGAGGAAGGGCAGGTACGTCATGTACGAGCGCGGGTCGACGACCGTGACGGTGGCCTCCTGTCCGCGGAGCTTCTTGCCGAGGCGCATCGCCGTGTACAGGCCGACGTATCCACCGCCGACGATGAGGATCCGAGGAGGCTTGGTGGCGCCGGTGTCGGTCATGATCAGTCCTTTCCGGGAAGGGGCAGCGGGCGTAAGTGCGCCGGACCGCTGCCGGGTTGAGGGCCTCGCGTCCGCCGGAGCCGACTGCGGGGACTTGGCACCGGGGATGTGCTGAATGCCGATGCGCCGGCGGAAGACCCAGTACGTGAAAGCCTGGTAGGCCATGACGAGGGGCGTCACGATCAGTGCGACCCAGGTCATGATCCCCAGCGTGTAGGGGCTGGAGGCCGCGTTACCGGTGGTCAGGCTCCACAAGGGGCTGAGGGTGGAGGGCATCACGTCCGGGTAGAGGCCGAGGAACAGCGCGGTGAACGCCGCCGCGACACCGGTGCCGGACAGGGCGAAGGCCCAGCCCTCCCGGGCACGGGAGTTCAGCGCCAGCGCGGCGCCCAGCGCAAGACAGACGACCCAAGTAGCGGCCAGGCTACGGCCGTTGCCGTGATCGGCCTGGGTCCAGCCGAGGAAGACCAGCGCCAGAGCCAGTGCGCCCGGGCCCAGTACACGGGCCTGGTGCCGGGCCCGCCCCCGGATGCCGCCGACCGTCTTGAGCGCTGCGAACACCGCGCCGTGGAAGGTGAAGAGCACCAGAGTGAAGGTGCCGCCCAGCAGGGTGTAGGGGGTCAGGAGGTCGAGCAGGTCACCCGCGTACTCCTTGTCCGCGCCGATGGGCACGCCCCCGACAATGTTGGCGAAGACGACCCCCCAGGTGAAGGCGGGAATCAGTGAGCACCAGAAGATGGCGTGCTCCCAATTGCGCTGCCAGCGCTCCTCACTGCGCTTGTGCCGGTACTCGAACGCGACACCACGCACGATCAGGCAGACCAGGATGAGCAGGAACGGCAGGTAGAACCCGCTGAGCAGGGTGGCGTACCAGTCGGGGAAGGCCGCGAACGTGGCGCCGACCGCCGACAGCAGCCAGACCTCGTTACCGTCCCAGACCGGGCCGATGGTGTTGATCAGGACCCGCTTCTCGGGCCGGCCCCTCGCCAGGGTCTTGGTCAGGACGCCGATGCCGAAGTCGAAGCCTTCGAGGAAGAAGTAGCCGATCCACAGGAAGGCGATCAGCACGAACCAGAGGTCGTGAAGGTGCATGAGTCGAGATCTCCTTTCCGTGGGTCAGTAGGCGAAGGACAGGGGGTCGTCGGCCTCCGCGTCAGCCGCGTCCCGGGAGTTCGTCCCGCCGCGGCCCGGTGTCCACAACCGCGGGTCGCGGGTCGGCGGCTTCTCCTCGGTATCGGGCCCGGCCTTGGCGTACTTGGTCATGAGCCGGACCTCGACCACGGCGAGGACCGCGTAGAGCAGGGTGAACACGCTGAGGGAGATGAGGACGTGGGCGGTGCTGACGCCGGGCGAGACCGCGTCGGAGGTGCGCATCAGGCCGTTGACGACCCAGGGCTGGCGTCCCATCTCGGTGAAGACCCAGCCGAAGGAGTTGGCGATCAGCGGGAATCCCATGGTGAGGGTGCCGATTCGCCAGGCCCACTTGGTCAGCCGAGGCTTGAGCTCACGGTCGGCGGTGAGCATCAGACGCGGCACCTCCGTCTCGCCGGTGCGGAACTGCGGGGCCACCCAGCGCTCCTTGCGGGTGAGCCACAGCCCGGCCGCGGCGACGGCGACGGACGCCATACCGAACATGATCATCAGCCGGAATGCCCAGAACGTCATGAAGATGTTGGGCATGTAATTCTGCGGAGATCCGCCGTGGGCCTCGGCTTGCTGTTCGGCGATGTCGTTGATGCCGGGGACAGGGTCGCTGAGGTTGTTGTGGGCCAGGAGCGAGAGCACTCCGGGAATTTCCACTTCGACGCTGTTGCGTTGCTCCTCGCTGTCTCCCACGGCGAAAACAGCGAAGGGCGCGGGGGACTTGGTCTCCCACAAGGCTTCGGCGGAGGCCATCTTCATGGGCTGCTGCTCGAACATGGCCTTGCCGAGCTCGTCGCCGCTCAGCGCGGTACCCATACCGGCGATCACCGCGATGACCAGACCGGTCCGCAGCGAGGTCCGCACCACCCCGACCTGCTTGGTCCGCTTCGCATCCAGTACTTCGCCGGCGTCCTGGGCCCGCTTGGCGCGCCAGAGGTGGAAGCAGGAGACGCCGATCATGAAGGCGGCGCCGGTGAGGAAGGCCGCGGTGAGGGTGTGGGCCACCGCGACGAGCGTGGTGTGCTGGGTCAGAGCCGCCCAGATGTCGGTGAGCTCTGCCCTGCCGGTCTTCTCGTCGATCGAGTAGCCGACGGGGTGCTGCATCCAGGAGTTGGCCGCCAGGATGAAGTACGAGGACAGCATCGTGCCGAGGGAGACGATCCAGATGCAGGCGCAGTGGAGTTTCTTGGGCAGCTTGTCCCAGCCGAAGATCCACAGGCCGATGAAGGTCGACTCGAAGAAGAAGGCGATCAGCGCCTCCATCGCCAGCGGTCCGCCGAAGACGTCACCGACGAAGCGCGAGTAGTCCGACCAGTTCATGCCGAACTGGAATTCCTGGACGATGCCGGTGACCACGCCCATCGCGATGTTGATCAGGAAGAGCTTTCCCCAGAACTTCGTCGCGTGGAAGTACTTCTCCTTGGACGTGCGGACCCAGGCGGTCTCCAGCCCCGCCGTGATGGCCGCAAGGCTGATCGTGAGCGGCACGAAGAGGAAGTGGTAGACGGTGGTGACGCCGAACTGCCAGCGGGCGACGGTCTCCGGCGATATGGCGAGGTCCATCAGCCTGCTCCCCGTACGTGATTGTGAGCACATTCACGAAGTCGCGCCGAAAAAATCTCAGTCGGTTCCTCGGGAGCGGGGGCACGAAGGTCGTTCCGTACGGGGCGGCCGACCTGCTTGCGGCGCTTCTCGGTCAGAGTGGCCGCGAGCATCAGGAGGACACCGGCCGCCAGCCATGAGCCGAGAACCAGAAGGTGCGAGCCGAGTCCGGTGTTGTCGAAGTAGAGGATGCTGCGGGCGCCTTCGAGGAAACCCGCACCGTTCCAGAACGAGTGCAGCGAGGCATAGAAGTCGTTCTGCAGCTCCGGTCCCACGAGGCCGCCGGCGCTGGTGAGGTTGAGCATCACGAACAGCCCCATCAGGACCACGGGAGTCAGGTCCTTGAGGAAGGTGTGCAGACCGATGCCCACGGAGATGACACCGGCGCTGAGTGCCAGCCCCAGGGCCCAGATCGCCGCGTAGGAGCCGTCGACGACGTCGAAGACGGGTCCGGCGAGAAGGATTCCGATCGTGCTGATGCCGAGCGAGGCAGTCAGGCCGAGGCCCGCGCGCGCCCGCACGCTGACGACGTCCGTTGCCTGTTCCAGCACGAGGACGGTGATGTAGGACGCGACGCTGAGCGCGATCAGCAGGAAGAACAGGCCGCCGCCGCCCGAGTCCTCGGCGCGGAGCGGCGCGACATCGGTGACCTTCAGCGCCACTCCCTGCTTGTCGGCCACCTGGCGGAAGATGTTCTCGGTGGCGTTTGCGGTGGAGGCGGAGCCGGCCTTGGCGACCAGGAGTTCCGGCGCGGCGTCCGGGGTCTGGAGGAAGGCGCCGGCGATGTCACGGCCCATCAGACGCTCGGTGGCCTCCTGACGGTCCGCCACGGTGACGACGTCCAGGCCGTCGCCTACCTTCTTCTCCAGGCTCTGGGCCAAGGTCTGGGTCCGTGCGGGCGGCCCGACGAGGGCCACCTTCATGTCGTTGGGCTGCGGGTGGTGGAAGGCGCCGAGGTAAGTGACTCCCAGGCCCAGGCAGATGAGCAGTGGGCCGAGCAGGTGGAGCAGCTTGCGGACGGGCTTGCTGCGCCGGTGGGAGGGGTGGTCCGCGCTCGCAGCCGTGGGCGGGGTGGTGTTCGGAGTGGTCATGACTGGCCGGCTCCTTGAGGGTGAGTGAGCGTGCAGTGGCGGAGGGGCGGCATGCAGAGGGTGCTCGGTTGAGGGGAGAGCAAGCACCACCGGCCCGGCACTGTTGCCGAGGCCGGGCACGGTGGGGTCCCGTGCGACAGCCGGCCCGAACGGCCCCTCACGGTCCGGAGGGGCCGGGAGCCGCCAGGCGGATCAGGCGGCGGGCAGCCATTCCGGACGGCCGGAGCCGCGCGGAACGAGAATCTGCCGGTAGGCGCCGGGGGTGTCGGACATCTTCACCTGGTCGGTGATTCCCTGGTAGTGACCCAGCGGGGTCTCGGCGGTGAAGACTTCCGGGTCGGGGTAGGCGTGGAGATCGCCGGTGCCCGCGATCTCCTTCGCGTATCCCTGGTCGAAGATGCCCATGGACAGGATCCACAGTGCGACCCGGGACAGGGAGACGTGCACGCGGTAGCTGCCGCCGTCGACGGCGCGGCGGCGCAGCGCTTCGGCGATGCCGGCGGTCAGGAACCAGGAGACGAGGTAGTCGTTGACGACGGTGATGGGCGGCAGGGCGGGCTCGTCGCCGTCGCCTTCCAGGTGCAGCAGACCGGTGAGCGCGCCCGCGGTCTGGTCGAAGCCGAGATAGTCCTTCCACGGACCGGTCTGCCCGTTCAGGGACACCGTGGCGTAGATCAGCCCCGGGCGCCGGGCGATGGACTCCTCCTCGGACAGGTCGATGGAGTGCAGGAACCCGGGACGGCGGTTGGCGAAGAAGACGTCGGCGCCGGACTGGAGCTCGTGGATGCGGGCCAGGCCCTCCTGCGTGTACGGGTTCACCGTGGCGGAGCGCACGCCGACACTGGTCGTCAGGTAGGTGACGTCGTGCTCGAGCTCGTACGGCCGCCAGAGGTTGAGGACGTCGGCGCCGTGCAGGGCCATGGCGCGCCCTGCGCCGGCGCCGGCGATGATGTGGCCCATGCCCAGCGCGCGTACGCCGTCCAGTGGGGCGGTGGCACCGGCGGGCAGCGGCTCGGGGGCGCTGTCACCGACGCGGGTGATCTCCACCAGCGGCAGGTCGGCGAGGACGTCGGTGTACTGACGCTCCGTCAGGATCTCGCTGGGCGTACGTACCATCGGCATGACGCACCCGGCCTCCGCACCGGCCTGCTCCAGCTCCCGGGCGTTCCACTTCGAGATCGCGGCCGCGACGTGCTCGGGGACGTCACCCACACCGAGCAGCTTCTGGGCGGCGACCTTGATGTTGGGGTAGATGTTGAAGGGCATCATCCAACGGCCGTCGGCGGTGCGGTAGAAGTTGTTGGCGAGGGCCATGTTGATGATGGACGGGGTGCCGCCGGTGTAGCCGTTGAGAAGCTCCCACTTCTGCTCGTAGAAGGGGCACAGACGGTGGGGGCCCTTGCGCAGGTCCATGTGGATGTCCTGGCAGCGGCCCGTGCGGTCTTTCCACAGGGCGGCGATGGCGGCGGACTTGGCGACCATCGCGATGCCGGAGGCCGCGCCCAGACGCAGCGTGCTGGGTACCACCGGGTCGGCACCCTCGAAGGTGATCGAGCCGCCGGTGTCCTCCGGCTTCAGCCCGATGCCTGCGAGAACCTCGGCCGTTTCGGCGTGGACGTCGAACGCGTCGTCGGTGGCCGGGTTGGCGATTGCCTTGGTGATCTTCTCGGTGAGGGACATGGTCTCTTCGTTTCTCGCGTGTGCTTCGGAGGGGGATCAGGCGCGGCCGGCGGAGCCGGAGTCCGGGGTTTCGCCCAGGGCGCGCATGAGGGCGATCTGCGCGCGGTCACGGTCGGCGGCGAGTTCCTCGACGGTGCCGTCGCCGAAGGCTTCGCGTGCCTGGTCGATGAGGGTGGCGACGGTGGTGTCGTCGAAGGTGGGGTTGCCCAGGGCCGGCCACATATTGGCTTCCATGGCGCGGCCGAGGTGTTCGATGAAGTGGGGCAGGCCGCCGGGGCCGCCGCCGAGATGGAAGGTACGGAAGGGGCCTCCCACGGCCCAGCGCATGCCGATGGATGCGGTGACGATCTCGTCGAGCTCCTGCTCCGTCACCACGCCCTGGGCGACGAGGTGGACACACTCGCGGAACAGGGCGGACTGCAGGCGGTTGGCGACGAAGCCGGGCACCTCCTTGCGCAGGACCTGCGGCTTCTTGCCGAGCGCGGTGTAGAAGGCCTTGGCCTGCTCGACGGTGGCCGCCGAGGTCTTCTTTCCGGGCACGATCTCCACCAGCGGCACAAGGTGCGGCGGGTTGAAGGGATGGCCCACGATGAGGCGTTCGGGCTGCTGCATCGCCTTGGCGATGGCGGTGGCCGGGATGCTGGAGGTGGAGCTGGCCAGCAGGGCATGGGCCGGAGCGGCCCGCTCGATGGTCTGCCAGATCTGCTGCTTGAGTTCGAGGCGCTCGGGGCCGTTCTCCTGGACGATGTTGACGTCGGCGACGGCGGTGGCCAGGTCGGCTTCGAAGGTGAGCCGCTCCGTGAGGTTCTCGGTGGGCAACCCGAGTTCGGCCAGGGCCGGGGTGATCTCGTCCAGGCCGGCCAGGACGAGGTCTTCGATGTCGGCGCGGGGGTCGTTGATGACGACGTCGATGCCGCGGGCGAGGAAGAGACCGGCCCAGGAGATGCCGATCACGCCGCCGCCGATGATCGCGGCACGCCGGTAGGAGTCCAGAGCGGTGGCCTGGGCGGGCGTGGATGTGGTGTTCATGATTTCGAGGCTTTCTCGAAGAGGGCGCGCATGCTGTCAGCCGGCGAGGTAGTCGTAGACGGGCTCGACGGGGTTGAGGGTCAGGTCGGTGACGATGTGGCTGGCGCCGACGACCTCGAGCACGGGCAGGTCCGCGAGCGGTGCCATCGCGTGGGCGAAGAGCTCCAGACGGGCGGGGCCGGTGAAGGCGCTCTTGACGGTGACGTCGGTGACCTGGGTGCGGACCAGCTCACAGATGCGGGGGGTGCCGTCGTAGTGGGGGATGTTCTTGATCATGAAATTGCGGGAGCAGATCTCCGCGCGGGCCTCGTCCAGGTCCACGGCGTGGTGCTTGTAACCCATGGTGGCGGTGGCCACGCGCAGGGTTCCGTAGTCGAGCGTGCCGACCACGGTGTCCGAGTCGACGTAAAGGCTGGGAGAACCGCCCTTCTTCGGGTACGCGCTGTATTCGCGCCCACTGGAGATCGCCGGAACGCTGTCGACGTACATCGCGAGGTTGAACTCGCCCGCCTCGCCCTGGTGCTCGACGGCGATGAGCTGGCCGGCCTCGGTGTAGTCGCCCAAACCGGTGACATCGGGCATCCGCATGATCTCGAAGCGGACCAGTGGCTCGGTGACGGTCAGCGGCTCCGGGACGAGTCGGCGCAGCGTCTCGGGGTCGGTGCGGTAGTAGATGTTGAAGTACTCGCGGTTCGTGAAGCGGTACCGGGTGGGCGCGTAGGCGGGCGCGTCGACCGGGGTGGTGAAGAGCCGCGCGACATCTTGCTTGTCCATCAAGGCCTCCAGGGAGAGGGGCGGACCGCGGGCCGGTAGCTCTGCGCCGCAGGGGTCGCGCGGACCTCTCCCACATCAAATTCTTGGGGGGGACGGGCGCCACGTTCATCTGCGGAGCGCCCACGACCCAGTGGACGCCTCTCGATACCTGTCTGTCCAATATATGATGTAGTCATGATCCATATGGTTGAGGATATTCATCTGACGAAACGCCTGCTGGAGCAGTTCTTGGTGGTGGCCGACGAGAAGCACTTCGGTCGCGCCGCAGAGCGTCTCTTCATGAGCCAGCCGCCGCTCAGCCAGTCGATTCAGCGCCTGGAGCGGGGGCTCGGGGTGCGACTGTTCGAGCGGGGTCCGGGAGGGGTCTCCCTGACCGCGGCGGGTGAGGTGTTCGCCGTGGACGCCCAGCGGCTCCTCGACACCCAGTCCGCGGCCATCGAACGGGTCCGGCGGGTAGCCAGCGGCCTGGACGGAGACGTCCGGGTGGGATACGTGAGCATCCTCAGTCATCACTACCTGCCCGGACTCCTGCGGTCGGCGGCTGAGGAACTGCCGGGGCTGCGAGTGCACCTGCACCAGGATTCGTCGGCCGCCGTCGCCGAGATGGTGCGCTCAGGCATGCTGGACCTGGGGTTCCTCCGTGACCCGTCGCCCCTGTCGGCCGAGCTCGTCACCCACGACTTCGCCGTCGAGCGCCTCGCCGCGGCCCTGCCGCACGATCATCCGCTGGCCGGAGCCGACGAGATCGGCTTGGACGATCTACGGGACGAGGACTTCGTCCTTCCCGACGCCGCGGCCCTTCCGGCTCTCGCTCAGCAGGTCCAACTCGCCTGCCGCGACGCCGGGTTCACGCCCCGCGGCCGCGCGGTGGCCGACGATCTCACCGGCCTGTTCAGCTATGTCGCGTCCGGGCTGTGCGTCAGCCTCCTCCCTGAAGGCCTGCGCGACTTCCCCATCCCCGGAGTTGCCTTTGCCGCACTGCGAGGGGCCTCACGCTTCCTGGAGACCACCGTGGTCGGCGTACATCGACCGGAAGCGGACGCGGCCGTACTGCGGCTACTGGAACTGATCGATCGCTTGACGCCTGCTTGAACCTCTCCCCAGAGACTCCCCGAGAGCTCTGGGGGAGCGCCCTCGCCCAGCCTGTAGCGGAAACAGCACCAGGGGAGTAGGTCTCGGCGGCCGGGACCGGGGTCAGTCGCTGTCCAGGGCGGCCACCAGGCTGGCCGCCGTCACAGTGCTGAAGACGAAGGCGATGACCGCGTTGGCTGCCACAGTTCGTCGCCTCTCTGTTGAGGCCACCGTTACGTCCGTTGCTCCGAATGTCGTCATGACGGAGAGCGCGAAGTACACGTAGTCGGCCCAGGTCGCCCTCTCCCCGCCGGGAAAGTCCAGCGCCTGCTCGTGCTGGCCACCACGAGCGCGGCCGCCGCGATGAAGAGGTAAACACCGGGCCCGGGTGCGGTGCCGAGGACGTACCGCTGGATCAGTGTGCCGTGCGCCTCGTGCGCCCATCCGCGAATCCTTGCGGGTGAGGCGGTCGAGAATGCGGTCAATGTGACGGCGAGATAGGTGAACAGGTCGGCGGACAGCGCCAGCACGCCCACGTCAGCCCCCGAGAGGAGAGCCGAAGTGTTGTCGCGTACGCGGACGAGGACGAGAACCGCCGCGGTGCAGGCCGCCATGAGCGTGCTCACCGCGGCCCGCCGGCGTTCGGAGAGCCAGGAATGCACCACGGAGCTCCTCTGAATGTATGCACCATCGTCCTGACGCGGCAGAAATGCGGTATTTATCTACTAAAGGGTATGAAAGGTGCGGGCCTGTGGCACGTGACCTGCCGATCTCTCAGCCGCGCAGCGCGGAAGTGAAGATTCGCGGCATCGCGGACCAGCGAAGGCACGGATCACGGTCTGTCCGAGTACAGCTGGACCAAGGCGGGAGAGGTGCTTGAGGGCAGCCTGTCCGCCATGGAGCGCGCGGGACGGGCCGGTGTGCAGATGGTCTTCGGTTCGGACCTGCTCGACGACATGGAACGGCACCAGAGCCACGAGTTCCGACTGCGTGCCCAGGTGCAGAAGCCGGCCGACATCGTGCGCGCGGCGACGTCCACGGCCGCTCGGCTCCTGCGCCAGGAAGGGCGTCTGGGTACCACGGCCCAGGGTGCCCACGCGGACCTGCTGGTGCTCGGCAACGGCCCCCTGGCCGACATCGTCGTGCTGGCCGAGCCGGAGAAGCACCTGCGTCAGATCGTCCAGGCCGGACGCGTATTGCCCAGCGCCGACTAGGGCCGGGCAGTACCGCGGATCTTCCCCCGGCGACCGCTCTTGACCGGCTGTGGTGTGCGGCCGGTCAGGGCTGGTCGTCCATCAGGTCCAGCTCGTTCCAGGCGTGTTCCACGCGCCCCACCGACCGCAGACGGTCAGGGGAGGCGCCCAGTTCCGCCACGATGGCCTGGACGGCCGAGACCATGGCGGTCAGCGACGGGGTGGAGTGCAGACCCTCGATCGGAGTCACGACCAGGTGGTCGGCGTCTTCCGCGAGGGGAGAGGAGTGCAGGTCGGTCAGTACACACACCGTCGCCCCTTGCTCGCGGGCGAGACGGGTGAGCCCGCGTAGGGCCCGGGTGAGGCGCCACACGTTGATGGCGATGACACAGTCACCGGCCTGTAGATGGCTCAGCCGCGCAGCCTGCACGGTGGGCGCGCCGAGGGCGAGCTGGATGTCGTAGCCCATGATGGTTCCCAGGTGCCCCAGGATGTGGGCGGGGGCTGCGGCGGTGCCGGATCCGACCACCAGGGTGCGGCGCGCGGAACGGACGGCCTCGGCGACGCGGCGGATCGCCTCGACGGATTCCGCTGCCATGAGTGTCTGCACATTGGCGGCGTCTCGTTGCAGCATGCGGGCGGCGGCGTCCTGGGCGGTGTTCGGCGCACTGCCGACCCCGGTCAGGCCGTCGAGGTACAGATCGCGCAGGCCCTCTCGCAGCGCCGGCCATCCGTCGAAGCCGAGCTGCTGGCAGGTGCGTACGACGGTGGAGGTGTTGGCCCCGGCGCGCTCGGCGACTTCACGCGCCGAGGCATAGCTCGCGAAGTGCGGCTCGCGAACCAGTACCCGGACCACCCGCTCCGCCTGCGGGCCCAGGGCCGCATAACCCTCCTGGTTGCGCAGCCAGGTCTCGATCACGGACACGGGCAACTCCTCGGCCACGGGGCACGCTCGTTCACGGGCGGCCCGACACGGTATGGGCGACGTCGAACAACTGGCTGTGCACCGCGTCCGGCGAGCTGAAGAAGCGTGCCATGCCCGCCGCCAGCTCGGCCCGGCGGGGTGACTGCTGCCACGCGGTGTACGCGGCAATGTCGGGCCATGCTGCGGTAACGACCAGTGTCTGTGAATCCTCGCTGGTCAGGATGTGTGAATCAAGCGCGCCGGAGGCCTCGAGGATCGCGTGGTGGCGGTAGAAGGCGAGGAGTTCGCCGGCCATGCCGGGCACGGGACGCAGGGTGAGTACCGAAATCTTCATGCATCAACTATTGCATAGCCTTGATGTATGCATCTAACGTTGCGCCGCATCGAGTGCCGGACCCCGTTCGTGGAGGCGCAGTGAACCCTTCCCAACCGTCAACAGCAGCACCAGCACTGAACGGCGCGGACCTGCTGCGCCGGCTCGACCGGCTGGAGCCCTCATCGGCACACCGCCGCCTGATGTTCCAGGGCGGCCTCGGCTACACCTTTGACTCCTTCGACGGCGCGCTGATGGGTTACGCCCTGTCCGCGGTCATCGCCCTGTGGAGCATCGACGCCGGACCGGCAGGCTGGCTGCTGTCCTCGCTCTACTTCGGCTATCTCATCGGCGCCCTCGGGGCCGGGGTGCTCGCCGACCGGTTCGGCCGACGACGCCTGATGATGTTCGCGCTACTGATCTTCTCCGTCTTCAGCCTGCTGATGGCCACCGCGACCAACCCGACCCAACTCTTCATCTGGCGGGCCCTGTCAGGCATCGGAGTGGGCGCCGAGAGCGTGCTCGTCGCGCCCTACATCTCGGAGTTCCTGCCCGCCCGCTACCGCGGCCGGTTCGTCGCCCGCACGGTGGGCTTCCTCTCCTTCGGCTACATCCTGGCCGGTGTCGTTGCGGCCGTCGTTGTTGGCCCGCACGCCGAGACCGGATGGCGGATCGCCGCACTGATCACCGCACTGCCCGTGGTCCTCCTCCTGTGGTGGCGCAAGAGCCTTCCGGAGTCACCGCGCTACCTCATCTCCCGCGGACGTCTCGCCGAGGCCGAACAGGTGGTCCGCCGGTTCGAAAGTGCCGCCCCCGCACCGCAGAGCGCTCACGCCGGCGCCACCCGGCCCCAGCAGGCACCGCAGGACGACAGCGGGGAGCCCGCCGCGGCCGGCCCACAGGCATCGAGCGCGCCGGAACCGGCGAAGCGGCCGACCGTCGCCCAGCTGGCAGCGCTCTTCGGGCCCGGACTGGCCCGCCGGACACTCGTCCTGTGGCTGATCTGGTTCACCCTCACCGGCGTCAACTACGGCTTCGCCAGCTGGCTGCCCACCCTGCTGGTCACCGCGAAGGGCTTCACCATCACCAAGTCCTTCCTGTACGGACTGGTGACCGCCCTCGCCCAAGTACCCGGCTACTACATCGCCGCAGCCCTCATCGACCGCCTCGAACGCAAGTGGGTCATCGCCCTCTACGCCACCGGCGCCACCCTCTCCGCCCTCCTGGTCGCACTCACCGGCAACGAGGTGCTGCTCCTGGTCGGCGCCGCCTGCCTCGCCGCCTTCATCAACGGCTCCGCCGCGGCCTACTACGTCTACACCTCGGAGCTGTACCCCACCGCCATCCGCACCACCGGAATGGGCGCCGCCTCCGCGGTCGGACGGTGCGGCGCCATCCTCTCGCCCATCGCCATCGGCTATTTCTACAGCGTGGTCGGCTTCAGCAAGGTGTTCCTCGGCCTCGTCGGCCTGCTCGCCGTCGCCGTCGCCGTCGTCACCGTGTTCGGCGAGAAGACAGCCGGACACAGCCTGGAACACATCGAAAGTAGGACCGCATGAACCGCCTGCTCATCACCAACGCACACCTGCTGCACCCGGAAACCGCTGAGCTCACCGACACCTCATGGCTGGAGGTCGCAGACGGTCGGATCACGGCCACCGACACTGGCCGTGCCCCCAAGCCGTCGGACGGCGTCCGGCACATCGACGCCGCGGGCGCCACCGTCATGCCCGGACTCATCGACGCGCACGTCCATCTCCTGCTGAGCACTCTCGACCGCCAGGAATCCGCCTCCTGGACGCCCGGCTACGCCACGGTCCGTGCTCTCGCCGAAGCCGGCCGCATGCTGCGCCGCGGATTCACCACCGTCCGCGACGTCGGCGGTGCCGATCACGGAATGGCCCGAGCCATCGAGGAAGGGCTCGCCCCAGGGCCCCGCCTGATCTACGGCGGCAAGGCGCTGTCGCAGACCGGCGGCCACGGAGACCTCCGCCCGCTCGGCGACGACACGCTGCCCTGCTGCCAGGCCCGCCCCGCCTTCTCCCGCATCGCCGACGGCGTCGACGCCGTCAAGGCCGCCGCCCGCGACGAGTTCCGTAAGGGCGCCGCCCACCTGAAGATGCTCCTCAGCGGCGGCGTCGCCTCGCCCCACGACGAAGTCTCCGAAGTCCAGTACACCGACGAAGAGATGAGCGCCGCCGTCACCGAGGCCAAGAACCACAACCGGTACGTGACCGTGCACGCCTACCATCCCCGCGGCGTCAACCGCGCCCTGCGAGCCGGCGTGCGCTGCGTCGAACACGGCAACTTGATCGACGATGAGACCATCAGCCTCTTGCTGGAAAACGACGCCTACCTCGTCCCCACCTTGGTCACCTACGACCAGATGGCCAAGCTCGGCCAGGTGATGGGCATGGCAGAGGCGTCTTACCGGAAGATCGCAGACGTCCACGAGGACGGCCTCGTGGCCCTCGAACGCGCCCACACCGCAGGCGTCAACCTCGTCTACGGAAGCGACTTGCTCGGCCCCATGCAAACCGCCCAACTCGAAGAGTTCACCCTGCGCGCAGAAGTCCAGCCGGCCGCCGACATCGTACGGGCGGCGACGAGCACCGCTGCCCGCCTGCTCAACCTGGAATCCCAGATCGGCACCTTGGCCATCGGCGCCAGTGCGGATCTCCTCATCGTCGACGGCAACCCGCTTGAGAACATCAGCGTCCTCACACGCCCGCAGGACAATCTCCGATACGTCATCAAGGGCGGCACCGTCATCTGATGGTGGTGGTGGCGGTCTCCGTGCGGATTGGGCACACATTCCGTGAGGACGATCACCGGTTGTCCGGGTCGGTGATGTTCGCTACGGATGTCGAATAGCGGTCAGGAGACGCCATTTCGGAGCAGCGAAAGCCGGGCACGGCCGAACAACTGACCCACGGCAATGCCGCCCGCGGCGACGGCAGCCGTTCCCAAAGCGATGAGTGATGAGGCAGGTGGCGAGCCGAGGAAGGCTTCGTGGATGTCGTCGCGTCGATCACCACCCGATGATCGCGCCAGCGACCACGCCGCCTCGGCGTCCGGTCCGGCAGCAACGGCTTGATCCGCGCCCACTGCTCGTCGGTTACTGAGGTTGAACTCGTGGTGTCGTAGGGGCTTACGTCTCGCCGTGTTCAGGTGTCCAGGTCGTCCACGAGCCGCTTGGCGAGCAGTTCGGAAGAGGCGGGGTTCTGTCCGGTGTAGAGATTGCGGTCGACTTCCATGAACGGGCGCAGGGGCAGGCGTCCCTTGCGGTAGTCGGCGCCACTTTCGCGCAGGCGGTCTTCCAGGAGCCAAATCGCCTTGCGTCCGAAGCTGTTGAACTTCTCCTCCAGGTTGGACAGGCCCGTCATCCGGTATCCGGCGAACGGCCACGAGCCGTCCTCGTTCTTCGCCGCGAACGTGGCGGCCGGTGCGTGGCACAGCAACGCCAGCGGCTTGCCGGAGTGCAGTACGCGGGTGAGCAGTGCTCCCGAGACCGGGTCGACGGCGAGGTCCTCCATCGGTCCGTGCCCGCCCGGGTAGAAGACCAGGTCGTATGCGTCCGGGGCGATCTCCTCCAGGGGTCTGGGGTTGTTCAGCTCGCCCTGGATGGAGTCGAGGTACCGGGCGACCTCGCGCAGTTTGGACGGCAGGCCGGCGGTGCGGGACATGCTGAGGCGGTCCAGCGTGGGAACCTTTCCGCCCGGCGTCGCGATCGTGATCTCCCACCCTGCGCGGGTGAAGATCTTGTGCGGCATGGCCAGTTCCTCGCCCCAGTAGCCCGAGGGGTGCACTTCTCCGTCCTTCAGCGTCCAGCGGTCGGCTGCGGACACGACGAAAAGGACTCTGGTCATCTCTGTCTCCGTTGTGTGGCAGGGCTCCCCCCTTCGTAAGGGCTCAGCGAGCGCCGGCCGCTTTGAGGACTTTCTGTGCGCTGGTCAGGAGCGCGGCCCAGGCGTCGGGCGAGATGCGGGCCGGCGGGGTGAAGCCCTGGAGGCGCTGGTGGGCGACGGTTTGCGGCTCGGTGTATTTGAGGATGCCGTCGGCTCCGTGGCGTCGGCCGAGTCCTGAGTCGCCCATGCCGCCCATCGGTGCGTCGATGCTGCCCCAGGCTGCGGCGAAGGCTTCGTTGACGTTGACGGTGCCGGCGTGGATGCGGGCAGCGACTGCCCGGCCTCGGGCTCCGTTGCGGGTCCAGACGCTGGCGTTGAGGCCGTACGGGGTGGCGTTGGCCCGCGCGATCGCCTCGTCGACGTCGTCGAAGGGGTAGAGGGAGACGACGGGGCCGAAGGTCTCGTGTTCGTACAGCGTCATGTCGGGGGTGACGTCGGTGAGGATGGTCGGTGCGTAGAACAGCGGGCCCAGGTCGGGGCGGGCCGTGCCGCCGGCCAGGACGGTCGCGCCCTTGGTGACGGCGTCGTCGACGTGTGCGGTGACGGTGTCCAGTTGGGAGGAGGTGGTGAGGGAGCCGACGTCGATGCTGTAGTCGTAGGCGGCGCCCATCGTGAGCCGCTTGGTGCGGGCGACGAAAGCTGCGATGAACTCGTCGCGGAGGGACTCGGCCACGTACAGGCGCTCGATGGAGACGCAGAGCTGGCCCGCGGAGGGGAAGCATGCGGCGATGGCGCCGTCGGCCGCACGGTCAATGTCGGCGTCGTCAAGGACGATCATGGCGTTCTTGCCGCCGAGTTCGAGGGAGGCGCCGATGAGGCGTTCCCCCGCGTCGCGCGCGATCCGGCGTCCGGTGGCGGTGGAGCCGGTGAACATCATGTAGTCGGCGCCTGCCATCAGCGCGTCGCCGATGGAGCTGCCGCGGCCGATCACCATCTGCCATATGCCGGCGGGCAGTCCGGCCTCGTGCATCAGGTCCAGTGCCCACAGTGCGGTGAGTGCGGTCTGGGTGTCGGGCTTCTGAACGACCGCGTTGCCGGCCATGAGCGCGGGAATGGCGTCGCCGGCGGCCATGCTCAGGGGGTAGTTCCACGGGGAGACGATGGCGACGACGCCTTTGGGGTGGCGCAGTTCGGTGGTGTGGGTAAGCACCGGGACTGCACCGCGGCGGCGCTTGGGAGCCAGGTACCTGGCGGCGCTGCGCGCGTAGTAGCGGGAGGTGATCGCGGTGTCGATCACCTCGAGGGAGGCGTCGCGGCGGGTCTTGCCGCTCTCGGCCTGCATCAGGTCCAGCACCTCGTCCCGGCGGGTGAGTACGAGGTCGTGGAAGCGCAGCATGATCTTCTTGCGCTCGTTCAGCGGGGTGGCTGCCCAGGCCCGTTGGGCGGCGCGGGCACGCGCGAACGCGTCCTCGACGTCAGCAGGCGTCGAGACGGGAAGGTCGGCCAGCGGGGCGCCGGTGTAGGGGGCGTGGGTGGTGACCCGTACGGCATCGGCCGGGGCCGCAATGCGCTCCGCCAGCCGGTGTATTCGGCCCGGGGTCAGTGATGCGGGCAGGCCGGTACCGCGGGCGGCGACGGGCGGAGCGGCGTGATCGGTGACCATGGCAGGGCTCCTTGTCACTGGTTCCCGCTGGGGACCGAGGTGGGGACGGGCATGTGCAGGGCGGCCTGGCCCTCGGTCATGACGTCGAGCTGCACCGTCCTGGTCGGCTTGAGCGAGCGCAGGTCGTCGGCCATGCGGCCCCGCCCGAGCTGGAGATCGATGCCGCGGGGGAAGCGCACGGTGCCCGCCGCGAGCATGTTGGTCTGGTTGAGGATGGAGTGCCAGGCGCCGTTGATCGACGTGTACGAGGTGAGACTCGAGACACGCTCGCCGCTCGCATGCACGGTCTGGGCGGGTGTGGGCACCGAGAGGGACAGGTCGGTCCCGCCGTCGCCGTTGGCCACACGTGCCGTCGTCCGGCCGGCGTCGATGTCCACATCGAGCTCGGTGACCCACTTGGGGAAGCCGTAACCGTCGTGGCCGCGAACCTGTGCGATCTCGCTGCTGACCGGCAGGGAGAGCACATAGGAATCGAGGTGCTCGTTCTTGAGGGCGGTCACGAGGTCGAAGAATCCGAGGCCGCCGTGCCGGGCGGGTTTCACGGCGATGCCAACGGCGGCTTCGGTGTAGAAGTCGATGTCGCACACGTCGTAGCGGAAGAACATCGCCGAGATCAGGCCGAGTCCGGGTGCGACCTCCAGTGGGGCCAGCTCCCGGGGCAGGCGGCTCCGGATCGCGCGGGTGCGGGCAAGCATCGTGAGCCGGGCGGTCGAGATGCGGTAGTAGAAGTTCGGAGTGAGCGTGGCCCCGATCGGAGAGTCGACCTCGGTCTTGGGCAGCCGGCGGAAGAAATCCACGCCACTGACGCGGGGATCGTCGGCGACTTCGTCCAGGTCGGTGTTCATCCGGTACCGGTCGTACAGGCCGCCCTTGGGGACCGTGACCGTATGGCCGCCCAGGTCGACTTTCACCGTGTCCTGCGGAGTTGACGACATCAGTATCGCTCCTCACTTAAATGTTAGCGGTGCTTACATCAGCCTAGTCGGCAATGTAAGCACCGTCAACACTGTGGGGTGGGAGTGTCTCAGGTGGTGTGCAGAGCCGAGGTGAGAGCATCGACGGCGAGTTTGCGGGCGACGTTGGCGGCACGGGTGTCGCGCAGGCTGTCCAGCAGGAGGAAGTCGTGAACCATGCCGGCCACGCGCACCGAGGTCACGTCCACGCCGGCTTCCCGCAGCCGGTTGGCGTACTGCTCGCCCTCGTCGCGCAGCACGTCCGCCTCGTCGGTGATGACGAGGTGGTTGGCAGTCCCCGCAGTTGCTCCAGGGGGGCCTGGAGTGGGGAGGCGTACATCTCGGCGCGCTGGGCGGGTTCGGTGGTGTAGGCGTCCCGGAACCACTTCATGCCCTCGCGGGTGAGGTAGTAGCCCTCGGCGAACTGCAGATAGGACGGGGTGTTGAAGTCGGCGTTGGTGACCGGATAGAGCAGGACCTGGGTCTTGAGGTCGATCCCGCCGCGCTCCTTGTTCATCAGCGCGAACACCGCGGACATGCAGCCGCCGACGGACTCGCCGGTGACGGCGATGCGTGAGGTGTCCAGGCCGTGCTCCGCGCCGTGCGCCAGGACCCATTGGCCCACGGCGTAGTTCTGTTCCACCTGGGTGGGGTACTTCGCCTCCGGCGCCCGGTCGTAGACGGGGAAGGCGCCTGCGGCGCCCGCCCCGACGGCGAGTTCGCGGAAGAGGCGGTCGTGGGTCTTGTCGTCGCCGAAGACCCAGCCGGCGCCGTGGATATAGAAGACCACTGGCAGCGGCCCGCTCGCCCCCTTGGGGCGGATGATGCGGGTGGGGACCGTTCCCCACTGCCCGGCATCCACGTCGACCCACTCCTCGTCGACGTCCGGGCGGGGCGCGCTGGTGTCGCTCTGGAGGTCCAGGAGGATCTGGCGCCCCTTCTCCGGGGGGACCTCGTAGATCCGCGGATGCGGGTCGGTCGCCTCGGCCAGCTCCTTCGCGGCGGGTTCGAAGTAGGGGGCGATGGGTGGCGGCATCTCGGTCATGACTGCTCCCTGTCCCGGGTACGTGCTCTGCCGTTCCGCACATCCGGCGCCTACCAGGCAGAACGGCGCATACCCCCCACTCATCGTCGCGCCTCACCCGCGATGCGCAACCTGTCGCGGGACTCTCACGGGCACCGGTCGGGTCTCGCCGCGGGGCCGGACCGGCCGCAGCCCGCGGGCACGCGCCTCCCGGCCCGGCGTTGCGGCGCTGGGCGCGCTGACAAGGGCGCGTGGCCAGGCGGCGGCCCGGGCTGCGCTGCACGCTGGGGCGTCGCCCCGTGGGGCCGTCACTCGACCCGGCCACGCACAGTGGTCACGCGGCCCGACTCGTGGTCGTACCCATGTGCCGCGATGCGGTCAGCCAGGTGCGGTAGCGGCGCAGAGCCCGTCGCTGCCGGCCCTGCTCACAAAGCAGGGCGCGCGCCGGGTGGGTGCCGGGCCTGGGAGCCTGGCCGTGGGACATGCGGCGCATCTGGTGGCGGACCTGGGCCATGGTGGCGGCCGAGGCGAGGGCCTTGTCGGACCAGGACACCGGCCGAAGTTGCCGGTCGGCCTCGCGGCCGTTCCGCCAGCGGTCGGGCAGGTCCGGGGTGACGGAGAGGGCGGTGCCCACCCCGACGAGCGCGACCCCGCTGTCGAGGACCTTCTCCGCGGTCTCGCGGCGGGTGATGCCGCCGGTCAGCATCAGGGGCAGCGGGCTGGCCTTGACCAGGTCCTTTGCCAGGTCGAGGAAGTAGGCTTCGCGGGCCTGGGTGCGCTCATCGGCGGGGCGGCCGGCCATCGCCGGGCTCTCGTAGCTGCCGCCGGACAGCTCGACCAGATCGACGCCGAGCGGTGCCAGCATCTCGATCACCTGGCGTGCGTCGTCGGCGTCGAACCCGCCGCGCTGGAAGTCGGCGGAATTGAGCTTCACCCCGACCCCGAAGGACGGCGAGACGGCGGCGCGCACGGCACGGACGATGTCCAGCAGCAGCCGGGCCCGGTTCTCCAGCGACCCGCCCCATGCGTCGGTCCGCTTGTTGACCAGCGGAGAGAGGAATTGCGACAGCAGGTAGCCGTGCGCGGCGTGAATCTCCACGCCGTCGAAGCCCGCCTGCTCGGCGCGGTGCGCCGTCACCGCGAACCGGGTCACCGTGGCGTCGATCTGCTCGGGAGTCATGGCGACGGGGCGGCCGAAGCGGCTGCTGTGCCGGCCCAGATCGACCCCCACGTCGGACGGGCCCCACACCACGCCGGGCATGCCGGCCTGCACCTGGCGGCCGGGGTGGTTGATCTGCATCCACATCGCCCCACCGCCCGACTTGCCGGCTTCGGCCCACTCAGCGAACGGCTTCAGCGGCGCCGCCTCGTCGAGCACGACACCCGCGGGGCCGGTCAGCGCCTCGGCGTGCACCATGACGTTGCCGGTGATCAGCAGTCCGGTGCCGCCGGCGGCCCAGCGCCGGTACAGCGCCAGAAGGTGCCGGCCGGGCAACTGGCCCTCGTCGGCCAGGTTCTCCTCCATGGCCGCCTTCGCGATCCGGTTGTCCAGAACCTGTCCGGAGCGCAGGGACAACGGCGAGAACAGCTCGCTGGTCATCCGAATCCCTCTCTGTCTGCGCGCACGCTCGGTGCGATCGCCTAGAATGTGTGCGCCGCTCACATTAACCAGAGAATGTAAGCGGTGCACACATGAGAGGGTGTGACCTGTGCCACAGACGACCGCGTACCATCACGGCGACCTGCGCGCCGCCTGCCTGCGCGCCGCGCGCGAGCTGCTGGAAGAGGACGGCAGCGCCGCACTGTCGATGCGGGCCGTCGCACGGCGCGCGGGCGTGTCGCCGGCCGCCCCCTACCGGCACTTCCCGGAACGCGAAGCGCTCGTCTCCGCGGTCGCCGCCGAGGGCTACCGCGAACTCACCGAGCACCTGGCCGCCGTCCATCCCGCGCCAGCGGCCCCCGACGAGATCGCGGCGGTCGCCGTCGCCTACGTCCGCTTCGCGCTCGACCATCCCGCGCTGTTCCGGGCGATGTTCGCCGAACCCTGCGACCCCGACAACGAGGAGCGGGTCGCCGCGACCGCGGCCATCGCGGAATACGTCCGCGACATCGCCCGCCGCGCCTTCCCCGGCGCCGACCCGGACGCACTGTGGACCTCGGTGTGGGCACTCGTTCACGGCCTGGCGTTCCTGCACCTCGACGGCAAGTTCGACACCTCCACCCCCGACGCGGTCGCCGACCAGGTCCGCACTGCGGTCTTGGCGCTGTTCACCGCCGCCCCGGCGCTTTCGCAGGCGGCCGATACGCAGCCCCGGTAGCGGGTAATCGCCCTCGGCGCCTTCCGCCGTAGGTGACCATTCCCGCGTACCGCGGATTGCGCAGCATTTTGTTGATCATGTTGGACGACCAGGTGAGTGCCTCGGGAGGTTTGATTCCCTCGACGTTGAACCGCTTGGCGATCGCGTAGGCGGACTCGCCGGAACTCCGGGCGCAGGACAATCCAGTCGATCGTTCCGTCGGGGCGGATGACCTTGCGCTATTGAAGGCGGAGGCGTCGTTCTCCTTGTAGACCTTGGCGAACGGCCCCCAGCGCAGGCGCATCCGTGAGTCCTCGGCGTCTTCGAGCCGGCGGTGGACGCCGGCTTGCGGTCCGCGGCCGCCCATCGGATACGCCGCCCATCGGATACGTGGTTCCCGGCCGAGTACGTGATGCGCGGCGGCATACGCGGTACCTGGTATCTGACGCCTGGGTGAATGAATGCATGGGTGCATGAGTGTCTGGCGGATCAGCCGCGGCGTCAGCTGGTCGAAGGGCTGACAGGGGCGGTACGGGAAGGCCGGGGAGGGGATGGCAACGGCCGGACCATGGTTCCCAGCACGCGTTCGGCGGGGAAGTAGCCCACACACCGGGAGTCGAAGCTGACGTCCTGGTTGTCGCCCAGCAGAACCAGTTCATTCGGCGGCACCTGATCCCCGGGCACCTCGGTGAGCGCCGCCACCCGGTCACGCGGTACCGGGTCACCGGGGATCGCGGCCACGCGCTTGATCATCCAGTCCCGGCGGCGGAGGGTGCCCGCTCCGGCCTCGGGCGGCACCGGTGGGCGGTCCCATTCGATGGTTCGCGGACTTGCGGTGTGCCACTGGCGGCGGGTGCCGGGCTCCATCGGGCCCGCGGTGTTCCGCTCCGTCACCTCCGGCACCCGGGCTTCCCACCGCACCGCCTCCTGCGGCCGCTCGACAACGACCACCTGTCCCGGCGCTGCCACCCGCCCGCGGTCGACCAGCACCCGGTCGCCGTCATGGAAGGCGGGTTCCATGCTGGCTCCTCGGACGGTGACAGCCACCAGCCTGCGTCGCAGTAGGGCCGGGGCCAGCCGGATCAGCTCCGTGTCCATCGGTCCCTCCAGGTGTCGGCCCGCTCGCCCGGGGCGACCGGCAAATGCTGACGCTTCGTCATGCCCGTTTGTTTTCCGATCCCTTCCCGAATCCTTCCAGGCCCCGAATCGGCCGGTCATGGCGTACCCCCGTACCTCCGTACCTCCATACCCCCCGTACCCGCCCCTCGCCCCCTTCGTACTGGCCCCCTCATACCCTCGCGCTTCTCACATGAGTGGTGTGTCAGTCGCGCTCCCTGGGGTTCCTCCCGTGTGTCTGTGTTGGTCGGCTGCCGTTCGTCGGGGCGCCGCTGTCCGCCGCGTCGCTTCGGTAGCCGGCCGACTGGAGGGTGAACAGCCGGGCGTACCAGCCCCCGCGCGCCATCAGTGCGTCGTGCGTGCCCTCCTCCACGACCCGCCCCTCGGAGAGGACGGCGATGCGGTCGGCGTCGCGCACCGCGTTGAGCCGGTGGGAGATCAGCAGGCTGGTCCGTGTGCCCCGGTACGCGGCGATGGAGGAGTGGATCTCGTGCTCGGCCTCTGCGTCGAGGCCCGCCGAGGGCTCGTCCAGGATCATCAGGTCGCGCCGGTCGCGCAGGAACGCGCGGGCCAGGGCCAGGCGTTGCCACTGGCCGCCGGAGAGTGCGACACCGGTGGCCGGGTCCTCCTTGTCGGTCTCCATCATGAACGTCCGGGACAGCAGCGTGTCATAGCCTCGGGGCAGCCCGGCGAGCTTGTCGTGGACGCCGGCCCGCTTCGCTGCTGCCTGGAGGCGCGCGCTGTCATTGAGGGAGCTGAGATCGCCCAGCGCGATGTTCTCCGTCGCCGTCATGTCGTAGTGCATGTAGTCCTGGAAGACCGCGCCGATCCGGTGGCGCAGCTCGGCCGGGTCGATGTCCCTGATGTTCACGCCGTCCCACAGCACGGCGCCGCGCACCGGGTCGTACAGCCGGCACACGAGCTTCACCAGCGTCGACTTGCCGGCACCGTTGAGGCCGACGAGCGCGAGCGTGGTGCCGTACGGGATGCGCAGGTTGACGCCGCGCAGCACCCAGGGGTGATCGTCGGAGTAGCGGAACCATACGTCGCGCAACTCGATCCCGTGCCGCAACGGCGGCAGGGCGCGCGGTCCGGCGGGCACCGGCAGGTCCGGACCCGCCGCCGTCACCACCTGGTAGTGCTCGAACATCAGCAGGGCCTGGTGGGCCTGGGCGACGTTGGCCGCCACCTGTGTCAGCGCGCTCTGCACCCCGGCCACGGCGGCGATGAACAGGGTGACGTCTCCTACCGACAGCGCTCCCGTCCGCGCCTGGAAGACCGCCCACACCAGCCCGCCGCCGGACACCAGCGCCGCGAACGCCGCGAGTCCGCTCTCCACGAGGAACTCGCGCCGGTCCATGGCGCGTTTGGCGGCGTTCGCGGTCCGCCGCTCGGCCAGCATCCGGCCGCGCAGGAACGCACCGCTGCCGTACAGCCGGATTTCCTTGGCCGCCTCCACGCTGGTCAGCAGAGCGCTGAAAAAGAACTCCCGCCTCTCGATCGGCCCCGTCTTCCAGAACATCCGCGCCCGCTGCCGCGACAGCACGATCTCACCGGCCAGCGCGGGCAGCGCTGACAACAGCACCAGCGCGGTCATCAGCGGACTGAGCAGCAGCAGCGAGCCGAGGAAGCCGCCGATGGTGATGACCGCGCGGGCGGTGCCCAGCGCGCCGTCCACGACCCGGCTGGGGACGGTGCCGCCGTACTGCTGGGCGAGCCGGAGCCGGTCGAGGAAGCGGGGGTCCTCGAAGCGGCCGAGGCCGGTGAACCCTTCCACGGAGGTGAAGAGGCGGTCCTGGGCGAGTACGGAGACCCGGCGGTCGGTCTCCGCCTGCAGGTACTGGCCGGCCTGCGGCAGCGTTCCGGTCAGTACCCCGGCTCCGGCCAGGCCGGCGCCCAGCGGCAGCAGCGCGCTCGTGGCCGCCCCGCCGACAAGGCCGTCGAGCACTTCCTTGGTCAGCCAGGCGATGACCACGGGGAGCCCGCCCGACGCCAGCTCCACCACCGTGTACAGCACCAGGAGGCCGGGCGCGGCCTTCACCGCCAGCGCGGCAGCGGCGAGGACGCGGGCGGCAACGGTGCCGGTTCGACGGGCAGGCGCGGGGGGCCGCGGATCTCCCGGAGTGCCGTGGGCGGTGGTTCGGGAAGCTGCCGCTGGGACACGGCTCCCGCTCATGCCGCTGCCGCGGCGGACGTGTCCAGCCGCACGTCGGCGTCCGTGACGACGACGCGGCCGGTGGCGTCCGGTGCCACGCGCAGGACGGTGGGGACCGCCCCGATCCGGAAGGCAGCGCTCAGCGGTCCGTCGGGATGCCTCTCGGTCACGACGTGGGCCACCGGGGAGAGAGCGGCGACGAACGCGTCGGTCTTCTCGCCGGGGTCGCCGACCACCGCCGCCAGCACGGGGCAGCCCCGGGCCCGTAGCTCCGCCGCGTAGGGCACGAAGCGGGACAGGGTCTCCTCGCACGGCTCGCAGTCGGGGGAGAAGAACGCCACCACGGTTCCGCCGGCGTCCTCACTCAGGGCATCGCGGGTGACGACCAGCCGTCCGTCCACCGTCGGTACGGAGAACTCTCCGACCTCGTCGCCGACGGCGATGCCGCCGTCGCCGCTCAGGAGCGCCAGCCGCTCAGCGTGGTCGCGCAGCCGCCTGATCACTCCGACGGTGAGGATCAGATCGGCCGCGCAGAGCACGCCCACGAGCACGACCGCTGCGATGAGGAAGGGCATGGTCCGTCTCCTTGTGATGCGCACGGCCCGCCGACGGCCGCGGGCGCTCGCCACGGGTGATGCGGGTGCCACGAGCCGGGCCGGCGGGTGAGAACAGTTCGTCGAACAGCCGGAAAAACGCGTCCGAGAAGGCGATCAGCAGACCGATAAGCATTCCGGCGGTCACCGCCGGGACGGCCCCGTACTGGTGCGCCGGCTCCTGGCGGAGAACCGCGACCAGCCCGCCGGCCGAAACGGCCATGAGGAGGGTGTTCCGTATGACATGGCGGGGGCCGAGTTCGGTTCGCGCGGCACCGAAGCACCGGCAAGGTACGTGAATACCATGCCGTAGCGACAGCACAATGGCCGTGGTGAAAGCAGTCAGCAGCAATTCGGCGAGGAGCAGGCCGCTTGCCCAGGCCGCTCGCCACGGTACGGAAAGCAGCGCAGCGACCGTCAGTTCGGCGGCCACCACAAGTACCGCCGTCGGCCGTATCAGTGCGGTCGGCAGCAGACGCATCCCGCGCAGCGAGGAAGCGAACGCCGTGAATCGGGACCGGCTCGCCGCCTTTCCGAGGAAAGCGGTCAGGAACACCATCGTGAGCAGACCGCGTATTCCCAGCAGCAGGTACAGCATGTGCTCCTCCGGGCACCCCGACCCCTGACGTCGTGAAGTCCTCGGCCGCACGGGACGAACCGGAGCCGTCCGCGTCGTGAAGTCCTGGGCCGTATGGGACGCACCGGCACCGCCCGGCCGCCCCGCAGGCCTGGGGCGGCCGGGCGCACGGCCCACAGCCGCCCAGGTCGCTCCGGGCATCGGCCAGGTGCTCCGGGCGCCGGTCAGGCTTGGCGCCGGAACGAGCCGGAAGCGCCGGAAACCGGATCGGTCAGTGATGGACGCACTGCCACCCACCACACTCGGTGTGGTGGTGCTCCCGGCAACACATCCTCTTGCACTTGTGGCCGTCGTGGCACCAGTCGCAGTGGTTGTACTGCCACCAGCAGTGCCTGCTCTCGGCCGCCGCCGCGTCGATCCGGGGTACGAGTTTGTCGAGCAGCCTATTGCCCATTGCTTGGAGCTGTCGGTACATGCCGCCCTCCCAAGTGAGATCGGAATGTCGAGTGGCGACGCTGTCCCGATAATGAGCGCGTTCGCCGGTACGTGGCAACAGAGGTCGGCTGTCCCGGACGGTTATTCCTGTCCGGTCTGGTGGACGGGCATGGCAGATCCATGTCCGCCCGCTGTCCGGCAGCTGTCCGGACCGCGACCGGCGTATGGCGCGATCGTCCATTGTCGGGCGCGACATCCGGGGAACACGCTGATGGCATGGAATACCGCCGATTACGGCCTCACGAGGCTCGTGATGCCGGAGAGTTCGTTGCGTTGATGCGAGTTCTCAAAGAGCGGTCGGGATGCACTTATCGGCAACTCGCTGAGCGTGCCGAAAGCCGGGGGGACTCGCTGGCCCGAAGCACACTGTCCGATGTTCTGCGCAAAGATGCATTACCGCGTCCGGAGATTCTGACGGCTTTCGTCCGCGCCTGTGACGACGACAGCCGGGTCAAGGAGTGGCTGGACGCCAGAAGCCGGGTCGAGGCCCGGGGGCATGAGAGCGTCCCGGGGGCGCCGGTGGCCCGCCCCCCGCGCTGCCGATTACGCCTGGGCGCCCGTCAGCTGATCGCGCTCGCGTGGCTGCCGGCCCTGGCGGCCCTGGCGGCCTTCGGAGTCTGGGCAGTGCTGTCCGGCAGCTGGGCCGATCAGTCCGCCGACCACGGGCGCCGGGTCGAGGCCGTCTCGCGGTCGCCGGGGGAGGACGCTTCGACCGCGCCCCGCCTGCCCTTCCTCGGCCCGGCGGGCGGCTGGGTGCGCCTACGCGTCACCGGCAGCGGGGGGTGTCTCACCGAGGGCCGCGGCCCGGATGCCTCCTCGGGGCCGGCCGCCGTGCTCGGACCCTGCTCCCGTACCTCTCCTCGCACCTACCTACAACCCGTCGGCGACGGGCTGTACTACATCCAGTGGCACCGCCCCGGGCGCAGGGCGGACTGCCTCACGGCCACTCACGGCAGCGACCAGGTGCGGTGGCTGCGGCCGCGGACCGACTGCGGAGGCGATCCGTCCACCCAGTTGTTCCACTTCGACCCCGTCGGCGGGTCCGCTCCGCGCGGTTACCGCCTCCGGCTGTCCTTCAGCGCCCTGTGCGTGGGCCTGAGCGGCGAGCGGTCACCCGCCAGTGACCGCCGGGTCCGCGAAGAGCCCTGCACCGGCGCGACCGGTCAGCTCTTCCGGATCGAGACGCTCCCACGCGGACTGCCCTCCTGATGCCTCGGCGCACCGGCACAAGGCACGCGCGGCCCGGCCCTCGCCCACGTGCCCCAGCCCATGTGCCCCAGCCCACGGGCTCATTGCCTCGCCGCACTCGTGCGGCCGCCACCGCCACCGCCACCGCGCTCGAAACGACGTTTCCTGTGCCCGATGGTCAACACGGCCTCACTGCCCGGTCCCTGCCGCCTGCTTCCTCGCTCGGGAACTGCCGGCGAGCTGGACGGTCGGCCTCTTAAGGTTCCTAACAAAGGCGTCGGACGTGTCGGTGGGTGATGAGGCAGGTGGCGAGGCCGAGAAAGGCTTCGTGGATGTCATCGCGTCGCTCCCACCGGATACGCAGGCGGCGGCAGCCGTGGAGCCAGGCGATGGTTCGCTCAACGACCCAGCGGTGGATGCCAAGGCCCGAGCCGTGCGCGACACCGCGGCGGGCGATGACCGGCCGGATACCCAGCGCCCGCACCAGTCGCCGGTACTTGTCGTGGTCGTAACCGCGGTCACCAAGCAGTGCATCGGGTCTGTGCCGCGGGCGTCCGACCAGGCCGGGGACGGACGGGATCTTCGTGAGGAGGGGGATCAGCTGGGTGACGTCGTTGCGGTTGCCGCCGGTCAGCGAGATCGCGAGCGGGATGCCTTGTGCGTCGGTGAGGAGGTGGTGCTTGCTGCCCGGCCGTGCGCGGTCGACCGGGCTGGGCCCGCTTTTGAGCCCCGTCGAGCGGCCCGGACATGGGAAGAGTCGATCACCGCCCGGGACCAGTCCAACTGGCCCGCCACCCGCAGTTTTGTCAGCAGAACTGCGTGCAGCCGTTCCCACACGCTGGCCTCGTTCCACGCGGCCAGGCGTCGCCAGCACGTCATCCCGGACCCGAAGCCGAGCTCCTGGGGCAGGTACTCCCACTGGATGCCGGTGTGCAGCACGAACAGGATCCCGCACAGAGCCCGCCGGTCTGGCACCCGGGGCCGCCCCGCGACCAGCTTTGGTCCCGGCTCCGGCAACCACGGCTCGATCAGGGCCCATAGTTCGTCCGAGACGATCCACGGGCGAACCTGTCTCTTTCCCACGCCCAGACCAACGAGCAGCCAAGCCGACAGTCACACCATCAACAGCTTCTGTTAGGACCTCTAAGGGGTCCTTTCAGAAAGCTGGGAGCTTGCGGGCGAGGATCACGCAGTGAGCAAGTTGGAGGAAGGCGTTGTGCATGTCATCGCGTGCCTCCCAGCGGACTCGCAGCCGGCGTGGCCCGTGGAGGTGGGCGATGGCGGCTTGGGCTAGCCCGGTCGGCATACAACGTCCGGGGTTTGCGCCGCGGTCGTCCGCGCCGGCCCCGGACGGGCGGCACGGTGTCGATCAGCGGCAACAGCTGGGTGATGTCGTTGCGGTGGCCGCCGGTCAGCGACACCCGCAGCGGAATGCCGCCGCCGTCGGTCAGCACGTGGTGCTTGGAGCCCGGCCGTCCCCGGTCAACCGGGCTCGGGCCGACTTTTGGGCGGCTTCGCCCCCGCTTGGCCTGCACGTGCGAGGCATCGACGGTGGCGCGGGAGAAGTCCAGTCGGTCCGCCGCCCGTAACCGGTCCAGCAGCACCTGTTGCAGGTCCTCCCAGATGCCTGCCTGCTGCCATTCGGCCAGGCGCCGCCAGCAGGTGGGGCCGGATCCGAAGCCCAACTCCTGAGGCAAGAACTCCCATTGAATGCCGGTGTAGAGCACGAACAGGATGCCCTGCAGCCTCTTGCGGTCATCGATCCGCCTCCGGCCCGGGTACCGGTAGCGACGCTCATGCCGGGGCAGCAGCGGCTCGATCACCGCCCACAGTTCATTACTGACTTCCCACGGCTTCCGCCGAGCCATCCTCACCCCCGAGGAACGACGTCACCGTCCCCTCCACCGTGCCACACGAAGATCATTCTGCAAGGACTCGTTATTTGCAGCGGTGCGTCGGACACTCTGCTCAGCCGTGGCGGCGTACGCCACCTACAGATCTGGAAATGCCGGCCATATCTCTCCAAGTGACTTCTTCGAGGCTCACCTGCCTCCCCAGCAACAGCCTGCGAGCTGGATTCCCGAATCGGTCACCATCGGACACGGAGGAAGTGTGATGCATCCTTCCACGGCATCTCCATTAGCCAGAGGAACGGCTCGGTGCGACCGGCCACCGCCTCCGGTCGTAGGCGACCCGTCGCCATGTGACGCGCGTCCGCTTCTCCCGCGCCGTCCCTCCTGTCCGGTGCTCCGATCTCCAGCTCGAACCAGACTTCCTTGCCTCCCTCGATGAGACGGTTACCCCACCGGTGAGACAGCGCGTCGACCAGGAGGAGACCGCGCCCGCTCTCGGCTGCACCGGCATGCTTCTCGTAGTGCCCATTGTCCTCTTTGCTCTCGGCCTGCCGGTTCGGCGGTCGGGGAAGTTGCCGCTGCTCGTCCGCCACCTCGCAGCGCAGCGTGCCGATGCCCAGGGACAGCGTGAGTCGGTAGCGGCCGCTTGCGTGCACCACCGCGTTGGTGGCGAGCTCGCTGACCAGCAGTTCGGCGCTGTCCACCAGTTCCTGGAGGCCGTGCTCGGCCAGAAACTTGCGGACGACGTACCTGGCCTGGCGGACCGAGGACGTCCCTGGGCCCAGAATCGTGGTGCAGTCACCGCCCACGGTTGGCAGGCCGCGCGGATGGGCGTTCGGCATGGTTGTTTCCCTTCGGCCCTTGGGGCGTTCGGCTTCTGTGGGGCGAGGCCGGGCCCGTCGTAGGGCTCGGCCTCGTATCCACCATGCGTCTGCCGTGCGTTCGGGTCGCGGGGGGAACTACCCGAATCCGCGCGCCGGTTCGTCAACCGGCCGGTGTGAGGGCTGTTTCCATGCGGATGGTCCATCCCTCCTTCTCCTCGTTAGCCGATCTCATGTCCACGAACTCGCATACCTGGCGGGTCTTCCAGAGCCCGTCCTCCGGCTGTGCCTGAGGGCCCGGTAGCCGAAAGCCGAGAAACGGATCGGTGATGCGTCCGACCGAGGTGCGCAGCTCGCAGATGATCCGCTGCCGGGTCGACCACAACTGTAGGTCCGCGCGGTCGCAGCCCTGGGCCACCGCGTAGCCCGTGGCGCCGGACACGGCCTGCCCGAAGCGGGCTGCCGCGTCCGGCGCCATGCCGCGGGCCTGTGCCTGGTCTGTCGCGAACCGGTGACCGGCGGTCAGGCCCTTGTCAAGGCTCACCCCGATCGCGTCCTGCGGTGGCGGGGGCAGCGGGCCAAGGTCCCGCGTCACGTAGACGGTGGGTTCCGTGAACAGCGGACTGGGCCGGATGCCGTGACGATCCAGTTCCGTCGGATGGGTGTGCCGGGCGGCGTCGATGACGTCGGGCGGTGCGGTGCGCGTGTCGTACAGGCACATCAGGTCGGGCGGGGCTCCGGTGAAGAGCTCGGTGGCCAGCGCCTCGTACCGCTTCCACTCGGTGATCTGGCGCGGAGAGCGACCGTCCCAGACCGGCTCGCCCGTTATGTGGATACGGCCCTGCGGGCTCGCGTGTGCGACGTAGTAGTCGAGAGCGGTGGCCATGCTGTTCGCGGGTGTCCCGCGATACCACTGCGCGGAGTCGTGGAAGTCCACGTGGCAGGCGTCCGGGCCGAGCGCGTCCCGCAGCAAGACCAGCTTGCGCGAGGTGGTGATGGCCGCCGGGTCCGGTTCATCCTCGGCGGCGATGCCCTCCTTGAGGAACGGCACCACCGTCGCCAGGAACTCCTCGTCGGACGAGTGGATGCCGACGTGATGGTTGATGGGTGTGTGGGGATCTCCGTGATTCATCGGTCCGCCTTCCCTTTCGCTCGGTGTCTGGGCGGTGACTGCTCTCGTGCACGGTGTCGGCGTCCGGTTCACGCATACACGTCGTCAGCGGTGCCTGACCCGACGTGTCTCGGTCCAGACGGCGACCTGACTGCGGGAGGTGAAGTCCAGCTTGCTGAGGATCCGCTCCACATGGCCCTCCGCCGTCCGCAGTGCGACGACCAGCCGGTCGGCGATCTGCTGGTTGGTCAGCCCTTCCGCGATGAGCTCGGCGACCTCCGTCTCACGGCGGGTCAGCGGACTGTCGCGCATCGACCGGGCGGGAGACTTCGTCTCGCCCACCGCGTAGCCCACTGCGGCGTCCGGGGCGAGCTCCAGGCCCTCGCGACAAAAGCCCTTGAACGTGTCGCCCAGCAGCTCGCGAGCGCGTTCTTCGGCTTCGGTGCGCACAGGACCGTGGGAAGGGGTGCGGTCCAGTGCGACGTGGGCGTCCTGCCAGATCCGCTTGGCCGCGCCCAGCAGGACGGCGGCGGGCTGGCCCTCGCCGTCGCGCGCATGGACCGCGGCGAGCAGTTCCAGCGTCATGCCGATCCCGAACACATCGCCGACCGCCCGCTTTAGCCGCAGGCACTCCCGGGCGTGGGTCCTGGCCGCCGCCACATCTCCCTTCGCCCACTCGGCGAAGGCAAGGATGCGCAGGAGGTAGGAGTGGACCCACTGCTCGCCGTGGTCCAGGCAGATCTGCCGGAACTCCTTGCACAGGTCCATTGCGCGGTCGTGCTCACCCTGGATGGCGAGGACGTGGGCCAGCTCGACGTACTTGAAGCCGACCAGGCTTATTGACTCGCCCTTGCGCGGCGGACGGGAGAGTGCCTCCTCGTACACGTCCCGGGCCTTCTCGTAGTCGCCGGTGATCAGGCGAGCACCGCCGCGGCCGAAGTAGGTGTGCGCCGCCTCGGCCTCGTCGCCCAGTTGCAGGGCCAGCTCGCGTGCCTCCTCGACGAGGGGAGCGGCCCTAACAGCATTGCCCTGGCTCAACAGCATCAGGGCCAGGGCCCACAGTGCCCGCACCCGCGCACTGGTTGGCTCGGGAGCGGCGGCGAGCAACCGCTCCAGCCAGTACCTGCCCTCCACCAGGGCGCCGCACGCGAACCAGAAGAACCACAGATGCCCGGCCAGCTTCAGCCCGGCCTGCAACTCGCCCGGGGTGCTCAGGCAGAACTCCAACGCCGAGCGGATGGTGTCCGACTCGGTGTGGAGCCGCCGGACCAGCTTCGGCTGGTTGGGGCCGAACCATTGCTGCTCGCACTCCTCGACGAAGTCCAGGCACCAGTCCCGCACCCGGCGCCGGGCAGCCTTCTCTGTGTCGGCGCCGCCCTCACGAAGCCTGTCGAGGCCGTACTGCCGGATCGACTCCAGCATCCGGTACCGGGCGTGGACGGCGTCGCCGTCCCGGACCAGTAGCGACTTGTCCACCAGACCGGTGACGGCGTCCACCATCTCGTCACGGTTGAGGCCGGGCCCGGCACAGACCTTCTCCACTGCGCCCAGGTCGAAGCTCCCTGCGAAGACCGAGAGGTGCGCCCACACCGTCTGCTCCTTGGGAGTGCACAGATCATGGCTCCAGTCGACGGCCGCCCGCAGGGTGCGGTGCCGGGGCAGGGCGTCCTCGCCGTCGGCCAGCAGCCGATAGCGTCGGTCGAGCCGTTCGAGCAGCTGCTGCACGCCCAGGGCACGCATCCGTACCGCCGCCAGCTCGATCGCGAGCGGCAACCCGTCCAGTCGGCGGCACAGATCGATCACCGGTTCCTGGTTGTCCGCCGTGAGCGTGAAACCGGGCAGCACGGCCGCGGCCCGGTCGGCGAACAGTGCCAGTGCCGGGTACTCCAGGGCGGGCTTCGGAGGTAGCGGCTCGCCCGGCGAAGGAGTGGGCAGCGGCTGCAACTCCAAGACATGCTGGGTGGGCACGTCCAGCGGGTGCCTGCTGGTGGCGAGGATGCGCACCCCCGCGCTCTCCTCCAGCAACGTCTTGACAATTCGAGCGCAGGCGTCCGCCAGGTGTTCGCAGTTGTCCAGGACCAGGAGGAGTTCCCGGTCCTGGAGGTGATCGACCAGGCACCGGACGGGCGAACCCCCCGATCCGTTACGGATGCTCAGCCCATCGATCAGGGCGAGCGGCACCAGCGACGCGTCCCGCACACCGGCCAGCTGGACGATGTGCACTCCGTCGGCGAACCCCCGAGCCAGCCGGCGCACGGCGTGCAGAGCCAACCTGGTCTTGCCGACGCCGCCCGTCCCGGTCAGGCTCACCAGCCGGTGGGCGGCCAACAGGCGCTTGGTTTCGGCGGTCTCCTGGCGTCGGCCGACGAAGCTCGACGTCTTGACGGGTCGGCCGGTCTCGTCCCCTGTCACGGCTACCTGCACAATTGGTCCCGCTTCAAAAGTGGTACGCCCGGTGTCTGCCGTGGCTCCGTGGTGTACTGACGTCAAGAACTCTATGGCCAAGACGCGGGCGGAGCGTCTGTAGGAGGGCATTGCCAGTTGAAGGCATATCTCTGACGGAATATGTGCAGAGTCTGTCTCTCGACGTTCGCCCGTGGATCAGTCGTGCACCGCTGCTGGTCTGTCGCATCAGCAGGACTTAAGGAGTCCTTGCAGAATGATCTTCGTGTGGCACGGTGAAGGGGTCGGTGATGTCGTTCCTCGGGGGCGAGGGGCTGAGGATGGCTCGGCGGAGGCCATGGGAGGTCGGTGACGAGCTGTGGGCGGTGCTCGAACCGCTGCTGCCTGGGCACGGTCGGCGCTACCGGTATCCGGGTCGCAGACGGATCGATGCCCGCAAGATGCTGCAGGGCGTGTTGTTCGTGCTCTACACCGGCATTCAATGGGGGAGCCTGCCGCAGGAGTTGGGGTTCGGGCCGGGCACAACATGGACGCGGCGTATGGCCGAGTGGCGGGAGGCCGGCGTCCGGGAAGAGCTCCAGCAAGTCATGCTGGACCGGATGCGGGCGGTGGACCGGCTGGGCTTCTCCCGCGCCACCATCGATGCCTCGCACGTGCAGGCCATGCAGGGGCGAAGCCGCCCAAAAGCCGGTCCGAGTCCGGTTGACCGGGGACGGCCGGGCTCCAAGCACCGCGTACGACCGACAGCGGTGGGATTCCGCTGCGGGTGTCGCTGACCGGCGGCCACCGCAACGACATTACCCAGCTTCTGCCGCTGGTCGACGCCGTGTCGCATATCCGGGGCCGGCGCGGACGACCGCAGCACAAGCCCCGGAGGCACTATGCCAACCGGGGCTACGCCCACGAGGTCTACCGACGCCGTCTGCGACAGCGGAACATCGTTATGAAGATCGCTCACCGAGGGCAGCTACACGGCTCGGGACTGGGCCGTATCCGATGGGTCGCCGACTCAGCCATCGCCCCCCTTTTCATGGTCCACATCGGCTGCGAGTCCGCTGGGAGGCCCGCGATGACATGCACAACGCCTTCCTCGAACTCGCTCACTGCATGATCCTCGCTCGCAGACTCCCAGCATTCCGAAAGAACTCCTGGTCGTTGGTGCGCGCTCAGTGCAGCCAACCGATCATCGCCCGCTGCGGTGTCCCACACGGCTCGGACCTTGGCGTCCATCGCTGGATCGTCCATCGCTGGATCGTCCAGCGCACCATCGCCTGGCTCCGCGGCTTCCGCCGCCTCCGGGCCCGATGGCAATGTCGCGGTGACATTCATGGAGCAGTTCGTACTGGGCATGTCCGACGGGCTGCTCACCTCGCTGATCACGCCCGCTGATGTCAGACATCAGCTTCGGACCGGAGGCTCTTCGGGCTCCACCACTGTCGGCCAGGCCGCCCGCCGCTCCCTGGCTACCTCCGCACGACTGCCGACCCGCTCTCCGGGCAGGGAGAAGGCGGGCTCGGCAGGCGTGGTCAGGTCGGGGAGTACGGGGAGTTCAGGGTGCGCGGCGCTGCGGTGCGCGGACTCGCCGCCGTTTTCCTGGCCATGGCGTTCGAAGAAACGAAGCATCTCGACCGGGAACGGCATGACCAGGGTGCTGTTCTTCTCCGCCGAGACGTCCACCACGGTCTGCAGCAGGCGCAGTTGGAGCGCGCCTGGAGTGTCGGACATGGTCGCCGCGGCGTCGGTCAGCCGTTGGGACGCCTGGAACTCTCCGTCGGCAGCGATGACCCGGGCACGCCGTTCACGCTCGGCCTCGGCCTGCTTGGACATGGAGCGCATCATCGTCTGGGGAAGAGCGATGTCCTTGATCTCCACGCGTTCGATGCGCAGCCCCCAGGGTTCCTCGGTGGGAGCGTCCATCACCTTCTTGAGCTCCGCGTTGATGTGGTCACGATCCGACAGGAGCGTGTCCAGGTCGGCCCTGCCGATGACCGCCCGGAGCGAGGTCTGGGCGATCTGGGAGACGGCGCTGGGGTAGTTGCGGACGTTCACCAATGCCTTGACCGGGTCGATGACCCGGAAGTAGACGACAGCATCGACGGTGAGCGTCACGTTGTCGGCGGTGATGGATCCCTGCGGCGGGATGCCAAGGACCTCGGTCTGTACGGACACCTTCCGCATCCGGTCCCCGATCGGCCGGATGACGCGCAGGCCGGGCTCGCGGAGCTCCGGCAGTAGCCGTCCGAAGCGGAACACCACGCCCTTCTCGTACTGCTGGACATTCCGCAGGCTCATGGCGAGCAGGACCAGCCCGGCCACGGCGAACACCACCAGCACAGCGATCAGAACACTCACGGTTGTCACATTCCTTAGCTCCATGACGCCACCGGGCCTGGTCGGTCCGGGAAGCACCCGGCACGGGGAGGCCCCGGCCTGACGTCTGCGGTGCGGCCGGGGACCGGGGCGGCGGGGGTTGTGCGAGCGCTGACACGTCCGGCTTCTGCCGGTCCTCTAGTCGGGAGAGCGGGGCGGTACGCCGAGCCTGTCGTCGCGGGTGACACCGGTGGCCGCGAATATCTGCTCGGCCGGGGCGTCGTTGTCGTCCCGTACGGCCATGGCCATCGCGGCGCGTGCGGGTGATGAAGCTGTACCCGGAGGGATCACCAGGAACAGGAAATGGTCCTGGTCGCCCCGAGTGACGATCATGGTGCTGTCACTGACGGCGGACCAGTCGATGCGGACCATATGGCCCAGGATGACCAGATGGCCCGGCGTCTGGTCCCAGGCGCTCGCGTCAAGGCCGACGCGAGCGAGGGGACCCAGCCGAGCGGTCAGCGCCGTGATCAGGCCGGACAGCTGGTCCTCGACGTCACGTGACCGCGGCCACCAGGCGCCGTCGAACGTACCCGTGCGCTTGGATGTCGTCTCCATCCGCAGGATCGCGGTGCCGGGGACCACCAGATCATTGCTGGTGTCTGCCAGAAGTCTGACAGGGGGCGTGACGATCACTCCTCTCCCTTCCTGGCGCGGCTCCACGCCCGCCTCCGCCCGCCGCCACGTCGGTGGCCATGGCGATCACCGGTGCTGGTTGAGCCGGCCCGGTCACGGATCCTCCGCGGGGCTGGTGGTGCCGGCCCCCGGGCAGCCGGCCGGGAGCGGCCGTAGTGGAGAGCGACGATGCTTCTGTCGTGCCGGGCGTTGATCCGGTGGATCAAAAGCGCGCCCAGAGCGATCATCGCCAAGAACACGACGACGGTCACGAAGGTCTCCATGCTCCTCAGATCCCCTTCGCCGGATTCGGCATCAGAGGGGTGACTGTGGGGATCCGTGGGCGTGAGGTCGAACCGAGGGCCTCCTGGCCCCCTTCGGAGTCCCAGACCGCTTCCACGGCCCGGTCGGTCTCCATCACTGTTCGCAGACGGGCTGCCTCGTCCATCAGCTGAATCGCGGTCGACGTGCGCAGTGGTGCGCTCGCGGCGGCCATCAGCCAGGCGGCCGAGACGGGATCCGCCCGAGGCGGGATCACCAGCAGGTCCCAGCGGCCCACGTGGTACGAGAAGAGCAACAGTTTGTGCGGGTCCTGCTCGGCCAGGAACCAGCCCACCTTCACCACTCGCCCGTTGACGGGCACCTTGCGTGGGATGACCGGCCAGTGCGTGGGATTCACGGTGACCCGGGTGATCCGCCCCCACAGTGGATCGAGCACAGCCATCAGCGAGGGAAGTTCCGCCGCGAGGTCGCGAGAGCGGGGCCACCACGCGCCGTCCAGCAGACCGGGTGCAAAACCGGTGGGAGTCAGCGACAGGCGGAGGGGCGGAGCGGAGCGCCGGTCTTCGAGCGTCGGCGTGCGGGAAACGGTCGCAGTCATGACGCGAACCCAGTCCCGGGCCGGTCGGAACCGGCCCGGTGTAATCAATCGCCGAAAACGACACAAGCATGGAAGCCGGTGCGCGAAATATCCTCGGTACCTCCAGCGTACTCCTCCGACAGGCCGAGCGAGCGCGCCCGGACGTCGCGGCGGCCTGGGGCCCACCGCCCGGGCCGCAGACGGGGTGGCACTGGCGCTGTCCCGCGGGATCCGCCGGCTCGCGACGGGCTCAATGCGGATGCAGGGCGTGGACGATGCCGTGGTGACCCCAGTGACGTTCATGGAGCCGACGAGCTCCCTGCCCCACGGAGAATGCAGGGGCGCGGGCAGGTGCCGCATCTGCAGTGCCCTATCCGGTCATTTCCGCGCTCGCCTCCCCGCCGTTCCTCAGGCAACTGTTCGTTCCGACCGTGCCCGTCTGTGCTCATGAGCCTTGCAGCCTGCCTCTGATGCGCGGTGTACCGGCCGTGCGGCAGATGGCCGGAACGCGGCTCCTGGGGTTTCTCACCGGTGCGCGTACGTGGTTAGCCTCAGCGCTACACGGCCCGGCACTACTCGAACGCCAATTCGTGCCGATGTGCTTTCCGGGGGCGCCGAGCTGACCGAACTTCGGGTACACGGCGCGAGCGCATGTTCGTGCCGGGTGCCCCTGCTCTCATCTGCCAGGTCGCGGATCGTTCAGCCGCGTGGTGGCCTGCGGTTCGCCGATCAGCCCGTGCACCCCGGGCGACCACCTCGCTGCGGACGCTGCACCCTTCGTCGACCAGGAGAGAGCCTTATGACCGTAACGGCCCCGGATCTCAACCCCGCACAGATCGAGGAGCTCGGGGCGGAGCTCGACCGGATCCGCGCCGAGATCCTCGCCCAGCGGGGCGCCGAGGACGCCCGCTACATCCATACGGTGGTCACCGCGCAGCGCCGCCTGGAGGTCGGTGGCCGGTTGGCGCTCGCCGTCTCCCTGTTTCCGCCCGCCTGGGCTGCGGGCACCGCGATGCTGGCCACGGCCAAGGTCCTGGAGAACATGGAGATCAGTCACAACGTCCTGCATGGCCAGTGGGACTGGATGCGCGACCCGGCCATTCACTCCACCACCTGGGAGTGGGACTTCCTCATCCCTGCCGCGGCGTGGAAGCACACCCACAACCACCTGCACCACACCTGGACCAACGTCGTCGGCCGGGACCGCGACCTCGGCTACACGATCTTCCGGATGAGTCCCGATCAGCCCTGGCATTCCGTCCACCTCGTCCAGCCGCTCTACAACCTGCTGCTGGCCCCGGTCTTCGAATGGGGCATCGCCCTGTACGACCTGGAGGCGGACGCCGTCCCCGCCGGCCGCAAGAGGCCGCGCGCGTTCCTGCGCGACGTGGCCCGGCTGGCCGGAAAGGCCGCTCGCCAACTCGCCAAGGACTACGTGACGTTCCCGCTGCTGGCCGGGCCGTCCGCGCTGCCCTGTCTGCCCAGCAACCGGTACGCGCAGATCGCCCCGGCCGTCCGCAAGGTGTGCGAGAAGTACGGCATCCCGTACGTCACCGGCCCGCTGCACAAACAGTACGGCTCCGCCTGGCGACGCGTCCTCCGCTACGCACTCCCCGCCTGATACTCCAGCCGGACTTCGTTGTTTGGCCTGGTCAATGGCTTGGGGCTGGGAAATGTGGCGGAGTGGTGCCGGAGACGGGGCGGGTTCTCCCGACCCGCCCCGCGAAGGTGTGACCACGCTGCCTGTAGTGACAACGGCGCGAACAGCCTCCATACGTGATCGATGACAACGAACGGCGCCGCCGGCTCTACCTGGCCGGCGATGCCGCCGTGCTCGACCAGGGATCACCGCGGTGGCCGCCGCCTCTGGCACCAGCACCGCCACCATCGCCCGTGGCATCACCGGGTTGGCCGCGCCGTCCCCACCGATCCGCCGTGTCCGTGTCCCAGGAGCCGGCCGCAAGCCGCCAACAACCACCGATTCCAGTCTGCTGCCGGCCCTCCGCGGAAAGCCACAGCTCCAATTGGTCCATGACCAGCGCGGACAGGTCGGTGAGGGCGGCGGCCCGCTCGGGTGTGATCGAGCGGGGCCGGATGTCCAGGACGTCGACCGCGCTGAACCGGTGGCCGTCCGGGATGGTGATGGGGGCGGCAGCGTAGAAACGGACGCCGATCGGGCCGGATCACCATTGGGCGTGCGCGGGCGAGGGGCGGCGTGGTGGGGGTGGCGGATAACCAGGGGGCGTGGGAGAGGACGACCGAGGTGTTCAGGCACCCGTCCCGGCCGGTCCGGGTGACGCCCTCGAGCCCGTAGGCGGCCTTGAACCAGACCCGGTCGGTGTCGACGATTGTCACCGTCGCCATCGGGGCCCGAAGAGGTGCGCGGCCAGCGCGGCGATCCGGTCGAATGCCCCGTCCGGAGGGGTGCCCAGCACGTCGACGTACCGCCTCGATACGCCGCGCTTTTCGTTCCTGAGCACGCTCGGGGAGCGCCTCCGTGCTTCCCGTCCTGCTTTCCGTCTGTTCGCCGTCCGGCTTGCCCCGCCTCGTCCCGGCTACTCCGGCCGCTGCGTACGGGCGTTGTGCCCGAGGCCGTCCGGACGGCCCGCCGTACGCTCTCCCAGGGGCAGCACCAGGGCGCGCTGCGCCGCGGAAACAGAGGGCTTGCGGACCTGTCCGATGTCCTGCCACCCCCAGGCCCGGAAGGCGGCGTGGACCGCGCGGTCGGCCTGGTCCACCAAGGTGGCGCCGAGTGAGGCGTGGTGGTCGGCGAGCAGCTGCGTCTGCAGCAGCCGGGCGAGATCGGGGGTGTGCTCGTGCGGATGGACCACGATCTCCGTGATGGCGAAGGCATGCCCGGAGGAAGTCAACTGTTCAACGGACGAGGGAAGTTCTCCCTCGAAGCCGAGCCACCAGGTCCCGTCGCGTGCAATGGGAAAGCCGAAGGCGCACCCGGCCAGGGTGGCAGTCTCGGCGACCAGCATGGAAAAGCCTGGGCGCCGTACGGAGTCCGCGAGGCGCCGCAGGAAGTCCTCCCTGCGGCGGTACGTCTCGCCGGCCTCGGCGTGCGAGGACTCGACGTACAGGTCTGCGAGGTCTTCGCGCAGGCTCTCCGCCTGCCAGCGGTTGAGGCGGCGCAGGCGCACCGCGTCCAGGGAGGAGTGCTCGTGCCGCGGCCCGGAGCCTGCGCCTGTCATCGCGCACCTGCCGAGAGAGGCGCGGACCGCGGAGCAGGCATGTCTCCAGGAGGGCTCGCTGGAAAGCCGTTCGTGATCAGCGCCCTGCTCTGTTCGTCGTGCCGGTGGATGTTCGGCTGGGGCAGGGACATGGCACCTCCGATTCCGGGCGACCGGCCGGGGCGGGAGCCGACGGTGCAGGCTGAGGCCCGGCAGACAGGTGTGCTCAGCAGCAACGCGCCGTCGGGGTCTGGAACGTCGACGTCCTGATGCGAGGGAGGATAGCCCCGGATCCGCCGGGGCGGGAGACGGAAAGAGCCCTTCAAGCCGGACCGCTCGAGGGGAGTTCGGGTACGTCGGATGGCGATGCGGTCGGGGAGGGACAGTGCACCTCGTGGGACCGGCCGAGGCATTCGAGGAGGCTGAGGGCGGTGGCGTAGGGAGCGCCGCCTGGTCGCGGTCGACGAGCGACCACAAGCCGGCAGAGGTGGTGGCGGGTGCGAAAAGTGACTGGGTCCCTTCTCGTGGATGTCTCTTCGACGCGGTTCCGGGAGTCACCTGTCACGGTCCGCTGACCGACGTCAACGAGGATTCATGACATGAGCAGTGGGACAGCCGTTATCGGATGGGGTGGCGGCCGGAGCGCCGGGACCAGTGCACGGCGATGAAGGCCAGAGGGGCCAGGAGAAGCGCGATGCCGATGATCAGAAGATAGCCCAGCTTCTCCGCTACTGTTCCGATGATTTTCAGCACGACGGCGACCAGAGCGAGGAGCAGAAAGAGCACCATGGCGCGAACGCCTCCTCGGGCTGAGCGCGGGCGGTCAGCGGCGTGCGAGCTGCCTCTCGCCGCCGTCGCCGGTCCGGTAGGTCACGTCGTAGTGCTTGAAAGAGCGTTTTCTCTGCCTCGGCGGGCAGGATGTCGTCCATGCCGACTGCGGGCGCCTTTTTCGCCAACGCCTTTGCGTAGGAAACCTTGACGTGGTCCGGCCTTAGGATCGCGTGATCAAGAGGCACGAAGACCAACCGGTGGCGGGTGGGCAGTCCGGTGCGGACCGTGGCCATAACCGGTCTCTTCCCGGACGCCGGCCTCCTGCCACTCGGCCATGCGTCGCCACCATGTCGTGCCCGGCCAAACCCCCAACTCCTGAGGCAGGCTCTCCCATTGAATGCCGGTGCAGAGCACGAACAACTCGCCTTGCAGCATCTTGCGGCATCGATCCGTCCGCGACCCGGATACCGGTAGCGCCGACCGTGCCCGGGCAGCAGCGCCCTTGCCGTCCCAGGTCGGTACGGCGAACTCTCCCCGTGCGCCCCAGTCCAAGTCGAAGAGTGTGCCCCGGTCGCCGTCGCTAAGGGAGTGAGGGTCACGACCATGGCTTGATCTTTGACCTCAGGCGACGCCCGAGGACAAAGATCAAGCTCAGAAGGTGTGCAGGGGCACCTGCCCGGTATCGCCCACGAGCCCCACAACAGCGTCGAGGTCCGGTTCCCCGTCGTTGTCCACGACGATGTGCCGAGCGCCGGACCAGGTGCAGTCCTGGGTCCCCAGCCGTTGCCAGAATGCGGGCCAGTCGGCCAGTTTGGCCCGGTCGCGGGGCAGGCCTCGTTGGGTCAGTCGCGTACGGACGGTCTCCGCGGAGGTCTGTACCTCGACCACGACGACAGGTGTCCCCGTGGGCCACGAAGCCTGGTCGGCGGAGGCGGTCAAGAAGTCGGGGTCGGCCAGGTATGCCGCGAACGGTGCGTCCAGGACGACGGGGAGACCCAGCCGCAGGTTGTCCGCCGCCGTGGTGAACAGGGCTGTGTACTCGGCTGGCATCAACCGTTCGATGTACGTCGGGTCATCCTCGCGGCCTCCGGCCCGTCGGCCGACCAGTTCGAGCGCGGCGTCCACGACGTCGCCGGTCAGTGAGTCCTTGTCGAGGTAGACCGCGCGGAGCCGGCGTGCGAGCTCGCGGGCGACATGGGACTTTCCCGACCCCGCAGGCCCGATCGCGACGAATACCGGTGGCGTCCCGGAGGCGGGGGACAGCGGGTCAGGCGCGGGCATTGGCCACCGCCTCGAGGAATGTCCGGGCCGCCGCACGCACCGGGTATCGCTCGGTGCTTTCTCGCAGTGCTGCCTTGGTGACGAAGCTTCCGACGCCGACTGCTGCGACTCCGGCATCGAACCAGTCGGCCACGTTGTCCGGGGAAACGCCCCCAGCCGGGACGAGGGGGATGTGGCCGAGTGGTTCGAGTACCGCACGGGCGTAGTCGTGGTTGAGAACCGACGAGGGAAACAGCTTGACGAGGTCGGCTCCTGCCGTGACCGCTTGGACGATCTCTGTGGGTGTTGCCGCTCCGCAGATGCTGACGACCTGGTAACGGCCGGCGGTCTCAAGCATTCCGTGATCGAGCTGGGGACTGACCAGGAAACGCGCGCCTGCCTGGATGCTCGCGTACGCCGACGCTGCGTCGAGCACGGTGCCGGCGCCGATCTCGACCTCGGGGCACTCCGAACTCAGCTGGCGGATTACGTCCAGGGCACCCGGCGTAGTGAGTGTCACCTCGACCGCTCGTATCCCTCCTTCGATGGCTTCGCGCGCCACTTCGTATGACGCCTCGGCGGTGGACAGGCGCACGATCAGCACAGTCCCGGTGTCGTGCATAGCAGTCAGAGTGCGCAGCTTGCGCATCGAGTCACCTCACGGGGGCGGGTTTGCGGGGGTGTTGACAGAGGTTAGGGCCCTCTGTTTCGGTATTGCAACCGATCTCAGCAACCGATCTCAGCAATCGATCGCAGTGACCGGTTTCAGCGGTGACAGTCAGCAGCAGTTGATCCGTATCGAAGTCGGGAGGCGCGCGGTGAGACGTCCGCGAACAGCAGTCCTAGGTGCCCGTCACTGGCACGTACCCCTGTACGTCAGCGCCTGGGCGGACACTCACGATGTCGTGCTGGTCCAGGATGAGGAGCCCGACCAGATCACGGACATCGCCCAACGCCTCGACGCGTCCGTCTGTGGGGAAGTCGAGGCGGCTCTGGACGCCGGGCCGTTGGATTTGGCTTATGTCTTCGGGGCGCATGACCGCATGGTGGATACCTGCCTGGCCTTGGTCGAGCGTGGTGTCCCGTTCGTGGTCGAGAAGCCGGGCGGCCTGGGACCCGAAGACGTGGAGAGGGTCCGGGATGCTGCCACCTCGGCAGGTATCGCGGCGACCGTCCCGTTCGTTCAGCGTGGCGGACCCGTGGATCGTGCCCTGTCTCTGGCCGGCGCGCCGACGTACCAACGGGCGAGCTTCGTAGCCGGCCCGCCAAAACGCTATCGACAGGCAGGCTGCTCCTGGATGCTCGAGCCCGCCCGCTCCGGCGGGGGGTGCCTGGTGAACCTGGCGCCGCACTTCATCGACCTCTTCTTGCAGCGAAGTCGGGCCCGGCGCGTCGACCTCGTGGCCGCCAACCTTTCAGCGAGCCTGCACGGCGAAGACGTCGAGGATCACGCCACCCTGGTGCTCGCAGGCGACGACGGCAGTGAGGCGATCATTGAGGTCGGCTATGCCTTCCCGGCGAGTCCCGCCAAGCGGTACTGCTCCTTCACTAGCGCCGGCGCCGACGGATACGTCGACGTCGGCACCTCCGGCGGCGTCGCGTTCACCCACGCCGCGGATGGTGTCACCGAGTCGAGCATCATCGATGTGGACAGCGACCCGCTGTACGACGTGTTCGTCCGACAGGTGGCAGACACCTGGACGGACGGATTCGCCGGGCTGCCCACCCTGGCCGACCTCGCCGACACAATGAGCCTCATCTGGACCGCGTACCAGCGGTCTCCCATTGCGTCCACGGAGGTCAGCCTTGGCTGAGGTGAGTATCGACGACGTCGCTGCCCGAGCGGGTGTCCATCGCTCCACGGTTTCCCGCGCGTTCTCCCGGCCGGAAGCCGTGAACGCGGCGACACGCAAACACGTCCTGGAGGTGGCGGAGAGCCTGGGTTACCGGGTGAATCCGCTGGCGCAGGCACTGCGCCGCCGTGCGAGCAACCTTGTCCCGCTGATCGTCCCGGACATCACCAACCCCTTCTACGGTGAGCTGGCGAGGACCATGGCCGCCGCGGCGGCCGACCGGGGCTATCAGTTGGTGTTGTGCGTGACCGGCGGCGAGGTCGCCCAGACCAACGCGTATCTGACATCCCTGCAAGAGATGTACGCGCCCTTCGGGATCGTCGCACCGTCGACCAGCGTGGACCTCGACGAGCTGCAGAACGTCGCCCTCGGCAGCAAGGTCGTGGTCGTCGACCGCGTCGAACAGGCACAGGTGCCGACCGTGACGGTGGACAGCGCCGAAGGGATCGCCCTCGCCGTGGACCACCTGCGGGGCCTGGGACACCGGCGCATTGCCTACGTGTCCGGTATCTCCGGGGCGTACACGTCCAGGGACCGCTTGGCCGCCTACGAGGGGCTGGCCGCGGAGCTGGACATGCCGGCGATGATCCTGGACGCGGGCACCGGGCCCGACGTGGGGGAGCGGGCCGCCGAGCGCCTCGTGCACATGACCCGCGAAGAGCGTCCGACAGCGGTCATCGCGGCCAATGACATGGTCGCCTTCGACCTCATCTCCGCTCTCGGTGTGCGCGGTGTGTCCGTCCCGGACGAGGTGTCGGTGATGGGCTTCGACGGCCTGGAGTTCGGCGCCCGGTTCAACCCGCGACTGACCACCGTCCGCCAGCCCATCGCCGACATGGGAGTGATCGCCATCGACCTCGCCGAGAAGCTCCTCAAGGACGGCGAGACGAGCCATGTCGTGCTCGCCCCCGATCTGCTGATCCGTGATTCGACCGCGGAGGTGCCCCGATGAGCCTGCCCGCAGGGTTTCAATACGTCGACCATGTCGCCTTCACGGTGCCCGACCTGGGCGAAGCGGTCGCCTTCTTCGTCGACGCGCTGGGCGCCGAGGAGCTGTACCGCTCGACGCGAGGGCCTGATGCCGACTTCATGCCCGAGCACTTCGCGGTCCCGGCCGACGCGCGCCTGGAACTGGCCATGTTGCGCATGCCGCCCAACCTCAACGTGGAGCTGTTCCAGTGGTGGAGCACGGACCAGCGGCGCGACTACCCGCGCCACTGCGATCTGGGTGGCCACCACCTGTGCTTCACCGTGGACGATGTCGACGCGGCCACTGAGCATCTCCGTTCGCACGGCGCCGACGTTTTGGGTGGAACCAAGGAGGTCGGCCCCGACAGCCCCCTCGTCGCGGGCAACCGGTGGACCTATCTCCGGGCGCCATGGGGCCTGCTGATCGAGCTGGTCGACCGGTCCCGCGTCCACAACCCGCCACCGTTGGTCGGCCCCGCCGACTGGGCCGCCCCCTCCCGAACTGGAAAGGACCTGTAGTGCGCATCATTGGCCACACCCTCGGCACACCGGAACAGACCCTCCCCGAGGCGCTGGAGCTCTTCGCCGCCGCCGGGCTGGAGGGAGCGGAGGTCATCTACCAGAACGATTACCGCAGCGGACTGCCGGTCGGGGACGACACCGCCGCGGCCGAGGCGGCCCGCGTGGCGGACGATCTCGGCGTACCGGTGGTGGGGCTCGCTCCGTACACCACGGGAATCAACCATGAGGACCCGGCGCAGCGCCGGGCCGCGCTCGACGAGCTGAGGGCGACGGTGGACTGCGCCCATCGCGTGGGCGCGACCCGGATCCGCGTGTACGCGGGTTCCTGGGGAGCGGATCGAACCGATCACGCCGGACACTGGGAGCGCCTGCGCGCGAGCCTTTCGGAGCTGGCGCCGCTCGCCGCGGATGCCGGAGTACGCCTGTGCGTGGAGAACCACTTCGGCACCATGACGCAGTCAGCCAAGGAGACGGCCCGGCTGATACGTGAGGTGGACTCGCCTGCCGTCCGCGTGCTCTACGACCAGGCGAATCTCACCTTCACGCACGACGAGGCATGGCCGGAGGCGTTGCGGGAGCAGGGCGACCTGATCGGACACGTCCACGTGAAGGACCTCGTCTTCACCGACCCGGACGCCCCCTTCGTGGCTTCCGAGACGGCCCGGGTGAAGGCGGACGAGCGGGCCGTGCGCTCCCGCGTCGTCGGCGACGGCATCGTGCCCTGGTCGGACATCCTGCAAGCGATCAAGCAGCACGGATACGACGACGTCCTCAGCCTCGAGTACGAGTATCGCTGGCACCCACAGGACCTCCCGGCTCCGGCGGAGGGCTTCGCCCGGTCCGCGCGCGTACTGTGCTCCCTCCTCGAAGAGGCCGCCGACCCGATGCCCGCGGAGATGTCCCGATGAGCCGGCCCCCGCTGCGCGTCAGTGTGGTCGGCGCCGGGAACATCGCGCACATCGCGCAGTTGCCCACCCTGGTGGCGCGGGACGATGTCGTCCTCGATGTCCTGGTGTCCCGGCGTGAGGATCCGTCCGAGCTCGTCCGTCGATGGGGATTCTCCACCGCGGTCCCGACGATCGAGCAGGCCCTCGAGCGTGACCTCGACGCCCTGTTCGTCCTGACCCCGAGGTCGGAGCATTTCGCCGGCGTGAGAAGCGCGTTGGAGGCGAACGTCGACGTCTTCTGCGAAAAACCCCTTGCGACCGCGACCAGCGACGCGGAGCGGCTCGCCGACCTCGCCGACGAGCGCGAACGCGTGCTGATGGTGGGGTTCAACCGGAGGTTCGCGCCGACCTACGTAGCCGCTCGTGACCAGTTCGGGGACACCGGCGCCGACTTCTGTATCGCGCAGAAGAACCGCCGCGGCAGTGAGTACCGCGCGACCTTCGAGAACGCCATCCACATGGTGGACCTGCTGCGCTGGTTCTGCCCGGGCGAACCGGTGGATGTCTCCGCCCATGCCGCTGGTGACGACCCCTGGCAGGAGGACGGGGTCTCTGCCCTGGTCCGATTCGCCGGTGGCGGCACCGGCGTCCTGACGGCGGCACGGACCGCAGGTTCGTGGGCAGAAAAACTCGATGCCTACGGCGCGGAGCGCTCGGCCGAGGTGGTGGCTCCGGACACGGTGACCCTCACCCGGGACGGCGTCAGCACCGTGCGCTCGATGAGCCCCGAGGCATTCGGCTGGGCCACGGCGACGAACACCTTCGGGTTCGCCGCCGCCGTTCACCACTTCCTCGACCGTGTACGAGACCGTGACGCGCCCCTGACGTCGGGGCGCGAAGCCGCCCGCACGCAGGCACTCCTCGACAGGATCCTGCTGGCCGCCGGTCTCCCCGTGAAGGAGCAGGAGGGCCGCACCTGGTCCTCTCACGCGACGCGCTGACCCTCTGCGAGCCTCGACCGGCCCCTCATCGCGGCCGGCATCGGCGGCATCAACTTTCGAAGAAGGCTTCCGGAACCGCCGACAGCGTCGACCGGAATCGATCGGAACCCCCTGGTCCGCGGCGCCCCAGACCGCCGACTGTTCGCACAGCCCCATCCCTCACTGCACTGAGGAGCGCTCAATGGCGAACGCACCAAGAACAGCCTCACCGAAGTCCCTCTCCGCCACCGGCCAACCGGACGCCCCGCCCCGCGGAAGGCGGTTGAACGTCCTGGCAGGCACCGTCGGCCACTTCATCGAGTGGTACGACTGGTACATCTACGGCCTCCTGGCCGCCGTCTTCTCAAGCCAGATCTTTCCCGGGGGCAGCCCGGCGATGTCGCTGATCAGCGCCCTGCTGACCTACGCGGTCGGGTTCGTGGTGCGGCCGCTGAGCGGCATCATCATCTCCCCCCTGGCCGACCGCTACGGCCGCCGTGTCGTCCTGGCCACCACCATCGGCGGCATGGCCGCGGGCAGCCTGATCCTCGCGCTCACCCCGCCGTTCTCCGCAATCGGCTACGCGGCGCCGCTGCTGTTCCTGCTCGCCCGCGTACTGCAGGGCATCTCGGCCGGCAGCGAGATGCAGAGCGCCATCGCCTACATGGTGGAGAACGGCTCGACCGACCGGCGCGGCCTGTTCGGCTCGTTGTCGAATGCGGCCAGCGGCCTGGCGACGCTGGCCGCCACCGGCATGGGGGCGATCGTCACCTCGACGCTGAACACCCATGACCTGGAGACGTGGGGCTGGCGCATCCCGTTCGCCATCGGCGGCCTCCTCGGCGTCGTCGGTCTGCTGCTGCGATCGCGCGCCGACGAATCCCCGGAGTTCGAGGCCGCCGTCGAGGATTCCGCCGCCGGTCGGCAACCCGAGAAGCTGCGCCTGAGGGAACTGCTGCGCAGGCATCCCAAGGCACTGCTGCAAACCGCGGCGCTGTCGGCCCCGGCAGTCGCGTACTACACGTGGGCCACCTTCCTGCCCACCTACGCGCACCTGACCACCGGCCGTGACCTGGCCTCCGCCTTGGCCGGGAACGCCATCGGGCTGGGCCTGCTGGTGATCATCGTGCCCCTGTGCGGCGCCCTGTCCGACCGCATCGGCCGGCGCAAGCCCTTCCCCATCATCGGGGCCATCGGCATGGTGGTGCTCTTCTATCCGCTTCTGCTGTTGCTGCAGCAACCCGGATTCGGCGTATACGTGACGGTGACCGTCTCCGGCTGGGTGGTCCTGGCGATCTGGCAGGGCGTTTACCCGACGATCCAGGCCGAACTGTTCCCCGCTGCCGTCCGCGTGTCCGGCATCGGTGTGGCCCACCAGCTCGTCATCGCGGCCCTCGGCGGGACGGCACCGCTCATCGCCAGCGCCTTCATCGAGGCGGGCCACCCCATGGGCGTGGCGGTGTACATGACGGTCATCGTCCTGCTCTGCCTCATCGTCTACCTGACCCTGCCGGAGACGGGTAGCGCAGGCACGCACACCACTTCCACCACGTCCTCCGCTGCGGCACCCGACGCCGAACACAGCTCTACAACCACGAAATGCACGGAACCCACGGAGGACACCGCATGACCACCTCGTCCCAGATTGCGCTGGTCACCGGGTCCAGCGGAGGCATCGGAGCCGCTACCGCCGAACGACTGCACGCAGCGGGCTCGGTGGTCATCGGATGCGACCGCACGGCACCGGACAGCCGCCCGAAGTGGCTCGCGGACTTCCGTGAACTCGACGTCACGGACGAAAAGTCGGTGCGCGAGACAGTGGCCGGGATCCGGGCGGAGTACGGGGCGATCGATGTTCTGGTACACGCCGCCGGCATTCTCGGCAACGAGCCGGACCTGCTCACCACCTCGAGCTCCGAGTTCGCCCGGGTGATGGCGATCAACGCCACGGGGGCCTTCTCCGTACTGCGCGAAGTCGGCCTCGTCATGCAGGCCCAGCGCTCCGGCTCCATGGTCGCGGTGGCCTCGGTCGCCGCGAAGGAGGCCCGTCGCGCGTACGTGCCGTACAACGCCAGCAAGGCGGCCGTGTTGAACATCTGCTGGTCGCTGGCTCTGGAACTCGGCCCGGACAACGTGTCGGTCAACTGTGTGTGCCCCGGCCCGGTCAACACCGCCATGTGGGCGCAGCTCGCGACCCGCGCCGGCGGCGGCGACCCCAAGGGGGACCGGCGCGCCCGCCAGGCCCGGGCCGCGCAGATCCCGATGGGCCGGTTCGCCGAGCCGGAGGAGGTGGCGGCGACCATCGCCTTCCTCACCGACCCGGCCAACCGTTACCTGACTGGTCTGAGCCTGGATGTCGCCGGTGGTGCCCGGCTGGGGATGGGCAGTTGATGGAATGCCTCCGCACGGGGAGCCGGTGACACGTCCCGGGTTCCGTGAGCCGGGGCTCGGGGCCCCGGGAGGCGAGCTGTACCAGTGGGGGCCCACGGGCACATCACACGCAGGGGGCAAGGGGGCAAGGGGGCAAGGGGGCAAGGGGGCAAGGGGGCGCAGGGTGGTGAGGGAGGGATCAGGACTTCGGTGCCGGTTCGGCGATGCGGGCTTCGAGGTCGGCGACGCGCCGGTCCTGGAAGCGCAGGTTCGAGCGGGCGGCCTTGAGTCGCTTGTGGAGGGTGCGGTTGTCGGTGGTGAGCTGGCGGACGCGCTGTTTGAGGGATGCTGGACGAGTCCGATACCGGGCACTGTCTTCCGAGAACAGGGGTTGGGTGATGCCGGCGATCTGCGGTTAGCCTGCCGGGTTGCCTCCGTGGATACTGGCGATCATGCGTATCGAGATCGATCCCCGGAACACGTCCCGCAACGACTTTTACCGGCTTCTGACCGCGACGGTGGTGCCGCGGCCGATCGCCTGGGTCTCCACAGTCGATCGATATGGTGGTTCGGCGAACCTAGCCCCTGCGTGATTCGGTGGACAGCGGTATCGGTGAGCTGGGACGTTAACGCAGGTCAGGATAGGTGTGCAACGACGAGCTTGTGAGCTCGACGGGCGGCGGGTGGCCCGCGGGTAAGCTTTCGCGCTTCTTGCGGGTCGGGGTAGACCGCTGTGGATCACGACCTCGGGAAATATGTCATGTACTTCCCCAGTGGACGGCGCTGACCTGCGGCGACTTCCCTTATCGGGGCTTGGTGGGATGGCACCCAGTCCTCGGTGTGTGGCGGGTGGCTTGGTCACGAAGTCATCCCAGCTCAAAGCGATTCCGTGGCACCGGCTGGTCCGGCGTCGACCACGATGTGTAGTCGTGCGTCTTGTGTGTCAATTCTGTGTTCTGCGGGCCAGCTCACGCTTGAGGATCTTTCCGGTGGCGGTCATCGGCAGGCTGGGCACGAACTCGACGATGCGCGGGTACTTGTAGGACGCCATCTGGCCCTTGGCCCAGGCGACGAGCTCGTCGGGGGTGAGGGAGGAACCGGCCTGGAGGATGACGAATGCTTTGATCTCCTCGCCGTGGCTGTCGTGAGGTACGCCGATGACGGCGGCCAGGCTGACCTCCGGGTGCCTCATCAGGACTTCTTCGATCTCACGCGGATAGACGTTGAAGCCGCCTCTGATGATGAGGTCCTTTGATCGGTCGACGATGTAGTAGAAGCCGTCCTCGTCGCGTCGTGCGAGGTCGCCGGTGCGGAGCCAGCCATCGCGGATGACCTCCGCGGTGGCTTCCGGCCGGCCGTAGTAGCCCTTCATCACGTTGTGGCCCTTGACCGCGATTTCGCCGACCTGGCCGCTCTCGGTCACCTCGGTCCAGTCGTCGTCGACGAGTTTCAGTTCGACTCCCCAGACTGGCACCCCGATCGATCCCGGACGTGGGGCGAGATCGGGGTCGCTGAACGTCGCGACGGGAGAGGTCTCCGACAACCCGTATCCCTCGAGCACCGTGATGCCGAGGCGCTGTTTGATCTGGTGGGCAAGTTCCATCGGGAGTGCAGCACCTCCGGAGATGCCGATCCGGAGGTTGCCCGCGATGCGCTTGACGTCGACGGCGTCGCTGAGCGCGTTCAAGAGCCCCCACCACATGGTGGGGACGCCGGCGAAGAACGTGATGGGCTCGTGGCCCATCAGGTCGACGACTTCGCGCGCATCGAAGCGGGGAACGAGGTAGAGGGTGGCAGCCATCGAGAAGCCTGCGTGCATCTGCACCGTGGCACCGAAGGTGTGGAAGAGCGGGAGGCAGAGCAGGTGGCTGTCAGAAGCTGGTGTACTGCGGAAGAGGCGGTTGCATGCCAGCACGTTCATCACCGTGTTGGCATGCGACAGCTCTGCGCCCTTGGCCTGTCCGGTGGTCCCGGAGGTGTAGAGGATGACCGCCGTGTCGGTGGGTTCGGTCGTTACTGAGTCGAACGTTGTGCCATGGCCGACCAGGGCACTGCCGAGTGTCTCGACGCCGTCGATGGGACTGGGAGCTGCCGGATCATCGGTGATGACGAAGAAGTGCTCGACAGCGTCGACCTGCTGGAAGCCGGCGAAGCCCTCGGCGCTCATGGGCAACCCGGGAGTGCCCTCGAAGCAGAAGTACGCCGTCACGTCGGCGTCGTCCAGGTGGTAGGCGATCTCGCGGCTTTTCAGGAGCACGTTGAGCGGAACGACAACTGCGCCAGTCTTAAGGATGCCGTAGTAGACGACCGGGAAGTGCGGCAGATTCCGGCAGCTGAGGGCCACCCTGTCACCGGGGCGGATCCCGCGCTCCACGAGCAGGTTCGCCACCTGGTTGGCCGCGGCGTTCACCTGACTGTACGTCAGGCGGGTCGGGCCCAGTACGACAGCCTCGCGGTCGGGGTACTTGCGGGCGGAGTCCTCGAGCAGGATCGACAGGTTCAGCATGGTGACTCCTCATGAGCCTCGCGGCGGGCTTGCTTGCCCGCGGGTGGATTGTGTGTCCGTGCTTCGCCCTCAGCGCGGCCGTGTATGCCGTCATTGCGGTGGATCGACGAAGACGTCGTACTGGAGGTCCCCCGTGCCGGCGCCGAACCTGTCCACGCACCGTTCGACAGCCCGCTGCACCGATGCCTCGTCGCTTACGTCCTCGACGACAGCAAGGGCACTGCCGCTGGCAGCCTCGATCACCGCGGCGGCGGTGTGGATGGTGCCGGGCAAGCGTGAGTCCGGAGTGTCGGTCTTGGCCGGCAGGATCACGTTGACGCCTCGGCGGGCGGCGGCGACGGCGATCGCCGGGCCGATGCCGCGGCTGCCGCCCGACATGAGCAAGGTGCGGCCCGCGAGGCTCAGCCAGTGATCTCCTTGCCGAAGATGCCGCGAGCGATGACCCACTTCAGGACCTCGTTGGTACCCTCGTAGATCTCCCCGATCTTGCTGTCGCGGTAGATCGCCTCGACCGGCCCCGGCGTGCCGTCGGCGCTGAGCTCACGGGCGAAGCCGAGGCCGCCGAACGCCTGGACGGCGTCGCGGACCATGTCGACGGCGAGCCGGCTCCCGTAGAACTTGGCCATCGAGGCTTCCGGTTCGGGGAACACCTCGCCGTCGTCGCGTCGCAGGGCCGCCTTGAGATACAGGGACCGCGCGTTCTCGATCTCGGTGGCCCGCTCGGCCATCAGGAACTGCCAGTGCTGGTTGGCGGCCAGCTTCCGTCCGAACGCCTCCCGGGTCGACAGGTGCGCGACAGCGTGGTCGAAGGCGGCCTGCGCCATGCCGACACCGGCGGCGGCGATGCCGATGCGGCCGAGCGTGAGTGTGGCGAGCGCGTGACGGAGTCCGTGTCCCGGCTCGCCGCCGAGCAAGGAGTCGTTTGTCAGCTCGACGTCCTCGAACCACACGTCGGCGGTGAGCTTGCCGCGGTTGCCCATCTTCTGGTCGGGCTCGCCGCCTCGAACTCCGGGCAGCGAGGTGTCGACAATGAACATTGACAGCCGGTCGTCGGTGCGAGCGAGGGTGACGACAAAGCCTGCGACCGGCGAGTTGGAGATCCAGCGCTTGCGGCCATTGAGGCCCCAGGTGTCGCCGTGCCGGACGGCGACTGTCTGGACCGATTGAGGGCGCAGGTCGGAGGATGCATCGGGCTCGGTGGTGGCGAAGGCACCCACCATGGTGCCCTCGGCCACCGGTCGCAGCCACCTCTGCTGCTGGGCAGCGGTGCCGTGGGTCAACACGTTGCCGGCGAGGATGCAATGGACGTCGAAGACGCCGCGATGCTGCTGGAGTAGTACGCCAGCTCCTCAATGGCGACGGCGGTCGCCGTGACCGGATGCGCGAGGCCGTCCCCGCCGACCTCGGCGGCGAAGGGCACCCGGAACAGGCCGGCGGAGGCAAGGCCGTCGAAGACGTCCTGCGGGAAGCCGTCGATGCGCTCATCCCCGTTCGCGATCCGGCGTGCGGCGGGGGCGACGACGTCGGCGGCGATCTTCCGCACTCGGTCGCGGAGCTCCCGGGTCTCCGTGGGGGAGAGGAGGTCGTGGTAGAGGCGGTCCGCCTCACGGGCGGGGTTCTGTGTGGCAGGCATGGTTACTTTCCTTGCGAGCGTCAGCCGCGAATGGCGGGGACGAAGATGTCGGGGAGCGGCCGCCGGCGCGGGCGGCCGAAGAATGCGGTGAGCGTCGGATCGTCAGCGCACCGGGCGGGACAGGCTCGCCAGAACCTGTTCCGCGGCCCGCTCACCCGACGAGGCCGCGTCGGCGAGCGAGGGCATGTCGAGCTGATAGTCGCCGGCCAGGTAGACGGGGCCGAGGTGTTGGCGCAGCGTCGGCAGCGAGGCACGTCCGCCGGGTGGCCAGAACGGCACGACCCGGTGGTGACGTCGGACGATCCCCTCGTCGAGCTTCCCCTCGAGCTCGGGGTAGAGCGAGAGGAGGTCTGCGGTGAATCGAGTAACGATCTCCTCATCGGTGAGCCCGAACAGGTTGTCGGCCACCGCACCGCCCGCAAAGCAGGCCAGCGCGCCGCCCGGCTTTCGTGGGCCAGGACCGCGCATGGCCGCGGCATGGTTGAACATCGCCTGGAACGACAGCTGCGGCGTCGACACAGCGATGTAATCGTCCCACCGCTGCGGGCCCTCCTCGCGGGTGAAGTAGCCCACCACCACGTACCGGCCGTAGTGAATGTCGTCGAACGCCGCCCGATACCCAGGTGGGAGGCCGGGCATGAGCTTCACAGCCACGTCGCTGGGAACGGCCACGATCGCACGGCGGGCGCGTATCCGCGCCGGTCCGTTCTCGTCCTCGTAGTCCACGACGACACCGTCCTCGGTCCACTCCACCGACCTCACGGGCGAGTTCAGCCGCAGCCGAGCGCCGAGGTCGGCGGCCAGGATGTCGGTGAGGGTCTGGTTTCCTCCCGCCGGCAGGGAGAAGTTCGGAACCTTCGCCGGGTCCGTCAGGAGTATCCCCATCGAGATCGCGAACTGGGTCGCCGCTGTCTCCTCCGGCTCGCATCCCATCCACTGCCCGGACCAGGACCGGACCATGGCCCGCGCGACTTCGGAGCGAACGCCGCGCAGCACGTACGACGCGGAGCGCGCATCGAGTGCCGCCCGGACCCGCTTCGCCAGGGCATTGTCGGGGTTCATCGCCAGGAACGGTACGGCCGCGAGGATGCGAGCCCCGACAGCCGCCAGTCCGACCCGGTCCATGAAGGTCATCCGGGAGCGAAGCATCAGGCCGAACGGATTCGAGGTGTCGACCTGCTTTCCGTTGAGCGCGAGGGCCACTTTCTTGCCCGCCAGCGTCTCCATGGGGATCCGGTGGCGTTCGAGGGCTTCGATCAGGGTGCCGGTTCCCTCGGTGAACTGGGTTCCGACGTTGATCCAGTAGTCGCCCTGGCGAACCGACTCCACGCGCCCCCCGGCCCGACCGGTGGCTTCGAGCACGACGACGTCCCGATCGGACAGGGTGGTCGCCGCCATCAACCCCGCCATGCCGGCACCGACCACAACGATCTCGCACGCCTCTTCACGTACGTCGCTCGATGAATCCATAGCTGCATCAACTCCCGTTCTTGATTGCGCCGGCAGGGACGACACCCGTCCCTCGGGCACGAGTGGCGACGATGGGTTCGGCCAGTACCTCGGCTCGGCCGGTCTCGTCCAAGGGCCGGCAGATGATGCGCAGTTCGAACTCGACCGTTCGACTCCGGTTGCCTCTGGACGCGAGGCGCGCCTCGGCTTCGATGACGTCTCCGCCGCGGATCGGCGCGAGGAACTCGACCGAGGAGTACCCGGCAAAGAGACTTTCGTGGCCGTCGACGGTGATCGCCAGGTGCGTCCCGGCGTCACCGAACAACTTCAGGCTGAACGCACCGTCGACGAGGTTGCCGGCGTAGTGGGCATCGGAGTACGCGACGTACCGCTGGTGGACGACCTTCACGCGATCTCCTTGTCGATGCGGCCGATCCCGGGGGCAACGGCCTGTCCGCCGATCCTGACGCCGGGGTAGCCGCGCTTGGCGATCTCGTGGCACATGCGACGGTACTTGCCGACGCCGCCGACGTAACCCAGGAAGGTGGTCGGCTTGCCGGCCACGTTGGAGCCGCGGTACCAGGAGTCGGTGGTTGCGTAGAGCGTCTGGTCGATCGTGGCCTCGGTGATGTTCACCCAGTCGTCCTGGGCCTCGGTGGTGGGTTCGATGACCTCGCTGCCTTCGGCCTTGGCATGGGTGATCAGGTCGGTGATCCAGTCGACCGCCTGCTCGATCGTGACGACGACGTTGCTCACAAGCGCGGGGCTCTGGGGGCCGCCGATCATGAAGAAGTTGGGGAATCCGGCGGTCATGGTGCCCAGGTAGGTGCGCACACCGTCACTCCACGCATCCTGCAGTCTGCCTGCCTCCGGCGTCGTGACGTTGAGCGCGAACAGTGGTCCTGTGAAGGCGTCGAAACCGATTGCGAGGACAATGGCGTCAACGTCGTAGGAGCCGCTCTCGGTGATGATGCTGTCGGACGTCATGGTGGTGATCGGCTCATCACGTAGCGAGACGAGCGAGACGTTCGGACGATTGAACGTCTCGTAGTAGTCGGTTCCGAAGCAGCTGCGCTTTGCGCCCAGCGGGTGGAATTGGGGCTCCAGCAGGGACGCGGTCCGCTGATCGTGGACGATCTGACGGATCTTCTGACGCATGAAGTCCGATGCGGTCTTGTTGGCCTTGAGGTCGGTGAGGAGGTCGGCGAACTCCGCTCCGACGCCGAGGAATCCGCTGCGCTCGTAGGCCCGTTCGTAGCGCTCCTGACGCTCCTCGTCGGAGACATCGAAGGCGTGGTCGGTCACCGGGCGGTCCGGAATTCCGCCGGGGGAGTGCCGGCACTCCTCACGGATGGCGGAGTACTTGCTCTTGATCTCAGCGACTGTCTCCGCGGACAGCGGGGCGTTGCGAGCGGGGAAGACGTAGTTGGGGGTCCGCTGGAACACGGTCAGGTGCTCGGCCACCTCGGCGATGAGCGGGATGCACTGCACGCCCGACGATCCGGTGCCGATGACTGCGACCCGCTTGCCGGCGAGGTCGTCGAGCGAGATGTTCCAGCGGCTCGTCGACACCGTCAACCCGGTGAAGTTCTCCAGGCCGGGCACGTCGACGTCCTTCGGCGTCGAGAGTCCGCCCGAGCCGGCCAGGAAGTAGCGACCACGGCGGGTGTCGCCGGAGTCGAGGGTCACTTCCCAGAGATGTTCGTCGGGAAGCCAGTTCGCCGCCACCACCTTGGTGTTGAACCGGAAGTGCCGACGAAGGCCGAAGCGGTCGGCGACGTGGTTGATATAGCTCAGAATCTCTGCCTGCGGGGCGAAGCGCTCGCTCCAGGTCCACTCCTGCTGGAGCTCCTCGCTGAACGAGTAGGAGTAGTAGACGCTTTCGACGTCGCACCGGGCGCCGGGATAGGTGTTCGAGAACCAAGTGCCGCCAACGTCGGGAGCGGCCTCGTACCCGGCGAACGTCCAGCCGTGCTCGGCCGCCTTGTAGGCGGCGTACAGGCCGGAGAACCCGGCGCCGACGCACAGGACGTCGACGACCGGGGCGGTGGAGGAGGTGTCAGTCATGGTCTCTGCCTTCTCGTGGTCCAAGGGGCGGACGGACGGCACGAAGGTAGTCATGTGTCTAGGTCGATTGACCAAGAAGGTAGCTATGGGCCGTGACCTTCGTCAATGCCCGGCGGTCAGCAAGGAGTCGAGGTCGATGTGGCGCGGGCGGCGGCGGTGCCTCGCAGATGCCGGACCACGTCGTCGATCGCCGCGTCGGTCTTGGCGAAGACCCCGACCTCGGTGAAGAAGCCGTGGAACACGCCCGAGTGGCGAATGGAGGTGGTGGGTACGCCGTCGTGTCGCAGTCGTTCGGCGTACGCCTCGGCGTCGTCACGCAGCGGGTCGACCTCGGCGGTGAGGACCAGGGCCGGCGGCAATCCGCGGAGGGATGTTGCCTTCATGGGGGCTGCGTACTGATCGATGCCGCCCTGGCGGCCGGGACCGATGTACTGCTCCCAGAGCCAACGCGCATCGGCCGTCGTCAGCAGGGGCGCGTCGGCGAACCGGGTCCAGGACGGTGTGGTGAACCGGTCGTCGACCGCGGGATAGACGAGGACCTGCGACACGGGGAGCGGGAGTCCGCGGTCCCGGAGGTGGAGGCAGAGCGCGGCGGCGAGGTTGCCGCCTGCGGAGTCGCCGCCGACGGCGATCATGTCCGGATCGATGCCCGAGTCGAGGGCTGACTCGCGGAGCCAGGTCAGCGTGTCGAGCGAGTCCTCGAGGGCCGCCGGGTAGGGGTGCTCCGGAGCGAGCCGGTACTCCAGGGAGAGCACTGCCCACCCGGATCGAGCGGCGATCGCGCGGCAGACCTCGTCCACTCCGTCGAGGGTCCCGAGAACGAATCCGCCGCCGTGGAGATACAGCAGTGCCGGCCGCAGGCCCTCGGTCGGCGGGCTGGATGGGTGGTAGAGGCGTGCGCGGAGTTCTCCGGCACGGGTCGGGACGGCCACCGCGTCGACCCGGTCGAGGGGCGTCAGTGGACGGTCGGACGGCGTACTCGCCAGTAGCTCGCGCGCCGCCCGGGCTCCGAGCTCGCGGACAGGTGTCGTCAGCGCGGCCGCGATGGCCTGGGCTGCGAGCTGGGCGTCGGCGTCGAGGCGTTCCCAGTGCGGGGGGAGTGGCTTGTTCACGCGATGGCCTTTCCGAACGAGGTGGAAACCGGGTGTTGACAGCGTGTGACCCGTGCCCCACCATCCTAGTCATGCGTTTGAGTCACCTGACTAAGTAACCTCGGATTGTTCGAGCCCGTGCGGCGCCAACAGGTGTCATGCGGCTCGTGAAGTCGAAAGGACCGAAGGATGACCGGAACCATGACGGCCCCCACGTCGGCCTCCGCGGGTGCCGCAGCGGTCGACGTCAGGATCGAGGACGATGCGAGCCCCGTCGTGCGCTTGATCGCCCGCACGCTGCGTGACGCTGCCCAGGCCGGGCATGCCATCGACGCTCTGAACAGGTCGGCCGGCACCGTTGCGATTCGCTCTCACGACACGCCCCAGAGCGCGACGATCACCTTCGGTGACAACGGGATCGACGTGTCCAGCGGCGTGCCGGCCGAGCCGGACGCCGCCCTCACGGTCGACCTCAACGCGCGTTTCGCGCCGACGGCGGATCCCTCCGGCGACGCCGACCTGGCCGCGGGCGTCCTGCGGGCGCTCACGCCTCCCCTGCCCGGGTGGCGTGATGCCGCTCAGCGGTTCTGGGACGCGACACGTTCGCTGCCGGGCATTCCCGACGTACTGATCGCGGTCACCGAAGGGCCCGAGGGCCTGGAGCAGGCCGTGCTCGGTGACGGCTCCACGCAGTACCTGATCGCCGGAGCTCCCGAGACGCTCGCCGGCGTGTTCTCCGGTGCGGACGACCTCATGGCTGTCCTGTCCTCGGGTGCCCTCGGGATCCAGGGCACCCTGTCCCAGCTCTCGGTGATGACCGGCGCCTCCTGGAAGGTTCGTTTCGATGTCTGAACTCAGCACCACCGCCACGCGCGCACCGCTCCGCGACTCCGGAGCGCGAACCGTCCGGCTCGAGGCGACGAACCACGAGGGATGTTTCCTCGGCAAGAACGTCTCGCCCAAGAAGTTCGCCGCGGGCAAGGACGCCGGTTTTGCCTTCGCGGATCTCCTGTTCGGCCTTGATCTCGGCAACGCTCCCGCCTTCGGTTCCGCCTACCCCGCCTGGCGTGGCCACCTCGACGACGTCTACCTCCGTCCCGACATGTCGACCATGGTCGAGTGGAAGCCGGGCCTGGACTCGGTGATCGGCGACTACTGGCTCAAGGACGGCACACCGGTCCCGATCTGCCCGCGCAACCTCGTGCGGAAGATGGCCGAGCGGCTGGCCGGCCACGGATTCACCGCGACCGTTGCGGTCGAGATCGAGGCGACCGTCTTCGAGGAGTCGATCCACGAGGCACGAGCCCGCGGGTACCGCGACCTGACTCCCTTGGGCGGCAGCGCGGGCACGGCATACCACCTCGCCAAGTCGAAGGACTGGACCGACTACATGAACGCCGTGGCCGACCGCCTCGACGAGGTCGGCATCGAATGGGAGGCATGGAGCGACGAGGACGCCGCCGGTCAGATCGAGCTCAACCTCGCACCGGGCGACCCGGTCAAGGTCGGCGACGCCTGGGCGCGGACCCGCCAGATCATGCGCGAGGTCGCGTTCGAGCGCGGGCACAGCGTCACTTTCATGGCCAAGCCCACCGCCGGTTACGGCCAGGCGTCCCACCTCAACCTCTCCCTGCAGCACGACGGCGACAACGCGTTCTACGCCGAGGACGGACCGTCGGCCACGATGCTGCACGCCATCGGTGGGCTGCTGGCGACGATGGAGGGCAACACGTCGATCGTGCTGCCGCAGATCACGTCGTACCGGCGGCTGGTCGACCTCAGTGGGCCGCCGGTCACGATCAGTTGGGGGATCAGCAACAAGACCGCCGCGGTGCGCGCCGTCTGCGGACACCCCAAGTACTCCCGCCTCGAGTACCGTCTGCCGGGCGCGGACGCGAACCTCTACCTCGCGCTCGCGGGCGTGCTGGCCGGCGTCATCGCCGGCATCGAGCGGAAGATCGACCCGCCCGAGCAGGTCACCGACATGGCGTGGTGCCTGCCGCCGGGGCTGGGCATCGAGCGGATTCCGGACACCATCAGCAAGGCCGCGGCGGCCCTGGACGCCGACCCGATCCTGCGCGAGCTCCTCGGCGACGAGTTCGTCGACTGCTGGATCGCGTCGCGCAAGTGGGAGTGGATGCAGTTCCACACCGCCGGCGGCGACCCGTTCGCCGAGCTCTCGGAGTGGGAGTCGGTTCGCTACTTCGAACTGCCGTGAGCGCGCGTGAGGAGGCCGTGCCGGTGCGCCCGCTGATCGGCATCACCGGGCGGCGGTACCGGCTGGAACTGCTCAAGGGGTCCGACGAGCGGTACGGCGACCGTTGCACTGACAGCTACATGTCGGACTTCGCAAGCCGGATCGCGCAGGGCGGCGGACTTCCGGTGCACCTGTCGTACGACACCGACGCGACGGACATCTGCCAGTGGCTGTCCGGTGTGGTGATCACCGGTGGACAAGACGTCCATCCGGCGTGCTGGGGCGGCGACACGGCAGTGGCCCGCGACATCGATCCACGGATGGACCCGATGGCCCACGATGTGGCTCGGGACGAGTACGAGATCGAGCTCGTCCGAGCCGCGCTGGAGCGGGGGATACCCGTGCTGGGTGTGTGCCGCGGGATGCAGGTGCTCAACGTCGCCCTCGGCGGCACGCTCATCGCCGATCTTCCGTCCGGCTCCGTGAGCCACCTCTCGGCAGAGGCTGCACCGACCGACGGCACCGCCGATCACCTCGTGACCTTCGAGCAGGGCTCGGTCGCCGCCGGCCTGTTCGGCGAGCACGCGCTGACCAACTCCTGGCACCACCAGGCCGTCGACCGCTGCGGCGCCGGGCTGGTCGTGACCGGGCGGACGAGCGACGGCGTGGTCGAGTCGGTGGAGCTCCCAGGTGCTCCGGTGCTCGGAGTCCAGTGGCACCCGGAGTGGATGAAGAGCACAGACCCGGCGATGACGTGGATCGTCCGGGCCGCGGCGGAGCTGCTTACGGCCCGCTGCGGTGAAGAGATGCAGAGGATGCGATGACTGAGAACGTGGCAGCCGAGCGAGCCGGTCGCACCCGCTCGCGCCCCCTGCCGGTCGTGCTGCCCGAACAGCTCGGCGCGGACCCCACCATCCCGACCCTGACCGAGCTGCTGTCGCAGCGCGCACAGGATTCACCGGACCGGGAGTTCCTGCGCTTCGGCGAATGGTCATGGAGCTTTGCCGAGATCGACGCATGGAGTTCCCGGCTGGCGCACCGGCTGATCGAGCTCGACGGCGTACAGCCGGGCGACCGTGTCGCGATCATGCTCCCGAACGTCGTGCACTGGCCGGTCGTCTGGCTCGCCGCACTCAAGGCCGGCGCGGTCGCCGTTCCGATCAATTCCTCCTACCAGCGGGGCGACCTCGCCTTCGTCCTCCGGGACTCGGGTGCACGCGTCGCCTTCACCGACTCCGAGCGGTCCGGACTGATCGCCGACGTCCTGGCAACCGAGGGCGGGCTCGCCGGCTTCCGTGTCGTCGACGTCGCCGACGACGGGTCCGAGCCCTTCCCGGAGACGGCGCCGGCGGTGCCGGTCGATGCCGGGACGCTGGCGAACCTGCAGTACACCTCCGGCACGACCGGTTTTCCCAAGGCGTGCATGCTCACCCACGACTACTGGGTCAGGTTGGGCTGGGTCTGTGCGGCGGCGACCGGACTCGGTACCGAGGACGTGCTCCTGACGGCACAGCCCTTCTCCTACATGGATCCGCAGTGGAACACGGCGCTCGCACTCACGGTCGGGGCCCCGTTGGTCGTGTTGCCCCGGTTCTCCGCGTCGACCTTCATGGCGGACGTCCGCCGGCACCGCGCGACCTTTTTCTACGTCCTCGGGTCGATGCCCACGCTGTTGTTCAAGCAGCCGCCGGTGCCCGAGGACCGCGACAACGACGTACGCCAAGTGTTCTGTTCGGGCATTCCCGTCGGTCTTCACGCGCAGCTGGAGGAGAGATGGGGTGCGCCGTGGCGGGAGATCTACGGGATGACCGAGTCCGGGGTCGACCTGTTCAGCCCGTTCGCCGACGCCGGTGCCGTCGGGAGCGGGAGCCTGGGGCAGCCGGTGCCGACCAAGCAGGTCCGCGTCGTCGACTCCGCCGGCGACGAGGTGCCGGCCGGCGAACCCGGTGAGCTGGTCATCTCGGGCAAGCCCATGATGAACGGCTACTGGAACCGTCCGGAGGACACGGCCAGGGTCTTGCGCAGTGGGGGTCCCCCCGGCAATGAGGGCGTAGCCGCCGGGGGAGGCTGGCTGCACACCGGTGACGTCGTCGTCCGCCGACCCGACCATGGCATCCAACTGGTCGGAAGAATCAAGGACATGGTGCGCCGCGGCGGCGAGAACGTCGCGAGCGTCGAGGTCGAGGCCGCCCTCGAGCGCGACGACGTGGTAGTCGCGGCCGCGGTCGTCGCCGAACCCGACGAGACCCTCGGTGAGGAGGTCAAGGCATTCGTCCAGCCGGCAGCCGGCGTGCCGTGGAATCGTGCGACGGCTGAGGAGATCGTCGAGCGGGCCGGCAAGGAACTCGCTCGCTTCAAGGTGCCGCGCTACATCGAGTTCGTCGCCGACTTCCCCCGGACGCCGTCCGAACGCATCTCCAAGGCGGCCCTCAAGGCACGCGCCGTGGACGAGCCCGGGGTGACCTACGACCTGGGTGCACGACGGCGCAAGACGGCGGCACCTGCCGCGTCCGGCGGAGGATTCCTCGATGTCGACGTCGTGCGGGGCGTTGCATTGCTGACGCTCCGGCATCCCGAGAAGCTCAACGCCATGGACGTTGCCACCCGGCTGCGGCTGGCCACGGTCATCCGCGAGTACGGGACCGGCGAGAGCGTGCGCGGCATCGTGCTCACCGGCGAGGGGCGGGCCTTCTCCGCGGGTGAGGACCTCCAGAGCGCGCCGTCCACGGACGCCGAGGCCCGTGCGGCGTTCGCGAGCTTCCACGACATCACCCGAGCCATCCTGGAGACGCAGGTACCCGTAGTCGCGGCTGTCAACGGGCTCGCGGTCGGGGGTGCCTCGGAAATCACCCTGTGTTGTGACGCTCGCATCGGAACCCGGGCGACGGAGTACTACCAGCCGGAGAACGGCCGGGGCATCACGATCTCGAACGCGTCCAGCGTGCTGCTGAGGCGCCTCATCGGGAGCCATGCGATGCGCATGGTGCTCGGATCACCTCGGATCGGAGCCGACGAGGCGCTGCGGATCGGACTCCTGGACGAGATCGTCGAGCCCGACGCCCTGCTCGGCCGGGCCATCGACACCGTCATCGAGTGGACGCCCGAGGGCAACACGACGGCCCTTCACCTGGCTCTCCTGCGCCCTCAGACAGAGGAGGTCGAAGCGGCCTTCGCCCGTGAGGACCTCGCTGCGATGACGGCGTGGGAGAGCGGAGCCCTCAGTGCGGGGATCAAGGGCTTCTGGTCCGCCAGGCGCACCGGCGCGTAAGCCTCGCCCTGTGCTCGCCATCACCTTCAACAGACCAATGACACAGGAATCGACAGAGGGGACGTCGACATGATCGACACCCAGGCCGCGGTACTCACCGCAGTCAATGAGCCGCTCGAGCTGACCGACATTCGGGTGGACGATCCGGAGCCGCACGAGGTGCGGGTCGAGGTCACGAACGTGGGGCTGTGCCACAGCGACCTGCACTACATGACGGGGACGGTTCCGACCGACCTGCCGGTCGTGGTCGGGCACGAGGTGGCGGGCGTGGTCGAGGCGGTCGGGGCGCAGGTGTCCGGCTTGCGTCCCGGGGACCGCGTGGTCGGCGCGCTGACACCCTCCTGTGGCCGCTGCACCAACTGTGAGGCAGGACGGTCGACCCAGTGCCGGCGTCTCGAGGAGGTACGCCGCCGTCCGCGGCCCGCGTTCCGGACCACAGACGGCCGGCCGATCGAACGGCTCGGCGACATCGGGGCGTTCTCCCAGCACGTCCTCATGCGTGAGACCGCGCTGGTGCGCCTCCCTGACGACGTACCGCTGCACGTCGGGTGCCTCTTGGCCTGCTGCGTCATCACCGGCGTCGGCGCTGTCTTCCGCGGCGCTCAGGTGAGGCCGGGCAGCACGGTGGCGGTCATCGGCTGTGGCGGTGTGGGATCGGCCATCATCCAGGGGGCCAGGCTCGCCGGCGCGTCGGCGATCGTCGCGATCGACCTGGACGACGCACGGCTCAAGGCCGCGCGCGGCTACGGCGCGACCCACGTCATCAACGGCGGAGAAGGTGACGTTGTTGCCGAACTCCACCGTCAGTTGGGTGACGGAGCGGACTACTCCTTCGAGGCGGTCGGCTCGGCCCGTACCGCGGCGACGGCCGTGGCCCTCCTGCGCCCGACGGGTACCGCGTGCCTGGTCGGGATCGCACCCGGAGGTACCGAGCTCAGCATCCCGGCATCGGACTTCTTCTTCGAGGAGAAGCGGCTCATCGGCTCCTACATGGGCTCGGGCCAGGCGCGGCAGGACATCCTCCAGCTCGCGCGCCTGTACCAGCAGGGACGCCTGCTGCTCGACGAGATGGTGACGCGGGTCATCCCCTTCGACGAGATCAACGAGGGCTTCGAGGCGATGAAGTCCGGTGACGTGACCCGCATTGTCGTCGATCTCCAGTCCTGACCGACGAGTGAATGCAGAGGTGAGCTCCATGGCGAGCAACGAAATCACGATCCCCCAGCCGGTGAACTACATCGCCGACGACTGGAGCGAGTGCCCGACGGCCGATGACGCCTGGAACGTCGACCCCAACACGCGCGAGCCCATCCACCGCCTCGTCACGACAGCACCCGACGATCTCGACCGGGCGCTGCGGCACGCGGAGCGCGTGTACGACATCGGCCACTGGGGCGAGGACGCCCGGCGTGAGCGCGCCGACATGCTCGAGCGCGTGGCCGAGATCATCGAGACCCGTGCCGAGGACATCGCGCGGACGGACTCGCTGACCAGCGGCACGCCCATCAGCGTCACGCGCAAGGTCGCGGCCTTCCTGCCCGCGAGGATCCGGGCGTCGGCGTCGGACCTGGTGAACATCCCGCGCGTCACCGCGCTGTCGGCCGGCGGCCGCGACGTCCGCCTCCACAAGGTGCCGTGGGGGCCGGCCGCGATCCTCACACCGTGGAACGGTCCGAGCTTCATTCCCGCCGCCAAGATGGCCAGCGCGATCGCGGCGGGCTGCCCCGTCATCCTCAAGCCCTCGGAGCACGCGCCCAGCAGCGCGCAGATCATCGTCGAGTGCTTCCTCGCGGCGGGCCTGCCCAGCGGCGCGCTGCAGCTCGTGCACGGCGGTGGTGACGTCGGCGCCAGGCTGACTGCCGACTCGCGCATCAAGATCGTCTCGTTCACCGGCGGACCGGCCGCGGGCCGCGCCATCGCGCGGGCCGGCGCGGAGGACTTCAAGGTCCTGCAACTGGAGCTCGGCGGCAACAATCCGGTGCTCGTGCTGGACGATGCCGACCTCGACGTCGCCGCCGACGGCATCCTCGACGGCATGACCAAGCTCAACGGTCAGTGGTGTGAGGGGCCGGGCAAGATCCTCGCGCACCGCAGCCTGGTCGACCCTCTTCTCGAGGCGTTGACCGAGCGGATCACCAAGCTCGTCGTCGGCCACTCTCTCGACGAGGACGTCCAGATCGGCCCGATCTCCAATGCGCCGCACTTCCAGACCCTCCAGAGCAGGATCGAGGGGCTGCGTGATCTCGGGGCGAGCATCCGCCAACCCGCCCAACTGCCCGATCTCGACGGCTTCTTCATGTCGCCGACGATCGCCGCCGGTGCCGACCCTGCTCGGGCCACCGCCGAGCTGTTCGGTCCGGTCGTCTCTCTGCACGCCGTGGACTCCACCGAACAGGCGTTGCGTTTCGCCAACGCCAATCCCTCGGGCCTCGATGCCTACGTGTTCGGCGCCGACACCGACCGCGCGATCGACGTCGGCTCCCGCGTCATGTCCGGCGAGGTGCGCGTCAACGGCGCCAAGCTCGCCGACCTCGGTGAGGAGTCGGCTCAGAGCTTCTGGGGCCCGGCCGGCATCGGCGGCCACGGGCCGGCGGAGTCGGTGCGCGTCTTCTGCGGCGACCGGGTCGTCGGCGTCGACTCGCCCGACCTGCCGTTGTGACCACACCACACACGCTCTGTGGGAGGCCCGGCCCCGGGCCTCCCGCCGTGCACACCCCTGACGAGGGGCAGCAGCTCGAGTGCGGCGGCGTTCATGAGCCCATCACAGCGCCGCAGGTGAAGATCCGAGCCGAACCGTGAGCCAGTTCTCCAGTACGGAGACGGCGATTTCCATCTGTTCCGTTGCGGCAGACCGATCCCCGTAGGTCATCCAGTTCAGGGCGAAACCGTCAGCCAAAGCGGCGATGACATAAGCGATCTGGTCGATGGTTTCTGCGTCGACCGGGTGGTCCGAGGTGGCGCCGCGAAGCGCAGTACGCGCAGTCTCCAGGGCCTGGTCGTACACCGCGATACCGCGGTCTCCGTGCTGACGCCGTGCCCAGCTGATGAGTTCCAGCGTCGCCGCGGCGAAGTTGGCCGACTCGAGGTAGCACTCCATGACACCGCGCAGGAGCTGGCGAGCCGTGTCCGCCAGGTTGGCGTGCGGATCACTGTCCTTGAGCACCTCGCGGAATTTGCCGGCCACGAAATCGTAGACATCGGCGAAGAGGTCCTCCTTGGAGTCATAGCAGTAGTGCAGCATCGCCAGGTTCGCCTGAGCCTGCTCGGCAATCCGTCGGGTCGTTGCGCCTTCGATGCCGTAGACCGCGATGACTTCCACGGCGGCGTTGATGAAGTCGCTACGCCGTTGGGCGACGGAGATCCGTGGCACGAAATCCTCCCGGTGCAACGCGTCCACTCAGTTGGACGCTTGATTAAGTCAGCACCCAGCTTAGCAGTTGCGCCTGTCGTCGACGGTTGTTGCGGCCGGGCAGTGAATTTTCTTAGTCGCGCGTCTTGAACAGCTGACTAACTTCGCCTTAGCGTATGAGACGGATCACAAGGCGGCCCGGCGCCTCTCCAGCGCGGACCAGCCCTTTCTCGAGAACGAACCTGCCGTGACGAAGAACGGACCAAGCGTGCAGGCGCCTTGTTCGCGCGGACCGAGCACATGGCGTCGAGGCACTCAACCCGTTGTACCGAGGCGTCGCCCAACGCATCCGCAACGAGCCGGACCGCCATCGGGGCCGGGCTCCCGGGCCATGTCTGATCAGCCACCTCTGATCGGGAACTGGAGAGAACCATGACAGAGATCCACCAACCTGCCGGACTCGCCGGCGAGGCGCCTTCTCGCCCTGCGCCGAACAAGCCGCACAAGGGGGTGCTCATCGGTGTAGGCGCGCTGCTGGTCGTCCTGACCAACGCCGTCATCTTCATCCTGCCGCCGCTCCTGCCGGTCATTCAGGCGCAGTACGGCCTCGCCACAGTGGCCGAGACGACGTGGCTCTACACGGCGCTGACCCTCGGCGGGGGAGCGGGCTTCATCCTGTTGCCGCGCCTCGCCGATCTGTACGGCGACCGGAGCGCCTCCGTGGCGGCGTCCGCATTTCTCGCGGTCGGCGCGCTCATTCCGGCCGTCGGCGACTCGTATCCGACCCTTCTGGCCGGCTGCATTCTGATGGGCTTCGGTGGCGCGGCGCAGCTCCTTCCGCTCGGATTCCTGCGTCGCAATCTCGGCGAGGACGGCATCACGGTGGGGGTCGCGGTCCTGGTCATCGCTACCGGTGTCGGCATCGTCGTCGGCATGATCGGCGGCGGCTTCATCGTCGAGAACCTGTCGCTGCGGAGCTTCTTCATCATCCTCGCCGCAGTGTGCGCGGCCACGACCGTTGCGTCGTACGCCACGATTCCCCACGCCCCGCCTGCCGAGCGCGCCGGCCGCATCGGAGTACTCGGCACGGTGTGGATGATCGCCTGGGTCGCGACGATTCTCCTGACTCTGACGCAAGGCCTCGTGTGGGGCAGCGCGGCACTCATTCCGTTGGTGGTCGGCATCGTCGGTGGCATCGCCTGGGTGCGCGTCGAGCGCAAGTCGTCCTCGGCGGTGTTCGACGTCGCCATGATGAAGGCTCCGCTGGTCACCGCTTCGTGCTTGTGCATCGCGCTGTTCGCAGCGGTGAACTCAGCCTTCATGCTCCTGCTCAGCACGTATGCCCAGATCAGTCCTGAGGTTCTTCGGCCGGCGGACGCCTACGGCCTCGGGTTCAGCGCTCTGCAGACCGGCTTGCTCATGGCGCCCTTCGCGGTGGCGTTCCTGGTCCGAGGCACCGTGCTCGACCGCGCTTTGTTCAACGGCCGTGGTGTGCCCGTCTTCGTCATCGGAGCGCTTACCAGCGCAGCGGGACTGGCCTGGCTCGCCGTGGCGCACGACCAGCAGTGGCACCACCTCGTGGGCGCTGCCGTAATGGGCCTCGGGTGCAGAATCGGCTACGCGGCCAGCTTCACCCTGGTGCAGTTGGCAGTGCCCGAGGAGAAGGCCGAAATGGCCGCCGGTGCCGCCGGCACCTTCATGGCCGTGGGTTTCGCCTTCGGCACGGCACTGGTCAGCGGCGACCTCAGCGCCTCCCTGGTTCCGGTGCCCGGAACCGGTCTCGAAGTCGCCGCAAAGGGCCTCTACGGCATCGGCTACTGGCTGTCGGGAGTTCTCGCCCTGCTCGTCGTGGTGACCGTGCTGATCTCACGCGCTCGGTCCGGTCGGCGGTCCGGAAGTGCCGCGTCCTGAACCAGCCCCTCGCTCCGACGGCATCCATGTCCGAGGCAATTCAACGACCCCCTGCACAGATTGGCCTTCTGCTCAGCAGTAAAGGCCCGGCCCAAAGGAACCGCACACCATGAAAGAACTGCTCTTCATGCTCGCCGATCTCTGGATGATCTTCACCGGATTCTTCTACGGATGGAGATTCATTCGACGGTACGGCAACTACCTGCTCGGCCTGGAATGGATGATCGTCGCCACGTCCGGCTCGAACTTCCTCGTCTGGTCCCTCCTCGGAGGCGACCCGGGCAGCTTCCTGTACTCCATCGCGTACTTCTTCGATGCCTTCTCGCGATCGGTGGGCATCACCCTGATTCTCATCATGGGCCTGATGCGAGTCACGCACCGGTACAAGCCGACGTTGGCGGTCGACATCAGCGTGTTTGCGCTGGCCATCGTCGCCGGGCTGTATCTCCAGCAGTTCCGCAGTCATGAGCTTCACGTCGGCCCGGCAACGTACTACGTCATCGTCAACGTGCTCACGACCCTGTTCCTCGCCTATTTCTCATGGCGGCTCTGGAAGATTCGTGCCAAGGGCCTGGCCATCGGTGCTGCGCTCGCTACCGCCGCGGGGACCGCCATCGCGCTCATATACGACTTCTTCCCGATCCCGGACGACGAGCACCGCACCACCCACTACATCCTCGCTCTCACCACGTGGGGATTCCAGATGTTCGTGTACTTCCTCGCCTACCGCGCTCTGCACAACCACAACGTGGCGACGGGTGCGGAACCGGCTTCGAACGAACACAGCGCTGCTCGGGCCTGAGCAACGCGCCAAGGACCAGAGCGCATTCCCGAGGAGCAATCAGATGAAGACCCACAACGTCGAGTACACCACCTTCAGCGGCTGGGTCGATCCGCCCGCAGACATCCTGCCGGGCCTGACCGGCGACCTCACCTGTGACGTCGCGGTTGTCGGCGGCGGCCTCGGAGGCATGTCGACGGCGCTGCGGCTGGCCGAACATGGTCAAGATGTGGTGCTGCTGGAGGCCGAGTTCTGCGGACACGGCGCCAGCTCCCGCAACGCAGGGCAAGTGGCGGGTGCTCCGGGCGGGGACCTCCAGCTCCTCAATCTGCTCTACCGCAAGAAGATGCCCGGCATGATCCGGCTTGCCGAGCACGCCGCGCACCACGTGGAAGACCTCATCAAGACGCACGGCATCGACTGCGACTACGAACCGACGGGCAACTGCTTCGCGGCGGTGTCGCGTGGACAGATGGGCCGAGTGCGCCGCGTGACCAAGATTCTTCAGCGCGCCGGCTGCCAGGTGGAACTGGGCACGAGCGAAGAGCTCGGAATCCCGCGCGGATTCCTCGGCGGGATGCGCGAGATGGTCGGGGGAATGATGAACCCCGGCAGGTTCACCCTGGGGGTGCGCCGCGCACTGCTCGGCTCGTCCGCGCGAGTCTTCGAGCAGACGAAGGTCACCGACATCACGCGCGACCGCGGTCAGGTAGTTCTGACCACTCCTCAGGGCCAGGTGCGGGCGAACAAAGTGGTTCTGGCGACGAACGCGTACGCGGGAGAGTGGGACATCACTCCTCCACGGCTCTCCGTGCCCATCTGGGTCATCGAGGTGGAGACTCAGCCCATCGATCCTGCCCGTTTGGCTGCACTGGGGTGGACGAGTCGGTCGGGACTCGTCACCCAGCACAACATCATGGAAAATTACCGCCTGACGCCGCGCAACACCATTGTGTTCGGCGTCCGGCGGCTCGAGCGCGGCACGACTTATCCACTCCCGCAGAAGGAGCCGGACCCGTCGCTCGTCGAAGAACTCGCGGAAGCCTTCGCGACGCGGTTTCCGGCTCTCTCCGACGTCGCGATCGATCGTGCGTGGGGAGGATGGATCGCGATCGCCTCGTCCTGGCTTCCGCTCGCGGGGCAGATCGACGACAACATCTTCTACTCGATGGCCTGCAACGGCCACGGTCTGGCTCAAGCGCCCTATGTCGGGTCCCTCATCGCCGATCTGATCGTCGACGGCGAGCGACACGAAGACTTGGAGGGATTGTGGATGAAGAAGCCAACGTTCCCTCGTCCGATGATGATGGGCCCGCTGGGACTGCGCACCATCTGGGCCGTCGACCGTTTCAACGATCTCGTCAACGGAAGCCGACGCAATGCCCGACGAGGCTCGGTGCCTGTGGCCTGACCGTCGGCTCGGTGCCTGTGGCCCCTGACCGTTCCAAGACGCCTCCGCTCTCCGACGACCGGTTCACCACCACCACGTCCTGTACCCCCGCACCTTTACTTACAAGAGAGTTCCGTGCGCTCCTACTTCGTTCCGAAGCCGCCCGACGAGTCGGTGACGGACGTCCGTCCGCAACGCGCCGACCTTCACCGCCACGCCGTGCACCGGGCCCAGCGGGTGTTTCTTGCCCTCAACGCGGTGCCTTTCGCCGTCGGTGTCGTGCTGTCCTGTGCCGCCGAGCTCGCCGCGGCTCCCGTGTACGGTCGGCTCACGCTGGGCCTCGGCTGGGGAGTCCTTCAACTCGGCGTCTTCGCCGGCAGCGTCTGGTGGTACGAGAACCGGGCGACGCGGGTGTGCGACCCCCTCGAACGGCCTCCGACGCCCGGGGCCTCGGGTGCCTCTCCGGCGGACGCGTCCCGGGCGGTGACGCGGTGACCTGGTACCTCCTGAGCTCGGGCGTACACGACCCGATCGGCTCGGCGGCGAGAGGTCCGGTGGTGGTCGCCTTCTTGGTCTTCATCGGTCTGGCTCTGCTGTGGGTGGTCACGCTGGCCACCCACGACGACCACCCGGAAGGGCTGTACGTCGCTGACCGGTCCCTGTCACCGGTGTTCAACGGGTTTGCCATGGCCGGCGAACAGATCTCCGTCCTTACGCTGTTCGCGACGTCCGGAGCCATCGCTCTCTTCGGCTACGACGGGTACGCCTCCGCCGTCGACAGCGTCCTCGCCCTCGGTCTGCTGCTGCTCCTCGCTCAGAAGGTCCGCAACAGTGGCCGCTACACACTCGGCGGCCTCTTCTCCCTGCGGGCATCCGGGCCGGCGCCGTGCATCGCCGCGGCCGTGGTGACGCTCGCGATCACGCTTCCCATGCTGGTGATCCAGCTACGGGCCGGCGGCATCATCGCGGCCATGCTGATCGGCTTGTCGACCGATGCGGCCCAGGTGCTGTGCACGGTCCTGCTGGGTGGGCTCGTCGTCTGCTTCGCCGTGGTGGCGGATCTCAAGGGCACCAGCCGCATGCACGTGGTCAAGGTCGGCATCACCCTGGTGACGCTCGCGGTGTTCGTGGTGCTGTCCCTGAACAAGTTCTCGTGGGACGCCGGAAGCCTGCTCTCCGCCGCCGTGGACAAGAGCGTGGCGCCCGACGACTATCTGAGCCCGGGGCTCTGGGCACACATCTCGAGCCTCGTGCCACTCAACATGATCAGCGATCACATCGTCGTGATCCTCGGCACGGCTGTGATGCCCCACCTGATCCTGCGTGTCGGCGCGTCCCGCACCGGGCGCTCGGCACGGCGATCCATGAGCATCGCCGTGGGACTGACCGGTGCCTACTTCCTCCTCCTGATCGCCACCGGCTTCGCAGCCGCGGCCGTGGTGGGTGGCAGGGACATCGGTAGGGTCGACGACAACGGGCAGGCGTCCCCGGTCCTGCTGGCCTCCGATGTCCTGGGGAACGGCTCCGCCATGCGCGTCGCGCTGATCACCGCCGTGGCGTGTGCCGCCTTCCTCGTCATCCTCACGACCGTAACGAGCGTGATGTTCGCAGCCGCCGTCACCCTCGCGCACGATGTGTTCGCGCGTGCCGACGGTCCGCGCGCCACCAGGCGACACGTGCGGGCGCTGCGTCTGGCCATCGTCGTCCTGGGTGCCATGGGCCTGACGCTGTCCGCGGCCGCTCACCGGTATTCGGTGGAGTTCCTGGCCATCTTCTCGATGAGCGTCGCGGCGACATGCGTGGCCCCGGTGCTCGTCTACTCTTTCTTCTGGCCGGGGTTCAACCGCAGAGGGCTGTTGTGGTCCGTCTACGGGGGGCTGCTGCTGTGCACCGTCCTCACGATGTTCTCTCCCACCGTGTCCGGATCCGCGTACGCGCTCATGCCGGAGGCGGATTTCCATTGGTACCCGTTCCGCGCTCCGGGCCTGCTCTCCGTACCCGCGGCGTTCCTCCTCGGTTGGCTCGGCAGCAGGAACCCGGTCCGGGGCCCGGTTCGCGCCGAGAGACCGGTGGAGCAGGGCGTCATCTGAGGACGCCGTCCGCCTCGGTGGGCAGGGCCTGTTCCGCCCAGATCACCTTGCCCTCGCGGCTGTGCCGTGTGCCCCAGCGCTCGGCGAGCTGGGCGACCAGCAGCAGGCCACGCCCGCCCTCGTCGAAGGTGCGGGCGTGGCGCAGGTGCGGGGAGGTGCTGTTCGTGTCGAAGACTTCGCAGGTCAGCGTGGACTGGAGGATCAGCCGCAGCTGGATCGGGCCCTTGCCGTAGCGGATCGCGTTGGTGACCAGTTCGCTGACGATCAGTTCCGTGGCGAAGGACAGTTCCTCCAGTCCCCAGGCGGTGAGCGTCTGGGACGTGTGGCCACGGGCGCCGGCGACGGCCGCCGGGTCCGAGGGGAGGTCGAGCGTGGTGACATGGCCGGGGTCGAGGGCCAGGGTCCGCGCCACCAGCAGGGCGACGTCATCGGAGCGGTTGCTGGGCAGCACGGCGGCCAGCAACCGGTCGCAGATCTCCTCCGGCATGTCCGGCCCGTCGGTGAGGGCGTCGCACAGCGCGGCGCGCGCGGAGTCGACGTCACGGCCACGGCTCTGGATGAGACCGTCGGTGTACAGGGTCAGCAGACTGCCCTCCCCCAGCTCGAACTGAGCCGTCTCGAAGGGGAGCCCGCCCAGGCCCAGGGGCGGGCCGATCGGCATCTCGGGAAAGTCGACCGACCACGTGGCGTCAATGTGCCTGGCGGGAGGAGGAGTTGCCACGGCCGGGGCGACATGGCCGGCGCTGGCCAGCGTGCACACGCGGGACACCGGATCGTAGACCGCGTACAGGCAGGTGGCGCTCAGCTCGCCGTCGTCCCGCGCCTCCTCGCGCTGCAGACGGATGACCACGTCGTCCAGATGCGTGAGGAGTTCGTCGGGCATCAGATCGATGTCCGCGAAGGCCCGGACGGCCGTGCGCAGGCGGCCCATCGTGGCGGCGGCGTGCAGGCCGCGCCCGACGACATCGCCGACGACGAGGGCGACCCGCGCTCCGGACAGCGGGATCACGTCGTACCAGTCACCGCCCACGCCCGCCCGCGCACCGCTCGGCAGATAGCGGGACGCCGTGTCGACGGCGGACTGCTCCACCGCGCGCTGCGGCAGCAGGCTGCGCTGGAGGGTGAGCGCGGTGGTGCGCTCCTGGCTGTACCGGCGGGCGTTGTCGATGGACACCGCCGCCAGTGCCGCGATCTCCTGGGCCAGCAGAAGGTCGTCGTCGTCGAAGGGAGCCGTGGTGCTGCGGCGGAGGAACTGGGCGAGGCCCAGGGTGTGGCCGCGCGCCCGCAGGGGCAGCAGCAGGGCCGAGTGGTGGACGGACGCGGGCGCCGTGGCGCGGTGCGGGCGCGGCTGTCCCGAGGCCAGAGCGCGCGCCGGTTCCGACTCCGCCGGATAGGTGTGCGTCCGGCCGGTGGCGACCGGCAGGCCCACGTCGTCCTCCCGCGCCGAACGCTGGGCGATACGACGCAGCACCGGCGTGCGTGCGGCCGGCGCGGGCGGCTGGGCGTCGCCGTCGTGGAGCAGGGAGTCGAGGAGGTCGACGGTGACGAGGTCGGCGAAGTCCTCCGTGCCGAATTCCGCCAGCTCCTCGGCGGTACGGGCGGTGTCGAGACTCGTCCCGATCCGCCGGCTCGCCTCGTTGGCCAGCAGTAGCCGGCGCTGCACCCGCCGGTCGCGCTCCTCCTGATAGGCCGCGACGACCTGCTCCGAGCCGCGGTCGACGTACGCGAAGGCCGCGCCGACCAGCCGCATGGCCGCGGCGTTCATCAGCTCCCAGTCGTCGCTGAGCCGTGCTGCCTCGCCCTGGAGCAGTTGGATGAGGAGCATGTGGGCGAGGCGGTAGGAGCGCAGCAGCTGGCTGATCGGCACCCCGCGCCGGGCGGCCTGGCGGGCGACCTCCAGCGCCTTGGGCGGCGCCTCGACCTCTGTCACGTCGATGCGCTGTTCGAGTACGTCGAGGAACCTGGTGATGTGCCCGGCCGTCTCCTCCAGCGCGAGCTCGGCGATCTCTTCGTGCTCCCACAGCTCGGGCATGTCGACGCGCAGGCGTCGCAGCAGCAGGTCGGCCGACTCCTCCGCCCGGGGGCTGAGCTCCTGAGCAAGACGACGGAGGAACGTGTCGACATCGATGCCCATACCGGAAACGTACCGAAGGTCCCGCATCCGCGCCCCTCCAGCGCGGCCGGGCAGGCCAGGGGTGCCGTCTACAACGGCGCCGGCGACGAGGCGCCCGCGATGCAGACGCCGGGGGGAGGTCACCGTTCCGTGTCATGCTCTGGGCCCATCCCTCGGGCCGCTGTGCGGCCGTCTCGGCTCTACGTAGCGCGGAAACGCCCCTGCTCCACCTCCGCGACCTGCCCTTCGGCCATCAAGCGGTCCAGGTGCTGTACCGCCGTTCTCCGCTCTACGGGCCCCACCTGTGGCAATTCGACGTGGGGCCGGTAGACCAGCCGGTGTTCGACGATCTCCTCGATGGTCCGGGGTTCGCTGAGGAAGGCCAGCAGCGTGGCCTCACGCTTCTCCACTACTCCGGCGAAGGCGTCGAGCCGGCGCCGGAACTCCGCGGCGCCCTCGATGACGCCCTTCTGGTGGGAGGTGCCGTACCAGCGCGCATCGATCTCCCGGCACCGGCGCATCGATGCCTCGAAGTCCACGAGGCTGCTGCCCACGTCGCCGTAGTACGGACCGAACGACGTCAGGTCGATGTCCGCCACGAACAGGAAACCCTCCGGCTCGATCAGGAAGCCGCTGTGGCCCGCGGTGTGGCCGGGGAGGTGCACGACGGTCACGGTGCGCCCGCCCAGGTCGAACACGGTGCCGTCCGCGAACCCCGTCGCGTCCGGACGGCCGTGCACGTGGAAGTGATCCCGCAGCGCCTTGTCGGCCTCGTCGGCTGCCTCGGGCGGAAGACCGAATCCGGCGACCAGGACCTCGCGGGAGCGCAACGCATCGAGATCGCCGTGGTGGCCGTGGACCGGCACGTCGTAGCTGCTGAGACCGGCGATGTGATCCTCGTGCGCATGGCTGACGAGGACCCCGTCCGCGGGTGGCGCGTCTTCGACGAGTGACAGCGAGGGATCGATGACCAGCGATTCGCCGGCGCCGCGCACGAGCAGTGAGTTGCCGTACGGGTAGGCGCCCCGTTCGGCGCCGACGAGCACGCTGACCTCACCGTATTCCACTGTCGTGTATCCGGTGGTGCGTGTTTCCATGGTGACGACTTCCTTCTATTCTCTTCTGTCCGACATCCGGTCGAGCGTCCACATCACCCGCAGTACCAGGGTGTTGAAGACGAGTGGGGGCGAACTCGAGGAGCTATTCGCGTGCTTGCGGGATGCAGCCTGAGGACCTGCCCTCCACTGCAGGCTTGTGAGTTGAGCACTGGGACAGCAGTGTTGGAAGCAATGAGACATCGGTCGTGAGCCGGCACCATGAGCGATACCCCTGTTCAGTACGAACTGGTGACCTGCGTGATTCGGGGGACAGCGGTATCGGTGAGCTGGGACGTTAGTGCAGGTCAGGCTGCTGATGCAACGCCCAGGACTGTTGGAGGGGACAGTCTCGGCATGTACATCATGTACTTTCCCGGTCGACGTCGCTGGCTTGCGATTCTGCAACTCCCCAAGGGGGCGTGGGAGAGCAGTCCTCTGCCCAGAGCTGTTCTCCACCCCCCAGGACGTTGCCGCGACCTGGCTTGCCAGGCGGCGGACCGCCTCGACGCGGCCCGGCGGTCGGGTGCGGGGGCGCCACCGACCAGCAGGCGTGTCAGGCGGGAAGGATTTCCTCCAGGGCCTCTACGACCTCGAAGGAGTCCGGGGTGGTCTGCGGGGAGAAGCGGGCGGCGACGGTGCCGTCGGGGGCGAGGAGGAACTTCTCGAAGTTCCAGCGGATGTCGCCCCTGTGCCCGTCCGCATCCGCTGTGCGCACGAGCTTCGCGTACAGCGGGTGCCGCCGGGGGCCGTTCACCTCCACCTTCTCGGTCAGCGGGAAGGTGACCCCGTACGTGGACGAGCAGAACTTGGCGATCTCCTCGGGTGTTCCGGGCTCCTCCTCCGCGAACTGATTGCACGGGACGCCGAGGACGGTGAACCCCCGTGCTGCGTACTTCTTCTGGAGCTGTTCCAGCTCGGTGTACTGCCGGGTGAGGCCGCACTTGGAGGCGACGTTGACGACGAGGACCGCCTTGCCCCGGTACTGGGCGAGATTCGCGGGACCGCCCTGGAGAGCGTCGATGTGAACTTCGTAAAGAGACATGCCGGAGATGTTATTAGGACTACTCGTTTGGATCTTGCGCGCCCGCGGGCCCGGCACCGCACCGGACCGCCTCGACCGGCGAGGTCGGTGAGACCGCCACCCTCGTCGCCCTCGTGGCCGCCGGACACATGGCAACTCACCTGTCCTGCAGCAAGTGGCCTCGGTTGTCGAGGAGTGACCGGGCGGCGGGCGGGGAGGGTTCAGGCGCCTCGGAGCAAGCTGGGCTGAGCCGGTTCGGCTCCGCGTGACGCGTGGGCGCCGCCGCTGGGGACAGGTGCTCCCAGCGCACGGGAGATTCCGCGGGCGGCCGCCTGGACGGGAGGGATCAAGACGTGGGCGTGGGCGGTGTCGGCGTGCGCGACGATCGAGACCGCCGCGACCACACCACCCCCTGGGCCGTGCACCGGTGCGGCGACCGACATGCTGTCCATCGTGATCTGCCGGTCGCTGATGGCGACACCGGTTTGCCTCACCTCAGCGAGGGCCCGCCGTACCTGGGCGGGAGAGCAGAGGGTCTTCTCCGTGTAGCGGGTCAGGGGCTGACTGAGGACCTGTTCCTGCATCGCAGCGGGAGCGTGCGCGAGGAGCACCAGGCCGACCCCGGTGGGCGGAAGGGAGAAACGGCCGCCTACTCGGGTCAGTACCGGCACGGCTCCTCGTCCGGCAAGCCGCTCCACGTACACGACCGATAGAGCCTCGCGCACGGCGAGCTGTACGTTCTCCCGTGTGAACTGATTCAGGTCTGCCAGATAGGGCAGGGCCAGTTCGCGCAGCCCCAGCCCACGCGGTGCCAGCGCCGCTATCTCCCAGAGTCGGAGGCCGATGCGGTAGCCACCACCCTCCTCCCGCTCCAGCGCGCCCCAGCATGTGAGCTCCTTGACGAGGCGGTAAGTAGTGGTCAGAGGCAGGCCGCTGTACCGGGAGATGTCCGTGAGGCGGAGCACCAGGCGGGCACTGGAGAATGCCTCCAGTACCCGCAAAGCCCTTCCCGTTACCGTGGCGGTCGTCCGCTGTCCGTCCTGCATGCGGCTCTCCTCGTCTCGGGCGCCTGTCGAGGGCGGTGGCTGGATGGTTCGCTCGGCTGCGTACCGCCGAAACCGACTTGACTGCCAACCTCGGGGTGGCCGATGCGTGTGCGACGCGGATGGCGAGCCGTCGGATCCGGCATCCGGTTGAGTGCAGCGCTCACCGTCACGGAGAACCGATGGATCACATCAGCTCCTCATGAGAAAGACTGGGCGCTTTCTGCAGCACGCACCTCACGTCAGGCAGTACGGCCAGTGGTTTCCACTAGTACCGCATCCCTGATGCATCCCCTGAAGTTAGGCATCTGAGACACGCGCGTCAATGGTTTGTTAAACTTTGGTGGCTGCTGGGATCGCGCCGAGACGTAGAGGCCGCCGACGCACCAACTCACTTCACGAGGTCGCGGCCGATGATCTCCTTCATGATCTCGGTGGTGCCGCCGTAGATCGTCTGCACCCGGGCGTCCACGAAGGCGCGTGCTACGGGGTATTCGCGCATGTAGCCGTAGCCGCCGTGCAGTTGCAGACAGCGGTTGATCACGCGCTGCTGGAGTTCGGTCGCCCACCACTTGGCCTTTGCGGCGTCGATGCCGGAGAGCCGGCCCTCGTTGAGCGCCAGTACGGCGCGGTCCAGGTAGGCCCTTGTGACGTCGAGCTCGGTGGCCAGTTCGGCAAGGGTGAACTTGGTGTTCTGGTACTCGGCAACGGGCCGTCCGAAGGCGCGTCGCTCCTTGGTGTATTCCACGGTCCAGCGCAGCGCGGCTTCGGCGGCGGCGAGGCCGTAGTAGGCGATGGACATGCGTTCCTTCGGCAGACGCTCCATCAGGTGGCCGAAGCCGCCACCCTCGACGCCGAGGAGATGCGCCGCGGGAACGCGGACGTCGTCGAAGAACAGCTCGGACACGTCCTCGGCTCGCTGTCCCAGCTTCTCCAGGGCACGGCCTCGGGTGAACCCCGGCATACCGCCTTCCACCACGAACAGGCTGAACCCGCGCGAGCCGGCCTCCGGGTCGGTGCAGGCCACCACGATGATCACGTCGGCACGCCCACCTCCGGTGATGAACGTCTTGCTGCCGTTGAGGACCCAGTCGGCGCCGTCGCGCACCGCAGTGGTCCGGATGCCGCGCAGGTCGCTGCCGGCACCCGGCTCCGTCATGGCGATGGCGGCCCCCTTCTCACCGGAGCACAGGCCGGGCAGCCAGCGCCGCTTCTGGTCCTCGGTGCCCAGGTCGACCAGGTACGGGCCGATGAGGTCGTCAAATCCGCCGAGCGCAACGTTGACCGAGGCTGCACCGACCCGAGCGAGCTCCTCCATGATCACGCAACGGAAGCGGTAGTCGGCCGTTCCTCCTCCGCCGAAGTCCTCGGGCACCGCCAGTCCCAGCAGGCCCTGCTCTCCCGCGGTGCGCCAGAGCTTCGGGTCGATCCGGCCCGCCCGTTCCCACTGCTCCACGTATGGAGCGACTTCGCGGTCCACGAACTCGCGCACGCTGTCGCGGAACAGTTCTTGCTCATCAGTGAACAGGTCGGATCGCATCGGACACTCCAGAGGTACGGGCCGGACTGAGTGCGACAACCAATCCCGCGTGCGGACCGGACGTCAACGCGCTTTTCCGTTCAACGGCAGCCGGCCCGCCGGACGACCGGGTGTTCACAGAACTTCTTTCGGTGAGCGGAAGGGGCCGTAGACGGCCTCACGGCCCGGCCCGGATATTCCTGGCACCCGCTGAACGCATGGTGTTCCGCCGCTGGAACACCCCTCGACGAGGAGGGTGTGTGGGCATATCCCTGTCACCGACCGGCGTGCTGGCCGGCTCCGTTGCTTCTCTCACGTACGACGATCTCCCACCGTTCGTGGTGACACTGGCCAAGCAGTGTGTCCTGGACACCCTTGGCGTCGCGATTGCCGGCGCATCGCAACCGGCCGTGCGTCTGACGTGGGAGACCGTACAGAGTGAAGCGGCGACGGGGCCGTGCACCGTGCTCGGCGTCGACCGGCGCGCGGGCGGGGCGGCCGCCGCGTTGGTGAACGGCATCGCCGCTCACGCACTGGACTACGACGATCTGCAGATGGACGCGATGGGCGGGCACCCGTCCGCGCCAGTGTTGCCGGCCGTGCTCGCGGCCGCCGAGGAGGCGGGCACGACCGGCCGGGACATGCTCACCGCCTTCGTCGCCGGATTCGAGGCGGAGTGCCGGGTCGGGCTGGCCGTCGCACCGGGACACTACGCACGCGGCTTCCACACCACGTCGACCGTGGGAACGTTCGGCGCGGCGGCCGGCGCCGCGCGGCTCCTCGGCCTCGACGCGAAGCGTACCGAGCAGGCACTCGGCATCGCGGCACTGTCGGCATCGGGTGTGAAGGCGATGTTCGGCACCATGGGAAAACCACTGCAGACCGGCCGCGCCGCCTCCGCCGGATTCCTGGCCGCCAGGCTCGCCGAGCGCGGGCTCACCAGCGCCGAGGACGCCCTGTTCTGCCCTCAGGGGTTCGCCGCCACGCAGACGGACCGGTCGGACCGCGAGGCGGTGTGCACGCAGTTCGGCAACCCCTGGCACATTTTGCAGGTGCTGTTCAAGGCACACGCCTCCTGCTACGGCACGCACGCCTCGATCGACGCGATCGGGCTGCTGAGGAGGAACGATGGGTTGAGCGCCGATCAGGTCGAGGACATCGAGATCGAGGTACCCCCTCAGCAACTGCACGTCTGCGCGATCCCGCGCCCCTCGACCGGCCTGGAAGGCAAGTTCAGCCTGACATTCACCACAGCGCTGTCCCTGCTGCACGGAGCAACGGACGAGAGCCGTTTCACCGACGATGCGGTTTGCGATCCGCGGATCGTCGCTCTCATCGAGCGGATGCGAGTGACATCCGACGATCTATTGCCCGCCCTGGGCGCGCGGGTGACCGTCCGGCTGCGCAACGGCCGCACCCTCGCGGCCGAGGTGGACTGCGGGGCGCCCGCCTGGAGCCGCGACCCCACCGAGCAGGAGGAGCGGCTGCGCGCCAAGTTCCGCGGCCTGGTCGCTCCGGTGCTGGGCGCGGACGCCGCCGCGGCACTCATCGATCTCGTCGATCACCTGGAAGACCTCGACGACATCCGCGCACTGACGAAGGAGCTGACGTGAACGTCACGACCCTGCGAAAACAGGCCCGGAGAAGAGAACGCGTCCATTATTTCGAGGATTTCCCGGAGGGCCGCCGGTTCGAGCACCACTGGGGGCGGACCCTGACGGAGGCCGACAACACCCTGCTGTCCACGCTGACGCTCGCCTACAACCCGGTCTACTTCAACCGGGAGAAGGCACTGGCGGCCGGCCACGCGGACACCGTCATCAACCCGATGCTCGTCCTGATGGTGGCGGTCGGGCTGTCCGTGGAGGACCTCAGCGAATCGGGCGGCGCCTTCCTGGGCATCGACGGCCTCACCTTCCACCGGCCGGTGATGGTCGGCGAAACGCTGACGGCCGCCAGCACGGTGGTCTCGGCGCGGAGGTCGGGCAGCAGGCCCGGAATGGGCGTGGTGACCTGGCACACCCAGGGCAGGATCGGCGAAGGGCCGGTCGTCGACTTTCGGCGCACCAACCTGATCAAGTCTCGGGAGGCCCGGTGAGCGGCCCACAGACCGACGGCGAGCTGTACTTCGAGGACTTCGCCGTCGGCGAGGTATACGAACACGCGCGCGGCAAGACCGTCACCGACGTGGACGGTGTGCTGCTGTGCAACCTCGCGATGAACACCGCCTCCGGGCACTTCGACGAGGAGTCCATGAAGGACACCCCCTTCGGAGAGCGCATCGTGTTCGGCGGGATCACCGCTGCCCTGGTCATCGGCCTGACCATGCAGGACACCGCGGAACATGCGGTGCGCGAACTCACCCTGGACCGGCTCCGGTTCCCCTCGCCGGTCTTTCACGGCGACACGCTCTACGCCTTCACGCAGGTGGTCTCCACCGATGACGCGGACGAGGACGAGAAGGGCGCCGGCGTCGTGGGGCTACGCCACTGGGGCGTGAACCAGCGGGACCAGATCGTCTTCGAGGCCGAGCGCACCGTGCTGGTGAAGCGGAGGCCCGCGTGAGCAGCAGGCCGCTCGACGGTATCCGCATCATCGATCTCACCCGGGCCCTCGCCGGGCCGTACTGCACCATGCTCTTCGCCGACCTGGGCGCGGAGGTCATCAAGGTCGAACCGCCCCAGGGCGACATGTCACGGAGCCAGGGACCGTACCGCCAGGACGATGAACTGAGGGAGTTCGGCGGCTACTTCGCCTCCATCAACCGCAACAAGCGCTCCATTTCCATTGACCTGACCACCTCGGACGGCAAGGAGCTGCTGCGCCGCCTGATCCGGGACGCCGACGCACTGATCGAGAACTTCCGGCCCGGCGTGATGGACCAGTTGGGCCTCGCCTATGAGACTCTGCGCGAGGGCAACCCGCGGCTGGTCTACGGCGCGATCCGCGGATTCGGCGATCCGCGCACCGGCAAGAGTCCCTACGTCGACCGGCCCGCGTTCGATGTCGTCGCGCAGGCCATGGGCGGGGTCATGGCCATCACCGGGCGCCCGGACGGTGAGCCCACCAAGGTCGGGCCCGGCATCGGTGACATCTTCCCCGCCGTGCTGACGGCGTTCGGCGTGATGGCCTGCGTCACCGACGCCCGACGCACCGGCCGGGGCCGGTTCGTGGACGTGGCGATGTACGACGCGATCGTCTCGCTGTGCGAGCGTGTGATCCACCAGCACGCGTACGTCGGGGCAGTGCCGGGGCGCGAGGGCAACGACCACCCGTTGCTCGCGCCGTTCGGGGTGTTCCGGGCGAGCGATGGCTGGATGGCGATCGCTGCTCCTTTGGACAAGCAGTGGGCCCGGCTGGCCGAGGTCATCGGCAGGCCGGAACTGGGCACCGATCCGCGGCTCGCCACCAACGCGGCCCGGGTCGTCCACCGCGACGAGATGCGCGCGGCGATCGAGGAGTGGACCTCGGTCCGCACCCGTGCCGAGATCACCGCGGCGCTGTCGGACACCGTTCCGGCCGGCCCGGTGAACACCGCCGAAGCCCTGTTCGCCGACCCGCATCTGACGGTACGGCAGATGCTCGCCGAGGTGGAGCAGCCCGGATCCGCCGCCCCGGTCACCGTGGCCGGGCAGCCGGTCAAGGTCACCGACGCCCCGCCCGAGGAGTTCCGCCGGGCTCCGCTGCTCGGCGAGCACACCGACGAGATCCTCACGGAACTCGGCTACCAGCGCGAGGACATCGCGCGGCTGCGCGTCGGCCGCACCGTCCGCTAGCCGCGGGCCAGGCGGGACTTTGCGGACACGGTCTAGGCCACCATCAGAACACCCCGATAGGAGCTCCCCATGCGCCGTCTGCGGCGAAGCGAACTGTCCACCCCCGGCAGCAGCGAGAAGATGATGGCCAAAGCGGCCGCCGGCGAGGCCGACTACGTCTTCCTCGACCTGGAGGACGCGGTCGCCCCCAAGGAGAAGGTCCCCGCCCGCGCCAAGATCGTTCATGCGCTCACACATCTGGACTGGAAGCCCGGCACCCGGGCGGTCCGTATCAACAGCCTGGAGTCCCCCTACGCTCACCGCGACATCATCGAGATCGTCGAAGGGGCCCGCGGGGCACTGGACGTCATCATCGTCCCGAAGGTGAAGCAGGCCCGCGACGTGTGGTGGGTCGACGTGCTGCTCAGTCAGCTGGAGCAGAGCCTGGGCATGGCCAAGCGGATCGGCCTGGAGGTCCTCATCGAGGAGGTCGAGGGCCTGGTCCACGTGGAGGATATCGCCACCGCCAGTCCGCGCCTCGAGGCGCTGATCTTCGGCCCCGGCGACTTCGCCGGCTCGCAGGGCGTGCCCGCCCAGGCCATCGGCGAGAGCCCGCACTATCCGGGCGACATCTGGCACTACGCCCGTAACAAGATCATCGTCGCGGCGCGCACGGCCGGGATCGACGCGATCGACGGCCCGTACGCGGCGATCTCCAACCCCGAGGGCTATCGGCGAGAGGCCCTGTGGGCGGCCTCGCTGGGATACCAGGGCAAGTGGGCGATCCATCCGAGTCAGGTCGTCCCGGCCAACGAAGTCTTCTCCCCGTCGCCCGAGGAGGTCGAGCGGGCCCGCAAGCTCGCCAAGGCATACGCGGAGGCGGAAGCACAGGGGCTCGGCGCCCTCACCCTCGAAGGCGACATGGTCGACGCGGCATCGGTCCGGCTGCTGCGCAACGTGCTCTCCAAGGCCGAACTCATCGGCCTGTGACCTGCATTCCCCTCTTCTCGAACTCCTCGACGACGAGCCCAGAAGGGGCCTGACATGGCCGTCACCTCAGATACCTCGGATTCCCTGGAGAGAACCGCTCCCAGCCTGGTGGCCCGGATGAACCGACTGCCGGTGGTCACCCGTACGCAGCGCAGCTGGCTGGTGCTGCTGGGAGCCCTCCTCCTGTTCGACATGGCGGACCTGAACACCTTCGCCTACGCCGCTCCGGCGATCCGCGAGCAGTGGGACCTCACGGTGGGAGATGTCGGCGTCATCACGTCCGCGGCCTTCCTCGGGATGTTCGTGGGGTCCTCCGTCGGCGGCTGGCTCGCCGACCGGCACGGCCGCAAGCGGACGATCATCGGCGCGGTCTTCTTCTACTCGGCCTTCTCCCTGGCCTCGGCGGGCGCCACCGGCATGGTCGACCTCGCCGTCTACCGGGTGCTCACCGGCGTTGGGCTACAGGCCATGGTCGCCGTGCTGATGACGTACGTGGCCGAGATGTACCCCCAGTACTGCCGCGGACGCGTCCAGTCGACGGGCCTCGCGGTGGGACTGGCCGGCATTCCGATGATGGCCTGGTTCGCACGCTTCATCATCCCCACCGGCCCGTCGGCCTGGCGTTGGATCTTCGTGCTCGGCGCCGCGGGTGTACTCGTGGGCGTCGTGGCCGCCCGGCGGCTACCGGAGTCGGTGCGCTGGCTGGAGGCACGCGGCCGCGCCGACCAGGCCCGGGACCTGGTCGAGCGGCTGGAGGTCGAGGCCCGTCGTACGACCGGGCGGGAACTGCCCATTCCGCAGGAAGAACCCCCGATGGTCCGGGCCACCACAGCCGAGCTGTTCGGACCGGTGCTGCGTCGTCGCACTCTCATCACCTCGTTGATGCTGGTCTTCCTCGCCGTCGGTTTCTACGGATTCAACTCCTGGGTCCCGACCCTGCTGATCGAGCACGGGCTCAGCGCCGAACAGAGCCTGGCCTACACGTCCGTCCTCTCCCTGGCGGCGGTCCCGGGCGCCCTGCTCGCCTGGCCGTTCATCGACCGCTGGGAACGCAAGTACACCCTGTGGGTCGTCGAGTCGCTGGTCGCCGTGGGCATCCTGGTCTTCGGTTTCACCAGCAGCGAAGGGATCCTGCTGGCCAGCGGTCTGCTGGTGACTCTGCTGCTGCAGACCGGAACCTCGTTCGTCTACACCTACCTGCCGGAGAACTTCCCGACCCGGCTGCGCGGTACGGGAACGGGGTTCGCCAACGGCATCGGGCGACTGGCCGGGTTCGGCTCCGGCTTCCTGATCCCCGCAGTCTTCTCCGGCCTCGGATTCACGGCCGTGTTCATCGTGGTCGCCGGCGCCATGGTCGCCATGGGCCTGACGGTCGGCGTCTTCGGTGAGCGCACGACCAACCGAAGCCTGGAACGCATCTCTGAGTCTCCCCGTACTTCCGCCATCCCTGCCAAGGAGCGCGCATGACCGCCCCTACCTTCCGTGAGCCGAAGCCCCCCGTTGTCGCCGCCCCGTACTGGACCGAGGAACGGGCAGCCGTCCAGGCCGAAGCCCGCCGGTTCGCCACCGAGGAGATCCTGCCGGTGGCCGACGAACTCGACCCGCAGAAGGCGGAGATTCCCCGCTCCCTGCTGGAGAGGCTGGCCAAGCAGGGCTATTTCGGGATCACCGTGTCCACCGAGCTGGGTGGCATGGGGCTCGGCGTCTTCGAGTACTGCATGATCTCCGAGGAACTGGCCCGGGCGTGGATGAGCACCGCGAGCATCATCGTCCGCGCACAGGGCGCGATGGGTGTGAACGTCGCCGACCCGCAGCGGCGCCGCGCGCTCATCGAGCGCAGTGCGCAGGGTGAATGGATCGGCGCGGCGGCCCTGTCCGAGCCGGATGTGGGCTCCGACCTCGCGGCGGTACGGACGCGGGCCGTGCTCGACGGCGACGAGTACGTCATCACCGGAGAGAAGCGGTGGTGCGGCAACGCCCTGGCCGCCGACTTCATCCAGGTCTTCTGCCGGCTGGCCGACCCGGAGCCGGGGCAGTCCCGGGCCGTCGGCCTCGGTTCGATCCTGGTGGAGAAGGAACGCGGCTCGTTCCCCGAAGGGCTGACGGGCACGCCGATCGACAAGATCGGTTATCACGGGTTCGTCACCTGGAACCTGACCTTCGACGGGCTGCGGGTCCCGGCCGCCAACCGTGTCTACCCCAAGCCCGCCGGCGACCTCACGCCGCTGACCGAGACCGAGGCCGTCTCCACGGCCGGGTTCAAGGCGGTGGAGGCCGAGCTGAACACGGCGCGTGTGCAGACGGCGGCGCGTGCGGTCGGGCTGGCGCGCGGAGCGGTCGAGGACAGCCTGGCGTATCTGCAGCGGCGTGAGCAGTTCGGCCGCCCCATCGCCGATTTCCAGTACCTGCGGTTCCTCATCGCCGAGATGGCAGCACGCGTGGAGCAGGCGCGGGCCTTCTACCAGCAGGTCGCCCACATGATCGACGCCGGGCTGCCGTGCGAGCGGGAGGCGGCGATGGCCAAGCTCACCGCCTCCGAGATGGCCGCCGAGGTCACCGCCCAGGCCATCCAGTTGCACGGCGGCAACGGCTACACCACCGAGCACCGAGCGGAACGCTACTGGCGTGACGCCCGCCTCACCACGATCTTCGAGGGCACCAGCGAGATACAGCGGAAGATCATCGCCGACCGGCTGCTGCCCAAGAGCCCACTCGGCTGATGCCCGACAGAGGCACACGAAAGCACGGAGGCCAGGAGTGCCGGTGCAACCCAACAGCTGCGTACCGAGATGACCAAGGAGCGGGGATGACTCTGCGATACGAGCACTGGATCGGCGGCAAGCCCGTCCCGCCGGCCGGCGGACGCTATCTGACGTCCACCAGTCCGGTCGACGGGCGGGCGGTGTCACAGATCCCGGCCGGCGACGGAGCCGACGTGGACGCGGCCGTCACGGCGGCCGAGCGGTCCGGTCCTGACTGGCGGGCACGGCGCCCGATGGACCGCGGGCGGCTGCTCATCGCGCTCGGTGCTGCCGTACGGGACAAGGCCGAGGAGTTCATCGCGCTGGAGTCGGCCGAGACCGGCAAACCGGACTGGCAGGCCCGGCTGGAGGTCGAGGGCGCGGCGGCGTACTGCGAGTTCTACGGCGGCCTGGTCAACATCGAGCAGGGCCACACGCTCGACGCCGGCCCCGGCACGCATGCCTACACTCGCCGCGAGCCGTACGGCGTGATCGGGATCATCACGCCCTGGAACGCGCCGCTGAACCAGTGCGTACGCTCCGCGGCTCCGGCTCTGGCCGTGGGCAACACCGTCGTGGTCAAACCCTCGGAATTCACCTCGGCAGGCGCACTCGCCCTGGCCCGGCTGGCAAGCGAGATCGGCTTCGATGAGGGCGTGTTCAACGTGGTGACCGGCACCGGCCTGGAGGTCGGCGAACCACTGGTCGCCCACCCCGCCGTACGCCGGGTGTCCTTCACCGGGTCGGTCGGCGCAGGCCGGGAGGTGGGACGCGTCGCCGCGGAGAAGATCATGCCGGTCACCCTCGAACTCGGAGGGAAGTCGGCGAACATCATCTTCTCCGACGCCGACCTGGAGCTCGCCGTCGAGGGCTCGGTCATGGCCTTCTCCTACAACACCGGACAGGTGTGCTCGGCGGGCACCCGGCTGCTGATCCACGACAGCGTGCACGAGCCGGTGCTCGAGGCGCTGACGTCCCAGGTCAAGGACATCAGCGACAGACTCGGCCCCCTGGCCACCGCGGCGCAGTACGAGAAGGTGTGCCGTTACTTCGACATCGCGAAGGAGGACGGGGCCACCCTCGTCACCGGTGGCAGGGCGATGGGCGGCAACAGGGTCGAACCGACCGTCTACACACAGGTGCACGGCGACATGCGCATCGCCCGCGAGGAGATCTTCGGCCCCGTGCTGGCGGTCATGCCTTTCCGCACCGAGGACGAAGCGGTGCGGCTGGCCAACTCCACCGACTACGGCCTGGCAGCGGGCGTGTGGACGCGGGACATCTCCCGGGCCATGCGGGTCGCCGAGCAGTTGCAGGCCGGTCAGGTCTACATCAACGCCTGGCGCAGCTCGCTGATCGAGACGCCATTCGGCGGCTGCAAGCAGAGCGGCCACGGCCGGGAGAAGGGCCTGCAGGCCCTCCACGAGTACACCCAGCTCAAGAGCGTCATCGTCACCTACTGACCACACACAAAGGAGCAGGGATGGCTTCCTTCATGGACAAGACGGTCATCGTGACCGGTGCCGCAAGCGGCTTCGGAAAGGCCACCGCACGCGCCTTCGCCGACGCGGGTGCTCGCGTGGTCGTCGCCGACATCGACGCCGACGGTGCCGCTCGGGTGGCCAAGGAGTTCGAGCAGGGCATCGCGGTGCGTACAGACGTGTCCGACTCGGATTCCGTACGCACCATGGTGGACAGCGCAGTGGGAGAGTTCGGGGGCATCGACGTCCTGGTCAACAACGCCGGTATGCCGCACCGTTCGATGCCCATGCTCGACCTGCCGGTCGAGGACGCCGACCGCATGTGGGCGATCAACGTCCGCTCGGTCTTCCTGTGCTGCAAGTACGCGGTGCCGGTGATGCGACAGAGGACCGGCACCTCGGTGGTGAACGTCGCCTCGATCGGTGCCCTGCGCCCGCGCCCCGGCATGACCGTATACAACGCCAGCAAGGGCGCGGTCCTCACCCTGACCCGCGGCCTCGCTTCCGAACTGGCCCCCGATGTACGGGTCAACGCGGTCAACCCGGTGGTCGCCGAAACCGGCTTCGTCAAGGGCGCGCAGGGCGTGGACCGGATACCCGACGACGTGCGCGCAGCCATGGTCGCCGGCATCCCCATGGGACGGACCGCCGACACCCAGGACGTCGCCGACTCGATCCTGTTCCTCGCCTCGCCCGAGGCGGGCTTCCTCACGGGCGTCTGCCTCGATGTCGACGGTGGGCGGAGCATCCAGTGACCACGGCAGAGGGAGCGGCCGAGGCGCTACGGGACGGCGTGACAGACGGCGGACCGGGCCCTGCGAGCACAACTCTCGACGCTCGGTACAGCGGATACGGCGAGCTCGTGCACCTCACCGGAATCCAGGCTCTCGTCCGCGTCATCGTTGAGCGCCGCCGCACCGACGTCGGGGCCGGCCTTGACACGGCGGGGTTCGTCTCCGGGTACCCGGGCAGTCCGCTCGGCGGGCTCGACACCGAACTGGAGAAGCAGCGGGACATGCTCCGTGAGCTGGGAGTCGTTCACCAGCCCGGCGTGAACGAGGAGCTCGGTGCTACCACAGTGCTGGGCTCGCAGCTCGTCGAGGGACGTCCCGGGGCGCGGGTCGAAGGGGTCACCGGCTGGTGGTACGGAAAGGCACCAGGACTCGATCGAGCCGCCGACGCGATCCGGCACGGCAACGCGGCCGGCACCGGCCCGCGTAGCGGGGCCGTCGTACTGGTCGGCGATGATCCGTCGTCGAAATCGTCGACGCTGCCCAGCGCTTCGGAGCTCACGCTGCGCGACCTCGGCCTCCCCATCCTTTATCCCGGGACCATCGCCGACGTGCTGGAGCTCGGCCACCACGCCGTGGAGCTGTCCCGCCTCTCCGGCCTGTGGGTCGGGATGAAGATCGTCACCGACGTCGCGGACGGATCGGCGAGCGTCGTGGTCGAGCCGGCGGCCGCCCCGGTCTCAGACGCCGGGCCGTCCTTCACGCACAAGGTCGACGCGCGCGTCCTGCCGCCCGTCACCACGGCGGCCGAAGAGCGGACGACCACCGTGCAGCTCGACGTCGCCCGTCGATACGGTGAGGTCAACGGGCTCAATCGCGTCACCCTGTGGGGACCGGCCGACAGGCTGGGGATCGTTGCCGCCGGCAAAACCTACGCGGACTTGCGGCACGGCCTGCGGGAAGCAGGCATCGACGACGAAGAACTGCAGCGCGCGGGCATCCGCCTCTACGAGCTCCGCATGCCGTGGCCGCTGTCTCGGGACGCGATCCGCGAGTTCGCCGCGGGCCTCGACGAAGTCCTGGTCGTCGAGGAGAAGCGCCCGTTCATCGAGCTCGAGGTGGCACGCGCCCTGGTCGGGCTACCGGACGCACCGGCCCTTGTCGGCAAGACCGATGGGTCCGGTAAACCGGTCGTCCCGGAGTACGGGACGCTGGGTCCCGGTCGCCTGGCGGACATCGTCGTCTCTCGAGCGGCCGGACGTCTGCCGACGGCCCACCGAAACGGTGCATCCCAGGTGGGCCGTCCATTGGGACTGTCGCCGTTGCCATCTCGCCAGCCCTACTTCTGCTCCGGATGCCCGCACAACCGATCCGCACAAGTGCCTGCGGGCACCGCGGTCGGCGGCGGAATCGGGTGCCACCTGATGGTCGTCGGGATGGACGAGCGGTTCGGCGAGTTCACCGGGATGACACAGATGGGTGGCGAGGGTGCCCAATGGGCGGGGATGGCCCCGTTCCTCGCTCCCACGGCCTTCGTGCAGAACATCGGCGACGGGACCTTCTTCCACTCCGGCCAGCTCGCACTGCGTCAGGTGGTGGCGGCCGGTGTGACGATGACCTACAAGATCCTCTACAACACCGCGATCGCCATGACGGGAGGACAGTCACCACAGGGCGCCATGTCGGTGCCCGACCTGACCAAGCTGCTCCAGCTCGAGGGCGTGGTGCGGACCATCGTCACGACTGAGGAGCCGGCCCGCTACAAGGGTGTCCGGCTGGCCGCCAACGCCACTGTGTGGCGCCGGGACCGGCTCGAAGAGGCGCAGCGCGTCCTCGCCAACGTCTCCGGAGTCACCGCCCTGGTGCACGACCAGGAGTGCGCATTGCAGAAGCGGCGCTTTCGTAAACGCTCTTCGGAGTCCAAGACGAAGCAGCTCGTCGTGATCAACGAGCGAGTCTGCGAGGGCTGCGGCGACTGCTCGCGAGCGTCGAACTGTCTGTCGCTGCACCCCGTCGACACCGAGTTCGGGCAGAAGACCCAGGTACATCAGTCGTCGTGCAACGTCGACTACTCGTGCCTGGACGGCAACTGCCCGTCGTTCGTGACGATTACGCGCAGTGCCAACGCTGGCAAACGTGCCAGCCGGCGGCCGGACCGGCTCGACCCCCCACTGTGCGACGAGCCCGAACGGGTTTCCGTCCCGGACGGCGGTCTCGTCAGGATCCGGATGGCGGGGGTCGGTGGCACGGGCGTTGTCACGGTGAACCAGGTGCTGGCGACGGCCGGTCTGCTCGACGGATACAGGTGCTCGGCCCTGGACCAGACCGGCACCGCGCAGAAGGGCGGCCCTGTGGTGTCCGACCTTCTCGTCGCACACCAGACACCCTCCGGAAACCGGGTGAGCGAGAGCGGCTGCGACGTCCTGCTCGCCCTCGACAGCCTTGTGGCCATGAGCGGTCCCGCCGTGGAGACCGTTCTGCCCGGTTTGACCTCCGTGGTGCTCAATACCGATGTGGCACCCACGGGCGAGATGGTCGGCCACACGGAAGGCGCTCTGGCCCGTCTCGATGAGGCGAGCCGTGAGGCCGAGCAGTTCTTCGGTGCCGAACGGACGGTGACGATCGCGGCGAACACCGTGGCCGAGCACCTCGTCGGTAACCACGTCCTGGCGAACGTGGTCGTGCTCGGTGCTGCCTACCAGCGCGGCCTCCTCCCCATGTCTTCCGAAGCCATTCTGGAAGTCTTCACGATGAACGGGACCGCCGTCGCAGCCAATCACGCGGCATTCGGCTGGGGCCGCGCCGCGGTGGCGCATCCGCACCGGCTGCGGGCGGCGCTCGACGCCCGCGTCCCCGCTCGATCATGGCCGTCGTCAGGCCGGCCGGAGGCGGACTCGCTCGCCGGACTGGACATGCCTGCCGGGGTTGCGGACCTGGTGCGCAGCCGGGCCGAGGACCTGGTGCGCTTCCAGAACCGTGCGCTGGCCGAGGATTACGTGAGAGTCGTCGCACAGGTGGCCGCGATCGAGGCTGAGCGGGTGCCTGGCAGTACGCGGCTCGCCACGGCGGTCGCCGAGAACTTGCACAAGCTGACTGCCTACAAGGACGAGTACGAGGTTGCACGGCTGCACCTGGAGGAGCTGCAGCGGGTCCTCGACAGCGCCGGCGGGGAGGTGAAGACCTTCCACTGGAACCTCCACCCCCCGGTCCTCAAGGCACTTGGCATGTCACGCAAGATTCGGTTGGGACCGTGGTTCAGGCATGTGTTCCGTGCGCTCTACGCCGCGCGCGTGCTGCGCGGCACCAGGCTGGACCCGTTCGGCCGCGACCGGATCCGACGCCTGGAGCGGCAGTTGCTGGCCGAGTACAGAACGGTCATCGAATCCCTGGGCACGGTGTTGTCGCCGACGAACGCGGACCTGTGCGTCGAGGTCGCCGGCCTTCCCGCACTGGTCCGCGGCTACGACGAGGTGAAGCTCGCGAACATCGAGACCTACCGAGCGGAGCTCGGCCGATGCCTGGCCAACCTCGGGTTGACCGATCTCCTGCCCGCCGCGCCGAGCGGGTCGGGCTTCTCCGGGAAGGAGCAGGCACTGTGACCCGTCCGAGAACGAGGCTGCGCACCGCCGGCGCTGTAGGGGCCACCCTCCTCACCCTGATCCTGGCGGGCTGCACGGCAGGAGACGGTGGTCCGGGTTCCCCGGCGGCGGGCAAGACGTCTCAGGCTCCCGCCAGGCAGAGCTTCATCAACGGAGTACAGCGTCCGGAGGACCTGTTCGCGGTGCCCGGCACGCCGTGGGTCGTGGTGAGCTCCCAGAAGCACGGCAAGGAGCCCGGCAAGCTTGAGGCCGTCGACTCCACGAACAGGCAGGTGACGGAGGTCTGGCCGGCCCATGCCCCGGCGCCCCGACCGGACCGGAAGCGCTACCCGGACTGCCCGGGGCCACCGGACGCGGCCACGGTGGCACCCCACGGCATCGACGTACGTACCACCGCTTCGGACCGCGCCGAGCTGCTCGTGGTCAACCACGGCGGACGCGAGGCGATCGAGGCGTTCGACCTCGACCTCTCGAAGGCGCGCCCTGTCGCCACCTGGGTCGGTTGTGTGCTGATGCCCTCTCACACCTCGGGGAACGGGGTCGCCTCACTGCCCGACGGTTCGGGTTTCGCCGTGACCAACTTCTTCGACCCTGCGCGCAAGGACAGCTTCAAGGCGATGTTCGACAGGGAGGACACCGGCGACGTCCGGGTCTGGCGGACCGGGAACGGTTGGCGGACCGTGCCGGGCAGCGCGATGGGAGGACCGAACGGCCTCCTTGTGACACCCGACGGGAATGCGGTGATCGTCGCGGCCTGGCCTGGGCGCCGTGTGGTCCGGTTGCCCCTGGCCGGAGGTCCGCTGAGGACCATCGCCAAGCTTGACTTCCTGCCCGACAACCTTCGGTGGGGCACCGATGGAACCATCCTGACGACCGGTCAGGACCTGACGTACCAGGACATCGTCACCTGCAATGCGGGAGAGGGGACGGACTGCCCGGCCGGCTACAACATCATGCGGATCGATCCGGCCAACTCCGAGGTGAGCACGGTGTTCCGCAGCAAGGACCCGACCTTCGGGCTGGCTACTGTCGCCGCGCCCGTAGGGAACGAGATCTGGGTCGGGACACTCGGGGCCGACCGTATCGCCCGAGTCCGGGACCGAGGAGAACACCATGAGTAAGGTCGCAGTCTTCTCCGGGGACGATGCCAGCCCGGAGGTCGTCGAGCCGACGGTTCGACTCGTCGAGGCGGCGGGAGCCGATGTCGATTGGATTCGTGTCCCCCCGGACGCCGTTGACGACCTCACCGCGGTGCGGGCCGCCGTCGATGCCGCAGACGCGACCCTGTTCGGTGCGGCGAGCGGGCGCTCGATACCCGCCCTGCAGTACCTGCGGTGGGGAAGGCGCACCTACGCAAACGTACGCCCGGTGCGCACGCTGCCAAACACCCTCCGCCCGTTGCGTGACGGCGCCCGGCTCGATCTGGTGATCGTGCGGGAGAACCTCGAAGGACTTTACGCAGGCGTGGAAGGCGACCTCGCCGACACCGAGGGATGGGGCCTCACGGATCGGACAGGCCGCCCGATCGCCGCCGGCGGCCCCGGGGCCTTCGCGGTGCAGGTGGTGACCCGCCGCTGGACGGCGGCGGTGGCCCGGATCGCCTTCGACCTGGCCCGACAGCGGGCGGTGGAGTCCGGGCGCACCGGCCACGTCGCCATCGGGACCAAGCACAACGTCCTTCCACGTACGGACGGTCTCTTCCGCGAGGTGGCCCTCGAGGTGGCCGCGGGCTATCCCGACGTCAGGGTGACCAGTTACCTGGCCGATGACCTGGCCCGGCGGCTCGTCGCGAGTCCCGCAGAGCTGGACGTGGTGCTCCTGCCGAACATGTACGGCGACATCTTGTCCGACGCCGCGGCCGCGCTGGTCGGCGGCCTCGGGATGGCGCCCAGCGGTTGCTATGGCGACGACTACGCCTATTTCGAGCCCGCACACGGCACGGCACCCGACATCGTCGGACAGGGCGTGATCAACCCGACGGCCCAGATGCTGTCGGCCGCCATGATGCTCGATTACCTCGGACAACCTGCCGCCGCCGCCAGGATCGATGCGGCGGTCGGGCAGGTCTACCGCATCGGGCGAGCACTCACCCGTGACCAGGGCGGAGCCGCCTTGACCGCCGAGTTCAGCAACGCGGTTCTGGAGGCGTTGTGACGTCCGGAGTCGCGGTGGTCACCGGTGGGACCACCCGGGACCGTCACCGCGCGGCACCAGTCTTTGGCCCTGCTGGGGGCCGGGCCGCGCGGTGACGGTGAATCACAGGTCGAGGACCAGGCGGGGAGAGCGGGACCGGGAGACGCACACGAACATCACTTCTCCGGCAGCTCGCTCCCTCTCGCTGAGCAGCGAGTCGCGGTGGTCGGGCTCGCCTGCCAGCACGGCGGTCTCGCAGCTGCCGCAGGTGCCCTCCTGGCAGGAGGACAGGACGTCGACCCCGGCCTCCTCGACCACCTCCAGGATGGAGCGGTCCGTCGGCACCGTCAGGGTCAGGCCGGACTGCGCGAGTTCGACTTCGAAGGCAGTGGCGGGGCCGTCGTCTTCGCGTGCCTTCGGCACGAACCGCTCGATGTGCAGGGCGCCTTCGGGCCAGCCGGCGCACGCTTCCTCGACCGCGTTGAGCAGCGGCTCGGGGCCGCAGCAGTACATCGCCGTGTCCTGCTGCGGCGTCCCGAGCAGCGTCTGGAGGTCGAGGTGGCCGGTCTCGTCCTGGGGACGGAGTTCCACTCGGTCTGGGTAGGTCTGGGCCAGTTGCCCGGCGAAGGCCATGGTCGTGCGGGTGCGTCCGCCGTAGATGAGCCGCCAGTGCGCACCGCGCTGTTCGGCTTCGCTGATCATCGGGAGTATGGGGGTAATGCCGATGCCACCCGCGATGAACAGGTACCGCGGGGCGTCGACCAGGGCGAAGTGGTTGCGGGGACCGCGTACCCGGACGGTGTCTCCCTCGACGAGTGCGTCGTGCACGTGGCGGGAGCCGCCGCGGCCCGCCACCTCGCGAAGGACGGCCACCTGGAGGACGGAGCGGTCGGCGGGGTCGCCGCACAGGGAGTACTGGCGGACGAGGTCCGGGCCGAGGAGCAGGTCGATGTGGGCGCCGGGCTCCCAAGCGGGAAGCGGCTCGCCCGCAGGGTGTTTCAGGATGAGACGGACGACCCCGTCGGCGAGGGTCTCCTTGCGCTCCAGGCGCAGGTCGAGTTCGACCTCGGTGCGCGCAGGCGTCGTGGTGGTCATGGTGCTTTCCTTGCTGAGCCGGGCGGCCTTCAGGCGAAGACCTCGTGGAGGGGCTGGGGGGCGACGGCAGGTTCGGACTCAGGACCGGCCCGGTGGTCGTTGGGATGGCCCAGGAGCCAGTCCCACAGCAGTACCGGATCTTCGAATTCGCGTTCAGCCCCGCAGTGGCAGACGGCCAACAGCCTGTCGGTTCCGAGGATCCAGTGGATGCGGAAGACGTTGTCGCCGGTGAGAACGGTGGGGTGCAGCGGGTTCATCGGGCCGTTGCCACGGAGCGCTGCTCGGTGTTGGCCTGCGCCAGGCGGGCGAGGATGCGGCGGGCGGCCAGGCCACCGGTGTCGATGTTGATGCTCAGCTCCTGGTAGCCGGCCTTCTCGGTGCTCAGGGACTGCTGGAGCACATTGAGGGCGACGACGTCCTGCATGACCACGGTGTGGTTGTTCTCTCGCAAGAAGTCGGTGACCTCCTGGTCTCCGAGGGCGAAGTCGCGGGCCACCGCCCAGAAGTCGTAGGTGGTCGTCTCCGTCGACGGTGTGATGCCGTAGACGACCTCGGTGTGGAAGGCGTGCGGGTCGCTGCCGTCGGCGTTGGGGGCGGGTGCACCCACCGGCGCGATGCGGGAGTGCAGCAGGTAGAGGCCCGGCGCGTGGTACTCGATGTCCTGCCAGCGGGTAATGCGCCCCTCGATGCCAGTGGACTTGGCATAGAAGGGCGGGCATTCCGCGTCGTGCATGTGCCGGCTGACGTACACAACGCCGGCGGCGTCGTCGACCTCGGTGGTGATGGGGGTCTCCGCGACCTCGGGGGTGCCGATGTAGCCGCCGTGCAGGTACGTCTCGTGGGAGAGGTCCATGAGGTTGTCGACCAGCAGCCCGTAGTCGCCGTCGATGGGCTCCATGCCGGAGACGACGGTGTAGTCGGGCGAGTCCATCCACGGCGCGCGCGGTGGCACCGTGTCGCCCGGCTCACGGTCGCCGATCCACACCCAGACAAAGGAGTCCTGCTCGATCACCGGGTAGGTGTTCAGCCGGGCCGTACGGGGGATGCGCTGCTGCCCGGGAACGTACACGCACCCGCCGTCGGTGCCGTAGGTGAAGCCGTGGTAGCCGCAGACCACCCGGTCGCCGTCCAGACGGCTCGGCGCCTGCGAGAGCGGGAAGCGCCGGTGCACGCAGCGGTCGGACATGGCCACGGCACGGCCGTCCTCGGTGCGGTACAGCAGGATCGGCTCGCCCAGGATGGTGCGGCCAAGCAGCTCGCGGCCCACTTCACGGCCGTAGGCGGCGACGTACCACTGGTTGCGGACGAAGGCGGTCATCTCAGTGCTCCTTGCTCTCGGGGGCCTTGGCGTCGCTCGGGGTCCAAGTGACCTGGAGGCTGCGGCGGATGGGCAGCATGGCTAGGGGAAGGAAGTCCTGCTTCTGGTCGGGCACGGCTCGCAGACCGGGCAGCCGCTCGTAGGCCACGCGCAGTCCGATGGCGCCTTGGGTACGGCCGAGGGGCGCACCCAGGCAGGTGTGGCGGCCCTTGGTGAAGGCGTAGTGGTCGTGGTCGTCGAGCCCGTCGCGGTGGATGTCGAAGCGCATGGGGTCGACGACCGCGGCCGAGTCGGTGTTGGCACTGGCCAGCGCCAGCCACACGATGTCGCCTTCGGGGATGGTCACTCCGGCGATCTCCGCGTCGTGGGTGGCCACGCGCGAGGCGAATGGCGCGGAGGGGCGACGCCGTACGGTCTCCTCGAACACCCGGGCCCAGAGGGTCGGATCGGCCTGCGCTTCGGCACGTTGCTCGGGGGCGTCCGACAGGAAGAGGATCGCGTTGGCCATGGCCTGCGCGGTGGTATCGGTGCCGGCCGCGGCGAACTCCGTGAGGTGCATGGCGATGCGCTCCACGGACAGCGCATCGTTGCCTTCCCGGTTCTTTGCCATGGCCATCAGGCTGATGATGTCGCCGCCGTCACCGTCCCGGCGTTCCTGCGCGAGCTGCCGCAGGCGCAGCTGGGCAGCGACGTAGCGGGCCCAGACCTCGCTGCGCTCGGGCTCCGGCATCGGCTCGCGGCCGCTCGCCAGCACCCGGAAGTGATCGTCGCGCAGCTGGCGCATCATCGGCTCGTCCTCGGCGGACAGGCCGAGCAGAGCCATCAGCGTCTGGGTCGTCAGCTCCAGGCAGTACGTCTCCATCAGCTCGGCGGCGCCGAGATGAGCGAAGCCGTCGAGGATCCGGTGCGCGCGGGCCTCGATCTCCGGCGCGAGGGCTTCGATGACCGGCTTGAGGAATCCGCGCTGGGCGACCTTGCGGGCCGCCGTGTGCTTCGGCGGATCCATACCGATCATGATTTCGGCCATCAGCTCAGGCGGTACGACATCGGCGTACTCGTCGGGCACGGGAAGCCGTCCGCCGTTGGCCTCGCAGGACCAGGTCTCCCAGTCCATGAGGACGGCGTCGATGTCGGCGCGGCGGGTGACCACCCATGTGCCGAGCGCTTCATTCCAGAAGACCGGTGCTTCTTTACGGGCACGGACGAAGGCCGAGGCCGGGTCGCGCAGATACGCGTCGCTGAAGAGGTCGAACTCCGACGGTGGGGCCGGTCGGCCGGCGAGCTGAGTCATCTGTTGATCACTCCGAGGATGAGGGGGAGGAGGGGAACAAGGGGATCAACGGCATGGGCGCCGAACTCCCCGGCAGAGAAAGGGCGCACTTCCCGCCGACCCGCCGGGGGAGAGGTCGGCAGGGAACGGCCGGGTCAGAGCGCGGCGGCCGCGGCCAACGTCGACAGTCGCTGGAAGCGGAGGACGTTTTCGCTCTCCTCCATGACGCCCGCAGTCAGGCAGACGAAGGTCAGGTCCCGTTCGGGGTCCACCCAGAACAGCGTGGAGCCGGCGCCGTAGTTGCCGTGCGTACGCGGGCTGGTGGTCGAGCCGAAGAAGGACGCGTGCGTGCCGGTTCCGGACAGGGCGAAACCGAGACCGAAGTTGCCCGGCGGCACGTCCCAGCCGCGCGCCTCGGCCAGTGCCCGGTAGAGGTCGTTGGGCAGATCGCCGGTCTGGTTGGTGGTGGCCAGATCCAGGATCGCGGGGGAGAGGACGCGCTTGCCGTCGTACTCGCCGCGGCGGCGCAGCATCTCGGCGAAGGAGTGGATGTCCCGGGCCGTGGACACGGCACCGACCCAGGGCATCTCGGCTTCCTCGGTGATGATCTCCTCCATCACCTCGACATCCGCGCTGGACAGCCAGCCGCCGTCCGGAAAACTCGCTCGGACGGGTACGTAGCGCTCGGCCCACTTCCGGGGGGCGCCGAGAGCCGTGCTGCCCATGCCGAGGGGCTCGAAGATCTCCTGCTTCATCAAGTCGCGCACCGACTCGGCGCCGGTGGCGCGGCGGACCATCTCGGCGATCAGCGCGTGGTTCAGCGCCGGTGAGTAGTTGAGCGTCGTGCCGGGTTCCCCGACCACATCGAGCTGGCAGATGGCGTCGATGACCTTGCCGAGGTCGCCCAGCTCGTCGTACGGCAGCGGCGTCGGCGTGGTCACCAGGCCCGCGCGGTGGGTGAGCAGATGAGCGAGGTTGACCCTGTCCTTGCGCGCTGTGCGGAAGCGGTCGCGACCGTAGAACTCGGGTATGACGTCGACGACCCGGGTGGTGAGCGCCAGTTCGCCGCGGTCTATCGCCTGCAGGGCGAGGACGTTGGTGAACGCCTTGGTCATCGAGAAGATCCGGTAGATGTCGTCGGGAGCGGCGGTGCGGCCGGCCTTCCGGTCGGACCAGCCGATCGAGGCATGAAGGCCGATCTCACCGTGCCGCGCGACGATGATGTTGGCGCCGTCGTACCGTCCGGCTTCGATGTCGCTCTCGATGGTGGCCTGGATCCTGCGCAGGGCTGCGGCGTCCAGTCCGCTGTGGTCTTCGTTGATCACGGTTGTGCCTCTCCTGTGTGGAAGGTTCATGACGAGAAGACCGCCCGGTCACATGTGCAGGCCGCCGGACGGTGAAAGGGTCTGGCCCGTGTAGTAGGCGCCGTCGTCGGACGCGAGGAAGAGCATGGTGCGGGCCAGCTCGTCGGGCGTGGCGGGCCGCTTGATGGGCTGCATCGAGACGAGGCCGGCCACGATCTCCGGCGGCTGTGCGTTCAGCAGCGGGGTGTCCACCGCGCCGGGGGCAACCGCGTTGACCCGGATGTGGTGCGGGGCCAGCTCGCCGGCCGCGGCCCGGGTGAGCCCCAGGACTCCCGCCTTGGACGCCGGGTAGTACAGCGGCATGGGCGCGCCCACCAGCGCGGCCACGCTGGCGATGTTGACGACCGAGCCGCCACCGCTCCTGCGCATCAGTGGAGCCGCCGCGCGCAGACAGTAGAACGGCCCGACCAGGTTGACCGCCAGGACCTTGGTGAAGTCCTCGTCCGTGGTCTCGCTCAGGAAGTCGGGGTGGTAGGCCTCCCCTCGGCCCGCGGCCTGGAACGCCGCTACGTTGATCTCGACCAGACGGTCGTTGGCCTTCTTGGTCGGTGCGTTGACACCCGCAGCGTTGACCAGGACGTCGAGACGCCCGTGCTCGCGTTCCACCGAGGCGAAAGCGGCGTTCACCGCGGCACTGTCGCTGACGTCCAGACCGATGCCGTCAGCCCCGTCGACGCTCTTGAGCGCGTCCTTGACCTTCTCGGCGGACAGGTCCGCTCCGATGACCGTGGCTCCCTCGGCGGCGAACAGCCGGGCCGTCGCGGCCCCGATGCCTGAAGCGGCTCCGGTGACGAAAGCGACCTTTCCTTCCAGCTTCATCCGACTCCTCCTTGAGCTCGCCTGCCGGTAAGCGGCAGAACTGGCGTGGTGCGGGCCACCATGCCACTAGGCTAGACGCGTGTCTAGTAAAGAGATACGCGTCCAGTGGTAAATTTGCTGGCATGATCGCGACTTCGGTGGGTGGGGCGACGCCGCACCCTGGCCGGAGCGGGCAGCCGGCGGACGCAGGGGCGTGACACGAGTGACGGAAGCAAGCAAAGCGGGCCAGTCGGCCGGTGAGTCCTTGCGGGAGGCCCAGAAGCGACTCACGCGGGAGCGGCTCGTCGATGCGGCCTTCGAGGCCTTTCGTGACAGGGGCTACGCGGCGGTGAGCACGGCACACATCGCCTCGGCGGCGGGAGCCAGCCGGGCCACGTTCTACCTGCACTTCCCGAGTAAGGCCGAAGTGGTCATCGCCCTGCTGGAACGCATCGAGCCCACGGTGGTGGCGTTCCATCGCCGTCTCGATGAGATCGCGGACCCTTCCCTGGAGTCGGTCCGTGAGTGGGTCGACCGCGCTGTCGCCTGGTGGGAGCGCGACAGGCTCCGCTTCGAGGCCTTCGAGCAGGCAGTGGCCGTTGAGCCCAAGGTGGCGGCCCGCTGGTTCGAGAGTGTCTACCGTGCGGCGGATGCCATGACGAGGCATCTGGCCGCGTTCACGGACGGGGCAGACCGCGATCGTGAGCGACTGCGTCTCGTCACGCTGATCACTCAGATGGAGAGGACCATGTATTTCACGGCTGTGCGTCAGGCTCCGCATGACCGTGAGCAGTTGGTGGATGTGCTCGCCGAGCAGTGGTGGGATGCGCTGAAGCAGCCATGACCGGGGGGCCAGAGGTCTGACACGGGCCTCAGGAGATCCTCCCTCTGCTTCCGTTATCCGGAAGCGGCGCTGATTTGGTGTGGTGGCGGACGGCATTGTGGGCTCTGACCGCGCCACAAGCTGTTCCCCGTGCCTTGTTGGAGGAGCCGTGTCACCATTCCCTCGTAATCAGTGGTACGTCGCCGCGTATGCCCATGAGGTGGGCCGCGAGCTGTTCACCCGCACGGTGTGCGGGGAGTCGGTTCTCCTGTGGCGTACGGAAGCCGGCGAGGTCGCCGCGATGGCCGACCGTTGTATTCACCGCCGCTTCCCGTTGTCGGAGACGCCGAGCCGTCTGGTGGGTGACAGCGTCGTCTGCGGCTACCACGGCTTCACCTACGGTGCGAACGGCGTGTGCACGGCGGTTCCTGGCCAGGCCCGCGTGCCGCGCACGGCCCGGTTGAACACCTACCCCGTCAAGGAGCAGGACTCCTTCGTGTGGGTGTGGATCGGCGAGCGCGACAAGGCCGATGAGACCCTGATCCCACGTAGTCCGTGGCTGGACTCGCCGAGGTACACGACTGTCTGCGGCATGGAGCCCTTGGCGGCCCGGTACGGACTCCTCGTCGACAACCTGCTGGACCTTTCTCACGAGACGTACCTGCACGGCGGCTACATCGGTACCCCTGAGGTGGCGGAGACGCCCATCACCACCGAGGTCGATGAGGCAGCCGGCGTTGTTCACGTCAGCCGCCACATGGACGACGCGGAGTGCCCGCCGTTTTATGCCAAGTCCACCGGGATCACCGGGCGCATCACCCGCTGGCAGGACATCGAGTACCACGCCCCGTGCCTGTACCTGTTGCACTCCCGCATCGCCCCTGTCGGTGCGCCCGGCCCGAACGCGGACGGCAGTGACCTGCACGCCTTCCACGTCGAGGTCGTCTATGCCATTACCCCCGAGACCGAGCACAGCACGCACGACTTCTGGGCCGTGGCCCGCGACTTCGCCCTGGAGGACCAGGAGGTCTCCGACTTCCTTCGGGAGAACAACCGCACCGTGGTTCTCCAGGACGTCGCGGCCCTGGACAAGCTCGAGCAGGTGATTGCCTCCGAGTCGGCCGGAGCGCAGGAGCTCAGCATCAACATCGACACCGGTGGACTGGCTGCCCGTCGCCTCCTCAAGCGCCTGACCGAGGCCGGTTCGGAAGCGAGGGGCACGAACGAGCGGCAATCCCTGGCTGTGTCATGAGCATGTCCCGCCCTGCCCCCTCCGCCATGCTGACCGGTGACGCTGTCTACCGCGTCGTCTGGGTCCCCGGCACGGACCGCCTGCGCGGTTGGTGCTGGTGCGGTACGTCGTACGAGGCCGAGGGGCCGGTTGAGCTGTGGCAGTGGCTGCTCGCCCACCCCGACAACCATGTCGACGGCTCGGCCGGCAGAGGGAGCAACCTCCCTCTCCGCCCCGCAAGCCGCTTGCCGCACCGGCCCCGAGATCTGAGAGGAGACGAGCCGAGCCATGAACGGCAACCATGAGGAAGCCGAACTCGACCTGGTGGTCACCCGCAGAACCGCTGAGGCGGACAGCGTCATATCGCTGGAACTGCGTGACCCGAACGGCGCGGACCTCCCCGACTGGACCCCCGGTGCCCACCTCGACCTGATGCTCGCTCCAAATCTGGTGCGGCAGTACTCGCTGTGCTCCGATCCTGCGGACCGCTCCATGTGGCGGGTCGCCGTCCTGCGCGAGCCGGACAGCCGCGGCGGTTCCCGGCGGATCCACGACGAGCTGCGGGAAGAGAGCACCGTACGGGTCCGCGGACCGCGCAACCACTTCACGCTGGCCAAGGCCGAGCGCTACGTCTTCATCGCCGGAGGCATCGGCATCACCCCGATCGTGCCCATGGTCGCCGCGGCCGAGGCCGCCGGAGCGGAGTGGACCCTCGGCTATGGTGGCCGCAGCCGAGCCACCATGGCCTTCAGCGGCCACCTGACGGCGGCCTACGGAGAGCGCGTGGCGCTCCGCCCTCAGGACGAGTACGGGATCCTCGATCTCGGAACTCTGCTCGGTGCCCCGGACAAGGACACCTTGGTCTACTGCTGTGGCCCCGAACCGTTGCTGAAGGCCATCGACCAGCACTGCGCGGCGTGGCCCACCGGGGCACTGCATGTCGAGCGCTTCGCGCCCAAGGAACACAACGCCCCGGTACTGGACAAACCCTTCGAGGTGGAACTCGCCCAGACCGGTGTCACGGTGACGGTGCCTCCGCAGAAGACGATCCTGCAAGCTGTCGAGGAGGCCGGCGTGCACGTCCTGTCCTCCTGCCAGGAAGGCACGTGCGGCACCTGCGAAACCCCCGTCCTGGCCGGGGAGGTCGACCATCGGGACTCTCTCCTGACCGCCGGCGAGCAGGCCGCCATGGACACCATGATGATCTGCGTCTCGCGCGCCGCCTGCCCGCGCCTCGTCCTCGACCTCTGACCCCGGGGAGACTCACGACATGAACAGCGACACCGTGGCCGACGTCAAGGTGCCCGCCCTGGACGATGACCCCTTCGGGCACGGCATCCTCACCGACCCGTACGACTTCCACGCGCGGTTGCGGGATGCCGGGCCCGTGGTCCGGCTGGCACGCTACGGCGTGCTCGCCATGGGCAGGTACACAGAGGTCTACGCTTCGTTGCAGAACTGGGAGACCTTCGTCTCCAGCCGAGGAGCAGGGCTGTCCGACTTCAAGAAGGAGAAGCCCTGGCGGGCGCCAAGCCTGTTGCTGGAGGCCGACCCGCCGGAGCACACAGTGGCACGCCGAGCGATGGCTGGAGTCATCTCGCCCCGTGCCGTGCGCGAACTGCGGGCGACCTTCCGGCCCTTCGCCGAGGAGCTGGCCGATCGGCTGGTGGCGCGCGGCACGTTCGATGCGGTCACCGACCTCGCCGAGGTCTACCCACTGAAGGTGTTCCCCGACGCCGTCGGTCTGCCCGAGCGCGGTCGGGAGAACCTGCTGCCCTACGGAGCGCTGGCGTTCAACGCCTTCGGCCCGCACAACGACCTGCTCGAAGCCGCACTGGAGACGGCGGCTCCGGTCCAGGAATGGGGCATGAAAAGCTGCCGCCGGGAGTCGCTGGCCCCTGGTGGTTTCGGTGCCCGGATCTGGGAGGCAGCCGACCGCGGCGAGGTCACCCACGAGCAGGCACCGCTGCTCGTGCGGTCCCTGCTGAGCGCCGGTGTCGACACGACCGTGTACGGCATCGCCAACTCCCTGTACGCACTGGCCACGCACCCCGAGCAGTGGCGGCGCCTGCACGCCGATCCCTCGCTGGCCAAGTTCGCCTTCGACGAGGCGCTGCGCTTTGAATCGCCGGTGCAGACGTTCTTCCGCACCACTGCGCGCGACACCGAGGTCGCCGGGGTCCGCATCCCGGAGGGCACCAAGGTGCTGCTCTTCCTCGGGTCGGCCAACCGGGACCCGCGGCACTGGGGCGTGGGCGCGGACAGCTTCGACATCACCCACCGGGCAGGAGGTCACGTGGCTTTCGGCATGGGTGTGCACCAGTGCGTGGGCCAGCCCATCGCCCGCCTCGAAGCGGACCTTGTGCTCACCGCACTCGCTTCCCGGGTCAGCGGTGTCGAACTCGCCGGGGAGCCGGTGCCGAAACTCAACAACACCCTCAAGGGCTGGGCGAGCATCCCCGTCCGTGTGACGCCCGCCTAGAAGCGCGCCGAACCGGCCAGCTCGTCGAAGGCGTCGTGCGCGGGCTTCTCCAGTTGTTCCCAGAGGTTCCAGTACGTGTCCGAGGACTTCGACGACGGCCAGTCCGCAGGCAGGTACCGCGCCGGCAGCCCGGGATCGGCGCGGAGCAGTTGCAGCCAATCGGCGACCAAGGAGGTCAGTACCATGGCCGGATTTCCCCTGGGCACAGATCCACGGCCCCACCGATCCAGAAAACGGTCGTGCTCGGCGCGCAGGCCCACCAGATCCCAGGCCCGCTCAACGAAGGCGGTCATCGGGGTGCCGGGAAGGGGCTGCGCGAGGAAGCCGCCCACGTCCGCCATGGAGTCGGTCAGAGGGCTCAAGGCGTCGTCGAGATCGGGGCGGCCCGGCGCGATCCACAGTCCGTCGCGCAGGCAGCCGAAGCCGGCCCACACCAGGCGTGCCCGTAGCTGGTCACGTGCCTCCCGTCGGCTCTCGGGCAAGGAGAAGGTGAACAGCGTCCACGTGTCATCGGCGGGGGTGAACGGCGACGACGAACGTACCCGCTTGCCCGCGTCGCGGATCATCTTCTCGGCTTCGGCGGTGAGGCCATAGACGACGATCCGCCCGTCCTTCCGCTTGTCCAGCAGTCCCTTTCCGACCATGCGGCTCAGCGTGGCGCGCGTCGCCATCTCGTTGACTCCGAGGTCACCGAGCAACTCGATGAAGACGCGGGAGGGCGTCGGCTCCTCCCGGCGATCCAGGACGAACGTACCGAGCAGCGCAAGCAGCAGTTGCTGCGGACGCCGCCGGTGCCCCGTCCCGCTGCTTGTCCCGGTGTCTTCCACGCTGACTCCTTCTGCTCCCTCGACAGAGATCCTCCCCGACACGCTGCCGCTCCGAAGGCCCGTGCAGAGACTAAACACTCTATTGACGCCCGTAGGAAAAATACCAAACTTCCCCTGAGTGACCCCTCCCCAGGAGCCCATGTGATCTATCGCAGCCGCGTCTCCGGACTCCGCATCCCACGCACTCACCTCTCGGACCATGTACTCGCCGACGCCCGGCTCCGCGGGCAGAAGGAAGCCGTCATCGACGCGGCCACCGGCGAAGTCCTCACCTATCAGGACCTCGTACGGGACGCGGACCGCGGTGCGGCGGCACTCGCGGCGGCGGGCGTCCTGCCGGGAGACGTCGTCGCGGTCATGAGCCACAACCAGCCCCGTTTCGCCGTAGCGGTGCACGCCACGCTCCGCGCCGGGGCGGCCGTTTCCCCGCTCAATCCGGCGCTGACGGTGGGGGAGATCGTCAAACAGCTCATGGACTCGCGGGCGCGCGTGCTCCTCGTGGCGCAGCCCTTCGCCAACAAGGGCTTGGAGGCCGCACAACGTGCCGGGATGCGGGAAGTGTTCGTGATCGGCACGTACCCCGAGCACGGCTCCTGGGACGAACTGGTGGCCGGCGTCCTCCCGGCGCCTCCGCCGCTCGACGCGGACCCCGACCATGCGCTCGCCGCGCTGCCGTACTCCAGCGGGACCACCGGCGCATCAAAGGGCGTCATGCTGACGCACCGCAACATCGTCGCCAACCTTGAACAACTGCGGCTCGCCTGGCAGATGTCCGAGAAGGACGTGTTGTGTGCTGCGCTGCCCTTCTTCCACATCTACGGCCTGACGATCATCCTGAATGCGGGACTGCTTGCCGGCGCGACCATCGTCACCCTGCCGCGCTTCGGGCTGCGCCCCTTCCTCGGCGCCGTGCAGCGCTACGGCGTCACCCGCGGCCACCTCGCCCCTCCCGTAGTCCTGGACTTGGCCCAGGCCGCGGAGATCGACGAGTACGACGTGTCGTCGATGCGCACGGCGGTTTCCGGCGCCGCTCCGCTGGACGAGGAGTTGGCAGCCCGCGCCGAGGAACGCATTGGATGCGTGATCCGTCAAGGGTACGGAATGACCGAGGCCAGCCCCGGCACACACTGCGTCCACGACGAGGACTTCCCGGTGACGCCTCCAGGCTCGGTCGGGCGGCTGCTGCCGGACACCGAGGCCAGGCTGGTCGACCCGGGCAGCGGCATGGACGTGGAGCCGGGAGACGCCGGCGAGCTGTGGGTCCGCGGCCCACAGGTGATGGCTGGATACCTCGCCGACTCCGAGGCCACCGCGGCAACTCTCACCGACGGGTGGCTGCGCACCGGCGACATCGCCCGCGTCGATGACCAGGGGAACTTCTTCGTCGTCGACCGGCTGAAGGAGCTGATCAAGTACAAGGGCTACCAGGTCGCGCCCGCGGAGCTCGAGGCCGTGCTGCTGGCCCACCCCGACGTCGCCGACGCAGCGGTGGTCGCGGTGCCGCATCCGACGGGCGGTGAGGCGCCGAAGGCCTTTGTCGTGACCGGGCGGGCTGTCGCTCCCCAGGAACTCCTCGACTGGGTGGCCGCCCGGGTCGCACCGTACAAGCGGATCAGATCCGTCGAGTTCATCGACGCGATTCCCAAGTCACCGGCCGGGAAGATCCTGCGCCGCAAGCTCAAGAACTCCTGACGCCCTCGCACACCGAAACCAAGAGAGAAGGAAGCGAACATGGATCTGACGGGCAAGGTCGCCGTCGTGACCGGAAGCGGTCAGGGGCTGGGGCTGGCGTATGCCTCCGCCCTCTCCCGCGCGGGCGCCCGCGTGGTGGTCAATGACATCAACGCCGAAGCGGCCGAGCAGGCCGTCAAGACCATCCGCGATGCCGGGGGACAGGCCGTGGCCGAGGTGGCGGCGGTCGGCAGCAGCGAGACGGCGGACTCGTTGGTCGCCCGCGCTCTCGACGCGTTCGGCCGACTCGACATCATGGTGACCAACGCAGGGCTGCTGCGCGACCGAGCGCTGTGGAACATGACGGACGAGGACTTCGACACCGTCATCGACGTCCATCTACGTGGCACCTTCACCTGCGCCCGCGCCGCCGTGAGGCACTTCCGTACTGCAGGCGAGGGCGGGCGGCTGATCCTGGCCGGATCGCCCGCCGGGCAGCGGGGCAACTTCGGTCAGACGAACTACGCGGCGGCCAAGGCCGGTATCGCGGCGATGGCCAGAACATGGGCCATGGAGTGTGCCAAGGCCCGGGTCACGGTCAACGCGCTGATTCCCAACGCGGCCACCGCCATGACCCGGTCGATTCCGTTCCTCGCACCATACGTGGACAGACTCGACCGCGGTGAGCCGATCCCGTCCGAAATCCGGCGGGCGTTGTCCTTCGGCGGGCCGGAGGACTGCGCGGGACTGGTCGTCTTCCTCGCCTCCGACTCCGCGTCCGAGGTCACCGGTCAGTGCATCGGCATCGGCGGCGACCGCCTCTCGCTGTGGTCGCACCCGGCCGAGATCCGTACCTCCTTCCTGAACGGGGGCTGGGACGCCGACGCGATCGCCGAGTCCTGGGCCTCCGGCGCCGGCGAGCGCCTGGAGACCTACGGCATCCCCATGCCAACTCTGCCCGCTACGTGCCAGGGGGCCGCCGGATGACCGCCGCGCTCGATGTCGCCTCGCTCACCGCGATCGACGTCCACGTGCACTGTGAGGTCTCCAAAGACGGACGGCCCTCACTGCCCCCGGACTTCCTCGCCGCCTCCGAAAAGCACTTCGGCCCGGGCGGCCAGCGCCTGCCGCAGCTCGCCGAAGTTGCCGACCACTACCGCGAACGCCGAATGGCCTGTGTCGTATTCACCGTGGACGCCGAGTCCACCACCGGTTACCCAGCCATCCCCAACGAGGAGGTCGCCGAAGCCGCAGCCGAGCATCCGGATGTGCTCATCCCCTTCGCCAGCATCGACCCGGCCAAGGGGCGGATGGCGGTGCGCGCGGCGCGGCGCCTGGTCGAGCAGCACCAGATCCGCGGCTTCAAGTTCCACCCCAATATGCAGGCGTTCTTCCCGAACGACCGGGCGGTCTACCCGCTCTACGAGACCCTGGAAGAACTGGGCGTGCCGGCGCTGTTCCACAGCGGCCAGAGCGGCATCGGCGCCGGGCTGCCCGGCGGCGGTGGCGTACGTCTGAAGTACTCCAACCCGCTGCACCTCGACGATGTCGCCGCCGACTTCCCAGACCTCGACATCATCATTGCCCACCCGTCCTTTCCCTGGCAGGACGAAGCCCTCGCCGTGGCCACGCACAAACCGAAGGTATGGATCGACCTGTCCGGCTGGTCACCGAAGTACTTTCCGCCGCAGCTCGTCCAGTACGCCAACACGCTGCTGCGCGAAAAGGTCCTCTTCGGCTCCGACTACCCCCTGATCACCCCGGACCGGTGGCTGCGAGACTTCGCCGAGCTGCCGCTCAAGGAGGAGGTACGCCCCCTCATCCTGAAGGACAACGCCGTACGGCTGTTCGGCCTCGGCGACGGAAAGTCGCCGTCGAGCGGGTCAGCATGGGCGTCGAACGGCCCCTCCGGAACGCAGACATGACCACTCACACCGATCGCACCACAGTCGCCGTGCCCGCCGATCTCCTGCAGCTCGTCGGCAAGCCGCTCGGCACCAGCGACTGGCGCGCGATGAACCCGCCGCGGCATAACTCACCTCAACCGACCATTTGAAAGAGGTCATACGTGCTCAGTGAGGTGGCGACACCGCTCAGTTGTTTTCCCCAGCTTTTGTCCGGCTCTTTCGCGGGTTCGACCCCCACCGTGCCCGGGCCGTGCGGCTGGCGAGGGCGCCTTCGCCGCTGCGGCAGGGTGGTGGGGTGAGAGGCCGTGGCGGCGCTGGCACGGGCACGCGCCCGACCGGCCTCCTGCGCGACCGGGGGCAGGGCATCGAGGTATCGGGATACCTGCGTGAGGCGGTCCCCGGGAACCTCGATGTGGTCGGCGATGGTGCGTAGGTGATGCGCCAGCGCGGGGCCGTCCGGGTGGTCGAGCCCGTCGCACCAGGTCGCCGCCGCCCCGATGAACTGCTGCAGCTCCGGACCGGAAGGCGAGGAACGCGAAACCGGCAGCCAGGGCGACGGCCGGTTACGTCGTCGAGCTCCGCCGAGCCGAACGACGGGCCTGTGTGGCTGCCCCCTTCCGCACGTGGGCGGAGGCGAGAACCACACGGGAGGCACCGATCCGGCCCGTGCCATTGAGGGGCAGCCTCACCGCCTCATGCGGTTGGTCCCACGCGCTGGCAACTGGAGCCCCCGCCTATCACCCGGCCCTGGGTGTCCGCGACACCGGCCGCATGCCGTCGAAAAGGCGACAGCGTGAGGTCGGCGCAACTCGTGCACAAGGTGCAATCTTTCGAACATATCTACATGCTCAGAGGATGCATGGTCGCCTCGTTCACGACCGAAAATAGCCTGGACTCGCATAGCGAGCGAGATGAATTCTGATCCCCTTCCCGGTATTACTGATCCCGCTCCAGGAAAGAATTATCTATGCGCTTCCCCAAGACCCGCACGGCCCTCCTCGTGGCCGGAGGCGGCCTCCTGTCCATCGCCCTGGTAACCTCGACCGCTACCGCCGCGCCGCAGCGTGAAGCCGTCCACACGCCAGATGTATCCCTCGCCGAAGGTGGGTTTCCCAACGGGCAGTTCACCATCCAGAGCATCGGCTCCCGGGGAGACTGCCTATCCGGAAGTTACCGACTGGAACGGTGCGCAAAGCCAGCCTCGAAGGATCAGCAATGGCAAACCGCCGGGTACAGCTTAGGCGGCCAGATGCTGAGGAACCTGGAGACCGGGCAGTGCATCACGTTTGCTCCGGTCGGTGACGGAAAAGGTCATTACCCTCTGCGGCATTCGGTCTGTAATCAAAACCTGGCCAGGGGGTTTGCGCTCGATAGTCAGAAGCTCGCGACCCCCTACAAGACCGGCGAGTACGATAACTACGCCTGCCTATACAGCCGAGATGACGGCTGGGCCGAAGCGACTAGGTCATGCCGTCAGTCGGGCCCCGAACTCAAGTGGAGGGTAGGAGCCACCTGACGTCCGGGGGCAGACGTCCGCGGCAAGCAGCCCTGCGTTTCCCCGCGGGCAGCGGCTCTCACGCTCTCCAGTAGATCCGGCCGGCAGACTCACCGCATGGGATACAACCTTAGGCCGCAATAGACGATCGGCCCGCATCAGTGGCTGGCCACAGCTCGACCAGCTCCCCGCCCTGCCTGCACTCCGACCGCGCTCATCCGAGGGGGCCGGCACGCCTCACCCGTCGGACACGTAACGGCCGGTTCCGCGCCCGCTCTCCTCACGGTTCCCCGCGGGCTGTCGGACTTCGCCGCACGTGCCAACCGTCACCACCGGAGTCCCGGGACCGACCGTGGCTGGCTCATCGTCCACCGTCACCAGCACGGCCGGGAACTGAACTGAGCGCGACGTACGGCGTGCTGGGAGATCACGGTGCATCGTGACGTGCACTCGGTGTCTGGGTGTCTGCCCGGCCCACGCGGGTTCCCTCGGGGAAGAAGAAGCGGGCTTGCGATACCGAAAGCGTGAGACGTGGCTTTGTCGTATTGAGGGCGGGCAGGCAGTCGTGCCATGCGGTGGGGGTGATGCGGCTCGTGCCGAGGTGTCCTGCGATGCGGCCGATGAGGAGCGTTCGGTCTGTGGCGATCTGCCCGAAGCCGACGCTGGGGACGTGGGTCACCGGGATGCGCCATCGGCTGTGGGGGCCCACCCGCAGGGTTGCGATCGGCGCGGATTCGCCGCGGATCTCCACGGTCCTGTCGTTCCAGGAGAAGGTGGCCAGCTCCTTGGGGATGCCCCAGAGCTGTCGGCCTCCGTTCAGGGAGGCGGCGGAGTCCACCCAGATGCGGTGGCAGAGCACGCCGGCGTGCCTGCCTTTGCGAACGAGGGAGCCGACGGCGAATTCGTCGTAGCGGAGGGACCCTTCCGTGTACCGGACGAGTAAAACGATCAGGGTGTGCCGGTCGCCGACGGGTGTGAGATCGCAGGGCAGTGTCAGCGCTTCACGGGACCGGAAGACGGACATCCACAATTCGCCGCGTGCCCTCCAAGGGGGTGATGGGTAGTCGGTGGACGACGGAGCGTTCGGCGTCGGCGGTTCGGGCCAATCAGTCACTGCGGGGCTCCTCGCGGGGTCGGATCCGAGCGCGGGTGGCGCATCGGTCGTTCGCTCACCATGTGACGGGCAGGCTTTCGAGTCTGCGGACCAGGAATCCCTCGTGCCACCGCAGGCCCTCCAGCGAGCAGCTCAGGGCGAGGTCGGGAAACCGGGCCAGCAGGGAGCTCAGGGCGACTTCCAGCTCACTGCGGGCCAGTGCCGCGCCGACGCAGTAATGGGCGCCCTGGCCGAAGCTCAGGTGCGGATTGGGGTGGCGCCGGATATCGAACGTGTCCGGGTCGGTGAAGGCGCGCTCGTCACGGTTGGCGGCCGCGATGGGTCCAATGACCGCCTGGCCTGCCAGCACGCAGCCGCCGGAGAGCTTAATGTCCTCCGTCGCCCGACGTGGCACTCCGTGCGCGAAAGGCGGCCAGTAGCGAAGGATCTCCTCGACGGCGGGGCCGATCAGCTCCGGGTGCGTGCGGAGTGCCGCACGTTGTTCGGGGTGGGCCAGCAGCAGGGCGGCGCCGTGGGCGATGGCACTGGACGTGGTCTCGTAGGCGGCGAAGATGAGCCCGCGGACGGACCGGACGATGCGGTGTTCAGCGAGGCCCTCGCCGTCGATGTGGGCCTCCCGGAGGGAGCTGATCAGCTCTCCGTCACCGGTTGCGGCGTTGCTTCTGACCAGGTCGGCGACGTAACGCTCGAAGGCTTTGAGCCCTGCCCGGACTTCGTCCACGGAGTACTTCGTGAGGGAAACGGTCATGTTGGACCATTCCTGCCACTGGGTGCAGTCCTTCGCCGGGGCTCCGACCAGTGCGCACATCACGAGGTTGGGCAGTGGCTCGGCGAAGTCCGTCACCAGGTCCGCCGAACCTCCGCGGGCTGCCAGGGCATCCAGGAGGTGGTCCGTTGTCCGTTGGATGTGTCGGCGCCAGGAACGCACGTTGCGGGCGCTCACCGCATGCTGGAGAAACCTCCTGATACGGGTGTGCTCAGGCGGGTCCATGTTGAGGATCGACTCCGGGTCGGAGGACACGTCACGGGCGGCAGTGAAGCGCGGCGCGCCGGGGTAGTAGAGGCGTCTGCTGAAACGTGGGTCCGACATGACGGCGGTGACATCGGCGTGGCGGCAGACGAGCCGGACGGGGTCCCCAATAGGGCACGAGACCTCGGATATCGGTTCGTCCTCGCGGAGCCCCTTGTATTCGGTCGAGGGCTCGCCGGCGGCGCCGCTGGGGAAAGGGAAGCGCGGGGGCGAATCAGTCACCGCAGGTCTCCTGTCCAGCTCGGCGGCGCGGCGCCCGGGTCCTGTCCAGCGCCACCGTTCATGTGGCGTGAGAAGTCCCGGCGGGCGGGGCCGCCCAGCGCGGCGAGTTTCTTGAAGAGCTCCGGCGCGGTGGCGTAACACCGGTACATCAGCGGCAGATAGCGGGGGAAGTCGATTACTTCGCGGTCTTGCACGAGCCCTCGTAGTACTGCTGCCGCCAGTTGCTCGGGTGTGCAGCGGGGAACGAAATCAGCGATCCTGGGCAGCCGGCTGGAGGCGACGTGCTTGCCGAAGAAGTCGGTGCCGACGACGGTGCTGGGGCGGACCAGGGTCTCCCTCACGGGAGATGCCTTGAGTTCAAGGCGGAGAATCTGGGTGTACGCCTCGATCGCTGCCTTTGAGGCAGCGTAGGCGGCCGACGGGCCCTTGGTGAAGACGAGCCCGGTGGCCGAGCCCATGTTGACGATGCGCCCACGGCCGGCCGCGCGCATCAGGGGCAGGGCGGCCTTCACGCCGTAGACCATCGCGTCGTATCCGGTCCGCATGGAGCGTTCTGCTTCTTCGACGGTCATCTGCTCGACGTCGCACCATCGGACGAAGGCCGCATTGTTGACCAGGATGTCCATGCGCCCGGACTGCCTGTGGACGGCAGTGATGCATGCTTCATAGGACGCGCGGTCGGTGACGTCGACCCGGTGGCAGTGCAGGCGCGAGACAAGGTGGCTGCTCGAGGTGTGGGCCGCAGCCCGGTGCAGGAGCTCTTCCGAGATGTCGGCGATATGGACCTGTGCGCCGTGCAGCGCGAACAGCCGGGCCATCGCCCAGCCGATTCCGCCGGCGCCGCCCGTGATCAGACAGGTCTTGCCGGACAGCACGGCCGAGGGCGTGGTCATGGGGAAGGGTGGGGTCATTCCGGGAGCTCCTGCCATGGCCCTGTTTCCTTCAGCAGGCACCGGACGAGTGAGGCTTTGTTGGGTGCCGAGCCGAAACGCCGAGTCTCGGACTGCCATCGAAGCGATCCGCTGACCCAGTTCGTCATGAGCTCGGCGTAGGCGCCGGCCGGCCCGGAGCCGAGTTCCGCGCTCGTGGCGCGCACCAGGCGGAGCTGCTCGCGCAGGTGTGCGGCTGCCTGTTCGTAGGCCGAGCTGCGGTCGCAGTGTTGCTCCTGGGAGATGACGGAGACGATGTTGTCCTGCCCCAGGGCGCGTTCGACTTCCGCGGACGCGATGTCGTTTCCGTAGGAGACGGCGCGGACGGCGGCGTGCCGCAGGGTGCGTACCAGCTTGTGGTTCCGCCAGAAGTCGGTGAGGACGATGCCGCAGAGCCGTTCCGAGACCTCGAACAGTGGGAGCATGGTGATGCTCCGGTGCCGGATGTGGAGGTAGGTCCGGAGGTCCAGGGGCGTTCCGGACGACCTTGCTTCCGCCTCTTCGATGCTGGCTTCGGCAAATTCCGTGTAACGAGCGATGAAGCGGCGCCGCCATGCTTCCGGTGCCGACTGCGCGGTGCGCCACCACAGGTCGGCAAGGGCTGCGACGACCGGAGGACTCGCGGCTGCGGCTCGCGGTGACTCCGATGGCGTGCGTGGCCGACACGTCGTGAGGACGCTGAGCAGCTGTGGCATCAACTCAACTGCGCTGAGCCCGGTTTGTGCCATGGGCACCTCGTCGAAGACGTCATCGACCGCACAGACGAAGGCTGCCCACTGCCCCATCAGAGCCAGGTCGTCCACGCCATGACCCGGCAGGACGTAGGACGCCCAGCGGCAGAGCCCGGCAGCCGCCAGGCGTGCGGTTTCCTCTTCAGTGGTGGCCAGGCCGATGCCACGCGCCCACGATCTGAGCCGAGCCTCGGCGAGCACGGCGTGGCCAGGCGCGAAGGGATCGGTAGGGCTCGGCGGTACCGGGCGGTGCTCGGCTCCCCGTGTCATACCTGACCTCTCCCGGGGCTACTGGTCTGCTCTCGGGGCCAACTCGTGCGGGTCGATTGTTGCGGCGCACGCAAGCGGGACCGCACCGCCCGGAGCCCCATGACGGTGAAAGCGTGGGTCTGGATCCGGCTGTGGCTCAGCAGTGGCCGGGGCCCCAGCATTTCCGGTCGGCCCGGCCAGCTACCGTCATCCTGTTGCTCGGCGGACAGGTACGAGAGGGCCGCCTGCGCTCTACTGTTGCGGAGGGCCCGGTTGAGGGCGGTCAGTGCAAGGCCGGTTGCTGACGGCAGGCTCTCGGTGCCCGAGGTGGGGGCCCACCCGCCATCGTGCCGTTGTGCCATGGCAAGCCTGCGCAGTTCAGCTACCACTGCGCGACGTGCAGGCGGGAGGGCGGGGGCGATCTCGCAGACCGCGTAGGGAGTTCCGCGGTACCAGCTCGCGGACCAGCCTTCTGGTGCGTGACTGGCGTGCTCGGCGTATTCGCTGAGCCAGCGGCGGGCCGCGCCCGTGGCGATGGTGTGCCGACCCTCGTACCGGTCCAGTGCGGTGAGCACATGTGCGATGACGTCAGGAGCAGGCGGGTCGTTGGTGTCCTGCCACGTTGCCCACAAGCCCGCCGCATTCTGCTGCCGGGCAAGATAAGCGAGTGCCCGCTGCGCGGCCTCCGCTGCCTCGGGTATGTCGGTCAGGGCGAGCAACATTGCCGCGGTGGTGTCGTTGTCGGACTCAAGCCCCCGCCGGCAAGGCCACCCCCCATCGGGCTGCTGAGCCCGGTAGAGGAACTCCAGTGCGCGCCCGAGGGCTTGGGCATCGAACGCCGGCTCTCCGCGAAAAGCCCGCACCACCAAATGGGTGTCCCAGACGTCAGTGGTCAGGAACCGCCAAGTGCCGTCCGCTTGCTGGCTGTTCAGGATATACGCCTGCGAGCGCCGGTGCGCAGCGCTCGCAGGGGCGACAGCCGTCAATGCCATGCATGCGAGGGACGTACTGAGGGGGTTTCCGTAGAAGGACCCGTCCGGCGCCTGGAGGCTCCCAAGGCGCCGGACGGCAGCGTCCGCTTCCTCCCTCTCCCCGAAGCGCTCCTCAAGGAGGGCGTGCTCGGCGAGCAGGTCCACCAGCGCCCAGGGCTTCGTCCGCGATGCGCCTGCGTTGTCCAGGGCCGTCCTTACGCTGGAGCGCACTGCCCGAAGATCGGCGTCGGCGAGCGCGATGGGCCCCCTGTCCACCGGCCTCCCGGATCGCCCGTCAGCCCGTGGCGCAGGAAGGCCACAGGCCCGCAGAACGCCCAGCATCCGGTGCCGCGAGTCGAGGACCGGGCCGGCGGAGACATCCGGCATGAGGTCCTCTGCATGGCTCACATCAGTGACTTCCCTGTGCGTCGCTTCGCCCGCGAGAGCGGCAAGAAGCCTCTCCGCATACTCCGCCACAGGATGGTGCCTCTGCGGATCGGCGGTACGGAGCCAACTCCGCGCCCGAAGGACCGCGTACCGGGATGCCGAATCCGACAGGCCGGACAGCGCCAGGCATCCCAGGGCGGTTTCGGTGATGCGCGGATCAGGTGGGCTCTGCCAGCTCCCGTCCCCTTGCTGCGTTCCGAGGGAGTAATCGACGGCGCGGGAAATCATCGTCTCTGCGCCGGAGACAGCGGCCATGAGCACACTTGCGGCTCGTATGTGGGGCCAAGGCATATTAGTGGCGAGTCGGAGTCAGCGGCCCCAGCAGCCAGTTTCCCGGAGCGGATTCATCGTCACTGAGATAGAACTCGTTGAGCGCGGTACGCCACTCGTCATGGCTGATGACGCCGTTACCATCCCTGTCGAGCCGGTTGAACGCATCGCTGCAATGCTCAGCGTCGATCCCGAGATGGGTGTAGATACGGAGGTACTCGTCCTTGCTCAGGACGCCGTCCTTGCTGGTGTCGAGCGCCCGCATTAAGGAATCTGCGATCGCCAGAACGGCTTCTTCCAGATTCCCGGGGGAGGTGACTCGCGACCGCATGATACTCACGAATTCTTCCCGCTCGATCCTGCTGTCGCCTTTACCGTCGGCGGACTGCGCGAGAATCTCCCACCACTTCTCGAATGCATTACGCATGGCCGTCGCGTTCTCGACGTCGCCGCTCGGCACGAGCCCGGTGACAGCATCGGTGAAACGACGGAACCCGTCCCGTGTGAGATAGCCCTGACCGCTCGGGTCAAACATCTCGAAGAGAGCCTTGAACTTCCGGTCTTTCAGGGCCTCAGCCATGTTGCGTCCTCTCGCCTGTCACCAAAATTCCCGACACACGCCAATCCATGACCTTCCGCATGCATTGGCGCGCAGAGAACACGGTACGAATCGGCAACGATCGGCATCAACAGGATCAAGAAAAGAGCACTCAACCGAGTGAAGGCGAGCCCTTAAACTCCGCGAGATGGGGCTGGCGAGGAATGCGCCCACCAATGAACCTTAATCAGGCGACACCATCAGTTTCAAGACTTCACTGCAGTGACGCGAATACCGGGCGGATAGACGTTCAGTTCGCGATATCGGCAGGTCGACCGCGGTGCCGGCAATGCCCCACCAGGCAGGCTTCAAGAGGTCATCTCAACTGACTCAATTCCTAGGCTGTATGTCGCGATAACGATGATGGGGCGTCTGGGTTCGGACGGATTATGGGCGTGGTTCCAGCATTGCGCCTCGCGCCGGTACGACCGCAGGGTGGGGCCGACGAGGGCAGGGTGATCGAGAAGTTGCCGGCCGCGACCGCCCGCCGATCCATCCTCGACCGCCCCCCACACACACCCATCATCGTCACCTGGGAGTGAAAGGAAGGGCCCAACGGGACGGGCCGCCCGCGCCTCCCGCTCATCGCCCGGCCCCGCCCGGCGTCACCCCCGCCCACAGCGCGTGCCCGGCTGGGCGTCCGCGCCCGCGACAGCTACCCTCTGCCCCGCGTGGGTCTACCCAGCATCAATAGGTGTGCGTCCTTACGACGAGCGTTGTCCCCCCACTCATCAAGCCCCTGCCCCAGGACAAGCCGAGGCTCGAACTGCGGTCGAAGTCCAGCAGCTTTCCCCTATCCAGCAGTTCGCCCGCCTGAGGCGCTACCCAGTGCTGTAGGGCATACCACTCTCGATGCGGCCGCCCTTGCCTCTCGACGGGCGGGCTCGTGGTGCGCTCCCTCGCCGACCTTCGCCGAACCCGGCAACACCATCACGTACTCGCTGTGCGTACGGCGAGTCCCTGGTCCACGGGCTTACCTTTGCGGAGAGCTACGTCTACCTCAACGACTGGGTGCACGCGGCCCTCGGCAACATGGGCATCAACGCCTGGCACAAGCCGCTCAACGGCATCGCGACGGACCGCCGGAAAAACGCCGACGCAGTGCAGGAATTCCACGACGTCCATGTCGCTGTGGGCGAGGCCGAGGATGGTGTCGTCGATGTGGGCGCGGCGGCCGCTGATGCCGGTGGGGGAGTGCACACCGGCGGCTGGTCCCGCCGTGTTCCCCGTCGTGGCGGGACGCCCTGTGCGTCAGCCGGCTGCCGGTGCGTTGCCCTGCCCGAACCGCGGGGGAATCGGCCAGGGCGAGATCGCCGCGAGTGCTTGTTCCTCTGAGGGGTCCAGATCACCACTGCTGGTTAGGGCCGGGGGGCTTGCGTCAGCGTGCGGGGCGCGGGAGGAGTACGCGGAGGCGTGGATCTGCGCGGTACCACGCCGGGAGGTCGCAGTCGTCGATGAGGTCGCTGGTCGCCTCCAGGTCGTCGGCCCCGCCGGTGTGCCGGGCGGCGATCTGGCGCCCTACGAGGGAGGCCCAGTCAGCAATGACCATGGCGGGGGCAGGGCAGGCGGGCTTCGAGGGCCTGGCCGATGCCGGACGAGCGCCACGGCGGCGGAGGAACTGGTGCTCATATTTCTCAGTCCCCTCAGACGTGTCGGTGCGGCTTGGCTGGCGATTCACTAGTGCCCCGTGGCGGACTCCGGAAGGGTGATCACCCGTCCGTGTCCGGGGTCTGAACGCGCTGGGGGTCATCCTGACTGGGAAGTCCGTGCACACGACCACGATCGAAGGTCAGGGTGAACACCCGCCGATAACAGCGGAGTTACCCGAGCACACCGGGCGGCCCGGGCGGTCGTGGGCGACGCCGTCGCTGTTGATGAGCCTGGGGATCCCGCTGGTGCTCGCGGCCCTGCTGGCCGGGTACGGTGCGCTGCTCACCGATGCGGGCATCGCCGGAGCACCGCTGCTGCTGTGCACCGGGCTCGCCTCGATACCGGCGTTGCTCCTTGCCACCGGCCTGTTCACCTGGAGCTTCGGCATTGTCGCCCGGCGCTCGCGGCACACGCCCGCCGGGCTGCGGCAGCCACCTGAGGGCACGCGGCCGGGCCCTGCGGCGCGTACCGCACTGGTCTGCCCCATCAAGAACGAGGACACCGCTCAGGTCTTCGCCAACCTCCAGGCCATCCATGAGTCCCTGCGGGCGACCGGGGCCGACCGGCTCTTCGACGTCTTTGTCGTCAGTAACTCCGACGACCCGGACTGCTGGGTCGAGGAGGAGTTGGCCTGGGCGCGGTTGCGCCGTAGCGTGCCCCGCAGCCATCTGTGGCGCCGGCACCGCGAGACGGGGCGCAAGACGGCCAACATCGCGGAGTTCTGCGAGCGGTGGGGCAGCGCCTACCGGTACGTGGTCGTCCTCGATGCTGACAGTCTGATGTCCGGGGAATGCCTGCTGGAGCTCGTACGGCTCATGGAGCACAACCCGCGTGCGGGGCTGCTCCAGGCCTCCAGCAGGTTGGTGAACGGGCGGACCCTCTTCGCCCGCCTCCAGCAGTTTTCGACGTACGGTTGCGCGGACGTACCGCAGTGGGGCGAGCGCCTGTGGCAGGGCAGTGCTGGGACGTACTACGGGCACAATGCAATCATCCGCGTGGCCCCCTTCATGGCGCACTGTGGGCTGCCCCGCCTGTCGGGCAGGTCCCCGTGGGGCGGAGAGATCCTCAGCCACGACTTCGTCGAGGGGAGCTTGCTGGCCCGGGCGGGCTGGGATGTGTACGTCGTGCCCGAGGCGGCCGGCTCCTACGAGGAGTGCCCGGCGACGCTGCACGACCACGCGCGCCGGGACCACCGCTGGTACCAGGGCGATCTGCTGAACCTGCGCCTGCTGCGCACCCCTGCCCTGCCCCTGGCCGCCCGCGCCCGCTTCCTTCTCGCCGCGGTGCGCAACCTCGGAGCCCCGGCGGTCGTGCTGCTCATCGGCTGCGTCCTGGGCTTCGCCGACCCGGAGGGCCGGTCGGCCTGCGCCGCCGCGCCCACGTCGGCGGGCGGGTGCCTCGGCGGCACCGGGATCAAGGTGCTCCTGGCGGTCACGCTGCCGTTCGTGGTCTGGGACCTGGCCGGGCGCACCGCCTGGGCCGGTACCCCGGCCGTCGCACCCGGCCTGCGCACCGTGGCCAAGGCTGCGGAGGGGAGTCGCAGGTTCGGGGCAGCCGCGCTCGCCGACGGCCTGCTGGACCTCCTCCTGTGGCTGGCTACCGCACCGGCGCGGCTGATGAGCCGCGCCGCGTTCACGCTTCAGTTCGTCTGCGGGCGGGACGCCGGATGGGCCGGGGCGCGCCGCGCCGCCCGACGACCGCGGCTCACCGCCCGGACCAGCGGCTACCTGCGCCACTCCCTGGCCGCGCTCTGCGTGTCCGCCGTCTGCTGGCTGTACGCGCCGTGGACCATGTGGTGGGCGGGGCCACTGCTGCTCCTGTGGCTCGGCACGTTCGCCAGCGCCCTCGTCCTGGACTCCCCGCGCGCCGGGAGCCTCAGCAGGCGCATGGGCCTGCTGCGCACCCCGGAGGAAGTGGACGTGCCGCCGGTGGTCGCCAGGGCGGAGCAGTTGCGCCATGGCTACCGGCGTGCCCTGCCGCAGGGCAACGGCGGCTGGCAGACGGCGCTCACCGACCCCGCGACGGCCGCCCTGCACCGGGGCTTCGTGGCCCATCTGCCGCCGCTCACCCCCGAGCTTCGCGCGGCGGCCGAGAGAGCGGCCCATGCGTACGAACGCGGCCTGCTGCTGACCGGCGCGCAGGCCATGGCGCTGCTGCACGCACCCCGGCCCGCCGTGGGCACGGCGCGCACGGCCATCACCTTCCCGCAGGCACGCCACCGCCCCATGCCCGCGCAACGGCTGTAAGCCGCATGGCCCGGCCCGCGCGAACCCGTATCCCCGCCCCCGGAGGCGAGATGACACCGGACGACGGCGCCGCCGTGCTGCTGGCACGTATCGGATACACCGGGCAGGTTCGGGCCGACGCGGCCACGCTGTGCGGTCTGTACCGGGCGTGGCAGCGGTGCGTGCCCTACGAGAACATCGACATCCAGTTGGCGCGGCCGATCAGCTTGGAACCCGAGTCCCTGGTCGACAAGTTCGGTCACCGTCGACGCGGCGGCCAGTGCTTCGAGATCAATGCCGCCTTCGCGCTGCTGCTGGAGAGCATCGGTTTCGCCATCACGCTCGTGGAAGGGGCCGCTGACCGGGAGACCTTCGGCGACGAGCGCTGGGGCGGGCACACCGTCCTGCTCGTCGTGGCCGGGGGCGAGACGTGGCTGGTCGACATCGGCCTCTCCGACCCCTTCCTGGAACCGCTGCGGCTGCGCCAAGGCACGCACCAGCAGGGGAAGTTCCGCTATCGCCTCGAGATCCTCCAGGAGGGGGTGTGGCGGGCCCACCACCACCCGGCGGCCCTGCTGCCCTCCTTCGACTTCCGTACGACGCCCCGCCGGGTCTCGGAATTCGCGGCGCGCGCCGACCGGCACCGGCACGACCCGGGCGCCGATCGCGGCTGGCTCATCGTGCACCGTCACCGGGAGGGCCGCGAACTGGCGCTTCGGGCACGCACCGTACGGTGCGTCGGCCCCGACGGCAGCAAGCACGACTCCACGCTGACCGGCCTGGACGAGTTCGCTGACACGCTCGCCGACGTCTTCGGCGTTCCGTTGGAGGACCTCGGCCCTCAGGGGTTGCGGACTCTGTGGGAGGTCTCGGGCCAGCAGCACGAGGCGTGGCTGGAGAGCCGCGCCCGCGCGGTCCGTGAGGAGAAGGGGCGAGTCCGTTGAGCACGGAGCTGAGGATGGATACGGGTACAGAGCCGGATGCCTATGTGGGGCCACTGCTGCGCCGGATCGGTCACCCTCGTCCGCCCCGGCCCGGCGCACCCGCCCTGCACTCGCTGTACCGGGCCTGGATTACCAGCGTGCCCCACGAGAACTTCGACGTCTTCCTCGGCCACCAGGTCAGTCTCCAACCGGACGATCTGATGGAGAAGTTCGGGCACCGCCACCGCGGCGGGATGTGCTTCGAGCTCAACGCCGCCTTCTGCCTGCTGCTGCGGGGCGTTGGATTCGACGTCACGCCCGTCGACGCGGTGATCATGCCCAACGACGGCGCCGAGCCTCCGTGGGGCACTCACGTGGCGCTGCTGATCCAGGCCGACGGTGAGACCTGGTTCGCCGACGTCGGCGTCTGCGCTCCGTTCGCCGCGCCGCTTCCCCTGTGCGAGGGCGTCCACGTCCGCGGCGGGTTCAGCTATCGCCTCGAACGCCGCGGGGCGTCAGTCTGGCGGGCCCACTACCACTCCAGAGGGCCGTTCGCCTTCTTCGACTTCTGCACGGCCCCCGTGCACTTGGAGGACTACGCCGCCTTCGCCAACCGCCGCGCGGGAGAGGGCCCGGCCCCTCATGAGCACCCTCTCGTCCATATCCATCGCGGCGGCCACGAGCTGGCGTTGCGGGCTCGTACGTTCAGGAGGGTCACTCCCCACGGCAAGACCCAGCACACCGTCACCGGACAGGACGAATACGTGCGCCTCCTTAAGGAGCAATTTGCCGTCCCCGTAATGGTCTTCGGTGCTGAAGCGGTGCGCTCCCTGTGGGACCTGGCCTTGGCCCAACACCAGCGGTGGACCGCTGGCTCCCGGCCCACATAGCGCCCCGTCCGGGCTCCCCCTTGCCGCGCTCAACTCAAGCCGTGACTCGCATTCCACGTGGTCGCCCAGTGTGGAAGATCAGTACGTGCCCGAGTAGTGCTTCTGACCGTACCGCCAGCCGAAGAGACGAAGGCATCGACGCCGGTAGTCGGCCAGAGCCGGCCAAGGGCGGGAGGCAGTCGGCTGTTGCAGCGGCGCTCAAGAACCAGAAACAGTCGACCCGGGACACCGCTCCCTCCTCGGCGCTCGGCCCGGAGTCCGCTTCGCCGACGGCGCCCAAGAGCCGGGGCGGGGGCGAAAGCGCGTCCGGTGTCACGGCCGCCGACGTCAACGAGGCCGAACGATGGGGCCGGCCCGGATCACAGCCCGCGATCACCACCGGGCGTCTCTTCTACCGCACTCCGGACGGCAGCGGCTTCAACTGCTCGGCCAGTGTCATCACCGCCAAGAACAAGAGCACCCTCTGGGCCGCCGGACACTGTGTGCACCCCGGTGGCGGCGGCGACAGCAAGTTCTACGCCCCGGACTACATGGCCTTCGCCCCGGACGACGACGATGGCAAGGCGCCGCATGGCCTGTGGGACGTCACCTACATCAACACCATCAAGGGATGGTCCGAGGACCGCGACTTCGACTACGACGTCGCCGCCATCAAGCTCGCTCCGCAGGCCCAGTACGGCAACATCGAGGACTTCACCGGCTCCCAGGGCTACCGCTTCAATTACGGCCAGGAGTTCAGCGACGTCACCTTCCTCGGCTACCCCGCCGCAGGTAACGGCCGAAGCTTCCCGGGGACCAGCTCTTCCACTGCCTCGCCGACACCGAGGACGCGAGCATCTTCCCCTGGGACGAACGGCTCCAGATGGAATGCGACATGGGACAGGGCTCCAGCGGCGGCCCCTGGATCGACGAGCTCGGCAGCAACGGCCGCGGCTACATCGTCGGGGCCATGTCGCACATCGACGAAGACGATCCCAATGACCCCGACAACCCCTGGAACGAGCCCTACGGCTACTCCGCCAACCACGGGGACGGCGCGATCAACGTCTACCACGACGTTGCGGACGACTGAGGGCCATCTCTCCGCACCTGTACGACCGGGCGGCACCGTACGCGGTGCCGCCCCACCGCGTGATCGGCGGCATCACTTCCGGGGGTCGGGCATCTCCGCCGGTGACGCCTCGCGCCTGCGTTCTTCCGTCCAATACGACGATCCGGTGCCCGGTTCCTGGCTGGCCGAGGCGCCGCCGCCCGCCTTTTCGGGGGCGGACGAGCGGTGCGTCGGGGAGGACTCGCTCGGTACGGGTTCACCCGGGCCGCTGTTCTCGCCGCCCGGGCCGCCACTCACGGAAACACCGACGACCACGGTCGCCAGTACGGCGGCCACCGCCCCGGCAACGGCCCATAAGCCTCTCGATACTCGCGCCACGGTGGCTCCTCGAATACGGCAGATGTCCTTCGTTACCCGTGGGACATGAACCCCAGCCCCCAGGTTCCTTGCCCGGCTTCAGGCCTTCCGCATCATCAAAGGGGCCCGGCCGGTGAGGCACAACCTGCTTGAACCCTGAACGAACTTCGGGTTGCAAGGCATCGCTCTCGTCCGGGTGTTGAGACGCCGTCTCGTCTATGGGCCTTTCCGCGCCACCTCTTGGGGCAGGTTTTAACGTCACTTACTGTGCTGACCTCCGCGCTCAGAGTCGTCTATTGGTGGCGCATCGCCCCAGGTGGCCGACCTTTGGCAATGGAACGGTCAACTCCGTCTACAAATTTGGCGAATAATGGGATTGATCAACATCTTCCTCGCCGGACCGACGGCTTGACATGGCTCCCCAGGCTGGGTGAGATGCAGCGAACACGGCGGGACTTGCTCAGGTAGTGGGGTCCCGGGCCGTGGAAGTTCTGCCCGGTGTCTGAGTGCGTTCTTCGAGAGTCGCCCTCGGTGCTGTGGCCCACGGGGGAGAGTGCCGTTCACGCGGCACGTATGGGGGGATATCTGTGTCTACGTGTAGCCGGCCCGGCTCAACGTCTTCAGATCGACGTCATCGATAGCGCCTGTTTCCGAGCCTTCAGGGCTCGCTGAACGCGGCCACGCCGCCGCTGTCTCCACAGGCTGCAAGCACTCAACGCGCACATAACCCTGTCCTGCCCCGCGCCACGCCGTCGTGCGCCGGGCGGTGGGTGGCGTGCGCCTTCCTGGAACCGAAAGACGGAGTGACTCGTGAAGAGTTTTGCCGGGCGCCTGCCTTTGTCCGCCGCGCAACACGAAGTGTGGATCGCCCACCAGATGGATGCCGGTGGCGCCCTCCACAACTGCGGGGGATACGTCGAGATCCGCGGACGGCTGGACGAGAAGCATCTTGCTGAAGCAGTCCGGCGGGCCGTCGGGGAGACCGACGCCTTGCGAGTCCGCTTCGTCGCCGACGAAGACGGCACTCCTTGGCAGCTGCCGACCGATGTCGACGCTCCGCTCCGCGTCATGGACTTCAGTCAGGAGAGCGAGCCTCGACGGTCCGCGGAGGACTGGGTACGGGCAGACCTGGCCACCCCCGTCGACCTGGCGAACGACCCACTGTTCACGCACACACTGCTTCGTCTCGCTCCGGATCACTTCCTCTTTCATCTCCGGTACCACCACATCGTGTTGGACGGTTACGGCCAGGTCCTCTACTGGCGCAGGTTGGCGCAGATCTACACGGCGGTGGAGCAAGGGACGGCAGTCCGCGAGAAGAGCGCGGGCACGCTCGCCGATCTGCTTGAAGACGAGGCCGGGTACCGGGAATCGGCGGACCACGAGAGTGACCGTGAGCACTGGTTCGGTCACCTGGCCGACTGGCCCGACCGCATCAGCCTGAGTGACAGGGCGGCCGGCACATCCCGGCCCGCCGAGCGGTTCCAGTCCTCGGTCCGCATCAAGCGAATCGACGAGCTGGCCGTCAAGCACGGGACACCGTGGGCGGTTGTCGTGCTGGCGGCAACGGCGGCGTACCTGCACCGGATGACCCAGCAGGAAGAGATCGTCATTGGGCTGCCGGTGCGTGCCCGCACCACGCGGACCGCACTGACCACGCCGGGCATGCTCGCCAATGTGCTGCCGTTGCGGCTGTCCGTACGCTCCGACATGTCCTTCCGTGCCCTCGTGGAGCACGTCTCCGCACAGGCCAGTGAAGTGCTGGCGCATCAGCGCTTCCGTGGTGAGGACCTGCAGCGGGAGCTCCGGCGGGCCGGGGCCGCCGACGAGCCCTCGGGCGTGGTCGTGAACGTGGTGTCGTTCGACGGGAAGATACGGTTCGGTGGCTTGCAGGGCACCGTTCACCAGCTGTCCTCCGGGCCCGTACGGGATCTCTCGATCGAGTTCTTCGGTGGCACCGGGGGCGCGGACCTCCGGCTGTCCTTCGACCCCAATCCGGCGCTGCACGACGCTGCGACCGTGGCTGCTCACCGCGATCGGCTCGCTGCCTTCCTGGGCTCCTTGGTCCAGGCAGACGCGCAGCTGCCCGTGGGAGAGATCGACATACTGACTGCCGCCGAGCGTGCCTCGGTGCAGGCGGAAGCCGCCGCCCATGCGCGGAACTATGACCTGACCCGGCCGCTCCACGAGCTGATCGAGGAACAGGCCGAGCGGACACCGGACGCCGTCGCCGCCGAGGTGGAGGACGGCTCGCTGACCTACCGCGAGCTCATCGGCCGGGCCCGCAGCCTCGCCACCCGTCTCCGCGCCGACGGTGTGGCGGCAGGCCAGGTGGTGGGCGTGCACGACGAGCGCTCGCTCGACCTGATCGTGGAGCTGCTCGCCGTCCTGATGTCCGGTGCGGCGTACGTGCCGCTGGACCCCGAGCTCCCTGCTTCGCGGCTGGCCTTCCAGATCGAGGACTCCGGCGCCCGTGTCGTCCTGACCCGGTCGCACCTCGCCGGACGGCTCACCGGCACCGGTGTGCAGGTCATCGCCGTCGACGAACTGCTGCGCACGCTGCCGGAGTCCGGTCCGCTGCAGCACACGGCCACGCCCGACGACACCGCGTACGTCATCTACACCTCCGGGTCGACCGGCCGGCCCAAGGGTGTCGCCGTACCGCACCGTGGTGTGGTCAACCGGCTTCTGTGGATGCAGGACGAGTACGGGCTCGGCGCGGACGACCGTGTGCTGCAGAAGACGCCCTTCACCTTCGATGTCTCGGTGTGGGAGTTCTTCTGGCCACTGCTCAACGGCGCCGTGCTCCACCTGGCAGCGCCCGGCACCCAGCGCGACCCTCGGGCGCTTGCGGACGTCATCCGCAGGCACGGGGTCACCACCGTGCACTTCGTACCGTCGATGCTCGACCTCTTCCTGGCGGAGCCCACGAGCCGGGACCTGGCGTCCCTGCGCCGTGTCGTCTGCAGTGGCGAGGCCCTCCGTTCCGAGACCGTCGGCCGGTTCTTCGAACAGTACGGTGCGGACGAAGAAGCCCCCGAGCTGCACAACCTCTACGGGCCGACCGAGGCGTCCATCGACGTCACGTACTGGCGGTGCACTCCGCAGGACGCCCAGCGTCCGGTGCCCATCGGCAAGGCGGTCGCCAACACCAGCCTGTATGTGCTGGACCGGGAAGGGCGACCGCTGCCGCACGGGATCGCCGGTGAGCTGCACATCGGCGGTGTCCAGGTCGCCTCTGGTTACCTCAACCGCCCGGAACTCACCGCCGCGAGCTTCATCGACAATCCCTTCGGCCCCGGGAAGCTGTACCGGACCGGAGACCTGGCGGTGCTCCGCGAGGACGGTGTCGTCCTGTACCGCGGCCGGCTCGACCACCAGGTGAAGGTGCACGGCTTCCGCATCGAGCCCGGCGAGATCGAGTCCGCGCTGCTCAGCCACCCGGCGATCGAGCAGGCGGTGGTCACGGCGCCGCTCGGCAACGACGGACAGCGTCAGCTCATCGCGCATGTCGTGCCGGAAGGCGATGCGCCGCAACCGGCTGAGCTGCTGGCCTGGCTGCGGGAGCGGCTGCCTGCCTACATGGCCCCGGCCCACTTCGTCCCCCTCAACGCCCTGCCACTGCTGCCCAACGGGAAGCTGGACCGCAAGGCGCTGCCGATGCCGGAAGCACGGCCGGTACGCGCGGCGACGCCGCCGGAGACTGCCGAGGAAGAGCTGCTGCACCGGGCATGGTGCACCGTCCTGGCCACCGATGAGTTTGGTGTGGAGGACTCGTTCTTCGTCCTGGGCGGCGACTCCATGCACGCCATCCGAGTCCGTATGGAGGTCGAGCGCCACGGCTACACCTTCGAGGTCGCCGACCTGTTCCAGGGACCGTCGATCCGCGAGCTCGCCCGCGTCGTCAAGCCACTGAAGGAACAGGAGGACTCCGTCGGCCGGGAGCCTTTCGGACTGCTGTCCGCCGAGGACCGGCTGCTGCTGCCGGACGGGATCGACGACGCCTACCCGCTCAGCGCAATGCAGGCCGGCATGCTCTACCACGCGGCCTACGCGGACGACTCTTCGGTGTACCGGGTGGTGACCAGCGCCAGGGTCACCACCCGCCTCGACCTCGACGCCCTGCGCGCCGCGATCGATGACACCGCGGCCCGGCACCCGTCCCTGCGCTGCTCCTTCGACCTGGCCCGTTTCTCCGAGCCGCTGCAGCTCGTGCACAGCAGCGTCACTATCCCGCTGGAGAGCGGCGAGGACCTCAGCGGCCTCGATGACGCAGCCCGGCTGCATGCCGTGGAGGAGTGGGTCGAGCAGGCGAAGTTCACCCACTTCGACCCGGAAGTGGCACCGCTGCTGAAGTTCGTCGCCCATCCCTGTGGCCCCGACGCCTTCGAGCTCTCGGTGATCGAACACCACGTCGTCCTCGATGGGTGGAGCGACATGCGCATGCTCGAAGAGGTCGTCGACCACTACCGGGCACGCCTCTCCGGCGAGGAGCTGGATCTGCCGCCCGTCCGCTCCGTCTACCGGGACTTCGTCGCAGCGGAGCGCCAGGCCCTCGCGAGCGAGGAATCGCGGGACTACTGGACCGGTCTGCTCCGAGGTGCCGAGCCCACCCGGCTGGTGTCCCGTGGCACCACCGCGCAGGAGCGGCCCGACGGCACCCGGCCGGCCGCGAATCATCGGTACGACGTCCCGGTGGATGGCGAGGTGGCCGAAGCGCTGCGCGCCCTCGCCGGGCGCGAAGGGCTGCCGCTCAAGTCGCTGCTGGCCACCGCGCACCTCGCGGTGCTGCGCCTGGTGAGTGGGGACGACGAAGTACTCACCGGCGTCGTGGCCAATGCCCGGCTGGAGGAAGAGGGCGGCGACGAGACGATCGGCGTCTTCCTGAACACGCTGCCGCTGCGTCTGGACCTGTCCTCTGCCACACTCCTGGCCACCGCGCGAAGGGTCTTCGACCACGAGCGCCGGTCCGCGGCGCACCGTCGCTACCCCTTCGCGCAGATGCAGCACGACGTGGGCGAGGGCCTCCAGCTCGACAGCTACGTCAACTTCATGGACTTCCACCGCGACCGGCACCGTTCGGCGGACGCGCTCATGGCCGTCACGGTGGGCGTCGCGGAAACCAACTACCCGCTGGCCGTGAACTTCCTGATCGACCCCGAGCAGGGGCAGCTCCAGCTCTGGCTCGACTGTGATCTGGCGGTGCTGCCGGAGGAGTTCTGCGCCCGGCTGGCCGGTTACTACGAGCGTGCTCTGTCGGCCGTAGCACAGCAGCCGGAGGAGGAGCTCACCGCCGTCGACCTGATGGCTCCGGCCGAACATGCCCAGCTGGCTGTCTGGAACGACACCGCGGTTGCCTACGACCCCGCGGACACTGTGCACGGACAGTTCGAGCGCCAGGTCCAGGCACACCCGGACGCCATCGCGGTCGCGCACCGCTTCGATGAGCTCAGCTACGCGGAGCTGGACGCCCGGGCGAACCGCCTCGCGCACCACCTGCGCGGCCAGGGCATCGGCCGCGGAGACCTGGTCGGCGTGAGCCTGCGCCGCGGCATCGACCTGGTTGTCGCTCTCCTCGCCGTACTCAAGAGCGGCGCCGCGTACGTGCCGATGGACCCGTCGTTCCCCAAGGGACGGCTGGAGAACATCGCCACCGACGCCGGCATCGGCTGCCTGATCAAGGGACCGGGCACCCCCGACGGGATCACAGCCCCTCACCTGGTGGACATCATCGCGGACGCGAAGACCATCGAGGGGCTGCCCGGAACGCAGCCGGGCACCGAAGTCTCCGGTGACGACACGGCGTACGTCATTTACACGTCGGGATCGACGGGCAAGCCCAAGGGCACCGCCCTCCGGCACCGCAACGCCGTGAACTTCTTCGCCGGCATGGACGAGCGGGTGGGCTGCGGCCTCGAGGACGCGGTGCTCGCGGTGACCAGCGTCTCCTTCGACATCTCCGTGCTGGAGCTGCTGTGGCCGCTCACGCACGGCGCCAAGGTGGTCGTCGCGGGAGAGCGCATCATCAGCAATCTGGTGCCGCAGTCGGAGGCGACGGAGCGGGCCCTCGGATTCAGTCTCTTCTTCTTCGCCGCCTCGGCGGGCGTGTCCAACCGTGAGGGCTACCAACTGGTGCTGGACGCCGCACGCTACGCCGACACCCACGGCTTCGAGGCCGTATGGACCCCCGAGCGGCACTTCCACGAATTCGGCGGTCTCTACCCCAACCCCTCGGTGATGTCCGCCGCGCTGGCCACCATCACTGACCGGATCGCACTGCGCTGCGGCAGTGTCGTGTCCCCGCTGCACGACGCGGTGCGCATCGCCGAGGAGTGGTCGCTCGTCGACAACCTCTCGGACGGCCGGGTCGGCCTGGCGTTCGCCGCGGGCTGGAACTCCAACGACTTCGTGCTGCGGCCGGAGAACTTCCCGGTGCGCAAGGACCGCATGTCCGAGCAGCTCGCGGAGTTCCGCAAGCTGTGGCGCGGTGAGCCGGTGCAGCGCGTCGGCGGCAGCGGTGAACTCGTCGACGTACGGATCTTCCCCGCACCGGTCCAGGCGGAGCCGCCGGTCTGGCTCACGTCCGTCGGCACCGTCCAGACCTTCGAGAAGGCCGGCGCCTCGGGTGCCAATCTGCTCACCCACCTGTTCGGCCAGGACCCCGACGACCTGGCGGAGAAGATCAAGGCGTACCGGCAGGCGAGAGAAGCGGCCGGACACGCGGGCTCCGGACAGGTCACCGTGATGGTGCACACCTTCATGTCGGACGACACCGAGCAGGCCAGGCAGCAGGCACGCGAGCCCTTCCGCAACTATCTGCGCAGCTCCACCGAGCTGTGGCGCACCCTGTTCGCCTCCACCGGTCAGGACCTCCCGGAGATGGGCGCCGAGGAGCAGATCGACGCCGTCATCGACATGGCGATCAGCCGGTACTTCGAGACCTCCGGCCTGTTCGGCTCCCCGGACACCTGCGCCGAACTCGTCCGTGATCTGGCCGCCGCGGGCGTCGATGAGATCGCGTGTCTGGTCGACTTCGGTGTCGAGGCGGACGCCGTACTGGAGAGCCTCACGTGGGTCGACCGTCTCCGCGACGCCCACGAGGCCGAGGTCGCCGAAAGCGCCCACTCCTTCGCGGAGCTGTGCGAGCGGCACCGGGTGACCGTCGTGCAGGGCACCCCGTCGCTGTTCACCGCGGTGGCGGCGGAGCCCGAGGCCCTGGAATCGCTGGTCGGCCTGCGTGCCCTGCTGATCGGTGGCGAGGCATTCCCCTCGGGCCTGGCGCAGCGGCTGATCGAGGCCCTGCCCGGCGTGCGGATCTGCAACATGTACGGGCCCACCGAGACGACCATCTGGTCGACGGTGCACGAACTGGATGCCCAGCGCGACGCGACGGCCGACACCATTTCCATCGGCCGGCCGATCGCCAACACCGAGGTACGCGTCGTCGACGGCCGTGGCCGGCCGCTGCCGGTCGGCGTCTCCGGTGAGCTGTGGATCGGCGGCGACGGCGTTGCCGCGGGGTACATCGGGCGCCCGGAACTGACCGCGGAGCGGTTCGTCGCGGGCGTGGAAGGCAGCGGGCGGTTCTACCGGACCGGTGACCGCGTACGGTGGCGCGCCGACGGCAGCCTGGAGTTCCTGGGCCGCGTCGACCGGCAGGTGAAGATCCTCGGCCACCGGGTCGAGCCGGACGAGGTGGAGAGTGTGCTCTCCCGCCACTCCAGGCTCGATGCGGTCGCGGTCACCGCGGTCGAAGGCGCCAACGGCACCGAGCTCGTGGCCTATGTGTCCCCGGCGGATTCGCTGTCCGACGCCTCCGTGCAGGAAGCACATGTCCGCCGCTGGGGTGAGGTCTGGGAGAGCGCCTACACCGCGCCGCCGGCGGAGGCCGCCGCCGAGGACGGTTCCGAGTTCGCCGGCTGGCTCAGCAGCTACACCGGTGAGCCGATCCCCGTATCCGAGATGCGGGAGTGGCTGGGGCACACCGTCGACCGGATCCGCGCGCTGCGGCCGACCGCCGTTGCCGACATCGGCGTCGGCGTCGGACTGGTGCTCCGGAACCTGGCCGACCAGGTGGAGGAGTACCACGGTGTCGACGTCTCGCCCGCCGCGCTCACGGCCGCGGCCGCCAGCCTCGGGCGTCCGCTCCCGGAGCACGTACGGCTGAAGCAGTCCGGTCCCGAATACCTGGCGGGTCTTGAGGCCGGGAGCCTGGACACGGTCGTGATCAACTCCGTGGCGCAGTACTTCCCCGGCACCGACTACCTGCGCACGGTGCTCACCGACGCGGTACGCGCCGTACGGCCGGGAGGCGCCGTCTTCATCGGCGATGTGCGCTCCGTCGAGATGCTGCCAGAGTTCCACACCGCCGTGCAGCTGCACAGGGCCGGACCGCTCCAGACGATCGAAGAGATCCGGTCCGCGATCTCCCGGCAGCTGCAGGAGGAGCGGGAACTGTGTCTCTCTCCCGCCTTCTTCCACCAACTGGCCGCCGAGCTCGACGGCGTCGGCGAGGTCCGCGTCGAGCTGAAGCGGGGCAGTGCGGACAACGAGCTGTCCCTCTTCCGCTATGACGTGACGCTGCTGATCGGGGAGCCGGCCGCGCCGGCCGGCACCGAGGACCGTGTCAGCTGGGATGCGCTCGACGGCGGCCTCGACAGCCTGCGACAGCGGCTGGCCGGCGGTACCGGCGGCCTGGTGGTGACCGGCATTCCCAACCGGAGGCTGTTGCGCACCACGGCGGCGGTGCGGGCGCTGGAGGAGACGGACGGCACGGCCACCGCCTGGGACCTGGAACGACTGCTGTGGGACCTGGACGAGGCGGCCGGTGCCCATCCGGAGGAGCTGTTCGCCCTGGCCGCCGAGGCGGACCGACAGGTCCGGACCCTCGTGTCGCCGGACAACCGCCTGGGCGTCTTCGACGCCGTATTCGACAAGCCCGTCCCCGCCCACCACGACGACGCTGAGGACAAGGCATGAGCCCGACCCGACAACTCGCCAACGACCCGCTCACTTCGTCCTGGGCCGCGGGTCTGCGCTCCTCGCTGCGTGCCTACGCCCGGACGCACCTCCCGGACGCCATGGTCCCGGCACACTTCGTAGTGCTGCCGGAGCTCCCCAAGCTGCCCAACGGCAAGGTGGACCGGGGCAGCCTGCCTCCCCTGACCGTGGAGGAGAGCCCCGAGACCGCCTTCGTCGCACCGCGAACGCCGGTGGAGACGGAATTGGCCAGGATCTGGCAGGACCTGCTCGGCCTGCCGAAGGTCGGCGTGGAGACCAGCTTCTTCGATCTGGGCGGCGACTCGCTGACGGTGCTGCAGATGGCCGCCCAGGTGCGCGATGTCTACGACGTACGCCTCGACCTGCGGCGGATGTTCGAGGACCCCACGGTCGCCCAACTGGCACGGATGGTCAGCTCCCAGGCGGACCCGACGGTGACCGGGGCCGGCAACCCCCGGGGCGTCGCGAGCGAGGCGATGGTGGCCGACGCCGTGCTGCCCGCCGACATCGTGCCCGAAGAAGGCGCGCTGCCGCCGTCGACGGGTCCGTACCGCACCGTCCTGCTGACCGGCGGCACCGGCTACACCGGCGCCTTCCTGCTCCGCGAACTGCTGGACCGCTCGGCCGCCACCGTGTACGTCCTGGTCCGGGCCGACGGGCCCGACCAAGCGAGCGAGCGGGTGCGCGGCAACCTCGCCGAGTACGGGCTGCTGCGTGACGGGGACGCGGAGCGCATTGTCGGCGTCCCCGGTGACACGGGGCGTCCCTACCTCGGGCTGAGCAAGAGCACGTACCACGAGCTGGCCGCGGAGGTGGAGCTGATCATCCACAACGCGGCGATCTCCAGTTGGATCGTGCCCTACGCCAAGATCAAGCCGGTCAATGTGTTCGGCGCGATGGAGGTGCTGCGGCTCGCCTGCCGGAAGCGGGTCAAGGCCGTGCACTTCATCTCCACGATCGGCGTCTACCCGGGCCATGAAGGGCAGCGCAGCTGGGCCGAGACCAGGCTCACCGAGGCCGATCACGTCGTCGGCGGCTACCGGCAGTCGAAGTGGGTCGCCGACAGCCTGATGCTCCAGGCACGGGACCGGGGCGTGCCGGCCCATGTGTACCGGCTGGGCGCCATCACCGGCTCGCAGACCACCGGCGCCTGCTCGCCCGACACCTTCATCAACCACCTGATCAAGGGCTGTGTCCAGCTCGGCGCCTACCTGGACTACGACTTGCTGCTGGACCTCGTACCCGTGGACTTCTGCGCCGCGACAGTGGTGCACACCGCGCTCTCCGGAGGCCGTGCGGAAGCGGTATTCAACGTCCCCAGCGCGCGGTCCGTCAGCATGAACGAGATCTTCGAGCTGATCGTGGCCTACGGCTATCCGCTGCGCCGGCTGGACTACCAGGACTGGTACCGCGAGCTCGCCGCGGCCGTGGAGCGCGGCGAGGAGAACGAACTCGCGGTGTACCTTCCGCTGTTCGGCGCGGACCAGCCCGCCGAGGAAGTGGGCTATCTGGGCAGCAAGCCCGACTTCCGCACCGACAACCTGCGTGCCGCACTCGACGGTTCAGGCATCGCGTGCAAGCCGGTCGAGCGCGAGCTGTTCGACCTCTACCTCGACTACTTCGTCTCGACGGGCTTCCTGCCCGCCCCTCCCGGTGGCACCGCCCGCCCTCAGAACCAGTGGAGAGCATCGTCATGACCGCTCCTGCCATACCCGCCTTCCCGATGCCGCGCCGGCACCCGCTGGACCCGCCGCCCCAGTACCGCGAACTCAGCGCCGAGCAGCCGGTCTTCCAGGTGCAGACGCCGCGTGGTGAGGCCGTCTGGGTGGTGACCCGCCACGCCGACGTGCGCGCCGTGCTCACCGACACCCGGTTCAGCTCGGACCCGAAGACGCCCGGCTACCCCTCATACATCTCCGGTGACACTCCGATCCCGCCCGGCTTCTTCCTCAACCAGGACGCGCCGGACCACACCCGGCTGCGCCGCCTGGTGACCCGCGAGTTCCTGATCACCCAGATGGAAGCGAAGCGGCCGCGGATGAAGGCCATCCTCGACACGCTGCTCGACGACATGGTGCGCCAGGGGAACAGCGCCGACCTCGTCACGCAGTTGGCGTTCCCGATGGCCGCCACTGTGATGTGCGAGCTGCTGGACGTGCCGTACGAGGACCACACGATTTTCGTGACCCTCACGGACACGATCCTCAACCGCAGCAGCACACCCGAGCAGGCCGAAGGCGCGGCGCGTGAGCTGATGGCGTACTTCGACCGGGTGGTGACGGCACGGGAGCAGCAGCCGACGGACGACATGCTCGGCCGCCTGGTGGGCCAGGAGGAGGCGGGCAAGCTCAGCCACGACGAGTTCGTCGGACTGGCCGCGCTGCTGATGCTCTCCGGCTACGACACGATGGCCCAGATGATCGGCCTGGGCACGGCCACGCTGCTGGAGCATCCGGACCAGCTCGACGACCTCAAGGCGGACCCGTCGCTGTATCCGCAGGCCATCGAGGAACTCCTGCGTTATCTCTCCATCAACCACGCCGGGCTGCCCCGCGCCGCGACCGAGGACCTCACCGTCGGCGGACAAGAGATCCGCGCGGGTGACGGCCTCCTGGTGATGATCAACGCGGCCAACCGCGACGCTGCCGTCTTCGAGGCCCCCGACACCTTCGACATCCACCGCAAGGACCCGCAGGCGCACGTCGCGTTCGGCCACGGCTTCCACAAGTGCATCGGACTGACGCTCGCCCGTGTCGAGCTGAGCACCGTGTTCGCCGGTCTCTTCGCGCGTGTGCCCACGCTGAAGCTCAGCCGTCCGCTGGAGGACCTGCCGTTCCGGCACGACATGGTGCTCTACGGCGTCCGCGAACTGCCCGTCACCTGGTGACCGCTCGGTGTTCCCACGCAATGCCACTCACTTCACGAAGGATGCAAAGGACGCATGATGGCGGTTGAAACGGTCTTCCTCTTGCCCGGTCAGGGGGGTTACACCCCGGGAATCTTCGCCGGTGACGGCTCGCCCGACGTCGGAGAGGTGCTCGACGCGGCGGACCGGATCGCGGCCGAGTTCGGACGCGGTGGCGTCTCGGACCTGCTGACGCGCACCGACGCCCCGTCGGCGGCCGACCTGATGCGCTCGGACTCCTTCGCACTGCAGCTCGCCGTGTTCACGGCAGCCGTGGGCAGCTTCCGTATCGCGGAGCGGCAGGGAGCACCGGATGTTGTCGTCGGACACAGCATGGGCGAGATCGCGGCACTGACGGTGGCCGGAGCGTTCAGCCTGGCCGATGGCGCGCGCCTCGTGTGCCACCGCTCGGAAGCCCTTCTCGCGCATTGCCCGTCCGACGGCGGCATGGTGGCCCTGGAGCTGCCGGCCCCTCGCGCGGCACACCTGGTGGGCGCGGTTGCCGATCGCGGCCTGGCCGTCGCGGTTTCCAACGCCCCGCGCCAGACGGTCGTATCGGGCCCTGACGACGCGGTCGGAACGATTGCCCGGCTGGCCGGCACCTTGGGCGTGCAAGCCACCCGACTGAACTCGCCATTCCCGTTCCACAGCCCCATGCTGTCCGTCGCCGCGCACGCCTTCGACGAGGCGATCTCCGGCATCAGGCAGCAGCCCCTGCGTCGTGCCGTGTACTCGCCGGTGGCCGGCGGCTATGTCCACGACGACACCGACCTCAAGGCGCTGCTCGTACGGCAGCTCACTACCCCGGTGCAGTTCATGGCCGCCGTGCGGGAGCTCCACGCGGAGGGCGCCCAGCGCTTCGTGGAGTGCGGCCGCGCGGGGCTCTCGGGGCTCGTCCGACGGAGCGTGCCGGATGTGAGTACGACCAACACGGTTCAGCCGCGAGCTGCCGAGGCCGACCCGGCCCGCACGGTCGTGGAGGCCGCACCGGTCAACACCGCCACCGCTGTTGACTGGAGGCGGATCTGGGGATCGATTCGCTGAAGCGTGCGGAGATGCTCGGCAAGGTGTCGGCTCATTTCGGGTTGGGGGAGTCGGCCGAGGACGGCCGGTTCATCGCCCAGTCGCTGAAGCGTGCGGAGATGCTCGGCAAGGTGTCGGCTCATTTCGGGTTGGGGGAGTCGGCCGAGGACGGCCGGTTCATCGCCCAGTCCACGCTCGCCGACCTCGCCGACCTCATCACCGCCGTTCAGGCATCCGCGCGCTGATCTACGAATACGGGAGCCAGCATGTCCCTCGACCTCTCCGGTCGCATCGTCGTGGTCGCCGGTGCCGGCCGACCGCTCGGCACACTCCTGGCACGGCACCTCACGCGGGCCGGTGCACTCGTGGTGTCGTGCGACGCGCATGGCACCACGCAGATGCAGGCCGCACTCGACCGGGCCGACGTACGGAACCGCCGCATCGACGCGCTTGTGAACGTCGTGGCCGGTGAGGAAGGACTGCACGGCGCCCGCGTTGCGACGACGGCGGCCACCGCACTCATGCCGTCCGGTCGTGGTGCGGTCGTGCAGGTGGCCACGGCACCGCCGGCGCAGGAAGCGCTGGTGGAGCTGGTGCGTGAACTCGGTGCCAGTACACCGGAAGGCATCCGCATCAATGCCGTGGTCGTACCGGAGGACGCGGAGCAGTCGGCCGCGGAGGGCGTCGCGCAGCTCGCCACGTTCCTGGTCTCCGACGACGCCTCGTCCGTCGACGGCCGGACGCTGGTTGTCAGCGGGGCGCCGACCGAGGCGGCCCCTGACGATGACGCGGTGGTCGTCGTGGGAATGGGCCTCGCCCTCCCGGGGGCGAGCTCGCCGGAGCAGTTCTGGGAGCTGCTGAAGAGCGGCGAGCCGGTGTTCGCCGAACCGGGGGACCGGCTGGACCTGGACACCATCTGGTCAGCGGACGCCACCGCCGAGGACAAGACCTACTCGCGCGTGTCCGGCTTCATGACCGGCTTCGAGCCTCACCCGCGGCTCCGGGAGGAGCTGGAGTCCGGAGCATTCGACAGCGAGGAGTACACGGCACTGTGGCTCCGGCACTCGCTGCTGAGCGCCACGGAGAAGGTCACCGTCCGGCCCGGAGACCGGCAGCTCTTCGCAGTGGGGCTCACACCTGACGGCAGCCACCATCTGGAACACAGCCTGATCTCGGCCGGGGTCCGGGAAATCCTCACCGAAGTGGGGGCGGAGATACCGGACGCGCTCGGCACGCTCTACCCGCTGGCCTCCGAGGCGCCGGAGGACGTGCTGCCGTACCGGATCGCCCGCATGGCCGCCCCCGATCTGCCCGAGTCCGCGGAGATCGTGGTGGTGGACACCGCCTGCTCATCCTCCCTGTACACCGTTGACCTGGGCGTACGGGCGTTGCGTGCGGGCGAGACGGACGTGGCACTGTGCGGCGGGGCCTTCGCGCTGAGCGCTCAGAATCTGGTGCTGTTCTCCAAGCTTCGCGGCCTGTCCCGGTCCGGCCGGGTACGTGCCCTGGACTGCGAAGCCGATGGCGTGCTGTTCAGTGACGGCGCCGCGGTGCTGGCCCTGAAGACGTACGCCAGAGCGGTCGCCGACGGCGATCCCGTGCTCGGCTTCGTCGCCGGGTTCGGCGGATCGTCGGACGGGCGGGGCAAGGCGATCTACGCTCCGAATGCCTCGGGCCAGACGATCGCCCTCGACCGGGCATGGCGCGCTGCTGATGTCACCCCCGAAGACGTGGACTGGATCGTCGCTCACGCCACCGGCACGCCAACGGGCGACCGCACCGAGATGAGCGCGCTCACCCAGAGTGCGGGCCCGGCCAAGACGTGGACCATGACCTCGAACAAGTCGCTGGTCGGGCATTCCGGCTGGGCGGCCGGCGCCGTGTCGGCGATCCACGCGCTGCTGGCCATGCAGCACGAAGTAATCCCTGCGCAGCGGCAGTTCAGCGAGCTGCCAGAGGGAGTGACGCAGGCAGTACACGTGCCGACCGACGACATTCCCTGGGGCAGCACACCAGGTCGCCGCCGCACCGTGGGCGTGTCGGCCATGGGCTTCGGCGGCACCAACGGCCACCTCGTGCTCACCGACCGCCGCCCGGAAGGGAACGCGGCACCGGCCGCGCAGCCGGAGAGTGCCGAGGACGACCCGATCGTCGTCGTGGCGCAGGGCGCGCATCTGCCTGGTGACCCGGACGAGGAACGCATCGCCCGCTGGCTCTCGGGAAGTGTGGCCGACTGGCCGTCGTCCTTCGGCGACTCCTACCCCCTGCCGTCACCCGTGGAGGCCCGGCTGGCGCCCTCGGCCATCGCGGCCATGGACCGCAGCCAGCTCATGGCCCTGCGCTGCGCGGATCTCCTGGCCGGGGACTGGGCGAAGGACGAGCGGCTGGCGGCCCGTACCGGCGTGCTCGTCGGCCACACCGGCCCCACCAGGTCCGCGCTCGGCTACGACCTGCGCTGTTACCGCGAGGACCTGATCAGCAAGCTGACCGGGCCCGCCGGCATTCCGCCCGAGACGCTCAACGATGCGGTACGCGCCATGACGCGTCCCATCAACGAGGACGCCTATCCGGGCCTGATGCCCAATGTCATCGCGGCCCGGGTGGTGCAGCGACTCGACCTGCACGGGCCGAACATGACGCTTGACGCGGGAAGGGACTCCACCAACTCCGCGCTGGCCACCGCGATCCGCTACCTGCGGGACGGCGACATGGACCTGGCCGTGGTCATCGGCGTCAACGCCATGACTGCACATGTGACCGGCCACGGAAGCAAGGAGAACGCGGAAGCCGCGGTCGGCTTCGTACTGACCAGGTCGAGCGTCGCCAAAGAACACGGCATGACCGTCCTGGGACGGGTCGAAGTCGCCACGGGGGCCACCACCGACGACGCCGCTGCGCACGAACCTGTGGGGGAACGCAACTACCGCGGTGCCGAGGGCGCCGTGGCACTCCTGCACGCCCTGCACGCCCCGCGTGAGCAGACGGTCATTCGGCCGCTCGAGGACGGCCACACACCTGCGATCGTGGTGACGCCCCAGCCGTCGGCGGATGCCCCCGGGCCCGAAGAGGCGGAGAAGGCCGACACGCTGAACGGTCACCTCGCGCGGCACTCGCTTGTACTGCGTCCCGTGCCCGCCCACGGTGTCCGCCCCCGGGTGGAGGCGCTGCCTGTGGGAAGCCTGGTGCTGACCGACGACCCACGGGCCTTGGCGGATGTCCCAGTGCCGGGTGACTGCCTGGTCGTCGCGCCTGGGTCCGCGCCGCGAGACGCCGCCCTGCCGTTCCCGGTCTCCCGCCTCGACGAGCCGGAGGGTCTGGAGCGTCTGCTGGCCACGGACGGCCGTCAGTTCGGCCAGATCCGCGTCATCGTGACCGGATCGCGTGCCACCCCGTCTGCCTGGGACGTCCCGAAGCGGGTCCTGGACCTCCACGATCTGGCATTCGAAGCGGTCAAGCACTGTGCCGCGACGCTCGACGATGCCGGCTGCCTCGCCGTCCTCGTACTGGATGGCATGGACGGTGCCACGCCCGTTCCGGCCGCGGGACTCTTCGGCGGCCTGGTACGCAGCCTGTCGCAGGAACTCACCGGGTGTGTGATGTTCGCGCTGGTCACCGACGGCAGGGAAGCAGCCGACGGGCTTGCCCGGCTGTACGAGGAATCGGCCGCACATCGCTACATCCCCGTGGCTTACCACGTGGCCGGCGTGCGCCACGAGCTCATGCTCCTGCCTGTCGAGACGCCCGGGGACGACGCTGGTCTCGGTCTCCCGGACGACCCGGTGATCGTCGCCACTGGTGGGGCCCGCGGACTCACCGCCCATCTGGTGCACGAACTCGTGGCCGACCGCGCGCCCCGCAGCGTCTGGCTGCTGGGCACGGGCCCTGCTCCCGATCCCTCCGCGGCCGCCACCGCTTCCCAGCCGCGCGCGGACGCCCTGCGGGAGCTGATGGTGCAGTATCCGTCCGAGACTCCCGCGGCGCTCAGCCGTCGCTACGACCGGGCCGTCCAGCAACTCGAACGAGCAGGAACACTGGAAGAGTTGGAGCGCTCGTGCGGTGCCGCGCGGGTCCACTACCGGCAGTGCGACGTCCTGGACGAAGCCGCCGTGCGCAAGGTGATCGACGAGATCCTGGCCGTGGAAGGCCGGGTGGACGTCCTGGTGCACGGCGCCGGCCTGGCACGCTCGGCGGGCATCGCCCGCAAGAAGCTCGCCGACTTCCGGACCGTCCGCGATGTGAAGGTCCGCGGTTACGCGCACCTGCGTGCCGCCCTCGGGAACCGGCGCCCCGCGCTGTGGTGCAGCGTCAGCTCCGTCTCGGCGTTCACCGGACTTCGCGGCGAGCCCGACTACGGCGCGGCCAACGAGTTCCTGCTGCTCGCCGCCGCGCACGCACGGGCGATCGAAGGCGCCGACGAGGTCGCTCTCGCCTCCGGACTGTGGGTCGAGTCCGGCATGGCCTCGGCCGACACCCCGGGCGGCGCCTTCCTGGCCCGGCAGGGCGAGATCGGCCAGCTCACCGATGCCCAGGGCCGGGAATTCTTCCGTACGGAACTGCGCGCCCGGGGCAGCCACGGGCTGGCGACGACCTGGATCGGCGACGCGGACTGGACGACCCTGCAGCACAGGGCACCCGGCTTCCGCGCGGCGTGCGAGGCAGCAGCCAAGACCGCCCCTGAACAGTCGCGCACCACGCTGTTCGCTGCCCGGCGGGCCTTCCTGAGCGGCCCTCCTCAGTACGACGACGCGACAGCGAACTGGACGTTCGAGATCGGTCTCGACGAGCATCCATATCTGCTGGAGCACCTCGTCGACGGCCGGCCGACCGTACCCGGTACCTTCATCCTCGAAATGGCGGCCGAGGCCGCGGCCGAACTGGCTCCGGGCCTGATCCCGGCACGCATCACCGACGTCGTCCTGTCGCAGTTCATCCGGGCCGCCCGGCACCGCTGGCCGCGTACGCTGCGCGTTTCGGCCGCACGCGACGGCGACCAAGTACGCGTACGGATCACCTCTCCCGCGGCCGGTCCCATACCCGAGCGCGAGCACACCCGCATGGTGGTGCACCTGGCCCGCGTCCTCCCGAACGGGCCGTGGTGCCCGCCTGCTCCGTCCGGCAGTTACGATGCCCCGAACACGTACGAACTACCGGGCACACCCGTCGAGTTGAGCGGGGTGTTCGGAGCGTTGCGCTGCCCACGGCTGGCAGCCGACGGCGGCTCTGCGGAACTGCGACTGACCCTTCCGCCGAGCGGTGGCGTGTTCTCCCGCTTCATCCTGCCGAGCATCACTCTCGACTGTCTGCTGCGCACCTCCGTGCTCGACGGCAGGAAGTCGGGAGACGTGCCGGTCATGGTGCCCACCGCGCTGGCCTCCGTCGATCTGTACACCCCGGCCAATGACGTGGAGCTGGCCGCCGGGTGGCCGGACGGGCTGGTCCTCCGCCACTGGTTCGACCCCGCGTCGGGCGAGGAGCGCTGTGCCGTGGTCGCCCCGGACGGTCGCGCCCTCATCCAGGTGACCGGCATCACGGGGGCGGAGAAGGGCGCGTACGAACCCGGCACGCGGACGTGGCGCGCCGGGCCCGCACAACGCCGCACGGGTGAGCCCGTGTGACCGCAATGAGTTCAGAAGAAACAGAAAGCGGCGTTCAGGTGCCGCTGAGCAATGAGGAGATCGTGATGTCAGCTGAAGCAGCCGTCGGCAAGCAGGCGGAGGACGGGCCGCCGGCCGACCGCGCCCGGTCATGGACCCTGGCGCTGGCCTGCGTCGCGATGTTCATGCTGATGCTCGACGTGACCGTGGTCAACGTCGCGCTGCAGGACCTGCGGACCTCGCTGGGGGCGGACTTCTCCGACCTGCAGTGGGTGATCGATTCGTACACCCTGACCCTGGCGGCCTTCCTCCTGACGGGCGGCTCGCTCGCCGACCGGCTGGGGCGCAAGAAGGTCTTCAACGCGGGCCTGGTCCTCTTCACGCTCTCCTCGCTGGGTGCGGGCCTGGCGCAGGACGTACTCACGCTCAACATCGCCCGTGGCGTCCAGGGCATCGGCGCCGCGGTGCTGTTCTCCGTCGGGCCCGCTCTGATCGGCAACGAGTTCCGGGGCAACGACCGGGGCAAGGCGTTCGGTCTTTTCGGCGGTATCGCGGGCCTCGCCCTGGCCTTCGGGCCGCTGGTCGGCGGATTCCTCACCGATGCGCTCAGCTGGCGCTGGATCTTCCTGGTCAACGTGCCGATCGGCGTCGTGGCGCTGATCGTGGGCGTGCTGCGCCTGCGGGAGTCCCGGGAACCGGTGAAGCACGGCATCGACTGGCTGGGAATGGTGAGCTTCGGCCTCGGCCTGACCCTGCTCGTCTTCGGCTTCCTGCGCGGTGAGTCCGCGGGCTGGACCAGCACCCCCATCCTCGGCTCGTTCGCCGGTGGCGTCGTGCTACTGATCGCGTTCGTCGTCATCGAGAAGGTGCGCGGCGAGCGGGCCATGTTCGACCTCTCGCTGTTGCGCACCCCCACCTTCACCGGTGTCTGCCTGGCCACTCTGCTGTCCAACGCCACCAGCCTCGCCGCCGTCTTCCTGCAGATCTCCTACGTGCAGAACGTCCTGGGCTACTCGCCGTGGGAGACCGGCCTGCGTTTCATGCCGATGATGATCACGCTGTTCATCGTCGCCGCGGTCACCGGTGGTCTGCTGGCCAAGGTGGCTCCCGGTGTACTGATAGGTCTGTCCATCGCCTTCATCGGGATCGGCATGGGCCTGATGGTGCTCGTCGGGCCGGACAGCTCGTGGACCGCGATGCTGCCCAGCATGATCGTCACGGGTATCGGCATGGGCCTGTTCAACCCGCCGCGCGCCGCCGTGACCATCGGTGTGGTGCGGCCCGAGAAGGCCGGTATGGCCTCGGGCATGGGCGAGACCTTCCAGCAGGTCGGTGTCGCTGTCGGTGTCGCCGCGTTCGGCGCGCTTTTCCACCACAAGGTGGTCGACGCGTTCGCGGCCTCCTCTGCGGGCGGCGAGCTGGGCGGACAGGCCGAGGCAGTGGGCCAGAAGGTGGCCACCGGTGGCACCTCCGGGCTGGCCGACGCGGTGCCCTCGTCCGTACTGGACCAGGTGACCGCGGCGGCCCGCTCCGCCTTCGTCGGCTCCCTCGCCGACGTCATGGTTGCCTGCGCGGTGGTCGCCATCGTGGGCGCGGCCATCGCCTTCGTCTGCATTCGCCGCCGTGACCTGCACGAGAGCGCGCAGGGCGAGGCTGTGTCGCCAGCGTCTGAGGCGGTCACCGCCTGACCGCGGTAGCCCGTCACACATACCCGTAGGACTGTCGAGAGAACTGGGGCGAATCCCTATGCAGCAGACCGTGAAGGTGGTCGGAATCGGGGGTTCGCCCCGGCCGGATTCGACAGCGGAGCGGGCACTCCGCGTGGTACTGACCGCAGCGGAGCGACAAGGCGCGGAGGTGTCGCTCATCGGCGGTGCCGAGCTGGTGATGCCGCTCTATGACCCGCGGGCGGAAATCCGTTCCCCGCGGGCGCTGCGGCTGGTGTCCGAGGTGGCGGCCGCGGACGGCCTCGTACTGGCCAGCCCGGCCTACCACGGAAGCATCTCGGGCCTGGTGAAGAACGCCCTCGATCACGTCGAGGAACTGCGCGACGACGCCCGCCCGTACTTCAGCGGGCGGGCCATCGGCAGCCTTTCCGTCGCGCAGGGCTGGCAGGGCGGTGTGTCCACGCTGGCCGCGCTCCGGGACGTGACCCACGCCCTGCGGGGCTGGCCCACGCCCCTCGGAGTCGTGGTCAACAGCGCGTCGGCCGGCTTCGGACCGGACGGCAAGTGCACCGATCCGCACATACAGAGCCAGCTGGAAACCATGGCTGCCCAGGTGGTGGACTTCGCCCGAATGCACGCCCTCGCCACACCGGTACGGGACGCCCCCGGAGTCGAGGCGCTCTCGTCGGCCGGCGGGAGACGGCGCGCGTGGTGACACCGATGGCGACAAGACCCACCAGGCGCCCGCTGGCTCACGGAGCCGTGACGTGCCCCCGGCCCGTACCGGGAGCCGGGCTGCGGCTGTTCCTGTTCCACCATGCCGGTGGCTCGCATCTCCTCTACAAGGACTGGGAGTACGCGTTCCCGGCCGACTGGGAAGTCTGTCTGCTGGACGCGCCCGGTCGGGGCCGACTGCACGGTGTCCCTCTGATCGACAACAGCGACGGGCTGGTGAGGTTCTTCGCCGAAGAGATCCTGCCGTGGGCCGACCGCCCCTTCGCCTTCTTCGGGCACAGCATGGGTGCCCTGGTCGCATATGAACTGACGCGGTACTTGGAGGCGCAAGGGCGTCCGCTCCCCGTCTGGCTGGGGCTGTCCGCCTGCGGCGCACCACGCTCCGCCGACGGTGCGACAGCAGGCGCACGGCACCTGCTCACCGACGACCAGTTGCGGGATTGGCTGCGGTCGGTAGGCGGCACCCCCGACGCACTGCTGGACGAGGACTCGATGTGGCGGGTCTTCGGCCCCACGTTCCGCAACGATTTCACCCTCGTCGACACCTGGCGGCCGGTGTTGGGCGCCGCACCACTTCATGTACCGGTGTCTGCGTTCGGTGGAGACGATGACCCGGTGGTCGGGCGGGAGTGTCTGGCCGCCTGGTCGGAGCAGACGGAACACTTCCTCGGCCTGAACATGTTCGGAGGCGGACACTTCTACCTCCAGGATCACCACCGTGCGATCACTCGGCGTGTCACCGCGGCGGTGTCCGCGGCCCGCCGGGCAGCGCGGGAGAGCATCGCGTGACGGCGATGGAAGCCTTCGTGTGGTCGGTACGGCTGCCGGCGTCAGCGAGCGAACGTGACGTTGCACTGCTCGACGCCGCGGAATGCAGACGGGCCGACCGGTACCGGAGGACCGAGGACAGAGCGTCGTTTGTGACAGGACGGGCCGCGCTACGGCGCGTGCTGGCAGAACACCTGAAAACCGAGGCCGACCGGATAGTCCTCGGGCGCCACTCGTGCCCCGGATGCGGGAGTGACGATCACGGGCCCCCGCGCGTCGCCTTTCCCCCGACGCAGCTGTCCTTCAGCTTTTCCCGCTCCGAACAACAGGCGCTGGTAGCCGTGGTCCCTGCCGGGGCAGTGGGAGCCGACGTCGAGGTGCTACGCCCCCTCGACGTCCAGGAAACCGCGGCTCAGTGCCTTTCACCGGTCGAGGCGGCGTACGTTCGCGGACTGCCGCCAGGAGAACAACTGCAAGCGTTCTACCGCGCCTGGGTCCGCAAGGAGGCGGTCACCAAGGCCATCGGTGTCGGCATCACGATGGACCTGAGAACCGTCGACGTGAGTCCCGACCGGAAGGGGCCCGTCACGGTCCAATGCGGTACGGGAAAGGGCCCTCGGCTCTGGACGGTGACCGATGTCGAAGTGCTGCCGGGGACGATGGCGGCACTGGCGCTGCCAAGTACACGGCGACAACCGTCAATCCATGCGCGATGCTTAGCTCTTCTTGAAGGATAGGAAAGGAACCAGATGAAATTCGTCGCCATCTCCGGGAGCCTGCGGGCCAGGTCGCTCAACACCGCGGTGGTGCGCACCGCTGCCGAATTGTGCCTGCCGCCGGTGTCGATGACGGTCTACGAAGGGCTGGGGAGCCTGCCCTTCTTCAATCAGGACGTGGAGAGCGAGTGCCCGCCGCCCGAGGTCATGGAGTTCCGGGCGCTGCTCGAATCCGCGGACGCGGTGATGATCTCCAGCCCGGAGTACGCACACGGTACGTCAGGGGTGCTGAAGAACGGTCTGGAGTGGATAGTCGGCGGCGGTGAACTGGTGGACAAGCCGGTCGCCGTGGTCACCGCGTCGCCGTCGATGACGGGCGGCGACAGGGCCCAGGCATGGGTCAAGGAAACCCTGGAGGTGATGGGCGCGAACATCCTCCCCGAGTCCCTCCCCATTCCGCTCGCCAGCGCCAAGGTCACGGAGGGCCGGGTCAGCGACGAGGAGACGTTGGCCGCGCTGAAAGATGTCCTCGCGGCGATGGCACGTGCGGCGAAGGAACAGGGCGCGGAAGGCTGAGTGGGCTGGCGGACTCGCTCCGCCGTGAACGGCCCGCGCAGCTACCCGTGAACCCCTGAATGCGTCACAGAAAAGACGACGCATTCAGGGGCGAGTCATGCCCTCCTCCGTCACACAACGCCTCAGCGCTTGCCGATGTCCTTGAGCGGCAGGCCGCCACCCGCCAGGACCACCTTGGAAAAGGCTCCGGCCAGTTCAGTGAGCCGTTGGGTGCCCGCCGCCCCCAGGTGCTCGTAGGGGGCCACGTCAAGGCGGTCGGTATCGGCCTCGATGGCCCGACGCAACTCCGCCCCCTGCTCGGTCAGTGTCCCCTGAGCGTCGAGGACGCCGCGAGCCCGCAGCCGCTCCTCCGCCGCGGCCCACTCCTCCGGGGACCAGCCCCGCGCGGACTGCAGGTACCCGGGCCGCCAGTTCGTGCCGGTGGCGGTATGGGACACCAGGGCCTCCAGGCCGTCGAGCCCTGCTTCCACAAGCGCGGTCACATGGCCGTCACCGCGGTGCTCACGCAGCAGGGTGGTGGCGTGCCAGAAGGCCAGATGCGGAGCGTCGGGCACTGGCAGGTCGGCGTTGGCCGAGTACAGAGGCCGACCGGGCCGGCTGCAGGCTTCGGCGGCCCGGAGGGCCAGCTCGGCGCTCTCCGCCATCTCAGGAGAACTGATCACCTCACGGCCCAGCAGCCGGGTGAGGTAGGCATCCACGATGCGCAGCCGGGATTCAAGGACAGTGGAAGGAGAGGCGACCTCCCAGGCCCGGGGAATGTGCCGTGCCACGAGATCAGGGTGGAAGTTGTAGAAGGCGGCGGTGACCGCACCAGCGCCCACCTGCCCGAACGGCGCGGCCCGGCCGGCCAGGTAGGCCATGGGGCCGCGCTCCAGCCCGAGACCCGCGTACGTGGCATCGTGCTCGGGCGAGAAGTAATACGCCGCGTGTACGGGATGGTGGGCGTTGTAACAGCGCCTGGCCTCGCGCGGGGATATTGCCGTCATGGCGCCTACGCTACGTGGCAGGTAGACGGTCCGGAGCCGCAGTGGTCGATCAGCCGCGTCCTCTTCCCCAGAAGCCGCACTTACCGAAGAACACGGGTCGGGGCGGCAGATGGAAATGCCACCGCACGGTGGAACCGTCAAGAGCGCGGGGCCCGGCGGTGCCGGGCCCCGCGTCGGTGCTGACAGCAGCGCCTACTGGATGGAGAAGAAGAACGCCGCGTTCGTGAACGCACCGTCCTTGTTGAAGACGCTCACGTAGACAGTGTCCGGGTCGTTGCCGCAGATGCCCGCCGGGCTGGTGTACACCCGTACGGACCCGCCCTTGGCCTCATAGCCGTTCAGAGTCCCTGTCGGGATGCTGCGGGCGAGGTCGATGTCCGGGTCGGAGATGTGGACGCAGTAGCGGCCTGTGTCCGGCTTGGTGACCTTGTCGACGTTCTTGGCGATCAGTACATCGCCGTTGGCTGTCACCGATGCCGCAGCCTGTGCGTACGGAGCGATCGCCTTCGGAGGGTCGGCTGCGACAGCCGAGCCCGACCCAACCGCCAGAAGCGAAGCGGCGAGAATCGCCACCGTCGCGGAGAGGCGCTTGCGCATGTGTCCTCCTCGTAGTGCTGCCCGGCACTCGCCGGTCAGACCAGAGGAATACTGAGTTCATCAGCCCTAGTTCATGCGAAAAGTCCCCTATAAGGGTTGTAATGAAGCTTATCGGAAGTCCGGTCCTGAGCCGGAAGGAAATCTCATTGATCACAGTCCGGTGGCACTTCCAACGCCTGCCTCGATCAACGTTCTTCGGCAAGTGCGACTCCAGCCGAAACCACTCTGCATCGCTCAGATCACCCCACCCCAGATGCCTGTGAACGCTCGTCCACCAGCTCATCACGGACCCAGCGGACTGGGCCTGGGCGCCGCTCACAACCGGACCGCGTGATGCGGCAAACCTGGGATCAAGCGGCCGGGGAAAGGGCTGCGGTGAACCGTGCGATTCGTGACAGCGCCTCGGCCAGGCGGTCGGCCGGGACCGTGTAAGAGATACGGACGTGGTCGGGGGCCGCGAAGTCGGCTCCCGGTACCACTGCGACATTGGCCTGGGAGAGGAGCAGTTCCGCGAAGTCGGCCGCGGTCCGGATCGTCCGGCCTTCCGTTTGCAGGCCGTACGTGCCGGAGACGTTGGCGAAGACGAAGAAGGCGCCCTGCGGGTCGGCGTCGAGGCTCAGGCCGGGGATGTCGGCGATCGCCTGGAGTGTGGTCTTGCGGCGCTCGTCGAGTTCGTCACGGCGCTTGGCGAGTTCGGCGTCCAGGTCGGTGGTGAGCGCGCCGAGGGCCGCTCGCTGGGATATGGACGAGGGGGCTGAGGCGGTGTGGCTCTGGACCGCGGCGATGGCCTTGGCGACCTCCACGGGTGCGGCGGTCCAGCCGATGCGCCAGCCGGTCATGGCGAAGGTCTTGGAGACGCCACCGATGGTGATGGTGCGCTGGGCCACGTCCGGGCTGAGCGCGGCGACACTGGTGAACTCGGCATCGCCGTAGACCCAGTGGTCGCAGATTTCGTCGCTGACGATGGTCAGGTCGTACTCGACGGCGAGCGCGGCCAGTTCGGACAGTTCATCGTGGCTGTAGACGACGCCGGAAGGGTTGGCCGGGCTGTTGAGGAGCAGGACGCGGGTGCGCGGGGTGAGCGCGGCGCGGACCTGTTCGGGGGTGATCTTCAGGCCGTTGCCCGGGGCGGGGTGGACCTCGATCGGCCTGCCGCCGGCGAGCGACACCAGGTGCGGGTAACTCACCCAGTACGGCGCCGGGATGAGTACCTCGTCACCCGGCTCCAGCAGAACTGTGAACGCGTACTGCAGGGCCTGCTTGGCGCCGGCGGAGACAACGACGTTCGCGGCCTCGTACGCGGTGTTGTGCCGGTTGAGGTAGGTCGCCACGGCGGCGCGCAGCTCGGGGATGCCGGCCGCTGCCGTGTACCGCGTGAAGTCCTCGGTGATGGCGGAGACAGCGGCGCGGGCTGCGGGTTCGACGGTCGGGAAGGACGGTTCTCCGCTGGTGAGGTTGATGACGTCCACGCCGTCGGCGATCAGGCTCTTGGCGTGTGCGTCCAGCGCGGCGGTCGCCGAGGGCGGCACTTGGGTGGCGCGGTGGGCCAGGCGGATGGACGACCGGTCCATACGTGCAGCGGTGGGGCTGTTCATGATTCCTTCGCCGTCTCGTCGGGGCGGAGCGAATGACCGCCCGCCAGGGGTGTGTTGGCAGGTCTCAGCGCGACGCGGCCAAGACCGCCGCGAGGCGTCGTCGGTACTCACGGGAGCGCTCGGCCGAGTCGGTGACCTCCGCGCAGTCGTCGCAGAACCGCACGTCCTTGACGTTGGCGGCGAACGCGACGTGGAAGAACCGGCGAATGGGGCGGAGCAGGCGTCGCATGGCGACTTCCTTTCATCGATGAGCGTCGATGGGTTGAGTCTGCCGCAATGTATCGATGAACGTCAATGTGTTTGTGTGGGGTGAGGTTCCCGAGAGGCGGACGGCTATGGACTGGACGGGCCGTATCCGTCAGATTGGGACGCATGATCGAGCCCATGGCTGTCGTGTCCGCGCAGGAGTGCGGTCCTTCGGCGTGCAAGCCGCCGATGACGTCGGAACAGGCGCTGGACCTCGCGGCGGTGTTCAAAGCGCTGGCAGATCCCGTGAGGTTGCGGATCGCGAGCATCGTGGCGTGCTGCCCGACGGGTGAACTGTGCGTCGGCGATATCGCCGCACAGTTCGACGTCACTGGTCCGACGGTCAGCCACCATCTGCGGAAGCTCCGGGAGTCGGGTGTACTCGTCAGTGATCGGCGTGCGAACGAGGTGTACTACCGGATCCAGCCGGCGCGGTTGGGGGAGGCGCTGGAGCAACTGACCGGGTTCGGCATGGCGACGGATGCGGCCGCGAGCGGCCCGGTCGGTGCGCCCTGAGTGCAAGCGTCGACCTCCACGCGGTACGGCCCGCCCCCGAGATCGGGAGCGGGCCGTTGCCGTCAGTGAGCCGGAGGCTCAGTCATTCTGCGCGGTGGGGCTGTTGAGTATCAGAGCCACATCGGGGCGAGCCAGCCGAGCAGCACGGCACCGCTGAAGAGCGAGCCGACGACGAGGCCGACGATCTTCTTACGGGCAATGATGAACATGCCGCTGATGGCGCCGATGCTGGTGCCCGCTCCGGTGACCAGGAAGGCGAGAGCGGGGCCGGGGCCCATGCCGCCGTGCATCAGGGTGGCGACCAGGGGGAGCGAACCGTCGGAGTTGAGGTAGACGGGGATGCCGATCAGCGCTGCCAGCGGGACGGCGAGGGGGGAGTCGCCGCCGAGGTAGTCGGTGAGGAAGCTGGTGGGGATGGACTCGATCAGCAGGTAGCCGAGGGCGGCGAAGCCGAAGAAGTACAGGGCCAGGCGACGGGCGTTCTTCCAGAGGGTGGTGCCGAGCTCGTCCAGCTTGTACTTGCTGACCAGGCTGACCTCGGGGGCCGGGGCGATGGGCTTGCTCTCGGCGCGCTCCAGCAGGGCCGCACGGGCCAGACCGCCACCGGCGGGAACCGTAACGCCGCCGCCGTTGCTCTCGCCGCCGTCGGCCGGGCCGCAGCAACCACCCTCGTCGGCAGGCTTCTCTTCCTCGGCGCTGCCGCAGCAAGAAGCCTCCTCGGCTCCCTCCATGCGCGCCTGCCCCTTGAGCCACCCGGTCTTCTCGATGAAGTGGGTGATGGCGCCGGCCGCGAGGCCCAGCACGATGGCCGCGAGGAAGAAGGTCGTCGCGAAGCTGAACCCGAACAGCCCGGTTGAGTAGACGTACTCCTCGGGGCTGGTCAACGGCGAGGAGACCATGAAGGCCACGACCGGGGCCCAGGGGACGCTGGACGCCAGCGCGCCCAGGACGACCGCGGTGGTGCCGCAGGAACAGAACGGCGTCACGCTTGCCAGGATGACCGCGCCGACCACGGCGACCCAGGTCTTCTTCCTGAGGGCGGCCGAGAGTCTGTCCGCCCCGACATACACGGTGATGGCCGAGGCGACGACCACACTGATCAGCAGAAACGGCCAGTTGGCGGTGAAGGTGCTCCACACGTCAACGGCCACGCGGCCGAGCACGTCGACCACTGACTCGATCATGACTGTCTCCAACACATTGACGGCTGTCGATGAATTAGAGACTACGGTTCTATCGATGAGTGTCAATAAGTTCCGGGAACAATCCATCGATCGTCATCGTTGGGTCGGGCATGAGCACCCCCGTGATCCAGTTGTGCTGCCCGCCCGTACTGACGGGCCCGCTGTCCCAGGACGACGCCGAGCAGCTTGCCGCCGCCCTGCGCGTCATCGCCGACCCCGCACGCCTGCGGCTGCTCGGCCTCATCAAGAACCAGCCGGACGCCGAGGCGTGCACCTGCGACCTCGTCGAGCCGCTCGGCCTCTCCCAGCCGACCGTCTCGCACCACCTGAAGGTCCTCTACGAGGCCGGCTTCCTGGAGCGAGAGAAGCGAGGCCGCCAGACCTGGTACCGACTCGCGCCGGACAGCCTCGGCATCCTGCGCGATGCGCTGGACCCGAACGTTCATCAGCGCGCTTAGAAGGCGCTACTGAGGGCTGTTCCCGCACTTCGCGGTAGCCTCGCTCGACCACGCCCACCGGCCCGCCCGTGCGTCCACCCTTCGGTACCGGATAGTCCGCAGGCTGCGCCGGATGGCTTCGATGAGGTGGACGGAAGTGGCGACACGGTAGTGGACTGCCAGCCGCACCGCGGCAGGGAAGGGCGTCACAGCTGCGGAAGAATCGCCGGCATCAGGTCCTGGAAGGTTCGGCCCTGGGCTGGGGCGCCGATGGCGGTCATTCGCCAGCCGCCGCCGTCCCGCTCTACTTTTGCCAGGATCTGCGCGGTGTGCCAGCCCTTGTCGTGCGCGAGGGTGAAGCGGGCCAGCTCTTGGCTGGTGGTCTCGTCGACCATCCGGCAGTACGCGCTCTGTACCGCGTCGAAGGTCTGGCCCACGAAAGAGTTCAGGATGAAGACGATTTGGTCGATGTGCCTGGGGACGCGAGGCAGGTCGACCAGAACCGCTTCGTGGTCGGCTTCCTCCGGGAGGCGCGCCAGGCTGTCGCCGGTGTGCCGGACCGAGCCGTCGTCGCTGACGAGGTGGCGGAAGAAGGCGACGTCGACAGGGCACCGGTCGGCGAACAGCAGCGCCGACGAGTCGAGGTCGATCTCCCGGGTGCGGCTACCGAACAGCCCGCGCCGTGGGGCGGCCTGCCAGCCGAATCCGATTCGAACTGTGGTGAGGGCGCGGCCGTCGGGCCGTACGAGTCTGATCGTCTGCCCCCGGGACAGATTCACTCGTACGTGCCCTTCCGAGGGCGGGGCGACGGCCGTGATGGTGTCGACGACCTCGGTGGGTTCGTACAGTGGCGGCGCGGGTGACGTCGGCAGGGGCGGCCCCGGAGTGGGGAACGGCCTGCTGATGAGCGCCAGCGCCTCGGCGATGGTCGGCCGCTGATCCGGGTCTTTCTCCATCAGCCCGGTGATCAGCGGCGTGAGCCGCCCGGCACGCTGAAGCGGCGGGGGGTCATAGCCCAGCACGGCCATCATCGTGGCTCTCGGGTCATCCCGCTTGAACGGGGAGACTCCCTCAATGGCTCGGTACAAGGTCACCCCGAGGGAGAACAGGTCACCGGCCGACTGGTCGTCCTCTCCCTTGGCGCGCTCGGGGGCGACGTACTCCGGTGAGCCGATGAACGTCCCCGGCGTGGTGATGGCGGTCTCGTCCGGATGGAAGGCGATACCGAAGTCGGTGAGCAGCACATCGCCGCTGTCGGCGAGCATGACGTTTGCGGGCTTGACGTCCCGGTGCACGATCCCGGCGGCGTGGGCCGCATCGAGGGCCTTCAGGACCGAGGTGGCGACATGCTCTGCCTCGGTGACCGAGAGCGGCCCCCGCGTGTCGAGGCGGTCTTGCAGCGATTGCCCGACGACCAGTTGCATCACGGTCCATGAGATCCCGTCCTCGACGACCACGTCGTGGACCCCGACGATGTTCGGGTGATCGCGCAGGGCTGCGGCCTTGCGGGCTTCACGCGCCGCGCGGACGGTCCGCGCGGACCGGTCGGAGTCGGTGGCCGAAGGCGGCAGCCGGAGACTCTTGACCGCCACCTCGACCCGCAGAGTCTCGTCGTAGGCTTTCCATACATCCCCGAAACCGCCGGACCCGAGCTTCTCAGAAAGCCGGTACCGGAAGCCGACCAACCGGCCTGCCTGCACGTCTTGTTCCACGGACCTCGGCCCCCGCCCGCCTCATGGTCTTCCCCTGGTAGCAGCAGAGTAGTTGGCGGTCCCATGGCTGGGCGCGCGCTTTGCGTAGCGGTGGCCCGTGTCATGGCCAGGGAGGCACGAGAGTGCCGCGTGCACTTGATGCCACCCGGAAGCTCTTCCCCCGCCCCTGGTGGCCGAGCAAACTCATATTCACCAGGGCGGCGCACCGCCACTGGGAAAGTCGAGAAAGGGTTCTCGGCTGCTGCTCGCGAATTTCGAACGAATCGTCATCGCCATTCTCGCTGGGGGAGAGTCATGTCTGTTTCGCGTCGCATCGCTTCCATTGCTGCCGCTCTTGTTCTCGGTGTCGCCGGTTTCTCCGCCGTCGGTGCGGTCCCGGAATTCGGTGCCGGCACGGCCTACCAGGCGGACGGGTCGGGAGCGGGCTGGGACAGCGTTCAGGCCACTGACGGCGGCGCGGGCTGGGACACCCCGCTGGCGTCCACCGGCGACGGCGCCGGCTGGGACACGGTGCAGGCATCCGCTGGTGATGGGGCCGGGTGGGACACGGTGCAGGCGTCCACCGGTGACGGCGCCGGGTGGGACGCGCCCGCTCAGGACGCGATCGTTCAGGTCTGACATTCGCGGCAGCGTGCGGTGACGTGAGCTTGCGGCTCAGTAGTACCCGGGAAAGTCGAGAATCCCCCCACGAATTCTCGGGCGCAACTTGCCGCTGCTGCGCATGCCGTGCGGCGACCGTACGCAGCCAGCTTCGAATCGCGCGAATTCATTCCCCAGGCCACCAATCGGCCCGGCCCGGCCGACCGGACCGGAATACCTCACGAGGAGCAAGAAATGGCAACGACGGCCCCCACGTGCTGTGGCGACAGCTCCGAGCCCGTCCAGATCGAGATCGCGTCGCCCGGGCAGGACACGTCCGCCGCGTGCTGCGGTGGTTCCGCGGAGACCGCGACCGTGGCGACCGGCCTGTCGCTCCAGGACGCGACCAAGGGGCTCGACGCCGACCGGAGCACCTGGCCCTACCTCCACTCGGCCTGGCTCGGCGCGACCGAGACCGCCCTTCCCGAATCCCGGCCGTGGCACTCAGTTGCCCGCCGCGGTGACGACGTCGCCTTCCTGCCCGGCTTCGTCTTCGATGCCCCCTCGCTTGTCGACGTCGACCCCCGTACGTACCTGGGCTGGCAGCCCGCCAGCGGCGAGAGCGCCTGCTGCAGCGTCACCTCCTGCTGTGACGCCACCACCGACGTCGAGGCGTTGGGGGAGGAGAAGTTCTTCCCCGCGCTCGTGCTCGGTTCGCCCATCGGCTACCGGAGCGAGGCGGTCTCGTCCGTACAGGATCCGCTGCTCCTCGCCGACCTCGTCGACCAGGTCGTACTGGCCGCCCGTGAGGCCGGCTTCCGCAGCATTGTCGCCCCGTGGGTCGCCGACCTACCCGCCAACGAGGCACTGCTCGTCGCCCTCCGCGCACACGGCGGCAACATCGCGTTCTGGGGAGAGGAGAACATCCTCGCCCTCGAACACGACAGTTACGAGGCGCACTTGGCCTCGCTGCGCTCCCGCAAGCGGCAGAAGATCAAGGCTGACCACGCCAAGGCGCTGGCGAGCCCGGTTGAGGTGGTCCGCAAGGACGGCCAGGAGCTGCTGCCGCTGGTGGGCCGGATCGCCGAGCTGACCAGCCTGAACCGGCAGAAGTACGACGGCAGTGAGGGGCCCGAGCAGATCGCGGCCCTGCTCACCTCGATGATCGAGAGTGGCGCCGACGTACGTGCCTACCTCGGCTACCTTGACGGCCGCATCGTCGCCTCCACAGTCACCTTCCGGCAGCACGCCCGCCTGTTCATCAAGTGGGCCGGCTTCGACTACGACGCGATCGGCGAGCGCAGCGGCCTGTACTTCGAGCTGACCTTCGACCGCCCGCTGCGGGACGCCTACGAGGAGGGGCTGGAGGCTCTGGAGCCCGGCCCCGGCGCCGACCAGGCCAAGCGTCTTCGGGGTTGCAAGCCCCGGGCGGTGCACACCGCGCTGCTGATGACGGACGCGAAGGTCGCTGCCAAGACCGCAGAGCTGCAGGACGCCTTCGGTGAGTCCCGCCGGGAGGCGCTCGGCGCGGAGGTCGCGGACGACTCGGTGACCGGGCGGCTGCTGTCGAAGTTCCGCGGCTCCGGCAAGCAGGCCGAGCCGATCAAGCCCATCCAGCCGGAGGGCGGTTGCTGCGGCTGAGCGAGAGCCTGACGGAGCACCAGCACGACGCATGTGGGCCTGGTACGCGCGATTGAGCGTCGTACCAGGCTCTGAGCTGTTCGTGGCGAAAGGTGCGCTGCTTGATCAGCCCACCCAGCCGCGTTGCGCCGCTCCGGCCCCGGCCTCGAAGCGGCTTCGCGCCTCCATCCGCCCCATCAGATCCGACATCATGCGCCGGACAGTACGCAGGCCGACGCCGAGCTTCCGTGCGGCGATTTCATCGGTGTGCCCCTGGAAGAGTAGCCGCAGCAACTCGGCCTCTTGACCGGTGAGCCCCTCCTCGTTGCGGCCCCGGTCCCGGGCGGTGCCGAACGGCGCGGCGGCGTCCCAGATCTGTTCGAACAAGGCAACCAGTGCGGTGATCACCCCGGGACCGCGCAGCAGTGCGGCACCCTTCTTGGTGTTGTCCGGGTCCACGGGAAGTAATGCCACCTCGCGGTCGAACATGACCATGCGGACGGGCAGCGTCGGTGCGGTACGGACCTCACCGCCGCGCTCCGCCAGCCACTGGGCGTAGTTGAGCGTCGCTTGGTCGTTGCGCACGCTGTCCAGGTACAGCGTCAGTACGTGAGCTCCACGCGCCATGAGATCTTGGTCGAGGGGCTTGCTCGCCTCCAGGCTGGCCGCAGACTGGGCGCCACCTGGCATGAAGGAAAGGCATTCGGTCTCGCAGCGGTTCGCGAGTTCCTCCAGCCGGTTCTGGATCGCGTCGATGCCGTGCAAGTACTCCAAGTCCTGATGCTCGCCGCGTCCACTGCTGTCGGCGTACTCCTCGACCAGGCGCATGACCGCGGCCTGGCCCTCGGCCAACTCCTGTTGGCGGCGGAGCACCTCGCTCTCACGTTCCTGCAGGAGCAGTCGCAGCCCCACCTCCGGGCTGACCGCCCGCATGTTGCCAGGTGCCTGCAACGAGCTACGCAGCAAACGCAGTTCGGCGAGACGGTCCAGCGCTGACCTGACATCCTCTTGCGGGCACTTCAAGTGCTCCCCGAGCTGTGCGACCCCCCAGTCGTGGTGGTTCAACATCAGCCGGTAGACCGCCTCCGCGGTCTCGTCTATGCCCAGCACCTTCAGCACGGAGCCCCCCCATCTCACAGTGCGAGATTCCTCGTAGCTGCATGAGCAGCGATAAATATTTACAGGTCAGCAGGGACACGACAAGGCTTTGTCTCAACTACCGGGCAGGTTTGGCAGCTTGCTCCGGGGGTCGTGAGGCCGCCGGCGGTCCGTCGGCGGCGGCACGCTGATGCCAGGGGCGCTTCGTGCCACCTGTTTCCTCTTCCGCGACCGTGCTCGCAGCCGGAAACTAGTCATTGCCAGGCGGGAAGCCGGGAGAAGAGCCCGAATAACTCGCCGCTCATTCCTCCCCTCGCGTAGGGGAATTCCTTTTACTTCGATCAGGGGGACAGTCATGTCTGTTGCCGTGCGTGGTGCCGGGATGAGGTTCTCGTACGTCGGTCACGTGTCGACCACCGAGGTGGCGGCTGCGGCAGCGGGCATGGTCAGGTCGGGCGGCCCCGAGGGCGCCGGCTGGGACTGAGCCGTCCAGGAGTCGCCGATGCACATGATCACGGTGACATTCTCAGCCGCCGGTAATTCTGCGAACGAATTGCTGAATGCGGCGCTCGTCACCGATCTCCTTTGGGTATTCGTCACGCCCGGAGACGACCTGGAGCACATTCACTCCTCTCCGGCTCCCGGACGTGTCGACGTCACCTACTTCATCCGCGCCGTACCGCTCGCCGCAGCGGAAAGCACGGCGGCCGCCGTCAGCCGACGCGCGCTGCACACCGCGCCCGCCCTGCGTGGCTGGCACCTCACCGACACCGCCTTGCCAGGCGGCCGTCCTTATCCGCCTTCCAGGAGGAACCCTTCATGACGCACGCCAAGGACCCCCGCCTGTCCGCCGAGCAGCTCACCGTCGAGACGCTTTCCGCGGTCGACACCGAGGTCGCCGTGCTCGGTTCGAAGAGCTACACCAACCGGGCCATCGCCATCGCCTCGCTCGCGGCGGAGCCGACCCGGGTCCAGGGCGCGCTCCTCTCGGACGACACGGTCTACTTCTCCCGCGGCGTCGAGCAGTTCGGCCACGTCACGGTCGACATCGACCACGAGACCAACACAATCAACGTGACGCCCACCGGGCAGCCGATGCGTGCGCCCGAGGAGGACATCTTCGTCGGCGGCGCCGGCACCCCGCTGCGCTTCCTGATCTCCCTGGCCGGCCTCGCCGAGGGCACGACCACCATCACCGGCAACGCCCGTATGCAGGAGCGTCCGATGGGCGACCTGCTCGCGGCCCTCGGGCCGCTCGGTGTCGAGGCCCTCGCCGTGCGCGGCAACGGCTCCCCGCCGGTCCGCGTCACCGGCGGCAGCTACCGCGGCGGCGCGACCCGGATCAGCGGCGCGGTCAGCAGCCAGTTCACCTCCAGCCTCCTGATCAGCTCGGTCAAGGCCGAGCAGGACACCGAGATCACCATCGTCGACGACCTGGTCTCGAAGCCGTACGTGGAGATGACTCTGGCCTCCCTCGCGGCCGCCGGCATCCGCGTCGAGCGCGACGGGTACACCAAGTTCACCGTGCCGGCCGGTCAGTCCTTCCGCGGCGGCGAGGTCGTCGTCGAGCCCGACGCCTCCGGGATGTCGTACTTCCTCGCCGCCGCGGCGATCCTCGGCGGCCGGGTCACCATCCCCGGTATCGGCAGCGGCTCTCACCAGGGCGACGTGGGCCTGGTCGACGTCCTGGTCCGGATGGGCGCGCACGCCGACGTCACCGACTCGGCCATCACCCTCAAGGGCGGCCCGCTGCGCGGCATTGACGTCGACATGGAGGCCATGCCGGATGTAGTGCCGACGCTCGCCATTGTCGCTGCCTTCGCCGACGGCCCCACCCGCATCACCAACATCGCCAGCCTTCGGGTCAAGGAGTGTGACCGCATCGCCGCCGTCACCACCGAGCTCCGCAAGATGGGCATTGAGGTCGACGAGTACGACGACGCGATGACCATCCACGGCGGCACCCCGCACGGCGCGACCATCGACACCTACGACGACCACCGCATTGCGATGACCTTCGCCATCGCCGGCCTGCGCACCGAGGGCGTCGTGATCAAAGACCCGGGCTGCGTCGCCAAGTCCTTCCCCACCTTCTGGCAGGTCCTCGACACCCTGCGGGAGGCCCAGTGACCACCGCCCCCTACAACCCTGGGGTGCTGCTCGTCCTGGACGGCTGGGGCCACGGCCCCGCCACCGAGGACAACGCCATCGCCCGGGCGCACACCCCCGTACTGGACGCCCTGGCTACCAAGTACCCGACTACGTACGTCGACGCGTCGGGCGAAGCGGTGGGCCTCCTGCCGGGTACGGTCGGCAACTCCGAGATCGGTCACATGGTCATCGGCGCCGGCCGCCCGCTGGAGTACGACAGTCTCCTGGTCCAGCGCGGCATCGACTCCGGTGCGCTCCGTGAGCACCCGCTGCTGAGCGAGACGCTGAGCGGCCTGGCCCGTGAGGACCGGGCGCTGCACCTGGTCGGCCTCGCCTCGGACGGCCAGATTCATGCCCACATCGAGCACCTGCGGGAACTGCTCGACATCGCCGCAGCTCATCAGGTACCGCGGGTCTGGATCCACGCGATCACCGACGGCCGGGACGTCGCCGACGGCACCGCCGCCGAGTACCTGCGCCGGGCGGAAGCCATCGCGGCCGCCGCGGGGGCGGGCCGCATCGCCACCGTCTCCGGCCGCGGATACGCCCTCGACAAGAGTGGCGACCTCGGTTTCACCCGCCCGGTCACCGCCGCCATCGCCGACGGCGACGGCCCCCGGGCATCGAACGCCGAGGCGGCGACCACGAACGCCCCGCGTGGCGACGTGTGGATCGAGCCCACCGTCCTGACCGGCGAGGACGACACACCGTTGGGAGCGATCGCGGACGGCGACGCGGTGCTGTTCACCAACTTCCGCAGTGACCGCATCCAGCAGCTAGCCGACCATCTGCTCGACCACCTCCGGTCCGGCCCGCACCCGCGGCACGTCACGGCGCTGAGCCTGGCCGAGTACGACACCCGTGCATCGATCCCGGCCCTGGTCGGCCGGGCCGACGCCTCCGGCGGACTCGCCGACGAACTGGAGGGCCACGGCCTGCGCTCGGTGCGCATCGCGGAGAAGGAGAAGTTCGAGCACGTCACCTACTACATCAACGGCCGGGACGACCGCAGGCGGGAGACCGAGGAGCACATCCAGGTCGCGGGGGACACCGCGCCGGACTACACCGCGCGTCCCGAGATGAACCTCGGCCGCGTCACCGATGCCGTTGTGAACGCCGCGGCCCGCGATGAGGTGGCACTCGTCATCGCCAACCTCGCCAACATCGACGTCGTCGGGCACACCGGAGACGCCGAAGCCACCGTACGGGCCACGGAATTCACCGACCAGGCCGTCGAACGCATCCGCGTGGCCGCCGAGGCCGCCGGCCGCTGGGTGCTGCTCGTGGGCGACCACGGCAACGCCGAGCAGATGGCCAAGGCCGGCCCGGACGGCAAGCCCCGTCCGTACGGCGGCCACACCACCAACCCGGTGCCCGTCATCGTCGTCTCCGCTCCCGAATCCATGCTGCCCGACCGGCTGGTCGAGCCCGGGACCCTCGCGGACATCGCGCCCACCGTTCTGACCCTGTTGGGCCGCACGCCCGGCCCCGCCATGACCGGAAGGTCACTGACATGAGCGACGCCACGCTGGTGAACCAGCCGCCGGCCCTCCACCCGGCACTGGAGGACGAGCGCTTCGCCGACGCCTTCGCCTCCGACGCGACGGTCCGGCAACCCGACTTCGGCACCGGACTGTGGGCCGTACAGCGCAACGGCGCCACCAGCCGACTGCTGTACGTCCAGAACACCACCGACCAGGAGCTCTCCTTCCGTCCCTCGCTCGTCCTCGGCGACGACGCCACGCCGTTGTTCCTGGCCGGCGACGTCGTCACCGCGGGGGAGGAGGGCGCCGGACTGATCTGCCGCCTGGCGCCGCAGAGCCACGTCTGGCTCGGCCGCACCGACACCGCACACGCACTCACCAAGGACGACGCATGACTGCTGAGCCTTCGTACCGCCCCAGGGTCGCCCTGGTCGGCAACCGCAACGACCACACTCCCGCCCACCCGCGGCTGGACGCGATCGCGCCCGCCCTGCCGGTGCAACTGGAGTGGGTCGCCAGCCAGAACGTGAACGGCCCCGAGGACCTCGCCGGGTTCGACGGCATCTGGGTCATCCCCGGCTCGCCGTACGCGTCCAAGGACGGTGTGCTCACTGCGATCCAGTACGCCCGGGAGAAGGGAATCCCCTACCTGGGCACCTGTGGTGGCTTCCAGCACGCGCTGATCGAATTCATGCGCAACGTCCTCGGTATCACCGATGCCGACGACGTGCAGTACGACCCCGATGCCGCCACCCCGGTGATCATTCCGCTGACCTGCTGCATGAAGGGCCAGCAGGCATCGCTCCACCTCGGCGACGGAACCCGGCTGTCGGGCGTCTACTCCGGCGCGGAGCAGACCACGGAGACCTTCCACTGCCAGTACGGGCTCAACCCGGACTTCGCCGAGACGATCGAGCGCAGCGAGCTGGTCATCAGCGGCTGGGACTCCGAGAACGCCCCGCGCGCGATCGAGCTGCCGCAGCATGCCTTCTTCATCGGCACGCTCTTCCAGCCGGAGCTGTCCTCCGAGCCCGACGCCATCCACCCGCTGATCGAGGCGTTCGCGGCGGCCGTGCTCCAGCACGCCACGGCCATACCGCAGCAACTCGTCTACACCAACTGATCGCTGACTCCTTCCACGATCCTTTCGAACTTCACCGCGTGGTGCGGCGTACGGCCGGTACGGCCGGCCCTACGCCGCACCACGCCCGCTAGAGAGGCACTGCCTTGGAATTCCTCGTTCTCTTCCTCGTCCTGGCGCTGGCCTTCGCCAACGGCGCCAACGACGTCCCCAAGGGCGTCGCCACCCTCGCCGGCGCGGGCGTCGCCAAGGTGAGAACCGCCCTGATCTGGGGCACGGTCACCACCGCCATCGGGTGCCTGATCTCCCTGCACTTCGCCGGCAAGATGACCGCACTGTTCTCCAAGGGCATCGTCGCGGCCGAGCCCACCCCCGCGTTCGCCGCCGCGGTACTCATCGGCACCGTCGCGTGGATCGCGGTGGCCACCATCTACAAGCTGCCGGTCTCCACGACGCACGCTCTGGTCGGTTCGCTGCTGGGCGCCGGGGCGGTCTTCGCCTCCAGCGCGGTCCAGTGGAACTCCCTGGTGGCCAAGGTCGTTCAGCCGCTGCTGATCAGCATCGCCGTCGCATACGGCGTCTCGCTCGCGCTGACTTACCTGAGTCGTTTCCTGACCGCGAAGGTCGCCGTACGTAAGGTCACCACGTCCGCTCCTGCCGACGACCGTGGCGGCGTCCTGGTCGGTACCGGCGCCACTGCTACCGAGACGGTGACGGCCAAGCCGGAGCAGCAGACGGCCTCCCGCCTGGGCGCGCTCGGTGTCGCCCACTGGATCACCAGTGGCCTGACCAGCCTCGCCCGCGGTATGAACGACACCCCGAAGATCGTGGCCATCGGGTCCTTCGCGCTGGTCTCCGGGATGTCCACGACGTCGCTCGCCATCGGTGTGACCGCGGCGATGGCGGTCGGCGGCCTGCTGGTGGGTTCCCGGATCGCGGACAAGATGGCCAACGACGTGGTCAAGCTGACGCATGTGGGCGGCTTCACCGCCAACCTCACTACTGCCGCACTGGTGGGTCTCGGCGCTTCGCAGGGCCTGCCGATGTCGACCACGCACGTCTCGACGGGCGCCATCACCGCGAGCGCCGGTGCCGGGCTGTCCCACGTCAAGGGCAAGACACTCCGCGACTTCGCCCTGGCCTGGATCGTCACCCCGCCGTTCGCCGCGGCCGTCGCCGCAGGGGCCTACCTTCTGCTCGGCTGACCTGTCGCAACCAGGTCAGCTATGCAAAGATCTGCCCCGGAAACCGGCCCCCGTTCCGCCATGTCGCAACCACGGCGGAACGGGGGCCGGCGTCTGTGCGCTCCTACGTCCGTACGAACACGAGCGAGTTGAGGAGCTCGGTGCGCTCAGGGTGGACCGAATACCACATCCATGTGCCGCGTCGCCGACGCGTGACCAGCCCTACGTCGGCCAGGACCTTCAGGTGGTAGCTGATCGTGGGCTGCGTCTGGTCGAGTGGCGCGGTGAGGTCGCAGACGCATGCCTCGCCGTCCGGGGCCGCCAGCAACATGCTCAGCATCTGCAGCCGGGTCGGGTCGGCGACCGCCTTGAGCGTCTTGGCCAGTTCCTCGGCCTCGGGGCGCGGAATGGGGTCCACACCGAGCGGCGGACCGCAGGTGGGGTCCTCGCCGTCGATCAACGGAAGCTGCGGTCTCGACTCGGCGTCAGTTGCATCGGGCATGTGCTCACCCTATGAAGGCTTGCCTTCCCGCGGTGGGCGGGGATGCGTCAAACTCCCCGCCCACCAGGAACATTCGAGACTCGTTCAGCTTCCGTTCACCTTCACAGCGCCGCCGCCTCCTTCTCGGGCTCGGCGGACTCGCCACCGGTGAGGGCGGCCAGGTAACGCTCGGCGTCGAGCGCCGCGGCGCAGCCGGTCCCGGCGGCGGTGACCGCCTGGCGGTAGGTGTGGTCGACCACGTCACCGGCGGCGAACACACCCTGGACGTTGGTACGGGTGCTGGGGGAGGCGACCTTGAGGTAACCCTCGTCGTCCAGGTCGAGCTGCCCCTTGACCAGCTCGGTGCGCGGGTCGTGCCCGATGGCCACGAACAGCCCCGTGACGGGGAGTTCGGAGGTCTGGCCGGTCTTGGTGCTGTGCAGTGTCAGCCCGCCGAGCTTGCCGTCCTTGTCGTGGATCTCAGCGACCTCGCTGTCCCACGCGAACGTGATCTTCGGGTCGGCGAAGGCACGCTCCTGCATGGCCTTGGAGGCGCGCAGGGTGTCGCGACGGTGCACGATGGTGACCGACTTGGCGAACCGGGAGAGGAAGGTCGCTTCCTCCATCGCGGTGTCGCCGCCGCCGATCACGGCGATGTCCTGGTCCTTGAAGAAGAACCCGTCGCAGGTCGCGCAGTACGAGACGCCGCGGCCGGACAGTGCGTCCTCGCCCGGGAGGCCCAGCTTGCGGTGCTGGGAACCGGTGGCAACGATGACGGCTCTCGCGCGGTGAACCGTGCCCGCGCTGTCCGTGACGGTCTTGATCTCCTCAGTGAGATCGACGGCGGTCACGTCGTCCGGTATGAGCTCGGCGCCGAAGCGCTCCGCCTGGGCCCGCATCTCATCCATCAGCTCGGGGCCCATGACGCCGTCACGGAAACCGGGGAAGTTCTCCACCTCGGTCGTCTGGATCAGCGCGCCGCCGGCGGTCACCGAACCTTCGAAGACCAGCGGCTCGAGCGAGGCACGCGCGGTGTAGAGCGCGGCGGTGTAGCCCGCCGGGCCCGAGCCGATGATGATGACGTTCCGTACGGTGGCGGTCACTTCGTCTCCTCAGGGGCGATCTCGGCGATCAAGCCCTCGATGCGGGACTTGATCTCGTCGCGGATGGGGCGTACGGCGTCCACTCCCTGACCGGCCGGGTCTTCAAGCTTCCAGTCCAGGTAGCGCTTGCCGGGGAAGACCGGGCAGGCGTCGCCGCAGCCCATGGTGATGCAGACATCGGATGCCTGGACGGCCTCGACGGTCAGGATCTTCGGGGTCTGGGCGGCGATGTCGATGCCGACCTCGCGCATGGCCTCGACCACGGCCGGGTTGACCGTGTCGGCCGGGGCGGACCCCGCCGAGCGCACCTCGACCCGGTCCCCCGCGAGGTGGGTCAGCCAGGCGGCGGCCATCTGCGAGCGGCCGGCATTGTGCACGCAGACAAAGAGTACGGAGGGCTTCTCGGACATCAGGTTCTCTCTTGTCTCGCGGGGTATCAGTGCGGGGTGGTATCACCACCCGCTGATGTGAGAGTATCAGTACATGATGACGTCAGTCGATACTGACCTGATCCGGGTCCTCGGTGATCCGCTCAGGCTGCAGATCGTGCAACTGCTTGCAAAAGAGACGCTGTGTACGACCCACCTGGTGGCGGAGACCGGCGCCCGGCAGACCAACCTCTCCAACCACCTGAAGGTGCTCAGAGAGGCAGGAGTGGTGGAGACCGAGCCGTGCGGCCGCTTCACCTACTACAAGCTGCGCCCTGACGTCATCGATCATCTGGCCGGTCAGTTCGCAGAGCTGGCCGCGTCCGCCCGTACGACCGTCGACAGTGCGCGAAAGAGGCCCTGCCCGTGACAAGGACAGCACCCCCATCCACCACCGAGGTGACCAGCACCGAGGAAGCGGGGGTCGTCGGCAAGCTGTCGACGCTCGACCGCTTCCTCGCCGTCTGGATCCTCGCGGCCATGGCCATTGGCCTCGGCCTCGGCCGGGCCATCCCCGGCCTGGGTGACGTGCTCAGCAAGGTCGAGATCGGTGGCATCTCGCTCCCGATCGCGCTCGGCCTGCTGGTCATGATGTACCCGGTCCTCGCCAAGGTGCGCTACGACAAGCTGGACGCCGTCACCGGTGACCGCAAGCTGATGGTCTCGTCGCTGGTCATCAACTGGCTCATTGGCCCGGCTGTGATGTTCGCGCTGGCCTGGATCTTCCTCCCGGACCTGTCGGAGTACCGCACCGGCCTGATCATCGTGGGTCTCGCCCGCTGCATCGCGATGGTGATCATCTGGAACGATCTGGCCTGCGGCGACCGCGAGGCCGCCGCCGTACTGGTCGCGCTCAACTCGGTCTTCCAGGTCATCGCGTTCGGTCTGCTCGGCTGGTTCTACCTGGACCTGCTCCCGCAGTGGCTCGGCCTCGGGAACGGCCAGGGCCTGGACGTCCCGGTCTGGCACATCGCGCTGAACGTGATCGTCTTCCTCGGCGTGCCGCTGCTCGCGGGCTTCCTCACCCGCCGCATCGGTGAGAAGAAGCTCGGCCGTGAGCGTTACGAGTCCAAGTTTCTGCCGAAGATCGGCCCCTGGGCGCTGTACGGCCTGCTCTTCACCATCGTCATCCTTTTCGCCCTGCAGGGAAAGACGATCACCACGCAGCCACTGGACGTGGCCCGGATCGCACTGCCGCTGCTGGTCTACTTCGCCGTGATGTGGGCGGGCACCTTCCTGCTCGGCAAGGCGATCGGCCTGGCCTACGACCGCACCGCCACCCTGGCCTTCACTGCCGCCGGCAACAACTTCGAGCTGGCCATCGCGGTCGCCATCGCCACCTTCGGCGTCACCAGCGGCCAGGCGCTCTCCGGCGTCGTCGGCCCGCTGATCGAGGTGCCGGTGCTCGTCGGACTGGTCTATGTCTCGCTGGCCTGGCGCAAGAAGTTCACGGCCGTGCAGTGACGCAGCAAGCTGATGTGGTGGTGATCGGCGGCGGGCAGGCAGGGCTCGCCGCCGGTTACCACCTGCGCCGCCTCGGCATCGAGTTCGTCATCCTCGACGCCCAGGAGCGGCCGGGCGGCGCCTGGCAGCACACCTGGGACTCGCTCCACCTGTTCTCCCCGGCCGCCTACTCCTCACTGCCCGGGCGTCTCATGCCCGGCCAGCCGGGGGAGACGTACCCGGACGCTGCACACGTCGTCGACTACCTCACCGGCTACGAACGCCGTTATGACCTCCCGATCGTTCGGCCCGTGCGGGTGGAGGCAGTCCACAGGGACGGTGGCTTCCTGCGCGTCGAGACCGGTGCCGGTACCTGGCGCGCGCGGGCAGTGGTGAGTGCCACCGGTACCTGGTGGCGGCCGTTCCTGCCCGCGATTCCCGGCGCAGAGGTCTTCCGGGGGACTCAGCTGCACACGGTCGGCTACCGCAGCCCCAAGGACTTCGAGGACCAGCGAGTGGTCGTGGTCGGTGGTGGCAACTCCGGTGCGCAGATCGCCGCCGATCTGGCCGAGCACACCGAGCTGACCTGGGTGACCAAGCAGCCCCCGCGCTACCTCGCTGACGACATCGACGGCCGCGCCCTCTTCGACGCGGCCACCGCCCGCCGCCGCGCACTGGACGCGGGGGAGGGGGACACCGGAGGCGTGGCTTCACTCGGCGACATCGTCGCGGTGCCGCCCGTACGCGAGGCGCGGGACCGTGGACTGCTGACCGCCCGGCCGACGTTCGCGCGTCTGGGAGCCGAGGGCCCGGTCTGGGCCGACGGTACGCAGACGGCGGCCGACGCAGTCATCTGGTGCACCGGTTTCCGCCCCGCCCTCTCCCACCTCGCCCCGCTCGGTCTCCGTACGAGCAATGGCCGGATCCCCACCACCGGAACCCGCGCGGACGCCGAACCCCGCCTCCACCTGCTCGGGTACGGAGACTGGACCGGCCCGGCCTCGGCCACCCTGATCGGATTGGGCCGGCCCGCCCGGGAGATGGGCCGCGAGATCGCCGACCTGCTGGGCGTGACGACGCGCCGCTGAGTGCGTGGGCACCGTCCTCCCCGACCGCGGCAGGACGGTGCCCACGCACGTACATGCCAGCCGAATTCCCTGGCCTGAGCCGTACCGACCTCGCCAGACTCCCTACCAACCGCGATCGAGTGCTGTTGCCAAGGAGTTGTCAGGTGAGAAGAGACGAGCGAGGCGTGTCCCGCCGGGGCTTCGTACACGGGACTATGGCCGGCGGAGTGGGAATGAGCCTGCCGGTCCTCGGCGCGGCCGCCGCACCGGCCTCCGCGGCATCAGCCGCGGCCCCCACCGCGACGCCCGCTCCAAGCACCAAGCACGGCAACAGCACGTCGGCGCCCGACTTCACCGTACGGTCGGCCGCGCTGACCCCCGACCGTACGGTCGCCACCGCCTGCCAGTTCTGCAACGCCAACTGCCGTCTCCACGTCGACCTGAAGGCCGATCGCGTGATCGCGGTACGCGGTGAGCAGGACGACCCGGTACAGGCCGGTGGCCTGTGTGTGAAGGCCGACCTCATGCCCCAGCTCGTCTACAACGACGAACGGCTGACCTCCCCGCTCCGGCGGGTGTCCGGCAAGAAGGGGTCACCCGACTCCCGCTTCGAAAAGATCAGTTGGGAAGAGGCGCTGACCACCATCGCCCGCAAGTTCCTCGAACTGCGCGACGCGGGGCAGGCCCACACGATCGCCAACCGGACGACGGGAAGGATGCCCCGCGGCACCGGCTCGCTCGTCGCCCGCATGTTCGCCATGCTCGGCAGTCCCAACAACACTGATGTCGGCCCGGTGTGCAACGACGCCGGAGCCAACGCCCTCACCGCGTCCTTCGGTCTCGGCAACTTCACCAACGGCTACGGCGTCGACGGCGCCACCGGCAAGCAGGACCTCGGCGCCGCCCGCTACCTGCTCCTCCTGGGCACCAACCAGGCCGAGACCCACCCGGTCACGTACGAGTACCTCCTGCGCGAGCGGAAGAAGACCGGCGCCAAACTGACCGTCGTCGACCCCCGCCTGACACCCACCGGCGAACAGGCCGACCGCTGGGTCGCACCCAAACCGCACACCGACTACGCCCTCGTCCTGGGCATGCTGCACCACATCATCACCACCGACCGGCATGACCAGAAGTTCGTCGACCGCTGGGTCCTGGGATTCGACGAGCTGCGCAAGCACCTGATCGACCACCGCTACTCCGCCGCCTGGGCGGCCAAGGTGACCGGTGTCCCCGAGGCCACCATCAAGGCCATCGCCGAGGAGTACGCCTCCGCCAAGCCCGCGGCGATCTTCTGCAACGCCGGCATCTCCCACCAGCTCGGCGCCTTCGACACCTACCGCGCGCTCACCTTCCTCGCGGCGGTCACCGGCAACATCGGCGTACCGGGCGGCGGCTGCAACTTCATGCACAACACCTGGCCCGGCGACCTGCACCTCCCGCCGCTCAAGGCCGAGACGCCCAAGCGCACCGACGCCCTGCCCGTTGGCCCGGACTACTTCGCCGAGTCCATCCTCACCGGCCGCCCGTACCGCCTGCGTGCCATCGTCTCCCAGGGCAACCCGCTCGTGTCCTCGGCCAACTCCAAGCGCGTCCGGGAAGCTTTCGAGCAGCTCGAATTCTTCGTCTACACCGGCCTCTTCATGGAGGAGCCCGCCTACTACGCCGACATCATCCTGCCCGTGTGCAGCGGGCTGGAAATGGACGGCGTGTACATGCGGCGCGACGACCGCGCGATCCGCTGGCAGGAGCAGGCCGTGCCCCGCGTCGGCGACTCACGTCCGGACTGGGAGATCTGGATCGGCCTCGCGCACGCCGTCGCCCGACTCGACAACCGTCGACCGGCCGATGAATGGCGGGAGGCATTCCCGGAGAAGTGGCTGGACTACCGCGAGTTGTGGTCCGAGTTCGTCCGGCACACCCCGGGTATGGTCGGCATGACAGCCCACCGCATGAGCCGCCGTGCTGAGCCGCTCCGTTGGCCCTGCCCCAGCACGGACCACCCGGGTGTGAGCACCCTCTTCCTCGACCACCCGTCCTGGTATGAAGCTGCCGAAAGCCTTGATCCGCGGCACAAGAGGAAGCGCTTCCTCACCCCATCCGGCAAGGTCGAGATCTTCACCAAGGAGCTGGACGACCGCCTCTCGACGACAGGCCACGGCGCCCTCCCGGTCTTCTACACCCACCCGGAAGTTACCGGCGATCATCCCACCCTCCGCTACAAGTCCTTCTTCGTCACCAACCCGATCAACCCGCAGGCACTCACCCACCCCGTGACCATCGGGGCTCGCCCCGACCGCGCCCCGCACGGCGCGTACCCCCTGATGGGCATGACGGGACGCCCCAGCGTCGTCCACTTCGCCGAGGTAACCCACTGGACGTACACAGGCAAGCAGCTCAACGGCATCCGCCTCATCCAGATCCACCCACGTACGGCCCGGGCAGCGGGCATCGCCGACGGTGACCCGGTGAAGGTGGAGAGCCCGCGAGGCGCGGTCACCGGCACGGCCCTGCTGTGGGACGGCATCCGCGAGGACACCATCTTCGTACCGAACACCTTCGGGCCCGCTCAACGTGTGGGCGACATTTTCGGCGCCCCGCGCTACGAGCCGGCCAACACGCTCCCCGACGACGGCTACTACGACAACCTCTCCGGCCAGCAGGCGTACAAGTGCTTCGCCTGTCGGGTGACGAAGGACGGAAAGGCGGGGTAGGGGCTGTCGGCCTCGCCCCTCGGCGCCTTCCGCGTTCCCCCTCGAAGATCGCCTGTGAAAAATCATGGGCATATGCCGAACGCATGACAACCAACCGGGTTCCTCGTGAGTCTCATAGTCATTCAGAGGTGGAGATCCCGGTCAGACGGTGCGAGTCGTGGTGTCCGCAGACATTCAGGTGGTCTGCGGACAGCGGACGCGGAAGGTGTCACACGGCCCCAGGCTCTTCCTCCGGATGCGCGCGTGTCACGCCAGCACCGTACGTATCCAGGCACTGCCGGGAGGGACCGCGAAATGAGCAACGGCCAGAAGACGCCCAAGTCGAGCACGCGGAAGTCCACACTTCATCGGCTCAAGGTCCCCGACGGCCGCAAGGCCGAGCTCCGCGACCTCATCCGCGCCCACTACCTGGAGCGCGAGGGCTACACGCTCCAGGAGTTCTCCCGCCCCGGTATCGAAGGTCTGCTGGTCACCGGCGGCATACCGCGCCCCAGAGCGGACTGGTGCGCCGCAGCCGCCAGTATCACCGGACTCGAAGTGAACGAGCACAACCACTCCGCGGCCGGTCTCATCCTCATGCGCACGGAGCGCGGCATGTACGCCCTCAGCTACGGCGTCGGCTTCCACATGCTCGACCCGTACTACCGCGACGACGAATTCGGGTTGGAGTTCGCCACCCGATGTCTCGACGAGGCCGGAGTCCTCAAGGTCCGTAACCAGATCATGGACGGTCGCGGACGCGTCGACGAATACTCCGTCGCCCGAGGCGAGCGCATCGACGGCTTCGGACTCGACCGGTTCGGCGCCATTGTCCGCCGGCTGTGCGGTTCGGTCAGCCGCGTACCGCTGACGTCGTTGGGCCCCGGGAAGGCGCAGCAGGTGAAGGTGGAATGCGCCGAGTCGACGATCAAGCTTCCCCTGGCCACGGACCCGGAGGCATTCCTCAGCGACCTGCGCGCCATCGAAGACATCTGCGCACGGAAGGATCCTCTGCCGGAACTCGGATTCGTCGCCCGGCTCCACGCGCTGGACAACCAGGGCCGCAAGGCCCAGGAGGCCCAGGCCGTCCTGGAGAAGCTCCTTGCCGATCCCGGCAGCTCGCGATTGGCCCTTGGGGTGCCGGAGTCCTGCCAGGAGGCGTTCGGCTCGGCCCAAGCCTTCCGGCTGACCAAGGGGAAGCGTTCCAAGGAGCTGATGGACCTCGACCTCCCTGCGCTCTTGGAGTTCGTGAGGGACAAGGAGGAGGGCGACCGACTGAAGGCGCTCGGCGATATGCGGGTCACGATGTACAGCGACGACGACTACCGGACTCCGGCCGGCCCCGCCACCAAGGGCCGGGAGTGGCTGATCGCCGATGTCGCCGTCGGTAGCGAGCGATACTTCTACGGCCATGGAAAGTGGTACGAGGTCGGCGCGGGTTTCCTGGAGACCTTGGAGGAGGAGTTGGAGGAACTCTTCTCCAAGACGCCGACCGTCACGCTGCCGGCCTGGCCGGAGGGGCAGATCGTCAAGAAGCGGGACACCCACGACGAGGGCTGGTACAACGACAAGGCCGCTGAGGCGGACGGGTACTTCCTCTTCGACAAGAACACCGTGGTCACAAAAAAGTTCAAAGGCGGCGGGTTGGAGATCTGCGACGTCCTCGGCCCGGACAACCAACTCATCTGCGTCAAGAAGGCGACCTCAAGCACCGCCCCGCTCAACCATCTCTTCGCCCAGGGGGTGACAGCGGTGGAAACGCTGCGCAGTGACCTGGAGGTCCGCAGCAAGTTCCTTGAACAGGTAGCCACCCACACTCCCCGTCACCGACTGCTCGAGGACTTCGGCACACTCCGGGTCGTCTTCGCGATCCTCCTCAAGGACGGCCAGGACATCGCGGTGGATTCCCTGTTCGCCTTCGCTCAGGTATCCCTGCTCCAATCGGTCCGACGACTGCGCGCGATGAACGCGGAGGTTGAGATCGTCGCCATTCGGCGGTGAGGGATCGATTCCTCGGCGCGCGAGGCGGGCCGTCAGTCGGCAGCGGTCAGTAGCTGCCCCATGGCGGCCAGCACGCTGGGGGCGACCTTGTAGTAGACCCACGTGCCACGGCGCTCGGAGGTCAGTAGACCGGCCTCCCGGAGCTTCTTCAGGTGATGGGACACGGTGGGCTGGGAGACGCCGACGTCGGAGATGTCGCAGACACACGCCTCCCCGCCCTCGTGCGACGCCACCAGCGAGAACAGTCGGAGCCTTACCGGGTCGCCGAGGGCCTTGAACATCTTCGCGGTCCGCTCTGCCTCCTCCGCGGTCAGCGGACGCTCGGTGAGCGGCGGGCAGCACGGCGCCACGGCCTCCGGCTCCAGCATCGGCAGTGCCTTGGTGTTCGACATACATCTATGTTGGCATACGTCGAATCAGTCGGCGAGGGGCGGAGTCGCACGCCAGGGCTGCGGGCCAGGCCCTACCCCTCACCTGCCCGTGGAGGGTGGACGTCAGAGGCCGGCAGCGGCCGGTGCCTTGCGTATGTGTGCGATCAGCGGGTCGATCACGTAGTCCGCATCCCTGCCCACTCCGCGCAGTGTGTTGGAGGCGAAGGACCGCTGGAATTCCAGGCCGAGGTACACCAGCCCGGGATGGGTGGCGGAGATGCCTCCGCTGTGGAGCGGGGCGCCCTGCGCATCCATGGCGCCGAGCTTGGTCAGGTAGGGCAGGTTCGGTCGGTATCCCGTGGCAAGCAGCACCACGTCGACCTGCTCTCTTGTGCCGTCGGACCACACGACCGCGTCACCATCCAGTGAGGCGAACATGGGGCGCCGCTCCAGGCGTCCTGCCTCCAGGGCGCTGCCGTAGAGACCGGCATCCAGGACGAGGGTGCCTCCGACGTAGTGGATGAGCCACTCGGGCGGCAGGTGGTCGAAACCGGTGGTGGTCAGCCAGTGGTGCAGGTCCTTGCCGTCGCGCAGCTGCGGCAGGAACCGGATCGGGGCACGGCTGACCAGGGTCACCGTGGCGTGTGTTGTCAGCTCGTAGCCGACCTGGACCGCGGAATTGCCGCCACCCACGACGACGATCCGCTTGCCCGCGTACCGCGCCGGGTGACGGTAGTCGGCGACGTGCAGCAGCTCGCCGGTGAATTCCGACTGTCCCGGCAGGTCGGGCAGTAGCGGGTTGCCGAAGGCGCCGGTCGCCGCGACGATGCCGGCCGCGCCGATGCTGCGACCGTCGGCGGTGCGCAGTGTGAAACCGGCACCGTTGCTCTCCACGCGCTCGACGCGGGTGTTGGTGCGGATGTCGACGTCCAGGCGGTCGGCGTAGCGGGTGAGGTACTCGACGACCTCGTCGCGGTGCGGGTAACGATCTCCGTCGCCGCCGAACGGCAAGCCCGGCAGGGCGCTGTACTGCGCAGGCGAGAACAGCGTGAGGCTGTCGTAGTAGTCGGGCCACGAGCCGGTCGCCTGCCCGGATGCCTCCAGCACCACGGGGGCGACGCCTCTCTGACGGAGGGCGTGTGCTGCGGCCAGCCCGGACTGCCCGCCCCCGATCACTGCCACATCGACGTGCTCCATGAATCGAACCTCCTGGATTCGATGAATGTCTATGTTGACGTCTATCAATACAGGTGCCATGCTGGCAGTGCAACCCATCGACGGGTGTCGAATCGAAGGAGTCGTCGTGAACGCGCCCACCACTGATTTGCCTGTCGTGGTCGTTGGGGCTGGCCCGATCGGCCTGGCCGCCGCTGCTCACCTCATCGAGCGCGGCCTGGAACCGCTGGTGCTGGAGGCCGGTGCCAGCGCCGGCGCGGCGGTGCGGGAGTGGGGCCACGTCCGGCTCTTCTCGCCCTGGGCCGAGGTCGTCGACCCCGCCGCCGAGAAGCTGCTCGCGCCCACCGGCTGGGTTCGGCCGGACGGTGCCGCCTATCCCTCCGGCGCGGACTGGGTCGAGCGGTACCTCCAGCCGCTGGCGGCCGTCCTCGGTGACAAGGTCCGCTTCGGCACCCGCGTCACGGGTGTATCCCGCGTCGGCCGCGACCGCGTCGTGGACTCCGGCCGGGAGGAGCAGCCCTTCACCGTTCACGTCACTCACGCCGACGGCACCGAGGAGCGCCTCACTGCCCGCGCCGTGATTGACGCCTCCGGTACCTGGACCGCCCCCAGCCCGCTGGGCGGCGACGGGCTCCCTGCTCTCGGTGAGCGAGCGGCCGCCGACCGTATTTCCTACCGCGTCCCCGACCTCAAGGACCCGGCCGTCCGCGCCCGTTACGCGGGAAAGCGCACCGCCGTCATCGGTTCCGGCGCCTCAGCCTTTACCGCCCTCGCCTACCTGGCCGACCTCGCCAAGGAAGCCCCCGGTACGCACACCACCTGGATCCTGCGGCGCGGCATCAGCGGCTCCACCTTCGGCGGCGGCGAGGCCGACCAGCTCCCGGCCCGCGGCGCCCTGGGCCTGCGTGCCAAGGCCGCCGTGGACGAGGGATACGCCGACGCCGTCACCGGCTTCCGGACCCGTGAGGTCGGGAAGTCCGGTGAGCAGCTCGTCCTCGTCGCCGATGACGGCCGCCGCCTCGCTCCCGTCGACGAGATCATCGCCCTTACCGGCTTCCGCCCCGACCTTAGTTTCCTGGACGAGCTCCGCCTCGGCCTCGACGAGCGCCTCCAGGCCCCGGTAGAGCTGGCGCCCCTCATCGACCCCAATGTGCACTCTTGCGGCACGGTCTACCCGCACGGCGTCAAGGAGCTCTCCCACCCCGAGCAGGGCATCTACCTTGTGGGGATGAAGAGTTACGGCCGCGCCCCGACGTTCCTCGCGATGACCGGGTACGAGCAGGTCCGTTCCATTGCCGCCGCCCTGGCCGGCGACCAGGAGGCCGCCGAGCGCGTGGAGCTGACCCTGCCGGAGACCGGAGTGTGCGGGGGAGCGGGCCTCTTCGACGAGCCGGAGGCCGCCGAGGCGGACCAGTCCGGCGGGGGCTGCTGCGCCGCCCCGACCACCCTGCAGATCGGCGTCGGCGCGCCCACCTCCTCCGGCGGCTGCTGACCGCAGTGACCAGCCTCGATGCGCCAGAGGCCGCGATCGGGAACGATGCCCGGCCGCGGCCCCGCGCCGTCCTGCCCGCGCTGTGCGCCACCCAGATCACCAGCTGGGGCATCGTCTACTACGCCTTCCCGGTCCTGCTCCCGCGCCTTACCGAAGACACGGGCTGGTCCTCGGGCGCCGCCTCGGCCGCGTTCTCCGGCGCCCTGCTCATCTCGGCCGTCACCGGAATCCCGGTCGGCCGGATACTGGACCGCCGAGGCCCCCGGGCCGTGATGACCGCGGGCTCATGTCTCGCCGTCACTGCCATCGTTCTTATCGCCGCAGCGCCCAACCTCCCGCTATTCGCCGTAGGTTGGCTGCTGGCCGGGATAGCCATGGCCGCGACCTTCTACCAGCCGGCATTCGCCGCAGTCACCCGCTGGTGGGGACCGGACCGCGTTCGCGCACTGACGATCGTCACCCTGGCCGGCGGTCTGGCTTCCACCGTCTTCGCGCCGCTGACGTCCGCGCTGGCAGACCGACTGAGTTGGCGGATGACGTACGTGGTTCTCGCCGTGCTGTTGGCCACGGTGACCATCCCCGCGCACGCATTCGCCCTGCGAGGTCCTTGGCCGCCCGCGTCACGGCGACCCACGCAGACGGGCGGCAACCACAGCAGCGTCGTACGCACACGCCCATTCCTACTGCTGGCAGCAGCCTTTGCTCTCTCCGGCTTCGCGATGAGCGCAGTCGTGATCGGCATGGTCCCCCTATTGACGGAACGCGGCGCCAGCCCAACTGCCGCCGCTTGGGCGCTCGGCCTCGGCGGTGCAGGCCAGACACTCGGCCGTACGCTCTACGCTGCCCTTGCCCGCCGTACAGGCGTGACCACTCGCACCGTAATCCTGATCACCGCAGGAGGTCTCACCACCTTCGCCCTCGGTCTGGTTCCGAGCCCGGTCGCACTGCTCGTCGTACTGGCAGTCCTCGCCGGCATGGTCCGGGGCAACCTCACCCTGCTCCAGGCCACAGCCGTCGCCGACCGCTGGGGAACCACCCACTACGGACGCCTGTCCGCGCTTCTCGCCGCCCCCGCCACTGTGGCTACCGCCATTGCCCCCGGAGCCGGCGCTGTACTCGCCGGGCCATTCGGCGGCCAGGCTGGGCTCTTCGTTGTGCTCTCCGGTGTGTCAGCTCTGGCCGCTCTCCTGGCGGGAGTCTCAGGGGCCAGTGCTTGTCTAGGAACTTGCAATCACCGCGATCGAGGTCAAGCGCCATGCGAGTGTGCATCCAGGCATGACGAGGTGCGGAGCGTTGGGCGGACGGATCTCAACTTGCGGGGGACGGAGCAGACTTGGGAGTGATGTCCTTGCGTTCGTGTCGTCGACGGGGTGCTATGAGGTTGGCCGTCTAGCAGGAGAGCTCATGTCGCTACGGAACCCTCAGCCCGGGGAATCCCTCCATGACCGTTACCCCGCCGTAGCGGCCGATTGGCACCATGAGCTAAACGGTGGCTTGCTCCCGGACGAGGTCAAGCCCTTCTCCACCTTGAAGGTGTGGTGGCACTGCTCGCAGTGTTCCCATGAATGGCAAGCGGTCATCAAAAACCGGACAGCGCGAGCTTCCCGGTGCCCCGAGTGCTCAGTACGCCTCGTGCGCGAAAGCCGCACCACTCCTGGAGCGGATGAGTCGCTTGCCGAGCTTGTTCCGGAGCTGGCGGCCGAGTGGCACCCCGAAAAGAACAGGCCGTTAGCGCCTTCTGACGTTAAGCCGAATCGGTCGCTGAAAGTGTGGTGGCACTGCCCGGCGTGCGGACACGAGTGGCAGGCTGTGATTCGGGCACGGGTTTCCGGCAGGGGATGTATGAGGTGCGCCGCTCGTCGCCGTGCCGTGGAGCGGAAGATAGCGCCTTCCCGGAGAAGGCGCCCACTACCCACCCATCTGCTTGCCGAATGGCACCCAGACAGGAACGACCGTGCTCCGTCCACGGTGACGGGCGGTAGCGACTATCGCGCCTGGTGGTGCTGTGACAGTTGTGGTCACGAGTGGCAGGCGTCCGTGGCCAATCGAGTGGCTCATGGTTCAGGCTGCCCGCCCTGTGCCCATCGCCGGCGTGGGGCAGCAGCAAGCAGTCCCGAGCCGGGGGAATCTCTAGCGGATTTGTACCCAGAGTTGGTCGCTGAGTGGGACGTTGAGCGCAACGGGGTGCTCAGTCCCACAGGTGTCCGCCCCGGAAGCCTGCGGGGTGTCTGGTGGTTCTGCTCGACATGCGGATTCGGATGGCAGGCAACACCGGGCGCACGGACTGCGCGGGGGGCTGGGTGTCGTAAGTGCGCGGCGCGGAAGCGGGCAGAGAAGCAGCGCGTGCCGCCGGAGGGCAGGTCGCTTGCCGACATCCTGCCGGGCGTGGCTGCCGAGTGGCATTCAACACTCAATGGACCTTTGCGCCCTGAAGATGTCAAACCGCAGTCGAATCGCAAAGCGTGGTGGCAGTGCCGTGACGGTCACAAATGGCATACGCGCATTGTTCACCGTGCCAAGGGTCAGCGTTGCCCGCTGTGCCTGCTGCATGGCACGTCAGCGCAGCAGATACGGCTCGCTGCCGAGCTGGCGGCTCTTGGACTGCCGGTGTCGGCACGGCACGAACCGATCAGGGTCACCGGGCGGCGAGCCGTCCGGGGTGACGTCGTTCTAGCCGATTGGCGTGTCGTTATTGAGCTTGATGGGGAGTTTTGGCACACCGGGAATGTAGCCCGTGACGAGGTGCAGACGAAGGCTCTACTCAGCGCTGGGTGGCACGTGCTGCGGTTACGTGAAGGAAGCTTGCCCGAGCTGGGCGTCGGTGAGATCTCGGTGCGCGTCCCCGCTTACGCCGACGCGTACACCCTCACGTGCGCGGCCGTGGACGGTCTCGCGCAGCTTGGATGTACTGTCCCCGAAATCCAGAGCTATCGCTCGGCCGGGAAGCCCATTGCCACCGCGCAAGCCGACATCGGCATCTATTCTTTGCGAGACATAAGCCTCGCCTCTGAATTTCCAGAAGTCGCCGCCGAGTGGCATGCGACGAAGAACACCACGACTCCTAGCCGAGTGGCCCCCTACGCCAATACGAAGGCCTGGTGGGCTTGCACCGCGTGCGGGCACGAGTGGCAGGCATATATCAGCAACCGCACGGCGCATGGTGTGGGCTGCCCCTTGTGCGGACGTGCTCAGTCAGATGTCGCCCGAGCAGCCCCCAAACCAGGCCGTTCTCTCGCCGACCTATTCCCTCATGTGGCCGCGATCTGGCATCCGACGATGAACGGGGAGGTCACACCAGCCGACGTCAATCCCGGTTCCAATAAGGACCGGTGGTGGCTGTGCCCGCGCTGCGATAGACCCTTCCTTTCCACGCCGCACAATCGCAAAAAGGCTGCTCTACTCTGCCGGCCATGCTCGCTCAGCCATCCACGTAAGCAACCTTCCCCGAGAGCGTGACTGGGTAGCGCGTTCCTTTTAGCGGTCGAGGTAAGGAATGAGCGCGTCGTTCAATAGTGCGGCAGGTGCCGGCGATCGGCCTCGGAATCATTCTGGCGTTTGAGCCGATCTACGGAGGTGGTCACCGGCTGACCTCTCGCGTGCCAGTCGGCTGCTGGTCGTCCTCCAGGTACAGCGGAGCCTCCTGCGCCCCGGAAGCTGCCCGCACGGCGGCGGCCAGGAGCGGCGCGTTCGTCCTGTCCATCACCGCCAGGGCCGCCTCGGGCTCCCACCAGTCCCAGCCGAGCAGCTCTCCTTCCGGAACGCGGATGCGGTCGTAGTGCCGCGGGGAAACGGTGGCGCTGAACACAAAGAGGTGGCACGCGCGAGGATTGCTGTAGTTTCCCGGACCCCCGCTGGACAGCCACTGCACTACAAGGAGGCGGCCCACTTGGACCGGTACGCCGGTCTCCTCCCTGCCTTCCCGCTCACAGCACTGGAGCGGTGTCTCCCCACCTTTGGGCCCGTCGTCGGTCTTTCCGCCGGGCATCACCCAGTGCTTCGTCCCAGCGTGGTGGACCAGGAGCACGGGGATGCCCAAGGAGAAGTTCGACACCTTCGTCCTGCCCACCGATCACCGCGTGGTGCGCACCTCCGGCTGGACCGAGGGCCTGTTCATCCCCAAGGGCGCCGCTCATCCGGAACAGGCCACGCGGCTCTTCGACGTCCTGCTCACCCCGCGCGCCCAACGCACCTTCGCGGGCTTCCGCACCCCGGCCCGGGAGCTCGACCCGCCGGGCGCCGAGGCCCAGCCGCTGGCCGCCAAGTGGCTCCGCTGGTCGAGGCAGTACCCCCACTACAGCATCCAGGACCAGGCGCTCCCCAAGGACGTCGCCGAGGCCTACTACCAGATTCAGTCCGACGTCGCCCAGCGCAACATCACCGCGACCACCGCGGCCGAGCAGATGCAGAAGGCCGTCAGCGGCTGGAAGAGAGGCGATGCCTGATGGCCACCGCGGCCCTCGCACGCTCCCCCCGCGGCGCCCGACGCAAGGGCTGGCGGCCCTGGCTCTACGCCGCCCCCGCCCTCGTGGTCTACCTCGCCTTCCTGGTCTACCCGGCCGCCCGGTCCGTGCTCATCAGCCTCACCGACTGGAACGGCATCACGCCGACCATGGACTTCACCGGCCTGGACAACTACCGGAGGATGGCGGACGACCCCGTCCTGGGCCTCGCCGTCAAGAACAACGTCGCCTGGGCCGTCGTCACCATCCTCGTGCCCATGCTGCTTGGCCTCGCCCTGGCACTCGCCCTCAACAGCTGCCTGGTACGCGGCCGCGCCCTGCTGCGCACCGTCTTCTACGCCCCGGCCGTGCTGCCGCTGGTCACCGTCGCCACCATCTGGGGCTGGCTGTACGACCCCAGCGCGGGCGCGGTCAACGGTGCGCTGCGCGCGGTCGGCCTGGGATCGCTGGCCCAGAGCTGGACCGGCGACGACGCGTTCGCGCTGTGGGCGGCGATGGTCCCCGCGATCTGGGTACGGGCCGGCTTCCCGCTCCTGCTCTACCTCGCCGCCCTGCAGAACATCCCCGAGGACCTCTACGAGTCCGCCAGGGTCGACGGCGCCGGGCCCTGGCAGAGGTTCCGGTTCGTCACTCTGCCCGCGCTGCGGCCCACGAACTACGTCATCCTCGCCCTATCGCTCATCGAGTCGTTCAAGGTCTTCGACCTGATCTACGCCCTCACCTACGGCGGGCCCGGGCGCTCCACGCAGATGCTCGGCACCTGGATGTTCTTCAATGTCTTCGCCTACTACGAGGCCGGTTACGGAGCCGCCATCGCCGTGGTCACCACACTGGTCGCCGTACTCGTCGGCATCCCCTACGTCCTCTCCCAGACCAAGGACTGACAACGATGGCAGCCACCCTCACCGCCACCCCGGACCGCGCTCAGGACGGCGCCCCCGCTCTGCGACGGCGCTCCCGCCCCCATGCCCGTACCCGGGCCGCCCGGATGCTGGCCGCCACCGGTGTCCTGGCCGTTCTGGCCGTGCTCTGGTTCTCCCCGCTGCTGATCCTGTTGTCCACGGCGGTGCGCACCGCCGCCGACTTCGCCGGGAACGGAACGCTCTCGCTGCCGCACGACCTGACCCTGCGGAACTTCCCGGCCGCCTGGGAGACCGGACGGTTCTCCACCACCTATGTCAACACCATGCTCATCACGGTGGTGAAGACCCCGATCGGGGTCTTCATCTCGGCCCTCCTCGCCTATGCCCTGGCCAAGCTGGAGCTGCGGTACCGCCGTGGGGTCATGATCCTGGTCTTCGCCGGGCAGACGGTGCCGATCTACATCGCGATCGTCCCGCTGTTCATGATGGAGCGGAGCCTGGGCCTGACCGACTCCTTGTGGGGACTACTGCCGCCCTACCTGGCCTTCGGCCTCCCCTTCACCACCCTGGTGCTGCAGCAGTACTTCCGCTGGCTGCCCGACGAGCTCTTCGAGGCCGCGCGCATGGACGGGGCCGGGGATCTGCGGATCTTCCTGCAGTTCGTCATCCCGCTGTCGCTGCCGGTCCTGGTCACCGTCACCGTGCTGGACATGGTCGCCACGCGGAACGAGATGCTGATGGCCCTGATCATCCTCAGCTCGCCCGGGCACAACACGCTGGCGCTGGGGATGCTGAACTTCAGCGGCACCTTTTCCACGGACTACACCGGCCTCAGCGCCGGCATCCTCATCGCGGTGGTCCCCATCCTCGTGATCTACGCGTTCCTCCAGCGCTGGATCGTGGGCGGACTCACGACGGGAGCGGTCAAGGGCTGACGTCGGAGAGCGTCCAGCTTGTTGCTGGACGCTCATTCAGCCGGCGAGGACTGTCTCCGGCCGGGTACCGGGGGCGACCGGTGGATCGGTCAGGGGCGGTCAGGCGTCGGCGGGGCGGGGGCGAGTGAATGCGGGGGCTGGCCCGCAAAGGAACCGAGTCCTCGCGGCGGCTGGGCCGGCGCCGTTGGGTCGTCGAGCGCACGGTGTCCTGGCTGCTGGGCTGCCGACGTCTCCACCGCCGCTACGAACGCAAGCCCCAGCACTTCCTCGCCTTCACCGCCATCGCTTCAGCCCTCGTCTGCCATCGACGACTCCAAACGAAATGACGTCTAAGTGAATTTGGTGCGGCCGTTGCTGGAGAATAGTGTTCATCTTCATGTTGCCTGCAGTAGGTGCGTGAAGACCAGAGCGGCACTACGGGTTAATTCTCTTTGGCGAGGTGAAGCGAGAAGTGCCCCACCAGGATTCTCATCGATGTGAGTCGGTTCGTGCGATGAATGGCGTGCCGGCTCCTTCACCGCGAGGCCCAAGCCAGGATTGGATCGATCGGTTTCTGGCTGAGTGCCCAGACCTGATCGATACTGAGGCGGTGCGAGTTCGAAAACTGCTGGAGCATATGGGTAATTAGGTGAGGGGTCCACCGGCTGTCCGGCGGGCCCCTCACCTAGTAGGTGATCTCTTCGAGAGTCTTCCATGATGGAGCGAGGCGTTCCTTCACGGTCTCGCTCCGATTGAAACCCCGGCGTGGGGGAGCCGGAAGGACCACGATGCGGCGGAGATAACGCTTGAGTATTGCGCGTCGTTGATGCAGCGTCCCTCCTTCCCAGTTCTGAATCAGTTGGTCGATTGAGATGTTGGGCGGCGGGTTTCCTTCCAGTTCTTCTATCTGCGTGCGAGCCGTGGATACCTTTCAGTTCAGTCCGGAGAGCATCGCGAAGTAGTCCTCTTCGGATAGGCCCGTCTCGTGAAGGGTTCCGCTGGACCAGCGTTGAATGAGATCACTCTTCCGAGCCAGGTCTTGGTCCACGCGTGCCTGCAGTGCCGTAATGGCATCTGCGGCGCTCTCCTGGTTGTCTGCCGCCGTGCGGAGCTGCTTGCGCAGGAAGGCGCTGATTGCTTCTTCGATCGCCGCGTCTGTAGTGCTGGCAGCGATGGCTGTGCCGCCACAGCCTCCTTGGACGGTAGGTGGGCAGATGTAGTCGCGGACGACCTTTCCTGTCTTGCGTTGTTTGTAGGCGTGGCCTACCAGCCCGCGGTCGCATTTCGAGCACCGGAGGATGCCGGAGAGGAAGTACTTGCGAACAGGAGCGGGACGGGCCTTGCCGAGGTGGATGCCAGCTTCTTGGCGGCGCCGCTGCAGCTCGAACTGGACCTGGGACCAGAGCTTTGGGGTGATGATGGGTTCCCAGGAGCCGAGGTAGGGACGCCCATCGTCGTCGAAGAGCACGAGTGACCAGCCGTCATCGACTCGCGTGCCTCCGACGCGGTGCCTGCCTCCATAGGCGACCATCCCCGCGTACCGCGGATTGCGCAGCATCTTGTTGATCATGTTGGACGACCAGGTGCGTGCCTCGGGAGGTTTGATTCCCTCGACGTTGAACCGCTTGGCGATCGCGTAGGCGGACTCGCCGGACATGAAGTCCTGGTAGATGCGGACGACGAGGTCGGCTTCGTCGGGTACGAGCTGGCCCTTGTGCTCGCCCTTGCGGACCCAGCCGTAGGCGATCCGGCCTTGGGCGATGCCGTTCTGGGCGGCGGAGAGGTGTTGGCGTGCGACGCGGCGGGCTGTGTCCTCGGAGGACTTCAGTGCCATCACGCACATCATCCGGGCCATGTGGCGGTCGCTGTCGTTGATCAGGTTCATGCGGCCGCCGGTAGCGCCGGTGACCGGCCGCTTGACGTACTCGACGATGTCGATGAGTCTTCGAGGTCGCGGGGCTGGCGTACGAGGCGGTCGAGGTCGTAGAAGATGACCCCGTCGATGACGCCGGCTGCCAGATCGGCGAGGAGTTGCCGGAACTCCGGCCGCAGGACGATCCAGTCGATCGTCCCGTCGGGGCGAATGACCTTGCGCTTCTTGAAGGCGGAGGTGTCGTTCTCCCTGTAGACCTTGGCGAACAGCCCCCAGTGCAGGCGCTTGCGCGAGTCCTCGGCGTCTTCGAGCTGGCGGTCGACGCCGGCTTCCAGGCCGAAACGGTCGGAGGAGATGCGCAGGTACGCGCCGGGGCGCTTGGGGACGTAGCGGGCGAGGTGGTCGTAGAGGTTGAGGGTTACCTGTCCGCCTCGGGCGTGGGCGGGGACCTCGAAGTCCTCCCAGAGGGGTTGGACGGCTGGCACGGTGTCGGCTCCTGGTGGTGCTGGACGAGTCCGATACCAGGCACTGTCTGCCGAGAGTGGGGGTTGGGTGATGCCGTCGATCTGCGGTTAGCCTGCCGGGTTGCCTCTGTGGATACTGGCGATCATGCGTATCGAGATCGATCCACAGAAGGTGTCCCGCAACGACTTCTACCGGCTCCTGACCGCGACGGTGGTGCCGCGGCCAATCGCCTGGGTCTCTACAGTCGGTCGATATGGTGGTTCGGCGAACCTAGCCCCGCATTCGTTCTTTACCATCTCCTCCGTCTCGCCGCCGATTGTGCAGTTCACTTCCGTGGGGCGGAAGGATTCGCTGCTCAATGTGGAAGCCAGCGGGGAGTTCGTTGTGAACCTCGCGCCTGAGGGGCTCTTCGAGCAGATCAATGAGACGGCGACGGATTTCCCGCACGGGGTGAGTGAGTTCGAGGAGGTGGGGATCGCGACGGAGCCGAGTCGGTGCGTGAAGCCGCCTCGGGTGGCTGCTTCCCCGGTGGCGCTGGAGTGCCGGCTGCACAGCACGTTGCGCTTCGGGGACTCCACGGTCGTCTTCGGCCAGGTCGTGCATGCCGTGGTCGCCGAGGACGTCATGGTCGACGGGCATCCGGACATTCGTAAGCTGCGTCCGCTGTCCCGGCTGGGCAGGGACGAGTGGGGGACGGTGGGGGAGGTACGGGAGATCTCCCGCATTCGATACGCGGACTGGGAGGGGCCGTCGGGCGGCAGCGGTGACTGAGGGTCGCGTCACAGCTCATTGCGTCAGCAGCTCATCGCGTCAGTGACTGATGGGCTCCGGGGGCCGGGGCTCTCGGTGAGTGCTGGGCCCGGTCGGACGGTCATGGCGAATTCCGAGGGGCGCCGGGAGGTGGCCACTTTCATATAACCGGGAGGGCTGAGACTCTTCGGTGTTCTGGAGGGGAAGGGCGGGAGAGGAGAAGGGCGGAAGCTCGGACCGGTCGGTTGGAGGAGATGTGACCGCAACTGCGACCGCAACTGCATCGGCACGTGCAAGTGTGGCTGTCGCCGCGGCCGGCAGTGACTGGGTGGGGCGGCGGCTTGCCTTGCGGGTGGCGGGGGTGGCTGTCGCGGCGGCGGTGCCGGTTGTGGGGGTTGGCGGGACCGGCGGGGTTGCTGAGGCGGCGGACGGGGAACGGCGGACGGCTTCGGAGGGGCGGACGGCGCCGGAAGGGGGTGCCGGGCGGCGGCTGCGGGCGATGACGTTCAATCTGCGGTACGCCTCGGAGCAGCAGCCGAACTCCTGGGTACAGCGTCGCCCGGTCATGCGTGAGCTGCTGCGGCGGGAGGCGCCGCACCTGCTGGGGACGCAGGAGGGGCTGTACGGGCAGTTGCAGGAGATCGCGGAGGACCTGGGAGCGCGGTACTCCTGGCTGGGGACCGGGCGCGCGGGCGGCAGCCGGGACGAGTTCGCGGCGATCTTTTATGACACGCGGCGACTGCGGCCTGTTGAGTACGACCACTTCTGGCTGTCCGATACGCCGTACGTGATCGGCTCGGCGACCTGGGGAAACAGCGTCATCCGCATGGTGACATGGGTGCGCTTCCGTGACCTGCTGACCGGTGCGGAGTTCTACGCCCTCAATACGCATCTCGATCACGCCCACCAGGGCTCGCGCGAGCGCTCCGCCGGCCTCATCACCGACCGGCTGCGCAGCCTGGAGGCGGGACTGCCCCGGATCGTGACAGGTGACTTCAACGTCGCCGCGCACGCGAATCCGGTGTACGAGACGATGCTGCGTGCCGGATCGCTCGTGGACTCCTGGGACGCGGCGGAGGAGCGCAGCGCGCAGTACGCCACGTTCCACGGCTACCGGCCGCTCGTCCCGAACGGCGACCGCGTGGACTGGCTGCTCACTTCCCCGTCCGTGCGGACGCTGAGTGCCGAGATCAACATTTTCGCCAAGGACGGACAGTATCCGAGTGATCACTTACCGGTGCAGGCGGATCTGGAGTGGTGAGCGGTGACCTGGAGTGGCGAGTGAGGGGGAGTAGTGCTCAGGGCGTCGGGTGTGAGGGCGGGGGCGGGCTGCTGCCGCGTACGTGGAGGTTCGCGAGGAGGTCATGGGTCGCGGCGGTGACGGCGTCCACGGCCTGGTCGAACACCTCGCGGTTGTGCGCGGCAGGCGCGCGGAATCCGGAGACCTTGCGTACGTACTGCAAGGCCGCCGCGCGGATGTCCTCCTCTGTCACGTCAGGAGTGGTCGGTGGACGGAGCGTCTTGATACTGCGGCACATGAGGCCAGTCTCCCTCGTCGCCGGGTCGGGCGCGCGACGTGCGGTTTCGTCGTCCTGCGTCCGTCAGTCTTCCTGTGACCGTCCTCCTGCGTCCGTCGTACCGTGCGTCGCCGGCTCGCCCCGTCGCCGGCTCGCCCCGTCTCAGGCCGCCGTGACGATCTCGTCCCGCATCGCCGAGGTCCATGCCGCGAGAAGGCATGCGTACTCCTCGCGGTCCTCGGCCGTCCAGGCGCAACCACGCCGCGCCCGGACGAACCGCCGTATGGAGTCGTTCACTTCGGCGGCAGAGCGGCGGACTTGGCCCGGAAGGAGATGAGTTGCGGACATGGAACACATATTAGGGGGAGGCACTGACAACCGACCGCGAGTTATGTCCGGGACGGGCTGCCGGACCGCCGGACTGCCGGGCCGCGGGGCTGGCCGTCAGTTCGTCGGCTCGTCCAGTTTGCGCAGCACACGGGCGGGGTTGCCGACGGCGAGAACGCCCGGCGGCAGGTCCTTGGTGACCACCGCGCCGGCGCCCACCACGGTGTTCTCACCGATGGTCACGCCCGGACAGACGATCACCCCGCCCCCGAGCCAGACGTTGTCGCCGATCGTCACCGGCAGGGCCTTCTCCCAGCCGGCCCGGCGTCGCTCGGTGTCGAGCTCGTGGGTCGGGGTCAGCAACTGCACGTTGGGGCCGATCTGGACATGGGCACCGATGGTGATGGGCGCGGCATCGAGGAAGACCGCCCCGAAGTTCACGAACGTGCCGGAGCCGATGCTGATGAGATATCCGAAGTCGCAGTGGAAGGGCGGGCGGATCCGTACGTCCGTACCCACCGAACCGAGCAGCTCTGCGAGGACCGCGTCGCGACGGGCCGGGTCGTACGTGCCGGGCGTGTGTCCGGCGGCCGCGTTGAAGGCCGCGCAGAGTTCGATGCGGCGTTCGGTGTCCGCGAGGAGCTCCGGGTCATCGGCGATGTACCAGTCACCGGCCAGCATGCGGTCCTTGTGCTCGCCCACGGGGCTCCTTGGGTAGTCACTCGACAAGCATTTGACAGGTACGTTTCCGGAGCGGGGACGGGTGCGTCAAGGAGTGGCCGGCCGTGGCGAGTTCACTCCTGCGGGCGAATTGCCGACGGCCGGGACCTTGGAATTGCTGGGCGAACGCGGTGACCGGGGCGGCCGGAAACGGTTCGCCGGCCGGCGGCGCGCCCGCGATTGTCAGTGGCCCCCGCTAGCGTGAGCAACGTTCCTATCCGAGCTGCTGGCGCTACTCGGACCGGCCCCACCCCCCGACAGCGCGGGGAGTGGGGCCACCGGGAACGATCGATCGCGGGGTCACGCGGGCCCGCGCTCGCATGACGATGTAGGCCGCGGCAGCGCAGAGTTGGAGGGCAGCGATGATCAGCAGGAGGACCGGAGCCGGCAGCGCGGTCGCCGCGCCGGTCAGCGCCGCGCCGCAGGCCGCCGCGGAGATCTTCAGCCCGGCCCCCAGGGTGAAGACCTGGGTGCGGACGGACGGCGGCGCATGGTCGGCGCGAATACGTAGCGTGGCGCTGAGCAGAGGCCCGTCGAACAGCCCCGCTGCCGCGAACAGCAGAGCACTCGCGGTGAAGGAAGGGAGCGCAGCGGCGGCGATCAGCGTCAGTCCGGTGCCAGCGAGGCTGTAGGTGACGAGACGCTGTGGCGGGAAGGCCGGCTTGCGGCGGGCGAGGAGCAGCGAGCCCGCGAGCGCGCCGACCGCGAAGACGGTCATCAGCACGCCGCCGGCCTCCGGCTGACCGTGACGTTCGGCGAGGAGTACCGCCGTCGTGGTCAGGCCGCCCACGCCGACGAAGGCGAGCGACGTGGCGACGGTGATGGCGCGCAGCTCGGGGACGCGCCACATCGCTGCCCCTCCGTTCGCGACGCTCTTCAGCGGAGGGAGGGAGTCGGTGGTGTGTGGCTCCGGTGTGCGGTGCAGGGGGAGGACGGTGGTCAGGGTGGCGGAGCCGGCCGCGATGACGGCGAGGGCGAGTGTGGAGGTGGCGGGGGAGGAGATACCCGCCAGCAGGCTGACGACGGCGGGTCCGGTCACCGAGGCCGCGTTGTACACCGCGGCGTCCAGTGCATACGCACGTGCACGGCCGGTGTCGTCCGGAGCCAGTACGGCTACGAGGCTCGACAGGCCACCGGAGACGACCGGACCGCAGCTTCCGCCCAGCAGGGCGATCGCCAGCGTCAGGCCGGTGGGTGCCCGGCCGACCGTCAGCGCGAGTCCGCCGATCGCCAGGGCGAAGCCGGTCAGTGCGCTGCAGTAGAAGAGACGCGGCCGCCGCATCCTTGCCGCAACGGCCCCGGTCAGCGGTGCGGCGACGGCGTGCGGTGCCATCCACATGGTGAGGAGTAACGCCCCGTGGGCCGCGCTCCCGGTGCGCTGCATCGCGAGGAGTACCAGCGCGACGGCCATGCCCTCCTCGGCCAGCCGGGCGCCGAACGCTGTCATCAGGTAACGCTTCATGGACCTGATCCTGTCCGTCTGCCGGCCGCCCCGGGACGATTACGCCCCGCCTCGGGCGGAGCCGGGCGGGGCGTAGGGGGACGGGCGGCGCAGGCGGGGGCGGGGTCAGCCGGCCGACTCTCCTGCGTGGGGGCTCAGGACGCCCGCGCCGATCAGGGCGAAGAGGGCGATGCCCAGGAGGACGCGGTAGATGACGAACGGCATGAAGCTCTTGGTGGTGATGAACTTCATGAACCATGCGATGACCGCGTAACCGACGACGAAGGCGATGATCGTGGCGAAGATGGTGGGGGGCCAGGACACGTGGCCCTTGCCGGCGTCCTTCAGTTCGTAGACGCCGGAGGCCAGTACGGCGGGGATGGCCAGCAGGAAGGAGTACCGTGCGGCGGCCTCCCGGGTGTACCCCATGAGCAGACCGCCGCTGATCGTGGCGCCCGAGCGCGAGACGCCCGGGACCAGGGCCATCGCCTGGCAGACGCCGAAGAGCAGACCGTCCTTGACGCCGAGGTCGGTGAGCGTCTTGCGCTGCTTGGCGGCACGGTGGCGGCCGCCGGTCTCGTCGCGTGCCGCCAGGCGGTCGGCGATGCCGAGGACGACGCCCAGCACGATGAGCGTGGTCGCGATCAGGCGGAGGTCCCGGAACGGGCCCTCGATCGCGTCCTTGAGGGTGATGCCGAGGACGCCGATCGGGATGGAGCCGATGATGACCAGCCAGCCCATCTGGGCGTCGTGGTCCTGCCGCATCGCCTTGTTCCCCAGCGAGCGGGCCCAGGCGGAGATGATCCGGACGATGTCCTTGCGGAAGTAGATCAGTACGGCCGTCTCGGTACCGATCTGGGTGATCGCGGTGAACGCGGCGCCGGGGTCGTGCCAGCCGGCGAAGGCCGCGGTCAGGCGCAGATGCGCGCTGGAAGAGATCGGAAGGAATTCGGTCAGGCCCTGGACAAGCCCAAGGATGAATGATTCAAACCAAGACATGGGTAGTACGCCATCCGGAAGGTGATATTGCCGTTACCAACAAATGTGCAGGTCGGCAGGGAGTTCGGGGTGGCGGCCGTCATGCGTGCGGCCGCTGTGCGTGCCGGTTCGGAGAGTGGATCGGGTCAGCGTCGTGTCGTCGTCCTCGGGCGGGGCTGATGACGCATCAAGCGACCCTGAGAGGTAACGCGCAGGGCGTGAGGCGTACGACACGGACGCTGGGCGCGTACGCGTGCAGACGCACGTGCGGATCACTGATGGCACAGCTGGTGAATGGGTGACTCGTGGGCGGGCTGCGACGCGATCTTGCGCCGGTCGTAGGGCAGCGTAGCGTCCCGAAGTGACCGGCAGGCGTTCGGCCCTGTTCTGGCCCGGTTTTGCCCCTGCCCGGACTGGTGAGGGGCGGACCCCGGCCCAGCCCCAGGGCCCAATATTCGTGACGGGCGTATCCCGGACCGGTGCATGCACGGTCCGGGATATCTTCCGCCCATCTCTGGCCGTAGCTGTAGCTGCGCCTGGCCGAGTGCCTAGGCTCGCTTCAGCGCCGGGGCCAGCAGGTCGAGTGCCTGTTCCCAGCGGAAGCGGATGCGGCCGCCGCCCGTCCGGGGCGGGTGCGGGGCGTAGTCGCCGAGCAGGACGCCCATGCGGCGCAGCCGGGCCAGGCTCTGTGCGTACGCGGGGTGCGCGGCCTGCGCGGCGTTCAGGTAGGGCAGCGCGGCAACGGGGATGCCGAAGCCGTGCGCCTCGCACAGGATGCCGAGCGCGAGGGTGTCGGCGATGCCCTGGGCCCACTTGTTGATCGTGTTGAACGTTGCCGGGGCGACCGCGATCGCGTCAGCGGGCGGCAGCGGGCGCGGCTCTCCCGGCGCGCGCCAGGCCGACTGCACGGGATAGCCGGTCTGGGCCTCGATCGCGGTGGCGTCGATGCACTCCAGGCCGCGCGGCGTGGCGATGACGCCGACGTGCCAGGTGCGTTGCTGCGCGGAGGCGATCAGCTTGTCGACGTCGTCGGCGATGCCTGCCGCGCAGAGCACGACGTACAGGAACGGCCTCTGCCGCCGACTGCCCGTCATGTCCAGGTCCACGTCCATGCCCCTGTCGGGCACGTCCGGATCCCGGTTCCCGTCGGGCACGTCCCGATCGGCGTCCCCGTCAGGCACATCCGGATCCGCGATCCCATCGGGAACGGCCGGACCGTTCACGCCGGGGCTCCCAGGCGGCGGCTGAAGAGGTGCAGTTCCGGGAGGGCGCGGTGGCGGTCGCGGGCGGCCATGTCGGCGACCATCTCGCGTACCGCGGGCCGGCGGATGTCCTGGGACGCGCAGCGCTCCGCGATGCGCAGTGCCTGGAAGGCGTCGGCGAGCTTGCCCTGCTGGCTGTACGCACGGGCCACGTCCACCCACAGGCCGGCGCGGCGCTCCGGTACGGGGATGTGCCGGCGCATGAGGGGACGCGCGGCCTCCAGCGCCTGCCCCGCGTCACCGAGCGAGACGGACGCGCTGACGGTATGCAGCTCCACGTTGGTGGGGCTGAAGTTGGCCCAGGCGTCCGGCCGGTCGTGGGAGACGTACCGCGCGACCTCCCGTGCCTCGTCGAGCATTTCGCGCGTCGCGGCCCGGTCCCCGCTGCTGCTGGCTGCGGTGACACCGCGCAGCAGCATCAGCCCGAACGCGGCCAGATAGCGCGGCGAACGGCGGTCGTAGGAGCCCGAGAGCTGGTCGGCGGTGTGCCGGACGATCGCCACGGCCTGCGCGGCGTGCTTCTCGCGCACCAGGACGTGCGCGTGGACGCGGACGCTGGACGCGAGGACCACCGGGTCCTCCGAGCGCTCCGCCTCCGCCATCGCGCGGCCGACCGCGAGCCAGGCGTTCCCGTGGTCGCTCTGCTTGAGAAGCAGGCCGGCCGCGGTCTGGTACGCGGTGGCAAGCAGGCCGGAAAGCTGCGAAAGCTCGGCCGAATTGCTGCCGGTGGCGGCCCGGAGATCGGCGATCACACCGGGGAGCGCGCCCTCCAGTTCCTTGTAGCTGCAGTGGTAGAACAGCCGGCGAACGGCTGCCACCCGCTCGCGCAGCTCGGCAAATTTCAGTGCCGGCCGGGCGGCTGCCTTGCCCGGTCCGGGAAGAAGCGAACGGACCAGGTCGTCATGGGCGACGGGTGCTGGTACGTCCGATGTCGCGAGCGCGGTGATGCTCGCGGCGAGGAAGGTGCGGCGGTACATGTCCTCTGCCTCAGGGTCGGCGGTGCTTACATCCGGGGAGGCAGCAAGGCCGAGACTGTCCAACGGAATACCGAGTACCTGCGCGACTTCACGCAACAGGCGGGTGTCTTCGGTACCCCGGCCGCCTTCGAGGCGGCTCACCTTCGACTGGTGATAGCCAAGGGCTTTGGCGACATCCGCTTGCGAGCGCTTCTTCAGCACTCGCGCCCGGCGGATCACTTCGCCCAGCCTCTTCGCTTCACTTTGTGCGTCGACCATGTGTGCCACGGCCCCTTTGCCGTCGCCGATCCTGACTGTTGAACCGAGCGTAATGAAACCATAATCGAGAGTGATGCAGTCCCTGCATGAGTCATGCAGCCGCCGCGTTCGATCTGGCCATCGCGGCCGTATCGCTGCTTGCCTGAGTTGCCCACTCAGTCAGGAGGCCACTCATGCAAGCGCACGGGCTCACCTTCTCCGTGCCTGGTACGCCCGCCGCCGCAGCAGCAGCGCGGCGCCGGGTAGTGAGCGACTTACGGGGCTGGAGCGTGCAATTCGACGCCCAGTCACTCGATAACGTCGAACTGGTAACCAGCGAATTGATCACCAACGCGGTCCAGCACGCGGGCGGCGGTGCCGTCGCTGTCAGCGTGCGACTGAACGGCGCGGCCCTGCTGATCGAGGTTTCCGACTCCAGTACCGAGCTTCCGAGCGCGTGCCTCGCGGACATGGACGACGAGGGCGGGCGAGGGTTGTTCCTCGTCGCGGCGTTATCCGTCGACCACGGCGCCGAGCGCACGCCGACGGGCAAGCGGTGCTGGGCGGAGATCGCGGTCAGTTGGGCGTCACGTACGACCGCTCCGGCGGGAGGCGGCACAGCGGCGCACCTCGCCGGCGCACGCGTTCCACTGCGCTGTGTCTGAGGACGCGTCGGCGACGCCGCGCGGACGATAAAAGGAATGGCTCGTACCGGGTGGGCAGTTGACCGGAATTGATTGAGGTCGAGTTCTACTGCTCAGTACCGATCGGGGAATGTCCGTCGTCGGCGGTGAAGTCGATGGTGAAGGGAATGCGCGACTGGTGCTGCCTGGCCCCCGCAGTACGCGGTCGCTCTTCTTGTCTTGTTGCCCGATATCCCTCAGTCCCATTACCGAACTCCATCCGGGGGTGGGTCGGGAGCGGCGGGGACGGTAAAGGAAATCCTCGTATGCGTGTGCAGATGCACATGCAGCGGCAAACGCATATGCGATTGCGCGCAGGAATGCGCCGCGCTCAGCAATCCGGCGTGTTCAGGAATCCCACGCGTTCAGGTCAGGAATCCGAACTGCCGCGCAACGCACCGCGTTTCCACCATGCGACGGCGACCGCCGCGAGGCCCGTGACGGCGATGAAACCCATCGAGATCAGAAATGCCGGCGAGGTGGGCGTGGACGCGCGGGCGCCGGCCACGACGTACGCGGCGGTGTTCGGGATGCTGCCGAGCGCGGTCGCGAGGAGGAACGCCGGCCACCGCATACGGGACACCGCGGCACAGTAGTTGGTGGCCGCGAAGGGCAGACCGGGGAAGAGCCGGATGGCCAGCATCGAGCGGAAGCCGTGCCGGCTCAACTGCCGGTCGGCCGCGGAAAGCCAGCGGGTACGGAGCAGCGGCCGCAGGGCGTCCTGGCCCAGCAGCCGGCCGAGCCCGAAGGCGAGCGCGGAGCCGAGCACTGTTCCCAACAGCGCGGCCGGCGTCCCGATCTGGGCTCCGAAGAGGGCGCCCGCCGCGGCGTTCAGCACGGGACGCGGGACGAACGCGGTGGTACACAGTCCGTACGCGACCGTGAAGAGCACGACGGCGCCGCCGCCCGAGAGGTGCGGCGGCCACCCATGGGCGAGCAGGCGCTGCGGTTCCCATACGAACATGGCGGTCGCGGCGCACGCGAGCAGCGCGACCAGCAGCGCCAGCCGCGACCAGGGTGACAGGAGGAGCCGCGTACAGCGCACGGCGAGGGCGTCGGGCGGGGTAGCGGAATCGAGCATCAGGGGAGCGTAACCGACTCGGCGTCGGAGTGGCGTAATAGCGGTGCAATAGCGGTGTAACAACGGTCTACGGGGAGGGAGCCGGCCGGCTGCCCGCCGCCGCCCATCGCTCGCCGCGTGCCCGATAAATCGGTCGACGCGGCGCCGTCCGCCCGCGATTCTTTTCTCATGACCCGGTTCGCCTTCCTCGCGCTCACGTCCGCCGTCGCGGACGCGCCGAAGGCTGCCGTCACCGCCCCGGCCAGGACAGCTGTCACCGCCCAGGCCAGGACCGCCGCCGCATTCGACGGCGTCCGAAGCTGACCCTCCCCGGATCGTCCGGCGGGCCCCGCAGGGGGAGGGTCGGGCCGGTCGAGGGGCCCGTACGGCGCTGAGCCGCCGTCATCATCACAGCGCTGCGGCAGAACGAGTGGTTACCGCCTCGGTACCGCCCGTACCCCAGCGTTTCTGCACCGCGCCCCGCGGCCGACGCACGCCGTCCGCCGCGGCCCGCGCGAAGGAGACGGACACCCATGTCCCAGAGCCCCAAGACGGCCTACGTCCGGACCAAGCCGCACCTCAACATCGGCACGATCGGGCACGTCGACCACGGCAAGACGACCCTGACCGCCGCCCTCACCAAGGTCCTCAGCGACCGCGGCAGCGGCACGTACGTCCCGTTCGACCGCATCGACCGGGCCCCGGAGGAGAGCGCCCGCGGCATCACCATCAACATTTCGCACGTCGAGTACGAGACGAGCACGCGGCACTACGCGCACGTCGACGTGCCGGGCCACGCCGACTTCATCAAGAACATGGTCACCGGAGCGGCGCAGCTCGACGGCGCGATCCTGGTGGTCTCCGCGCTCGACGGCGTCATGCCGCAGACCTCCGAGCACGTGCTGCTCGCCAGGCAGGTCGGCGTACGGCACCTCGTCGTCGCCCTCAACAAGGCCGACGCCGGGGACCCGGAGCTCACCGACCTGGTGGAGCTGGAGGTGCGCGAGCTGCTGCACGCGCACGGGTACGACGGCGAACACGTACCGGTCGTCCGCGTCTCCGGGCTGCGTGCCCTGGAGGGCGACCCGCGCTGGACGGCGGCCATCGAGGCGCTGCTGGACGCCGTCGACACGTACGTCCCGATGCCTGAGCGCTACGTGGACGCGCCGTTCCTCCTCCCGGTGGAGAACGTCCTGACGATCACGGGGCGGGGAACGGTCGTCACCGGGGCGGTCGAGCGTGGCAGCGTACGCATGGGCGACCGCGTGCAGATCGTCGGCGAGACGGGCGACGGGGTCACGGCCGTGGTCACCGGCCTGGAGACCTTCGGCAAGCCGATGGAGCACGCGGAGGCGGGCGACAACGTGGCGCTGCTGCTGCGCGGCGTGGCCCGGTACGCGGTCCGCCGCGGCCAGATCATCGCCGCGCCGGGCAGCGTCACGCCGCGCCGCGCGTTCACCGCCGATGTGTACGTGCTGTCCGCCGAGGAGGGCGGCCGGCGCACCCCGCTGTCGACCGGGTACCGGCCGCAGTTCTACATCCGCACGGCCGATGTGGTCGGCGAGCTGGACCTCGGCGAGCGCGGCACCGCCCGCCCCGGCGAGACCGTCCGCGTCACGGTACGGCTGGGCCGCGGCACGCCCCTGGAGCCGGGCCTCGGCTTCGCCATCCGCGAGGGCGGGCGCACGGTGGGCGCCGGCACGGTCCGCGACGTGGTCACGGACGCGGGCTGAGGGACCGGGGCCGAGGGCCGTTCGGATGGTTCCGAAAGCCCGGACCGTGCGGCCACACGTGCACCTGCACACCCGCGTTCACGTGAAGTTTCTTGTGCGAGGGCGCGGGTGTCCGGGCGTGCGGGCCGGGTCCGGATGGGGCCTGTCGGCGGCGCGTTCTCGATGGAAGACTGCACGTCCGGCGTTCCCCTTGGAGCAAGGGGAACGCCGGACCATCGAGGAATGTCGGACCATCGACGAATGGGAGAGCGGCACGCATGGCGGGTACGGCGTTGGTGCTGGGCGGTGGCGGGCTGACGGGCATCGGCTGGGAAATCGGGATGCTCGCCGGACTGGCCGAGGCGGGGGTGAATCTCTGCACGGCCGACGTCGTCATCGGCACATCGGCCGGTTCCCTGGTCGGCGCGCAACTCACCTCGGGGCAGCTTACGTTGGAGGACCTGTACGAGCGGCAGTTGGCCGGGCCTTCGGGCGGCCCGTCGGTCGGTGCATCCGCAGGCGGCGTCGGTATCGCGCAGGGGGGCGGCGCGCCGGCGCGGATGGGCGCCGTGTCGATGGCCCGGTTCGCGGCCATAGCGCTGCGGTCGCGGGACGCGGTGAGCTTCGGCGCACGGATGGGGCGGCTGGCGCTGGCCGCCCGTACCGGCCCGGAGAACACCCAGCGCGCCGTGATCGCCGGCCGGCTGCTCTCGCAGGAGTGGCCTGCCCGGCGGCTGATGATCACGGCGGTGGACGCGCTCACGGGGGAGCGCAGCGCGTTCGACGGCGGGAGCGGGGTGAAGCTCGCCGACGCGGTCGCCGCGAGCTGTGCGGTGCCCGGCGTCTGGCCGCCGGTGACGATCGGCGACCGCCGGTGGATCGACGGCGGCGTCCACTCGTGCGCGAACGCGGACCTTGCCGCCGGGTACGGGCGCGTCGTCGTGATCGCGCCGATGGCGTCCGGCGGCGGCCCCGTCGCGACGCCGCGCTCGCAGGCCGCGCGGCTCGCGGCGGAAGGAGCGGAGGTACTGGTCATCACGCCCGACCGCGCCGCGCGGGCGGCCTTCGGGCGCAACGTCCTGGACCCGTCCAAGCGCGCCGCCGCGGCCCGCGCCGGGCGCATCCAGGCGACCGCGCACGCTGCGGAGGCGGCCCGGGTGTGGACGGACGGCGGGTGAGGGACCGCGTCGGCGGGCGGCGAACGGTACGGAACACCGCCCGCGCATCGCACAATAGGACGGTGGCAGACCGATCCGACGTTCCGATCTCTCTCGCGCCCGAGGCTCCCGAGCCGGCAGCTCACGAGCCTGCGACTCCCGCGCCCGAAGCTCTCGTGCCCGTCACGCAGGAAGTGGACTGCGGCACCGCCAAGTTGCTGCCCGACGTGGACCGGCCGCGCGCCGTGCTGCTCACCGTCGACGGGGCTCCGCAGTCGTACGTCGACCTCGACGAGCCCACCTACCTGGAGTTCGAGTACGCCCGCCGGATCGCGCACGTCCTGGACGCGGCGGCCGAGCCCGGCCGCCCGCTCGACGCGCTGCATCTAGGGGGCGGCGCGCTGGCCCTGCCGCGCTACCTCGCCGCGACCCGGCCCGGCTCCCGGCAACAGGTGATCGAGGCCGACCGCGGGCTGCTCGGCCTCGTACGCCGATATCTCCCGCTGCCCGCGGACAGCGGGATATCCGTACACGCCGCCGACGCCCGTACCGCACTGGAAGCGGCGCCGGCGGCCTCCGCGGACGTCGTGGTGGCGGACGTCTTCGGCGGATCGCGGGTGCCGGCGCACCTGGCCTCGGCGGAGTACGCGCGGGCCGCCGGCCGCGTGCTGCGCCCGGGCGGCTGTTACGTGGCGAACCTCGCCGACAGCGCCCCCTTCGCCTTCCTGCGCGGCCAGCTCGCCAACTTCGCCGCGGTCTTCGCGCGGCTGTGCCTGATCGCGGAGCCGTCGATGCTGCGTGGGCGCCGCTTCGGCAACGCCATCCTGGTCGCGTCCCAGGAAGAGCTGCCGCTGGCCGACATCGCGCGGCGCGTGACGGCCGATGCGTTCCCCGCCCGGGTCGAGCACGGCGACCGGCTGCGCGAGCTCATCGGCGACGCGCAGCCGGTACGGGACGCGGAGGCGGTTCCGTCGCCGGAGCCGCCCACGGGCGCGTTCAGCGTGGGGTGATCTCGTCGGGTGAGGCGGGTGAGGCGGGTGAGGCGGGGGCCGGGAGGCCGGTCACCGGAGCCTGGCCGGGTGCCTCGGCCGAAGCCTGGTCAGCGGTCCCCGCCGGGGAGGACGTCGCCACCGGCTCCGTCCGCCGCCGCAGCCACCGCACATCCCGTACGCACAGCACCGCCGCCGTCAGCAGCGCGACCAGCGCCGAGCAGCCCCACAGCGCGGCGGTACGGCCCACCAGATCCTGCACCGGACCCGCCAGGGCGGTCGCCAGCGGCACCATGGCGAGGGAGCCGAGCCAGTCGTACGACGAGACCCGGGAGAACTTCTCCTCCGGTATCTCCTGGTGCAGCGCCATCATCCACGTCACCGCGAACACCTCGACCGCGATCCCCGCGCCGAACATCACGGCCGTCAGCGCGCCGGCCGGCACCGGCACGGCCAGCGCGGCGGACGGCAGGGCGAGCGGGAAGACGCACAGCGCGCCCACGCGCAGCAGGTAGCGCGGCTTGTACCGGGTCATCAGCAGCGCGCCGCAGACCGTACCGGCACCGAAGGCCGCCAGCGCCAGTCCCCACGGGCCCGGACCGCCGAGATGATCCTGCGCGACCAGCGGTCCGTACACCGCCTCGGCGGCCGCCACGACCGCGTTGACGACGGCGAACTGCAGGACGATCGACCAGAGCCAGGGCCGGGAGACCACCTCCCGCCAGCCGTCCCGGAGGTCGGCGATCAGGCCGTGCCCCGGCTCGCGCGGCGGCACGCCCCGTACGTCGAGGAACGCCCGCAGCAGCCCGGCGAGCGCGAAGGCGGCGGCGTCGACGGCCAGCACCCAGCCGGGCCCGACCGCCGCGATCAGTGCGCCGCCCAGTGCCGCGCCGCCGATGTTCGCGCCGTTCATGCCCATCCGGAAGAACGCGAAGGCGCGTCCCGAATGCTCGCCGGAGACGCTGGCGAGGACCATGCCCTCGGCGGCGGGCGCGAAGAACGCCTGGCCGGTGCCGCCCAGCGCGGACAGCAGCGCCATCTGCCACAGGTGGGGATCGCCGGTGAGTACCAGCAGCGCGAAGGCGCCCTGGGAAACGCAGTTCAGGGCGTTGGCGGCGACCATGACGCGGTGCCGCGGCAGCCGGTCGGCGATCGCTCCTCCGACGAGGAGGAAGATCACCAGGGGGATCGTACGGGCGGCGGCGACCAGACCGACGTCGGTCGCCGAACCGCCGGCTGCCAGCACGGCGAACGCCGCCGCGATCAGGGCCCCGGAACTTCCGAGACCCGTGACCACGGCGGCGGCCGTCAGCAGGGTGTAATTGCGCCCCGCCCAGGCAGGGCGCTCCATCTTCATCACAACAGCATCGCGTTCTTGCCCGGAGGCGTCATTCGATTATTCGAGGGGTTATTCGAGCGGCCGCAGGGAGCTCATGATCTTCTTGACCGTGGCCTCGTCGATCTCGCCCTTGACGTCCTTGGCGGCGTAGAGGATCCAGGTCGCGTACTCACCGGTGGTGTCGGTGTACGTGACCGCATACGCCTTGCCGTCCGAGTCGCACTTGTTGTCCTTCTTCACGCCGGTCACGGTCGCCGTTGACAGCTTTCCGGTGATGCCGTGATCGCTCTTGAAGGACTTTGCCTTGGTGCCCTTGAACGTACCGGTCTTCTTCTGATCGTAACCGGCCCAGACCCAGTTCAGAGCCTCGTTCTGGGCGGCCTCGCCCTGGCTCTTCGCGCCCTGCGCGCCCTTGACGCCGGTGCCGGCCAGCGACGCGGTGGACTCATTGCCGTCCTTGTCCTTGATGGTGCACCAGTCCTCCTTGAGGTAGGCCGGCGCGGTCATCGAGATCAGGGTCTTGGGGAAACCGGACTTGTCCTTCTCGTCCTGGAATCCGGTGTAGGTGTCCGCCGAGGTGGTCGTCCAGTCCTTGGTGGGGACGTCGAATGCCACGTGGCGCTTGGAGTTGACCACCGTCTGCCAGCCCTTGATCACCGGCCGATCGGGAGCGTTCGGGTCGCCGCCGGGGCCCGCGCCCCCGCTTGCCGACTCCGTGGGCTCGGCCGTCGCGGACTGCGAGTGGGTGGGCTTCGGGTCGTCCTTGGCGACGGTCTTCTTGTCGTCCTTGCCGTCCTGGAGGACGAAGACGCCGGTGACGACGGCGGCCGCCACGACCGCGACCGCCGCGACGATGGCGATCGTCATGGTGGTCTTCTTCTCGTTGCCGCCGCCGCTTCCCTTGGGGGAGTGCGGTCCACCCGGCCCCTGGGGCCCGCCCGGCGCCGGCCACTGCGGCGGCGGAGGCTGCATGGGCTGCTGGCCCTGGTACGGATTGGGCTGCTGAAAACCCGGCTGCTGATACGGATTCTGTTGCTGGTAACCCGGCTGCTGATACGGGTTCTGATCCTGCGGGTTCTGCTCGCCCCCGGGCGGCTGCTGTCCTGGCCACATGGGCGCTAACGATAAAGGTCCGAGGTGGGAGGTGTCACAGCTGCCCCAGGGAGCGTGACAGAACCCTGACGTTGACTCATGACGTTCGGGGGTACTTCGGGGGAGTTTGGCATGTACTTGGCGGGGTGCAGGTGGGTGCTTCGTGGGCGTCGGCCACCGCAGGCTCGTGGCGGCGGGTCTTTCCCGTCAAGGGGCTTCTTCCGAGGTGAGGGTGTGACGTGAGCAGGGTGGCCATTCGAACTACTCGTCGGTAACATCTCGCTCATGACAGTTGAGAGTGCCTCGATGGGTGAAATGCTGGCCGCCGCGGTCCCGATGGTGCGGACCCTGAATCTGGAGTTCCTCGAGGTCACCTCGGAACGTGCGGTGCTCCGGCTGCCGGACCAGCCGGACTTCCACAATCACATCGGCGGCCCCCACGCGGGCGCCATGTTCACCCTGGCCGAGTCCGCCAGCGGTGCCATCGTTCTCAAGGCTTTCGGTGACCAGCTCTCTCGTGCGGTGCCGCTCGCGGTGCGGGCGGAGATCGGCTACAAGAAGGTCGCCAAGGGTCCGGTGACGGCCACGGCGACCCTGGGCCGTCCCGTGGACGAGGTCGTCGCCGAGCTCGATGCGGGCGGGCGGCCGGAGTTTCCGGTCAGTATCGCCATCCAGCGCGAGGACGAGGCCGTCACGGGTGAGATGACGGTTGTGTGGACGTTGCGGCTGAACGGTTGAGGAAGCAGGGGCGAGGGCAGGGGAGGGGCCCGGCCGGGGTGACGGCCCGGGGCCGGAAGGCCCTGAGCCGGAGCCGGACCGGCCCCTGTCCGGAGACGGACGGAACGCGTGATGCTGCTCGCAGGCGCGGGGTGGATTGACGAAGCCGCCGTGATGAGAAGGGCAGGGTCGTGGAACATCCGCTCGTGGTGGGAGTTGACGGTTCGGAGACCAGCCTGGATGCGGTGGACTGGGCAGCCGATGCGGCCGCGCGGTACGGCATTCCGCTGCGCATCGTGTACGGCTCGCGCTGGGAGAGGTACGAGGGGTACCTCCCCGATCGGCCGACCGAGCGGGCCTCCGAACGCGTCACGGAAGAGACGATTGTCGGCGTCGCAGCCGAACGGGCCTCTCGGCGTGTGCCGGGCCTGGAGATCACCACATATCCTGCTCCGGATGACCCGGAGGAGGCCCTGCTGGCCGAGGGGCAACGAGCGAAAGCGGTGGTGATCGGACACCGTGGCCGGGGACGGCTGACGTCGTTGCTGCTCGGTTCGGTGGGGCTGGGCGTGGCGGCTCGTGCTCACTGCCCTGTGATCGTGGTGCGCGGCCGTACGGAGACCTCCCTTGGTGGTCAGCGCAAAGTGGTCCTGGGGGTCGGTGAGTGCCCGGCGGTCACGGCGGCGGTGACGTTCGCCCTTGAAGAAGGCGCGCTCCGCGACTGCACCGTCGAAGCCGTCCATGCGTGGCGCTGCGCCGGCACCGAAGTACCTGAACAGTTCGGTGCGCCCGGCGAATACCGCGCCGAACACGAACTGCGCGCGGGCGTTGCTCGAGGAGGTGCTGAACAAGCCGGTCACCGCATTCCCGCAGGTGACCGTGGAGCGCCGGGCCGTCGAGGGAACTCCGGGCACCCTGCTGGTGGCGGCGTCACATACCGCCGACCTGCTGGTGGTCGGTGCGCACCGGCGGCACGGCCATGCAGGGCTGCAGCTCGGCCTGGTCACTCACACGGTGCTGCACCACGCGTAGTGTCCGGTCGCGGTCGTCCCGAAAATCTGATCGTCCGCGGGCTGCTGCACGTAGCGCGGAGCCGGCGTGCACGGAGACGGGACGAACCGCTGCCTCCGGGCTAGTCTGCCGAGAGCGGATCGAACGCGGGGGAGCGGGGAGGCTCGCCCTATGCCGGATTCGACGGACAAACAGGAGTCGGTCGACAGGCAACACCCTGAGACGCTGTCGCCGCTGCGCTTGGGCGGGCTTCTGGAGGAGTTGCACTCTCGGCTCGCTGCCGCTCGCACCCCACACGACCGTATACCCGGCCTCCTGGACGCGGTTCTGAACATCGGCGGCGACCTGGATCTTGAGCAGGTACTGCAACACATCGTCGAGGCCGCAGTGGTGCTTGCCGACGCCGAGTACGGCGCTCTCGGGGTGATCGGAGAGGGTCAGTGGCTGTCTCGCTTCCTGCCTGTCGGCATCGGGAACGAACTGGCCCATGACATAGGCCCGTTACCCTCCGGGCACGGCATACTCGGCGAGCTGATCCGCCATCCGAAGCCCTTGCGGCTGACGGATCTCGCCGCTCACCCCAGCAGCTACGGTTTTCCCGAGCATCACCCGCCGATGCGGACGTTCCTCGGAGTGCCGATACGAGTCCGTGACGAGGTCTTCGGCAACCTCTACCTCACCGAGAAGCGCGGTGGCGCGCGGTTCGACGCCGAGGACGAGGCCATGCTCTCCATGCTGGCGGTCGCCGCGGGTGTGGCCATAGACAACGCGCGGCTGTACCACGAGAGCCGGCGGCGGGAGCAGTGGCTCGAAGCGCTGGGCGAGATCACCAGGGTGCTGCTGTCCGGAGCCGAGACCGGCGAGGTGCTCGCCCTGATCGCCCGGTGCAGCGGGGAACTGGCGGACGCGGACTCGGTGGCGGTCTTTCTTCCGGACGCCGTCACTGGTGAGCTGACCGCAACGGTGGCGCAAGGGGTGGGAGCCGAGCAGCTCGCCGGATCGGTGGTTCCGCGCGAGGGATCGCTCGCAGGCCGGGCCGCCTGCACTGGTGAACCGGCGGTCACCGGCGACCTCGCCACCGATCCACGGGCGTACGCGTCGCGATCCCACCTCTCGGCCACTGGCCCCGCCGTCGCCGTTCCGCTGCGGAGCGACGCGCACACCCGCGGTTCCCTCAGGCTGAGTCGCACGGCGGGCCGGCAGCCGTTCTTGGACAGCGACGTACGACTGATCTCCGGGTTCGCCGAGCAAGCCGCCCTCGCCCTGGAACTGGACCGTGGCCGACGGGAGTCGGAGCAGGTGGCTGCCCTGCGGGAGCGCGACCGGATCGCCCAGGACCTCCACGACCTGGCAATTCAACGGCTGTTCGCGACAGGGATGACGCTGCAGAGTGCCGGCCGGCTGATCGAGCGGCCGGAGGCCGCACTGCGCGTGGGACGGGCGGTCGACGACCTCGACGAGACGATCAAAATCATCCGTTCCACCATCTTCGGTCTGCGCACCGCCGCGGATCCTCGGGAAGGTGCCGGCCTGCGGCGCCGGATCCTCGATGTCGTCGGAGCGGCGGGGGAGGCACTGGGATTCTCTCCCTCGCTTCGTATGGAGGGGCCGGTCGACACCGATGTGCCGTCGGCGACGGCCGAGCACCTTCTCGCGGTACTCACCGAGGCGCTGAGCAACGCGGCCCGGCACGCCCACGCCCGTCGAGTGGACGTGGCCCTGACCGTGGCGGACGAGGCCGTCCTCAGTGTCACGGACGACGGGGTGGGCCTCGGGGCCGGCACACCGGGAGGGGGCCTCACCAACCTCCGGTCCCGGGCCGATCTCCTCGGCGGCAGCCTGCGTCTGGAAGCGCCGGCCCAAGGGGGAATCCGTCTGATCTGGCGTGTTCCCCTGTCACGGTAGCTCCCGGCGGTCGGGGACGGGGTGATGCCGGTGGGATCGCGGACCGGTACCGCCCTGCCCGTGTGTCCCGTGTGTCCCGCGCTCAGCGGTCCTGTGACCCTCCCCTGGCCCTGACTCTTCCCGCTCCCGTACGCGCTCGGCGATGACCGCGGCCTGTATGCGCCTGCCCACCTTGAGCTTGGTGAGGATGGCGGAGATCCGGTTTTTCACGGTCTTTTCAGCGAGGTAAAGGCGCTCGGCGATCTGACGGTTGGTGAGGCCCTCGCCGATCAGGTCCAGGATCTCCCGCTCACGCGGGGAGAGACGGGAGAGTTCGGGTGAGCCGCTGGTACCGGTGTGGTCGGCGGGGCTGCGGACGTGGGCCAGCACGCGGGCCGTCGCACCGGGGTCCAGCATCGACTTGCCTGCCGCGACGGTACGTATGGCCGTCACCAGATCGGACCCCCGGATCTGCTTGAGGACGTATCCCGCGGCTCCGGCCATGATCGCGTCGAAGAGCGCCTCGTCGTCGTCGAACGACGTCAGCATCAGGCAGGCGAGATCAGGGAGTGCGACGCGCAGATCGCGGCAGACGCTGATGCCTTCCTGATCCGCGCCGTCCGCCGTGGAGCCCAACCGGACGTCGAGCACCGCGACGTCCGGCCGCAGGGCGGGGGCGCGGGCGAGTGCCTGACGGGCGTCGGCCGCTTCGCCGACGACGGTCATGTCCGGCTCGGAGCTGAGGAGATCCTGTAATCCGCGGCGGACGAGTTCGTGGTCATCCAGCAGGAAGACCCGGATGGGAGCGGCGTCAGGGGACGCCGGCGTGGTGTTCATGTTGTCGGGATCCGTCCTTGTTCTTGGCAAGAGATGGGGCGCACCGGGCACGGGGTCCGCCTCCGCCCGGATGCCCGCACGCGTCGGCTCAGCCGCCCCGCAGGGCCGTGAGGCGGCGCCGGTACTCCTCTTCGTCGATCTCGCCCCGCGCATAACGCCCCGCCAGGACCTGCTCCGGTGTCTGATGGACCGGCGTTGTGCCCGCATCACGGTGGCCGCGGACCAGGTAACGGACAAGAAGCGCCACGCCCCCGAGCAGCAGACCCCAGAAGAGAAGCTGGGCCACTGCCATCGCGACAAATCCCCAGCCGGTCATGCCGGTGCCGTAGCCGTACATCACGTCACTCACCTCCCGGAGAGTCGACTCAAGCGTGCGCTGACGGAGGTGAGACAGCCATGGGCCTGTCAGCCCTGACCGGAGCCGGCCGGCCCTGCCATGCCGGCCGGTCGGGCGCCGGTCAGGCAGCGCCGGCGAGGCACTCCGGATGTTCACGACCTTGATCAACGCCCCCTGCCTAGAAGTCAATTCCGTACAAAGATGCCGCGTTGGCCGAGGAGAACTGCTCGCGTTCCGCGTCTGACGAGAAGTGATTCAGGAAGGAATCGATTTCTTCTCTGGTTGGCCGTTGGAACGGGTAGTCGGTCGAGAAGATCAACCGGTCCACAGAGGTGACGGACAGGGCGTGCTGCAGGAGCGCCGGATTGAGCATGCCGGAGGTGGTGATATAGAAGTTCGACCGGACGTAGTCTGATACGGATCGCTCCAGACCGGCGATACGAGAAAGGCTGTCAGCTCGGTCGAGCCAGAAGAGCAGCATCTCGCCCCAGTGGCCGAGTACGACTTGAAGGTCGGGATGGCGGTCGAACGTTCCTCGCAGCACCAGCCGGAGCGCCGCAATCGCGGTGTCCAGGTGCCACCCCCACCCGAAAGTGGCGAGGGCGAGGTCCGTCATGGTGTCGAATCCACGGTATGAGGCATCTCGGGCCGCGGTCGAGGGCAGCTGCGGATGGATGAACACGGGCTGGCCGAGTTCTGATGCGGCGGAGAAGAAGTCGTCATAGGCGGGGTCGTCGAGGAACCGGTTCCCCGAACGACCGTGGACCATGGTGCCTACATGCCCCATGCCCGCAGCTCTTTCCAGCTCGCCCGTGACGTCCTTCGGTGACGACATGGGGAGAGTGGACAGCGATCGGAAGCGGTCCGGGTGTCGGGCGATGGCCGCTGCAGCCATGTCGTTGGCGGCGCGGCTGAGAGCCAGTGCCTTGCCGGGCGGCAGCGGCTGGACTCCCGGCGGGGTCAGAGCGAGGACAGAGACGTCGATTCCCTGAGCGTCCATGGCCGCGATGCGGCCGGCCCCAAGGTCCTCCAGACGTTCCTGGTTGTCGCCCAACTCGTTGTAGGCAAGGCTTTCGTCAGGCTGCGGCACAGCTCGGAGGGCGGACGTCACGTCCGGCGTGATCCAGTGTTCTTCGACAGCGATGAGAGGCATCGTCGTCATCCTTTGCGGTCTCCTGCGCCGCGGCCATGTCATACGCGGGTGAGGGGTGTTTGCGAGTGATGAGACCGCTTACGGCGCCTGCTGGTCGTCAGGCCGCCCGCAAGGGGCGCTCGGCGGGGTTTACCAGGGCACTGTCCGACCCGAGCGGTCCAGGTAGGCCAGACCGGGCGTGCCCAGTTTGGACAGCAGGACGTCCACGAGCAGCGGGACGCTCTCCTCGACGGTGTACGGAGCGTCCGGCCCTCCGAGCGCGGTGCGGATCCAGCCCGGTGCCAGGAGGGCGAAACCGCGCTGTGTCCCGGCCTGCCGGACGGCGAAACTGCGCATGAACATGTTCAAGGCCGCCTTGCTTCCCCGGTAGACCTCGCGGCCTGCGGTCGTGTTGTTCGTGATGCTGCCCTGCCCGGACGACATCGCCCCGATGAGGCCGGTGGGGGACACCAGGTCTGCGAGCGACTCGATGACGCGCATGGGGCCGAGAGCGTTGGTGATCATCACCTCGACAAAATCGTCCGTCGCCACCTTGCCGATGGGTGTCTGCTCATTCTTCGTGGTGCCGGCGTTGACAAAGAGCAGGTCAAGCCGGCGGTCCCTAAGACGCTCGTGCAGGGGCGCCAGGTGGTCGGGCTCGTTGATGTCGAGACGCTCGATGGCGACGCGGCCCTCGGCCCGGTCGGCGAGACCGTGCAGGGGCGTTTGCGCAGAGGTGTCGCGGACCGTGCCGATGACGTTCCAGCCTCGGCCGAGGAACTCAGCCGCCATTGCGTGGCCGAGGCCGCGCGAGGCCCCGACGATGAGGGCGGTCGGTATGTGCTGCCCTGCGACAGTCGATGACATACAACGTCATCTCCATTCCTTTTACGTTCTTTTACGTCACGAGCTCACTTCGTGCGTCCTTGACCGAGACCGCCTCGGGGCGACACAGGAGTACGCACTGCTGTGGCTCTTCATCGGTACGGAACAAGTCTGCTCACCGCGCTGCCGCAGGTACGATCCAGGCAGTGGGATTTGTAGGATTCCCGCTATGGCAGGTAGTCCCATAGCTGGATCCGCCGTGCTCCAGCCCGATGATGTGCGAATCATTCGCGCACTGCAGGTCGCCCCGAGAGCCTCCTTCGCCTCGATAGCAGCCGCGCTGGGCCTCACCGAAAGCACCGTCAACCGCCGGTATCGGCGCCTGCGCGCAGACGGCGTCATCCGCGTCGCCGGCGTCGTCAACCCGGGAGCGCTGGGGCAGAGCAGATGGCTGATACGGCTACGCTGCCGGCCCGGCAGCGTAGCGGCGATCGCGGGCGCACTCGCCAAGCGAGACGATGTCAACTGGGTGGCCCTGGGCGCAGCCGGCTCCGAAGTCACGTGCGCGACGCAGTCACGGGATCAAGTGCAGCGGGAAGAACTCCTCGGCCAACGGCTTCCGCGCACCGCAGCGGTGCTCGACATCAATGCCTTCGCCATGCTCCGCCAGTTCATGGGAGGCCGCGGCCACTACTGGGCCGCGCTCCACGGCGCGCTGTCCCCAGAGCAGGAAGCCATGCTCGGGAGTGACGGGCCCCCGTTCACGGAATCTCCGGTCGTCACTGACGACCCCATACACCTCACCGCTGAGGACGAGAAGATCCTCGATGCGCTCGCTGCGGACGGCCGGGCCAGTCTCGTCGACCTCGCCACAGCGGCGGACTCCACACCAGGTCGCGTATCCCGCCGCCTCCGCGTCCTGCTCGAGCAACGCGTCGTCCACATCGACGTCGAGATCGCCCCAGCAGCCTTGGGCTATCACGCGCGGGCCAACCTGTGGCTGCGAGTACATCCGTCCGAGGTGAAGAACGTCGGACGCTCGCTGGCACGAGAACCCGAGATCGCCTTCGTCGCGGCCATCTCCGGCCCTTATAACATCCATGCCGTCGCCCACTGCCGAGACTTCGACGAACTCTTCGAATTCACGTCGGATCGCATCGGGGGCCTGCCTGGCCTGCAGAGCATGGAAGTCTCACCTGTCCTACGGCATGTCAAGCAAGCAGGCACGCTACTGTCCGGCGATCGCCTCGTCGGGCCACCGGCTCAAGCGTGACGTAAGCAGGCCCGCGGCGTCGCGACGCCTTACGACACTCTCGTCCGCTACGAGGCGCGTTCGGCTCACTTTGGACGACACTCTCCGTGCCCTCATTCCCAACACGGCCCAGGACGTTTCCTTCGGATCACCGTGCCGCCGCGGCGGCCGTCCGCGACCACTTCATCACCGACTACGCGCCCAACGGAACGCGGAAATAAGTGATCCGCTCTCGGCAGTCGGCCGGCCTGTCGCGGTCGGGGTGGGGAGAATTCGCGCACCTTTCATGTATTTGGTGTCACCCCACCATGCTCTGCGGGTGAGGAGGGATGCTGTGGCGGGTGGGCTGTCTCCCCCTACCTCGTACGCGTCTGATCGGGCGCGCAGTCGAACTGACACGTGTGGAACGCCTCGTGTGCCGGCGGTCCCGGCTGGTGACGCTGACCGGGGTCGGCGGCGTGGGGAAGACCCGTCTCGCGCTGGCGGCCGCGGAGGCCGTGCAGGGGCGGTTCCGGGACGGGGCCTGGTTCGTCGAGCTGTCGCCGCTGACGGACGGCGCGCTGGTCGCGCATGTCATCGCAGAAACGCTGCCACTGGCCGACCAGACGACCCGGCCGATGATCGACGTGGTGGCCGAGTACCTGGCCGAGCGGGAGACGCTGCTGGTGCTGGACACCTGCGAGCACCTCGCCCATGCCTGTGCCCTGGCGGCGGAGGTGCTGCTGCGGGCCGCGCCGGGCCTGCGGATTCTGGCCACGAGTCGGCGCCCGCTGAATCTGGCCGGCGAGGAGGTGGTGGTGCTCGACCCGCTGCCCGTGCCCGAGGAAAGCGATCTGGCGAAGGGCGAGGAAGATGCCATAGCGCTGCTGGCCGAGCGGGCCGCCCAGGCCGTGCCGGGCTTCACCGTTACCGACGCCAATCGACCGGATCTGGTACGGCTGTGCCGTCGCTTGGAGGGGCTGCCGCTGGCGATCGAGCTGGCCGCGGCCCGGCTGCATGAGCTGAGCACGACCGAGCTGGCGGAGCGGCTGGACGACCGGTTCGGCGTACTGGGCAACGACCGCGAGGCGGTGCCTGACGCCGACCCCCCGTGGCACCAGGCGCTGCGTACCGCGATCGGCTGGAGCCACCAGTTGTGCACGCCGGCGGAACGGCTGCTGTGGGCGCGGCTTTCCGTGTTCGCGGGCAGCTTCGACGCCGAGGCAGCACGCCAGGTGTGCGCCGACGAGCTGTTGCCCGACGGCAAGCTGCTGAGGCTGCTGGGCGGACTGGTCGAGGAGTCGATCCTGACCTGGCTGCCCACGGGCGGCGGCGAGCGTTACGGGATGCTGGACACCATCCGCGAGTTCGGCGGCCATTGGCTGCGCGCGCTGGGTGAAGAGGACGTGCTGCGCCAGCGTCACCGGGATTATTACCTGGCGTTGGCCCATCGGGGCGACACCGCCTGGCTCGGACCGGACCAGTACGCCTGGTGCGGCCGGCTGGCGGGAGAGCGCGACAACGTGCGTGCTGCCGTGGAGTTCTGTCTGGACCGGCCGGCTGGGCATGCCGCCGTGGAGCTGACCGGAACGCTGTGGTTCTTCTGGCACTGCTGCGGCTTCCCCAGGGAAGGGCTCCATTATCTGGAGCGGGCCCTGGCCCTCGACACCGAACCGAGCCGGGCGCGTGCCCAGGCGCTGTGGGTCTGCTCCTTGATCCTGTCGGACCTGGGTGATGCGCGAAGAGGGGAGGCCCGGGCCGCCGAATGCGCCGACCTGGCCGAGTGCCTGGGCGACACCGAGGCGGCGGACGAGGCCCGGGCCATGGTCGCCTTCGCCGCGATGATCAGCGGCGACACCCAGCGTGCCAAGGAGCTGGCGCAGGGCCTGTTCGACGGGCATCGGTGTGAGGACGGACTCGCCCATGCAGTGCTGGCGGCCGCCTTGTTCCTAGGGCACGCGCACACCCTTGAGGGAAAGATGGAGGAGGCTGTCGCCGTGCTTGAGCACCTGCGCGCCGATTGCGAGCGGTACGGCGAGTCCTGGATGCGCGCTTACGCGGACTACCTGCTCGCCCGGGCTGAGCTGGCCCGCGGCCACCACGCAGCGGCGCAGCACCGCGGCCGGGCGGCCCTGGAGGTCAAGCAGAGGTTGAACGACCGCTTGGGCGTTGCCATGTGCCTGGATGTGATCGCCGCAGCCACGGCCGCCGCGGGCCTCGGCGAGCGCGCCGCCCACCTGCTCGGCCTGGCCCAGCAACTGTGGGACACGTTGGGCAAGCCGCAGCTCGGGGTGGCCGAATGGGTCGCCGCACGCGAACGGTGCGAGAAGCAGGTCCGCATGGTCATCGGCGAGCACGCCTACGAGGCTGCCTACGAAGCAGGACGGGCGGCCACGTGGGACGCGGGGTTGACCTACACCCTCAACCGCTAGGTGATCCGAAGAAACGGCCTGGTCAGCAGCCGGTGGGCGGGCTCAGATTTTCCTGTGGCCGAGGAGGCGTCGAGCGAGTGGAGGCGGTTCGGCGGGAGACGGGCACACAGACCGGGGCCCGACTACCATGGCGGGGGAGGGAGCGAGCCTGCGCTCGCCGGGCCCGTCGTCTTCGAGGGGAGACGCGCGATGCCGGTGTTCCCGCCTGACACGAAGACCGTGACGGCTCTCGTCCGGGACGCGACTGCCGCCCCGTCCATGCACAACGCTCAGCCGTGGCGCTTCCGGTATCTCACCGATCGCGACACCCTGGAGTTGCGCGCCGACGTCGAACGCGCCATGCCCCGTAGTGACCCCTTGCACCGAGGGCTGCACCTCGGCTGCGGGGCGGCCTTGTTCAATCTGCGGGTTGCTGCCACGCACGCGGGCCTCGGACCGCATGTTCATCTGCTGCCGGACGCTTCGGAGCCGCAGCTTCTGGCCGTCGTGCGACTGACCGAGCGCGAATCCACCGACGCCGCTCTCGCTGCTCTGCACCCCGCCATTCGCAGGCGTCACACAAGCCGATATCCGTTCGCGGCCGAGGACATTCCCGAGGCGGTGCGGGCGGCGCTGAGTGAGGCTGCTCGGCTGGAGGGCGCGCGACTGGATTTCCCCAGCCCCTGGCACGCCCAGTCGCTCCTGGACCTCGTCAGTGACGCTGAGGGACGTGACACGCTGGACCCCCGGAATGCCGAGGACCGGGATCGCTGGACCCGCATGGGAGCCGCCGAGGCCGACACCGCCACCGATGGCGTCCCCGATTACGCCTTCGGGCCACGCAAGTGGTACGGCGACGCCCCCGTACGCGACTTTGCCGGCCGACGAACGGTGGCCGACCGTGGCGCAGTCACCTTCGAGAACATGCCACAGTTCGCCCTGCTGAGCACCTCCGAGGACCGGGTCGAGGACTGGGTCCGCGCAGGGCAAGCACTGGAGCGCGTTCTCCTGGTAGCCACCGAGCACGGTCTGGCCACCTCCCTCACCTCCCATGCGCTGGAGTGGCCCGATCTGCGCTGGCTGGCCCGCGATCCCCGGTCGGCGACCGGGTTCGTGCAGATGGTTCTGCGCCTCGGCTACGGTCCTCAAGGGCCCACTACGCCCCGGCGCCCGGTGCGGGAGGTACTCGACATCAGGTGATTCGCCACCGGATGACGTGCGACAAGGCGGACCGGCCTCCTGGAAGGCGGTGTTGGCCCGCCCGTAGGGGGCACATTTCTGTACCGGTGGTCATGCGCGCCTGCGCCCCACCGAAGGTCGGCTGCGGCCCACTCGCGCTGTCCGGCCCCTCCCTGCCGCCACACCAACACCTCTGGCCTGCCGGAGACACGAACGAACCCTACCCAGGGCCTTCCGGCGGGACCGTTGCCCCAGGCGGCCCAGCCCCTCAGGGCCCCCGCGTGGGCATGCCGGCGAGAACCTTGCCCCGGGCGGCCCGGTCCTTGCCCTCGCTCCTGATGGCCACGCTGAACGCAGCCGCACTCAGCGGGGCGGTCGGCGTGGTGTGGCGGGGAGGCGTCTGTGACGGAACGTGCGCTTTCCGGGCTGCTCGGGGAGTTGCAGCCGGGAGGAGCGGGGCCCTCGGATCAATGGTGCGGCTGTCTGGCAGCGCTGTTGTCGGTAGACGGTGCGGCAGTCACCGTCGGTGGATCGGAGTTGTTGTGGTCGAGCTCTGAGGCCAGTACCCGCCTGGACGATGTGCAGTTCATACTCGGCCAGGGACCGGCGTTGGACACCGCATGCGACGGTGCTGTGCACCTGCATCCCGACCTGGAGCGTGCCCCGGCGCACTGGTCGGCCTTCATCACGGCGGCTCTGGCCATGGAGGTACGAGCAGTCTTCGCCTTCCCGCTGTGCCCGGAAACGACGCCGTACGGTGCCCTGGTCTGCCACCGGTCCGCAGCTGGGCCGCTGCCGAAGCGGGCCGTCGACGACGCCTTGTACGCGAGCGAGGCGCTGACTCGTTCGCTGCCCGCGTGCGCCCAGCGCATCACAACGATGAAGCTGCACCGTGCCGACGTGCATCAGGCATCCGGCATGCTCAGCGCTCAGCTGCGCATCCCGATTTCCGACGCGCTGGCCCGGCTGCGCGCCTACGCCTACGCCACCGAGAGACCGATCATCGACATCGCCCGCGATGTGCTGGAAGGGCACCTGCGTCTGACCGGACGGTGACCGAGGCGGCGTTACCGTTGTGCTCTTGACGCGCCCACTTGCGTTCCAGACGCCGGCAGCCCATGAGTTGGCCTTGGCAGCACGAGCGGTCTCCCTGGCCTTCAACCACAAGCCGGGAATCTCGGACCCACCCGGGAACGCATCTTGAAAAGTGGCTTGAGCAGAGCGGCATAATGTTGTTGACCTGTTTGATGGCGTTTCCTGGTGAATTTCTGTGTGACAGATCGGTGGTACACGGAGTGGGGCGTGGAGGATTATCGGCAGAGCAGGGCATGACGAAATTCGTGATCGAGGTGATGGGCCGGCTGCTGGACGAGTCCGCGGAGGAACGGTTGGCTCTGCAGTGGGTGGTGGAGCGATCTGCGGAGCGGCTGGGTGCGCGGGCGGCCGGAGCGCTACTGGCGGATCAGGCGAACCATTTGAAAGTGGCAGCGGCCACCTCCCGGTCGGTGCTTGCGCTGCAACAGTTGGGAGCGGCCAGCGGCGAGGGCCCAGGACAGGCGTGCTTCCGCGACGGCAAGCCGGTACTCGTCCCCGATTTTTCCGCCGCGAAGAAAAAGTGGCCGCAGTACGCCGACAAGGCTGGTGCCGTTGGTATCGGTGCGGCGACCTCAATTCCCCTGCATGACCGGAACAGCGGCCGGCAGCTTGGAGTATTGAGCCTGTTCCACGCGCGGCCCCGCCCGATGCACGAAGGCCAGCTCGCGGCGGCACTGGCTCTGGCGGACGCCGTCTCTCTGGGACTGATGCGGCGCTGGGAGTTGCAGGCTGTCCGCCGCGAGAACGGGCAGCTACTGCGGGCTCTGTCCAGCCGAGTGGTGATCGAGCAGGCCAAAGGAGTCCTCGCGGAGCGCTGGCAGACAGATGTGAGCACCGCGTTTGACGTGCTGCGCAAGCATGCCCGCGCTCGACAGATGCGGCTTGCTGAGGCCGCCCGCGCCGTGGTCGAAGGCGAGCCCGGAGCCGACCCTTTGGCCTGACTGCCATCAGTTCTCTGATGTACGCGTTCCCTTCACAGCCCTCATCCAGATGTCCTACCTGGATGGGTGTCTACGCGGCAGGACCTTCGTGCTCGGCGCCGCCGCAGGTGCGACAGGTCGCGCGACGGGCGGAACGCTTCCCCCAGGCAGGGCCGGTGCCCACCTCGTGATGGACCTCCTCGGTGCTGAGGAGCATGTGCCCGGCACAGATTCCCGTGCCGCAGTGACAGCAGATCGCGACCGCTGGGACGTTTTTCTGCTCTTGTGTGCAGTCGAAGCAGTTCATGGCGAGGACCTCGGGGGATCGGGCTTTCTCACTTCGTCCTACGGGTCAGTGTGCTGAGGTGCTGTCCTTCACTCGACGTCTATGCGCCGCCCGCTGATGCGCAGTGGCTTGATCGCCACCCAGAGGGGGCGGTCTCCGCCGACCCACGGCAACGAGGGTGCCCGAGCGGCCAGTTCGTCGGCTGCCGGACCCGTCACGTGCCGCGCGGGCCCGACCACCAGCACGCTCCAGCCGCGGCTCATGGCCTCATCGATGTGATCCACCTGGAAGGCCGCGAGGTTTCCGACCGCTCCGGCCGTGACGGTTCCGGGCGCTGTGCGGTAGACGACCGTGTCGTCGACCAGCGCATAGTTCACCGGTATGATCTGGGGCCCTTCGAGGGTCGACAGGGCGAGGCGCCCCACGCCGTGCGAGGAGAGCAGACGCAGGCATTCCTCCGGCTCGAGCTCGCGAAGGCGGGGATGCCTCGCTGCGCGGCCCCCTCCCGGTGCAAGCTCCGCATCGGCGCCCCGTAACACATCGGGCGTGGTCTCCAGGGCGGCTGCCAGGCTCAGTACAGTGGCGGAGGCCGGGTCGGCCGGCTGCTGTTCGAGATAGGCCAGGTAGCTCTCGGCCACCCCCGCCCGGTCGGCCACCTCGGCCCGGCTCAGACCCAGGCGCTGCCGTTCGTGTGCGACGCGGCGTCCGAAGTCGCTCCCTGGGGGAGGCGGTTGGGGTTCCGTACCAGGTTCGGAAGGGTCCTCCGGCGGCTTCAGGGGATGTATGTGGGCATCCGGTCCTGGAGAGAAGAGCGTCACCCGGCCGGTGTCCGACCAGCGCACGTCATAGGGCGGTGATCCGTCCGCGTGATGCAGTCCGACGATCACTCCATCCCGCCGGCGGCTTCCGATGATGAGGCTCTCCACCACGAGTTCGTCACCGAGGTGGGCTCGCATGTGCGCCACTCTCCTCTCGTGCTTCGGCACCGTAGGGCCTTACGACACCAGTACCCCGAACCGGCCATGGCCCCAGCTTCTGCGCGTTCTGAAGTCCGCACCAGGGCCGAACGGGCCCAGGTGGTGGGGCCCGCCGCAGGAGTACCCCCTCGGCCCTCAGCTCGGCTAGGTCGGCGACGCGGTAGTACACCACGCGGCTGGAGACCGCCAATACCGACGAGCGCCACGGCCCGCGAGCAAGTGGTGGGTGCAACACGCCGTCGGGCAGTGCGCCGAGCGGCGCCTCAGCGGAGGGGGCCGCCGAGGCGCCGCCTGATATCACCGGGACGAGCGGACGGTGATGTCCTTGGCGGGGTTCCCTGCCCAGTGTGCGTGCGTGGGGACTTCCTCGCCCTTCATCAGGAAGGAATCGGGGCCGAGTACGACGCCGTCCCCGACCGTCACGCCGTAGTGGACCAGGGTGTTGACCCCGAGCGTGCAGCCGGCGCCGATCGAGGTGCGGTCGGACTTGAAGCTTCCGTCCTCCTGCGAGTGGCACTGGATGACGGTCCCCACGTTGAGCGTGCAGTCGTCGCCGATCGTGACGAGAGTCCGCTCCGGCAGCTTGCACCCGTCATCGAAGAGCCGCCGCCCGAGGTGAGCGCCCAGCAGCCGCCACCACAGGCTCTTGAACGGGGTGCCGTTCAGCAGCCGCATATCGATCGCCTGGTGCTTCCAGAAGCGTTCGTGGCGCCAGAAGGAGCGGTCGTAGATCGAGCAGAAGAGTGCCTTCTGCTGCTGGAAGCCAGTGGTGACTCGCTCCATGAGCCCGGTGTACACAGCGCTGAAGGCGAGGCTGAGCATCGTGGCCAGCGCGATTGCCGCAGCGCCCAACGAGCCGTAGAAGCTCGCCGCTCCCCACACCAGCAGAAGGATGCCGAAGGTGTAGATCCAGCGTGCGAGCAGGAACGACAGCAGCGTCACGGCGTTGTGCTTGTTCTTCGCGTGGAGGTGGCGACGCAGTTCTTCCTCGGCTTTGAGGTGGTCGAAGGAGGCATCGCGATCGACCGTCCGCGGGATCTCGAAGCTGGGCGAGCCCAAGAGGCCGACGCCCTCCCGCACGGGCCCGTCGATGGGCACCATGACCTTGGTCGCGAGCAGGCAGTTGTTGCCCGTCTTTCCCTGCGGTGGGTAGGCGACCTGGTTTCCGAGGAAGTTGTGGGGGCCGATCGCCACTCGCCTGACGCGGAAGGAGGTCGCGGAGTACTCGGTGTTCATGACCGACAATCCGTCGGCGACCATCGTTCCGGTGCCGACAGTGGTCAGGAACGGGTCTTCGTGTTTGAGCTCCGAGCCGAAGTTGGAGCCCGTCTGCTCGACCCGGGACAGGTCGTACCCGAGGCTGCGCAGGTAGTGGACGACAAGCGAGCTGTCGCCGGCGAGCCGCAGCAGGAATTTGTTGTTGGTCAGGCGCGTGATCGTACGAAGGAGCGAGTACCGGAAGCCGTACAGCGGATAGTCCTTGTCCGGCTTGATGGCGAGATGGAGCAGCCGGGGAACGGTGGTGACGAGGAGGAGGCCGACGACCAGCGAGCCGAAGAAGAGCACGAAGGACACGATCAGAGCTTCACGGTAGAACGCCCAGCTCGTCAGGGAGCTGGGCTTCGTGATCGTCACTGCGCCGAGCTGCGGGATCTCGTTGAGCAGAAGGCTGGCCCCGCCGATCGCCAACGGCATGTACACGGCCACCGCGGTCAGCAACTGCGCGAGGCTGTACGTGACCTTGGTGAAGGCGGTGCAGCCGGTGGCCGCGACCGTCGACCGGTAATCCACCTCGGTCCGCTGCGCAGGGGTGCCATGCCACCGCTCGCCGGCGGGAACCCGCTGCCCGGAGTGCAGCGACGAGGCATGCCCGAGCTGAGCTCCGTCACCGAGGGAGGAATCGATGTCGAGGACCGTTGACTCGCTGATGTACACGTCCTTCCCGAGGGTGACGGGGCCGGTGCGGATCCATCCGGCCTCGGCCCGGTAGCAGGTGAAGTAGGCGTCCTTGCGGATCACCGTGTTGTCGCCGACGGTGAGCAGATCGGTGCACACCGGCACCTGCTTGGAGAAGATCGCCACACCGCGCCCGATGTGCGCGCCGAGCGCTTTGAGGTAGAGCACGAACAGTGGCGAACCGACGAACAGCACCAGCGGGTTGATCTGAATCAGTATCTTGACCAGCCAGAAACGGAAGTAGGCCGGACCCCAGATGCGAATCTGTTGGGGCTTCCAGCGGCCTACCAGTACCCACTTGACGAGAATCGGCAGGGTGCATACGCCGAGGAAAATGGCGCCGCCGAACAGTACCGCCCGCAGGTAGCTGTCCAGCAGGTTCCTTCCGGCGGAGATCCAGTCATAGCCGAGCGAGAGAACGAGAGCCGTGAGGTAGGCGTATCCGAGGAAGACGAGGAACTGCAGTACGCCACACAGCACGTACCGCGGCGTACTGCGGGGGGCCGGCGGCAGGACGTCGGCCGATACCACGGGTGATGACTCGGCCGGTACGGGCTCGGCATCCGAGGTGTCCGACGGCCCCCCGAGGGCCGTCGCCAAACTGCGGATGGTCGGGTACCGGTAGATGTCCTTCATCGACACCGACGGAAGATGATCCTGTTTCCTGACGCGGGCACAGAACTGAGCCATCAACAGGGAGTCGGCGCCCAAATCGTCGAAGAAGTGACTGTCGACCGGCACTCGGTCGACATGTACGACGCCTGCCATGACCTCGGCGAAGGCATCTTCGACGGCAATCGCCGGATCACTCCGCTTTCCCTGTGCGATGTCGCGCGAGGGGGTGTCCAGCTGAACTGTTGATGCTTGGACGGGTTTTCCCACCACGTGAGCTCCTTGAGGTGAGTGGCCAGGTGGGTTGTGTCAGGGCGCTCGCCTTGCCGAGCCGTAGCCGGTGTGCTGCCGACCGCCGCGTATCAGGCGAGCCGATCGTGGTGTCGGGTGGTCAAGGTGCGGTCGTTGACCTGCGCGGACGACGCGCGGTGGTAGCCCATCGCAGAGCGGCGTGCGCGGGGTGCGGATGAGCTGGCAGAGGCGTGTGCGCCAGGCGGCGCGTGATTCGAGACCGCCGAGGTGTGTCGGTCGACATCCACGCGTTTAAACTACTACATGAAGTAGAAAGTGATGTCGTCCGGCACGGGAGTCCGAGCCGAGACGGCAGTCTGTCGCCGAGCGGAAGGGAAGAAAAGGCAGGTGGAGACCTTGCGAACATCCGGACAGCGGAAATCGGACATTATGCGAGCACTGTGGACGAGCGGAGAACTCGATACCCATCACCTCCTCACTGATACGCCTGAGCAGCAGTGGCAACTCACTTGCACGTCTCTGATGGCGGTGGCCAAGCGCTTACGTGCCAGCATCCGGTTCGCGGGGCCGGCTGCCTTGGGTGTTGCGATGGGTAGCACTCCAGCCGGCGCGATCCGCGGCTGAGGTGTGTGCTGTGCAGGCCGCCACCGTTCGGTCCGCCGCCGAACGGCCAACGCTCCACCGGCCTTTGCAGGACGGCGAAGGCCGGGCGACGCTTCGTCCCCTGCTCGCCGCACTGCTGGACGTCGCCCTCATCGGTGTTGCGCTGCTCGATGCCTGGGTGCACTTCGATGCTGATGAATCGCTCGGCAACGCCTGCGCTTCCCTCGCTGCCCTGGCTCTCGCCCTGCGCCATCGACTGCCGCTACTGACCGTGCTCTTGACCCTGCCCGCTGTCCTGGTCGCCGATGCGAGGCTCGCCGCGCTCGCCGCTCTGTACAGCCTCGCCTCGCGCACTCGCCGACGCGCACTACTGGCACTCTGCTCCTTGGCCTTCGTGGCCTGCGGTATCGCGCCGTGGCCATTACCGCAACGGGACGGCCTCTGGAGCGCTGCCGGCCTGACCAACACGGGGCACACACTGGCAGCAGTCACCGCTGCGGTCTTTCTCGGCCGGCTCGTCCAGGCCCGACGGGACCTGTCGGTGCGGCTCACCGAGGTTTCCCAGGCGCGCGACAACGAGCGCCTGCTGCTCGCCCAGACCGTGCTGGCGAAGGAACGCGCGCAGCTGGCCGGGGAGATGCATGACGCGATCTCCCACCAGGTCAGCCTCATCACCGTACGGGCCGGGGCGCTTCAGGTGTGCAGCCGGGACCCAGCGGTGAAAGACGAGGCAGCCACGATCCGAAGGCTCAGCGCGGAGACCCTGGGCGAACTACGGGACATGGTCCATGTGTTGCGTGCCTCCGGCAGTCGGCCGACCGAGCTGGCCCCGCAGCCCTCCTTCGCCGACCTCCAGCGCTTGGTGAGTCGGAGTGGCGTCGAGGCGGAGCTGAAGACGGACCTGCCCGAAGGGCTCCCACCGACCGTCCAGCGCGCCGTCTACCGTACCGTCCAGGAAGCCCTGACCAACGTACGCAAGCACGCGCCGGGCGCCAGGGCGACGGTCCGTATCCGGCACGAGCGCGGCACCGTGCACGCGACGGTCACCAACACGGCTCCCACTTGTCTCTCGCACCCGCTGCCCAGCGAGTCTCGTGGTTTGGCCGCCTTGCGCGAGCGCGCCGACCTCCTCGGCGGCACGGTAACCTTTGGCCCAGTGACCGACGGGGGCTACGAGGTACATCTGCAACTCCCTGCTCCAGGCTCGCCGGGACGGTGAGCAGCGGCAATGCAGCCTCGCGACCACGCGTGGGCGTCGACAGGCCGACTTCACAACTCATCGACGCCCTGCCTCTGCCGATGGCGGAGGCGGCCTGCCGCTCGGCATACCACTGCGGCCAATGGACCGGCCCAAGACCGACCCAACGGCGCGGCGGCGCAGGGATCGACGTCCGCGCGAGCCGATAACTGCACAACGTGGGAGCTGTATAGCAAGGAGAAGCACGATCGCCGGATACGATTTCTACGCGAGGTAGAAGAACAGTGTCGTGAGGTTCGGTGCGACGGCGTGCTGGAGCGATGAGGCACGCCAATGTTGCAGAGCGAAGAGGTGGGAGCGAGGGGCATGCGGGCATTCGGCGAACTGGAGGCCGACGTCATGCGGATCGTGTGGGCGAGCAGCGAGCCGCTCAACATCCAGGGGATCGTCGATGCACTCAACGGCGAGGGGCGGCAACTGGCGTACACCACGGTCATGACGGTGACCGAGCGCCTGCGGACCAAGGGCTGGCTGGAGCGCGTCAAGCAGGGCAGGTCCTTCCGCTACAGCGCGGTGCGCACCGCCGACGACTACTCGGCCGGACTCATGCAACAGGCACTGGACTCGTCCGCCGACCGCACGAGCGCCCTGCTGCGCTTCGCCGGCCGGCTCGACGCCTCCGAGGCCGCGGCGCTGCGCCAGGCGCTGGAGGACATGCCCGCCGATCCCGCCCAGGACGGTTGAGGCGCCGCGCCTGCGGGCAGCACTGCGGCGGCGGCACACGCCCCGGGGAATACGGGCGTACGGCGTTCGCCAGCTCATCGGCGCTGATGTCGCGGTGCCAGGGCAGCGCCTCGGCGCCGGTGACATACGGCATGCCGCTCTGCCCGGTTTCGTGCCAGTGACCCTCGACGGTGCCGCAGCCCACGTCCGGCTGCAGATTCTGCTCGCGCTGCCGCGAATGGTCAGCGGCGTACTTGAGCGCGTTGCAGGGCGGCAACACCGAGGGCCGCCAGAGTGATCTGGACGAACCACTCGATCCAGTCGATTCCCTGGGTGTCGGCGACGCCGAGGCCGAGCGCGATCCACGCGCCGAGGCATGCGGCGGTCACACCGATCAACATCGTCCACAGGGCGCCGATGCGGTGCCGTCTTGGGACGATGAGCCTGCCCAGAATGCCGATGATGATCCCGACCAGGAGTGCGCCGGTGACACTGGTGACTTCCATGATGACCCTCCCGTATCCCGGCCATTGACGAACGCATGTCGTGCGGCAGCGGGATCAATCCATTCACGGCAACTGCTCACCAGTCCGCGAGGTGTTGTACGCCGTTGCTCCAACCTGACCGGTTCAGCTGTTGCAAGAAACGATCCACCGGGTTTTGGCTGGTTGATGCTCCTACGCCCATTCTTCTGCGTGTGCAGGGACGCAAAATTATGCATGTGATCTCTTTGAACTCACGCGTTTCGGTTCTCTGCATCGTGAAGGGCGTTAATGAGTCAGGGCACGGTCGTTTGTGGTGCGGGGGAGTGGCGGTATCAGGCAGTGGCTACGGTATGTCCAGGCCAGGCGGCCGTCGGCGGCTGAAAACGGTGGAGCTGACATGGGGCGGAGCGGCGCCTCGGCGCGGCTGGCGGTCGCGGTGACCGCGTACGCGCGGAGGTGACCGGTGGCATCCGGTGCTGACCGGACTCGGTCCCGGTGCCGGCTGAGTCAGCACACCGGGGCCCGGGGGACATCCTCGCCGTAACGCGTCAGGCTGCACACGGTCTCTGTGGAGACCTTCCAGGTGCCGTCCTGACGTACGGATGCCCCCGGGGCCTCGGGCCCGATTCTGTGGCCATTGGCGAACAAGGTGTAGCGCACTCGCGCGTGAAGGTCGGAGGTGAAGGTCACGGAGTCGACGCGTGCCCGCAGAAGCCGGGCTTCGGGATCGGTGCGCAGCGCTTCGATCATGAGCTGGTACTGATCGCCGTCCTCCGCCACGTCCGCTCGCTCTTTCACCGAGGCACCCGAGGCGAAGAAGCGTGCCCACGCCGCGCGCACCTGCTTCTCGGCCTTGGCGGGGTCGGCCGGTGCACTGGCGGTCGGCGACGGTGAGTGGGTGAGAGCGGTGGTGGGGGACGGCTCCGGAGGCTCGGACGACGGTGAGGGCGAGGCGGACGTGGGAGGCCGGGGCGGTGGCTCCGGCTCGTCGGAACAGGCGGCGGCGAGCGGCAGCAGCGCCACCGCCGCGGCGGTGCGGAGCAGGGCGTGTCGTACACGGATCATGACCACCACCTCACTGCCAAGCTTGGTACCCAGTACGAGGCCCCGCACGCCGACGCTTGGGCACCCGGAGCCTCAGGAGACGCTCGCAGGGGGCCTCCGAGCGTCCAGGGCAGTGTGCAGATGGGGGATCCGGTCCGGATCGTGCGACGGTCATAGCCGTAGCGCCATCTGCACCACATGCGCATCGGTAGGCCCCCGCATAGCGCCCGCCTGACCGACTGGCTGTCGTGCGCGGGCCGGTCACAGCGGCCGGAACATGCGCTCCCGGGACTCGTAGGTGAAGACCTCGCCGGAGGTGATCTCGTAGAACCAGCCGTGCAGGCGCA